>NZ_CAJPUY010000003.1:0-380000 GCF_905397275.1 Cupriavidus yeoncheonensis | reverse complement strand
CAGATCCGAAAATCCAGTCACGTTTTACTGTGCGAGCACTGTATAACTTTTGAAGCTCCGAAGCCCGAAGGCCTCGTGCGTCCGCTACCCAGCGCCCACACTTATCGGTTGTTTGGTTGTTAAAGAACCCGCCCTTTCGGACCCGCACCGGCTTTGCCGTTTGCGTCGCTGCGTCAGCAGCAGAGAAACGAGATTATGCAGAACTTTCTTCGTTTCGTCAACCAGGTTAGCAATCTTTTTTGCTTCGGTCCGCCGCGCCAACTTCGCGCCACCGAACCACCCGGTCAACCCCGCAACCCTTGCCAGCCCTGCCTTGCAGCGCCGCGTTGTGTTGCGAGGGGGCGAATAGTACGGCAGCGTGCAGGGCCTGGCAAGCGCTTTGGCGAAATAATTCGGGAAGACCGGAAAGTTGCTCATAAGCCTCATGAATCTTTGCGCTGAAGACCCTCTATCGCCAACCGTTCCAGCGGCCGTTCCAAATCCCGGGCATTTATATATAGAGAAGCTCTGGATGGACGCCCGCCATTGGCCGGCGTTCGGATGTTTGTCATACACGACTCGATGATCCATGATCACAGACTTCGGCACCTCGCTACCTCCCGAGCGGAAACTTCCATGACCATCCGGATCGTACGACTGGGTTCCCCACGCGCCGCGGATGAAGGTCTTCGCATTGGCACTGTCCGACGACCGCCCCGAGGCGTCCCCAAGTCGGAATTTGCCAGCCGCGATTACTACGACGTCTGGTATCCCGTCCTGTCACCCTCACCCGAGCTGGTAGCCCAAGCCCTTGCCGCCGAGGACGACAAGACCTGGCGCGCCTTCGTCAGGCATTTCCGCAAGGAGATGGCCACGCCCGATGCCAGCCATACGCTGGACCTGCTGGCAGCGCTGTCGCACAAGGCGAATTTCTCCGTCGGCTGCTACTGCGAAGATGAGGCGCACTGTCACCGCTCGGTACTTCGCGAACTGCTCGCCGAACGTGGCGCGCTGATCGCCTGACGAAGAACCTGCCGCCCGCAACAGCCGGCGGCTATCATGCGAAGCCTGTCCGGGCCCGGGCTGCAAACCGGACCCGGACAACCTTTCTTCGCCCTGACTTCCGATGGTCCTGAACTTCGTCTGGCTCGGTTTCTTTCTGACTGCCTTCCTGGCGGCGTGCATACGGCTTGCCAATGGCGACCTAGCCGTGTTTCCGTCGATGCTGGCCAGCCTGTTCGACAGCGCCCGTACGGCGTTCGAGATTTCGCTGGGACTGGCCGGCGTGATGAGTCTCTGGCTGGGCATCATGCGCATCGGCGAGCGAGCCGGCGTAGTGGACGCCTTTGCGAGGCTGGTCAACCCGCTGCTGCGCCACTTCTTTCCCGGTGTGCCGCAGGGCCACCCGGCCCAGGGCGCGATGATGATGAACATCTCGGCCAACCTGCTCGGGCTGGACAACGCTGCGACGCCACTGGGTCTCAACGCGATGCGCGAACTCCAGACACTGAATCCGCGCCCCGAGGTGGCCACCGACGCCCAGGTCATGTTCATCGTTCTTAACACCGCGGGCCTGACGCTGATCCCGACTTCGGTCATTGCCATGCGGCAGGCCATTGCGATCAAGCAGGGGCTGGTCGGATTCAATGCGGCGGATATCTTCCTTCCAACACTGCTCGCGACGGGCGGTTCGTTCGTGGCGGGTCTGCTGGCGGTGGCGTGGGTCCAGCGGCTGAACCTGTTCCGGCCGGCAGTGCTGGCGGCCTTTGCCCTGGCCGCGCTAGGCTTGGGCGGGCTTCTGGTCTGGCTTCGCCATGCGTCGCCGGATCACGTAAGCCAGCTCACGGCCCTGGCGGGCAGCGGCTTCATTCTTTCGCTGATCACCGTTTTCCTCGTGTGTGGGGCCATACGTCGCATCAACGTCTATGAGGCCTTTATCGACGGCGCCAAAGAAGGCTTCGGCGTCGCCGTGCAGATCATTCCCTATCTTGTTGCGATCCTGGTGGCAATCGGGCTATTCCGCGCTACCGGCTGCATGGACATTCTGATGCACGGACTGACCGCCGGCTTCGTCTCGCTGGGCATGAACACGGAGTTCGTACCCGCGCTTCCCGTCGGACTGATGAAGATCCTGTCCGGCGCCGGCGCCCGCGGGCTGATGGTGGACGTGATGACCACCTACGGCGTGGATTCCTTCCAGGGCCGGCTTGCGGCCATTATCCAGGGATCGACCGAGACCACGTTCTATGTCCTGGCCGTCTATTTCGGCAGTGTCAATGTACGTGATACACGCCAGGCCCTCGGTTGCGCGCTCGTTGCCGATGTCGCTGGCCTTTTCTGCGCTGTCGGCGCCGCTTATCTGTTTCGATAGGTCTTTTAGAAAGCGCCTGATGCGATGTGGGACAAGGAAATCAACCTACGTCCGTTGTAACGACACAACAGTAATGTGTCAGAAGCAGAACATTCCTGGGTAGCCGCTTGGTGCGACGCAGCAAGGCGTGTATAGTGAAGTCTGTCTCCTCCACCACCTCGGTGGATTCCAACCCGCGCAGAACACTGCGCGGGTTTTTTTTGCCCGAATTTTGGCAAAGACCCCGCAGTCATTGGCTTTGCGCCGCAACTCATGGCGGCAAACAGAGTTCACACCGAACCTGGCGCTATGCCCCGCGATGATGCAACAGTGCTCAAGATGGTTGCCGGCGTGGCATCGATTCTCTGATTTGCTGCGCCGCAACAAGCACTGCCGTAGGTGATCGAAGCAAACGTTCCACCGTTGTCCAACCCGACGCGGCGACCATTTACCGGCCTTTACCGCGGCAAACAATGTCCTAGAATGTTGTCATTCGTTCGTCGACCGCACGAGGGGTACGCCATGTCCGCTGTCTCGTTTCCTCGCGCCAATCCGACCTACTGCGCGGCCAGCCTGAGGCTGTCCTGCCCGGCCACGGTCAACGGCAGCCCAACCCAGTATTCCGTCACCGCCGAAGCGCTCGAAGCGCACTTTGGCGCGCGCTCGCCGCGCGAAGAGGACCTGCTGGCGGCCTTCACCAGCAACCGCCAGCGCATCGAGCAACTGGCGGAAAGCCTGTTTGAACTGACCGAGGCCCGCGAGATCGTGCTGCGCAGCGGACATTTCCGCTTCGCAGGCTGACGGCCCGTCGGGCTCGGTAGTCAGTCCGCGGCGCTCTCGCCTCGCACCAGCAGCACCGGCATGGTGGATTGCCGGATCACTGCCTCGGCCACGCTGCCCAGCACCAGGCGGCGCACGCCGCGCCGTCCGTGCGTGCCAATCACGAGCAGGTCGGCCCCCCACTGGCGGGCCGCTTCATTGATGGACGCGCCGATGTCGCCCGGCACCGGGGCCTCGCTCACCAGCCGGGTTTCGTGCTTCACGCTGGCGGCAGCCAGGTGCCTGGCCGCATCCTCGAGCGCACGCTGCCCGCTCTCTACAAACGCCTTCTGCACCTGGCTCGGATCGTAGAAGCCAGCATCGAAGAGCGGCGTCGCGCTATCCACGACGTAAAGCGCGAGCACCGTCGCGCCGCGGGGGCCGGCAACCTTGACCGCCTCCTCCAGGGCCAGGCCAGACGTGCTGCTGCCGTCCACCGCTACCACGATCTTGTTGTACGCCGCGCCGCTCATCTTCATTACCTCCGTAGATGGGAAAAAGGGGATTG
Organism: Cupriavidus yeoncheonensis; assembly: GCF_905397275.1. Taxonomy (GTDB): domain Bacteria; phylum Pseudomonadota; class Gammaproteobacteria; order Burkholderiales; family Burkholderiaceae; genus Cupriavidus; species Cupriavidus yeoncheonensis. Next base: position 376,344 of record NZ_CAJPUY010000003.1, on the reverse strand, counting down.
GCGGCCGCCGGCCGCCTTTCCCCATACTACACATGCCGCCGGCGGCACGTGGCGAGCCCGGCAGGCAGCCGCGTGCTAGATTAGGCGCCGGCCTCCAACGATGGGAGCGAGAAGCGTGGCGGACTCCGGATGGACTCGCTGATCACGGCCGCCGCACGAGCGCTGGCGGCGGGTGACCCGCTCGGCGCGCTGAACCGCGTCGCCCTGCGCGACGACGCACCGGCGCTGGCCCTCCGCGGGATCGCCATGGCGCAGCTTGGCGACTTCGTCCGCGCCAAGGCACTGTTGCGCGCCGCCGCACGCGCGTTCGGCCCGAAAGAGGTGGTGGCAGGCGCGCGTTGCATCGTCGCCGAGGCCGAGATCGCCCTCGTCTCTCGCGAGCTGGGCTGGCCCGTCAGGACACTCGAAGCGGCACGCGCCACGCTCCAGGCGCACGGCGACCACGCCAACGCGGCGCATGCCCACTATCTGCAGGTCCGGCGCCTGCTGCTGACCGGCCATCTGGATGAGGCCGAGCACAGGCTTGCCGGACTGGATCTCACCACGCCCCTGCCGCCCGCCCTTCGGGCCGCGCACGAACTTGTCGCCGCCGGCATCGCGATCCGGCGCCTGCGGACGACAGCGGCCCGCGCGGCTCTCGGCCGGGCCGCCGAGGCGGCGCGTCAAGCCGGCATTCCTGCCTTGATGGCCGAGGTGGAAACGACCTCTCGCGTCCTCGATACGCCCGCGGCCCGCCTGATCGCGCGCGGCAGCGAGCGGCTGCTCCGGCTCGATGAGGTGGAAGCGCTGTTGGCCTCGGGAATGCTGGTCGTCGACGCGTGTCGTCTCGTCGTGCGCAAAGCCGACAGCATGGTCGCGCTCGCCCGGCGTCCAGTGTTGTTCGCGCTCGCACGCATGCTCGGCGAAGCCTGGCCGGACGATGTGCCACGCGACGCGCTGATCGCGCGTGCGTTCCGCACGAAATTCTCCGATGCCTCGCATCGTGCCCGGCTGCGCGTCGAAATCGGCCGGCTGCGTGCGGCGCTCGGGCCGCTGGCCGACATAACGGCGAGCGGGCGCGGATTCGCACTGACGCCGCGCGGTGCAAACGAAGTCGCCGTGCTGGCACTGCCCGTCGAAGATGCTTACGCCATGGTGCTTGCCTGCCTGGCCGACGGCGAGTCGTGGTCGAGTTCAGCCCTGGCGCTTGCGCTCGGTGCCAGCCAGCGCACCATGCAGCGCGCCCTCGACGCACTGGCGGCAGCGGGCAAGGTGCAGCCGGTCGGACATGGCCGCGCGCGTCGCTGGATGACGCCCCCCATACCCGGATTCGCGACGACCTTGTTACTCCCTGCGCCGCTGCCAGGCGGCTAGCATGAAACGCACAACAACCAGTGACGAGGACAGGAACATGAAGCGATCAGCAGCGGAAATCATTCGTGAATACGGCCCGTTCCCGGGCGTGGACGCCGTGCATGGCGTCACCTACGACGGGCACCAGGTATGGTTTGCCTCCGGAGACAAGCTCAACGCGCTCGACCCGGCGAGCGGGCAGACGGTGCGCGCCATCGAGTTACCCGCGCATGCGGGAACCGCCTTCGACGGCCGGTACTTGTTTCAGATCTCCGAGAGCCGCATCCAGAAGATCGATCCGCAGACCGGCCGCGTGCTTGCCACCATTCCCGCGCCAGGCGGCGGTGGCGACTCCGGCCTGGCCTGGGCCGAAGGATCACTCTGGGTAGGGCAGTATCGCGACCGGAAGATCCACCAGGTCGACCCCGAGACCGGCAAAGTGCTTCGCACCATCGAGTCGAGCCGCTTCGTGACCGGCGTCACGTGGGTCGACGGCGAGCTGTGGCATGGCACGTGGGAGGACGAAGCAAGCGACCTGCGGCGCGTCGATCCGCGCTCCGGTGAAGTCCTGGAACGACTGGAAATGCCCACGGGTATCAGCGTATCGGGGCTCGAGTCCGATGGCGGGGACCTGTTCTACTGCGGCGGCGGCAGCAGCGGAAAGCTGAGAGCGGTGCGTCGCCCAAGGAAGGGTGCGTCGCAGACCTGAGCCGCCTGCCTGGAGCTGAGCTGCATACGCGCCAGCCGCGGCAGGTGACCGGATGCCAGCCGCGCGAGCCGGAGATGGCGGGTACGCCCGCCCCGGCTTTACTTGCATTGTGAAGATTGCCTTCCCGCAGTTTCAAGGCGCCAAAGAAGCTCCGCGCTTCATCACCGCCGCGCCGGACCCACCCGCGCGGGCCAGCTCCCGTCGGCAATCTGGGCGCTGACGATCTCCCCCAGCAACTCATGCACCGCCGACGCCGCCACAGACAGCGGCATGGTGGCCGAGCGGCACAGGAACACCGGCCGCGACATGGCGGGCTCGGCGATGCGCGCGGCTGACAGCAGCCCCTTGCGCAGTTCCGTGCAGACCGACGCATACGAGAGCACGGTGCAGCCGACGCCGGCCGCGGCCAGTGCGATCAGCTCGGGGATGGCATTCACCTCCGCCAGTACATGCAGGTCGATCTCATGCGCACGCAAGTGGCTGTCGATCAGCGCTCGCAGGCCATGCTCGCCAGCGGGCAGGATCATCGGATAGCGACTCAGGTCACCCAGGCGAACGGATCTTGCTGGCAGGGCATCGCGTCGCCTCGCGCCACCAAACCTGCCGGGCTCGGCCACGAGCACGAGATCTTCGTCGACCAGATGGTCGAACAGCAGTCCGGGGTCGGCGTTCGCCTGGAAGGTGAGGCCGATATCGATATGGCCGGTCAGCAGATGGTTCGGTATGTACCCCGTGCTCAGCTCGATCACCTGCAGCCGCACCTTGGGCCAGCGCCGGATGGTCTCCCGCACGAGCGGCACGGTCAGGATCTTGGCCATGGACTGCGGCAGGCCGATGGCAACGCGTCCCTCCGGGTCCGTGACGAGGTCGCGCACGTCTTCGCAGGCCAGGTCGACCCGCTTCAGGATGTCCCTGGCGTGCTGCTCGAAGCGCTGGCCCGCCGCCGTGATGGACACACCCTTGTGGCTGCGCAGGAACAAGTCCACGCCCAGCGTCTCCTCGAGTTGCCGGATCTGCAGGCTCAAGGCGGGCTGGGCGATATGCAGCGTTTCCGCTGCGCGCGAGATCGACCCCGCCGCGGCCACGGCAAGAAAACTGCGCAACCCGCGCATGTCCACCGGTATTCCCATTGCTGTCTCCCACTGTCTCCCTGGCCCACGGGTGCCCGGCCTCGGGCTATAACGAATCATGATACCCGGCATCCTGAAGATGTCTTGGACATATAGCCGGGCGGCCCTGATAGTGACACCTGCCCCGCGCAACGCACGCGGCCGGCGCAGACCTTCACTGGAGACGACATGGGAATCGGTCGCCGCAACTTTCTCGCAGGTGCCGGCGCCGCGCTGTTCGCGCGGCCACTGCTGGCAAACCAATGGCCCACGCGGCCGCTCCGGCTGGTGGTGCCGTTCGCCGCCGGCGGCCCCGGCGACTTCGTCGCGCGGCAGATCGCCGTGCCCTTGTCGCAGAAGCTCGGGCAGACCGTCGTCGTCGAGAACAAGCCCGGGGCCGGCGGCAATCTGGGGACACAGAGCGTGCTCGATGCCAGCCCGGATGGCTACACCATCCTGCTGAACACGGTCGGCATGCACGCCGTCAACCCGCTGATGTTCCCCGACCTGCGCTTCCAGCCGCAGCGCGACCTGCTGGCCCTGGGCGTGGTCGCGACCGTGCCGAACGTGCTGGTGGTACACCCGACCAGGCTCGGTGTCGGCAGCCTGGCCGACCTGGTCCGGCTTGGCAGGCAGAAGCCAGACAACCTCAGCTACGCGACCTACGGCGCCGGCAGCTCGCCGCACATCTATGGCGCGCTGCTGCTCAAGGCCGCCAAGTTCACGGCGGTCACCGTCCCGTACAAGGGCAGCGCGCCGGCCAGCAGCGATGTGATGGCCGGCAATGTCGACTTCCTGTTCGACAGCATGACCACCTGCATTGGCCAGGTGCAGGGCGGCAAGCTCAAGGCGCTGGCCATTACCTCGGCGGCGCGATCACCGCTGCTCCCCGATGTGCCGACGCTGGCCGAAGCGGGATATCCGGCGGTGGGCCTCAAGTTCTGGCTCTCGCTGCAGGTCTCGGCCCGGACGCCGGCCGCGCTTGTCGGATTGCTGCGCGAGGCCGTCTCCGAGTCCGCGCGCAATACGGCCTATGGCAAGGCGCTGATCGCGCGAGGCGCGGAGCCCTTCCACCTTGCACCGGCCGAAGTGCAGGACTTCGTCAACCGCGATGCTGCCCGCTGGACGGCGCTGGCGCGATCGATCGACATCAAGCCTGAATAGGACGCGTGGCTCCGGCCCTGGTACCCCGGGCCGCATATGGATTTCGAACGGACAGACACATGATTGCATTGCAGGGAATTCGGGTGCTCGATCTGAGCAAGGTGCTGGCTGGCCCGCTGTGCGGCCAGTATCTCGGCGAACTGGGCGCCGAAGTCATCAAGGTCGAGCCGGTCGGGCATGGCGACGACACGCGCGCATGGCTGCCGCAGGATCGCGGCCAGTCCGCCACCTTCCTGGCGGTCAACCACAACAAGCGCAGTCTCGCGGTCGACCTGAAGACGGCGGAAGGCCGGAAGATCGTGCAGACGCTGGCGGCAAGGTCCGACATCGTGCTGCAAGGATTCGGCAGCGGCGCCGCCGCGCGGCTTGGCGTGGACTACGAAACGCTGTCGGCCCTGAACCCCGCACTGATCTACTGCGAGATCTCCGGCTACGGGCGGACCGGCCCGCTCGGACAGGAGCCCGGCTACGACGTCATGCTGCAGGCGTTCAGCGGCATGATCAGCACGATGGGAGAACCCGGTGGCAGGCACGCCCGTGCGAGTTTTTCCCCTGTCGACCTCGGCACCGGCATGCATGCGTTCAGCGGCATCCTGGCAGCGCTCATCGAGCGGCAGAAGACCGGGCGCGGCATGCAGCTGGAGGTCTCGCTGCTGGACACGGCGATGGGCTTCATGGGCTACCTGGCGCAGAACTACTGGTGCAGCGGCAAGCCGCCGCGCCCGATGGGGACCGCGCATCCGGCCATGGCGCCGTACCAGGTGTTCGAGGCCGCTGACGGCCCGGTCATGATCGGCATCGGCAATGACGCGCAGTGGCGGCGCTTCTGCCCCGTTGCCGGGCTGCAGGCCTATGTCGATGATCCGCGCTTCGCGACCAATGCCGATCGCGTCGCGCACTTCGACGAGACCGTCGCGCTGGTCCGGGCACGCATTGTGACCGAGCCGGTCGCGTTCTGGCTCGAGGCGCTGCGCAACGCCGGTGTCGCCTGCGCCCCGATTCATACGCTCGATCAGGCACTGGGGCATCCGCAGCTGGCTGCGCGCGGACTGGTCGTCGAGTCGGAGCACCCGGTGCTGGGAACGGTCCGCAACATGGGCCTGCCCGTCCGCTTCCGGGGCGAGAACCGCGCCGCGCATCGCGCTCCGCCGCTGCTCGGCGAGCATACCGAGGAGGTCCTGCGCCAGGCCGGCTACGACGACGAAGCCATCGCCGCGCTCAAGGCAAGCGGCGTGGTTGCGACGGCCGCTTGTGCTGAATCCGACACCGCGTCGACGCACCAGCGCGTCGCGGCATGACACCAGGAGCCAATATGTCCACCGTTACCTATGAAGTCCGCGACCGCGTCGCCGAGATCCTGCTGGACAGCCCCCCGGTCAATGCCTTGAACGAAGGCATGATCGATGCGCTGCTCGACGCTTTGCGCCGTGCGGCACACAACGATTCCGTACGCGCCGTCATCCTCGGCAGCGCCGTGCCGCGGCGCTTTTGCGCCGGGCTTCAGCTCGATGCGCTGCACGGCGCGACGCCATCGCGCGCGTACCAGCTTGTCGACAAGCTCTACAACGGCCTGCACGAAGCACAGTTCAACCTCGGCAAGCCATCCATTGCCGCCGTGGGCGGGACCGCGCGCGGCGGCGGCATGACGCTGGCGATTCACTGCGACATGATCGTCGCCGCCGACTCCGCGACCTTCGGCTATCCGGAGATCGACGTCGGCGTGACGCCGGCCATTCACTTCACGCATCTGCCACGCATCATCGGCCGCCATCGCGCGTTCGACCTGCTGTTCACGGGCCGCTCGTTTGGCGCAGCCGAAGCCATGTCGCTCGGGCTGGTCAGCCGCGTCGTCCCGGAAGAAGACGTCATGCGCGAAGCGCGTGCGCTGGCGCAGACGCTGTGCGAGAAATCGCCGGTGGTGATGCGGATGGGGCGCACCGCGTTCCACCGTGCCAATGACGGCGACTACCGGCGCGGCATCGCCACGGCCGTGGAATCGTTTGGCAATGTCTTTGCGACCGAGGACGCCCGGGAGGGGATTTCCGCATTCGTGGAGAGGCGCAGGCCGTACTGGCAAAGCTGACTAGCAAACGATGGAGGAAACCTGAACCTGCCGGATCAAGAGTCTTCCGGCCGTGTGCCTCTTTGGACAGTCAGGCGGTGCGTCGCCCGGTTAAATTGACCGACCGGTCGGCTTATATATAATGGGGCCGAACCACTGGCGCAAAGCCGGCCGCAAGAGCCGGGACAGCCGCCGCCAAAGGAGGCTCCTATGTACACGCAGAGTCTGGACTTGCCCGGCAACCCTGCCACGGTCACCCCGTCCGAGCCGGGCCTGGATGACGCAGGCCGCCAGGCGGCGTTCGATGCGCGCATGGCCGCCGACAGCAAGATCGAGCCGCAGGACTGGATGCCGCAGGCGTACCGCAAGACGCTGGTCCGGCAGATCTCCCAGCACGCGCACTCCGAAATCGTCGGCATGCTGCCCGAAGGCAACTGGATCAGCCGCGCGCCGTCGCTCAAGCGCAAGGCCATCCTGCTGGCCAAGGTGCAGGATGAGGGCGGACATGGCCTTTACCTCTATTCCGCCGCGGAAACGCTGAACGCCTCGCGCGACGACATGATCGATGCGCTGCACACCGGCCGGGCCAAGTATTCGTCGATCTTCAATTACCCGACGCTGACCTGGGCCGACGTCGGTGTCATCGGCTGGCTCGTCGACGGCGCGGCGATCATGAACCAGATTCCGCTGTGCCGGTGCTCGTACGGGCCGTACGCGCGCGCGATGATCCGCATCTGCAAGGAAGAGTCGTTCCACCAGCGCCAGGGCTTCGATGCGCTGCTGGCGATGATGCGCGGCACCGACGCCCAGCGTGAAATGGTGCAGGACGCCGTCAACCGCTGGTGGTTCCCGGTGCTGATGATGTTCGGCCCGCCCGACGCTGCCTCCACCAACAGCACCCAGACCATGGCCTGGGGCATCAAGCGCATCTCGAACGACGACCTGCGCCAGAAATTCGTCGATGCGACGGTCGAGCAGGCCAAGGTGCTGGGCGTCACGCTGCCCGATCCGGGCCTGCAATGGAACGATGGGCGCGGCCACTACGACTACAGCCCGCTGGACTGGGACGAGTTCTGGCGCGTGATCAACGGCGACGGCCCCTGCAACCGCGAGCGCCTCGCTACGCGCGCGAAGGCTCATGACGATGGCGCCTGGGTGCGCGAAGCCGCGCTGGCCCACGCCGCCAAGCTGGCCGCGCGCGAGGCGCAGCGCCAGGCCGCCTGAGGCAAAGGACAAGGAGACCAGCATGACCCGGAACGAATGGCCGCTGTGGGAAGTGTTCGTACGCAGCAAGCAGGGCCTGGAGCACAAGCATTGCGGCAGCCTGCATGCGGCAGATGCTCAGCAGGCGCTGCATATGGCGCGCGATGTCTATACGCGCCGCCAGGAAGGCGTGTCGATCTGGGTGGTCCCGTCCAGCGCCATTACCGCCAGCGCCCCCGAGGAAAAGGCCGAACTGTTCGACCCGATGGCCGACAAGATCTACCGGCACCCGACCTTCTACCAGTTGCCGGACGAAGTCAACCATATGTAAGGGCCACGCACCATGACGACCCCGACGCCCGACATCGCGCTGTCGCACCTGCCGGCCGAGCGCACCGCGGCGCTGCGCTATGTGCTGCGGCTCGCCGACAATGCGCTGATCCTGGGCCAGCGCAATGCCGAGTGGTGCGGCCACGGCCCGGTGCTCGAAGAAGACATCGCGCTGGCCAATATCAGTCTGGACCTGATCGGCCAGTCCCGGCTGCTCTACGCCCACGCCGGCGAACTCGAAGGCGCGCTGACCGGCCGGCCGCGCCACGAGGACGACTACGCGTACTGGCGCGGCGAGCGCGAGTTCGGCAACTGGACGCTGGCCGAGTTGCCGCACAGCGGCCCGCTGGCCGGCACCGCGAGCAGTGACCGCGACTACGCCGTCACCATCACGCGCAATTTCCTCTACAGCGCGCTGATGGTCGAACTGTGGAACGTGCTGCAGGCCAGCACCGACGCCGGGCTGGCCGCCATCGCGGCCAAGTCGGTCAAGGAAGCGCGCTATCACCTGCACTACGCCGCCGGCTGGATGGTGCGCCTTGGCGACGGCACCGAGGCCTCGCACCGGCGCATGCAGCGCGCGCTCGACCACCTGATGCCGTACATGAACGAGTGCTTTGCCGGCGATGAGGTGGAACAGCTCGCTGCCGCGCAGGGCGTGGCGGTTCCCACATCGGACCTGCGCGACGCATGGGAGGCCACGGTCGACGAGACTCTCGAAGCCGCCACGCTCGACAAGCCGGTGCCGAGCACCTTCGTGTCCACCGGCAAGCACGGCCTGCATTCCGAGCATATGAGCTACCTGCTTGCCGAGATGCAGAGCCTGGCGCGCGCCCATCCCGGCGCGCAGTGGTAGCACGCGCGAGCGGCAGCCAACAGGAAGCGACATGAACACCGTGGCCGATTCCGAATCCGATTTCGACAGCGACGCCGAACGCACGGCGCTCGCGTGGATTGCGCTGGAGGCTGTCCCCGACCCGGAAATCCCGGTGGTGTCGATCCGCGACCTCGGCATCCTGCGCGAGATCGGGTTGGCTGACGACGCCACGCTGGAAGTCACGATCACGCCGACCTATTCCGGCTGCCCGGCCATGTCGCAGATCGCCGAGGACATCGGCCAGGCGCTCGACGCGGCCGGGCTCGGACCCTGGCGGATCCGCACGGCGCTGTCGCCGGCGTGGACGACCGACTGGATCAGCGACACCGCGCGCGAACGCCTGCGCGAGTTCGGCATTGCCCCGCCGCAGCCGTGCGGCACAGCGGCCACCGCGCCAACCGCGCCCGCCGTGCGGCCACTGAATTTCGTACCACGCGCGGCACGCGCCGGGGCGCCCGACACGGTCGCCTGCCCGCGCTGCGGCAGCGTCCACACGAAGGAAATCTCGCGCGTCGCGTCGACGGCCTGCAAGGCGCTCTACCGCTGCCTGGACTGCCGCGAGCCGTTCGACTACTTCAAACCCTACTAACTGCCCCCGTCCCGGGCGAGCTGCCATGACCCCACAGTTCCATCCGCTGCGCGTGGCGCAGTTGCGCCCCGAGACGGCCGACACGATCTCCATCGCGTTCGAGGTGCCCGCGTCCTTGCGCGACGCCTACCGCTTCACGCAAGGCCAGTTCCTGACGCTGAGAGCCCCGGTCGATGGCCAGGACCTGCGCCGCTCGTACTCGATCTGCTGCGGTGTACAGGACTACGCCGAGCGCGGCGAGCTGCGCGTGGCGGTCAAGCTGGTCGAGGACGGCGTGTTTTCCAGCCACCTGCACGACTCGCTCGCGCCGGGCCAGCTCATCGATGTCATGACGCCGGACGGGCGCTTCTATGTGCCGCTCGATGCCAGCGCGGCGCGCCACTATGTCGCCTTTGCCGCGGGCAGCGGCATCACGCCGGTGCTGTCGCTGATCCGCACCACGCTGGCGGCGGAGCCCCGGAGCCGCTTCACGCTGGTCTACGGCAACCGCAACGTCGACAGCATCATCTTTTCCGAGGCGCTCGAAGACCTGAAGAACCAGTACCTGGCGCGTTTCACGCTGTACCACGTTCTGTCGCGCCAGCCGCAGGAAGTCGACCTGCTGCACGGGCGGCTGGATCATACCCGGGTCTCTGCCTTCCTGAGGACGCTGATCCCCGTGGACGATATCGACGCCGCCTTCGTGTGCGGCCCGGCGTCGATGATCGACGAGGCGGAAGCCGCGCTGCGCGATGCCGGCCTGGACCCGCATCGCATCCACGCCGAACGATTTGGCGTGCCGGTGGACCGCCAGAGGCGCGCCCCGGCGCACGCCCATGCCGACCATGCCGGCACGGCCGAGCTGGTGGTCGTGCTGGACGGCAAGCAGCACACCATGCGCCTGCCCATGGAAGACGGCAAAGTGCTCGACACCGCGCTGGCAGCGGGGCTGGACCTGCCCTATGCGTGCAAGGGCGGCGTTTGTTGCACCTGCCGCGCCAAGGTGCTGGAAGGCCAGGTCGAGATGGAGAAGAACTACACGCTGGAGCCGTGGGAAATGGAGAAGGGCTTCGTACTGACCTGCCAGGCCCGTGCGCTCACGCCCCGGGTGGTGGTCAGCTACGACGAACGCTGAAGGTGCGCCGCGCCACGCGCCGTGGCAGGCCGAACTCGGCTGGCGAAGTCGCGCCGTGATTACAATGGCAAGGGGGCGCATTGCCGGCTCCGGCAAGGTGACTGACAACCGTCCCACGCATATACAATCACGGCCATGCAATATATCCACGTCGTCAACGGCGATGTCGCCGGAAATACCCTGCGCCAGGCGCTGGCCCAGGCTGCCCGGCCCGACCCCGTGATCGTGCTGCGCGACGACCTGGCCGTGGGACCGCTCGTCGACGTGGACAGCATCGGCCAGATCCGCGCCGGCTTCTGGCAACGCGTGGCTCCGCACACCGACATCGACTTTCCCGCCGAAATGCGCCAGGCTCTGGACCAGTTGCTGACGCTAAGGCAAAGCGACATGGAAGTCGCGATCTGGCACGGCCAGAGCGCGGCCGACCAGCTGATGCTGCGCCGGGTGGTGTTCCACCTCTACCAGGCACCCCAGCGCATCAATGAAGTGGCCATGGACCTGCGCGAGCTGGAACTGCCACCGCAGGCCGGGCTGGCTGCGATCGGCATGTATTCGCCGGCACGGCTGGCGCGGCGCTTCTCGACCATCGCGCCGGTGTCAGTGCTGCGGCTGGGCCGGCTGGGCTACGAATGGCAGCAGAACGTGCGCGAGAACGCCGATGTGCGGCTGTGGAAGGGCAATACCCTGGTGCCGGCGGCCTACCACAGCATCGACGACATCATCATGGATCGGGCCCCGACCGACTGGACGCCCGCCGCCAGGGTGGTCGGCAGCGTGATGGGCGCCATCGAAGGCCTGCTGGCCAGCGACTGGTTTGTGTTCTGGCGCTGCCGCGAGCTGGTTTCCGCGGGCCGGATGGTCCTGCGCGGCAACGCTGACTCGCTCGACACCTGCGAGCTGCGCCGGCACCAGACGTCCGGCGCGGAATAACCCGCCCCCCTTTCCTCCCCTCCCCTCCCCTCCCTCCCGGCCACCCCTGCCGGACCGACATGGCGCGAACCAAGGCACCCGACTTCGAAGCACAGCGCGAGCAGATCCTGGAACTGGCGGCCGCCGCCTTTGCCAACAGCAGCTACCCGAGCACCTCGATGGCCGACCTGGCCGCCGCCTGCGGCACCTCCAAGGCGCGCCTGTACCACTATTACGAGAGCAAGGAAGCGATCCTGTTCGACCTGCTGGACCGCTACACGCGCCGGCTGATGCTGATCGTCACCGAGGTCGAGGCCGATTCCGAGCGCCAGGGCCGCACCGACCGCGAAAGCTTCGCCAGCCTGATCCGCGCATTCCTGGCCGAATACGAGAACTCGCAGACGCGCCACATCGCGCTGATCAATGACGTCAAGTTCCTGGCCGAGGAACAGCGCGTCATCATCCTCGGCCGCGAGCGCGACGTGGTCGCGGCGTTCTCGCGCATGCTGCGGCGTGCGTACCCGGAACGCGTCACGCGCGAGAACCAGACCGCGCTGACCATGACCGTGTTCGGCATGATCAACTGGACCTTCACCTGGCTCAAGCCGGGCGGCAAGCTGTCCTACGCGGCGTTCGCCGACATGGTGGTTGACCTGCTCGAAGGCGGCCTGCCGGGCAAGGCCGGCACGCCCGCCGAAGCACTGGCCCGCCGCTGAAGGCGGGCCGGCGCGACCGTCAGGACCATTCGGCCTCTTCCCGCTGGCGCCGCTGTTCGCGGTCCTGGCGGAACATCTCCTGCAGTTCGTCGCGCGCCTGGCGCGCCAGCGACACCAGCTTCTTCTGGTCGGTGTAGTGCGGGTAGAAGCGGTCGATGGCCTGGATGTTGTGCCGGCGAAAGCGCAGCGCCACGCTGCGGGCCTCGCCCGGATCAAACCCCAGCCCCTCGAGCACGCGCCGGCCCAGCATCAGCGAACCCTCGAACATCTCGCGCTCGAACAGTTGCACGCCGCGGTCCTTGAGCTGGTAGATGTGCGAGACGTGGCGCGCCCGGGCGTAGATCTGCAGGTCCGGGTAGCGTTCGCGCACGCGGTCGATCAGTTGCAGGCTGTCGTCCATGCCGTCGATGGCCACGATCAGGATGCGCGCCTTGGCAATGCCGGCGGCTTCCAGCAAGTCGAGCCGGGTGGCGTCGCCGTAGAAGATCTTGAAGCCGTACTGGCGCAGGAATTCGATCTGGTCGGGGTCATGGTCCAGCACGGTCACGCCGATGCCCTGGGCATACAGCAAACGGCCGATGATCTGGCCGAAGCGCCCGAAGCCGGCAATCATCACCGGATTGTCCTGCGGCGTAATGGCGTCATCTGCGCGCCGCTTCATGGCCCCCACGCGCGGCGCCACCAGACGGTCATAGGCGAGCAGCAGTAACGGCGTCGCCACCATGGACAAGGCCACGATCAGCACCAGCAGCGCCTCGGTCTCGCGCGGCAGCAGGCCTGCGGTGCCGGCCACGCCGAACACGACGAAGGCGAACTCCCCGCCCTGCGAGATCAGCAGCGCGAACAGCAGCCGCTGGCCGCGCGCAATGGCAAAGTACCGCGCCAGCAGCACCAGCACGGCCGTCTTGGCGACCACGAATGCCGCCACCAGGCCGAGCACGGTTCCCGGCGAACGTGCCAGCACCGCGAAGTCGATCGACATCCCGACCGCCATGAAGAACATGCCGAGCAGCAAGCCCTTGAACGGCTCCAGGTCGGCCTCGAGTGCGTGCCGGTACTCGGAATCCGCCAGCAGCACGCCGGCCACGAAGGTGCCCAGCGCCATCGACAGGCCTACCGCGTCCATCATCAGCGCAATGCCCACCACCAGCAGCAGCGCGAACGCGGTGAACATCTCGCGCATATCGGTCCGGGCGATGAAACGCAGGGCCGGACGCACGAGGTAGCGGCCGCCGAACACCACCGCGGCAATCACCGCCACGCCCTTGGCCGCTGCCTGCCAGCCGCCCGCGCCGCCGGCATCGGTCGCGCTCTCTGCCGCCAGCAGCGGCAACAGCGCGATCATCGGGATGGCCGCGATATCCTGGAACAGCAGGATGCCGAAGCTGGCCCCGCCCGCGGGCGTGCCGAACAGGTTGCGCTCGGCCAGCGTGGCGAACGCGATGGCCGTGGACGACAGCGCCAGTCCCAGCCCCGCCACCAGCGCCACCGGCCAGGGCGCGCCGACTAGTACCGCCAGAATGCCGATCACCAGCGCACAGGCGGCAAGCTGGACACCGCCATAGCCAAAGATGCTCCGCCGCAGCGCCCAGAGCTTGCGCGGCTCCAGTTCCAGCCCGATCACGAACATCATCAGCACGACGCCGAATTCCGAGAAGTGCAGGATCGACTCGACATTGGTCACCATCCGCAGCGCGAACGGGCCAATGGCCGCGCCGGCCAGCAGGTAACCCAGCACGGCGCCCAGCCCCGTGCGGCGCGCCAGCGGCACCGCCACCACGGCCGCCACCAGGAAGACCACGAGCGCGATCAGGAAATCATGCTGGTTCATGCGCGCACCTCCGCGCCTGCCGCTGCCGGGCCGCCTTCGTGGGCGCCTTCGTGGCCGCCAATACGCCGGCAAACATGGGCAATGTGCCCGGCCAGGACGTGTGCGTCGGTGTTGTCGGCATCGTGCAGCACCAGCGGCGGCAGCCAGTCCATGCCGCACAGCCGCGCAGTCTGCTCCAGCGGCAGCAGGAAGGCCTCGATCGGGTGGCCATGGTTACCTTCCGGCCCATAGGAATCAAAGGTACCGCCGGTACTCGCCACCGCCAGCACGGACTTGCCGCGCAGCGCCGTGCCACCGGGCCCGTAGGCCCAGCCATATTCGAGCACCTCGTCCAGCCAGAGCTTGAGCAGCGCGGGCACGCTGTACCAGTGCACCGGGTATTGCAGGACGACCGTGTCCGCAGCGGCCAGCGCGCGCTGTTCGGCGACAACGTCGATGTCGTAGTCGACATAGCGGCGATAGAGGTCATGGACGGCGACGTTCTGCAGCGACGCAAGTGCCTCCGCCAGCGGCCGGTTGACACGCGAACGGCTGGGCGTGGGATGCGCATAGATCACAACGATGGGGGATTCGGTCATCGGCACGGTGGTTCAGTCCGGAATATCAGGCGTACCCGCTTCGGCGGCCGCGCCGAGGCGCGAGGAAATGCGGCGTTGCACCAAATCCACAGACGAGCGGTTGCAACAATTCATCACATTTTCTCAAGTTTTTGATTTTACTCATGTTTTTTTGATAAAGCGGCCCATGCAGAGCTGCTGCGCCGCAGGAAGCTTACGTCGAACTGACACTTCCGCTACAATACTTTCCACGTCGCAGCAAGATAGTGTTTGCCCCAATCTGGCGTGTTTTAAAGCAAAAAGTGCCTGGCCAAACACCGCGACAGTGCTATTTTTATCGCTGATTGCACCGGGAAGGAAACATCGTGAATCCGCTCGAACTGAGCAAGGCCGTCGGCGCCGTTACCGACGAAGATCTGCGCAAGGCAGCCGAAGCCGCACAGGCCGCCCAGCGCGCCACCGTTCTGGTGCGCGAGCTGGCGGCCCATCACCGGTCGCGTCTGCAGAAGCATTTCCTCGCCCTGGGCGAGGAGGATCGCCTGCTCCGTTTTGGCCAGTCGGTTGGCAATCATGTGATTGAAGCGTACGTCGACAGCATCGACTTCGACCACGACTCCGTGTTCGGCGTATATGACGAGAAGCTCGAACTGGTCGGCGTGGGCCACTTCGCCAACCTGCGCGACAACGCGCAGGGCCGCGTGGCGGAATTCGGCGTATCGGTGTCGAAGAGTGCGCGCGGTCGCGGCATCGGCAGTGCGCTGTTCGAGCGCGCCGCCATCCACGGACGGAACACCAGCGTGCGCACGCTGTATATGCACTGCCTGTCGCGCAACTCGGCCATGATGCATATCGCCAAGAAGGCCGGCATGAAGGTGCAGTACGCGTACGGCGAAGCCGACGCCTACCTGGAACTGCCGCCGGCGGACACCATGAGCCGCCTGACCGAGGCCCTGGACGAGCAAGTCGCCGACCTCGACTACCTGGTGCGCCGCAACCTGCGCGACGCGCGCCGTTTCGGGCTGCGCTTCTGGCGCTCGATGGTGCCGCAGAAGGGCACCGCCTGATACGCTTGCCGCGCTCCGGCCAGGCCCGGACCACACGCCAGACGGCGCATCGTGACGATGCGCCGTTTTTGTATTGCGCGGCAGCTCAGCCGCCGGCAACCGGCAGCGCCGTGGTGTCCTTGATGCTTTCCAGCGCAAAGCTGGAGCGGACGTCGATGACGGACGGGTGGGCGAGCAACTGTTCCTGCATGAAGCGCGCGAAGTGCTCCATGTCTTCCACATAGACCTTGAGCAGCAGGTCCATTTCGCCGGTCATGGCATGGCAGGCCGCCACCTCCGGCCACGTGGAGATGGAAGCGCGGAACAGGTCCAGCGGTGCCTTGCCCTTGGGCGCGCCACCATGCTTTTCGAGCCGGACGTTGATGTAGGCCAGCAGGCCCAGGCCGATCTTGCCGGGCTCCAG
Source organism: Cupriavidus yeoncheonensis (assembly GCF_905397275.1). Taxonomy (GTDB): domain Bacteria; phylum Pseudomonadota; class Gammaproteobacteria; order Burkholderiales; family Burkholderiaceae; genus Cupriavidus; species Cupriavidus yeoncheonensis. The sequence continues at coordinate 360,375 of NZ_CAJPUY010000003.1, read as the reverse complement.
CAGCGCCGCATACTGGCGAATCACGCCGATCTCCTCCAGCCGGCGGATGCGCCGCAGGCAAGGACTCGGGGAGAGGTTCACACGCTCGGCAACCTCCAGGTTGGTCAACCGGCCGTTGGTCTGCAGCACCTCAAGGATCTTCCGGTCGATCTTGTCCAACTCCACCTTGCTCACGATTTCGTTGCTCCGCAATATGTTTATTGGCAATTTTTATGCGCAAATTTAGCAAGTTGTGCACAAGTACGCAATTTTTTGTGGCGCCTCATCCGATTTGCGGCCGTATCCATCACTCTTGCGGCAAATAGTCGGGCCCAGATTCCGGATTGGCGCAGCCGGCTGGCGCACGAACCGGCTTGCAGCGGCAAAGCCGGCTAGGAAAGGCAAGGATGGTGCCAAGCCAGTTGCACAGGCAGCGCGCATTCTACGGTCGTTCGACCGCTTTCCGGCACGCTTGCCAGCATTTGGCACTGGCGTGGCCCCAAAAAAAGCAAAAACGCGCGACCCGTAAAGGTCGCGCGTCCTCATCTGGCGACGCCCCGGGACGGAGCGCGCTCAGCCGGGTCAGCCGCCGCTGCTGGAAGGCGCCGACGGCGCTGCCGGTCCGCGCGGCATGCGCTGCATGCGCTCCTCGTGCATCTTCTGCATGCCGGCCTTGATTTCGTCGAGGGTCAGCTTGCCGTCATGGTTGGCGTCGAGCTGATCGAAACGCTGCGCCAGGCGCGGCATGCCTGCCTTGACTTCGTCCTTGGTCAGCGCGCCGTCACCGTTCTTGTCCGCGGCCTTGAACTTCGCCTCGAACTCCTTCTGCATCTCGGCGCGACGTTGTTCCATCATGGTCTTGCGGTAGGCCGCCATCTCGTTCTTGTCGAGCTTGCCGTCGTGGTTGGTGTCGATGCGGTTGAACAGCGCGTCGGCTTCGGCCTTGGAAATCATGCCGTCGCCATCGGTGTCGACCGACTTCATCCACATGCCACCGCCGTGCTCCATGTGGTGGTGCATGGCACCGCCCTGGCCCGGTGCTGGTGCCGGCGCCGTGGCAGCGGTTTGGGCAAAAGCGCCACCGGCGACGAGGAACGCGGCGGAAGCGGCCAGGAAGTGCTTGAGGATCTGCGACTGGGATTTGCCTTGCATGTCTTGCTCCTTTTCATCACGTGGGCATGTACGGATTAGAACGCGGACGATGCAGGGAAGTTGGCGCTTTTAATACGATGTTACGCGCCTCACAGAAAGGGCTCCCGGCGTAAGCGATCGCAATCGATCGCGAACAATGGCCGGCCCCGGCGGCCAGTGCGGCCGGGCTCAGTTCTTGGGCACGAGCGGCTCGGCCATGGGCGTGTGTGGCGCCATGGCGGGCTGGAGCTGTTGCGGGTCGAGGTTCTGCGACTGCGGCTGTGCCGGGGGTTGCTGCTGCATATTGGCCGGCGGCGATGGCGGTACCGACTGTGGCGACTGCGTGGGCGCCTGGCTCACCGCGGGCGCGGGCGGCGTCATCGGCGTGGCCAGCGGAGCGGCCGCTCCTGAAGGCGGCGTAGCCATCGGTGCCGGACCTGAGCGCGAAGCGCCGGCTTGCACCGGCAGTGCGATCTCCTGGCGCACGCCATTGCGCTCGATCACCACGGAGCGGCCGTGGATCTCTACCAGGCGAATCTGCTGCGACAGTGCCGTGCCGGCCCGCACCGCCCTGGGCGGGCCGCCGTCGAGCGACACGATCGCGGCGCCCGCGCCGTCAGCCACATCCGCCACGACCCCGACCAGCTGCACGTCACGCACGCCACCCTGGGCGGAGCCGCCGAACAGCGTGGCCACGGCGCCGGTCTCCAGTGCTTCGGTCTGCGCCACGCGGGCGGCTTGCGGTACGGGGATGGTCCGCATCGCGCTGAAGGTCAGCACCCAGCGTGTCGCCAGCGCGCACAGCGCGACGAACAGAACCAGGCTCGCTGCGCGCGGCAGCCAGGCCGCGGCATCGGGACGGAAAACGGGCCGGAGGGAGAGTTGCACGGAATGGACGGTACGCTCGAACAGGAACGCGTCAAGCGTACCAGAGCCCCATGACCGTGTCTGTGACGGCTTACAGCAGGTCGTCCAGCAGATCAGGGCCGAACACTTCGCGGTGGATATGCCCGACCGGGACGCCGGCGCTGATCAGCGCGTGCCGCTGCGCCTGCATGAAGCCGAGCGGACCGCACAGGTGGAAGTCGCCATCGATGAACAGGCTGTTCTCGGTCGAGCCGAGCAGCGCTGCAAGCGGCATGGTGCCTGCATGGTCGTAGTCGCGGCCGGCCACGTCGGCGGCTTGCGGCTGTTCATAGCTGACATGGGTACGCAGTTGCGGCAGGCGCTCCCTGGCCCAGGCCACGTCGGCGCGGTGCGCGTGGTGGCGGCCGTCGCGCGCGGCATGGGCGAACAGGATCTCCCGCCTGGAACCCTGCAGGGCCAGCGTGCGCAGCACCGACAGCATCGGCGTGATGCCGATGCCGGCCGACAGCAGCACCAGCGGGCGGTGGCCGTCCAGGCGCGGCGCGAAATCACCGAACGGCGCGCTCACGGCCAGCTCGGTGCCGGGCTGGGCGTTGGCGTGCAGCCAGTTGGAAACGGCTCCCGCCGGCGTGGCATGGTCGCCGTCCTCGCGCTTGACCGAAATCCGCCACGTCGGCAGACCGCGCTCGGCGGACAGCGAGTACTGGCGCTGCTGGCGGTTGCCGTCCGCGAGCCTGACTTCGACGCTGATGTACTGGCCCGGGCGGAAATCGCGCAGCGGCTGGCCGTCGACGGCCGAGAGGGTCAGCGCGACCACGCTGTCGCTCTGCACTTCACGTTGCTCGACGCGCACCGCGATGCGCTCGCCCGCGGCCAGGCCCGTGCTCTGGTACAGGCGCGCTTCGGCGGCGATCAGTTCGCCGGCCAGCAGCCAGTAGGCTTCGTCCCAGGCAGCGATCAGGTCAGGCGTGGCGGCCTCGCCCAGCACGGCCGAAATGGCGCCCAGCAGGTGCTTCCCGACAATTGGATAGTGCGAGGGCGTCAGGCCCACGGCCGCGTGCTTGTGCACGATGCGATCGACCACCGGCGCGAGCGCGCTGGCGTTATCGATATTGGCGGCGTACGCGAACACCGCGGACGCGAGCGACTGCTGCTGCGAACCATTGGCCTGGTTGCCCATATTGAAGAGCTGGGTCAATTCGGGCCGGTCCGCGAACATCTCGCGGTAGAAATGAGTGGTGATGGCGAGGCCATGTTCGCGCAACACCGGTACGCTGGCATCAATGTAGGGGCGGGAAGCAGCAGACAACATCAGGTAAGGCTCCGTTTTAATTCATGCAAACAGAATGCATGTTTTCACTCACAACAAAGCCGGCGCACGGGGCGTCTGGACGGACAGCTCAGGAGCTGTCGTTCAGGCCGTACGCCGGCTCATGAAATCGCGATGCAGCCGGATGATCGACTCGGCGGTCTGGTTGCCGGTGACATCCGCCAGGGTGACGGTGTCGAGCGCGCCATAGAACGCCTGCTCCGCATCGTCCAGCGCCCGGCGCAGCCGGCAGTTGCCATTCAGCGCACACGGCGGGTTGTCACAGTCAATGACCGGCTTGTGGCCTTCGAGCTCGCGCAGGATTGTGCCGACGGTCAGCTGCTGGGCCTGTGGCCCCAGTTCCAGTCCGCCGTGGCGACCGCGCGTCGCCGTGACCCAACCCAGCTTCGACAGGCGCGCCGCCACCTTCACCAGGTGGTGGTGCGAAATCTCGAACTGCTGCCCCACCTCGGCAATGGTGATGGGCCGGCTGCCGTCGGCTCGCGCGACGTACATCAGCAGCCGCAGTGCGTAGTCGGAAAAGCGGGTCAGTTGCATCGTGGTGACATGTTAAATAAACGGTATTTCAAATGCAAGTTATTGTTGCGCTGCAAAATGCCGTGACATCGATGAGACTAAGGCGTGCGAGAATCCCACGCCACAAAAAACAGTCATGGGCGGCGGTTATACTGGCTGCCGAACGCCGGGCGCGCGGCCAGCGGCCCGCCCCGCCATCCAGCAAGAGGCTCAGATACGATGCGCAGATTCTCACCCCTTTCCGCCAATACCCAGTCCATGCGTTCGCCCCGCGCCCGCGGCAGCCGCGGCTTCACCCTGATCGAAATCATGGTGGTGATCGTCATCCTGGGGGTGCTGGCGGCACTGGTGGTGCCCAAGATCATGAGCCGTCCTGATGAAGCCCGCATCGTGGCGGCACGCCAGGACATCTCGTCGATCATGCAGGCGCTCAAGCTCTACCGGCTCGACAACAGCCGCTACCCGACCACCGAGCAAGGCCTGGCCGCGCTGGTGGCCAAGCCGACCACTGAGCCCGTGCCCAACAACTGGAAGGGCGGCGGCTACCTGGAGAAGCTGCCCAAGGACCCGTGGGGCCATCCGTACCAGTACCTGAACCCCGGCGTGCGCGGCGAGATCGACGTCTTCAGCTTCGGTGCCGACGGCCAGGCCGGCGGCAGCGGCAATGACGCCGACATCGGCAACTGGGAATAACGCCGCTCCCGCAGCATGAAACCTGCCCCGTACCGCCGCGCCGCCGTCTGCCGGCCACGGGGCTTCACCCTGCTGGAACTACTGGTGGTCATGGTGATCGCCGGCATCGTCATTGCGCTGGTGGCCGTCAATGCATCGCCCAATGAGCGCGGTCGCCTGCTGGACGACGGCCAGCGTATCGCGCGCCTGTTCGAGCTGGCGCAGGAAGAAGCCCAGCTCGGCGCCCGCCCGATCGCCTGGGAAGGCAATACCAGTGGCTGGCGCTTTCTCGAATCCACCCCCAACGGCTGGGTCCCCATGCGCACCGATGTGTTCGCGCCGGGTCATTGGCGCCTTGCGCCGGACCAGGTGATCGTCGCCGAAGGCGGCCGCAACGCCGGCACGGGCGGCCCGCCCCGCCTGGTCTTCGGGCGCGAGCTGATCGACGGCCCACAGCGGCTGGTACTGGTGCGGGGCGACATCCGCGTGGATGTCGCCGGCGATGGCGGCGGCCGTTACTTCGCCAGCGCGCCATGATGCGGCGCAGACATCCGTGCCGCCGCCGGGCAGGCGGCTTCACGTTGATCGAAGTGCTGGTGGCACTCACCATCCTGGCCGTCGCGCTGACTGCGGCCATGCGCGCCATGGGCAGCATGATCGATGCCAGCGCCGCGCTGCAATCGCGCATGCTGGCCGAATTCAGCGCGGAGAACCACCTGGCCACGCTGCGCCTGTCCAAGACCTGGCCCGAGCCAGGTGTCAGCGGTTATGCCTGCCCGCAGGGCGGCACGCCGCTCTATTGCGAGCAGAGCGTCTCTGGGACGCCCAACCCAGTGTTCCGGCGCGTGGAAATCGCGGTCTATCCGTCCGCCGCCGACCGCTCGGTGCGCCTGGCGTGGCTGGTCACCATCATCCCCAATGAAACGCGCAACCTGCTCTGAGCGCCGCCAGCCGGCCAGGCGCGGCTTCACGCTGCTCGAGATGCTGGTGGCCATCACGCTGCTGGCGGTCATGGCCGTGATTGGCTGGCGCGCGCTGGACAGCATGACGCGCAGCCGCGAACGGCTCACCGACCACGACGCCCGGCTTGACGCCCTCAAGGTGCTCTACGGCCAGTTCCAGTCCGACTGCGAACACCTGGCCAGCGCCGACCTGCTGCAGGCCAGCCCGGTGGAAGTCGGGGCCGGCCAAGTGTTGATGGTGCGCGACCGCCGCGAAGAAAACCAACCGCCGATGTGGCAGGTGCTCAGCTACCGGCTGGACGGCAACGCGCTGGTCCGCCTCGCTGCCCCGCCCGTCGACAGCCGCGCCGCCGTGCAGTCCGCGCTGCTGGGACTGCGCCAGGCCGGCCGGCAGAACAACGTGCAGGCGCGCCGGGTGCTGTCCGATGTGGACAGCCTGGGCGCGCGCGTATGGATCGATCCGCAGGGCTGGCTGGCTGACAACGGCCGTATCCGCAGCGCGCTGCTCAATCCCGCCGGCGCCAGCGCCGTGGCCGCGCCGGCACCGACCGGCGCGGTCGTCCGGGCCGTGGAGCTGTCCGTCCAGGCCCGCATGGGCGACGGCGACGCGCCGCGCGACTTCCTCAAGATCTGCATGACGGGCCTGTGACCATGCGCCGACGCTTCCCGTCCCTGCCCCGCCGCCGTGCGCGCGGTGCCGCCGTGGTCACCGCGCTGCTGATGGTCACGCTTGCGGTGGTGGTGGTGTCCGGCATGCTGTGGCGCCAGCAGGTGCAGATCCGCTCGATCGAGAACCAGCGCCTGCTGGCGCAGGCCTCGTGGATCGAGCGTGCGGCCGTGGACTGGGCCCGGCTGATCCTGCGCGACGACCAGCGCCGCAGCAGCGTCGACGAGCTGGGCGAGCCCTGGGCCGTACCGATCGCCGAGACCCGCTTGTCGGACTTCCTTGGCGCGGCGCTGCGCACCGACCAGTCGGGGGAGACCTCGTTCCTGTCCGGCCGCATCCTGGACGCCCAGGCGCGTTTCAACCTGACCAACCTGGTGCTGTGGACCGCCACGCCGACCCAGGGCCGCGCCGCCACGGTCGACCCGGCCGCGCTGGCGGCCTACCGCCGCCTGCTGCAGACCGTGGGCCTGAACCCGTCGCTGGCCGAGACCACGGGCCGCTTCCTGCTGCGCGCCGCGCAAGGCGGCACCGACGGCCAGCCCGCGCCCCGGCCGCTCGATAGCGCCCAGAGCCTGCTGGCGATCCCGGGCTACTCGCCGGAGATGGTCGCCGCGCTGGAGCCGTTCATCACGGTGCTGCCCGAGCGCACGCTGGTCAACGCCAATACGGCCGATCCGGAAGTGCTGTCGGCCGTCATCAACAACCTGGCGCTGGACCGCGCGCGCGAGCTGGTGCGCGAGCGCGACCGCGCGTACTTCAACAATGTCGGCGACTTGCAGACCAAGCTGGCCAGCGTGGCGCCGCAGGCCGACACCAGCAACTTGTCCAAGATGCTGGACGTGCGCACGCACTATTTCCTGATCTACGGCCTGGTGCGCCACGAGCGGGCGAGCCGGCTGCAGGTGTCGCTGGTCTACCGGGGCGAGGTACTGGGCAACGCCAACACCACGCGCGTGCTGTGGATCCACGACACCGACCGCCTGCCCGACCTGCGGTGAGCCTCATCCGCGATTTGCGCGCTGCCGGGCACGCTGCACCTTGATATCGCCGGCGCAGATACCGGGGGAGAATGCTATTGACGCGGATTAGTCACACAGGCAAGGTATGCTGCGGCGCTGCCGCGACCGTGGCGCCATGCCGGGCGGCGCCCCTGCCAGTCCGTATGCGCCAGTCGGCATCTCCGCGCCCGGGCAATCCCGCTGCCCCGGCACTCCGCCCCCGCGCACGGCCTCACAGACGTCAACGCTAGGAAACCTTGAGTACCACCCTGTACGTTCGCCTGCCGCATCGGCCGCACGACCAACCGCAGCCCTGGCATTTTGGCGCCCTGCCGTTTGCCCTCGTACGCGACCCGGTCAAGCCGGCCACCCGGCGCACGGGCCCCTCGCAGGCTCCGGAAGTGTTGCGCGAAGGCCACGCTCAGATTGCCGCGCTGCCAGCCGCGGAACGCCTGGTGCTCATCCTTGCCGCCAGTGACGTACTGCTCACCACGGCCACCGTACCCCCGCTGCCTCCGGCGCGCCTGAAGCAGGCTTTGCCCAACCTGGTGGAAGACGCGCTGGCCACCGACGCGCAGCCGTGCCACATCGGCGTGGGTCCCGTGCTCGACGGCGACGCCGCACGGCCCGCGCGCGGTCCACGCCGGCGCCTGCTGATGGTGGCCAACCGGGCCTGGCTGCGCGCGGTGCTCGATGCCTTTGCCGAACACCGCCATCGCCGCCGCCATGTCCTGCCGGCGCAGATGTGCCTGCCGCTGGAGGCTCCACCGGAAGCCGGGGAAGCCGGGGACGACGATGGCGCCCCGGCGCAGCCGGCCACGCTGGTCGTCGAAGCCGCGGCCGCTTCGCTGGCCCCGGCCGAAGGCATGGTCGAACCGACGCTGGCCCCGGCGACCGCGCCTGGCAGCGACCAGTGGCAGCTCACGGTACGCACCGGCCTCCATGAAGGCTATGGCCTGTTGCTCGGCAATGACGCGCTCGCCGCGTGGCAGGCGCTTGCGCCCGAAGGCAACTGGCATGGCGACGCCAGCGCCGTGGCCAGCGCACCGGTGCCTGCGCTGCGCCAGGCCCGTGCCGCCGACTGGCGCCTGTGGATCGCCGGCGCGCAGGGCTGCCTGCAGGAGCCCGGGCTGGACCTCGCGCAGTTCGAGTTCGCCCAGGGACGCGCCGATCGCTGGAACCTGCTGGCGTGGCGCCTGCCGCTGGCGCTGGCCGCCGGTGTCGTGCTGGTCCAGCTGCTCGGCATGAATGTGCACTGGCTGATGCTGCGCCATGAGCAGCAGCGGCTGGAAGCCGCGCAGCTGCAGACGCTGCACAACGCCTTCCCGCAGATCCAGACCGTGCTCGATGCCCCGCTGCAGATGCGCCGCCAGGTGGAACAGCTTCGCCTGGCCAGCGGGCGCAGTACGCCGGACGACTTCCTGCCGCTGGCCGACCGTTTTGGCCAGGCAGCCCGCCAGCTCGCGCCAGACGCGCTGCAGGCGCTCGAATATCGCGGCCGCGCGCTGGTTGCCACGCTCAAACCCGGCACCGATATCGCCGCACTGCGCGTCGCCGCGCGCCAGGCCGGCCTGCAGATGGAAGAAGACAAGACGGCGGAGGCCGCGCGCCCCGCCGGGCCGGCCGGCTCGCGCTGGCTCATCAAGCCAGGCCTGTGAACCCAATCATGAGCCCGAGCAAAGACAACCTCCGCCCCCAGACGCCACAGGCCTCCGCGAAGCCGGGCCGGCCCACGGCCCCCGCATGGTTCGCGCGCGTGAAGCCCCGCGTGCCGCAAGCCTGGCGCGACCAGTTCGACGCGTTCTGGTCGGCGCGCAACCCGCGCGAGCAGGCGATCCTTGCGGGTGGCGCCGCGGTGCTGGGACTGGTGCTCATCTATAGCGTCCTGTGGGAGCCTGCCGCGGACGGCCGTGCGCGACTGTCGCGCAGCCTGCCGGCGCTGCGCGCCGAACTCGCGGAAATGGAAACCCTGGCCCAGGAGGCCCGCGGCCTGAACGCGAGCCCCGCACCCGCCTTGCGCGGCGATGCGCTCACCCAGGCCTTGCAGGACAGCCTCGGCAAATACGGCCTCAAGGCAACGCGGCTGGCGGCCGGCGCCGACAACAGCGTGCAGGTGCAGCTCGACAAGGCGCCGTTCGGCGCGGTGGCGGGCTGGCTGCAGGACGTGCGCCAGCAGCAGCGCCTGAAGATCACGGACGCGCGCATCATCTACGTCGGCGCCACCGCGCTGGTCAATGTCAGCGCGACCCTGCAGGGTCCGGGCGGCCGCAGCTGATGGTACGCCTGGAGTCGCTGCGCCTGCCCCGACGCAAGCTGCGCCGCCCGGCGGGCTGGCGCCCCGTGGGCTGGCTGCTGCTGGGCCTGGCTACCGCCGGCATGACCGCGCTGGCCATGCTGCCGGCGGCCTGGATTGCCGACACGGTAGCGGCCCGCACGCAGCGCCGCGTGCTGCTCGCCGACGCCTCGGGCTCGCTCTGGCACGGCAGCGCCACGCTGGCGCTGTCGGCAGGGGCGGGCAGCCAGACCGCGACGGTGCTGCCGGGCCGGCTGCAATGGTCGCTGGCCTTCTGGCCGCTACTGACCGGCAGCGCGCGCCTGGTGCTCACGCATACCGAAGCCATGCCCGCGCCGGTCGGACTGACCGTCACGCCGCGTGGCTGGACCGCGCAGGCCGGCGCCATCCGCCTGCCGGCCGCGCTGCTGGAAGGCGTGGGCGCGCCGTTCAACACGCTGCGCCCCGACGGACTCATGCGCGTGGACTGGTCTGCGCTGCAAGGCCAGTTCGCGGGCGGATTGCTGTACGGACATATCACGCTGCGCATCGAACAGGTGTCGTCGTCGGTAAGCCGACTGCGCCCGCTGGGCAGCTACCGTGCCGAAATCGACTGGAACGGCGCCGATGGCAGGCTCGCGCTGAGTACCATCGCCGGGCCGCTGCACCTAGATGGCGGCGGCACGCTGGGCCGGCAGGCGCGCTTTGAAGGCACGGCCCACGCCGAGCCCGACGCCGCCACCCAGCTGAACAGCCTGCTGAGCCTGCTGGGACGACGAGAGAACAATGTGACAAGGCTGCGCTTCTGAAGCCAGGCAGCGCCAGGAGCCGACCGGAACCAAACATGAAAACCGAAGCCACCCGACCCTTCTTCCAGACCGCCAGTGCCCGCGCCGTGGCCCTGCTGTGCGGGCTTTCGCTGCTGGCGCCCGCGCCGCTGTGGGCGCAACAGCCCGCCGGCCCCGGGGCGCCACCGGACATCACGCCGCGCAACCGGGACCAGGTGGTACTGAACTTCGTCAACGCCGACCTCGAATCCGTCGTCAAGGCCGTGGGCCAGGCCACCGGCAAGAATTTCGTGATCGATCCGCGCGTGAAGGGCACGGTCAACCTGGTGACCGAGCAGCCGGTGTCGCGCGCCCAGGCGCTGGAAACGCTGGGATCGGTCCTGCGCATGCAAGGCTATGCGATGGTGGAGAGCAATGGCTTCACCAAGGTCGTCCCCGAAGCGGACGCCAAGCTGCAAGGCTCGCCGATCGTGGTCGGCGGCGGCGGCGGGCGTGGCGACCAGGTGGTGACGCAGGTCTTCCGGCTGAACTACGAGTCGGCCAACAACCTGGTGCCGGTGCTGCGGCCGATGATCGCGCCCAACAACACGATCACCGCCTACCCGGCCAACAACACGCTGGTCATCACGGACTATGCCGAGAACCTGCGCCGCCTGGGCCGCATCATCGCCGCCATCGACGCGCCGGCTTCGGGCGAAGTCGAGCTGGTACCGCTGAGGCATGCCATCGCCAGCGACACGGCGCTGGTGCTGCAGAAGCTGCTCGATCCGGCGGCGGCCGCGACCGGCGCAGGCGGCGGCGCGGGCGTCGACAGCAGCCTGCGCACCAGCGTGGTGGCCGAGCCGCGCAGCAACTCGCTGATGATCCGCGCGTCCAGCCGCGCGCGGCTGCAGCAGGCGCGCCAGCTGATCGACAAGCTCGACCAGCCCTATGCGCGCCCCGGCAATATCTGGGTCGTGCCGCTCAAGAACGCCGATGCGGTCAAGCTGGCCGCCACGCTACGCGCGATCGTCGCGGCGGACAGCAGCTTTGCCGCCAGCACGCAGCCCGGCGCAGCCGGTGCGGCCGGCGCGGGCGGGCTGACCAACGTTTCCACGCCTGCCGGCGGCCAGTTCACCGGCGGCAGCGCGGCAAGCCAGAGCGGCATGCGCTCCGGCGGCACGAGCGGCTCGGGCTCGGGCGGCGCCTACGGCAATTCGGCGTTCGCGGCTTCGTTCAATCCGAACACCCAGCCCACCACGGGCGGCATCATCCAGGCGGATCCGTCCACCAATGCCCTGATCATCACGGCCAGCGAACCGGTGTACCGCAACCTGCGCGCAGTGATCGAGGACCTCGACGCGCGCCGCGCGCAGATCTACATCGAATCGATGATCGTGGAGGTCAGTTCCACGCAAGCCAGCCAGCTTGGCATCCAGTGGCAGGGGCTGCTCAGTTCGAGCACCGGCAACAACAACCTCTTCGCGGGCACCAACTTCGGCTCGGGCGGGCAGAACATCCTGAACCTCACGCTCGCGGGCGCGCTGTACAACAACAACCACAGCGCCGGCATCGTCGCCGCGCAGCAGTTGGTACCGGACTTGGGCGGCCTGAACCTCGGCGTGGTGAACAAGGCGCTGGGCCTGGGCGCGCTGCTGCGCGCGCTGGGCACCGACGGCAGCGTAAACCTGCTGTCCACGCCGAACCTGATCACGCTCGAGAACGAGGAAGCCAAGATCCTGATCGGCCAGAACATCCCGATCACGACCGGCTCCTACGCGCAGACCGGCGGCGCCGCCTCGGTCACGCCGTTCCAGACCTTCGACCGCAAGGACGTCGGCATCACGCTGCGCGTGCGGCCGCAGATCACCGACGGCGGCCTGGTCAAGATGCAGATCTTCCAGGAGTCGTCGTCGGTGGTGCCGGGTACGCTGACGCAGATACAGGGCCCGACCACCAATGTGCGCTCGATCGAAACCAATGTGCTGGTCGACGACGGCCAGATCATCGTGCTCGGCGGGCTGATCGAGGATTCCTACGGCGACGGCGTGCAGAAGGTGCCGCTGCTGGGCGATATCCCCTGGATCGGCGGCCTGTTCCGCTATGAGAACAAGAACCGCTCCAAGACCAACCTGCTGGTGTTCCTGCGCCCGTATGTGATGCGCACGGCCGGTGCCGCCGACCGCCTGACGGCGGACCGCTACGACTACATGCGCAACCAGCAGGCCGGCTTCATCTCGCCTAACATCATGGTGCGCGACACGAACACGCCGCTGTTGCCGCCCGCCGAGGCGCCGACCACGCCGTTTGTCGACCCGCGCGGCACCGGCCCGGTGCCTGGCCCGCTGCCCTTGCCGCAATCGGTGCCGCAATCGGTGCCGCAATCGGTGCCGCAAACCGTGCCGCAAACAGCACCGCAGTCCCCGCAACCTGTGCCGCAGCCGCTGACACAGCAAGGCAGCAACGGCGCGCTCGCCGGGACGGCTGCGCCGGCTTCCGGGCGCGGCAACTGAACGACACCATGGCAAGCGAAATCCACGCCGTCCCCGATATCCAGGAGCCGCCGTCACCGATGGCGGCGCGACTGGTCCCGTACAGCTTTGCGCGCGAAGCGCCGCTGCTGATCGCGCACCAGCGCGCCGACGGCCTCGAGGTCTGGGTCAGCCGCGCCACCTCGCCGGCGGCGCTCGCTGAAGTCGCGCGCGTGCATGGCGCGCTGCGCCTGCGCGTGTTGGAACCCGACGCGCTGGAGCGGGCCATGTCCGACGCCTACAACCGCCAGGACGGCAGCGCCGCCCAGGTGGTGGGCGAAGTGGAAGGCGAAGTCGACCTGTCGCGCCTGATGCAGGACATTCCCGCCGTGGAAGATCTGCTCGAGTCCGAGGACGATGCGCCGATCATCCGCATGATCAACGCGCTGCTCACGCAGGCTGCGCGCGAGGGTGCCTCGGATATCCACATCGAGCCCTTCGAATCGGCGTCAGTAGTGCGCTTCCGCGTGGACGGCACGCTGCGCGACGTGGTGCGGCCCAAGAAGGCGCTGCATGGCGCGCTGATCTCGCGCATCAAGATCATGGCGCAGCTCGACATCGCCGAGAAACGCCTGCCGCAGGACGGCCGCATCACCCTGCGCGTGGGCGGGCGTCCGGTGGACGTGCGCGTGTCCACGCTGCCCACCGGCCACGGCGAACGCGCAGTGCTGCGCCTGCTGGACAAGGAGGCGGGCCGCCTCGACCTGGCCAAGCTCGGCATGGCGCCGCGCACGCTGCGCGCCTTCGATGACCTGATCCGCCAGCCGCACGGCATCGTGCTGGTGACCGGGCCGACCGGTTCGGGCAAGACGACCACGCTGTACGCGGCGCTGTCGCGCCTGGACTCGCGCACCACCAACATCATGACGGTGGAAGACCCGATCGAATACGATCTGGACGGCATCGGCCAGACGCAGGTCAACGCGCGCATCGACATGACCTTCGCCAAGGCCCTGCGCGCGATCCTGCGCCAGGATCCGGACGTGGTGATGATCGGCGAAATCCGCGACCTGGAGACGGCGCAGATCGCGGTGCAGGCGTCGCTGACCGGCCACCTGGTGCTGGCCACGCTGCACACCAACGATTCGGCCTCGGCGATCACGCGGCTGGTCGACATGGGCATCGAGCCCTTCCTGCTGTCGTCGTCGCTGCTCGGCGTGCTGGCGCAGCGGCTGGTACGGCGCCTGTGCCCGCATTGCAAGCGCGAGGAAATCATCGAGGTCACTGCCGACGTGGTGGATAGCCTGCTGGCCCAGGGCAAGCCGCTGCAGCATGTCTGGCATGCGGTGGGCTGCGACAAGTGCGGGAACTCGGGCTACCAGGGCCGCATGGGCGTGTACGAACTGCTCACCGTCGATGACGAGATCCGCACCATGATCCACCGCCAGCAGCCAGAATCCGAGATCAAGCAGGTCGCGTTGGCGCACGGCATGCAGACCATGCGCGGCGACGCGCAGCGCTGGATCGACAGCGGCGCCACGGCGCTGGAAGAAGTGCTGCGCGTCACGCGCGACTGACGGAACGCCGCCATGCCCGCATTCCGCTACGAAGCCGCCGACGCCCGGGGCAAGACCGACCGCGGCGTCATCGAGGCCGACAGCCCGCGGCAGGCGCGCACGCAACTGCGCGCGCGCGGGCTGACGCCGCTGACGGTCGACCCGCTCGCCGGCGCCGGGCAGGCGCCGCGCAGCGGCACGCAGCTGTTCACGCGCCGGCTGTCCACCCAGGAACAGGCGCTGTTCACGCGCCAGCTCGCCAGCCTGATCGTCTCGGGCCTGCCGCTGGACGAAGCGCTCGGCGCGCTGGCCGACCAGTCGGAGCGCCCGTACGTGCACGAACTGCTGGCCGGCATCCGCGCCGAGGTGATGGGCGGAAGCGCGCTGTCGGTGGCGCTGGCCCAGCATCCGCGCGACTTCCCGGACATTTACCGCGCGCTGGTTTCCGCCGGCGAGCATTCCGGCCACCTCGGTCTCGTGCTGGAGCGGCTGGCCGGCTACATCGAATCGCGCAATGCGCTGACGTCGAAGATCCGGCTGGCGTTCACTTACCCGGCCATCGTCACCGTGGTGGCGTTCGCGATCGTCATCTTCCTGCTGTCGTATGTCGTGCCGCAGGTGGTCAGCGTGTTCGCCAACACCAAGCAGAAGCTGCCGACGCTGACGATCGTCATGCTGGCGCTGTCGGATTTCGTGCGGAACTGGTGGTGGGCAGCGCTGGGCGTGATCGCCATCATCGCCGCGATCGTGCGCAGCCTGCTCAGGCAGCCCGCCGTGCGGCTGGAATGGCACCGCTGGCTGCTGACCGCGCCGCTGCTCGGCAAGCTGATCCGCGGCTACAACACCGCACGCTTTGCCGGCACGCTGGCGATTCTGGTTTCGGCCGGCGTGCCGATCCTGCGCAGCCTGCAGGCCGCGGGCGAGACCCTGACCAACGAGGCGCTGCGGGCCAATGTGGATGATGCGAACACGCGGGTGCGGGAAGGGGCATCGCTCGCGCGGGCACTGGCCGCACAGAACCAGTTTCCGCCGGTGCTCGTGCACCTGATCCGCTCCGGGGAGGCCACCGGCAACCTGCCGACGATGCTTGACCGTGCTGCGCAGGGGGAGGCACAGGAGCTGGAGCGGCGCACGCTGTTTCTCACCAGCCTGCTTGAGCCGCTGTTGATCTTGACGATGGGTGTCGTGGTGCTGCTGATCGTGTTGGCGGTGCTGATGCCGATCATCGAGATCAATCAGCTGGTGAGATGAGGGATCTGGCCGCTGGTCGTGCTTGTCGTGCTTGTCGTGCTTGTCGTGCTTGTCGTGCTTGTCGTGCTTGTCGTGCCTGGCGGGCCAGGCACGGCGCCTGCCCCCTTAGGCCTCGCTCTTAACCTTCGCTTTCCTGCGCGGCCTCCTCGCAGGCTTGGCTTCCTCCTCGACCACCACAGGCGCTTCGGCAAACCCTTCAAACGCCTCCTGCACCTGCGCAGTCACCACCGTATCACCGGGCGCGGCGAAAACGGACTGGTCGATCGGCCAGGGCGTCTCACTGAGACTCACGTCCGGCCGGCGCGGCGCCCGCTTGCGGGTTTTCCTGGCCGGCGCGGCAGCCGGGTCTTCGGCAACAACCTCCGCTCCCTGCACCTGAGGCGCGTCCATCTCCGGCGTGGGCGCAGGTTCAGGTACGGTTTCAGCAGCGGCCGGAACCGCCTCCACGGGCATGGCCACAGGTTCCGGTTCAGGCGCCGGCACCGGCACCACAGCCGCTTCCGGCTGAGCCGCCGGCCGGCGATTCTCCGACTGCGGCGCAGGCTGCGGCTGCTGCGGCTGCTGCGGCTGCTGCGGCTGCTGCGACTGCTGCGGCTGCTGCGACTGCTGTGGCTGGCCTTGCGGCTTCTCCTGCTGCCGCTGGCCCGCGAACCCGCGGCCATCCCCCTCCTGGCCGCCCTTGCCCCGCTTCTTCAAGCGCACCCAGATGGTCTTGTTGTTGCCGCCGTTGCGCGTCTCCACCTCGAACAGGCCCGTGGCCACCACCAACTCCGAAAGCTTGCCATAGCCGTAGTTGCGCGAATCAAACTCCGGCGCCTGCTTGGCGATGTGGTTGCCCATGCCGCCGAGCGTCGACCAGCCGTCTTCATCCGACACCGCCTGCGACGCGCTCTGCAGCAGCCGCACCAGGCGCGAATCCTGGCGCAGTTCGCCAGTGCTGCGGCGGCGCGGCGGCGGCGCGGCCTCGTCGACCTCGCCGACCTCGGTTTCGGCGCGCAGCACGTCGGAATAGATGAACTTGTCGCACGCCGTCACGAACGGCTTGGGCGTCTTGCGCTCGCCAAAGCCATAGACGGTCAGCCCCTGTTCGCGGATGCGCGAGGCCAGGCGCGTGAAGTCGCTGTCGCTCGACACCAGGCAGAAGCCGTCAAAGCGTTCGGTGTACAGCAGGTCCATGGCGTCGATGATCATCGCGCTGTCGGTGGCGTTCTTGCCGACCGTGTAGCGGAACTGCTGGATCGGCTGGATCGAGTGCGACAGCAGGCACTCCTTCCAGCCAGACAGATTGGGCTTGGTCCAGTCGCCGTAAATGCGCTTGACGGCGGCCACGCCATATTTGGCGACTTCGGCCAGCAGGCCTTCGATAACGGCGGGTGCCGCATTGTCGGCGTCGATCAGTACAGCCAGGGTCGCGGTGCCCTGGCGGGGGGAATTGGTCATGTTCTGTCCTGCCTGGAGGAGATGCCCGGTCATGTTGCCGGGTAGGTTGCACCGGACCGGCGCGCGCCGGTCCGTCGCAGGGGCGCCTTGAGCCACATCGTAGTGCATGCGGGCGCCGCATTGGATGCATCGCAGTGTACACGCGAAGCCCTGTCCATACGGGAAACCCCGGCCCGCCCGGGTGCGGATTTTGCTGCATTGCAAGGTGCCCCGGCATTTTCAGCGGTGCTACCATGCCCCGCAGAGACACGACCGGCCGAGGCCTCCACAAGAGGCGCAGGACAGTTGCCCCACGCATGTAGGAGTCGGCGATCCCGACCACACACCCCATAGAGGAGCACCTATGAATGCCCCCCTGACCTCTCCGGTCAGCGACGCCATCCGCCGCGCGCTCGCTAACGTTTCCCTCGAAGATAAATATACGCTGGAGCGTGGCCGCATCTACATCAGCGGCACGCAGGCGCTGGTGCGCCTGCCGATGCTGCAGCAGGAACGCGACCACGCCGCCGGCCTGAGCACGGCCGGCTTCATCTCCGGCTATCGCGGGTCGCCGCTGGGTGCGCTGGACCTGTCGCTGTGGAAAGCCAAGAAGCATCTCGCCGCGCACAACATCGTGTTCCAGGCCGGCCTGAACGAAGACCTTGCCGCCACGTCGGTCTGGGGTTCACAGCAGGTCAATATGTACCCGGATGCGAAGTTCGATGGCGTGTTCGGCATGTGGTACGGCAAGGGGCCGGGGGTGGACCGCACCGGCGACGTCTTCAAGCACGCCAACTCGGCCGGCTCGTCGCGCCATGGCGGCGTGCTGGTGCTCGCGGGCGACGACCATTCGGCCAAGTCGTCGACGCTCGCGCACCAGTCGGAGCACATCTTCAAGGCCTGCGGCCTGCCGGTGCTGTATCCGTCGAACGTGCAGGAATACCTGGACTACGGCCTGCACGGCTGGGCCATGAGCCGCTATTCGGGCCTATGGGTGGCGATGAAGTGCGTGACCGACGTGGTGGAGTCGTCAGCGTCGGTGGAACTCGATCCGCACCGCGTGCAGATCGTGCTTCCCGAAGACTTCGCGCTGCCGCCGGGCGGCCTCAATATCCGCTGGCCCGATCCGCCGCTGGAGCAGGAAGCGCGGCTGCTCGACTACAAGTGGTACGCCGGCCTGGCCTATGTGCGCGCCAACAAGATCGACCGCATCGAGATCGATTCGCCGCACGCGCGCTTCGGCATCATGACCGGCGGCAAGGCCTACCTGGATACGCGCCAGGCGCTGTCCGACCTGGGACTGGACGACGCCACCTGCGCGCAGATCGGCATCCGCCTGTACAAGGTCGGCTGCGTGTGGCCGCTGGAAGCGCATGGCGCACGTGCGTTTGCCGAGGGCCTGCAGGAAATCCTGGTGGTCGAAGAGAAGCGCCAGATCATGGAGTACGCGCTCAAGGAAGAGCTGTACAACTGGCGCGACGACGTGCGCCCCAAGGTCTACGGCAAGTTCGACGAGAAGGACAATGCGGGCGGCGAATGGTCGATCCCGCAGAACAACTGGCTGCTGCCGGCGCACTACGAACTGTCGCCCGCCATCATCGCCAAGGCCATCGCCACGCGGCTAGAAAAGTTCGACCTGCCCGTGGACGTGCGCGCACGGATTGCCGCACGCCTTGCCATCATCGAGGCCAAGGAAAAGGCGCTGGCCACGCCGCGCGTGGTTGGACAGGAAAAGGCGGAACGCAAGCCGTGGTTCTGCTCGGGCTGCCCGCACAATACCTCGACCAACGTGCCCGAGGGCTCGCGCGCGCTGGCCGGCATCGGCTGCCACTACATGACGGTGTGGATGGACCGCAATACCAGCACCTTCAGCCAGATGGGCGGCGAAGGCGTGGCGTGGATCGGCCAGGCACCGTTTGCCGGCGACAAGCATGTGTTTGCCAACCTCGGTGACGGCACGTACTTCCACTCGGGCCTGCTGGCGATTCGCGCATCGATCGCCGCCGGCGTCAACATCACCTACAAGATCCTCTACAACGACGCGGTGGCCATGACCGGCGGCCAGCCGGTGGACGGCGAGCTGTCGGTGCGGGACATCGCCTGGCAGGTCCACAGCGAAGGCGCGAAGAAGATCGTCATCGTCACGGACCAGCCGGAGAAGTACAACGCGGCGATCAAGCTGCCGGATGGCATCACGGTCCACCATCGCGACCAGCTCGATGCGGTCCAGCGCGAACTGCGCGAGGTCCCCGGCTGCACGATCCTGATCTACGACCAGACCTGCGCCACCGAGAAGCGGCGTCGCCGCAAGCGCGGCACGATGGAAGACCCGCAGCGCCGAGTCTTCATCAACGACGCGGTATGCGAAGGCTGCGGCGACTGCTCGGTCAAGTCCAACTGCCTGTCGGTGGAGCCGCTGGAGACCGAGTTCGGCACCAAGCGGCAGATCAACCAGTCGTCGTGCAACAAGGACTTCTCGTGCGTGAACGGCTTCTGCCCGAGCTTTGTCACGGCCGAAGGCGCGCAGGTGCGCAAGCCCGAGCAGCATGGCGTGGCGGTGGACAGCCTGCCCGCGCTGCCCGAGCCTGCGCTGCCCGAGATCCGTCGCGCGTACGGCATCCTGGTGACCGGCGTGGGCGGCACGGGCGTGGTGACCATCGGCGGACTGCTGGGGATGGCGGCCCACCTGGAGAACAAGGGCGTCACCGTGCTCGACATGGCGGGCCTGGCGCAGAAAGGCGGCGCGGTCCTGTCGCACGTGCAGCTCGCGGCGCGGCCGGAAGACCTGCATGCGACGCGCATCGCCATGGGCGAGGCGGACCTGATCATCGGCTGCGATGCAATCGTGTCGGCCAACGACGAAGTCATCTCGAAGACGCAATCGGGCCGCACGCGCGCAGTGGTCAACACGTCGCAGACCCCGACCGCCGAGTTCATCAAGAACCCGAAGTGGCAGTTCCCGGGCCTGTCGGCCGAGCAGGACATCCGCAACGCTGTCGGCGCCCAGTGCGAGTTCATCAACGCGAGCGGCCTGGCCGTGGCGCTGCTTGGCGATGCCATCTATACCAACCCGCTGGTGCTCGGCTACGCATGGCAGAAGGGCTGGATTCCGCTGACGCTGCAGGCGCTGGAACGTGCGATCGAACTCAATGGCGTGGCCGTGGAAAAGAACAAGGCCGCGTTCGACTGGGGCCGCCACATGGTGCATGACCCCGAGCACGTGCTGTCGCTGACCGGCAAGCTCAGGACATCGGCCGAAGGTGCGGAGGTGGTGAAGCTGCCGACGTCCTCGGGCGCACTGCTCGAAAAGCTGATCGCCCGCCGCGTCGAGCACCTGACCGCCTACCAGGATGCGGCCTACGCGCGTACGTACCGCGAAGCGATCGACCGCGTGCGCGCGGCCGAAAGCGCGCTGGCGGGCAGCGGCAAGCCGCTGCCGCTCACCGAAGCCGCCGCGCGCAACCTCGCCAAGCTGATGGCCTACAAGGACGAGTACGAGGTCGCGCGCCTGTACACCGACCCGGTCTTCCTGGACAAGCTGCGCGCGCAGTTCGAAGGCGAGCCCGGCAAGGATTACCAGCTCAACTTCTGGCTGGCACCGCCGGCCACCGCGAAGCGCGACGACAAGGGCCAGCTGGTCAAGCGCAAGTTCGGCCCGTCGACGATGACGCTGTTCCGTGTGCTGACCAGGATGAAGGGACTGCGTGGCGGGATGTTCGACATCTTCGGCAGGACCGAGGAACGCCGCACGGAACGGGCGCTGATCGGCGAATACCGTGCATTGCTCGATGCGCTGACCGCGGGCCTGAATGCGGCCAACTACGATACCGCCGTGGCGCTGGCCAACCTGCCGGACGACATCCGCGGTTTTGGCCACGTGAAGGACAACAACCTGAAAGCGGTGCGTGCGCGCTGGGCCAAGCTGCTGGAGCAATTCCGCCATCCGGAGACGGCGCAGCGCGTAGCGTAGGCAGCCGGACTGGCAGCGCATGCCGCGCTGCCAGTCGCCAGCTCTTACGCCTTCGCCAACTCCTTCTCTCCCGGCTTCACATACATCGAGTTGCGCGGGTGGGCCAGCACGCGCCGCACCATCGGCTCGAAGAACGACAGCGGCAGCGTGTCGTAGTCCGTCATGAACGCGGCCGCGTCATATTTCTGGCAGAACTCCGCGGTACGCTCGAACAGTTCCGGTTGATCGCGGAATTGCTCACGCAGGTTGCGGTCCAGTCCCAGGTGATGGAAAAAGTAATAGCCCTGGAACACGCCGTGCTTCTCCACCATCCACAGGTTCTCCGCGCTGACGAAGGGCTTGAGGATAGCGGCGGCGATATCGGGATGGTTGTAGCTGCCGAGCGTGTCGCCGATGTCATGCAGCAGCGCGCACACCACGTATTCCTCGTCGCGGCCATCGCGGTGCGCGAGCGTGGCGGTTTGCAGCGAGTGCGTGAGCCGGTCCACGGGAAAGCCGCCGCAATCGCCTTCGAGCAGGCGCAGGTGCGCGAGCACGCGGTCCGGCAGGGCCTTTGCGAACGGCATGAACTCGGCGGAGATGGCGGCCCAGTCTTCACGGGTGCCGTGCTCCATATGGCTGAAAGTAGCGTGCGCGGGCAGGTGGGTGTCGCGGGTGTCGCTCATGCTGGTCTCCTTGGCGGCGGGGTCGCCTGTTGTCTGGATGATCTGCGGGCATTGTGTCACCGGCCGCGCGGCTACACTGTCAAAAACTGAACAATGCGCCGATTGATGCGGCGCATCATCCCTGCATGCTGATCCGTTCGTTCCGCGAAGAAGATACTGAAGCCATCGTTGCGCTGTGGCAGGCCTGCGGCCTCACGCGTCCATGGAATGACCCGTACCGCGACATTGCCCGCAAGCTGACCGCACAGCCTGAACTGTTCCTGGTGGGCGAAGTGTCCGGAGTGCCGATGGCGTCCGCGATGGTGGGCTTCGACGGACACCGCGGCTGGGTCTACTATGTGGCCATCGATCCCGCGCACCAGGGCAAGGGCTGCGGACGCATGCTGATGGCGCACGCGGAGCAACTGCTGATCGAGCGCGGCTGTCCCAAGATCAACCTGCTGGTGCGCGCCGGCAACGACGTCGTGATCGATTTCTACAACAAGCTCGGGTACGCGCCGGATGCGGTGGTCAGCCTGGGCAAGCGGCTGATTCCTGATCTTCCCGATCAATAGACCCTGCAGCAGAACCGGCAACAAGGAGACGTCATGACATTCCACGGCAGCTGTCATTGCGGTGCCATCGCCTTCGAGGTGGAGGCCGACAACATCCCCAGCGTGATCCGCTGCAACTGCTCGATCTGCCGCCGGCGCGGGCACCTGATGTGGTTCGTGCCGCGCCTGCAGTTCAAGCTGACGACGCCGGAAGCGAACGCATCGACCTACCGCTTCAACACCATGAAGATCGCGCACCGCTTCTGTCCGGTATGCGGCTGCGGACCGTATGCGGATGGCCAGGACAAGGACGGCCGGCCGATGGCGGCGGTCAATGTGCGCTGCCTGGACAACGTCGACCTCGACGCGCTGAAGGTCATCGACTACGACGGCCTGCACCACTGAGCGCCCGGGAGCCTGGCATGTTCCGCATCCTCGGTATCGACCACCTGGTGCTGCGCACCGCCGACGTGGACCGGCTGCGACGCTTCTACGTGGATGTCCTCGGCTGCAGCGTGGAGCGCGAGCAGCCCGCGTTCGGCCTGACGCAGTTGCGCGCGGGCAGCGGACTGATCGACCTGGTCTCGCTCGACGGCCCGCTTGGTCGCGCTGGCGGCGCGGGCCCCGGTGCGGAGGGCCGCAACCTTGACCACTTCTGCCTGCGCATCGACCCGTTCGATGCCGAAGCCGTGCGTGCCGCGCTGGCACGCCACGGTGTGGAGACTGGCGCGGTGGAACAGCGCTTCGGCGCCGAAGGCAAGGGGCCGTCGCTGTATCTCAAGGATCCGGATGGCAACGTGGTCGAACTCAAGGGGCCGGCCGAAAGTGCCTGACCGTCACCACGACGCGCCCGTGGTCGTTACAATTTCCGCTTAGACCCGCCGCGCCGTTCCCCCAGGCGCCGGGCGCGCCATGACCCGAACCGACGCCACGCCCGACGCGGACTCCGCCACGCCTTCCGTTCCAGCCGACACCGCCAATCCGGCCACGCCACCACGCCGGCTGGTCTGGATCCTTGGCCTGACCGAGACCATCTCATGGGGCACGCTGTACTTCGCCTTCACGGTCTTCATCGGGCCAATGACGCGCGCGCTGGGCTATTCCAAGCCCTTCCTGGCCGGCGGCTATTCGCTTGGCCTGCTGGTGTGGGCGCTATGCTCGTTCGCCGTGGGCCGGCTGCTGGACCGCGTGCCGGCGCGCCGCGTGATGGGCGCCGGTTCGCTGCTGGGCGCAGCCGGGCTGTTGCTATGGGCCTGGTCGCCCTCCCCGGCGATGTTCCTGCTGATGTGGATACCGCTGGGCCTGGCCATGGCCACCACGCTCTATGAACCCGCCTTCGTGGTGCTGCGCCAGGCGTACGGAGACGGCTACCAGAAACCGATCGTCACGGTCACGCTGATGGCAGGCTTTGCGAGCACGATCTTCGTGCCGCTGGCGCAATGGCTGGTGCTGCTGATCGGCTGGCGGCCCACGCTGCTGGGCTTTGCCGCGCTCAACCTGCTGGTCTGCGCGCCGCTGCATGCGCGCCTGCGCTACACGCTGCACGCCAGCTACGCGGCCGTGCAGCCGGCCTCGCCGCTGCCGGCGGGCGATGCCGCCAGCCAGGGCATCGCGCGCGCCACGCTGCGCCAGCCGGTGTTCTGGGCGGTCGTACTGGCCTTCACGGCAACGATCATGGTGGCGTCGCTGCTCGGCGCGCACCTGATCCCGATGCTGACCGAAAAGGGCCTGCCGCTGGGCCAGCAGCTCGTGGTCGCCGCGCTGATCGGCCCCGCGCAGGTGGTGGGGCGCCTGCTGATGATGCGCGCCACGGTGCGCCACCCGGTGCGGCTGTCCGTGCCGGTCTATGCGCTGATGAGCACCGGCCTGCTGTGCATGGCGCTGGGGCACGGCGCCTGGCTGATGGTCGCGGCGGTGCTCTACGGCTGTGCCAATGGCGTCAACACCATGCTGCGCGCCATGGCCATGCCGGAGCTGATCTCGCGCCATCACTACGCCACGCTCAACGGCCTGATGATGACGCCGGTGCTGCTGATGCAGGCCGCCTCGCCGTGGTTGGGCGCCCTGCTCTGGCGCGCGGCCGGAGGCTACTGGCTGATGCTGTGGACCATGGTGGCGCTGGCGCTGGCGGCCTTGCTTTCGTTTGCGTTCGCGCTGCACCGGCGCGGCCTGCTGCGCGCCGTGGACTGACGCCGGTCTTCGGCGCCCGGCCCCGTGCTGACCGGCGCAGGCGCACCGGGTCAGGCGGCGGCGCGCTCGGGCGGCCGCGCACCGGCTCCCTGGCCGTTGAACACGAAGGTGTCCATGGCCAGCACGCCGTACGTCACTTCGTCCGCGACGCGCGCCACGTCGGCGGGTGCAACATCGGCGGGCGCTTGCGCGCTGCCGGCCTCGCGCGGGCCCAGCGCCGCACCCAGCGCCACGTAAAAAGGCAACAGGTGCTCGTCGGTCGGATGCGCGCGGCGCGCGTGCGGCGCCTGGGCGCGGTAGTCGGCGATGCGGCTGGTATCGCCGGTCGCCAGCGCCTCGTCGAGCGCGTCGAGCATCCAGCCGCGGAAGGCATCGACGTACGGCTCGGTCTCACCGCCGTGCTGGGCGCGCCGGCCGCCACCGAACACTTCCTGCAGGTTGTGCGTGAAGCTGCCCGATGCGAGCACCAGTACGCCTTCGGCACGCAGCGGCGCCAGCGCGCGGCCGATCTCGATCTGCACGGCGGGCGCCAGGTACGGATTCAGCGCCAGTTGCACCACCGGGATGTCGGCATCCGGGAAAAAGTGCCGCATCGGCATCCAGGCACCGTGATCCAGCGGGCGCTCTTCGTCAAAGCCGACAAAGCCCGCGCCCGGAATGTGGGCGGCTTCGACCAGCGCCTTGACGCGCGCGGCCAGGTCGGGCGATCCCGGCGCGTCATAGCGCAACGCATAGAGTTCGCGCGGAAAACCGCCGAAATCGTGCCACGCTTCCTGCCGTTCACGTGTGCCGACGGCCAGCGTGCTGTAGATCCAGTGCGCGGATACCACCAGCACCGCGCGCGGCCGTTGCGCGCGCAGACTGGCGCCCAGCGCGTCGAAGATGGCGCCGGTCGGGCCCGGGTCGATCGCCAGCATGGGCGAACCGTGTGAGAGGTAGATCGAGGGAAGCATGGCACTCACCTTCAAAGCATTTCGTGGGTTGAAGGTAGTTTGACAAAGAAGGCACGCCCCTGCGGATCGGATTTGCGGACAGTTCGTGCAAAAAACTTGAAGGGACGGGCGGCGGCCACCGTGGGGTGGCCCACACAGCGCATCGCCCCTGTGCACAGCGGGCCGGGGAAAAGGCATACGATGCCTGTGGGAAGCCTGTTCCGGCTCATCGCGATGTCCGCAACGGGCACCCCGCGCCATCCACAACGCATGCCGCCAGCGAATGCGCGGCGAGATGGAGATCTTCGTGGTTCCGCGCATCCCGCCCCACCACGGGCGGCCAGCACCGATTCCCGCACCCTGGTGGCGACCCGGCGCCTACGCGAGCGCGCCGGCTGTCGCGCTCTGGATCATCGCGCGGATGCCGGCCGCTGCCCTGTACGCCGTCTTCGGCACACCCGGCGCCTCTTACTGGATCAGCCATGCCGGAGATACGGTATTCGTGGCCGGCTGGCTGGCCAGCGCCGCGCTGTTGTGGCTCACGCGCAGGCGCACCGCGCGGCCGCCGCCGGCCGAGCCGGACCCGGCATCCAACCCGCCTCGCCGCCACCACGCGGGATAGTCGCGCTGCGCCCTTGTGAAGACTTGCAACAGGTGATCTGAAAAGATTCGAGCATGCGCCGTTGCCACATACAGCATGCATCATCCCTAGCTAGAATGCTTCACCGGTGCGGCGCGCGCGACATGGCGCCGGCTTGAGAACCCTACCCGGCAACTCGAATGTCCGCATTCCAGCAATTTCGCAGGGCCGCGGCTGCCCTGCCGGCCTGTCTGGCCCTATCGGGTTCGCTCTGGCTGATGCCGGGGCAGGCACGGGCACAGGCGCAGGGTTCGAACGGGTTCCAGGTCATCGGCGCCAATGTGCAGAAGCATGCCAACGGCGTGCTCACGCTGATGTCGTACTCGGTCGTGCCGGACCTGGCATCCAGTTCCCTGTCGATCAACAACGCGGCCACCGACAACCCCGGCGTCTTCATGTGGCAGCTCGGCGGCGGTTTCACCTGGAGCAAGTCGTTCCCGCTCTACCTGGAAGGGGCGATCGCCTACAGCCGCTACGACCCGACCTTCATCGCCACCAGCGGCGCCGAGTCCCGCCCGCTGCCTGTCCGGTGGAACACGTTTTCCGGCACCATCGGCGTCGGCTGGGACTTCCCGCTGACCGAGAACCGGGAACTGGTGTTCCGGCCGATCTTCAACGCCTCGCTGGGCAATGTCTCCAGCGACCTCAGGGTGGGCGAGCTCGTGATCGAGCGGAAAACCGATGCCAGCATCAACTTCCTTGAGCACGGCTCGCTGAACGCCTACGGCCTCGGCGGTTCAGTCATGCTCGACTGGGAGCACTACCGCGAGACCCACGAGATCGACCTGGAACTGCGCTACACCAATATCCACCTGCAGAGCTTCGGCGGTTCGTCCGCGGGGGTCACGGGCACCGCGACCGCACAGACCGCCAACCTCTACGCCCGCTGGCGCGCGCCGACCGGCTGGCACGCGCTGGACCGGCCCGTGCGCTACGTGCTCGAGCTGTCGCATTCGCACTACCTCGGCAGCCAGGCCGGCGTGCTTGGCTTCAATTACCTGACCACGCTCGGCACCGGGCTGGAGCTGGACACCAGCGCCCATGAGGTCTTTGTCACGCGGATCCGGGCGGTGGTGCGGTACGTGTTCGGCAACAACGTCTCGGGGGTCTCGTTCGGGCTCGCGGCAAGCTTCTGACCCATCCTCCCTGACCGCAGCACGATCCGCATGTCCGATTCCGGCCTTCCCCGGATGGCCAGCCCGGTGCATGATCACCGGCGGACGCCGGCACTGCGCAATCGCGCCGCCGGCCACGACGAACCCCGGGCCATGGAAAGGCACGCATGACAAGCAAACAGGAACCCGCCGCGGAACGCGTGCGCTGCGGCTGGTGCGGCACGCTGGAAGACTATTGCCACTACCACGACAACGAATGGGGCTATCCGGTCGACGACGACCGGCGGCTGTTCGAGAAGCTCTGCCTCGAGGGCTTCCAGGCCGGGCTGAGCTGGCTGACCATCCTGCGCAAGCGCGAGGCCTTCCGCAAGGCATTCGCCAATTTCGACATCGAGAAGGTGGCCCGCTTTGGCGAGCGCGACATCGAGCGCCTGCTCGGCGATGCCGGCATCGTGCGCCACCGGGGCAAGATCGAAGCCGCCATCAACAATGCGCAGCGGGCGGCGGAACTGCTGGAAACGGAGTCGTCGCTGGCGGCCTACTTCTGGCGCTACGAGCCCGACCCGGCCAGCCGGCCCAAGGTGCTGACGCCCGAAGTCCTGCGCACCATGGCGACCTCGCCGGAATCGGCGGCACTGTCGAAGGATCTGAAGCGGCGCGGCTGGCGCTTCGTCGGGCCGACCACGATGTACGCGCTGATGCAGGCAATGGGACTCGTCAACGACCACCAGGACGGCTGCTGGGCCCGGGCCGAAGCGCTTCGCGCGCGCAAGGCATTCAAGGTGCCGCGTTAGCGGGCATCCTGGTCAGCAGCCTGCCCGATGCTCAGGGCAGGCAGAACGTCACCGCCGGGACTTCGCCCGCCGACACCTGCGCGGGCAGCGCGTAAACGCTTTCGAGAGTCAGCGGCGTCAGTGCCTGCGCCGGCGGAGAA
Organism: Cupriavidus yeoncheonensis; assembly: GCF_905397275.1. GTDB lineage: Bacteria > Pseudomonadota > Gammaproteobacteria > Burkholderiales > Burkholderiaceae > Cupriavidus > Cupriavidus yeoncheonensis. Next base: position 332,538 of record NZ_CAJPUY010000003.1, on the reverse strand, counting down.
CTGGAGGCGCTGGCGGCCGTGCTCGGTTGCGGCACAGAAGTCCGGCTTCGTGGGAGGGGAGGTGCGCGGCACGTATGGCACGTATACGCCGCGTCGACGGACAAAGCAGTAAACGGATTCGTCGCTGACGGGAATGATCTGACTACTTTCTTTAATACTGTTTACGTATACGTAGATAGTAGTAGTAGGTAAACGTCGCCCCAGCGCGTGGATAACCCCTCTTTTCCCTTTCGGATCAGGAGGTTGCAAGAAAGACAACCGTATGGAGCGGCGGTGGTTGCACCGGGATATCCGGGGCCTCCATATACGTCGGCCAAAACGGCGCGCAATTTGTCCGTATACGGCTCACAGCGCACCCCCAGGCGGGGCACAGCTTTCCCGTCCAGTTATCCCCAGGCCGGGGCGTGGATATCCACAGGGCACTCAGCGGTGGGCTTCGGTCGCGGAGGTGTATACCGGGTCGACATGCGTCATGACGCTGAGCACGCCGTGGCTGGCCATGGTGCGCCGGTGCGCTTCGGCCGCGATCGCGTGGCCTTCGGCAACGGTGAGGTCGGCATCGATTTCCAGATGCACGTCGACGAGCACCTGGTCGCCCATCTTGCGCGTGCGCAGGTCATGTACGCCCTGCACGCCCGGCGTCTCGAGGATGGTCTGCCGGATGGCTTCGACGGTTTCGGCATCGGCGGCGCGGTCCATCAGGTCATTGAGCGCATCCCAGCCGAACTTCGCGCCCATGCGCGCCACCATCAGTCCCACCACGATGGCCGCCACCGGGTCGAGTACGTGGTAGCCGAGCAGGTTGCCGCCAATGCCCAGCGCCACCACCAACGACGACGCGGCATCCGACCGCGCGTGCCAGGCATTGGCCACCAGCATGCCCGAACGCACCCGCTTGGCCACGGCCAGCATGTAGCGGAACAGCAGTTCCTTGGACAGCAGCGCCACCACGGCCACCCATAGGGCGATCGGCTTGACCGCCTGGGAACCCTGCGGATGCTGGATCTTGCCGACCGCCGACCACAGCATGCCGAGCCCGACCGCCAGCAGCAGGCAACCGAGTACCAGAGCGGCGGCGGTTTCGTAGCGTTGGTGACCGTAGTGGTGATCGGAGTCGGGATCCTTGCGGCCGTGGTGTCCGGCCAGCAGGACCACGAAATCCGACACCAGGTCAGACAGTGAGTGCAAGGCATCGGCGAGCAGCGCCTGCGAGCCCGCCCACAGGCCGGCCACGGCCTGGGCCAGGCTCAGCGCGAGATTGACGGCGACACTGACCAGCGTGCTGCGTCGGCCGGCGAGGTAATCGGCGTGCGCGTCCGCTGACTGGCGCACGGAAGGATCCTGAAGGGGCATGATGGCTCAGCGCTCCACCGCGGCGCCCAGGTTGGCACGCACGCGCTGCAGCAGGGTGATCAGTTGCTCTTGCTCCTGCGGCGTGAAGCCGCGCATGGCTTCGCCGGCGATCTCGTCGCCGACGCGCCGCGCCTGGCCCAGGGCCTTGCGGGCCTTGCCGGTCATCTGCACGAGACGTTCGCGGCGGTCGTCCGGGTTGGGCCGGCGCTCGATCCAGCCGCCCTCTTCCATGCGGTCAAGCAGCCGGCCGGCCGAGATGGGCGCCACATCGAGGATCTCGGCCAGGCTGGCCTGGTTGATCTCGCCGTGGTGGGCCAGGTAGACGAGCGCGCGGCACTGCGCGCGCGTGAGGTCCAGCTTGGACTTGGCCAGGTCGTCGAAGCGCTTGCCGCACAGGCGGCCCACGTCGGTTACCAGGAAGCCGAGGCGTTTTTCCGATTCCGATTCCATCGCGCGACTATAGCCCAAGAACCATGACAGTGAACGGGCCGGCACACGGCCCACGAAGGCCCGGCGCATATGGGCCCGGCGCACAGGGCCGGGCCGGTCATATAATAAGCACGCTTATCAATCAAACAGCCCCCCCCACCTCCATGTCCTCCATTGCTCGGCAGGCCGGCGCCGACACGCCACTGAACCGGCCGATGATCACGGTCTCGATCATGCTGGCCACGCTGATCCAGACGCTGGACAGCACCATCGCCAACGTCGCGCTGCCGCATATGCAGGGCACGCTGTCGGCCTCGCAGGACGAGATCACGTGGGTGCTGACCTCGTACATCGTGGCGGCGGCCATCGCCACGCCGCTGACCGGCTGGCTGTCCGACCGCCTCGGGGTGAAAAAGCTGCTGCTGGTCGCCATCGGCGGTTTCACCGTGGCTTCGGCCTTCTGCGGCCTGGCCGAGACGCTGCCGCAGATGGTGGCGGCGCGCCTGCTGCAGGGAGTCTTCGGGGCGTCGCTGGTGCCGCTGTCGCAATCCATCCTGCTCGACATCAACCCACCCGCCCGGCAAGGCCAGGCCATGGCCGTGTGGGGCATGGGCGTGATGGTCGGCCCGATCCTCGGCCCGACGCTGGGCGGCTGGCTGACCGACAGCTACAACTGGCGCTGGGTGTTTTTCATCAACGTACCGATCGGTGCGTTCGCGATGTTCGGGGTCATGTCCTTCCTGCCCGACAGGCCACCGCGCCGCGAGGTCAGGTTCGACGCGTTCGGCTTTGCCACGCTGAGCCTGGCCATCGGCGCACTGCAGGCCATGCTGGACCGCGGCGAGCAGCTCGACTGGTTCAGCTCGCTCGAAATCCGCATCGAGGCCCTGCTCGCGGTAGTCAGCTTCGCCTACTTCATCGTGCACACGGCCACGGCGGGATCGAAATCCTTCTTCCGCTATGAACTACTGAAGGACCGCAACTTTGCCACCGGCACCTGCTTCATCTTCGTGATCGGAGCGGTCATGTATGCGACGCGCGCGCTGCTGCCGCCGATGCTGCAGGGCCTGATGCAGTATCCCGTGGCCACCACCGGCCTCGTCACCGCGCCCAGCGGCGCCGGCACCATGGTGGCGATGCTTCTCGCGGGCCGCCTGCTGCGCCGCATCGACGCACGGCTGCTGCTCCTGTCGGGATTCCTGATTTCCGCGTTCGCGCTGTGGCAGATGATGCACTACACCATCGTCCTGTCGATGTCCGACATCGTCTGGCCCGGCGTGATCCAGGGCTTCGGGCTCGGCCTCGTATTCGTGCCGCTCAGCGCGCTGACGTTCTCCACGCTGCGGCCGGATCTGCGTGCCGATGGCACCGCCACCTACAGTCTGGTGCGAAATATAGGCAGCAGCATCGGCATCTCGGTGATCCAGGCGCTGATGACGCGCAACACGCAAGTCGCGCACGCCGACCTGGCCGCGCATGTCAGCGTCTACAACCCGAACCTGCAGTCGATGGTGGCGAACGGCTCGCGCGCCGACCTGATGGCGCTGAACCACGCCATCAACCAGCAGGCGTCGATGATCGCCTACCTCAACGATTTCAAGGTGATGTTCATCGCCACGCTGCTGGTCGTGCCGCTGATCCTGCTGGTGCGGCCCGCCCGGCAGGCTCCGACCGACATGGCCCATGCCGCAATGGACTGACCACTGCCGGTATGCGCGAGGCCGCACAGGTGTATGGAGACGTAACAGCCCTGGTGATCTTCCTGTGACGTACTACCGTACAAAGCGGGCGCCCCCGACGTCGACGTCCAAGGAGTTCGCATGGCAATCCGCTCGCTTGCTTCGCACAGCACATCCCAATTGCGCCGCCTGATCGGCCAGATGCAGGCGGAAGTCGATGCGCTCGAGCACCTGTCCGCGCCGGACCCGGATACGCAAAGCCGGCTCGGCTATGCCACGGCGCGGCTGCGTGACGGCATCGAGGCCGTGGAAGATGCGCTGCAGTCATTGCGGGCGCTGCAACAGGTACGGCCTTCTGCGATGAAGGCAAAGCGGGGACCGCGGGTGGCGTGACGCCGCATGGGTTCGCCGGGGAAAAAAGACAAACGAAAGAAGAAAAGGGCTCGGAACGAATTCCGAGCCCTTTTTGTATCTGGTGGACCGAAGGAGGATCGAACTCCCGACCTCTGCATTGCGAACGCAGCGCTCTCCCAGCTGAGCTATCGGCCCATCGCGGACGATTGTAGCGTACTTCCGTTTAACGCTTCAATCCGTACCCGCCGGGTGATGATCCCGCGCAACATCACGCCGCCATGCCCGGATTTCGGTCCATGCCGACCACGCGCGGCTGGTTCAGCGGGCGGGCGCTGACTTCCTTGCTGGCGCGCAGCCACTGGGCCATGACATCCCAGATCGGGGCACCGCCCGTCTGGCGCGCTTCTTCGGCCACCGGCGCCCAGCCGGCCACCTTGTAGGTCTTGCCAGCGTCCAATGGCTGGCCGTTCAGGCGCATGTCGCTGATGCGCCTGCCCATGCCCGCGTTCGGGTCGATGGTGTATTGCAGGCCGCCCACGCGCACCATGTCGCCGCCCTGCTGGTAGTACGGGTCCGGATTGAACAGGTTGTCGGCCACATCTTCGAGGATGGTCTTGATGGTCTCGCCGCTCATGTCCGTTACCGTGGTGTACGGGTAGGTGATGGCGGTCTGGTCCATCAGGTGTTCCATGGTGATGGCCTCGCCCGGCAGCAGCGTGGTGCCCCAGCGGAAGCCCGGCGAGAACGCGATCTGCGCGCCCTGCACTTCCATCAGGCCGTCCAGGATGAGCTGGTCGAAGGTGCCGTTGAAATTGCCGCGCCGGTACAGCAGGCCGCGGTTCACCGCCAGCACTTCGCCGAGCTTCTGTTCGTACGGCGCGCGGACCTTCCTGATCAGCGCGTCCATGGCCGGGTCGGCCGGCAGGTAGTTGGCGAACACCGGTAGCAGGCGGTAGCGGAAATCCGTCACCTTGCCGTTCTTCACGTCGAAGTCCAGCACGCCAAGGAACTTGCCGTTGGAGCCCGCGTTGGTGACCAGCGTGGTGCCCCCCGCGTTCTTCACCGGCACAGGCGCCGGCATGCCGTCATGGGTGTGGCCGCCCAGGATCGCGTCGAGCCCGCGCACGCGCGAGGCCAGCTTCAGATCGACGTCCATGCCGTTGTGCGACAGCAGCACCACCACCTGGGCGCCCTTGCTGCGCGCGTCGTCGATAACCTGCTGCAGGTTCTCTTCCTGGATGCCGAAGGTCCAGTCCGGCACGAAGTAGCGCGGGTTGGCGATCGGCGTGTACGGAAAGGCCTGGCCGATGATGGCGACCGCGACGCCGTTGATGTCGCGCATCACGTAGGGGTCGAAGACCGGGTCGCCGAAGTCGTTGGTCTTGATGTTCTGCGCCAGGAACGAGACCTTGTCCTTGAAGTCCTTCTCGACGATCTCCTTGACGCGGTCGGCGCCGAGCGTCATTTCCCAGTGCGGCGTCATGACGTTGACACCGAGCGCCAGCGCCGCGTCGACCATGTCCTGGCCCTTGGTCCACAGCGCGGTGGCGGAGCCCTGCCAGGTGTCGCCGCCATCGAGCAGCAGCGCGCCCGGCCGGCTGGCCTTCATGCGCTTGACCAGCGTGGCCAGGTGGGCAAACCCGCCGACCTTGCCATAGCGCTGCGCGGCCTCGGTGAAGTCCAGGTAGGTGAACGCGTGCGCCTGCGGCGTGCCGGGGCGGATGCCGTAGTGGCGCAGCAGCGCGTCGCCGACAAGGTGGGGCGGCTTGCCCGCATAGCCGCCGATGCCAAGGTTGACGTTGGGTTCGCGGAAGTACACCGGCCGCAGCTGCGCATGGCAATCGGTGAAATGCAGCAGGTGGACATTGCCGAAGCGCGGCAGGTCGTACATGGCCTCAGCGGATTTCGCCGCCTGGGCCGCGCTGGCGGGGAAGCTCATGCCGCCGGCGCCGGCAATGGCCAGCACCTGCAGGAACTCGCGTCGGTTCATGTCGTCGTCTCTTCCTGTGGAATCGGCGTGCCGGTCGGCACCCCTGCAAGGCATGCAGGGGCGTTCCGGCATCGTTTCAAGTTGGCCGTGCGCGGATTGGCGACCGCGCACGGCAAGGCAATGTTCAGGGCCTGGCGTAACGGTCGAGCGCCGCGACCTCGTCCTCGAGCATCTCGCCCACTTCCTTCTGCACCACGCGCCCGCGCGCGTCGATCACATACAGCTCCGGCAGGCCCTTGCGCGGGCTGATGGCGCTGCGCAACGCCGGCGAGTCCATGGTGACCGGGAAGGTGTAGCCGCGCTTGCGCAGGTACTCGGCCGCCGCGCGCGGGTCCTTGTCGATGCTGATGGTCAGCACCTGCAGCGGCGTGCCGCGCGTGCGCTCGTAGAGCTTCTGCAGGCGCGGGTTCTGCATGGCGCAGAACGGGCACCAGGAGGCCCACACCTCCACGATCAGCGGCTTGCCGGCCAGCGCTGCCGCGCTGACAGTGCGGCCATCGAGCGTCTGCATATCGGGCAACCGCACGGTGTCGCCGACCTCCAGCGCGCCGGCGCTGCCGGCTCCGGCCATCAGGCCGAAGGCCAGCAGCCACGCGATGACGCCGGTGAAAGTGGCGCGGGCGCGCAGCATGCCCGTGCCCTTACTGGTTGACCGGCGAGGCCGGGTCCAGCAGCAGCGCCATCACGTCGCGGATCTGCGTTTCGGTCAGGATGCCCTTGTGGCCGAAGCGCGGCATGTTGGAGCAGGCCGCATAGGCGCTGGAGTCCCAGATCTTGCCCCAGGTGTACTTGACCACGTCTTCGGAATTGCCGCGCAGCTTGCCGTACTGGTACAGCGACGGGCCGATATTGCCGAACGAGATCTCCGCCTTGGTCATCTGGTGGCACGCGTAGCAGTTGCCGCCGTTGGTGCCGCCGACCTGGTCCGAGAACTGCATGCCGCGGCCGTTCTGCGCGACCTTCTCGCCTTCCTTCCAGTCGCCGAGCCACTTGCCGTCGCCGGGATACTTGACCTGCTTCAGTTCCGCGGCTTCGATCTTCTTTGCCGTGGCCGCCGGCACCTTGGAGCGGTCCGGGTACTGGCTGCAGGCCTGCTGCATGGCGTCCTGGTTGAGCACGCCTTCGACGGTGGCCGGCCCCTTCGAGGAGAACGAGCCTTCGATCAGGTGCTTCATGTCGGCGGCGCTGACGGCGCTTGCCTTGGCTTTCGCCGCCGGCTTGGCCTTGGCGCTGTCCTGCGCGATGGCGCCGGTGCTGGCGGCCAGCGCCAGCGCGGCGGCCGCCCACACGCCGTATTGCTTGGTGAATGCTTGCATGTCTGTCTCCCGGGCTCGTCAGCGCTTCATGGCAGGGCCATCGTAGGTGCCGCCGTTGGCGTTCCTGGCCAGGAACATGGTGAGGGCGGTGATCACGTCCGAACCGTAGGCCGGCTCGGGAAAGCGCTGCTGGCGCAGGCAGTCATACAGGCGGTGCTGCATGGTGCGTACCTCGCCCTGCGAGACACGGTACGCGGGCCACGTCGTGTAGGCCGCCTGCGCGCCCTTCTCGGTCAGCAGGTTGGGCAGGTCCTGCAGGCGGATGCGCTGGCCGTCCACCGCGTGGCAGGTGGCGCAGGCAAAATCATAGGCGCCGCCGCGGTAGAAGAACATCTTCTGGCCGAGCGCGTAGGTGCGCTGCTCTTCCGGGTGGCCGAGCTGGACGTTCATCTTCACGCCGCGCGATTCGGCGGTCAGGTACGAGGCCAGGCGCTCGATGTCCGACGGCTTGCCCGACGACGAGAACGGGTTGGCCATCGCCTCTTCCCTGGTCAGGCCCTGCAGTGTCACGCGGCAATAAGCCAGGCGCTGCTCCAGGTCCATCACCTTGCCGGTGTCCTTGAAGTAGCGCGGCAGTTCCGCGTAGGCGCCCTTGGTCACGCCCGGGCCCTTGCCCAGGTCGCATTGTTCGAGCGAGACGTTCTTCGGGCCGGCTGGCTTTTTCCACAGCTCTTCGCCGGCGGCTTCCCACAGCTCGGCGGGATTGCCTTCGGCCAGCATCTGGCGGTACTTGGCGATTTCGTCGGCGGTGCTGCCCTGCGCGTGCACGGCGGCCGCCAGGGTCAGCGCGGTGGCGCCGGCCGCGGCCAGCGCGGCGCCCGTGGCCAGGCGTCGGATCTTGGTCATTGGGGGGCTTCTCCTCCCGGCCGCTCGCGCGCCGGTCATTCTTCTGTCGCCGGGCCTTCCGGAGCCCGGGCCGTCCTCAAGGCTTGATGTAGGCGTAGCCTTCGTCAAACTGCAGGCGGGCGATCTCCACCACGCCGGCCGGTACGATCTTCGATTCCATCAGCAGGCTCGATTCGGAAATCTTGCGTGCCGTCAACGTATTGCGGCAGACGCGGAACTCCACGCCGGCCGAAGCCAGCGCGCCCACCGGGCCGTCAAACGTGTTGCCGCGCGCGTCCTTGGCGCCTTCCAGCAGGAAATCCACACCGTAGCCGAACGCGACCACGACCAGCTTCGTGCCCGGGGCGCCGTTCAGGTGGTTGCGCAGGTTGCCCATCGCGCGCACCGCCTGGTCGATGCCTTCCGATAGCTGGTACACCACCTTGACGCGCCCGCCCTTGCCTGCCGACGCCGCCGGCGCTGCCTGCGCCGCCGCCTTTGCCGCCAGTCCGATGGCGGCCAGTGCCGCCGATGCCCGAATGAATGCTCGCCGCATGATTGTTCCCGAGGTCAGTTTCCGACCAGAACCATAGCAGACGACAGCCGCGCGCGCCGGGCTGGTATCAGGCGTATCAGGCGATCGTCGCTTCGTCGGTGCGCTTGTCGCCGCGGTTGTCGATCCAGGTCACGGCGACCTTGTCGCCCTTGGCGCCGCCCTTGAACTTGAAGTTCAGGAACGGGTCCTTGGATACCGCCGGGCCGAACTGGGCGCGGAACACTTCCTTGCCCTTGCACTGGGCGCTTACGGTCTGGATATGCCACGCCGGAACAGTCTTGCCGGCGCTGTCCTTGCGCTGGCCGGTTTCCATGTCGTGCTTCATCAGAATCTTGACGTCTACCACGCCGCCGTTCTCGGTGGCGCGTACGCGCATCGGGTCTGCCATTGCTCTCTCCTGTTGCAGATGATCGTGGTGTGGCGGGGCGCGGGGCTCAGCCGCCGCAGCCGCCCAAGGTGACCTTGATTTCCTTGGATGCCACGTACCACTTGCCGCCGGCCTTGACCGCGGCATGCACCACGGAGGTCTGGCCCATCTTCACGCGCGTGGAGACGAACGGTTCGGTGCCCGCCGGGATCACGAAATCCGCGGCCAGCGTGTTCGGGTTCTTTTCGACCAGGATGGCGATCTGCTCGGTATCCGGGATCGTGCTGGTCACGGCCACCGGCACCACGGCGCCGTTCTCGGCGATGTCCGGGGCGTTGAAGGTGATGGCGGTGCTCTTTTCGGTGCCGCTGCCACCCAGGGCCTTGATGACCTCGGCCACGCTCTTGCCGTCAAAAGCGGTCTTGTTCCACTCGGCTGCCTGCGCTTCGGTGATCAGGCCCGTTGCGGCCATCAGCGACAGGACAGCGGTGACCCGCAGTACTTCTCGTCGTTTTGAATTCATTGTGGTCAGCTCTCCAGCTACTCCGTTCCCACTCGTGGTTGACCGCTTGGGGCGGTGCTTCCTGCATGCGGCCGGTGCTTGGCCGGCCGCTGTGCTCTGTGTCCAGGCCCGCGCGGCGGATGCCGGCCGGCCTGTTGCATCGGTGCGTTGGCCCTTGCGGGCCGTGCTTACTTGGCCGGCGCGCCAGCCAGGACCCACTCCACCACGGTCTTCGCGTCAGCGTCGCTCAGACCGGTGTTGGCCGGCATCGGCACCGGACCCCACACGCCCGAACCACCGGCCTTGACCTTCTTGGTCAGGGTCGCAAGGGCGTTCTTGTCGCCCTTGTACTTGGCGGCCACGTCCTTGTAGGCGGGGCCGACCAGCTTCTTGTCGACCTGGTGGCAACCCATGCAGGCGTTCTTGTTGGCGATCTCCTGTGCCTTGGCGGCATCGACCGCGTGGGCCGATGCGGCGGCGCCCAGCATCAGCGCTGCGATGACAAACTGCTTCATTATTAAGCTCCAAGCTCTGTAAAGCCGTGGGGACGGCAAAGGCAACGCCACAACCGGACTGCGCTGCGGCGCGACACACTCTGGCCGCCGCCTGGGGGCACTCCAGCGGCCAGCCCGCTATTTTGCCTCAAGAATCCACCCCACCATGGCACGGATGTCCGAATCGGGGATCTGTGGCTGCGGCGGCATCGGCACGCTGCCCCAGGCGCCCTGTCCGCCCATCTTGACCTTACGCTCCAGCGCGGCGTGGGCGTCACCCTGCCCGCGATATTTGCCGGCGATCTCCGAAAATGACGGCCCCACCACTTTGCGGTCAAGCGCATGGCACGCCATGCACTGGTACTGGCCGGTCAGCCTGGCGCCGGGCGCCACGGTCGCCACCGGCGCCGCGGCGACCGATACGGCTTGTGCGGAAGCCAGCGCCGCCACGCCGCGCGTCGGCCCGAAAGCGCGCTGCTGCTGCGACAGGTCGCCGTGCGAATCGCGCGCGTATGCCGGCATGGCCGAGACCACCTTCACGTTTGCTTCGCAGTCCTTCATGCAAGCCGTGTTGTGCGTATCCGGATGGCCGCGGCCCGGCCACATGCCGTGGTCCGTGGTCATGCCGTTGCGGTTCGGCATCTTGCGCTGCACTTCGGCGATATTGGCGTCCGACAGTGTGAAGTCGGCCGGTACGATCTCGCCCAGGTTCAGCAGGTACGCCGTGACGGCATAGACATCGTCGGCACTCAGGCTCCTCGGCGCATTCCACGGCATGGCGCGGTGGATGTAGTCCCACAGCGTGCTGACCGTGCTTACCTTCATCAGCGTGGTGCGGTACGGCTGGTTGCCGGTCATCGCGGCGACGCGGCCGCGGCGGATATCGTCGGCCGTGGTGCCGCCCACGATGGGCGCGAAGACTTCGTTCGATTCGCCGAAGTCGCCGTGGCACGACGCGCACTTGCCGTCCCAGACCTTCTGCCCCTGCGCCACCGTGCCGCTACCCTTGGGCAGACCCTGAAAATCCGGGCGCACGTCGATATCCCAGGCCGCGACTTCGGCCGCGGTCGCGGTGCGGCCCAGCGCCGCGCGCGCCGCGGCAGTGTCTGCCGTGCCGGCCCAGGCCGCCGGGGCCACGCAGCCGGCCACCAGCGCCAGCGTGCGCGCCGTGTCAGCCCACGTGGACATTGGACACCTCCCCGCTCTGGGCCACCTGCCAGCTCTGGATGGCATTGTTGTGATAGATCGAGCGGGTGCCGCGCACCGCGCGCAACTGCGCCATCTTCGGCTGCACGTAGCCGGTTTCGTCGATCGCGCGGCTTTGCAGGATGGCCGGCCCGCCGTCCCAGTTCCAGTCCAGGTTGAAGCGCGTCAGGCACTTGGACAGCACCGGCGTTTCCAGCCGTGCCGTGCGCCAGTTGCGCCCGCCGTCGGTCGAGACATCCACTCGGCGCACGCGTCCGCGTCCGGACCACGCCAGCCCGCTGATGTTGTAGAAGCCCTTGCCGACCATCTGCTGGCCGCCCGACGGCGAGGTGATGACGGACTTGCATTCCTGGATCGATGAGTACTGGCGCAGCTTGCCGTCCGGCATCATGTCCACGTAGTGGATGGTCTCGTCCTTGGCGTTCCAGGGCTGGTCACCCAGTTCCAGCCGGCGCAGCCACTTGACCCACGACACACCCTGCACCCCCGGCACCACCAGCCGCAGCGGGTAGCCGTTCTCGGGGCGCAGCATCTCGCCGTTCATGCCCCAGGCGACGATGATCTCGTCGGCCAGCTCCATCGGGATGGTGCGCGTCATGCCGGAGCCGTCGCCACCTTCGGCCAGCAGGTATTTGCCGCGGCGCAGGTCCGCGCCGGCGTCGTCCAGCAGCACCTTGAGCGGCACGCCGGTGAATTCGCAGCACGACAGCATGCCGTGGGTGTACTGCACCGTCGGCACCGCCACGTTGCCCCATTCCATGCCGGTATTGGCGCCGCATTCGATGAAATGCATGCGCGACACCGACGGCAGGCGCATCAGGTCATCCATCGTATAGACGCGCGGCGCCTTGACCAGCCCATTGATCATCAGGCGGTGGCGGCCGGGGTCGATGTCCTGCCAGCCCTGGTGGTGCCGCTCGAAATGCAGGCCGCTGGGCGTGATGATGCCGAACAGCCCCTGCAGCGGCGCGAACGCGACCGAAGCCGCCGCTACCCGAGTCAGGCCGGGCGACTCGCGCCGCACCAGGTTTTTCTCATGGACCGAAGGCTGTCCGTACGGCCGCGCCGCCACCGGCTGGCCCAGGGATGTGGCCCATGGCTGCGGTTCCAGGATGGCGGGATCGCCATCTGCGGCCAGGGCGCGCCGGCCCGGCCCGGCTGCGGCAATCCCGGCGGCCGCGCCAAGGAAGCTCTTGCGCAGGAAGTCGCGGCGCGGACTGTCCAGGCCGTGCCGGGCGATGTCCTGCTGCAGCGTGGTGCTGACGAAGTGCTCGGGCGCGGACACGATGCGCCCGCGCGGATTCCGTTCCTGCAATGCCGTCTCCTCCGGCGCGCTCGCCATGGCGGCGCGCCTGTTCTGATGCGGTCTGCAGGAAGAGCCAGGCTACTGCGCGGCCTTGCGCCGCCGGGCGGGTGGCGGTTCGGGCTGGGCCATGAAGCGGTTCACCGCGCCGGAGGCCAGGGCATTGTCCTCCAGCCGGCTGGCCACCTGCACGCAGACCGTGCGGCACAACTCCACCACGCTTTCGTCCGCAATGGCGTAGTACACGAGGTTCGCCTCCTTGCGGCGCGACAGCACGCCCGAGCGGTACATCGCGTTGAGATGCCGCGACACATTGGTCTGTGACGAACCCACCGTCTCCACCACCGTGTTCACCGGCTTCTCGCCATCGCACAGGGCGTGCAGGATCTTCAGCCGCGTAGGCTCCGCCAGCAGGCTGAAATACCCCGACACCTTCTCGAACACGCGATCCAGCTCTTCCATGCCGTCCAATATATTCGTATATGCGTGATTGCGCATATAGTGTTTACCCATTGATGCAGAACAGCAGGATTGTGCCGCCAGTCGCACGGCGGCACCAGAACCGTCGCGTGATCAGCGGCGCGCGAAGCGCCGGCCCACCCACAGCCGGCCACCGAAGACATTGAGCAGCAGGCCCGCCATGACCACGGCGGCGCCGAGCCACTGGGCCACCGACAGGTCTTCGCCGAGCAGCCCGTGCGCGGCCACCAGCCCCACCACTGGCACCAGCAGCGTAAGCGGCGCCACCTGGCTGGCCGGGTAGCGGGTCAGCAACCGGCCCCACATGGTGTAGCCGAACACGGTCGCGGCAAAGGCCAGGTACAGCACGGCGAACACTGCCGCGCCGGAGACATGGGTGAGGCTTGCCGCGATGCGCGTCGGCCCTTCGAACCACAGCGACAGCAGCGCGAACGGCACAATCGGGATCAGCGCCGCCCAGACCACCAGCCCCAGCAGGTCGACCGGGCCGATCTTCTTGCTGACGATATTGCCGCTCGCCCAGCAGGCCGCCGCGCACAGCGTCAGCAGGAACCCGGCGACGCTCATGCCCCCCGGGGCCGTACCCGTTGCAGCGCCCGTGCCGATCAGCACGAGTCCGCATGCGGCCACCAGCATCCCGGCCAGGTTGTGCCAGCGCACCGGCTCGCCGAGCCACAGCGCGGCGATGCCCACCGTGAAGAAGACCTGCGACTGCAGCACGAGCGACGCCAGCCCGGCCGGCATGCCGACTGCCATGGCATAGAACAGGAAGGCGAACTGCCCGAGGCTGATGGTCGCGCCATAGGCCAGCAACATGCGCAGCGGCACGCGCGGGCGCGGGACGAAGAAGATGGCCGGGAACGCCACCAGGCAGAAGCGCAGCGCGCCCAGCAGCATCGGCGGAACCCCCGCCAGCCCAACCTTGATGACAACGAAGTTGATGCCCCAGACGCAGACGATGGCCAGGGCGAGGAGGCGGTCTTTGGGTTGCATGGGGACGGCGCGTGGCTGCGCGGGGGGCAGATCGGAAAGCTACAGCGTAGCAGCGCTGCGGGCCGGGGCATTGCACGTTCCTGCGGTTTATGCGGAGCCGACTAGCTCAGCATGTCAGCCCAGATGCCCTTGGCCCACGCCAGGGCGAAATCCCCTTCCGGCACGTTCGGCGCAGCCGACAGCCCGCCCGAGCCAGGCACCGTGACCATGGTCTTCTGCGCTGCATCGTAGCGATGCACACTCGCCACGTGCACCGCCTCGCGGTCCGACGTAAAGCTGTAGCAAGTGTTGTTGTATAGCGGCTCGGCGTCGGGCGTGTCGCCCGAGAGCAGCGCAACGATGGCCGCCGCCGCGACCTTGCCGTGCTGGTTGGCCATATGCCCGGACTTGGGCATCAGCGGCGCGATCTGGATGGCGTCGCCGAGCACATGGATATTCGGCACCGCAAGCGATTCGAAGGTCAGGAAATCCACCTCGCACCAGCGGCCATTGGCGGTGGCCAGCCCGGCCGACACGGCAATTGCGCCGGCACGCTGCGGTGGCAGCACGTTGAGCACGTCGGCCCGTTCGTCATCCTGCACGTCGAACTTGAGCGTGCGACTGGCGGCGTCGACATCGACGGCGTTGTACTGCGGCCGGTACTCCACCATGCCCTGGTACTGCGTGCCCCAGACCTGCCGGAACAGCGCCGCCTTCGAGGTGATGTCCGGATTGGCATCGAGGATCAGCACCTTGCTGCGCGGCTTGTGGCGGCTGAAATAGTGCGCCACCTGGCAGGCCCGCTCGTAGGGGCCGGGCGGGCAGCGGTAAGGCGCGAGCGGGATGCTGATCGCAAAGGTGCCGCCGTCCGGCATGGCTTCGAGCTGGCGGCGCAGCGCCAGCGTCTGCGGGCCCGCTTTCCAGGCGTGCAGGATCTGGTCGCCGCCGCGCTGCTGCAGCCCGGGCAGTGCGTCGCTGATCATGTCGACGCCGGGCGACAGCACCAGGCGGTCATAGGGCAGCATCGCGCCGCCGGCCAGGCGGACCGTGCGCCGGGCGGCGTCGATGGCCACGGCGCTGTCGCGCGCGAGCTTCACGCCGTGGCGGCGCACCAGCGCGTCGTAGGACACGGTGATGTCCTCCATGCGCCGGCTGCCGCCGATCACAAGGTTGGACAGCGGACAAGAGACGAAGGCCGCATTGGGCTCCACCAGCGTGACGTCGATCGTCTGGCCGCTCCATTCGCGCAGGTAGCGCGCCGCGGTCGCGCCGCCGTAGCCGCCGCCGACCACGACCACCTTCGCCGGAGCGGTCGCGTGCGCGCCCAGCGTACCCAGTGCAGCGGCGCCGGCCGCCGCCTTCAGAAAGTTGCGTCGTTGCATGGTGCCCCCCCGTATCCCTTACCCCTTACCTGACGGCGGCAAACCACGCCGCGATCGCAGTGATCTGATCGTCGCTGTAGCCCCTGGCAATCTGATGCATGACGGTCGCCGGGCGCTTGCCGGCCTTGAATGCCTGCATTTGGGAAACGAGTTCGGACTGGGAGCGGCCGGCCAGCGCGGGAATGGGGCTGCCCGCGGGCGGGCGGCCCTGCGGGCCGTGGCAGTTGGTGCAGGCCGCGGCATGGTTGCGGGCGCGCTGCGCCGATGCGTCCGTGTCGGCCGCGGAGGCGGTGCCGCACGCGATCGGCAAGGCCAGCGCGGCCAGCGCCGCGGGCAGGGGGATCCTTGTCATGGTCTCGCTCCGGGGTCCGCCCGGCGGGCGGCGCGTGGCTACCGTATCACATTGCGCGCGGGCGGGCGGAACGAAATCCGCATGACGTCAGGCAGCCGTTGCTGCCTGACCGGGTCCGGATGCTGCTCAGGGCAGGCTGCGGCCCGGAGGCAGGGCCACCGGGGAAGCCACCGGCGACGTCACCGGCGTCGCAACAGCGCCATTGGCGGCCGACGAGTCGGCCGGCGCATTGACCGGACCACCGACGCCCGGCACCGATTGCACGGGCGCCGGCGTACCGACGGTGCCGTCCGGCTGCGGATTCTGCGAGGTGGAGGCCTGATCCAGGCGCGCGCGCTCGGCTTCGCTCACGTAGTCGAAGGCCTTGACCACCTTGGTGACGCCGCTGGTGTTGCGGGCGACTTCCGTGGCGCGGTCACCCTCGGCCGTGGTGACGATGCCCAGCAGGTAGACCACGCTCTTGTCGGTGGTGACCTTGATGGAGTTGGACGGCACGCCCTCGGCCGTCATCAGCTGGGTCTTGACCTTGCTGGTCAGGTAGGTGTCCTGGCTCTGCGTCATGAATGACGGCGACGACACGATCTCGAGTTCGTTGACCACCACGCGCGCGTTCTGCAGGCCGCGCACATACTGGTCGACCTGCTGCTTCACGCTGTCGTTCGCGGCTTCGCCGGTCAACAGCACCTTGCGGTTGAACACGGTGACGCTCACGCGCGCCTGGCCGTTATAGCGCGAGCTCAGCGTGCTGTCGGCCTCCATCTGCAGGCCGCGGTCGACGGTCTGCGTGGCGGTCGGGCGACGGTCGGTGGCAACCGCCACGCCACTGGCCACGGCGCCGGCCATGACCGGGAAGCAGCCGGCGAGCTGGGTGGTGCCGACGGCGAGCACGGCTGCGGTGAGCGCGATGCGGGTCAGTCGGGAGGCTTGGAAAGGCAGTTTCGTCATGCTGTCCTTGCTGTAGCTTGGGGTAGGTGGATCAGGCTTCGCCGAGCAATGCCTCGTCGATGCCATCGCACAGGCAATGCAGGGTGAGCAGGTGGACTTCCTGGACGCGCGCTGTTCGCTCGCTCGGCACGCACAGGTGAATATCGAATTCGTCGAGCATGGCGCCGATCTTGCCGCCGCCCTTGCCGGTCAGCGCGATCACGCTCATGTCGCGCTGGCGCGCGGCTTCGATCGCGGCGATCACATTGCCGGAATTGCCCGACGTGGACAGCGCCAGAAGGATGTCGCCGGGCTGGCCCAGCGCCTCGACCTGCTTGGAGAACACCATGCTGAAGTCGTAGTCATTGCCGATGGCGGTGAGGATCGAGCTGTCGGTGGTCAGCGCGATCGCCGCCAGGCCGGGCCGCTCGCGTTCGAAGCGGCCGACCAGTTCGGCGGCGAAATGCTGGGCGTCGGCGGCCGAACCGCCGTTGCCGCAGGCAAGGATCTTGTTGCCGCTGGTCAGTGCGCCGACCATGCGTTCCACGGCGGCGTCGATATGCGGCGCCATCACGGCCGCGGCCTGGCGCTTGGTGTCGGCGCTGTCCAGGAATTGCTGCTGAATGCTTTCGATGCTCATCGCTCGATGGGGGCCTTGTTGTTGCTGTGGCGGCACGTGCCGCGCAATATCGCGCATTATGAACCAGCGCGGCCCCTTGGCTGCGGTCGGCCGCGGTCGGCCGCGATCAGCCGCGGTCAGTAAAGGTCGCCCGCGGTATCCAGGTCGAAGGCGTGCGGCAGCCATTCGAGCCGGCCCGGCGCCAGGGCCACCACGTCGAACCGGCACGGCGGCAGCTGCGCCAGCGTAGCCAGGTAGTGCAGCGCCGCCACCACCACGCGCCGTTGCTTGGCCGGCGTCACGCTGGCCGCCGCGCCGCCAAACGCGGCCGCACTGCGCTGGCGCACCTCGACAAACACCAGCGTGCCGTCCGGCGTGCGCATGACCAGGTCGATCTCGCCGCCTTTGCAGCGATAATTGCGCACCACGGGCTGCAAGCCGTGCCGCTGCAGGTGGGCAAGCGCGCGGTCCTCGGCCAGCGCGCCGCGTGCCTGCGTCGTGCTTTTGAATGATCGAATCAACGGAAGTTCTCATGAGTGACTGGATCTCGCTGGCGGCCGGCCAGTCGTACCCGGCCGGCACGCTGTACATCGTGGCGACCCCGATCGGCAATGTGGCGGACCTGTCGCTGCGCGCGCTGCATGTGCTGGGCCTGGCCGATGCCATTGCTTGCGAAGACACGCGCAATACCGGTCAGCTGCTGTCGCGCGTGGGCCTGCAGCGGCCGCTGGTGGCCGTCCACGAACACAACGAGCGCGAGGCCGCCGGCCGCATCGTGCAGCGGCTGGCAGCCGGCGAGCGCATTGCCTATGTGTCGGACGCCGGCACGCCGGGTATTTCGGATCCGGGCGCACGGCTGGTCGAGGCGGCGCGCGCCGCGGGCCTGCCCGTGGTGCCGCTGCCCGGCCCCAGTGCCGCCGTGGCGGCGCTGTCGGTCGCCGGCGAGATGCTCGATACCGGCGCGGGCCGTTTTACCTTTGTCGGCTTCCTGCCCAGCAAGGCCAAGGCACGCGCCGAGGCCATCGCCACGCTGGCCGCGCTCGACCACGCCTGGGTCCTGTATGAAGCGCCACACCGCATTGCCGAAACGCTCGCCGCGCTGGCAGCCGGGCTGCCAGCCGCGCGCCGGCTGCTGATCGGGCGTGAGCTGACCAAGCTGTTCGAGGAGACCCCGGTGATGACCGTGGCCGAGGCGCCCGCATGGCTGGCGGCGGAGGCCACGCGGGCCAAGGGAGAATTCGTTCTGGTCGTGGAAGGTGCAGCGGGGACCGCCCATATTGGCGCGCCCGACGCCGAAGCGCAGCGCGTCCTGGCGTTGCTGCTGGCGGAGTTGCCCGCCAAGCGTGCGGCCAAGCTGGCCGCCGCGATCACCGGCGCGGATACGGATGCGCTCTACAAGCTGGCGCTGGCGCAGCGCGGCGGGGACTGAGGGAAAGCGGGGAAAGGCGGAGGGGAGAAGCGGGGCGCGCGGCGGCATGCTCGGCCCGCGCCGTCTCAGTGGCGCTTGCGCTTGGCCGTCGACCGGCCCTTCGCGGACGCCTTGCCTGAGGCCAGTTCGGGCACCGCGACATCGTCATCGCCGGCGCCGTCGCCGGCTTCATTGCCGCCAGCGTCGAATTGCGGACCCAGCGCGGCAACTTCGGTGCGCGAGAGGCGGCGGATTTCCACCTGCGTGGCGCCGTGGTCGACAAAGCCCAGCCGGCGCGCGGCGCCATAGGAAACGTCGAGCACGCGGTTGCCGTGGTACGGGCCGCGGTCATTGATGCGCAGCACGGCCACCTTGTTGTTGCGCAGGTTGCGCACCAGCACCCAGCTATCAAGCGGCAGCGACGGATGGGCCGCGGTCATCGCGCGCATGTCGAAGCGCTCGCCATTGGCGGTCTTGCGGCCATGGAAGCCCTTGCCATACCAGGACGCCATGCCGCGCTGCTCGAACGTGCCCACGTCGGCGCGCAAGCCATCCAGCGAACGGCCGCTCAGGCTGCTGTCGTCCTGGTCGAGACCAAAGAGGTTCCAGCTGCCGCCGGTGTCGGGCTTGTCGGCCCTGGCGGTTTTCGGCGTGCGGGCAGATTTGGTCGGCACCGCGCCGGAGGTCCCCGCGCTCGACGAATCGCCTCCCTCGGGCGGCGTTGCACAGGCGGCCAGCACCACGGCGCATGCCGTGCATGTGCCCAGTTTTGCCAGCCGCTGCCAGCCGGAGGAGATCGGCAGAATCCAGTTCATCGCGGGAGTCTATCACCGTACAGTTACGGCTATACCCTTGATTTTGTTACGAAATATGTGCGTTCTCGCACCAATGGCCCGTCAATTCCCCGGAATCCACCGCCTGGCAAGGGTTTCCGGCCGACGGCCAAAGTTGTAATGCGAGTTACTCAATCAGCACATTCCCTGCGTTGAGCGAGCCTTGAGGTCGGCCGGCGCTACAATGCCCGCACAACCCGCCGCAAGCGGCCGAGCCCGTCGCGGCCTACGAAAAAACACTCATGAAAGTCCTGCTGATCCCCGTCACGCCCTTCCAGCAAAACTGTTCGCTGCTGATCGATGAGCACACCGGCAAGGCAGCCGTCTGCGACCCCGGCGGCGACCTGGATCGCATTCTGGAGGCAGTGAAGGAACAGGGCGTGACGCTGGAAAAGATCTTCCTGACGCATGGCCACGTGGACCACTGCGCCGGTGCGGCCGCGCTGTCGCGCCAGCTCGGCATCCCGATCGAGGGCCCGCAGGAGGACGAGCGCTTCTGGATCGAGCAGCTTCCGGAGCAGACCCGCCGCTTCGGCTTTGGCCAGGCCGAGGTGTTCGAGCCCGACCGCTGGCTGCAGGACGGCGATACGGTCCAGTTCGGCGGCGAGACGCTGGAGGTCTACCACTGCCCCGGGCACACGCCCGGACACGTGGTGTTCTTTTCGCGCGCGAACCGGCTTGCGGTGGTGGGCGACGTGCTGTTCGCCGGCTCGATCGGCCGCACGGATTTCCCGCGCGGCAACCATGCCGACCTGATCCGCTCGATCCGCACGCAGTTGTGGCCGCTGGGCGAGGACGTGACCTTCATCCCCGGCCACGGCCCGGTGTCGACGTTCGGCGAGGAACGCCGCAACAACCCGTACGTCGCCGATCACCTCATGGACGTGGCCTGAGCGGCAGGCCGTTCCCGCAAGTGCCATGGCCAAACGACAAGCCCCCGATACCCGCCCGGAAATCTACGTCAGTACGGACATCGAGGCCGACGGGCCGATTCCGGGCCCGCATTCGATGCTGTCGTTCGCCTCGGCCGCCATGCTGGCCGACAAGACCGTGGTGGGCACGTTCTCGGCAAACCTCGAAACCTTGCCGGGCGCGGTTGGCCACCCGGTCCAGATGCAATGGTGGGAGACCCAGCCAGAGGCCTGGACCGCCTGCCGCCGCGACCTGCAGCGGCCCGAGGAAGCCTTGGCGCGCTACGTCGAATGGGTCGAGAGCCTGCCCGGCAAGCCGGTCTTCGTGGCCTTCCCGGCTGGCTTCGATTTCACGTGGATGTTCTGGTACATGATGCGCTTCGTCGGCCGTTCCCCGTTCGGCTGGGCTGCGCTCGACGTCAAGACGCTGGGCTTCGCGCTGACCGGGCTGCCGTACCGCAAGACCGTCAAGCCGGCCTTGCCCGACGCCTGGAAAGACCCGTTGCCCCATACCCACGTGGCGCTGGACGACGCGCTCGAGCAAGGCGCCTTGTTCTGCAACATGCTCGCGGAAGTCCGTGCGCGCGAGGCCAGACTGGCTCCTGGCGAGGTGTCAGATGTAAGCGAACCTTCACCTCCGCCACAGGCACCCTAGGTCACGGGCCGCGGCGCATGTGCACGGGCTGGCATCTGCGCCCAGCCCGCCTATAGTAAAGATGCAGGTGGCGGCACCGGGTGAAACCAGACGACTTGCGATTCGCGGACCATGCGCAATCACGCCATCTGTCTGCGTCATCCCGTCGCCCGGCCTGCGCGGCGCCCGTCGAGGAGGTGTTGATCATGCGTTTTCCAACCGACCTGCACTTCAGGGAACTGGCCGGCCGGATACATTGGCCGCATGCCGCGCGCAATGACACGCAAATCACGCACCGCCACACCTTGGACGATGATGCCGAAATCGCCAAGGCAACCCTGTACGTGAGCACGGTCACGCTGGTTGTGCTGCTCGTGGTGCTGGCGGCAATCGCTTTCGGTCAGGAAGCCATGCACTGGTTGGGTGTTCATTGAGACGACTCGCCTGAAGCGATTCGGCTTGACTGACCGGGCCGGCCTTCACGTTCGTGGAGGCCGGTTTTATTTCGGGGCGAGGGCGCCTGTCCTGACAGGCTCCTCAAACCCTCAAACCTTCAGGCCAGCAACGAAACCACGTTTTCCGGCGGCCTCCCGATAACCGCCCGCCGGTTCCGTACCACCACGGGCCGCTGCAGCAGAACAGGATTGTCCGCCACCGCAGCCAGCAACTCCGCGTCGGTCAAACCCGGATCCGCCAGATCCAATTCCGCATACGGCGCTTCGTTGTCGCGCATCATCTCGCGCGCGGACACGCCCAGCATGGTCTGGAGCTGGCGCAGCGTCGCCAGCGACGGCGGCGCCTTCAGGTACTCCACGATCTCCACCGGTTCGCCGAGGCGTTCGGCGGCGGCCTCGACCATGGCCAGCGTTTCGCGCGATTTCGAGCAGCGAGGGTTGTGATAGATCGTGATCATGGCAGGTGTCCTTCTGGTCGAATAATCACGCACTATATACGTGCACCAGCGCAGTGCAAGTTCGCCTGTGTGCCTCGGCATGCATTGTGCTGTTTCCGTGCACATTTACTCTCGCGCGGATCGCGGCTGCACCCTCCATCATGACGAATTCACCCATGCCGGCCGCCGCCGGCCGGATGCATAAACCTTTCACCCTGCGCGACGCCGGACCGGCCGACGTGCCGGCCATCCAGGCTATCTACGCCCATCACGTGGTGCATGGCCGGGCCTCGTTCGAGGAAACGCCGCCGAACGCCGATGACATGCAACTGCGCATGGCCGAAGTCCGGCGCAAGGGCCTGCCCTACCTGGTGGCGGAGCGCGACGGCGAGGTGCTCGGGTACGCCTACGCGTCGCCGTACCGCGCGCGCAGCGCCTACCGCTTCGCCATCGAGGACTCCATCTACATCGACCACCGCTGTGTCGGCGAGGGCCTGGGACGGACGCTGCTGGAAGCACTGATCGCCCGCTGCGAGACCGGGCCGTGGCGGCAGATGGTGGCCGTCGTCGCCTGCACGGCCAGCGGCGAAGGCGCCGGATCACTGGCCGTGCACGAGCGGCTGGGGTTCCGCACGGTCGGCCGGCTCGAAGCCGTCGGCTTCAAACATGGGCAGTGGATCGATACGGTATTGATGCAGCGCGAGCTTGGGGCTGGGCGCGGCAGTCTGCCGGAGTGAGCGGATTGGAGCGGACCCAAGATCCGACCGAGTCTTCGGGGAACGACAGCTGCAACGCGTCACGGAGGCATCCGACACCAATTTGGTGCATCGCGATCTGCTGGCGGCTGTACCTGCTGCTGCGACGAGCCCGGACTCATCGACTGCATGAATGACATGATCGGGAAAATGCCAGGCATTATTCGTTGTGTGATGCTGTCGGTCCGTGACATGCGATGGCCGGGGGCAGAAACAAAAACAGCCCGCATCGCTGCGGGCTGCTTTCAACTTGATGCGGTTCAGGCTTACTTCATCAGGTCCGACAGCGCCAGCGCCACCACCTTGGTCGCGCGGTTCAGGTCGTTCAGGCGCAGGTTCTCGTCCGAGTTATGGCCGCGCGCTTCCATCAGCGTGCGCGGGCCGGCACCGTACAGCACCGTCGGGATGCCGCGCTTGGTGTAATGGCGCGCGTCGGTGTAGAGCGGCACGCCCTGCACCGGGATGTCCACGCCGAACACGGACTCGGCACGGCCCTTCAGGGCGCCGATCAGCTTTTCCACGCCCGGCAGTTCCGACAGCGGCTCGGCCAGGATGATGCGCTCGACCTTCACCTCGATGCCCGGACGGTCCTTGGCGGCCTTTTCCACCACGGCGCGGAGTTCGCCCTCGGCGTCGAAGCCGATTTCCTCGGGGATCATGCGGCGGTCGACGCGGAAGGTCACCAGGTCCGGCACCACGTTGGTGTTGATGCCGCCCTTGATCAGGCCCACGTTCAGCGTGGCGGTGTCGATGCCCGGCACCTTCGACTTGCGCGTGGCCAGCTCGGCACGCAGGCCGTAGATGGCCTGCAGGATGTGCGTGGCGGCCTCGATCGCGTCCACGCCGGTGTGCGGCATGGCGGCGTGGCCTTGCTTGCCCTTGACCGTCACTTCGACGTGCAGGCAGCCGTTGTGCGACGACGTGATGCCGTACGAGAAACCGGCCGAGATCGCGTAGTCGGCCTTGCTCAGGTCGTTGTCGAGCAGGAACTTGGGACCGATGTCGCCGCCGGTTTCCTCGTCGTAGGTGAACTGCAGCTCGACCGCGCCGTTGATCTTCGCGCCTTGCTTCTCGGCTTCCATCAGCGCCAGCACGGCGTAGGTGTAGGTGGCGAAGTCCGACTTGGACACGGCCACGCCGCGGCCGTACATGACCGGGCCGTGCTCGCTGTCCGCAATCTCACCGCCGTACGGGTCCTTGGTCCAGCCCAGGCCCGGAGGCACCACGTCGCCGTGGGCGTTCATGGCGATGACCGGGCCGCCCGTGCCGAACTGCTTGCGCACGATCAGGTTGGTGGCGCTGATCATGCCGGCGGCCTTCACCTGCTCGTCAGGCACCTTGTGGGCTTCGACGGTGAAGCCCAGGCCTTCGAGCAGTTCCCTGGCGCGCTTGCCATGGGCGTCGCAGTCGCCCGGCGGGTTGTCGGAGGGCACCTTGACCAGCTCGGCCAGGAAGGCTTCCTGCTGCGGGCGGTGCTGGTCGATGAACGTCGTCAGCGTGGTTTCGGTCGGGTTCATATTGTCTCGTGCGGTCATGTCTTGTTCTCAGGGATTGTGCTGTAGCTTCAGGAAGCGCTCCAGGCGCGCGCAGCTTATTGCTGCCGCCGGAATTGCTCGACGAAATCGCTGAACACGCGCGCGGACAGCTCGGCATCTTCGGCGGTCATGATTTCGGTGGGGTGGTGGCTGATGCCGCCGTTGCCGCAGCGCACAAACAGCATCGCGACATCGGCAATCGCGGCAATGGCCATGGAGTCATGGCCGGCGCCGGAGGGAAGGTGGCGCACCGGCACGCCCTGGCGGGCGATGGCGGCGGCCCATTGCTCCTGCAGCCACGGGGCGCAGGGAACACTCTTGGCTTCGTGCGTCTTGCGCACCTGCGCACGCACGTTGCGGCGTGCGCACACGCGTTCGATCTCGGCCAGCACGTCATTGACGGCGGCCTCGCGCTCCGCGTCGTCGCCGCAGCGGATGTCGATGGAGAATACCGCGCGGCCCGGCACCACGTTGGTCGCGCCATTGGGAACGTTGAACTGGCCAACCGTGCCGACCAGGCCCGGCTTGCCGCCGCAGCGCTTCTCGATGTACAGGCCGATCTCGGCGCCGGCCATGGCCGCGTCGCGGCGCATGTCCATCGGCACCGTGCCGGCGTGGCCGGCCAGGCCTTCGAGTTCGATGATGAAGCGGCTCGCGCCCGAGATGGCGGTCACCACGCCGACCGGCAGGCCTTCGTTGAGCAGCACCGGTCCCTGTTCGATATGGACTTCGATGAAGGCCAGCACTTTCTTCGGGTCATGCGCGGCGGCGGGCAGGCCGGCCGGGTCGAAGCCGGCCGCGGCCATCACGTCGCGCATGGTCTTGCCGCTGTCGTCGACGTTGTCCAGCACGTTGTTGTCAAAGGTGCCGGCAATGGCGCGGCTGCCCAGCAGCGTGGCCTTGAAGCGCACGCCCTCCTCCTCCGCGAACCCCACCACCTCGACGGCGAACGGGAAGCGCTTGCCCTGGCGGTGCCATTCGGCCACGCAGGCGATCGGCAGGATCACGCCGAGGTTGCCGTCATAGCGGCCGCCGTCGCGCACGGTGTCGAAGTGCGAACCCGTCAGCAGCGCCGGGGCTCCCGGCGCGGTCCCTTCATAGCGGCCGATCACGTTGCCGGCCGCATCGCGGCGCACCGTCATGCCGGCGGCCTGCATCCACTCGGTCAGCTGCGCGGCGGCGCCGTGGTGGGCTTCAGTCAGGTAGGTGCGGGTGAGCATGCCAGGCTGCTCGGTGTGGACGGCCAGGGCGTCGTGCCAGGCCATGATGCGCGTGCCGATGTCTGCGGCCGGCGACAGGTTTGCTGCCATGCGTTTGTCTCCTGCTTGAAGGACTTGAAGCGGCGGCACGCGGGCTGGCGGGGGCGCCAGTCGGGGCGCTGCCTAGTTAAAGGCGCCCCGGGCCGAAGCTCTATTCTGTGCGATTCATGGTAGCACAGTGAATTCAAAAATTGCATACAAAAATGATATGCACTATATTCGCTCCAACGTTCAGACAATCCGCTGCGGACAATCCGGTCCGAACAACGGATTGCGTGGAATCCGCCCCAACAGGGGGGCATTCCGCGAGGGTGATGCGTCCGGAACTCGACGGTGCGTCCTGAACGGCAGGCCGGCAGCCCAGGTGAATGCAGTACGGGCAGCAAGGCATTCCTGGAATCAGATAACGGGCGGGCCAGCGAACGGCGCAGGCCACGACCCGGTACGGAGACAACCATGCAGCACGCAGTCCAGTCGCGCCCCGCCCCTGGTGGCCGCCTCCACACCCGCTTTACCCGCTCGCTGTTCGGCCAGGTGCTGATCGCCCTTGTGATCGGCACGGCGCTCGGCATGCTGTTCCCCGAATTCGCCGCCAAGCTCAAGCCGCTGGGCGACGCCTTCATCAAGCTGGTCAAGATGCTGATCGGCCCCATCGTGTTCTGCGTGGTCGTGGCCGGCATCTGCGGCGCGGGCGAACTCAAGAAGGTCGGCCGCGTGGGCATCAAGGCGGTGCTCTATTTCGAGATCGTCACCACCATTGCGCTGGGACTGGGCATCCTGCTGGCCTATGTGTTCCATCCGGGCACCGGCATGAACGTGGATCCGCGCTCGCTCGATGCTTCCGCCATTGCCGGCTACATCGAGAACGCCACCAAGGTGAAGAGCGAGGGCACGGCCGACTTCCTGCTCAAGCTGATCCCGAACACGATCATGGGCGCCTTCTCCAGCGGCGACGTGCTGCAGGTGCTGCTGGTTTCGGTGCTGTTCGGTTGTGCGCTGTCGCTGGTCGGTGAAAAGGCCAAGCCGCTGGTGAGCCTGATCGACACCTTCTCGCACACGCTGTTCAAGATGATGGGATTCATCATCAAGCTCGCGCCGCTGGGCGTGCTGGGCGCGGTCGCGTTCACGGTGGGCAAGTACGGCATCGGCTCGCTCAAGCAGCTCGGCTTCCTCGTGGTGCTCTTCTACGGCGCCGTGATCGTCTTCGTGCTCGTGGTGCTGGGCACCATCATGCGGCTGTGCGGCTTCTCCGTGATCAAGCTGATCCGCTACCTGCGCGCCGAGCTGCTGGTGGTGCTGGGCACCGCTTCGTCCGACAGCGTGCTGCCGCAGGTGATGAAGAAGCTCGAGTTCATGGGCATCAAGAAGTCCGTGGTCGGGCTGGTGATCCCGACCGGCTATTCGTTCAACCTCGACGCGTTCTCGATCTACCTGACGCTGGCCGCCGTGTTCATCGCGCAGGCCACCAATACGCCGCTGGCCATGGGCGACCTGCTCGGCATCCTGGCGGTGGCGCTGATCACCTCCAAGGGCGCGCACGGCATCCCCGGCTCGGCCATCGTGATCCTGGCGGCGACGCTGTCGGCGCATCCGGCCATCCCGGCTATCGGCCTGGTGCTGGTGCTTTCCGTCGACTGGTTCATCGGCATTGCCCGTGCCCTGGGCAACCTGATCGGCAACTGCGTGGCCACCGTGGTGGTGGCGGCCTGGGAGAAGGATATCGACCGCGGCCGCGCGCACGACGTGCTCAACGGCGTGGTGCCGGCCACCGAGCTGGACGAGGGCCTGCCGATGGCCGACGCGGCCGATGCCGTGGTGCCCGTGCCGTCACCGGCGGCGGGGCGCTAGAATCTCGGCATTTCCTCCAATGCGCATGCCCTGCGCCCATGCAAGCCATGCCCGAGCATATCGATCCTGACATGACCGCCGAAGCGATCGCCGAAGACATCGTCGCGGCGATCGTCTCGCACCGGCTGCCCCCGGGCACCAAGCTGCGGGAGGAAGCCCTGGCCAGCGTCTACCGCGTGAGCCGCACCAAGGTGCGCGCGGCGCTGCTGATGCTGTCCAAGGACAAGGTCATTCAGATCGTGCCGGACAAGGGCGCCTTCGTCGCCAAGCCGAGCGCCGAAGAGGCGCGCGAGGTGTTCGCGGTGCGTCGCATCCTGGAAGCGGCGCTCGCGCGCGAGTTCGTCGCCAAGGCGCGGCCGGCCGACTACAAGCGCATCGACAAGCACCTGGCCTCCGAGCGCAAGTCGGTCGAAGGCGTCGACGCCCAGACCCGCACCCGCCTGCTCGGCGATTTCCACATCGTGCTGGCCGAAGTGGTCGGCAACAGCGTGCTGACCGAGATGATGCGCGAGCTGTCGACGCGCAGCGCGGTGATCACCATGCTGTACCAGTCGCGGCGCGACGCGGTCTGCTCGTCCGACGAGCATCGCGAGTTCATCGAGGCCGCCCGCGCGGGCGACGTGGAGCGCGCCGTGGCGCTGATGGTCGACCACCTGAGCCACGTCGAGGCCGCCCTGCACTTCGAGGAAAGCCCGCCCGCGGCGCGCGGCAAGGACCTGGTTGCGGCGCTGCTCGCCTGAGTGGTTGACGACGGTCAAAGCGTTTCCGTGTGCGGCGATGCAATATTGACCCCGCTCGTGAAGACGCGGGGGCGCACTTCACGGGCACTGCGCCTTCCTGAAATATCTTTGATACATCCGGCAGGCCGCCCGCACACCGCAACGGTGTGCGGGCTTTTTCTTTTTGGAAGCCTGTCTTTGCCGGTTGCCGCGCCGCCGTGTGGCGCCACATAATTTCCGCTGCTGCGGCGCGGCATCGCGCGTGGCGTGCATGAACCGAATCCGTCTTCGGGTTAGCATGTCGCAGGCCGAGCCAGCCAAAACTACAGACAGGAGACACCCATGCACGTTTGCGCCCACGCTGAGCCCTGCCGCAATACCTGGCCGACCACGCGCGCATTGCGCTGAACCTGGCCCTGCTTCCCCTGCTCCCCCCTGCTCCCTTTACGTGAACCGCCGGCATGCCGCTCGCACGCCGGTGCCTGTCTCGCTCACCCATTCAACAGAGGGAATCCCATGTCCAGTGCATTCCGTCCTGACGCGCTCGCCGGCAAGACTGTCTTCGTGGCCGGCGGCTCGTCCGGCATCAACCTCGGCATCGCCCAGAGCTTTGCCCGTGCCGGCGCCAGGCTCGCGCTGATCAGCCGCGACCCGGAGCGCGTTGCGGCCGCCGCGGCCACGATCACCGGGGCCGGCGGCACCGCCATCGGCATGGCCGCCGACGTGCGTGACTACGCCGCCGTGGAAGCCGCGCTGAAACAGGCGCGCGACACGCTCGGCCCGATCGACATCGTCATATCGGGGGCGGCCGGCAACTTCCTGGCGCCGGTGGTCGGCATGTCGGCCAACGGCTTCAAGACCGTGGTCGACATCGACCTGATCGGCACGTTCAATGTGTTCCGCGCGTCGTTCGACTACCTGAACAAGCCTGGCGCCTCGCTCATCGCCATCACCGCGCCGCAGGGCGTGAACGCGATGATGTTCCAGGCCCACGCGTGCGCGGCCAAGGCCGGCATCAACATGCTGGTGAAATGCCTGGCGATGGAATGGGGCCCTGCCGGCGTGCGCGTGAACGGCATCTCTCCCGGCCCGATCGCGGATACGGAAGGCATGGCGCGCCTGGCGCCCACGCCCGAGATGGAGGCGCGCTACAAGGGCCGCCTGCCGCTGCGCGACTACGGCAGCAAGCAGGACATTGCCGATGCCGCGCTGTACCTGAGCTGCGACAACGCGCGCTACGTCACCGGCACCATTCTCGATTGCGACGGCGGCAGCAAGCTCGGCGACGCCTCGGCCGATGCCCTGAAGACCCACTGAAGACCAACGATCACCCGAAGGAAAACAGTCCGATGACCTCCCCCGTGCTCTACCACGCCAGCGAAGGCGTGGCCACCATCACCCTGAACCGTCCTGAAGTCCTGAACGCGCTCAACGCCGACCTGCTGCGCGAGCTGCGCGCCGCCGTCGACCGCGCCGCCGACGACGCGTCGGTGCGCGCGGTCGTGCTGACCGGTGCCGGCCGCGGTTTTTCGTCGGGCGCGGACCTGGCCGCGCGCCAGAATGCCGGCGGCGAGATGGCCGATTCCGGCGCGCTGCTGCGCGAACGCTATCACCCCCTGATCCTCAAGCTGCGCGAGATGCCCAAGCCCGTGATCAGCGCCGTGAACGGCGTTGCCGCCGGTGCCGGCATGAGCATCGCGCTGGCCGCCGACGTGGTGCTGGCGGCGAAGTCGGCCTCGTTCCTGCAGGCGTTCTCGAAGATCGGCCTGGTGCCCGATGCCGGCAGCACATACTTTGTGCCGCGCTACGCGGGCGAGATGCGCGCGCGTGCGCTGGCCATCCTGGCCGAGAAGATCGATGCGGAAGAAGCCCAGCGCATCGGCCTGGTGTGGAAGGTCCACGCCGACGATGCGCTGCAGGCCGAGGCCGGCAAGATGGCGCACCACCTCGCCAGCATGCCGACCTTCGCCTATGGCCTGATCAAGCAGGCGCTCAACGCCAGCTCTGGCAACGACCTGGCGGCGCAGCTCGAGCTGGAGGCGTCGCAGCAGTCGCTGGCCTGCCGCAGCGAGGACTTCCGCGAAGGCGTGGCCGCGTTCGTGGGCAAGCGGCCGCCGCAGTTCAAGGGCCGCTGATCGCCCTCGTTGCCCGGTCAAACGCCGTACGCAGCACCCCCGCAGCACCCCCGGGACGGCCATCCCGGGGCATCACGAGAACAACACAAGGAGACGCATCATGCTGGGCCTCATGCAAGACCGTCCGTTGTTGATTTCATCGCTGATCGAGTACGCGGCGGCGTACCACCCGCAACAGGAGATCATCTCGCGCACCGTGGAAGGCGGCACGGTGCGCAGCAACTATGACCAGGTGCATCGCCGCGCCAGGCAGCTGGCCAACGCGCTCGCCAAGCTGGGCCTGAGCGAAGGCGACCGCATCGGCACGCTGGCGTGGAACACGCACCGGCACCTGGAGATGTATTTCGGCGTGTCGGGCTCGGGCGCCGTGCTGCATACGGTCAACCCGCGGCTCTTCCCCGAGCAGATCGAATACATCGTCAACCACGCCGAAGACAGCGTGCTGTGCTTCGACAGCTGCTTCGCGCCGCTGGTCGCCAGGCTCGCACCGCAGCTCGGGACGATCAGGCACTACGTGGCCATGACCGATCCCGAGCACATGGCAGCGCTGGCCGGGATGGGCATTCCCAACCTGCTCTGCTATGAAGACCTGCTCGCCGGCAGCAGCGAAGACTACGAGTGGCCCCAGTTCGACGAGCGCACCGCGTCCTCGCTGTGCTACACGTCCGGCACCACGGGCAACCCCAAGGGCGTGCTGTACTCGCACCGCTCCACCGTGCTGCACAGCCTCAAGGCGAGCGGCTCCGACACCTTCGGCGTCAGCCCCGCCAGCAGCATCCTGATGATCGTGCCGCTGTTCCACGCCAACGCCTGGGGCCTGCCCTACGCGTGCGCGATGAACGGCGCGAAGATGGTGCTGCCGGCGCAGCACCTCGACGGCGAAAGCGTGTACCGGCTGCTGCGCGACGAGCGCGTGAACTACTCCACCGCCGTGCCCACGGTATGGCTGATGCTGTTCCAGTACCTCGACGCACACCCCGAGATCGATCCGCGCGAGCTGGTGTTGCGCGTGGCTGGCGTGGGCGGATCGGCCGCGCCGGCGGCCATGATCGAGCGCTTCGAAAAGCAGTTTGGCGCGGCGCTGGTGCAGGGCTGGGGCATGACCGAGACCAGCCCGATCGGCGTGATCAACACGCTGTTGCCGCAGCATGCCGGCCTGAGCGAGGCCGAGCAGCTCAGGATCAAGCTGAAGCAGGGCCGCGCGCTGTGGGGCGTCGAGCTGCGCATCGAGGACGACGAAGGCCGCGCGCTGCCGCACGACGGCAAGGCCTTCGGCCGCCTCAAGGTGCGCGGTCCGTGGATCGCCTCGGGCTATTTCAAGGCCGAGCATGACGCGCTCGACAACGACGGCTGGTTCGATACCGGCGACGTGGCCAATATCGACCCCGAAGGCTATGTGCAGCTGGTCGACCGCGCCAAGGACGTGATCAAGTCCGGCGGCGAGTGGATCTCGTCGATCGACCTGGAGAACGCCACCATGAGCCATCCGGCGGTGGCGGAGGCGGCCGTCATCGGCGTGCCCCATCCCAAGTGGCAGGAGCGGCCGCTGCTGATCGTGGTGAAACGGCCCGGCCAGGAAGTCAGGCCAGCCGAGCTGCTTGCCTTCCTGGCGGGCAAGGTCGCGCGCTGGTGGGTGCCCGACGACGTGGTGTTCGTCGATGCACTGCCGCATACGGCGACCGGCAAGCTGCTCAAGCTGAAGCTGCGCGAGGCCTACCGCAACTATGTGCTGCCGACCGTGAAAGACGAGCGCACAGCGTAAGACCTGCTGCCCGCGCCGTCGCGGTGCGGGCAGCCAATCCCGACACTGAACCAAGCCAGAAGGAGCCGAGCATGAGCGCCAGCAGCACCGACCGCATCATTGTGACCATCGAGGACGGCGTCGCCGACGTGCGCCTCAACCGCGCCGACAAGATGAACGCGCTCGATCCCGCCATGTTCGACGCGCTGATCGCCACCGGCGAACGGCTGCGCGAGACGCCGGACCTGCGCGCGGTGGTGCTGTCGGGCGAAGGCCGCGCGTTTTGCGCTGGCCTGGACATGGAAAGCATGGCCGGCATGCTCGGCAACGGCGCGGGTGGCGAGGGTGGCGACCCCGGCATCCGCCCGGGCCGTCTGGCCGCGCGCGTGCATGGCATCTCCAACCGACCGCAATACGCGTGCATGGTGTGGCGCGAGTTGCCGGTGCCCGTGTTCGCTGCGGTGCATGGCGTGGCGTTCGGCGGCGGCCTGCAGGTGGCGCTGGGCGCGGACGTGCGCTTCGTCACGGCCGACACCAGGCTTTCGATCATGGAGATCAAGTGGGGCCTGGTGCCCGATATGGCAGGCATGGTGCTGACGCGCGGGCTGGTGCGCCCGGACGTGCTGCGCGAACTGGTCTACACGGGCCGTGTGGTCAGCGGCACGGAAGCGTGCGAGCTGGGCCTGGCCACGCGCGTGGTGGACGATCCGCGCGCCGCCGCGCTGGAAGCGGCACGCCAGGTCGCGCACAGGAACCCGCACGCCATCCGCGCCGCCAAGCGGCTGATGGAAGTGGTCGAGGGCGGCGATAACGCGGCCATCCTGATGGCCGAGTCGGTGGAGCAGGACAGGCTGGTCGGCTCGCCAAACCAGCGCGAAGCGGTGCGGGCAAACCTGGAGAAGCGGGCGCCGCGATTCGAAGCGGCGCGCGACTGAGCGGCGCGTTCCGCTTCACCGCTGCCGTGCTCCCCTCTCCTGCAAGCGAGAGAGGGAGGCACCGCCGGGTCACGGGTGTCAATGGTCATGAACGTGACGATCGCCACCAGACCGCGTAGATCACCACGTTGAGCAGCAGCACGAACGTCCCCAACCAGAGCTGAATCCCGGTCGTCAGCCCCGCCGGATAAATCACCGGCAACAGATATCGCTCGACAAACCCGCCACCATATCCCGCCTCGCCCGCCGCGCGACGCAAGGCATTCTCCAGCGGCGTGAGCGGACAGATTCGCCCCGACCACTCCACGAACACGCCCCACGCTGCCGCCGGCAGGTGTACCCACGCCACGCGGGGCCATCGGAACATCAGCAGCGCGCCACCCGCCACGAACGCGATGAACAGGAAGTGGATCACGACCACCAGGTCCGCCAGCCAACCCGCCGTCGCCCCTCCCCGCATCTCGGTCAGCCGCTGCGCCCGGTCCAGTAGCCCGGTTGCGCGAACTGTGTCTTCAGGTGCTCGATGAAGAAGCGGATCTTGGCCGGCACCGGACGCTGCTGCGGGTACACGGCCAGGATGTCGTAGTCCGGCAATGCGTACTCGTCGAGCACCGTGACCAGCTCGCCGCTTTCCAGTTGCGGCAGGATCTCCCACGTGGAGCGCCAGCCCAGGCCCAGGTGCTCGCCGGTCCAGCGGTGCAGCAGCTCGCCGTCGTTGCAGTCGAGGTTGCCGTTGACGCGCACCGTCACGGTCTTGCCGTTCTGCTGGAAGTACCAGCCGCGCTGCTGGCCGCCCTGCAGGTTGAAGGCCAGGCAGTTGTGGTGCTGCAGGTCGTCGAGCGTGAGCGGCACGCCGTGCTTCGCAAAGTAGGCGGGCGTGCCGCATACCACGCGCTTGTTCGTGGCCAGCCTGATCGCCACGAAGTTCGGGTCGATGGCGCCGCCGATGCGGATGCCCACGTCATACCCTTCGCGCACCAGGTCCACCACGCGGTCGGTCAGGTTGAAGGAAATCTGCACTTCCGGGTTCGCCGCCAGGAAGCCCGGCGCGTGCGGCGCCACGTGCTTGCGCCCGAACGCGGCCGGGGCCGACACGATCAGGTGGCCAGTGGCCTTGTGCTTGCCTTCGGCGATCAGCATCTCGGCGCGGTCCAGGTCGGCCAGTGCCTTCTTGCACTGCTCCATGAACACGGCGCCCTGCTCCGTCACCACGATGCGCCGCGTCGAGCGGTGCAGCAGCTTGACGCCGATGCGCGCCTCCAGCGCGTTGATGCGGCGCCCGATCATCACCGGCGTGACGTCCTGGGTCAGCGCGGCGGCGGCCATGCTGCCGTGTTCGACTACGGCGATAAAGGCTTCTATCTGTTTGAGTTTGTCCATAGGGTGTTGCGTCTCCTGGCCGCCATTGTGCGGCATCGGCGCGGCGCTGGCACCTTGCCGGCACTTATGAAGCGGATCGGGACTTGCGCATGGTGGCCAGCGGCTCGCCCATCTGGCGGGCACAATGACGCACCTCGCGCACGAATTCCGCGCAGACATGGGTCATCAGGTCCACCGAGCGGTAGACCAGGAACACGCGGAAATCGGGCAGTTCGTCCTGGATCGGCAGCGGCACGAGCGCGTCGCGTACCAGTTGCAGCGGGCCGCCGGTGCCGAAGAAGACGAAATCCGACCACATGCTGACGAGGTCCGTCTTGGTCGCCAGCTGCAGGCCGAGCAGGTTCGATGCGCTCTGCACCACGCGCCGCGGCATTTCCAGCCGGTGCAGGCGCATCAGGCTGGCCAGCGGGCTGCCGGCGTCGTCCACCGGATCGAGCACCAGCCAATCGGCATCGAGCAGCGGCCGCAGGCGCCGCGCGCGCCGCAGCGGGTGGCCGGTGCGCACGGCCAGCTTCATGCCGACCGAGAACAGCGGCTCCCACTGGAACGACGCCGATCCCGGTCCGCTGTTGGTGGAGATCAGCCCCAGGTCCAGTCGCCCTTCGCGCAGCCCTTCCTGGATCTGCTGCGGACGCAGTTCGAAGCCGCGCAGCGCGACATTCGGGAAGCGCTGGCGGAACGCCGCCATGGCGTCCGGCAGCGGCCCGCTCGAAGCCACCGCGGTAAAGCCGATATTGAGCTCGGCCTCGGCATGGCCGCGGATCGACTCGATGTCTTCCAGCGCATGCCGCAGCTCCTGTTCCACCACGCTCGCCCGCTTCACCAGCGCCACGCCATAGGCCGTCAGGCTCACGCCGCGCACCGAGCGCGACATCAGCGTGACGCCCAGTTCGCGTTCGAGCTCCGCGATCGCCTTGGACAGCGCCGGCTGCGAGATATGCAGCGCGCGCGCCGCCTCATGGATGCTGCCGTGCTCGGCCACGGCCAGCAGGATGCGCAGTTGTTGCAGCTTCATCGGTCCCCTGTTTCGTGATGCCGTGCGCCCGCATGCAGTGCAGCACGCCCCGTCAGCGGGCTTGCGCGATCCATGCGCGGCGCACGCCGCTTTCCCGCCATCCCGCGCCGGCACTGGGTTTCGCCCCGGCATCGGTAGTTGTCCCGATATCCGCGGGCAACCGGTTATGACGGTGATTCGATTTGGTTATCAATATGAAAATATATGATTTTTTGTCCCGCCGCGTTTGCCTGAATACTTCATCGCAGCCAACGCGGATCCCGATGACCCGGCACGGACAAGACCGGCTCCCGCGTGCGCCCCCACCCACCAGTTCGTGGAGACCGCATGAACGACGCCACCCTCGCCGCCGGCACCGGCACGCTCGCCACGCCGGCGCGCCCGCAAAGCCAGTTCCGCCTGATTGCCGCCTGCTCGCTCGGCAATGCGCTGGAGATGTTCGACTTCACCGTCTACAGCTTCTTCTCGCTGCTGATCGGCAAACTGTTCTTCCCGTCCGACAACCCATACGGTTCGCTGCTGCTGGCCGTGGCCACCTTCGGCATCGGCTTCGTGATGCGACCGCTTGGCGGCGTCGTGATCGGCAGCTACGCCGACCGTCGGGGCCGCAAGAACGCCATGACGCTGACCATCGCTCTGATGGTGGCGGGCACGCTGTGCATCGCGCTGGCGCCGCCGTATGCGTCGGCGGGCGTGTTCGGTTCGCTGATGATCCTGGCCGGCCGCTTGTTGCAGGGCTTTTCGCTGGGCGGCGAGATCGGTGCGTCGACCGCCATGCTGATGGAATCCGGCGGCGTGCGCGGTCGCGGCTGGCGCGTGAGCTGGCAGCTCGGCAGCCAGGGCATCTCGGCGCTGCTGGGCGCGCTGACCGGCGCAGCCCTATACACGCTGCTGCCGACCGAATCGCTGGAAAGCTGGGGCTGGCGCCTGCCGTTCCTGGTCGGCCTGCTGATCGCGCCGGTGGGCCTCTACATCCGCGCCAACCTCGATGAAACGCACCAGGCTGACGCCCACGCGCCGAGCCCGCTCGGCGAGCTGTTCCGCCACCACTGGGCCACCGTGGTGAAGGGCATCCTGGCCACCACGGCCGGCACCGCGACCATGTACCTGGTGGTGTTCTTCATGCCGACCTACATGATCCGCGTGCTGAAGATGCCGCCGTCGCTGTCGTTCCTGTCGGGCTGCGTGACCGGGATCACGCTGACAGTGGTATCGCTGATTGCGGGGCGCCTGGCCGACCGCCTGACCAAGCGCAAGCCGCTGGTGGTGGCATCGCTGGTGTTCAGCATGCTGGCTGTCTACCCGGCCTTCTGGCTGATCAACGCCTACCCGAGCGTGCCGCTGGTGCTGTGCCTGTCGGCGCTGCTGACCGCGGGCATCAACCTGGGCACCACGCCGATGTTCCTGATGATGCTGGAGATGCTGCCCGCCAGCGTGCGCGCCAGCGGCCTGTCGGTGATCTACAGCGTGGGCGTGACCGTATTCGGCGGCTCGTCGCAGTTCATCGTCACGTGCCTGCTCTCGCGCACCGGCAATCCGCTGTCGCCGGCCTGGTACATGCTGGTCTGCAGCGTCATCACGCTGATCGCCGTGCTGAGCATCCGCGAACGCCGCGCACACTGATTCCCACCATTCTCCCGGAGACCCGATCCATGACCCGCGCACCCACACTCAAGCCCTTCCAATACCTGCCGCACCTGCTGCCGAACATCGAGATCGACGCCGAGACCTTCGTCGGCATCCGCCGCCAGATCCATGCGCAACCCGAACTCGGCTTCGAGGTCGGCGCGACCAGCAGGCTCGTGGCCACACTGCTCGCCGCATGGGGCTACGAAGTCCACACCGGCATCGGCAGGAGTGGCGTGGTGGGGCAGCTCAAGCGCGGCAGCGGCAAGCGCCGCCTGGGTATCCGCGCCGACATGGACGCGCTACCGGTCGTCGAGGCCACCGGCCTGCCCTACGCCAGCAAGCTGCACGGCAAGATGCATGCTTGCGGCCACGACGGCCATACCGCGATCCTGCTGGCCGCGGCCAAGGCGCTGGCCGACCACCCCGATTTCGACGGCACGCTGAACCTGATCTTCCAGCCCGACGAGGAGAACCTGTGCGGCGCCCGCGCGATGATCGAGGACGGGCTGTTTGAACGATTCCCGTGCGACGCGGTGTTCGCGCTGCACAACATGCCGGGCGTACCCGCCGGCACCTTCCGCGTGCTGCCGGGCCCGGTCAGTCTGTCGTCCGATGTGGCCGACGTCACGATCAAGGGCGTGGGCGGCCACGGCGCCATGCCGCACCGCGCGCGCGACCCCATCGCCGCATCGGCGGCCATTGTCACCGCGCTGCAGACCGTGGTGGCGCGCAATGTCGCGCCCGATGACACCGCCGTGGTGTCGGTCGGCTTCATCCGTGGGGGCGCCACGCACAACGTCATTCCCGAGTCCGTGACGATCGGCCTGAACGTGCGCGCGGCACGTGCGGAGACGCGTGCGCTGGTGGAGCAGCGCATCCGCGAGATCGTGTCGCTGACGGCACAGGCGCATGGCGTGGAAGCACAGATCGACTACCGTCAGCTCACGCCGCCGATGGTCAATACCGAAGCGGAAACGCAGCTCGCGCAGCGGGTATGCGCGGAACTGGTCGGTGCGGAAAACGTGGTCACGCAGGCGCCCAAGGGGCTCAATGGCAGCGAGGATTTTGCGTGGATGCTCAATGCGGTGCCGGGGTGCTATCTGATTCTCGGCAACGGCGAAGGCGAGTTCGGGGGATGCATGGTGCATAACCCGGGCTATGACTTCAACGATGCCGTGTTGCCGCTCGGCGCCGCGGCCTGGGTGCGGCTGGCGCAGACCTACCTGGTGGCGGACTGAACGCGCCCCCCTCCTACTGCGCGGCGGCCGGCTGGCTGGAAGGAGCCGGCTGCGCGCGCCGCGCACCAACCTGCGCACCCACCTGCGCACCAACCCGCGCATTGATCTCCGCCGCCTCCCCCAGCACATGCGACAGCCGCCGCAGCGGCCGGCTGCATTGGACATGCACATAGAGGCAGAACGCCCCGCCGACGACCACCATCACGGCGTAAAGCCATAGCAAAGTCCCCTTCATCCCGGCCTGATGCGGCAGCGGATGCAACCCGCTCACGAGCACCAGCGCCGCGGGCGCCAGTGCAAGCAGCAGGCCGACGGTACGCGCCATCCCTTCCCACAACCGGATCTGCAAGGCCACCCGCCGTTGCCGCGCCTGCAGCTGCAGCGGAGGAATCCGCCCCAGCCGGCGCAGCAGCGCGTTCTCGATGGCGCTGTCCAGATCCATCTGGCCGGCCTGCCAGCGCAGCGGGTTGCGCACGATTGCCAGCACGCGCGGCAGGCGCATCAGTCCCGCCCCCGCATAGCACGCGGCGCACAGCACCAGCAGCGCCTCGGCCAGCCGGACCGACCATGGTGCCAGCGGATGCTTCAGCACCAGCCGCCAGACCGCCAGCCCGGTGGCCGCGAGCAGGGTTGCCACCAGCGTGACCACGAAGCCCAGCCACAGACCCCGGCCAAGCCGCTGCGCCCAGGGCGTCACCCCCGCCGCACTGACGGATGCCGGCACGGGCGCGGGCGCCGGCGCGGCGGCCAGGGCTTCGAGCAGTTCGTAGGTGGACGGTAGCCGGGAGTACATGGCGCTCGGGAAGGTGGTGGTTTGGAGTCGGCGCGGCGGGGCCGATCCCGCCATTGTCGCCGCAGCCGCGCGCAGCGGAAAGCGTTCACGTATCCAGATCATCACACGTCATCTCGAATCCCGGCGCGCGCGGCATGGGCGCCGACCGTCCGTCGCGCCTTCCAGGGCCACATTGCAAACTCCAGGTATCGAATCAACTGATCTCGCTTCCCTTTATCCCACACCGGCTGCGGGAATAGGATCAACTCCAACGGAAAACCCACCCCAACTGGAGACAAGATCATGGCAAAGATGAGAGCAATCGACGCGGCCATCGCGGTGCTGGAGAAGGAAGGCGTGACCACGGCATTCGGCGTGCCGGGCGCGGCCATCAACCCGTTCTACTCGGCCATGCGCAAGACGGGCAACATCAACCACGTGCTGGCCCGCCACGTCGAAGGCGCCTCGCACATGGCCGAGGGCTACACCCGTGCCGAGCCGGGCAATATCGGCGTTTGCGTCGGCACCTCGGGCCCCGCCGGCACCGACATGATCACCGGCCTGTACTCGGCCTGGGCCGATTCGATCCCCATCCTGTGCATCACCGGCCAGGCCCCGCGCGCGCGCCTGTACAAGGAAGACTTCCAGGCCGTCGACATCGAGTCGATCGCCAAGCCCGTGACCAAGTGGGCCGTGACCGTGCGCGAGCCGGCACTGGTGCCCCAGGTGTTCCAGCAAGCCTTCCACATCATGCGTTCGGGCCGCCCGGGTCCGGTGCTGATCGACCTGCCGTTCGATGTGCAGGTGGCCGAGATCGAATTCGATGTCGACACCTACCAGTCGCTGCAGCCGTACAAGCCGGCCGCCTCGCGCGCCCAGATCGAGAAGGCCATCGCCATGCTCAACGCGGCCGAGCGGCCGCTGATCGTGTGCGGCGGCGGCGTGATCAACGCTGACGCAGCCGACCTGATGGTCGAGTTCGCCGAGCTGGTCAACGTGCCGGTGGTGCCGACGCTGATGGGCTGGGGCGTGCTGGCCGACGACCACCCGCTGCAAGCCGGCATGGTCGGCCTGCAGACCTCGCACCGCTACGGCAACGCCACGCTGCTGGCGTCGGACTTCGTGATGGGCATCGGCAACCGCTGGGCCAACCGCCACACCGGCAGCGTCGACGTCTACACCAAGGGTCGCAAGTTCGTGCACGTCGACATCGAGCCCACCCAGATCGGCCGCGTGTTCGGTCCGGACCTGGGCATCGTGTCGGACGCCAAGGCCGCGCTGGAACTGTTCGTCGAAGTCGCCCGCGAAATGAAGATGGCCGGCCGCCTGCCGTGCCGCAAGTCGTGGGTCGCCGACGTGCAGAAGCGCCGCCGCACCATGCAGCGCAAGAGCGATTTCAACAACGTGCCGGTCAAGCCGCAGCGCGTGTACCGCGAGATGAACCAGTACTTCCCGCGCGACGTGCGCTACGTCAGCACCATCGGCCTGTCGCAGATCGCCGCGGCGCAGTTCCTGTCGGTCAACGAGCCGCGCCACTGGATCAACTGCGGCCAGGCCGGCCCGCTGGGCTGGACCATCCCGGCCGCGATCGGCGTGAAGACCGCCTCGCCGGACTCGGACGTGGTGGCGATCTCGGGCGACTACGACTTCCAGTTCATGATCGAAGAGCTGGCCGTGGCCGCGCAGTTCAAGGTGCCGTACATCCACGTGGTGGTGAACAACTCCTACCTCGGCCTGATCCGCCAGGCACAGCGCGGTTTCGAGATGGACTACTGCGTGCAGCTCGCGTTCGACAACGTCAACTCGCCTGAGCTGAACGGCTACGGCGTGGACCACGTCAAGGTGGTCGAAGGCCTGGGCTGCAAGGCGATCCGCGTGTTCAAGCCGGAAGACATCGCCCCGGCCTTTGCCGAGGCGCGCGACCTGATGGCCGAGTTCTCCGTGCCGGTGGTCGTGGAAGTGATCCTGGAACGCGTCACCAATATCGCGATGGGCACCGAGATCGACAACATCAACGAGTTCGAGCCGATCGAGGACCTCGAGGACATCGAAGAAGCGATCCTGAAGGAAGAAGTGGAAACGGCGTAAGCAAGCCTCCCCAAGCGGCGCGGGCAAAAAAAACCAGCCCGCGCCGCTGTCGGCGCCCCCAGTTTTTGCAGCACGCGCAGTAATGGCTCCGCACCGGCGGAGCGACAACCACAATTAAACCGGAGAGATTCATGACCAAACTTGCGGCAAACCTCACCATGCTGTTCAACGAAGTCGGCTTTCTCGACCGCTTCGAAGCCGCTGCACGCGCGGGCTTCCGCGGCGTGGAATTCCTGTTTCCGTATGCGTTCCACGCGGACCAGATCGCGGACCGCCTGAACCGTTTCCAGCTCGACCTGGTGCTGCACAACCTGCCGGCCGGCAAGTGGGATGCGGGCGAGCGCGGCATTGCCTGCCACCCGGACCGTGTCGGCGAGTTCCAGGACGGCGTGGGCGAGGCCATCAAGTACGCCAAGGTGCTGGGCGTGCGCCAGCTCAACTGCCTGGTCGGCATCCAGCCGCAGAACGTGAAGCGCGAGCAGGCGCAGGAAACGCTGGTGGAGAACCTGCGCTTCGCCGCCAACGCGCTGGCCGCCGAGCATATCGACCTGCTGATCGAGCCGATCAACACCTTCGATATCCCGGGCTTCTTCCTGTCGCGCACGCAGCAGGCCGTGGACCTGATCAACCAGGTCAACGCGCCCAACCTCTACGTGCAGTACGACATCTATCACATGCAGCGCATGGAAGGCGAAATCGCCAACACCATCAAGGCCAACCTGCCGAAGATCAAGCATGTGCAGCTGGCCGACAACCCGGGCCGCAACGAGCCGGGCACGGGCGAGCTGAACTACCCCTTCCTGTTCAAGTACCTGGACGAGATCGGCTACACCGGCTGGATCGGCTGCGAGTACAAGCCGAAGACCACCACCGAAGCCGGCCTGGGCTGGCGCGCCGCCCA
Organism: Cupriavidus yeoncheonensis; assembly: GCF_905397275.1. Taxonomy (GTDB): domain Bacteria; phylum Pseudomonadota; class Gammaproteobacteria; order Burkholderiales; family Burkholderiaceae; genus Cupriavidus; species Cupriavidus yeoncheonensis. The sequence continues at coordinate 290,807 of NZ_CAJPUY010000003.1, read as the reverse complement.
CGGCGTGCAGTAACAACGTGCAGTAACGGGTTACCGCCCACGCTATCCATCACAGACTTAACATCCAATCGGAGACATCAACATGGCAAACCAACGCAATATCGGCTTCATCGGTCTGGGCATCATGGGCGCACCGATGGCGGGGCACCTGCGCGCAGCCGGCCACACGCTGTTCGTGCATGACGTCAACCCGGCCCCGCAGGTCCTGGTCGATGCCGGCGTGACCGTGTGCACGAGCGCCGAGGAAGTCGCCAAGCGCGCCGACATCATCGTCATCATGGTGCCGGACACCCCGCACGTCGAAGCCGTGCTGTTCAGCGAGAAGGGCGTTGCCGCCGCGTTCAAGGCCGCCGGCAAGGAAGCCAGCTACAGCAAGATCGTGGTCGACATGAGCTCGATCTCGCCGATCGCGACCAAGGATTTCGCCGCGCGCATCAACAAGCTGGGCGCCTCGTACCTGGACGCACCGGTGTCCGGTGGTGAAGTGGGCGCCAAGGCTGCCTCGCTGACGATCATGGTCGGCGGTCCGGAAGAAGCGTTCGACCAGGTCAAGCCGCTGTTCGAGCTGATGGGCAAGAACATCACGCTGGTGGGCGGCAACGGTGATGGCCAGACCACCAAGGTGGCCAACCAGATCATCGTCGCGCTGAACATCCAGGCCGTGTCCGAAGCACTGCTGTTCGCGTCGAAGGCCGGTGCCGATCCGGCACGCGTGCGCCAGGCGCTGATGGGCGGCTTTGCCGCGTCGCGCATCCTGGAAGTGCACGGCGAACGCATGGTCAAGCGCACCTTCGACCCGGGCTTCCGCATCGAACTGCACCAGAAGGACCTGAACCTCGCGCTGCAGGGCGCCAAGGCGCTGGGCGTGGCACTGCCGAACACCGCGACCGCGCAAGAGCTGTTCAACACCTGCGCCGCGAACGGCTTCGGCAAGGCCGACCACTCGGCCCTGTGCCGCGCGATCGAGATCATGTCGAACCACGACATCGCCAGCGCCAAGTAAGCGCGTCGTTGTACACGCACTTCCCGCAGTAACCGCAGTACCCGCAGTACCTGTAGTTGCAGCAAACGCCGTCCCCTGCGCCGGGGACGGCCTCAGTTTCAGTTCCCAGGATTCCCCATGCTCGACACCGAAACCAGCGCCGCCCTGCTGACCCCGCAGCGCCCCAGCCTCCAGCCGCGTGCCCTGCTGCGCGACCTGTTCGATACCGCCGTGGCGTCGGTCAGCGCCAGCCACTGCCTGCCCCCGCACCTGCCGCAGCCGCCCAAGGGCCGCACGGTGGTGATCGGCGCCGGCAAGGCCGCCGCCGCGATGGCGCAGGCTGTCGAAGCCCACTGGCAGGGCGAGCTGAGCGGACTGGTGGTGACGCGCTATGGCCACGGTGCCGACTGCAGGCGCATCGAAGTCGTCGAGGCCGCGCATCCGGTGCCCGATGAAGCCGGCGCCCGCGCCGCGCAGCGCATGGTCGAACTCGTGCAGGGCCTGAGCGCCGACGACCTCGTGCTGTGCCTGATCTCCGGCGGCGGCTCCGCCCTGCTGGCCGCGCCCGCGCCCGGCATCTCGCTGGCCGACAAGCAGGCCGTCAACAAGGCGCTGCTGCGCAGCGGCGCGAGCATCGGCGAGATGAACTGCGTGCGCAAGCACCTGTCCGCGCTCAAGGGCGGCCGCCTGGCGCTGCACTGCGCGCCGGGCCGCGTCGAGACCCTGCTGATTTCCGATATTCCCGGCGATGACCCGACGCTGATCGCAAGCGGCCCGACGCTGCCCGATGCGACCACCTGCGCCGACGCGCTCGCCGTCATCGCCAAGTACGGCATCGATGTGCCAGCCAATGTGCGCGCGCACCTGGAGAGCGGCGCGGGCGAAACGCCCAAGCCCGGCGACGCCCGCTTTGCCGGCCACCGCAGCGTGACGCTGGCCACCGCGCAGCAGTCGCTCGAAGCCGCGGCGGCGCGCGCGCGCGAACTCGGCTTCGAGGCGCACATACTGTCCGACTGCATCGAAGGCGAGGCCCGCGACGTGGCCGTCGTGCATGCCGCCATCGCACGCCAGATTGCGCAGCACGGCCAGCCGTTCAGCAAGCCATGCGTGCTGCTGTCCGGCGGGGAAACCACCGTCACCGTGCGCGGCAAGGGCCGTGGCGGCCGCAATGCCGAGTTCCTGCTGTCGCTGGCCGTCGCACTCGACGGCCTGCCCGGCGTGCATGCGATTGCGTGCGACACCGATGGCATCGATGGTTCCGAAGACAACGCCGGCGCCCTGCTCACGCCCGACACGCTGACGCGTGCCGCGGCACGCGGCCTGTCGGCCCGCGCGCACCTGGAAAACAACGACGGCTATGGCTTCTTTGCCGGCGTGGACGACCTGATCGTCACCGAACCGACCCGCACCAACGTGAACGACTTCCGCGCGATCCTCATCGTCTGAGCATCGCCGCCGAACCGAATAGACGAATCGCATTGCCGAATCGCATTGCATCACCGGCGCGCCGCATCCGGCGCGCCGTTCCGAGAATGGAAGAGGAGACATCATGAGACGCCAGCGCAAAGCCAAGATCGTTGCCACGCTCGGTCCCGCGAGCACCGATATCGCGGTGATCCGACAGCTGTTCGAAGCCGGGGCCGACGTGTTCCGCCTGAACTTCAGCCACGGCACGCATGAAGATCACCGCGCACGCTACGACGCCGTGCGCCAGATCGAAGCCGAGACCGGCCGCCCGATCGCGGTGCTGGCCGACCTGCAGGGCCCCAAGCTGCGCATCGGCGTGTTCGCCGCGTGCAAGGTGGCCGTGCGTGCCGGCGATACCTTCGTGCTCGACAGCGACCCCACGCCCGGCGACGGCACGCGCGTGCACCTGCCCCACCCGGAACTGTTCCGCGCGGCGCAGCCCGGACAGTCGCTGCTGATCGATGACGGCAAGGTACGCCTGGCCATCGAAGCCGTGGCAAGCGGCAGCATCACCACGCGTGTGGTGAACAACGGCACGCTGTCCGACCGCAAGGGCGTGAACGTGCCCGACGCGGTGATCCCCATTCCCGCGCTGACCGACAAGGATCGCAAGGACCTGGACTTCGCGCTGTCGCTCGGCGCCGACTGGATCGGCCTGTCGTTCGTGCAGCGCCCGTCCGACATTGTCGAAGCGCGCGAGATCGTCGGCACGCGTGCCGGCATCCTGTCGAAGATCGAAAAGCCGGCCGCGCTGCAGCAGCTCGAAGAGATCGTGCGCGTGTCGGACTCGGTGATGGTTGCGCGCGGCGACCTTGGCGTGGAACTGCCGCCCGAGCGTGTGCCTGGCGTGCAGAAGCGCATCTTGCGCGTGTGCCGCCAGCTCGGCAAGCCGGTGGTGATCGCCACGCAGATGCTCGAGTCGATGATCGACTCGCCGGTGCCGACGCGTGCCGAAGCCTCCGATGTGGCGAGCGCGATCTATGAAGGCGCCGATGCGGTGATGCTGTCGGCCGAGTCGGCCAACGGCCGCTATCCGGTGCCGGCGGTGTCGATGATGAACCGCATCGTCACGGAAGTGGAACGCGATCCGCTCTATCGCAACCTGCTCGACGCCCAGCACGAAACGCCGCTGAACACGCGCCAGGATGCCATCTGCGCGGCGCTGCGCGAAGTCACGCAGATCATCGGTGCCGCGGCGACCGTGACCTATACGTCGTCTGGCGCCACGGCGCTGCGCGCGGCGCGCGAGCGGCCGTGCGCACCGATCGTCAGCATCACGCCGAACCTCGAGATCGCGCGCCGGCTGGCGATTGCCTGGGGCGTCCACTCGACCGTGAGCCCGGATGTGAAGAGCGTCGACGAGATGGTCGAAGCGGCCACGCGCGCAGCGCTGGTCGAAGGCTATGCCGCGCCCGGCGACCAGATCACGATTGCCGCCGGCATGCCGTTTGGCCAGGGTGGAACGACGAACCTGCTGCGCGTGGCGGAAGTCAGCGGCAATGCGGTGGCCGCGGTGGGCTCCGCCCGGGAGGCTGCCACGGTCTGATCCGCCTTTTTGTAACTGCCGGGGCACTGGCCGTGCCCCGGTGGTGCCCCGCTTGTGCCGATTGCCGCCCGCCACCCGCGAGAGCCTTCTCCAAGGCTGCGCGGGTGGCGTTTTTTTTGGGGAACGGGTTGCTGGAAACCTGATGAATTGTCCTGCCTGGCGGGTACCCGGCCCCTACGTATGCCGCCAATCCTCGTTGCTATACTTCACTACCTACCCGTCCCCCAATCCCCCGGAGCCCCCCATGCGTCTCGATGACGAGTCCGAAAGCCAGAACGTTGAAGACCGCCGCGGCGGCTTTGGCGGTGGCGGGTTCGGTGGTCCGAAGACCATCGGCATCGGCACGGTCATCATCGCCCTTGCCGCTTCTTACTTCTTTGGCATCGACCCGTCGGTCATCATGCAGGGCGCGTCGGTGCTGCAGGGCCAGCAGGCACCCCAGCCGCAGCAACAGGCCAACCGGCCGCCGGCCAATGACCAGCTGACGGTGTTCACGAGCAAGGTCCTGGGCAATACCGAGCGGACATGGGAGCACATCTTCGAGACCGAGCTGAACCGCCGCTACGAGCCGCCCAAGCTGGTGCTGTTCTCGCGCGTGACACCGACCGCGTGCGGTACGGGGCAATCGGCCATGGGCCCGTTCTACTGCCCCGGGGATCACAAGGTCTATATCGACCTGGCTTTCTATGACGAGCTGCGCCGGCGCTTCGGCGCGGGCGGCGATTTCGCGCAGGCATATGTGATCGCGCACGAGATCGGCCACCATGTGCAAAACCTGCTGGGCGTCTCCGACAAGGTCGATGCCGCGCGCCGGCGCATGGGCGAGGCGCAGGCCAACCAGCTTTCGGTGCGCATGGAGTTGCAGGCCGACTGCCTGGCCGGCGTCTGGGCCGCCAACGCGCAGCGCGCCAACCAGCAGCTGCTGGAGCCGGGCGATATCGAGGAAGGCCTGAAGGCCGCCGCCGCCATCGGCGACGACCGGCTGCAGAAGCAGGCGCAAGGCTATGTGGTGCCGGAAGCTTTCACCCACGGCACCAGCGAGCAGCGCGTGCGCTGGCTGCGCCAGGGCCTGACCACGGGTGATATCCGCAAGTGCGATACCTTCGCCGCGCGCCAGCTCTGACCCGTCAAGTGTGATGCGGACGTTGTTCGCAACATAGTCCCTGTCGCCACCGTGCCGGGCACGCTGGCGATCCCGTTGCGCCATGCGTGGATGGCAAGAGGCACTGCGCGACGAAGCGCACGCACGCACGATTGCACGAACGCACGGCAGCCACCGCACCGGATGTGGGTGTCAGGTCGTGATCATGGGGGGAAAAATCGCCTGCCCGGCGCAGAGAGAAGGAGGAGGAGGTCAGCCGGGCAGGCGGGAGAGAAAACTTGCGGCCACCTTCGGTGGCCGCTGCAGGTTCTGGAGAGAACCCTGGCGAGTGCGTCAGACGCGGTAGCCGTAGAGCGAGCCGTCGCCGGTGCGCGAGTTGTCGGTCGAGCTCGCCGAGATCTCGCCACTAAATACCGCTGCTCCGTCCGTATAAGGGTTGAAGCGGTCTGTGCGCGCTCCGTCCGTGTAAGGGTTGTAGCGGTCCTTGCGCGCGCCGTCGGTGTAGACGTCGTACTTGCCTTGCTTGGTGCCGTCCACGAACGGGTCGAACTTACCCACCTTCAGTGCATCAGCGTAGACATCGAACTTCCCAGCCTTGCTGGTCGCGGCGGGCGCAGCGATCGACGCGGCCGATGCGACCAGGGCCGCCAGCACGAACGCGCCGCCAAGAATGCGTTTGGCGATCATTTCGGACTCCTTCAACTGATTTCGTCTTTCTTTGTGTGAGCAGCTAACTTCTTGCCCCTACGCAATCTTTGTTGCGATGTGAGCACGGACTGAAGCTTAGTCACTGGCTACGTCATCGGAAATGACGCTGCGACGAATGGTGAGTTGTTAGTCGTGAAACGACGGACCTGCTGACGAACGGTGCGTGTGGATCGCCATCCGCACGGGACGCGCCCATGGGCATGCGGGCCCGCACGTGCATGCCGCGCGGTGCCCGTTCCACAGGGTCAAAGCGTGTACTGGCCGCTGGCCTCCGGCTGGAACGTGATCCCGGTGATCGTCACGTGCTGTTCGCGGCCATCGGGCATGCGGTAGCTCACGGTCTGGCCCGCGCGTGCGCCCAGCAGCGCCTGGCCCACGGGCGACAGCACCGACAGGCGGCCGGCATCGAAGTCGGCTTCATCGGGGTAGACCAGCGTCCACTGGCGCGGCGCCGGGTCGCCTTGCAGTGCGCAGACCAGGCGGGAGTTCATGGTGACCACATCGGTCGGGATCTCCTGCGGCGCCACGATTGCCGCGCGCGCGAGCAGCGCATCGAGCATATCGGCCATCTGGCCGGCGCCGGGGCGGCTGGCCATGCGCTCCAGGCGCGTGACGTCGAGTTCGGTCAGGTAGAGGGTCGTTGCGGTCGGGTTGGTGGCCGTCATGGCTAATCCTCCGTCAGGGGTCGGTGGCGGTCAGGTTGGGCCCGGCACGGCAACCGGACGGCATTGCCGACGGCCCATGCGGGAACATCAGGAAACAGTGAAATCAGTGCCGGCGTTGCAGCGTCACGCGGCGCCGGCAAGGCGCCTCGGTGTCACGACGCAGGCGTGAGGCTCGAGCCCGGTTCGGCCCGGGCCCTGGTGGGGACTGTCAGGCTGGGAACCGGGCGGGATCAGGCGGAGCGCTGACCCGGCGGCGGGGCGTCATGCGCGTGGCCAGTGCGCCGGCGCGTGCGCGTACCTGCCGCGCGGGGCGGGCAGGTGCGGTGGGCAGCGAATGGCGGGCTGGCATGGCGGTCACGCGGATAACAGGAATCAGGATCAGGAAAGGAAACCCGGAACGGATCGCGGCAACGGCAAGACGTCGATTGGCGAATCCGGCAATTCAGGCTTTGCTCGTATCAGCACCGGTGTGGTGCAGGAACGGGAACGGCCATCGTAGCACAGGCAGGTGGTATCGGCGGCGCTTCAGCTGGCCTGGCCCGTTGCGTGCGCGTGGCATTCGCACGGCGCGCCGGCCGCGGCCTGCTGCAGGTTCTGCAGGATGCCGCATTCGCTGGCGGCCTGGTGCTGGTGGTGGCAGGTCTCGCGCAAGGCGCGCAGCTGGCTCTCCAGCGCTTCCAGCGCCACGCGCTGTGCGTGGATCTGCTCGATCTGGCGGTCCAGCAAGGCGTTGACGTCGTCACAGTCCTGCGACGGGTTGCGCTCGAAATCGCGCAGCCGGCGCACGTCCGACAGGCTCATGCCCAGCGAACGGCAGTGCCGCACGAAGTTGAGCTGCATCAGGTGGGTGTCGCCGTAGCGGCGATAGCCGTTGTCCTCGCGCTGCGGCGCGTCGAGCACGCCTTCGCGTTCGTAGTAGCGGATGGTTTCAACATCGCAACCGCTGTGCCGGGAGAGTTCGCCGATTCGCATGGGACTGGAATCTCTGTAGTGACTACGGCGTTTTGCATAGTCTAGCGCAGAAGCGGGTCGCGTGCCGGAGCGGCGTCAGCGGCACCCGTTCATGCCGCGTGCTTCGTCGCGCAGCGTCATCGTGCGCGGCGCCAGTGCGGCGCGGATATGTTCCGCGGCCAGTTCGGGCCTGGCCGTGCCGCACATGAAGATATCCACAGCCGCGAAGCCGTACTCGGGCCATGTATGGATGCTGATGTGCGATTCCTTGAGCAGCAGCACGCCCGTCACGCCAAGGCCCGGTCCGAAGTGCTGGAAGCGCGCATCCACCGGCGTCGCGCCGGCCGCCCGTGCCGATGCGTACAGTACGCGCTCGACCAGCACCGCATCGGTCAGCAACGCCGGCGCGACGCCTTGCAGGTCGAGCAGCAGGTGGCGGCCGAGCACGGCCGGGCACGGCAGTTGCGGCGCGTTCACGGGGCCGGCCTCACTTGTGCCCGCCGCCCGACGACCAGCTGCCACCGCCGCTGCTGCCGCCCCATACGCGGCCGGAACCGCCCGAGCCGCCGGACTTGTAGTCGGTGCCGGAACCGAGGTTGTAGAAGGTTGCGCCGAACAGCACGATCAGGCCGTAGATCAGGTAGAGAAGTCGCACGTCATCAGTCCTTGGCTGACCAGTGGCCCACCAGCCACAGCGGTACCCACAGCAGCAGCAAGCCGAAGGCCAGCGTGACCCAGCCGCCGTCCTTCACCAGTGCCACCGGCACATTGAGGATGGCCAGGACAATCGCGTACCACTTCGCCGCCTTGCGGCAGAAGGCCAGGTCGGAGTGGTCCGGCTTCCTGCGCATGGCGGCAGCCGGCTGGGCGGCGGCCGTGGCCAGCGCCTTGTTGCCCGGGAACCATTGCGCGACCTGCGTACGCGTGACCCGGGTCGAGCGCGTCCAGACAATCTCGGTGTCGGACGTTTCACGCGTGAGCCGCAGCGCGGGCGCGCCGAACTCCGTGAGCTGCGTGCTGTCGCCCACGCGCACGCGCCAGTTGAACGTGCCCGCGGCATAGAGGACTTCGCTGCGATAGTCGAAGCCCTTGCGAAAGTTCCTGCCTTGCAGCGTGGCCACGTCCGCCGAGGCCATGCGCGGCCAGGTGTCGAGCACTTCGACCTTGTCCCAGCCGTCGTCCTGCTCCACCAGCCAGAACATGCCGCGCTCCTCGTTGAAGAGCAGGTACTCGACCCACGTCGACGCTTCGTCCTCGTCGTTGTCCGTGCATTGCATCAGCCCGAGGACGGCATGGGGCTTGCCGCCGATATTGCCGACATCGCCCGGAGCCAGGCTGGTTTTCAGCGCCTCCAGCTCCTTGTGCTTTTCCAGAACGATGGCGGTGGACGTGGTGCAGTCCACCTCACTATGGCAGCTGCCACAGACCACGAAGCTGGCCATGCCGGCGCGATAGGCGATCGGGCTGCCGCAGTTCGGGCAGGCCAGCGCTACGGTCTTGCCGCGATAGCGGTCCGCCGTGCGGCCGACTTCATCGGGGGCACGCAGCAGCTGGGCCTTGAGCTGGTCCAGCGTGACCAGCTGGCCCGTGTAGACGGCCGGCGGATAGCCGTCGGCGTAGTCGAGCGTCAGGAAGCGGCCTTCATCGCGGAAGTCGGCCACCTGCGCGGTCCAGCCCGCGCCGACCACGAACGGCAGCTCGCCTTCGCCGCCGGTGCAGCGCGCGGTGCGCACGTCGCCGGCAAGCCAGCGGCGCTTGTCAAAAAACAGGCTGGTACCCGGGCTCAGCGACTCGAACTTCGGCGCCTGGTCGAACTGCGCGGCCGCCGCCTGTTCCGGCGAGACGCGGCGCGTCAGCATGTACTGGCCCGAGGCATCGGCGAGCCAGCCGTCGCTGCCGTCGTCGAACAGCAGGTACCACTCGTTCCACAGCCCGGCTTCGTAGCGCAGCTGGATGCGCCCGACCAGCGTGAAGCCCTGCCCCTGCCACTGGCCCGACGCATGGAGCTGCAGCGGCGTGTAGTCTTCGAGCACGGCCGACATCTTGCCGATGTCCTTGACGGACTCGGCGTCCTTGACCAGCGTGCTGTGGCAGTACTCGCATACGGCCATGACGGCGGCGGAGGAACGGAACGCGACCTCCGCGCCGCAACCGGGACAGTTGACCTGTTGCATGCAGTCCCGTCAGCCGACCAGCTTCTTCAGGATCTCCGCCTTGGCGCTGTCGAACTCGGCCTGTGTGATCAGGCTCTTGTCCAGCAGTTCCTTGAGCTTCTGCAGGCGTGCGGCAGGATCCTCCGGAGCTGCAGCCGCAGCCGCAGCGGTGGGCGGCACCGCAGGAGCGGGTACGCCCGGCGCGCCCGCTGCCCCCGCACCGGCCAGGCCGCCGGCCATGGCCTGCCCCATCACCGCGCCCGCGGCCAGGCTGGCGCCCAGGCCCGCCACACCGCCCTCGTTCTGCGCGGCCAGCGGGATCGAGCTGGCGACCTGGTACTGCGTGTACTTCGCCATATCCCCCATCATGCCCATCGAGATGCGCGTGTCGATGGCCTTCTGCAGCTCTTCCGGCAGCGAGACATTGGTGACCGCGAAATTGTCGAGCGCCACGCCGTAGCGCTCGAACTCCGGCGCCAGCCGCTCGCGGATGGTCTGCGACATCAGCGCCTGGTTGGCGGCCATGTCGAGGAACGGCAGCGACGACGCGCCGAGCGCGTTGGTCATGGTGGCGATCAGCAGGTTGCGCAGCTGCTCTTCCACTTCATCGCGCGTGTATTCTGCGCGCGTGCCGCTGATCTCGCTGTAGAACCTGGCCGGATCGGAGACCTTGTACGAATACAGGCCGAACGCGCGCAGCCGCACCATGCCGAAGTCCGCGTCGCGGATGGTGATGGCTTGCGGCGTGCCCCACTTGCGGCCGATCTGCAGGCGCGTGCTGAAGAAGTAGACATCGGACTTGAAGGGCGACTCGAACAGCTTGTCCCAGTTCTTCAGGTAGGTCAGCACCGGCAGCGTCTGCGTGGTGAGCTTGTACATGCCGGGCCCGAACACGTCGGCGATCTTGCCTTCGTTGACGAACACCGCCATCTGCGACTCGCGCACGGTCAGGCTGCCGCCGTACTGGATTTCCATGTCCTCCATCGGGTGGCGCCAGGCCAGCACGCCGTCGGTGTCCTCCGTCCACTGGAGGATGTCGATGAACTGCTTCTTGATGAAAGAACCGATGCTCATGTCAGGTCTCCTATGGCGTGGATGCGAGCGAAGCGCATGTCAGGACAGGCAGGCCGCGTTGATCGCGCCCACGGTGACCGAGATGGTGCCCATCAGGGCGCCCATGCCGATATTGTCGGATTCGATGGCGGCGTCCATTTCCGGCAGCGCGCGCGTCAGGCCGGCGTAGACCAGCGCCTGCACCACCATGGCGCCGACCGCCCACATCAGGAACGTCGGAAAGGTGTCGTTGTGCTGGATCGACGACGACAGCGTGAAGCAGAATCCAAGGATCGCGCCGCCCAGCGACAGCGCTGCCGCGATGTTGCCCTGGCGGATCAGCGCGAACTCGTGGAACGGCGTGATCCTGGTGTAGACTCCGACGAACACGGCAAGCAGTACAAGGCTTGCCAGCAGGTGCAGAGCGTAGGCGTAGATCGGTTGCATGCTGTTTCCTGGCGGTTGTCGACAGCGCCGGTGTCCGCTGACATGGGGCCCGATATGGAACCCGACATGGAACCCGATATGGGATAGGGGGACACGTCAGAGGACATTTGACTACGATTGCGCCGGCAGCGCGCGAATGCGCCGCAAGTATATCCGCAGTCTCATCCGCCCGATCTCCCGAACTTCGCAAATTCCCCAGACCGCCGCCTGATGCGCGACCGTACCCTTGTCATTTCGGTGTTGATCGTGGCCTCCTGCGGGCTTGGCTACGAACTGATCGCCGGCGCCCTGTCCAGCTACCTGCTGGGCGATTCCATCCTCCAGTTCTCGTCGATCATCGGCTGCTACCTGTTCGCCATGGGCGTGGGCTCGTGGCTGTCGCGCTATGTGAAGGACGAGGACGTGCTCGCGCGCTTCATCGACATCGAGGTGCTGGTGGGCCTGCTCGGCGGCATCTCGGCGGCTCTGCTGTTCGTGGTGTTCGCGTGGCTGTCGGCGCCGTTCCGCACGGCGCTGTACGCGCTGGTGTTCCTGACCGGCGTGCTGGTGGGCATGGAGATCCCGCTGGTCATGCGCATCCTCAACGCGCGCCGTGCCGCCTTCAGCGATCTGGTCAGCCGCGTGCTGACGTTCGATTACCTGGGCGCGCTGGCGGTGTCGCTGGTGTTCCCGCTGGTGCTGGCGCCGAGGCTGGGCCTGTCGCGCACAGGCTTCCTGTTCGGCATGCTCAACGCCGCCGTGGCGCTCTACACCACGCGCCTGTTTCGCGACGAGCTGCCACAGGTGCCGCTGCGCACGATGCGCGCGCTGGTGGTGATCGCGCTGCTCGGCGCGGGCTTTGCCGGCTCCGACCGGCTCACGCACTGGGCCGAGCGCGGGCTGTTCGGCGACGAGATCATCCACAGCGAATCGACGCCCTACCAGCGCCTGGTGATCACGCGCTGGAAGGACGACCTTCGTCTCTATATCAACGGCAACCTGCAGTTTTCCTCGCGCGACGAGCACCGCTACCACGAGGCGCTGGTGCACCCCGTGCTGCAGGCGCTGCCGTGGGCGCGCACCGTGCTCGTGATCGGTGGCGGCGACGGCCTGGCGCTGCGCGAGATCCTGCGCCATCGCCAGATCGAGCATGTGACGCTGGTTGACCTGGACCCGGCCATGACCACGCTGTTCTCGCACAGCGCGCCGCTGCGCGCGCTCAACCGGGACTCGCTGCGCGACGCGCGCGTGACGGTGGTCAACGCCGATGCCGCGCAATGGATGGAGCAGAACGCCGAGGTGTTCGACGCGATCATCGTCGACCTGCCCGACCCGTCCAACTTCGGACTCGGCAAGCTGTACTCGGTGCCGATGTACCGGCTGCTGTCGCGGCACCTCGCCGAGAAAGGCTATGCCGTGGTGCAGTCCACCTCGCCGTACTACGCGCCGCGCTCGTTCTGGGGCATCGACGCGACGCTGCGCGAAGCAGGCCTGCATACCTGGCCCTACCACGCCTATGTGCCGTCGTTCGGCGAATGGGGGTTCATCCTCGCCGGCAAGCGCGGCGACTACACGCCGCCCGCGCGCTACGACATGCCGATGCGCTTCCTGGATGCGGACAGCACCGCGCTGATGTTCCGCTTCCCGCCGGACATGGCGCCGCGCGCGGGCCACGCGAACCGGCTTAACGAGCAGTCGCTCGTGCATGACTTCGAGCGGGACTGGGGCAATGTCATCCGCTGACACGTTGACAGGCGCACAGTGATGGATCGCCGCACGTTCCTGGTCGGCGCGTCCGCCGCGGTGGCCGGCTGCGACAGGCTGGGCGATGCCTCGCGCCGCTTCCTGTCCGGCGCCGGATTGTACGAGCCCGCCCCGGTTGTGCTGCGGCCCGGCATGGCACAAGGCCACGCCCTGCGTGATGCCGCGCAGTGGCCGCAGCCCGACGGCGAGCTACGCACGGAGGTCGCGATCCTCGGCAGCGGTGCCGCGGGCCTTTCCGCGGCCTGGCAGCTCGCGCGCGCCGGACTGCGCGATTTCATCGTCATCGACGGGCCCGAATTCGGCGGCAACACGGCGGCCGGGCAGTTTGGCGACCTGGGCTTTCCGCGCGGCGCGCACTACCTGCCGCTGCCTTCGGCGGAATCGACCCATATGCGCGAGATGCTCGCCGACGTCGGCGTGATCGAGCAGGATCCGTTCGGCATCCGCCCGCGCTTCGATGAGCGCGTCATCGTGCATGCGCCCGAGGAGCGCCACTTCCGCAACGGCCAGTGGCATGACGGCCTGCTGCCGACCGAGGCACTCGATGCCGGCGAACGCGAGCAGCATGCGCGCTTCTTCTCCCGCATCGGCGCGCTTCGGGACGCGCACGGCAATGACGGACGCAAGGTCTTTGCGATCCCGCTCGCGCTCGCTTCGCGCGACCCGAAGTGGACATCGCTCGATGCGCGCACCTTCCGCCAGTGGCTGCTCGACGAAGGCTTCACGTCGCCCACCTTGCATGCGTATGCCGACTACTGCTGCCGCGATGACTACGGCGCGGGCTACGGCGCCGTGTCGGCGTGGGCGGGACTGCACTACTTCGCGAGCCGCGGTGGCCATGCCCGCAACGCCGCGGACGGCGCCGTGCTGACCTGGCCGGATGGGTTGCACGGCATGGTGTCGAAGTTGACGGACCGCATCGACGCGCTGACGGGCCGCTCGGACTGGCATCGCGCGGGCATGGCGCTCAGGCTCGACGAATCGCGCGAAGGCGTGGATGTGCTCTGCACGGGCATGGCCGACGGCGACGGCACGCCGCGCACCTTGCGTCTGCGCGCCCGCCGCGTGATCTGCGCGATGCCGCTGCATGTGGCCGCACGGCTGACTCCGCTCGCGCGCTTCGGTTTCGATCCGGCGCGCCATCTGCCGCCGCATGCGGCCTGGCTGGTGTCGAGCTTTTACCTGCGCGGCTTTCCCGCGGAGGCGCCGGGCGTGCCGCTGGCCTGGGACAACGTCGTCCACGGCTCGCGCGCGCTGGGCTATGTGGTGGCGACGCACCAGCTGATCCGGCAGGCGCCGCCGGCGCGCACGGTCTTCACGGCCTATTGCCCGCTCGACCACGGCGAGCCGGCCGCCATCCGGCGCTGGCTCGCCGACGCCAGCCCTGCCGAACTGATGGACCATGCCGTGACCGACCTGCGCGAAGTCTACGGCCGCGGCTTCTGGCGCCACGCAGACCGGGTGGAGATCACGGCACGCGGCCATGCCATGGCTTCACCGCTGCCGGGCTTTCTCGCCAACACCGGCACGGCCGCGCTGCGCGCCGTGGATGGGCCCATCCAGTTTGCGCACGCCGATTTGTCTGGCCTGTCGGTGTTCGAAGAGGCGGCCTGGTGGGGCACCCGGGCCGCCGTGCGCATCGTTGGCTAGCGATCATTACGGCGCCGCGCACGCCGGCACCATCCTGTAGAATTCGTAGCGTCCACAATGAATTTGCTGTCGCGTGCGCACCATCCGGCTCTTCCTGCTGGTTCTGATGCTGGCCTTCCTGCCGTTCCAGGCATGGGCCGGTGCAGTCGCGTACGTACCGGATGCTGCGGCCAACCTCGCACAGCATGCGAACAGCCATCCGGCCGGATTATGCAAGGCGGCGGAAGGTACCGCGCCCTGCAGCACTTCGCCGACCGACCTTGCCGAAGCGCCTGAGACGTCGCCAGCCGGCATCGACCTCGCGGAGCAACTTCTGCCCGCGCCCGAGTTTCGCGTTGCCGCCGGTCCCGCCCAATCCGGGCCGCCGCGCTACGCGGGAACTGCCCTGCCGGACCCCGACCTTCCGCTCCTGCCGCGCCCTCCGCGCGGCTGATCCCCACCTGCGCGGCATTCGCCGCGCATGACCGTTCCTGCGCGCCGTGCCGTTATGGCGCCGCGCGCGCCTGCGGCCCGTCCGCGCCTATCCCGTTGTCCTGTCTTCCACTCTCATGAAACGCGTCCTGCTTTTCCTGGCGACCAACCTCGCCGTCATGCTTGTCCTCAGCATCACCGCCAGCGTCCTTGGCGTGAACCGCTTCCTGACCGCCAACGGTCTCAACCTCGGCATGCTGCTCGCCTTTGCCGCGCTGATGGGCTTCGGCGGCGCCTTTATCTCGCTGCTGATGTCCAAGACCATCGCCAAGTGGTCCACCGGCGCGCAGGTCATCACGCACCCGGGCACCAGCACCGAGCTGTGGCTCGTGCAGACCGTGCAGAAGCTGTCGCAGAAGGCCGGGCTGCCGATGCCGGAAGTGGCGATCTACGAGGGCGAGCCCAACGCGTTTGCGACCGGCGCGACCAAGAACAGCTCGCTGGTGGCGGTTTCCACCGGCCTGCTGCAGTCGATGTCGCATGACGAGGTGGAAGCCGTGCTCGCGCATGAAGTGGCGCACGTGGCCAATGGCGACATGGTCACGCTCACGCTGATCCAGGGCGTGGTGAACACGTTCGTGATCTTCCTTGCGCGCGTGGTCGGCTACTTCGTCGACTCGATGCTGCGCAAGAACGATGAGGAGTCGAGCGGGCCCGGCATTGGCTACATGGTCACCGTGATCGTCTGCGAGATCGTCTTCGGCATCCTGGCCAGCATCATCGTCGCCGCCTTTTCGCGCCGCCGCGAATTCCGCGCCGACGCGGGCGCGGCCGGCCTGATGGGCTCGCCGACGCCGATGGTCGCCGCGCTGCGCCGCCTGGGCGGCCAGGAGCCGGACGGCCTGCCGCAGAACATGCAGGCCATGGGCATTGCCGGAGGGAAATCGTGGGTGGCGCTGTTATCAAGCCATCCGCCGATCGAGCAGCGCATCGCCGCGCTGCAGTCGGCACGCTGAAATCCGATCCATCGCTGCGACCCGTCCAGGAGGGCCACGGCGGCCCCGGGCGGACACCGCAGGCATCCTGTCAGGGGGCGAGAGATGCAAGCGAAGCTGTTGGACACTACCAGTACCGCGTGGCGCGCCGCCCTGGAGCGCTGCAGCCATGATTGCCATCACACGCCAGCCTGGATGAAGGCCGCCGAGCGCAGCGATGGGGGACGCGCTTTAGCCGTGCACGTGACGAGCGGCTCCCACGCGTTGCTCATTCCCTTGGTCCGCCGCAATCTCACCGCGTGCCTGTGGGATGCCACCTCGGCCTACGGATACGGCGGCCCGCTCGTGAGCAGGGGGGCGCCCGCGGAATTCGCGGATGCCGCGTTCCGTGCCGCGATGGACATATTGCGCGAAGCCGGCTGCGTGTCCTGCTTCCTGCGCCTGCACCCGCTGCTCAACAAGCATTGGAAGAGTTCGCTCGGGCTGGTGCTCGAACAGGGCCTGACGGTGTCGATCGACCTGTGCAAGCCGCCCGAAAAACTCTGGCAGGAAACGCAGTCGCGCCACAAGCTCGGCATCAACCGGGCCCGGCGCGCGGGTGTGACGGTGCGGCTGGACCGGGAATTCGACACGCTGTCGCGCTTCATCGAGCTCTACAACCAGACCATGACGCGCCGCTGCGCGACGGATTACTACTTTTTCGACAGGCAGTACTACCGTTCGCTCGTGGACGGGCTCGGCGACGACCTGCTGTTGTTCGTCGCCGAGGAGGCGGGCCATGTCATCGGTGGAGCGCTGTTCACGCTCGCGCGGCAGTCACGCATCATGCAGTACCACCTGTCGGGGTCGGACTGGGACTACCGCCATCGCCAGCCGACCAAGATCATCATCCACACCGCCCGCGAATGGGGCCGCATGCATGGCTTCTCGCGGCTGCATCTTGGCGGCGGACTCGGTTCCGCGTCCGATTCGTTGCTCGAGTTCAAGCGCGGATTCTCGCCGGACACGCATATGTTCAGCACGCAGCGCGTGATCGTCAACCGGGAGGCATACCATGCCCTGTCGGTGGGCCGCACGGCTTCGGCCGGCGATCTCCATGGCTATTTCCCGGCCTATCGGCGGCCCATCGCTAACAAGGTGCCCGCAAGCAGCAGGCTGCCCGCGCTCACTCCGTGACGCGGGCGCGCTGCGCCTTCACCTGGCTGCGCTGGTTCTTGCCTTCGAGGCGCCGCTTGCGTGAAGCGAGTGTCGGACGTGTCGGGCGGCGCGTGCGCGGCGGTGTCGCCACGCTGAGCACCAGTTCATGCAGGCGCCGGATGGCATCGTCGCGGTTCAGTTCCAGGCTGCGGTGCTGCTGGGCCTTGATGACCACCACCCCGTCACGCGTGATGCGGTGGTCATGCAGTTGCAGCAGGCGCTCCTTGTGGTCCGGCGCGAGCGAAGACGCACGCACGTCGTAGCGCAGGTGCACCGCGTTGGACACCTTGTTGATGTTTTGTCCCCCCGCGCCCTGCGCGCGGATCGCGGTGACGTCGTACTCGTGGTGGGGGATGAGGAATTCGCCGGACATGCGCGCATCATAACAAGGCGCATGCCCGGGAAATTCCTCTAGGGTCTGCCCTAGGCAGCGGGCGCGATGTTCTGGTTCACGCGGAACAGGTTGTCCGGATCGTACTTCTGCTTGATGCGCGACAAGCGTTCGAAGTTGGCGCCATAGGCCGCGCCGATGCGCCCCGCTTCATCCTCGGTCAGGAAGTTCACGTACACGCCTCCCGTGGCATAGGGCTCCGTGGCGCGGAAGAAGTCGCGTGCCCATGCCACGCAGGCGGCGTCCTCGCCCGGACTTTCCCAGCGCGTATGCACGTTCATGACGAAGCGCGCATCCCGGTGGTGGTAAGCAGTGGCATCCGCGGCGACGGTGCCGGCCCGCCCGCCGACATGGCCGATGAAGATCTCGGAGTGCGGCGAAGGCAGGCGGCCGGAGTAATCGATCATCGCTTCGATGGCCTCGTCCGGCAGCTGCGTGAAGTTGTGCGATTTCCAGTAGTTGCGCGCGCCCGGCGTCAGCAGCGGGTCGAACGCCTGCTGCCAGGCCACGTAGGGCATGGCGCCGACATGCTCGCCCAGCAGCGTGCCGAAGCCGCGCAACGGCGCGAGCAACGGCTCGCCCTGCGCCGGATCGCCCGCGTAGAACACGGCCAGCACCACCACGTCGGTGCCGTGGACCGCGGTCGGCAGGAAAGGCAGCGGCGGCGCCTTGCGCAACACGACCCAGATATTGAGGTCTTCCGGCATGGTTTCGGTGAACATGCGGTACTCGCTGAGCACCGCACGGCCTTCCGCCGCCGGGAACACCAGCAGCCCGGCCAGGATCTGCGGCCCGACGGCGTGCAGCCGGAATTCGAACAGCGTCACCACGCCGAAGTTGCCGCCGCCGCCGCGCAGGGCCCAGAACAGGTCGGAGTGCTCCTGCTCGCTCGCGTGAAGGCGCTGGCCATTGGCGGTCACGACCTGCGCCGAGAGCAGGTTATCCACAGTCATGCCGTACTTGCGCGTGAGCCAGCCGAAGCCGCCGCCAAGCGTCAGCCCGGCCACACCCGTGGTCGAGTTGATGCCCAGCGGCGTCGCCAGCCCACAAGCCTGGGCCTCGTGGTCGAAGTCGGCCAGCAGCGCGCCAGGCTCCACCCAGGCGCGCCGTGTACCGGTGTCGATATGGACGGCGCGCATGGCAGTCAGGTCGATGACAAGGCCGTCATCGCACAGCGCCTTGCCGGCGATGTTGTGGCCGCCGCCGCGCACCGCGAGCAGCAGGCCGTTGTCGCGCGCAAATGCCACCGCTGCCTCGATGTCGGCCACCCCGGCGCACTGCACCACCAACGCGGGGCGCTTGTCCACCATGGCATTCCAGATCGCGCGCGACTCGTCGTAGCCGGGATCGCCGGGCAGCAACACCTTCCCGCGCACGGCCGTGCGCAGTGACGCAAGCAGGTCTTTCGAAATTGCAGGCATGGCGAACCTCCGCATCGACATCCCGGGGCCGCCATGCACAAGCGGGACAGGGGCCTTGGCGGCCCGTCCAGGGGTTCAGTGACGCAAATTGCGCGCCATGTGCGCCGGCGCACCGACTGGACACCTGTTGCGATGCGTGCACGCCAATGCATTCTTGGAATCAGGCCGAATTGTTTCAACCGTGATGCACCCGCTTTACCCGGCAGCCGCGCCACGGCGCCAAAACAACGCGGGTTGTGACGCAGCGTTACCCCGGCGCGGATGGACAATCCGTTACAGCCGCGACACGTGTCCTGCGCTCCGGAGCCGCGCGAAGGGCTCGCCATCTTGCGCCTGCATCGCCGAGGGGCGGTGCACGGCGGCGTAGCGATCACTGGAATAGCGACTAATATGAAAGCGCGCCAGCCGGCACCCGCCGGGCGGAAACAGGCGCGACGGTAAGGCGGGCCGCCGCGCATCCCGGTCCGCACGGGAGTGTGCAATGACAACAAGGCAGAAACTGCGCGCGTGGACGACCGTGGCGTGCATGGCGCTTACCATGGCATCCGGCATGGCCAGTGCCGACGAGGTTCCGCTGGTGACGGGCAAGCAATGGACCGAGTCGACGGAGCAGATGAAGAAGGCCTATCTGGTCGGCATCGCCAATGTCGTGCAGGTCGATGTCGCCTACCACGCCGGCAATGTCCCACCCGACACGCAAACCATCGTGCCGCGCCTGGCGCGCGGCTTGAAAGGCCATACGCTGGATTCGGTCCGCGACGGCCTCGACCGCTGGTATGCCGCCCACCCCGACCGCCTGCAGCGGCCGGTGCTCGAGACCATCTGGTTCGAGATGGTGGTGCCTGGACTGCAGGGCAAGAAGTAAGGCGAGACCATGAAACGACTTCAATGGATCGGCGCAGCGCTGGCGGTGGCCAGTGTTGCCGCATGCACGGGTATGTCGCCGGAGCAGCAAGGTACGGTTTCGGGAGCGGCCATCGGTGCCGCGGCCGGCGCCGGCATTGCCGCCATCGCAGGCGGCAGCGGCTGGACCGGTGCGGCCATCGGCGCGGTGGCGGGCGGTGTGGCGGGCAATATCAAGGGACGCAACGAGCAGCAGCGGTATTGACCGCCGGGGCTTCCAAGCGCGCAGCCGCGGCACGGTCAGTCGCCGCGGCGCAATACCCTGAGCCGGGACGCTGCCATGCGTCCGTGAGTCGTGCCTGGAATGCCCAGGCACCGATGCCTGGCCGTTGCCGCTCAGCACAATCCAATCCTCGCCAGCAAGATGATGCTCTCCATCATCAGGCGCCGGCTTTGCCCGATGACCCGGCGGTTGAAGGCGCGGACCCACTGCATCCGCGCGAGCGGATCGTCGTCGATCCACACAGTCTCTGCCTGCCTCTCGCCCAGGCCCGGCTCATCATTGGCTTCCAGCCCGGCTGACTTCCTGTCGTGCGAGGCAACGACGGGGCGAACCCTGCTACCCGTGGCGGTCTTCGCCGTCGGGGCAGGAGGCTGGCAAAAAAGAAGCGCGGACATGCTGCCGCGCTTTGCAATGTCCTGTCAGAAACGGGGAGCGTTCTGCAGGGGGAGGCCTCAGTGGCACTTTATGTCCCCTCCCCGATGAAGACAATTGAAACATTCTGAGGTCGGATTTAAGCGCTTTGCGAAAAGTGTCACAAAGGGGCGTGTGCGGAGTTGGACGACGGAACTGCCCGGCGAGCGCGAAATTCGGCCCTTGCCCAGGTGCAGCCGGCCCTGGCGCCAAAACGCGGAAACGCAGGAAACGTCGTGGAAATTTGGCGCGCCCGGCTGGGATCGAACCAGCAACCCCTGCCTTCGGAGGGCAGTACTCTATCCATTGAGCTACGGGCGCGCAGAAAGTGGTCTGGCACTGGCGGCAGGTACTGCCACGCGGTGCAACCGGTGCGGCGGGCGAATGCCGCCGCTGGAAAGTCGCATAGGATACCGCGTTTGCCGCGATGCGTCCATGCGCGGGGATCCCCGCGCTTCGCCGAACGTCTCGGAACCGTCTCTTTTGGCCCTGCCATGAGGCCTTTGGGGCTATAATCGCGAGCTATTTCCGTCAAGACGCAGCGGCACCGCGTTGGCAAACGGGGGACAGTACTGAACCACGCAATCAGAAGGACCCAGGCGTTCAAGGGCCCGATAAATCAAGCCGAGCGTGAGCGGCTGAAGGTTTCCTGCAAAACTGAGAGTTCTGTATGAGCGACGTCCAACACCAACACGACGAACACGAGTCTCCCATCAAGACACCGAAGCAGCTGATCGCAGTGGTGATCGCTGCGTTCCTGGTCCCGATCATCGTGATCATCCTGCTGGTCAACTTTGTCGGCCACGGCTCCAAGGAAGGCGCCGGTTCCGTCACCACGGCGGAAGCCATCAACGACCGCATCAAGCCGGTCGCATCGCTCGAGATCAAGGACGCCAACGCACCGCGCGTCTTCAAGACCGGCGAGCAGGTCTACAAGGAAGTCTGCGCGGCCTGCCACGCCACGGGCGCGGCGGGTGCGCCGAAGTACAGCAACGCCGGCGACTGGGCCGGCCGCATCGGCCAGGGCTTCGACGGCCTGATGAAGTCCTTGCTGAACGGCAAGGGCGCCATGCAGGCCCGTGCGGGCACCACGCCGGACGACTACTCCGACTACGAACTGGGCCGCGCCGTGGTCTACATGGCCGACGCCGGCGGTGCCAAGTTCCCCGAGCCCGCAGCCCCTGCCGCCGCCGCTCCGGCGACTGCCGCAGCCGCGGACGCTGGTGCCGCACCTGCTGCTGCCGCAGCCCCGGCTCCTGCAGCCGCTCCCGCCGCCGCGGCACCGGCTCCGGCCGCAGCGCCTGCCGCGGCTTCCGCCGATGTGGGCAAGAAGGTCTATGACCAGGTCTGCGCCGCGTGCCACGCTGCCGGCGTTGCCGGTGCTCCCAAGTTCGGCGACAAGGCCGCCTGGGCGCCGCGCCTGAAGGAAGGCATGGATGCTGTCCACAACTTCGCGCTGAAGGGCAAGGGCGTGATGCCGCCGAAGGGTGGCTACGCCGGTCCCGATGCCGACGTGCTCGCCGCCGCCGATTACATGGCCAGCGCTGCCAAGTAAGACCGCGCGCATGCAAAAAAGCCCGCGACTGGTTCGCGGGCTTTTTTTCGCCTGTCGGTCGCGCTCCTGAAGCGGCGCCGTCAGTTCAGACCACGCGGGAATATCGCGGCACGAACCGCACCGGCTGGGCGCCGTCGTTGGCGGCCGGCTGCGCGGCAGGCGGCCGGGCGGCGTCTTCGCGCAGGTAGCGGTCGAACACCATGGCGACGCGGCGCACGAGCAGGCGGCCCAGCATGGTCACCTCGATGCGGCCCGGCTCGCGACGGACCAGGCCATCGGCGCCGAGCCGGTCGAGGTCCGCGAGTTCGGCGGCGAACGTGCTCGCGAAATCGATGCCATGGCGTGCCTCGATCTGCGCGATGTCGAGCACGCCATTGCACATCAGCGCCCCGATGATCTCGCGGCGCAGGCGGTCGTCGGATGCCATCGTGAAGCCCCGCATGACCGGCAGACGGCCGGCGTCGAGCGCGGCGTAGTAGTCGTCGAGCGTGCGCGCGCTCTGCACGTAGCGCCCCGCCACGGCTCCGATCGCGGAAATGCCGAAGCCGAGCTGGTCATAGCCGGCATGCGTCGAATAGCCCTGGAAATTGCGCTGCAGCCTGCCCTCTCGCTGGGCCACGGCGAGGTCGTCGTCGGGCAGCGCGAAATGGTCCATGCCGATGTAGACGTAGCCAGCGGCGGTCAGGCGTTCGATCGTGGAGACCAGGATATCGAGCTTCTCGCCCGCGCTCGGCAAGGCGTTTTCGTCGATGCGGCGCTGCGGCTTGAAGACATGCGGCAGGTGTGCGTAGCTGTAGACGGAGAGCCGGTCGGGCCGCAGCGTCAGTACCCGCTCCACGGTCGCATTGAAGCGCGCCGTAGTCTGGTGCGGCAGCCCGTAGATCAGGTCCAGGCTGACCGAGCGGAACCCAAGTTCGCGCGAGGCGTCGACCACGGCGCGGGTTTCCTCGAACGGCTGGATGCGGTGAATGGCCTGCTGCACTTCAGGATCGAAATCCTGCACACCCAGGCTGACGCGGTTGAAGCCGAGTTCGGCGAGCAACGCCATGCGTTCGAAGTCGACCCGGCGCGGATCGATCTCGATCGAGTGCTCGCCGTCGGCCGGCAGGTCGAAATGCTCGTGCAGCGATGCCATCACGCGTCGCATTTCAGCGGGGTTCAGGAAGGTCGGCGTGCCACCACCCCAGTGCGATTGCAGCACCTGTCTGCGCCCGCCAAGGTGTGCCGCGGTCAACGCCATTTCCCGGCCGAGGTAGCTCACGTACTTGGCGCTGCGCCCATGGTCGCGCGTGATGACCTTGTTGCAGCCGCAGTAGTAGCAGATGTTCTCGCAGAACGGGATGTGCAGATACAGCGACAACGGAGCCGGCGCCGCGGCGCGGCAGTCGGCCAGCGCGGCGTGATAGGCGGATTCGTCGAGGCCGCCGTGGAAGCGGTCGGCCGTCGGGTAGGACGTGTAGCGCGGGCCGTTGCCGTCGATACGGCCGGCCAGCGCGCGGAAATCAGACAGGGCGCGGCGGTCGAGCGCCGCGGATGGCGTGGTGTGCGTGTGCATGGGGGCGGACTTGTCGGGGAGTTTGACGATCCATGCTAGTTCCGCGATGCCGGTAGGGAATTGACGCGCGTCAAGCACGACGGTCACAACGCCCGGCCATGCCCGGCCGGACCCCTCGTCAGCGGGGGCATTTCGTCACATTTCTGTCATGAGTGCGGGATACGCTGCGCCCCGCACCTCCGGCAGCCATCGCCCGGACCCCCAGCCACCCCCGTCCCATGCCCTCGATCCTGCACTGTTTGTCGTACCCGTCGCTGCGCGGCGAAACGCTGCCAGCCTCCCCGCGTCGCCGCCAGTTGATGGCCGCGCTCGGCGGACTGGCCGCCGCGCCGCTGGCCCTGGCCCAGTCGCCAGCGCGGCGCACCGTCGTGGTCGGCCACCTGCTCGACCGTAGCGGCGCCCAGGCCGACCTGGCGCGCGACTACCTGGCTGGCGCCAAGGTCATGTTCGACGCGGCCAACGCCGCGGGTGGCCCGGTGCGGATCGCGCATGTCGTGCGCGACGCCGATGCCGATCCGCGCACAGCGCTCGCGCAGGCGCTGTCACTCGCCGATGGCGAGCATGCCGAGTTGCTGTTCGGCCCCGGAGACCGGCTGCTGCCGGCGCTGGCGGCCTCGCCCGAACTGCACCGGCGCGGCGTGCAGATCGTGGCGCCGCTCTCGGGCCTTGCCCTGAACGCGGACAACGTCTGGTTCACGCGCGCCGACTACCAGGCCGAACTCGACACTGCGGTCAAGCAACTGCGCGACTATGGGCTGACCCGCGTGGCGCTGGCGGTTTCGGCGGAATTCGCAGCCACCGCGTCCGGCAACGGCGCATCGTGGCTAGCCGGGCTGGAATCCACGATGGGCACCCGCGCGGTGCCGCTGGGCGGCAACCCGGACGCCGCCGCGCGCAGCATCGCGACGCAACGGCCGGGCGCGGTGATCGTGGCGGGTGACACGCTTGCCTACGCGGGCCTGGGCCGGGCCTTGGCCGCGCAGGGCTGGTACGGATTCCTGGTCGGGCTGTCCGCGGTCAGCCCGGCGGTGGCGCGCGAAGTGCTCGGCGCGGGTTACCCGGGCGGCATGGTGCTGACGCAGGTCGCGCCCGGCCCGCAGGCCGCCACGCTGCGCGTGGTCAAGGAGCACGTGGCCCGCATGAAGCAATACCTGGATGAGCCGCCCTCGCCCGCGACCATCGCCGGCTATATCGGCGCGGCGTGGCTGGTACGCGCCTTGGGTGCGTGGCGCGGCAACGGCGCGGTGGAATTGCGGCGCGCGTTGCAGACCCGCGTCGACGTGGGCGACTTCGCGCTCGATTTCACGCAGGGGCAGCGCGGCTCGCGCTACGTGCAGCTCGCCGCTTCAGGCGCGCGGTAAGTCCATACGCACGCGCAGGCCGCCGGTCTCACGGTTGGCAAGGATCAGTTCCCCGCCGTGGCGGGCCACGATATCGGCGGCGATCGACAGGCCCATGCCCACGCCGCCGGTAGCACGACTGCGCGACGACTCGAGCCGGTAGAACGGCTCCAGCACGCGCGACAGCTCCGCGGGCGGAATGCCGGGACCTTCGTCGCTGATATCGATCAGCACGCGCTGCGCGCTGTCCGTCAGGACGATATGCGCGCGTTCGCCATAGCGCTGAGCGTTCTCGACCAGGTTGACCACCGCGCGCCGCAACTCCGCCGGATACGCGAGCAGCGGCGCCGCCTGGCCGCTCAGCGTCACGTCGTGGCCAAGCTCGGCCGCGTCATCGACGATCGCCTGCAACAGCGCCAGCACGTCGACGCGCTGGCGCGGGCCCGCCGCTTCGTCGCGGTCGCGCAGGTAGTAGAGCGTGGCATCGATCAGCCCATTCATCTCGGCCAGGTCCTGGCGCAGCCGGTAGCGCACCGGGTTGTCGCCAATCCCCTCGAGGCGCAGGCTCATGCGCGTAAGCGGCGTGCGCAGGTCGTGCGAGACCGCGGCCAGGAAGCGCGACTGCTGCGCAAGCTGCATGCGGATGCGCTGCTGCATATGGTTGAAGGCCTGCGCGGCCGCACGCGCCTCGGCCGGGCCGGTGTACTCGTCCAGCGGCGGCGCGTGCACGTCCTGCGCAAGGCGCCCCGCCCCGCTGGCGAGCTGCTGCACCGGCCGCGCCAGCAGGCGGGCGCCGGCCCACGACGCCGCCACGATGGCACCGAGCTGGAACAGCATGCCCAGGTGCGGTGGCCAGATGCCGCGCGGCGGCGGTGGTGGCGGCGGTGGGCCTCCCCGCGGGAACGGCGGCGCAGGCGGCGGATTGCCTCGCGCATCGTGCGCGCCATGGTGCGCGCCCGGTCGCGGGAACAGGCTTTCGATCACGGTCACGCCGAGCACGTGCACGCCCAGCATGATCGCGGCCATCACCAGGAACAGCCGCAGGAACATCGAATCGTAGCGCGCGAAGCGACCCATCGCTTCAGCGCTCGGGCGTCGTGGTGAACACGTAGCCTTCGCCGCGCACGGTGCGGATCAGCGCGGGATCGCGCGGGTCGTCGCGCAGTTTCTGGCGCAGCCGGGAGACCAGCAGGTCGATGCTGCGGTCGAAGACATCCAGGCCGCGGCCGCGCGCCTGGTTGATCAGGAGTTCGCGGTCGAGCACCCGGTTCGGATGCTCGATGAACGTCAGCAGCAGGCGGAATTCGGCATTGGAAAGCGGCACCACCACGTCATCGCCATCGACCAGCTGGCGCAGCATCGTGTTGAGCCGCCAGTCGCCGAAACGCAGTTCGTGGCCGCCGGGTGCCGCGGCCGCGCGGCGCGCGTCGCCACGGCTGCGGCGCAGCACCGTGTGGATGCGGGCCACGAGTTCGCGCATCTCGAACGGCTTGGTGACGTAGTCGTCCGCGCCTACCTCCAGGCCGACGACCCGGTCGGCCAGTTCGGCGCGCGCCGTCAGCATGATCACCGCCACATCGGTCTGCGCGCGCAGTTCACGGCACAGGTCCAGGCCGCTTTCGCCCGGCAGCGACAGATCGAGGATGACCAGGTCGTAGTCGCCCGCGGCCATGGCCCGCCGCATCTGCGCCCCGCCTTCGACGCCGTCGGCCTGCATGCCGAACGTGGACAGATACCCGGCGAGCATGGTGCGGATCTGGGGGTCGTCGTCGACGACCAGCAGGCGGGTTGGAAGGCTGGGAGCGAAATCCATGAGGCGGTGTGGCGATGCGGGCACGGACCGGCAGTACGCGGTATTCACGCGGTGCCGGCCACAGGGGAATGCGGCCGCCCACTTTACCAGTTCGGCATGCCGGCCCTGTGGCGCCTTTGTATCAGGTCCGATACACGGGCAGCGCCAGCCGCAGCGGTGCTCTGCCTGGGTCACCAAAAAAAACGCCCCCGGTACAACCCGTACCGGGGGCCAGCGTGGAAAAAAATGGTAGGGAAGAACCTGGCGTCGCCGCCTGGCGCCGGCACAGGACAACGCCGCGCCAACGCCGGGAAATATTAGGTCCGGGCCGGCACGTGGGTCATGTCCCGCTGGTATCGCTTTGTATCGGCAATGTTGCCTGGCGCAGCGCTCAACCCTGCGCCGCCTTGCCGCCATTGCCGAGCAAGGCCTTCAGCGCACCGAGCCGATCCTTGGGACTCATCGCCGGCGTTTCGTCCTTCGGCGCAGGCGCTTCTTCCAGCTTCATCTCGCCAATGAAACGCGAAGGCTCGCAGGAATAGGTTTCCCGCGCGCGCTTGCGTTTCTTGCACCAGCTGATATGCAGGCTGCGCTGGGCACGCGTGATACCCACGTACATCAGGCGCCGCTCCTCCTCGATCTTCTCGTCGCCCATGTCCTCGTCCTCGCGGCAGTGAGGCAGGATGCCCTCTTCCACGCCGACCAGGAACACGTGCGGATACTCCAGGCCCTTGGACGCGTGCAGGGTCGACAGGCGCACCGCGTCGGGGTCTTCCTCGCGCCCCTCCAGCATGCTCATCAGCGCCACGGTCTGGGTCAGTTCGAGCAGGTTCTTGCCTTCATTGCCGAAGCCGTCCGCATTGTCGAAGCCGGTGGCTTCGCCCTCGCCCTCCGGCTCGGGCCGCGTACCCTTGCGCTTGAGCCAGTCGAGGAACTCCAGCGTATTGGTCCAGCGCGACTGGGCCTGGCGTTCGTCGAACGCGTCATACAGGTAGGCCTCGTAGTGGATGCCTGCCATCATGTCGTCGAGCACCACGCTGGCCGGGTCCTTGGTCGCGCGGTCGGCCAGGCGCACCATCGATTCGCAGAACACGCGCAAAGGCTCCAGCTGGCGCGGCTGCAGCCTGGCTTCGATGCCGCCCATCATGGCCGCCTCGAACAGCGAGACCTTGGCCTGGCCCGCGAACGTGCCCAGCACTTCGAGCGTAGTGTTGCCGATGCCGCGGCGCGGCGTGGTGA
Organism: Cupriavidus yeoncheonensis; assembly: GCF_905397275.1. Lineage (GTDB taxonomy): Bacteria > Pseudomonadota > Gammaproteobacteria > Burkholderiales > Burkholderiaceae > Cupriavidus > Cupriavidus yeoncheonensis. Next base: position 262,907 of record NZ_CAJPUY010000003.1, on the reverse strand, counting down.
TGGCGCGGATGAAGGCGGGATCGTCGTCCGGGTTGGCGATCAGCCGCAGGTACGCACAGATGTCCTTGATCTCGGCCTTGTCGAAGAAGCTCTGGCCGCCTGAGAGCACGTACGGAATGCGTTCGCGCCGCAGGATCTGCTCGAACAGCCGCGCCTGGTGGTTGCCGCGGTACAGGATGGCGTAGTCGCGGAACTGCGCGCGGCGCTCGAACTTGTGCGCGGACAGGCGGAACACCACGGATTCGGCCTCGTGCTCCTCGTCGTTCATCGGATGGATGGCGATCGGGTCGCCCATGCCGTGCTCGCTCCACAGCTTCTTGTCGAACAGCTTCGGGTTGTTGGCGATGACCGAATTGGCCGCCTCCAGGATGCGCACCGTGGAGCGGTAGTTCTGCTCCAGCTTGACGACCTTGAGGTCAGGAAAATCGGTCTGCAGCAGGCGCAGGTTGTCCAGCGTGGCGCCGCGCCAGCCGTAGATGGCCTGGTCGTCGTCGCCCACCGCCGTGAACGCCGGCGCGCGCAGGTGCGATCCGCCCGCCAGCAGCTTGAGCAGCTGGTACTGGCAGGCGTTGGTGTCCTGGTATTCGTCGACCAGGAAGTAGCGCAAGCGGTTCTGCCACTTGAGCTGCACCGTTTCGTTGCGCGCGAAGAGTTCGGCGGGCAGGCGGATCAGGTCGTCGAAATCCACTGCCTGGTAGGCACTCAGCGTGGCCACGTAGTTGCGGTAGACCAGCGCGGCCTGGTGTTCGTCGGCGTTGGCCGCCTGCGCGATGGCCGCTTCCGGATCGACCATGCCGTTCTTCCACAGCGAGATGGTGCTCTGCACGCCGCGGATCAGCTTCTTGTCGGTGGTGCCGAGCTGCTCCTGAATCAGGCCGAAGCAGTCGTCCGAATCCATGATCGAGAACTGCGGCTTGAGGCCCACGTGCTCGGCCTCAAGCCGCAGGATCTGCACACCCAGCGAGTGGAACGTGCAGACCGTGAGCTGCTTGAGCGGCAGGCGCTTGCCCTCGCGCGTGGTCTTGCCTTCCATCAGCTTGCCGATGCGCTCCTGCATCTCCTTGGCCGCCTTGTTCGTAAACGTGACGGCGGCGATGTGGCGCGGCTCGAAGCCCTTGTCTTCGATCAGGTGCGCGATCTTCTGCGTGATCACGCGCGTCTTGCCCGAACCCGCGCCGGCAAGGACGAGGCAGGGCCCGTCCAGATAGCGGACGGCTTCGGATTGGGCAGCGTTCAGGCCGTGGGTCATGCGTGGGGTGTCTGGGTGGGCGGGGCAGTGAAGGCGCCTGGTACGCAACATGCCAAGACATGCCGGCGGCGGGCGCGAAGCCGGCCATGTTAACACGCCCGCCAGTGGCCTTTCTGTCAGCGGAAATCGCTATTTTCTTGCAGGGGATATTACCGAGGTAACACTTGGTAAGTCCCAAAACCCATGCCGCGGGCCGGCTTCTAATCAATATGGCGGGATGGATTCCGATCTGCCCCGAGCCCATTTTAAATCACTTCCGGAGCCAATCATGAGAACTCTACGAGCCCTTGGCAAGGCGACACTGGTAGGCGTGGCGGTAGCTGCCCTGGCAGGCGGTTGTTCCGATATGACGCCAAAGCAACGTAATACCGCAATCGGCGCGGCCGCCGGCGGCGTCGGCGGTGCAGTGCTCACCAACGGTAGTGCGGTAGGTACCCTCGGCGGCGCCGCGCTGGGCGGCGTGGTCGGCAACGTGGTCACGGACGACAACCACCACCACCACTAATGCGTAGTAGCAGCGGGCGGGCCTGCCGCGTTGACAAAGGCAGGACCCTCCCGTACATTGCGCGCATCCGACCGGGAGAGCGCGCACAGCACTGCGCCGCCGAAGGGGTATCACCCGAAAACTCTCAGGCACCACGGACCGTTTGGATCGGCATGCAATATGCACACGATGCATGCCGCACTCTGGAGAGCGGCACCCGCCAGCAATGGTGAGCGTGCCCACCGAAGGGGCGCGCGAGGACCGGACCTGCCACCAGGCAGAGCCGCCTCGTAATCTCTCAGGTATCGAGGACAGAGGGGTCATCCGCCGCAGCGGATTGCGACGCTATTCCAGCGAAGCAAGCGTTGCGGCGGATGACCCTTTTTTCGTTTTCGCAACCGAGATTGCCCCCGAGGATTCCCATGACGCTCCAGGCCACGCCCCTCAACGCCATCCACCGCGCGCTCGGCGCCCGCATGGTCGACTTCGGCGGCTGGGACATGCCGGTCAACTACGGCTCCCAGATCGAGGAACACCACGCCGTCCGTACCGACGCGGGCATGTTCGATGTGTCGCATATGTGCGTCGTCGACCTGGCCGGCCCGAATACCCGAAGCTTCCTGCGTGGCCTGCTCGCCAACAACGTCGACAAGCTGCAGACGCCGGGCAAGGCGCTGTACTCGTGCATGCTCGACGAGCGAGGCGGCGTGATCGATGACCTGATCGTCTATTTCTTCGCCGAGGACCGTTTCCGCCTGGTGGTCAACGCCAGCACCGCGCTCGGCGATATCGAATGGATCCGCGCGCGCAACGACGCCACCGGCAGCGGCGTGGCCATTACCCCGCGCCGCGACGACGTGGCACCCGCCGGCGTGCCGGCGCTGGCCATCGTCGCCGTGCAGGGCCCGAATGCCCGCGCCAAGGTGTGGAGCGCCTTCCCGTCCACCCAGCCGTCCGACGCCCTCAAGCCCTTCAACGCCGTCTTGGTCCAGGACCCGGCCGTTGGCGAGATCATGGTCGCGCGTACCGGCTACACCGGCGAAGACGGCTTCGAACTCGTAATACCCGCCGAGAACGTCGCCGCGGTATGGGAAAAGCTCGACACGGCGGGCGTGCGCCCGGCCGGGCTCGGCGCGCGCGACACGCTGCGCCTGGAAGCCGGCATGAACCTGTACGGCCAGGACATGGACATCCACACCTCGCCGCTGGACGCGGGCCTGGCCTGGACCGTAGACCTGCAGAGCGAGCGCGATTTCACCGGCAAGGCGGCACTCGCCGCGGCCGGCCAGCGCCAGCAGTTCCTGGGCCTGATCCTGCGCGACAAGGGCGGCGTGCTGCGTGCGCACCAGAAGGTCATCACCGCTGCCGGTGATGGCGAAATCACCAGCGGCACCTTCAGCCCGTCCCTGTCGCAGTCGATCGCTTTCGCGCGCCTGCCGGCGGGCGTGGCGGTGGGCGACACCGTGCAGGTAGAGATCCGCGACCGCAAACTCGCGGCGACTGTGGTTAAACTGCCGTTTGTGCGTAATGGCAAGGCACTCGTGAGCTGAGGCGGCAACGCCCCGGCCCACGCAACGGTCGCCCGTCGCGCCTGGCCCATCGACCGATGGCAGGCGCCTGAACCAAGAACAAATCTGAATCCGGAGAACCCTGATGAATTTCCCCGCTGACCTGAAATACACCGAGTCGCACGAGTGGGTGCGTGTCGAAGCCGACGGCACCCTGACCATCGGCATCACCGACCACGCGCAGGACGCGCTGGGCGACATCGTCTTCCTGGAACTGCCCGAAGTGGGCAAGTCGGTCGGCGCCGGCGACGCACTCGCCGTGGTGGAATCGGTGAAGGCCGCTTCCGACATCTACGCCCCGGTCGCCGGCGAAATCATCGCCGTCAACGAGGCCGCCACGGCCGCGCCGGAAAGCGTGAACGCCAACGCCTTCGACGCGTGGCTGTTCAAGCTCAAGCCGGCCAACAGCGACGACGTCAACGGCCTGATGTCGGCCGACGCCTACAAGGCCAGCGTCGGCGCCTGACGCCGCGCCTGCCGGCCCTGCGCGGGCCGGCCACTGTATTGATGCGCGGCGGCATGGCTGACCACCTGCCACCGCGCCCCCAACGAGGTTCTTGCCATGAACGCCCCGCTTCCCATGACCGCCGCCCAAGGTAACCGGCCCACGCTGGCCGAACTGGAGGCGCGCGACGCCTTCGCCGCCCGCCATATCGGCCCCGACACGCCCGAACAGCAGCACATGCTCAAGGTGCTCGGCTACGACAGCCGCGCCGCGCTGATCGACGCCGTGATCCCCGAAGCCATCCGCCGCCGCGACGGCATGCCGATGGGCGAATTCACCGAGCCGCTGGCCGAGGAAGCCGCACTGGCGAAGCTGCGCAAGCTGGCTGGCAAGAACAAGGTCCTGAAGAGCTTTATCGGCCAGGGCTACTACAACACGCTGACGCCCGCCGTCGTCCTGCGCAATATCTTCGAGAACCCGGCCTGGTACACCGCGTACACGCCCTACCAGCCCGAGATCTCGCAAGGCCGCCTGGAGGCCATGCTGAACTTCCAGCAGATGGTCACGGACCTGACCGGCCTCGATATCGCCAACGCGTCGATGCTGGACGAAGGCACCGCCGCGGCCGAAGCCATGACGCTGCTGCAGCGCGTGAACAAGCACGCGTCGAACACCTTCTACGTGGCCGACGACGTCCTGCCGCAGACGCTGGAAGTGGTACGCACGCGCGCCAAGCCGCTGGGCATCGAGGTGAAGGTCGGCCCGGCCGCCGATGCGGCCTCGGCCCACGCCTTCGGCGTACTGCTGCAGTACCCGGGCGTCAACGGCGACGTGACCGACTACCGCGCCATCGCCGACGCCGTGCACGCCGCCGGCGGCCTCGTGGTGGCTGCCGCCGACCTGCTGGCGCTGACGCTGATCGCCGCGCCGGGCGAATGGGGCGCCGACGTGGCCGTGGGCAACTCGCAGCGCTTTGGCGTGCCGCTCGGTTTCGGCGGCCCGCACGCGGGCTATATGGCGGTGAAGGATGCGTTCAAGCGCTCGATGCCGGGCCGCCTGGTCGGCGTGACCATCGACGCGCAGGGCAACAAGGCCTACCGCCTGGCCCTGCAGACGCGCGAGCAGCATATCCGCCGCGAGAAGGCCACCTCCAATATCTGTACCGCGCAGGTGCTGCTGGCCGTGATGGCGTCGATGTACGCCGTGTACCACGGCCCGCAGGGCCTCAAGCGCATCGCGCAGCGCGTGCATCGCCTGACTGCCACGCTGGCCGCCGGCCTGCAGACGCTCGGCTTCGCGCGCACCAACGCCACGTTCTTCGACACGCTGACGTTCGAGACCGGCTTCAACACCGACGCGATCCACGCCGCCGCGACCGCGCGCGGCATCAACCTGCGCCATGCCGGCGCGACGCGCATCGGCGTGTCGCTCGACGAGACCGCCACGCGCGACGACGTGGTGGCGCTGTGGGAAATCTTCTCGCACGGCAAGCCGCTGCCGGCCTCGCTGACGTTCGACGCGATCGAAGCCTCGGTTGCCGACGTGTTCCCGGCCGGCCTCGCGCGCCAGAGCGCCTACCTGACGCACCCGGTGTTCAACACGCACCACGCCGAGCACGAGATGCTGCGCTACCTGCGCATGCTGGCCGACAAGGACCTGGCGCTGGACCGCACCATGATCCCGCTGGGCTCGTGCACGATGAAGCTGAACGCCACCAGCGAGATGATCCCGGTGACCTGGCCCGAGTTCAGCCAGATCCACCCGTTCGCGCCGCTGGACCAGACCGTGGGCTACCGCGAGATGATCGACCAGCTCGAGGACATGCTGTGCGCGGCCACCGGCTACGCCGCCGTGAGCCTGCAGCCGAACGCCGGCTCGCAGGGCGAATACGCGGGCCTGCTGATCATCCACGCGTACCACGCGAGCCGCGGCGAGAGCCATCGCGACATCTGCCTGATCCCGTCGTCGGCGCACGGCACCAACCCGGCGTCGGCACAAATGGCCGGCATGAAGGTGGTGGTGGTGGCCTGTGACGAGAACGGCAACGTCGACCTGGAAGATCTGGCGAAGAAGGCCGGGCAGCATAGCCAGAACCTGGCGGCCATCATGATCACCTACCCGTCCACGCACGGCGTGTTCGAGCAGGGCGTGCAGCAGATCTGCGAGATCGTGCACCGGCACGGCGGCCAGGTCTATGTCGACGGCGCCAACATGAATGCCATGGTCGGCACGGCCGCGCCGGGCCAGTTCGGCGGCGACGTGTCGCACCTGAACCTGCACAAGACCTTCTGCATCCCGCACGGCGGCGGCGGCCCCGGCGTGGGCCCGGTGGCTGTCGGCGCGCACCTGGCCGACTTCCTGCCGAACCAGGACAGCGTGGGCTATCGCCGCGACGACAACGGCATCGGCGGCGTGTCGGCCGCGCCGTTCGGCTCGGCCAGCATCCTGCCGATCTCGTGGATGTACATCGCCATGATGGGCTCGGCCGGCCTCACCGCCGCCACCGAGAACGCCATCCTGGCCGCCAACTATGTCGCCAAGCGCCTGTCGCCGTACTTCCCGGTGCTGTACGCGGGCCAGCACGGCCTGGTCGCGCACGAGTGCATCCTGGACCTGCGCCCGCTGCAGAAGGACACCGGCATCAGCAACGAAGACGTGGCCAAGCGCCTGATGGACTACGGCTTCCACGCCCCGACCATGAGCTTCCCGGTGCCGGGCACGCTGATGATCGAGCCGACCGAGAGCGAGGCCCTGCACGAGCTGGACCGCTTTATCGATGCGATGATCGCCATCCGCAAGGAAATCGGCCGCGTCGAGGACGGCAGCTTCGACCGCGACGACAACCCGCTCAAGCATGCCCCGCACACCGCGGCCGTGGTCACGGCCAACGAGTGGACGCGCAAGTACACGCGTGAAGAGGCAGCCTATCCGGTGGCGTCGCTGCGCACGCAGAAGTACTGGCCGCCGGTCGGCCGCGCCGACAATGTCTACGGCGACCGCAACCTGTTCTGCAGCTGCGTGCCGATGAGCGAGTACGCCGAGGACTGAGCCGGCGACCCAGGCCCTCCTTAGCCTGGCGTCCGGTTACTGCCGGCCGCCAGGCGCGCTATGCTCGATACAGGGGCGCCGCGCGTCGTGGCGCCACCAGCACAGCGGAGACTGCATGTGGAATCTCAGTGCCCCCTGGTGGGAGTTCGTGCTGCGCGGGCTGATCGTGTATGGCTCGGTGCTGGCCTTGCTGCGGATGTCCGGCAAGCGCCAGATCGGCCAGCTCACGCCGTTCGACCTGGTGTTGCTGCTGGTACTGTCCAATGCCGTGCAGAACGCCATGAACGCCGGGGACAACTCGGTGAGCGCCGGGCTGATCCTGGCCGTCACGCTGGTGGGCGCCAATGCCGGGCTCGCCTATCTGACCTGGCGCAGCCGCAGGCTGGAGATCCTCGTGGAAGGCCGGCCGCAGTTCCTGATCCATGACGGCAAGCTGCTGCAAGACGTGATGCGCAACCAGCGCGTCAGCATGGAAGACCTCCACAAGGTGCTGCGCCACGCCGGCAGCAGCAGCATGGCCGACGTGCATTTCGCCATCCTGGAAACGGACGGGACAGTGTCGGTCAAGCTGCGCCAGCAGCCGGCCGACGCCGCACCGCCCAGGCCGGCCGCGTCGGTGTGGAGCGAGGTCGGCAAGGACGACGTCCTTTGATTCCGCAACCCCGCCTGCCATGCGCAGGCAGGCAGTGATTTCAGGAGTGATCCGTGGCAGTCAGCGTCTTCGATCTGTTCAAGGTGGGAATCGGCCCGTCGAGTTCGCATACCGTGGGCCCGATGCGCGCCGCCCTGATGTTTGCGCAGGGCCTGGAGCGTGACGGCCTGCTGCCGCAGGTCGCCAGCGTGCGCGTGGAGCTGTATGGCTCGCTCGGCGCTACCGGCAAGGGCCACGGCACCGACAAGGGGGTGATGCTGGGCCTGATGGGCGAAGCGCCCGATACCATCGACCCCGATGCCATCGACGGCCGGCTGAAAGCGCTGCGCGCGGGCCGCACGCTGTCGCTGCTGGGCCGGCACCCGATCCCCTTCATCGAGAAAGAGCACATTGCCTTCTACCGGCGCGAGGCCATGGCCGAGCACCCGAACGGCATGAAATTCCACGCCTACGACGCGCAGGGCGCGACGCTGCGCGAGGCGCGCTACCTGTCGGTCGGCGGCGGCTTCGTCGTCACCGCGGGCGCACCCAACACGCAGGTGCTCAATGCGGCCCGGCAGCTTCCGCATCCGTTCCGCAGCGGCAAGGACATGCTGGAGATGGCGAGCACAAGCGGCAAGAGCATCGCGCGCCTGATGATGGAAAACGAACTCACGTGGCGCAGCGAGCAAGACGTCACCGCCGGGCTGCTGCATATCTGGGACGTGATGCAGGCCTGTGTCGTGCGCGGCTGCCGCACCGACGGCGAACTGCCGGGCCCGTTCAAGGTCCGGCGCCGCGCGCCGGAGCTTTACCGCAGCCTGACCGAGCGCGCCGAGCGCACGCTGTCCGACCCGCTGTCCGTCATGGATTGGGTCAACCTCTACGCGATGGCCGTCAACGAGGAGAACGCCGCCGGCGGCCGCGTGGTGACCGCGCCGACCAACGGCGCGGCCGGCATCATCCCGGCCGTGCTGCATTACTACGACCGCTTCGTGCCCGGCGCCAACGCCCGCGGCGTGGTGGATTTCCTGCTCACCGCCGGCGCGATCGGCCTGCTCTACAAGCTCAACGCATCGATCTCGGGCGCCGAAGTCGGCTGCCAGGGCGAAGTCGGCGTGGCCTGTTCGATGGCGGCCGGGGCGCTGGCGGCGGTGTTGGGCGGCTCGCCCGAACAGGTCGAAAACGCCGCCGAGATCGGCATGGAGCACAACCTGGGCCTGACCTGCGATCCGGTCGGCGGGCTGGTGCAGATCCCGTGCATCGAGCGCAATGCCATGGCCTCGGTCAAGGCGGTGAACGCCGCGCGCATGGCATTGCGCGGGGACGGCACGCACTATGTATCGCTCGATTCGGTCATCAAGACCATGCGCGAAACCGGCGCCGACATGAAGACCAAATACAAGGAGACGGCGCGCGGCGGGCTGGCGGTGAATATCGTGGAATGCTGAGCCCGGTGCGGCGTATCATGGCGCCAGTCTCCCCATGGCGCCAGCGCCGGCGCCTGCCAGAACCAGAGCAAAAAGCGAGGCGGCCATGCAAACCTTCCACCAGCTGTTCGACGAGACCTCGTCCACGTTCACCTACCTGCTGATCGATGCCGCCACGCGCGAGGCTGTGCTGATCGACCCGGTCGACCACCAGCTCGAACGCGACATGGCCGTGCTGCGCGACGCGGGCGCCCGCCTTGCATGGGTGATAGAAACGCATGCCCATGCCGACCACATCACCTCGGCGGGCCACGTGGCCATGCAGACCGGTGCGCATACCGCGGCGCCCTCCGGATGCGACATCGGGTCCGCGCAGAAGCAGCTGATCGATGGCGATACCCTGACGTTCGGCACGCAGGTGCTGCGCGCCATCCACACGCCGGGCCATACCGCCGGCAGCATGAGCTACCTGTGGGAAGAGCCCGCGCCGGACGGCCCGGTGCGCCGCGTGTTCACCGGCGACGCGCTGCTGATCGACGGCTGCGGCCGCACCGATTTCCAGTCCGGCGATGCCGGCACGCTCTACGACAGCCTGACGCGCAAGCTGTTTGCCCTGTCCGGCGACACCCTGGTCTACCCGGCGCATGACTACAAGGGCCGCACCTCGTCGACGATCGCGCAGGAACGCGCGCACAACAGCCGCGTGGCCGGCCGCACGCGCGAAGAGTTCATCGACATGATGCGCAACCTGAACCTGCCCCGGCCCAAGCTGATCGACGTGGCCGTACCGGCCAACAAGCGGCTCGGGCTGCGCGACGGCGAAAGCGTGCCGCACGGTGCGTGACGCGCGGCGAACCCGTCTGTTCCGCCCGCCAAAAAACTCTGAATTGACTTCGCGCCACCCGCTGCAATACTGGTTTCTCCACCCATCGGCGTGCGGATGCGCTGCAGCGTGACGCATGCAGCGCGCAGGCCGACTCACAGGGGATTTCGCCATGAAGCCTAACGGGAATGCACGTCGTGGACTGGGTACGCTCGCGGCAGTGCTGGCGGCGCTGGCCGCGCTGGCCGTTGCGCCGGCCCAGGCGCAGCAAAAGCCGATTGCCTATCCCGCCAAGGGACAGAGCCAGCAGCAGCAGTCCAGCGACGACGGCGCGTGCTATAGCTGGGCCAAGCAGCAGACAGGCGTCGACCCGGCCCAGGCCGCGGCCGCGCCGCCCCCGGCACAGGCACAGGGCGGCCAGCGCGTGCGCGGGGCGGCGGCGGGCGCAGCAGTGGGAGCGATCGCAGGCGATGCCGGCAAGGGTGCGGCGGTTGGCACGGTCGCGGGCGGCGTCGCTCACCGGCAGTCGCGCCGGCAGGCCGCAGCCGCCAATGAACAGGCCGCAGCCAATACCGGCCAGGCGATATCCACCTACTACCAGGCCTGGGGGGCGTGCATGCAGGGGCGCGGCTACACCGTGAAATAAGCGCCGCGGGCGGCGTCAGGCCGCCCAGCGCTCGCAGGCCTGCCGTACGGTTTCGCGCTGGCTGCGCGCGTCGGCGTCGACCTGGCGCAGCCATTCGGCGTCACCGTCGCGGCGCTCGGCCAGCGCGCGGATATTGGCCAGCGCCTGCAGCGATCCCAACGCCTCGGCATGCGGCACCAGCGCGTCGCAGATCGACAGGATGTGCTCGGCGATCGGCCGGCGCGTCAGCTCGTTGGGATGCACGTATTCGCCCTCCAGCCCGAAGCGGCAGGCCTGGAAGCGGTTGAAGGTGTAGACCAGGTAGTCGTCTTCCTGCGGCATGAACGGGCGCGACAGCAACAGGTAGCGCGCCAGCATCTGGATGTACGCGGCGATATCGCAGGCCCGGCCGACGGTCAGCGGCGTATCCATCACGCGCACTTCGATCGTTCCGAATTCCGGCTTGGGGCGGATATCCCAGTAGAAGTCCTTCATGCTCTCGATCACGCCCGTATTGCGCATCTTCTCGAAATACGCGGTGAAGGCGTCCCAGGTGAGCAGGAACGGCGCCCGCCCGCTCATCGGGAAGGCCGCGACCGAATTGATGCGTGCCGAGGCGAAACCGGTATCGACACCCTGCACATAGGGCGACGATGCCGCGAGTGCGACAAAGTGCGGCACGTAGCGGCCGATGGCATGCAGCAGGAACAGCGACTCGTCCGCGCTCGGGCAGCCGATATGGACATGCTGGCCGAATACCGTGAACTGCTTGGCCAGGTAGCCATACAGCTCCGAGATGTACTGGTAGCGCGGCGAATCGGAGATGATGCGGTCGGCCCACTGCTGGAACGGATGCGTGCCGCCGCCGCTGATGCCGATGTTGAGCGAGCGCGAAGCCGCTGTCATCAGGTCGCGCATGGTGGTGAGCTCTTCCACCGCCTGGTCATAGGTATGGCAGATGCCCGTGCTGATCTCGATCATCGACGGGCTGATCTCCGGCTTGATGTCGCCGGCGTGCTGGGCGCCCTTCAATGCACGCAGCAGGTCAGGCGCGAACGGCGCCAGGTCATAGTCGTGCCGGTTGACGAGCTGCAGCTCCAGCTCCACGCCGAAGGTCAGCGCCTCGGAATGCTTGAACGATTCGAGCGACATCAGCGCCCTCCTCCATTGCCGCCGGCGCGGACTTCGCCGGCAAAGCGCAGTGCCCAGGCCGCGATCACCGGGCCCAGCAGTTGCTCGATGGCCAGCGCGCACAGGATGATAGCGGCCAGCGGTTCCCCGGTATTCGGATACAGGCGCGCGACCTCGTTCATCAACAGGTACGCGAGGCCCGACATGGGCGCCAGCGCGAGCCCGAGCGCCACGCACTGGCGCAGGCTCAGCCCCGAGAACGATCCCAGCGACACCACGCCCGCCAGCTTGGCCGCGTGGCGCAGCAACACCAGCACTACAGCATAGACGCCGCCGACCACCCAGTCATGCGCCGTGAGCGGCAGGCCCAGCGAAACCACCATGACGATGATCAGCAGGCTGCCGGCGCTGCCGAAGTGCGTCGGCCACACATGCGGCTGGCTGTCCTCGTGCTTGAACACGACACCGGCCAGCAACAGCGTGATCGGCATCGACAATTTTAGTACCCGGGTCAGCGCCAGCGTGAAAAGCACCAGGCCGACCAGCACGAGGAAGCTGTAGTGATCGTCCACCGACATCCGGCCGTAGATGGCGTGACCTACCTTGCCCACCAGCCAGGCCAGCAGGCAGGAGCCGACCAGCAGGTAGAGCGGGTGCAGCAGCGCGGCGCCCAGGTTGCCGTACTCGGAATGCAGCCAGCCGGTGGCCACCTGCACGATCACGGCGGCATAGATGCTGTTGAGCGCGGCCATGGCCATCAGCCGCTCGGTCACCTGGCCTTCGGCGCGCAGCTCGTTCTTGAGCTGCAGCACGATGGTCGGCGACGTGCTGACGGCGATGCCGCCGGCAAGGATCGCAATGCCCGGCGAGGCGCCGATCCATTGCAGCACGGCAGCCACCAGGCCCCAGGTCAGCAGGCTTTCGAAAGCGCTGGTCAGCAGCAGCCAGCGGTTGGCGCGCAGCCAGGTCAGCGACAGACGGTGCCCCAGCTCGAACAGGGCCAGCGCCAGCGCCATATCGATCAGGATACGGGTCTGGGCGATCATATTGTCGTCGACGATGCTGCGCCCCAGCATGCCGGCGCACAGGCCCGCAGCGGCGTAACCGACAATGCGCGGACAGCGCAGCCAGCGGCGGCTCAGTTCGCCCGCGAGGCCGGCTCCCACCAACGCCAGGCCGACCCAGAACAGGCCGCCGGGCGCGAGCGGAAGTGACGGGAAAAGTTGGCTCAGTCCATTCATGCGTGACATGGTAATGGAAGCACATGACATTCCTTGTCAGACATTGTCTGACACCGCACGGAATGCACCAACTTCTGTCTCTAACATTCAATAAAAAACGCCATCGTTCATGATGGCGTTTCTCAATGCGGGATTTTCCCGAGCAGTAGCGCCTGACGCCTCAGACGCCCCACAGCTTCCACATGGGGCGGGTGGTCCGCAGCGCAGCCTCGACCTTCGTGTTCAGGGCGTGCGTGCGGCCTTCGCCAGCCCCTGCGGCACGCGCCTTGTCGAAGTAGCCTAGCGCCGTCTCGCGCTGCCCGAGGCCGACGGCCGATTCCACGGCATGCAGCCAGGTTTCGGCATCCCAGTCGTCACGCGCGGCAAATGCGGCGGCGAAGTCTTCCAGCGCGGCGTCGTGGCGCGCGGCGGCGTTGTGGATCAACGCGCGCTGGATCCGCGGCGCGGCCTGGTCCCAGGCATCGCCCTCGGTCATCTCGATGGCCTGTTCGAACAGCGGCAGCGCGCGTTCGTGGTCACCCAGGTCGCGCCAGACCTGGCCAAAGCGATTGAAGAGCCACGCATCTTCCACGAGCAGCGCGCGGCGCTGCAGGGCGTCGATTTCGGCGAGGGCGTCGGTGCGGTCGTGCTGGTCCATGCCGTCCATGCGGGCCTGCACCAGCGCGGCATAGTGGGCCCGCGCATGCGCCATCGGGTGCGCGGCTTCGCTGCGCGCCTCCACCGGCAACGCGTCGAGCCGGGCATCCATATGCGACATGGCCGCGCCGGCCGCCTCGCCGGCCTCGGCGCCGCCGATGGCCTTCCAGGCCGCGATCAGGCGGCTGAACGCCCAGGTCACGTCGGCGGGGTTGCGCTCGAGCGGATAACGGTTCAGCACCTCGCCCGCCAGCTCCACCACCTTCTGGTGCTGGCCCGCGCCGGCGTGGCAGTCGAGCAGGTCGACCCAGTGGTCGATGAACTCGCTCGCCGCCATGCCCTTGTGGTGCAGGGCGATGCGTGTTTCCAGGCTGGCGGCATCCGCCGGCAGGCTGCGCGCGAGCAGGCGGCACAGCAGCGAATAGACGTGCGGATCGGCATTGCCGCCATGGCCGTCCGGGTCGCCTTCGCCGCTGGCAAAGTACGCCTCGAAGCGCGCCACGCCAAGCTGGCAGGTTTCCACCAGCCGCGGCCGCAGCGCGGCTTCGGCCTGCGGCACCTGGTCGATGAACTCGCCCAGCGCCGTGGCGGCACGGTAGTAGCCGGCGCCGTCGTCGGATTGCGCGGTCACGCTGAATTTGAGCCAGGGCTGGGCATCGGCCCCCTGCTTGCCGGCCTGGGCGGCCTGGTGGCGCCACGCCATGGCGCGTACCTGGGTCTGCGGGTCCGGGCATTGGCGCAGGTACACCGCCAGGTCATCCTGGGCGCCCTCCGTATCGCCCGTGCCGAAGCGCAGCGGCGCGCGCAGGCGACGGGCCTGCGGATGATCGGGAAACCCGGCCAGCACCAGGCCTGCCTGCTCGCCGGCGAGCGCGTCGGCGGCCTCCGGTTCGAGTTCCAGCAGGTCGGGGTTATCGAGCGCAATGCGGCCCAGGCAGACGCGCATCATGGGCTCGTCCGGCTGCCCGGCGGCCTCGGCCCGCGCGATCGCGTCGTGCACGAGCGGCAGGATGTCTTCGGCGCCAAGGTCGGGGGCCCGGTACAGCAGGTCGTGCCAGAAACGGCCAGCACCGGCCAGGTCGCCAAGCCGGTAGCACGCCAGCCCCGCATGGAAATGGGCAGCCCATTCGCCTGACAGCAGCCCGTTGCGCCGCGCGGCCTCATGCAGCCACGGCAACGCCTCGCGGTCGCGGCCAAGGCCCATCAGCATGGCGCCATAGCGATGCGCGATCACCCCGCGCGAGGCCCAGCGGTGCGGCGCCGCCAGCCCCAGCGATTCCAGCCGCGCCAGCGCATCGTCGAGCACGGCGAAGGCCGCCTGCGCGTCACCTTTGTCGAAGTGCAGCCGTGCACGCAGCGTAATGAAATCGACCACTTCGGGCCGGGCCTCCGACAACTGGCCGGCGATTTCCAGCGCTTCATCGAACCGGCCGACACCGGCCAGGTCAATTGCGCGGTCGTAGCTGATTTCCTGCACAGACACGTACTGCTCCTTCTGGAATGGATAGGCGAATGCGGGATTATGCGCCAATGACACGATCCCCCATCGGGGACAACAAACGGCAGGGTCAGTTCAATCTTTAGGATTGCACGAAGAAAAAAACGCCACCCGTGCGGGTGGCGTTCTTCTGGCTGGGTGCGCTGGGTGCGGGCCGGCTTACTTGCCGCCAACCGTCTCCAGCACGGTCCACTTGCCGCCCACCACCTTGTAGACGGTGATGCCACCGTCCTTCAGGTCGCCGCGGGCGTCGTACGCCAGCGTCTTGGTGGTGACGCCCTGCATATTGGTGGAAGCCAGCACCGGCAGGTAACGCGCCGGATCGGCCGAGCCGGCCTTGATCATGGCGGTCATCATCGCGGTGGCGCCGTCATAGGCATACGGCGAATAGGTCTGCACCTTGCTGCCGAAGCGCTTCTCGTACTTCTTCTCGTACGCGGAGCCGCCCGGCATCTGGTCCAGCGGCAGGCCGGCCAGCGACACCACGGTGCCGTCGGCAGCCGGGCCGGCCAGCTTCAGGAAGTTGTCGGTCTTGGACATTTCGCCCGACACCAGCGGGGCCTTGATGCCCAGTTCCTTGACCTGCTTGGCCATCGGGGCCGACTGGGTCTCGGCGCCACCGTAGAAGATGATGTCCGGGTTGCTGCGCTTGATGTTGGTCAGCACGGCCTTGAAGTCCACCGCCTTGTCGTTGGTGAACTCGCGGCGCACGACCTTGCCGCCGGCGGCCTTGGCGGCCTTCTCGAACTCGTCGGCCAGGCCCTGGCCGTAGGCGGTGCGGTCGTCAACGATCGCGATGTTCTTCGCGCCCAGCTTCTTCACCACGAAGGCGCCGATCACCGAGCCCTGCTGGGTGTCCGAGGTCATCATGCGGAAGGTGGTCTTGAAGCCCTGCTTGGTGTATTCCGGCGCGGTCGCCATGGCGATCTGCGGAATGCCGGCACGGTTGTAGACCATCGAAGCCGGGATGCTGGTGCCGGAGTTGAAGTGGCCGAGCATGCCCTGGATGCCGTTGTCCACCAGCTTCTGCGCCACCACGGAACCGGTCTTCGGGTCGGCCTGGTCGTCTTCGGACACCAGCACGAACTTGACGTCCTTGCCGCCGATCTTCGGCTTGGTGGCGTTCATGTCCTCGATGGCGAGGACCACGCCGTTCTGCATGTCCTTGCCGTACTGGGCCTGGCCGCCGGTCATCGGCGCGGCGAAGCCCAGCTTGATTTCCTGCGCCTGGGCGAAGGCTGCCGTGGCACCGGTCAGGCCGGCGAAGGTCAGGGCAACGGTCAGGGCCGTCTTGTGGAATGTCGAGGTCATCAGTTCTCCTTGGTGGCTGGTTCAGCCTGTCTGCTGCGTTTTTTCTACGCTTCGGGAACGCCGGCTGGGCGCCCCTCCCCTATGGCTGCGTATGGCGGCAGGATCGCCGCCGCGCATACGCAAGTCAAACTCTGTCCGCGCCGGCTCAGCCGATCGTCATCAGGCTGGCATTGCCGCCGGCGGCTGCGGTGTTGACCGACAGCGAGCGCTCGATCAGCAAACGTTCCAGCGCGATATTCGGTTCACCTTGCGCCAATCCCTGCACGCCGATGATCGGACCCGGCCGCGCCGCGACCTGTTCGCACACCGTGCGCAACTGGTCTGAATCGCCGTGGTGGATCACCGCGTCGAACGCAACCTCGGGCGACATCCAGTCGGCAACGAGGCGGACGCGCGATTGTACGCCCTTGGGCAGCCGCGAAAACAGCCCGCGCGCGACAGGGTTTTCCGCCATCACGGCCTGGCTGCCGACGGCCAGGACGGCCGCCAGCTGGGTCGCCAGGTCCGTTTCCTGCGCCGCCAGGCACAGCACCTGGTGGCGCGGCAGCAGCGAGTAGGTGTTGCGCTCGCCGGTCGGCCCGGGCAGCGTCACCGATATCCCGGCAGCCGAGGCTTCGGCAAAGCGGTCGCACGCGGCGGCCAGCGCGGGCATCTCGGCCTCGGCCCAGTCCTTCATGGCCTGCGCGGCGACCGGGCGCTCCGGCGTGGCCGGCGCGGCGCCCGAGGCTTCCGCTTGGCGCACGCTGCGTACCACCGCGTCCTGCGGGCAGACCGACAGCAGGCGGTGCAGGTACAGCGGGCCGCCGGCCTTCGGGCCGGTGCCGGACAGGGACTCGCCGCCGAACGGCTGCACGCCCACCACGGCGCCGACGATATTGCGGTTCACGTACAGGTTGCCGACCTCGGCGTGCTGCACGATCTGCGCGATGGTTTCGTCGATGCGGGTGTGGATGCCCATCGTCAGGCCATAACCGGTGCCGTTGATCTGGCCGATCATGGTGTCCAGCGCAGCGCGCGGGTAGCGCACCACGTGCAGAACGGGGCCGAACACTTCGCGCTTGAGCTCGTCGACGCTATCCAGTTCGATCAGCGTCGGCGGCACGAAGGTGCCGTGGCGGCAGCTCGCGCCCTGCGCGGCGTTCGGGTCGGCCTGGTGCACGCGGCGGCCCTTGGCGCGCATGGCGTCGATATGGCGCACGATATTGCCGCGCGCCTCGTCGTCGATGACCGGGCCCACATCGGTGGACAGCCGGTCCGGGTTGGCCATGGTCAGCTCGTTCATGGCGCCCTTGAGCATCTCGAGCACGCGGTCGGCCACGTCTTCCTGCAGGCACAGCACGCGCAGTGCCGAGCAGCGCTGGCCGGCCGAGTCGAACGCGGAATTCACCACGTCGCCCACCACCTGTTCCGCCAGCGCCGAGGAGTCGACGATCATCGCGTTCTGGCCGCCGGTTTCGGCGATCAGCGGGATCGGGCGGCCGGCGGCATCGAGGCGGCCGGCGACATTGCGCTGCAGGATGCGCGCCACTTCGGTCGAACCTGTGAACATTACGCCCTTGACGCGGGCGTCGCCCACCAGCGCGGCACCGACGGTCTCGCCACGGCCCGGCAGCAGCTGCACCGCGCCGGCCGGCACGCCGGCCTCGCGCAGGATGCGCACGGCGGCGGCGGCGATCAGCGGGGTCTGCTCGGCGGGCTTGGCCAGCACGGTATTGCCGGCGGCCAGCGCCGCCGCCACCTGGCCGGTGAAGATCGCCAGCGGGAAGTTCCACGGGCTGATGCAGACTACCGGGCCCAGCGGACGGTGGGTCTCGTTGTCGAAGCTGCGGCGAACTTCCGCGGCGTAGTAGCGCAGGAAGTCCACCGCCTCGCGCACTTCGGCAATCGCGTTGGAGAAGGTCTTGCCGGCCTCGCGCATGATGATGCCCATCAGCTGCTGCATCTGCGCTTCCATCAGGTCGGCGGCGCGGTCCAGCGCGGCGGCGCGCACGTCGGGCGGCGTGGCCTGCCAGATCGGCGCGGCATTGGCGGCGGCCTGCAGCGCGGCGTCGACCTCGGCCTGGCTGGCCTCGGCGACATGGCCCACCACGTCGCGGTGGTCGGCCGGGTTCAGCACAGGCGCCGACACCGCGTCGGCTGGGCGCGTCACCTCGACGCCCAGCATCGGCTCGGCCACCACGCGGTCGCTGGTGCCGGCCAGCAGCGCCGACGACAGCGACGCCAGCCGATGTTCGTTAGCCAGGTCGATACCGGCCGAATTGGCACGCGACTTCCCATAGAGGCCACGCGGCGACGGGATCTTCGGATGCGGCAGGCCGAGCGTGCCCTCTTCGCGATGCATGGTCTCGACCACGGCGACCGGGTCGGCCACCAGTTCATCGAGCGAAATGGTGTCGTCGGCAATGCGGTTCACGAACGACGTGTTGGCACCGTTTTCGAGCAGGCGCCGCACCAGGTAGGCCAGCAGCGTCTCGTGCGTGCCGACCGGCGCGTAGATGCGGCACGGACGGTTGAACTTGCCGTCGGCAATCGGGCCGACGACCTGGTCGTACAGCGGCTCGCCCATGCCGTGCAGGCACTGGAACTCGTACTGGCCCGGGTAGTAGCTGTGGCCGGCGATCTGGTAGATGGCCGACAGCGTGTGCGCGTTGTGCGTGGCGAACTGTGGATAAATCGCGTCCGGCACCGACAGCAGCTTGCGCGCGCAGGCCACGTAGGACACGTCGGTGTAGACCTTGCGCGTATAGACCGGATAGCCCTCCAGGCCTTCGACCTGGGCGCGCTTGATCTCGCTGTCCCAGTAGGCGCCCTTGACCAGGCGGATCATCAGGCGGTGGCGGCTGCGGCGGGCCAGGTCGATCAGAAAGTCGATCACGAACGGGCAGCGCTTCTGGTAGCCCTGCACCACGAAGCCGATGCCGTTCCAGCCGGCCAGCTCGGGTTCGAAGCACAGGCGTTCCAGCAGATCGAGCGAGATCTCGAGGCGGTCAGCCTCCTCGGCGTCGATATTGATGCCAATGTCGTACTGGCGCGCCAGCAACGTCAGCGACTTCAGGCGCTCGTACAGCTCGGTGACCACGCGCTCGTGCTGGGCGCGGCTGTAGCGCGGGTGCAGCGCCGACAGCTTGATCGAGATGCCCGGGCCTTCATAGATGCCACGCCCGCGCGACGCCTGGCCGATCGCGTGGATGGCCTGCTCGTAGGACGCCAGGTAGCGCTGGGCGTCTTCTTCGGTCATCGCGGCTTCGCCGAGCATGTCGTAGGAGTAGCGGAAGCCCTGCGCCTCGTACTTGCGCGCGTTGGCGAGCGCCTCCGAAATGGTTTCGCCGGTGACAAACTGCTCGCCCATCAGGCGCATGGCCATGTCCACGCCCTTGCGGATCAGCGGCTCGCCGCCCTTGCCGATGATGCGCGTGAGCGCTTTGCTCAGGCCCGACTCGGTATGCGTGGCCACCAGCTTGCCGGTCAGCAGCAGGCCCCAGGTGGCGGCATTGACGAACAGCGAGGGGCTCTGGCCCAGGTGCGATTGCCAGTTGGCGCCGCTGATCTTGTCGCGGATCAGCGCGTCGCGCGTGGGCTTGTCGGGAATGCGCAGCAGCGCTTCGGCCAGGCACATCAGCGCCACGCCTTCCTGCGAAGACAGCGAGAACTCCTGGATCAGGCCCTGCACCAGACCTTCGCGGCCGGTGCCTACCTTCTGCTCGCGCAGGGTCGTAGCCAGCTTCTTGGCCATCTTGATGGCGGACTCGGCCTGCTGCTGCGGCAGGCGGGCCTGCTCCAGCAGCACCGGCACGCAATCGGTCTCGGGGCGGCGATAGGCAGAGGTAATTGCCGCGCGCAGCACCGACTGTGGCTGGATGCTCTGCGCGAATTCCAGGAAGGGCTGGGGCGCGCCATCGGCATGGCCCAGGTCAGCCGTGTCGGCGCCGTCGGCATCCGCCGCACCGCCGGCCGCCGCTTCGTGCGGCAGGTGGCCGCGCTCGATCTGCTCCAGGTAGGTGAAGATGGCCTGCTTGATCAGCCAGTGCGGCGTGCGGTCGATGGATTGGGCGACGCGCTTGAGGCGATCGCGCGAGGCGTCGTCGAGCTTGACGCCGAGGGTGGTGGTGGCCATGCGAGCTGTTCTCCGTAAGACACAAGGCTGCGGGGCCGATGTCGCCAGAACGTGTCCGGACGGCATGGGGGCCCGACCTGCGCAACCTCTGGGCTGGCGCGATCTTACTCCCGAAAAACGCAAAGGTGCAACCTAGTGCAACCACTACCTTCGAAGACCGGTTGCTACGGTTGCACCAAAATCCCATGCAACCCGGCCTTCAGATCCTCAGCGGGTCGATCTCCAGTTGCCAGCGGACGCCCCGGGCGTCCGCTCCGGCTTCGGAGAAAGTCTGCACCCACTCGCTGACAAACCGTTGCAACACAGGCCTGGCGCTGGCCTCTACCAGCATCTGCGCGCGCTCCCGGCCGGCAATGCGGACCATCGACATCGGCACCGGATCGTGCAGTTGCACCTCGGGCGCCAGGACGTTGCCGTCGGCCAGGCGGCGGACCGCCTGGAGGAACTGCAAGGCCCGCTCCAGCTGGCCATGTTCGGCGGTCAGCAGCACCTGGTAGCAGAACGGGGGCAACCCGGCCTGGCGCCGCTCGCGCAACTGGCCGGCGGCGAATCCATCATAGTCATGGCGCTGCAGGGCCTGCAATGCCGCTGCGTCCGGGTAGCGGGTCTGGATGATGACCTCGCCGGGCAATCCGGCCCGCCCTGCCCGGCCCGCCACCTGCATCAGCGACGCGAACAGGTGCTCGGCGGCGCGGAAATCATGGCTGAACATGGCGGCGTCGGGGTGGACCACACCGACCAGCGTGACGCGCTGGAAGTCGTGCCCCTTGGCGACCATCTGGGTGCCGACCAGGATGTCGACCTCGCCGGCATGGACGTCGTCGAACATCGCCTGCGCGCTGCCCTTGCGGCGCGTGGAATCGGCATCGATGCGGGCAATGCGCGCCTGTGGAAAACGCGCCGCCAGCGCTTCCTCGATGCGCTGCGTGCCCCGGCCCAGCGGGGCGATATCCACATTGCCGCAATCGGGGCAATGGTGCGGCACCGGGGCTTCCAGGCCGCAGTGGTGGCAGCGCAGCCGCCGCTCGGGCCGGTGCAGCACCAGGTACGCCGAACAGCGCGGGCAGCCGGAGAGCCAGCCGCAGCTGTCGCAGGCCAGGACCGGTGCGTAGCCGCGGCGGTTCAGGAACAGCAGGCTCTGTTCGCCCCGCGCCAGGCGTGCCTCGATGGCTTCCAGCAGCGGCACCGACAGGCCTTCGAACAGCGCGCGCTGGCGCTGCCGTTCGTGGTTGAGGTCGACCAGCCGCACGGCGGGCAGCGCGGCCTCGGCCTGCGCGCGCTCGCGCAGCACCAGCTTGCGGTAGGCGCCCTGCTCGGCGCGCCACCAGGTCTCCATCGACGGCGTGGCCGAACCCAGCACCACCGGGATCTCGAGCCGCTTGGCGCGCCACACGGCCAGGTCGCGCGCGGAGTAGCGCAGGCCCTCCTGCTGCTTGTAGGACGTGTCGTGCTCTTCATCCACGACGATCAGCGCGAGCCACGGCATGGACGCCATCACCGCCATGCGCGTACCGAGTACGATGCGGGCCTCCCCGCGATGGGCGGCCAGCCATTGCAGGCTGCGCTCCTGGTCGGCCAGGCCGCTGTGCAGCACGGCCAGCGGCAGGTGCGGGAACCGGGCGGCGATACGCGACTGGAGCTGGGGCGTCAGGTTGATCTCGGGCACGAGCATCAGAACCTGCGCGTGCGCATCGCGTACCAACACCTGCGCCATGGCGTGCAGATACACCTCGGTCTTGCCGCTGCCAGTCACGCCGTGAAGGAGGAACGGCGCGAACGATGCGGCCGCGCCAATGGCCGCGACCGCCGCGAGCTGCTCCTCGTGCAGGGGCGGCGCGACCGACGGGGC
Organism: Cupriavidus yeoncheonensis; assembly: GCF_905397275.1. Taxonomy (GTDB): domain Bacteria; phylum Pseudomonadota; class Gammaproteobacteria; order Burkholderiales; family Burkholderiaceae; genus Cupriavidus; species Cupriavidus yeoncheonensis. The sequence goes on along the minus strand of NZ_CAJPUY010000003.1, from coordinate 240,824 downwards.
CTGCGACGGCGCTGTGGCCAGCAAGGTGCGCTCGGCGGCCAGGACCTCGACCCAGCCCGCGGCGACCCACTCCGCCAGCCTGGCCGGCGCGGCCGCGCACAGTTCGCGCGCCTCGGCCAGACTCATCGGCGCCGGTGCCGCGTGGCCTTCGGCGCGGTCGGCAAGGGCCTGCGCAAGCGCCCGGACGGACCTTGCGCGCGCGGGCACGGCTGCCAGCAATGTGGAAATGTGTGCCGGCACCAAACGGTACGCCTCGGTGCGGGCTCGCTGCGCCAGGCGCGGCCAACCCTCCGGTTCGCGCAGCGATGGTGGCAGCGCCGGCAACATCACTTCGCCGAGACAACGCTGGTAATAGCGCGCCGCGAATGCCGCCAGATCGCGCCACTCTTCAGTCAGAGGCGGCAGCCAGTCCAGTCGCGCGGATACCGGCTTGAGCCGCTCCGCGGGTACGGCGGATTCGGCGGCGCGCGCCACGGCGACCCCTACCAGGCTGCGGCGCCCGAATGGCACCACGACGAGGTCACCCGGCGACACGTCGGGGCCGGCAAGATAGTCGAAGCAGTCGTCCGCGGGAGTATCGAGCGCCACGCGGACAACACCGGCGTGGCAGGGCTCGGTGCCGGCTGGCAGCGTCATCACAGGCGGTTGTGGTGCATGGCGCGTGCGCAAAGATTGTGCAGGATGCAACGCAAGGGGGATCGGTCGAGGCTCTGTGTGCGGCGCAACATCAACTTAAAGTAAAACTTCAAATGTGGCCCTAAGTCGATGATAGATGACTGCTTTTCCACTAATTCCACCGAGCCTGTGGATAACTTTGTTGAAAAGTCGCACCAAGACGCCGCCAAAGCCCGAAAAACAAGGGAATCACTGGTCGGCGCAGCGGCGTTGAAAAACTTCCAATTCCTTAAAAATCAAGACCTTGCAAACATCCCCCAGATGAGTTAAGGGGTAACCCCTTCTTGCACTGCGGCAAACCTATTGGTGTGCATAAGTCAAGCCTCCACAATCAACCCGCCGCACCTTTTTGGCGACTCTGAATGAAATTGTTTACTTGACAGCCGCAGCGACGCGCCTTTCGCGGCACCGACAGCCAACCGCACAAATATCGCTGCACCGCGAGGAAACAACGGCCGGCGCTCGTGGCGCGGGCAATTCCGGAACAACGCCGGTTCAACCGCGCGGGGCACGCAGCTGCCGGCTGTAGCGATGCACTTCATCGACCAGCACGGTCACGCTTTCCGGCGGCGTGAACTGCGAAATGCCGTGGCCCAGGTTGAATACGTGCCCATCGCTGCCACCCGCGGCAGCATAACTGTCCAGCACGCCACGCACTTGTTCGCGGATGGCGGCCTCCGGCGCGAACAGCACCGTGGGATCGATGTTGCCTTGCAGCGCCACGCGGCCACCGGTGCGGCGGCGGGCGTCGGCCAGGTTGACGGTCCAATCCAGGCCGATCGCGTCAGCGCCGGTATCGGCGAGGCTTTCCAGCCACAAGCCACCGCCCTTGGTGAACACGATCGCCGGGATCAGTTGCCCGTCATGCTCGCGCTTCAGGCCAGCCAGCACCTTGCGCATATAGGCCAGCGAGAACGCCTGGTACATGCCATCGGCCAGTGCACCGCCCCAGGTGTCGAAAATCATCACGGCCTGGGCACCGGCCTCGATCTGGGCGTTCAGGTACTGGCTGACGGCCTGGGCGTTGATCTCCAGGATGCGGTGCATCAGGTCCGGGCGGCCATACATCATCGCCTTGACCGTGCGGAAATCGTCCGAGCCACCGCCTTCGACCATGTAGCAGGCGAGCGTCCAGGGGCTGCCGGAAAAACCGATCAGCGGCACGCGCTGGCGGCCGTCCTGGACCAGCGCGCGGCGAATCTCGGCCACGGCGTCGAAGACATACTGCAGCGACGCCATGTCGGGCACTGCCAGCTGCCGGACATCGGCTTCGGTACGCAACGGCCGGGCAAAGCGCGGGCCCTCGCCCTGGGCGAACGACAGGCCCAGGCCCATCGCGTCGGGTACGGTAAGGATGTCCGAGAACAGGATGGCCGCGTCGAGCGGATAGCGGTCCAGCGGCTGCAGCGTCACCTCCGTGGCATAGGCGGGATTCTTGGCCAGTCCCAGGAAGCTACCGGCCCGCGCCCGCGTGGCGTTGTACTCAGGCAGGTAGCGGCCCGCCTGGCGCATCAGCCACAGCGGCGTGTATTCAGTCGGCTGCCGGCGCAGTGCGCGCAGGAAAGTGTCGTTCTGCAGTGCGGTCATGGTCATCCTCGTAAGACCGCCATTCTAAGGGATGGCCACGGCGCACCGGCACTTTGCGGCCGTGCCAGGGCATCGCTGCGCTATGCCTCGTCGAAGAGACTGGTGAAGGCCTGGGCGGCGCGCTGCATCCATTCGCGGGCACGCGGGGCATCGGGCTGCAGGCGCGCGAAACCGTGCGTCATGCCGCTGGCTTCGATGGTGACCACGGTGGCGTCGTGGCGGACGAGGAAGTCGGCATAGGCCAGGCCGTCATCGCGCAGCACGTCGTTGGCCGCCACGACGATGGCGGTGGCCGGCGGCTGCATGTGCGGAGCCTGCGCCATCAGGTGGATGCGGGGATCTTCATGCTGCGCGCCACGCGCGAGCGCATCGGCACCGATGAACTGGGTCCAGAACCAGGCCATTTCGTCGCGCGTCAGGCCCGGACCGTCGGCAAACGCGCGGTAGCTTTCCGTGCTGAGTACAGGTGCGGTGACGGGGTAGACCAGCAGTTGCGCCGCCACGACCCGCCGGCCGGCTTCGGCGTTGACCTGCTGAGCCGCGAGGGCGGCAAGATGTCCGCCTGCGCTGTCTCCGGCCACGGCCAGGAATCCGGTGTCGAAGCCCAACGCTGCGCGCTGTGCGGCAAACCACTGCACCGCCTGCACCGCATCATCGCACGGGGCCGGAAACGGATGCTCAGGCGCCAGCCGGTAGTCCACGCTGGCCACCGCGCAGCCGGTATCGGCGGCAAGCATCGCGGCAACGGTATGGTGGGTCTGGTGCGAACCGACCACCCATCCGCCGCCATGGAAATAGACGATCAGCCGCGCGGCACCGGTGGCCGCCGGCCGGAAAAGGCGCGCCGTCAGCGTGCGGCCTGCCAGCGGCAGCGCGAGATCCGTCCAGGTGATGCCGGCGGTGTCCGGCACCACCGACGAGGCCGCCACTTCGGCAAAGCGCGCGCGCCGCGCCGGCGCATCAACGGGTACGGGCAGGCCGGCGTATTGCTCGGCCTGGCGGCGGAAATAGGCTAGGAGTTGCGGATCGATGGCCATCGGTGGAACGGGAAGGGGTACAGGCAATAACGCGCCGCTCAGGACTGCTCGAGCTGGCGCGTCAGTTCGATCTTGCTGCAGCAGTCCTGCACGGCAAGCAGTCCGGCCGCAAGGGCTTGCGCAACGGCATCATCGTTCACGATGCCGAGCTGCAGCCACACGCCGCGTGCGCCAATGGCAATGGCCTCGGCGACTACTGGCGGAGTATCGTCGGCACGACGGAAGATGTCGACCCAGTCGATGCGACCGCCTTGCGAGCGGAGCGCGGCGGCGGCGGCGTCCAGCGAGGCGTGACAGGGCTCGCCCAGAATACGCTCGCCGGCATGGCGCGGGTTCACCGGCACGATGCGGAAGCCATGCTGCTGCAGGAATTCGGCAACTTCATGGCTTGGACGGTCGGCACGGTCCGACAGGCCAACAATGGCCACGGTCTTCATGCCAAGCATCTTGCGGATCGCGTCCTGCATCCCTGTCATCATGTGCTCCGTTGGTTTGCCGCGGCAGGCGCCAGGCAGAGTGAAAACTGGAGCAATCGTAACCGCGAACGAAAAACAGCGCCGCAAGCGTCGCTTGGTTCGCCATCGCACATGCGACACTGGGGTAAATGATGCGCATCAGGCATCTAATTTGCAAAAAAGTAACCAGAATTCTGGGCAATGTGCGTATAACGCTCCATTTGCAGCGACCCGGCTTTCAACTTCTTGCAAAAGGATACATTTTGTTACTGCCATTGCAGGGACTTTCCCCCACAATGCATTGACACACCGACGTTTGGTGAAGCGCGTCCCGCGAAGAAGCGAGAAGTCAGAAGATGGGACGCTGAAGAAAGCCTTTGGTAGTGATCCCCGATTTTCCGAGCCAGCAGGCGATGCCTGCTGGCCGGAACCAGGAAGACCCGGTGGCGCGAGGCCTTGTTGGCCGATTGTGCGCATGTGATGCGCTGCGCCTTAGTAGTCCTGGACCGAACCCGTTCCTTCGAATTGACCCCTCGAAGGGATTTTCCCGTCCGCGCGGAGCCTCCCCGGCCCGCGCGCTTTTTTTTGTCCAGAACAGCTGAAGAATATCTCCAGCCCAACAAAAAAGGCAGCCGCGTGGCTGCCTTTTTTTGGCTGACGCACCAAAAAAACAACAGTGCGCCAGGTACTGCTAGCTGCTTACTTTTTACGACGCAGACGGGCGATGGCAGCCAGTTGCGCAGCGGCCACGGCGAGTTCGCTCTGAGCGCGTGCAATGTCCAGATCGCTGCTCTGGTTCTGCATCAGCTCTTCGGCGGCACGCTTGGCTTCCTGCGCCTTGGCTTCGTCCAGGTCGGTACCGCGGATGGCGGTATCGGCCAGCACGGTGACATGCTTCGGCTGCACTTCGAGAATGCCGCCGGCAACGAACACGAACTCTTCGCTGCCGTCTTCCTTCTCGATGCGCACGGCGCCCGGTTGGATGCGCGTAATCAGCGGCGTGTGGCCCGGCAGAATGCCCAGCTCACCCGACTCGCCCGGCAGCGCCACGAACTTCGCCGGACCGGAGAAGATCGACGCTTCCGCGCTGACGACGTCTACAAGAATGGTTGCCATATGAATTCCTTTGTCCGTTCGCTTCACTTCTGACGGCAGGCCGCGCGAAGCAGCAAGCCGCCACTCCCGCACCGGAGTGCGGGAGCGTCAAAGCGAGGCTTACTGGAGCTTCTTGGCCTTCTCGAAGGCTTCGTCGATCGAGCCGACCATGTAGAACGCCTGCTCGGGCAGGTGATCGCACTCGCCATCCACCAGCATCTTGAAACCACGGATGGTTTCCTTCAGCGGCACGTACTTGCCCGGCGAACCCGTGAACACTTCGGCCACATGGAACGGCTGCGACAGGAAACGCTGGATCTTACGCGCGCGGTTCACGGCCATCTTGTCTTCCGGCGACAGTTCGTCCATGCCCAGAATCGCGATGATGTCGCGCAGTTCCTTGTAGCGCTGCAGGGTCTGCTGCACGGCGCGCGCGACGTTGTAGTGCTCCTGGCCAACCACTTGCGGGTCCATCTGACGCGAGGTCGAGTCAAGCGGGTCCACTGCGGGGTAGATACCGAGAGCGGCGATGTCACGCGACAGCACCAGGGTCGAGTCCAGGTGCAGGAAGGTGGTAGCCGGCGACGGGTCGGTCAAGTCATCCGCAGGCACGTAGACGGCCTGGATCGACGTAATCGAGCCGGTCTTGGTCGACGTAATACGCTCCTGCAGCTTGCCCATTTCTTCAGCCAGCGTCGGCTGGTAGCCCACGGCGGAAGGCATACGGCCCAGCAGTGCGGACACTTCGGTACCGGCCAGCGTGTAGCGGTAGATGTTGTCGACGAAGAACAGGATGTCGCGGCCCTCGTCGCGGAACTTCTCGGCCATGGTCAGGCCGGAAAGTGCCACGCGCAGACGGTTGCCCGGCGGCTCGTTCATCTGGCCGAACACCATGGCCACCTTGTCGAGCACGTTCGAGTCCTTCATTTCGTGGTAGAAGTCGTTCCCTTCACGGGTACGCTCGCCCACGCCGGCGAACACCGACAGACCGCTGTGCTGCTTGGCGATGTTGTTGATGAGCTCCATCATGTTGACGGTCTTGCCCACGCCGGCACCACCGAACAGACCCACCTTGCCGCCCTTGGCGAACGGGCAGATCAGGTCGATCACCTTGATGCCGGTTTCCAGCAGGTCGGTCGAAGGCGACAGTTCGTCGAACTTCGGTGCCTTCTGGTGAATCGCGCGGCGCTCGTCGGAAGCGATCGGGCCAGCTTCGTCGATGGGGCGACCCAGGACATCCATGATGCGGCCCAGCGTGCCTTGACCCACCGGCACCGAGATCGGTGCGCCGGTGCTCTTCACCGGCATGCCGCGGCGCAGGCCGTCCGACGAACCGAGAGCAATGGTACGGACCACGCCGTCACCCAGCTGCTGCTGGACTTCGAACGTCAGGCCCTTCTCGGCGAACGACGTTTCGCCGCTGTCTTCCAGCACGAGCGCGTCGTACACCTTCGGCATTGCGTCGCGCGGGAACTCGATGTCCACCACGGCGCCAATGCACTGCACAATATTTCCGATACTCATTTCGTATCTCCGATAGCTTGAATTCTTGACGCCTCAGACCGCTGCTGCACCGCTGACGATCTCCGACAGTTCCTTGGTGATCGCTGCCTGCCGGGTCTTGTTGTAGTCCAGCTGCAGTTCGCCGATCACGTTCTTGGCATTGTCGGATGCCGCCTTCATGGCCACCATGCGCGCCGACTGCTCGGACGCCATGTTCTCGGCCACGGCCTGGTACACCAGCGCCTCGACGTAGCGGACCAACAGCTCTTCCACCACGGTCTGCGCGTCAGGTTCGTAGATGTAGTCCCACGAGTAGGCGCGCTTCTCCTCTTCCGTCTGCGACAGCTTGTCGGCGGCGAGCGGCAGCAGCTGCTCAACCATCGGTTCCTGCTTCATCGTGTTGATGAACTTGGTGTACGCGATGTACACCGCATCGACTTCACCATTGGTGAATGCGTCGAGCTGGACCTTGATCGCGCCGATCAGCTTTTCCAGGTGCGGGGTGTCGCCGAGCTGCACCACATTCGAGACCACCTTGGCGCCGATGCGGCCCAGGAACTGCATGCCCTTGCCACCGATGGCAGTCGCTTGCACATCCACGCCGCGACCCTGCAGGCTCTTCAGCTCGTTGGTCACCGCACGCAGCACGTTCGTGTTCAGACCGCCGCACAGCCCCTTGTCGGTCGTGACCACGACCATGCCGACGCGCTTGACTTCGCGCTCCTGCATGAACGGGTGCTTGAACTCGGGGTTGGCAGAAGCCAGGTGCGCCGCGATGTTACGCACTTTCTCGGCGTAGGGACGGGCATTGCGCATCCGTTCCTGCGCCTTGCGCATCTTGGACGCGGCGACCATCTCCATCGCCTTGGTGATCTTGCGCGTGTTCTGCACGCTCTTGATCTTGGTTCGAATCTCTTTCGTTCCGGCCATACTTTCCTCTCCGTCCGAACCAGCGCCGCGCCGGCGTTAGCCAGGCGCGGCGGCGGTGTCGGGGAATTGCGCGGTTAGAACGCGGCGGACTTCTTGAAATCCTCGATCGCGGCACGCAGGGCGGGTTCATCTTCCTTCGACAGCACCTTGGTGTCTTCGATACGGTTGATGAGGTCGGCGTACTTGGTCTTCAGATGGTCGTGCAGGCCCTTCTCGAACGGGAGAATGTCCTTCACTTCCACGTTGTCGAGGAAGCCGTTGTTCGCAGCAAACAGCGACGCGGCCAGCTGCCACACCTGCTGCGGCTGGTATTGCGCCTGCTTCAGCAGTTCGGTCACGCGGCGGCCGCGCTCCAGCTGCTTGCGGGTGGCGTCGTCCAGGTCCGAAGCGAACTGCGCGAACGCAGCCAGTTCACGGTACTGGGCCAGGTCGGTACGGATACCACCGGCCAGGTTCTTCACCACCTTGGTCTGCGCAGCACCACCCACGCGCGACACCGAGATACCGGCGTTGATGGCGGGACGGACACCAGCGTTGAACAGGTCGGTTTCCAGGAAGATCTGACCGTCGGTAATCGAGATCACGTTGGTCGGCACGAACGCGGACACGTCGCCGGCCTGCGTTTCGATCACCGGCAGCGCGGTCAGCGAACCGGTCTTGCCCTTGACGGCACCCTTGGTGAACTGCTCGACATAGTGTTCGTTCACGCGCGCGGCACGCTCCAGCAGGCGCGAGTGCAGGTAGAACACGTCGCCCGGGTAGGCTTCGCGGCCCGGCGGGCGGCGCAGCAGCAGCGACACCTGGCGGTAGGCCCAGGCTTGCTTGGTCAGGTCGTCATAAACGATCAGCGCGTCTTCGCCGCGGTCGCGGAAGTACTCGCCCATCGTGCAACCGGCGTAGGCAGCCAGGTACTGCATGGCGGCCGAGTCCGAAGCGGCGGCGGCCACGACGACGGTGTATTCCATCGCGCCGTGCTCTTCCAGCTTGCGTACCACGTTGGCGATCGTCGAAGCCTTCTGGCCGATTGCCACGTACACGCAGAAGACGCCCTTGCCCTTCTGGTTGATGATGGCGTCGACAGCCACGGCGGTCTTGCCGGTCTGGCGGTCGCCAATGATCAGCTCACGCTGGCCACGGCCGATCGGCACCATCGCGTCGATCGACTTCAGGCCGGTCTGCACCGGCTGGCTCACCGACTGACGCGCGATCACGCCCGGCGCGACCTTTTCGATCACGTCGGTTTCCTTCGCGTTGATCGGGCCCTTGCCGTCGATCGGCTGGCCCAGCGTGTTCACCACGCGGCCCAGCAGTTCCTTGCCAACGGGCACTTCCAGAATGCGGCCGGTGCACTTGACCGTATCGCCTTCCGAAATGTGTTCGTAGTCGCCCAGCACCACGGCGCCGACCGAGTCGCGCTCGAGGTTCAGCGCGAGGCCGAAGGTGTTGCCCGGGAATTCCAGCATCTCGCCCTGCATCACGCCAGACAGGCCGTGCACGCGGCAGATACCATCGGTCACGGAGATTACCGTGCCGGTGTTGCGCACTTCAGCGTCAGCGCCAAGACCCGAGATGCGGGACTTGATCAGCTCGCTGATTTCTGAGGGGTTCAGTTGCATCACAATGCTCCTAATTCTTCAATCCGACGGACGGCCGATCAGACGGCGGTCAGCGCGGTTTGCATGGCAGCCAGGCGCGCACGCACGGAGGTGTCGAGCACTTCGTCGCCGACCTTGACGCTCACGCCGCCGATCAGGGACGGATCTACCGCCACCTTCGCGTGCAGCTTGCGGCCGAACTTGCGTTCGAGCGCAGCGATCAGGTCGTTCAGTGGTTGACCATCCAGCGGGAAAGCACTGGTGATCTCGACGTCCGACGAGCCTTCGCGGGCATTCTTGAGCGCATGGAACTGCTCGGCGATTTCCGGCATCACCGTCAGGCGGTTGTTTTCCACCAGCAGCTTGACGAAGCGGCGTGCCTCGTCATTCGCCGGGGACTTCACCACCGACAGGAACAGTTCCGTCAGCTTGTCGCCGGGAACGTTCGGATCGTCGGCGAGCGCCTTCATGTCGGGGTTGGCGGCAATATGCCCCATCTCCGACACCAGCTCGGACCATGCACCCAGATTGCCGGCTTCGCTGGCGACGCGGAACAGCGCCTCAGCGTAGGGACGGGCAATGGTTGCGGTTTCGGCCATGATTAGAGCTCAGCTTTGAGTTGATTGAGCAGGTCGGTGTGGACCTGCGCGTTCACTTCGCGCTTGAGGATCTGCTCGGCACCCTTGACTGCCAGCACGGCAACCTGGTCGCGCAGCTGTTCGCGTGCGCGGACTGCCTGCTGCTCTGCCTCGGCCTTGGCCTGGGCAATGATGCGTGCGGCTTCTGCCTGGGCGTTCTGCTTGATCTCGTCCGCCGTCAGTTGGGCGCGCTTCTCGGCGTCAGCGACGCGTTGAGCACCCTCGGTGCGGGCTTCGGCCATAGCCTGGTCCACACGCTTGTTGGCGAGTTCAAGCTCGGCCTTGCCCTTCTCGGCAGCGGCGAGGCCATCGGCGATCTTCTTTGCGCGTTCGTCGAGCGCCTTCACCAGCGGCGGCCAAATGAATTTGGCAACAACCCACCACAGGATGAAGAACACGACCATCTGCGCAAAAAACGTTGCGTTCAGATTCATGGTGTGTTCCTTTCGGTAATCAAACTACAGATAAATGCGCAAAGGCGGCCAGGCTAGTGGCCCGCGCCGCCCGTCAGCATCATGCAGACCGAAAAGAATTACTTGATGACAGCCAGCAGCGGGTTGGCGAAGGCGAACAGCATTGCAACACCCACACCGATCAGGAATGCCGCGTCGATCAGGCCGGCCAGCAGGAACATCTTGGTTTGCAGCGGGTTCATCAGTTCAGGCTGACGTGCGCAGGCTTCGATGTACTTGCCACCCATCAGGGCGATACCCAGGCAGGCGCCGATTGCGCCCAGACCGATGATGATGCCGATACCGATGGCGGTCAGACCCTGGATGTTGGCGAGAAATGCTTGCATGATGACTCCTTTAATTTAGAGAGACTTAGAACCAAAAAACCAAAAAACCAAAAATCAGTGGTGATCGTGAGCCTGGCCGATGTACACCAGCGTCAGCATCATGAAAATGAATGCCTGGAGCAGCACGATCAGAATGTGGAAGATCGCCCAGACCGTGCCGGCAACGACGTGGCCGACGAAGCCCAGTGCCGACAGGTCGGCACTGAACGTCCAGATGGAACCCAGCAACGCGATCAGCAGGAACACGAGTTCGCCGGCATACATGTTGCCGAACAACCGCATGCCCAGCGACACGGCCTTGGCCAGGAACTCGATGATGTTCAGGATCAGGTTGAACGGAGCCAGGTACCACTTGGCGCCGAACGGGGCCGAGAACAGTTCGTGCATGAAGCCGCCCGCGCCCTTGATCTTGAAGCTGTAGTAGATCATCAGCACCAGCACCGAGCACGACATGCCCAGCGTGCCGTTCAGGTCGGCCGTGGCCACGGCGCGGTGGTGCGGAAGATGGATGTGGAAAATGCCGAGGAAGCTGTTCAGGCCGGTGACCCAGTCGACCGGAATCAGGTCGATGGCGTTCATCACGGTGATCCAGCAGAACACCATCAGCGCCAGCGGAGCAATCCACGAACGGTCGCCGTGAATGATGCCCTTGGCCTGGTCGTCGACCATCTCGACGATCATCTCGACGAAGGCCTGGAAGCGGCCCGGCACGCCCGCCTGGACGCGGCGCGCGGCAGCGAAGAGGAAGATCACGGCGATGGCGCCGCACAGCACGGACCAGAAGACCGTGTCATAGTTGAGGACGGAGAAATCGACCACCGACGCCTGCTTGCCGCCGACCGAATTCAAGTTCTGCAAGTGCTCGGCGATATAGCCGGAGGGTGTCAGCGCCTGTTCGGCGCCTTGGATAGCTTCTGACATGTCGAAACGAACGGTATATTGCGAAATCGATGAGCCGGCACCCTCGCATTGGCGGGCAGCCGGTACGCGTCTTGCATTGCCTGCGGCCATCGTGGCCGGTCACCGCCATGCAAGCGGGTCAAACTTTGTTGGCCCACGGTTTCACCACTGTGAAACCCTGCGCCAGGCATCTTGATATTCCGTTTTGGTGCCCCACCTCTGCGGAAAGCACACACTTCGTGCGGCTGGCCTGGCGCTACCGAATTACCATGGCCACCACCCAATACGTCTTGAGCGCAAGCAGGAACGTGACGAGCATCGGCACCCAACGCAGATCGCGGTACAGCACCACCACCAGCACGAGCAGCGCGACGGTGGCGAACACCTTGATCGCCTCGCCCATCACCAGCCCGCCGATCGAGGCCCGCTCGCGCGCCATCCACAGGCGCAACGCGAAGAACCCGCTCGGCACAAAACACACCGCACCGCCGAACAACGCAGACCAGCCGTATGGCCCTGCCTGCTTGCCGAACAGCGCCCAGCACAATGCCGACAGCAGGGTCACAACCACCTGCGCCAGCACGATCTTGCCGGGGGTCATGCGCGAAGGGCGCAACGCGCGCTCGCCAAACAGCGTCACCGCGTCGGCATGTGACAGCGGATCGACAGCTTCTTCTTCACGTTCTGCGTCAAAATCCCAATCATCACTGCGGGCGTTTACCTGACGCGAATCGTTTTGCTGCTGACGTTCTCGTACCACTACTGCCTGCCTCATCCGGGCCGGAACTTTTCGGCCCGACCAGAATTCAAACCGCACGATTTTAAGGGGAAATACTGAGTCGCGTCAATGTGCTTACAGTTTGCTTGCAATGGCAAACTGCACAATGGTTGCCATCACGATTGCATGATGGCTTCGTTGAAATTGCGCAGCAACGACGCCTGACGTAATTGGATTGCGCAACTCGCCTGACGCATGATGGTGGATTCGCGATGGCCCGGTACGTTAACCGAACATCGCATTGTTAACTGCTGCGTGAATGCAACAGTGAGTCGAAAAATGGCCGGTTATCGCGCAGCTTTTCAGGCGACGCGTTGCCCTTCATCCGAATCGCGCAGGCGCGCGAGCACGCCATCGAGTGCTTCGTTATCGCTGAAGTGAATGGTGAGCTGGCCTTTGCCACGCACACCGAGCTTGATCTGCACCGACAGTCCCAGCGCATCGGACAATTCTTCCTCGAGCCGTGCCACATCGCGCATGCCGGTGCCGTTCTTGTGCTTGAGCGACTTCAGTTCGAACGGCTTGAGCGTGGACGCCACCAGCTTCTCTGTCTCGCGTACCGACAGCCGCTTGTTGATGATCTGGTTGGCCAGCGTGATCTGGTTCGCGCCATCGACGGCCAGCAGCGCGCGTGCGTGTCCCATGTCGAGATCGCCCGCCATCAGCATGGTCTGCACCGGCGCGGCCAGGTTCAGCAGACGCAGCAGGTTCGACACCGCGCTGCGCGAGCGTCCGACCGACTCCGCGGCCTGCTCGTGCGTAAACTGAAACTCGCGGATCAGGCGCATGATGCCCTGCGCTTCTTCCAGCGGATTCAGGTCTTCTCGCTGGATGTTCTCGATCAGCGCCATGGCCGCGGCGGCTTCGTCGGCGACGTCCTTCACGAGCACCGGCACCTTGTCGAGCCCCGCGATGCGCGAAGCACGGAAGCGGCGCTCGCCGGCAATGATCTCGTAGCGGTCGGGCTCGGCCACGCGCCGTACCAGGATCGGCTGCATCAGGCCCTGCGCGCGGATGCTCGCGGCCAGCTCCTGCAAGGCGCCCTCGTCCATGCGCGTGCGCGGCTGGTACTTGCCCGGCTGAAGCTGGTCCAGGCGCAGCACGGTGGGCGCGCCCTCCTGCTTCGCGGTCTCGACGATCTCGGCCGGGCCTCCCAGCAGGGCTTCCAGGCCGCGTCCCAGACCCTTCTTCTTTACGGTGCTCATGGTCACTGTCCTTGCATGGCGGTGGCAGCTTCCGGCGCCGACAGCTGCCTGACACGGGCGATCATCTCGGCGCCGAAGTCGAGATAGGCCTTGGCACCCTTCGACGACGGATCGAAGGCAACGCCCGGCATGCCATAAGAAGGCGCTTCAGCCAGGCGCACATTGCGCGGGATCAGGGTCTTGAAGACCTTGTCGCCGAAATGCGATTCGAGCTGTGCCGACACCTGCTGCTGCAGCGTAACGCGCGGATCGAACATGACGCGCAGCAGGCCGATCACCTTCAGCTCGCGGTTGAGGTTCGCATGCACCTGCTTGATGGTGTTGACCAGGTCGGACAACCCTTCGAGCGCGAAGTACTCGCACTGCATCGGCACGATCACGCCATGCGCCGCGCACAGGCCGTTCAGCGTCAGCAGCGACAACGACGGCGGACAGTCGATCAGCACGAAGTCGTATTCATGGTCGACCTCGGCAATGGCCTGCTTGAGCCGGCGCTCGCGCTGGTCCAGTTCCACCAGTTCGATTTCCGCGCCGGCCAGCTCGCGGTTGGCCGGCAGCACGTCGTACTTGCCGGTTTCAGAACGCTGGCGCGCCTGCGCTACGGAAGCCAGTCCGACCAGCACCTGGTACACACTGTGTTCCAGCGACTGCTTGTCGATGCCCGAGCCCATCGAGGCATTGCCCTGCGGATCCAGGTCGACCAGCAGCACGCGCTGGCCCTGCGCAGCCAGTCCTGCGGCAAGGTTCACCGTCGTGGTGGTCTTGCCCACCCCGCCCTTCTGGTTCGCGATCACGAATACCTTGGCCATATGCTTCTGAGGTTCCCGATTGAGTTCTTCATCCGGCCGCGGCCCGCTGGCCCCGTCCGGTTCGCGGCGCGCACGCCGTCAACATTATTTGCGCGACAACAGTACCAAGTGGCGCTCGGCATCCAGCCCGGGCACCGTCAGCCGGCGCACTTCCTCAACCTGCCACATGGCCATCAGGCCAGCCGCTTCCATGCGATCCAGCTCAGCCTGCGGATATATGCCTTTCATCGCGATCATCCGGCCCTCCGGCGCCAGCAGATGGCCGGACAGGCTGACAAAGTCGGTCAGCTCGGCGAATGCGCGTGACGTAATCACCGCAAATTTATTTACATCTTCCAGCTTCTCGACCGGGCCCCAGTGCGCCGCCGCATTCGGCAGGCTCAACTGGGCGCGGCACTGCGTCAGGAAGGCGGTTTTCTTCTGCACGATATCGACCATCAGCACGGAGACATCCGGGCAGGAAATCGCCAGCGGCAGGCCGGGCATGCCGCCGCCCGAACCAACGTCGAGCACCCTGCCCCGCGCGGCTCCGGCTACCGCCGGCGAGCGCGCGGCATCCGCCAGCGCCGGGATGGCCGCGAGCGAATCCAGCAGATGATGCGTCAGCATTTCATCCGGATGGCGGATCGCGGTGAGGTTATAGACGCCGTTCCACTTGCGCAGCAGCGCGAGGTAGGCGAACAGCGTCTCGATGCGGTCCGGCGGCAAGACCAGGCCGATCTCGTCCAAGCCGGCCTCCAGGCGACGACGCTGGCCTGCGTCGTCGATCACGGTGTGTCGTTGGCCCGCCACTCAGGCAGCCTCTTGAGAGTTGCTGGAACGGGTACGCCCCAGCCCCTTCTTCTTCAGGTGTACCAATAGCAGCGAGATCGCCGCCGGCGTCACGCCCGAAATACGCGAGGCCTGCCCCAGCGTCTCGGGCCGGTGCTGGTTCAGCTTCTGGCTGACCTCGAAACCCAGTCCGCGCACTTCGGTGTAGTCCAGCCCTTCCGGCAGTCGCGTCGACTCGTTGGCTTCGAGCTTGTCCACTTCCGCCGCCTGGCGGGTGATATAGCCGTGGTACTTGATGCCGATCTCGATCTGCTCGCGGATCTGGTCCATCAGCAGCGGATCCGCGTCGAGCGGTGCTTCCGGTGCGTGGCGACCGCCCTGCAGCGCCATCAGGCCGTCATAGCGAACTTCCGGGCGGCGCAGCAAGTCGGCCAGGCTGTACTCGCGCTCGATGGGCTTGCCCAGCAGCGGCACGGCGTCTTCAGCCGGGAGGATGGTCGGATTGACCCAGGTGCTCTTCAGTCGCTCTGTTTCACGTGAAACAGCATCGCGCTTGCGGTTGAAGGCGTCCCAACGGACGTCATCGACCACGCCGAGTTCGCGACCGATCTCGGTCAGGCGCATATCGGCGTTGTCTTCGCGCAAGCTCAGGCGGAACTCGGCGCGGCTGGTGAACATGCGGTACGGCTCGGTCACTCCGCGCGTGATCAGGTCATCGACCAGTACACCCAGGTAAGCCTGGTCGCGGCGCGGCGTCCAGGCATCGCGCTCGCGCACGTAGCAGCCAGCGTTGATGCCCGCAAGCAGGCCCTGTGCTGCAGCCTCTTCATAGCCGGTAGTGCCATTGATCTGGCCGGCAAAGAACAGCCCGCCGATCGCCTTGCTTTCCAGCGACGCCTTCAGCGCGCGCGGATCGAAGTAGTCGTACTCGATGGCGTAGCCGGGACGCATGATGTGTGCGTTCTCCAGGCCACGGATCGAGTGCACCAGCTCGAGCTGCACGTCGAAAGGCAGGCTCGTGGAAATGCCGTTCGGGTAGAACTCGTTGGTGGTCAGGCCTTCCGGTTCCAGGAAGATCTGGTGGCTGTCCTTGCTGGCGAATCGATGGATCTTGTCCTCGATACTCGGGCAGTAACGCGGCCCTACCCCCTCGATCACGCCTGTGTACATCGGCGAGCGGTCGAGGCCGCCGCGGATGATGTCGTGGGTACGGCTATTGGTATGGCTGATCCAGCAGGGAAGCTGCTGCGGGTGCTGTTCCGGACGGCCCATGAACGAGAACACCGGCACCGGGTCCAGGTCGCCGGGTTGCTCGTCCATCACCGAAAAATCGATGGTGCGGCCGTCGATACGCGGCGGCGTACCGGTCTTCAGGCGGCCCTGCGGCAGCTTCAGCTCCTTGAGCCGGGCCGACAGCGACACCGAAGCCGGGTCACCCGCACGACCACCCGTATAGTTGTCCAGGCCAACGTGGATCTTGCCGTCCAGAAAGGTGCCAGCCGTCAGCACCACAGCGCGCGCGCGGAAAGCGATGCCAACCTGCGTCACGGCGCCGACAACACGATCCCCTTCTACCAGCAAATCGTCCACGGCCTGCTGGAACAGCATCAGGTTCGGCTGGTTCTCCAGCCGGGTGCGGATGGCCTTGCGGTACAGCACGCGGTCGGCCTGGGCACGCGTCGCGCGTACCGCCGGTCCCTTGCTGGAATTGAGGATGCGGAACTGGATCCCCGATTCGTCCGTAGCGGCAGCCATTGCGCCGCCCATTGCATCCACTTCCTTGACCAGATGCCCCTTGCCGATGCCGCCAATCGACGGATTGCAGCTCATCTGCCCGAGCGTTTCGATGTTATGGGTCAGCAGCAACGTCTGGCAGCCCATCCGGGCCGCAGCCAGGGCGGCTTCCGTGCCGGCGTGACCACCGCCGACGACAATGACATCGAATTCTTTTGGGTAAAGCATGGGACACCTCCTCCGGGAGGCTGGCGCGAACAATCGGGATGTCGAATTATAGCGGCAATCGACTGGGGGCTTTTCAGGCCCGGCCATGTTTCACGTGAAACATGGCGCTTGCGGTACCCCATTCACGAAGAGTGTGTTCCACGTGAAACAAAAAAGGCCGGGCGCAGGCCCGGCCGACTGTTTCACGTGGAACAACCCTAGATTTGCTGCTGCACGTACTCGGCAATGCGCAGCGTCAACAACCTCAGGTCCCGTTGTAGCGCAGCAAAACCGTGATTGCGCTCGCGCGTCTGCTCATCCATATAAAGCGGGCGCCGGATCTCGATCTGCAGGCTGTTGCGCCGCTCTGCCGGACGCCCGATCTGGGCGATGAGCTGCACTCCCTTGTATGGATCGTTGCGCGCGACGGTATAGCCCATTTGCCGCAGCTCGGTCTCCACCAGATCGACCAGTCCCGGCTCGCAGGTGCTGCCGTCCCGGTCCCCCAGTACAAAGTCCGCCAGCGGACGCGGGCTCTGAATCTTGAGCCGCTCATAGGCGTTGTTCGGCATGGAGTGCAGGTTCAGATGCCAGACGGCACCGAAGCGCTGGTAAGCACCCTCCACTGCCGAAGATAGCGCAGCATGGTACGGCCGGTAATAGCCGTCGATACGCGACTGCACTTCAGCAACGGAGAGCTTGCGGTCATAGATCGGCGTGGCCGCATCGATGTTTCGCCAGATCAGCCCATAGCCGAGCCGGGTCTTCTCGCCCGGAGCCAGCGGCGTCGGCCAAGGGGCATCCAGCAGTTCGGGATCGATGTCGTCCAGCATCCGGTTCGGGTCGATATACACCCGGGGAAAGGTCGCTGCCAGCAGCGTGCCGCCGACGCCAGGCACGCTATCCCATAGCGCATCGATGTGTGTGTCCTCGCCGCCGCGCAGGCGCTCAGGCGCGACGGCAGCGCCGAAATCCGCCGGATACACGGTGCCGCTATGCGGCGAATCGCACACCAGCGGCAAGGCTTGATCTTCGGGCAGCGCCAGCGTGAGCGGTGCGACGGTCATTGCTTCTACGGCTTCGGTCATATCTCAATCCAGCTTGATGCTGGCCGCCTTGGCCACGCGCGCGTAACGCGCCATGGCCTGCTGAATCTGTACCTTGAACTGGTCAGGCGTGGTCGGCACGAGCGTGCCGCCCGACTCCTCCACCTTGCGCTTGAACTCAGAGTTCTGCATGGCCTTGTGGATGGCCTGGTTCAGGCGCATGACCACCGCCGACGGTGTCCCGGCCGGTGCGACGATGCCAAACCAACCGCCCTCCCCCATGTCCTTGTAGCCCAGCTCCGCATAAGTGGGTACGCCCGGCAACTGCGGCGAGCGGCTCGCACCCAGCACGGCCAGCGCGCGCAACCGGCCCGACTTCACGTGGGGCAGTGTCGACGACAGGTTGTCCGTAATGGCATTCACCTGTCCTGCCACGGCGTCGTTGAGCGCCAGGCCGGCCCCCTTGTACGGCACATGCAGCAGCTCGATGTGGGCCAGCATCATGAAGTTCTCGATATTCACATGACCGAGCGAGCCGGCGCCCGGCGAGGCGAAGGTGTACTTGCCCGGATTGGCCTTGGCCAGCGCGATGAATTCCTGCATGGTCCTGGCGGGCACGCTCGGGTGTACCGCGAAGACGCTGGGAATCGCCACCACGTTGGTGACCGGCGCAAAGTCCTTGATCGGGTCGTACTTCAGCTTCGGGTAGACCGCCGGGTTGGAGCCGTGGGTGCTGACGGTGGCCATGCCGATGGTGTAGCCATCCGGGTCCGACTTGGCGACCTGCTCCATGCCGACCGAGCCCCCTGCCCCACCCTTGTTCTCGACCACGATGGGCTGGCCCAGCTCGCGCCCCGCAAATTCCGCAACCAGGCGCGCCGACAGGTCGGTCGAGCCGCCGGCCGCGAACGGCACGATCAGGCGGATGGGCCGGTTGGGATAGGCAGCCTGCGCAAACACGCTGCCGGCAAAGGTCAATGCGGCGGCAGCCGCGGTGCCAGACAACAACAGCTGGCGGCGCGACATCCTGGCTCGGGTCATTGGGCTTTCTCCTGTTTCTTGTGATGAATAGCCGCCCGAGTGTCAGCCGTTTACCGGCCCGAGGCAAACGACTATATTGCACCTTCGCATTACCAAAGATCATTCTCTACCGTTCTGCCCCATGCGGTTGCATTCCCCTTCGATGTCCGAGTTGCACGCCTTCGTCGCCGCCGCGCGCCTGGGCAGCTTCACGCGTGCCGCCGAGACGCTGTGCGTGACACAAGGGGCCGTGAGCCGGGCCATCGCCCGGCTTGAGGAGCACTTCGGCCAACCGCTGATCCAGCGCAATGCACACCGGCTGATGCTGACCGGCGCAGGACAACAGTTGCTGGAGGCCGTGGCCGATCCGCTTGCCGCCATCGAGAGCGCCAGTGCGGCACTGCGCGCCGGCGACCGCAGCCACCACCTCACCCTCTCGGCGGTTCCAACGCTTGCCAGTGTCTGGCTGGTACCCCGGCTACCCGACTTCCACCGGCGGCACCCGGATATCCGGCTCGATTTCGTACCGTATCGCCGCGACGAGGATTTCTCCGGCGCCGCACCCGACGCGGCACTGCTGGCCGGCGAACCGGGCAAGTGGCCGGGCTTGCAGGTGGACTACGTGGTGGGCCGTGAGATGGTGCCGGTCTGCCACCCCGACCGCGCCCGCCAGCGGCACGCGGCCGGGCGCTGGCGGGCGCCGGCCGAACTCATGCAAGAGCCCCTGCTCTACCACACGACCGCCCCCGCCAACTGGGCCAACTGGCTGCAGGCGGCGGGCGTACCCAACGCTGCGCCAAAGCTGTCGTCGGGCTTCGACCAGGTGTCGATCCTGATCCAGGCGGTGCGCGCCGACATGGGAATCGCGGTATTGCAGCGCTGCCTGCTGCACGATGAACTCGCCGCCGGACGCGTGGTGGCGCCTTTCGATCTTCAGATACGGCTGCAGCGCGGCTATTTCCTTTGCACGCCAAGGGAGCGACGCGATCATCCCGCCCTGCGGTACTTCCGGGAATGGCTGTTGGAAACCGCGGCGCAGGACTCGGCGGCGCATGCGGGAGACGATCATTCTCAGAACAAATGATCGCGACTGATTTGCTCCATCAATAATTCATTCAGCAAATTTATTCGCAGCGCCACTCTATTTGTTATTTGCGGGAAAGATTCTTTAGCCTGAAAAGCACGGAAAAACATCTGTCAAACGAATATATCCGAGGGAAGCCGGTGATCCAACGGGGCGTATATCCATGCGACAAATGAAAAGACCCGCCAAAGCGGGTCTTACTATTCATCAATCCACTAATTCTGCGATTCACGCAGCCTTCTTCGCCAACCCCAGGTAGGTTTCGATCACCTTCGGGTTGCTGGCCAACTCTGCGGCCGGCCCCTCCATTGCCATATCGCCGGTCTCGACCACATAGCCGTAGTCCGCCACCTGCAATGCCGCGCGCGCGTTCTGCTCGATCAGCAGCGTCGCCACCCCGGTCTGGCGCAGGTTGCTGATGATGTGGAAAATCTCCTTCACGATCAGCGGTGCCAGCCCAAGGCTCGGTTCATCGAGCATCAGCAGTTGCGGCTTGGCCATCAGCGCGCGGCCCACGGCCAGCATCTGGCGCTCGCCGCCCGACAGCGTGCCGGCGTCCTGCCGCGCGCGCTCGCGCAGGCGCGGAAACAGGTCGTAGACCACGTCCATCTGGTCCAGGTAGTTCTTCTCGCCGGCACGCTTTCGGCGGAACGCGCCGAGCTGCAGGTTGTCCTCCACTGTCATCGACGCGAACAGCTCGCGCTTCTCCGGCACCAGGCACATGCCGCGCGCCACGCGCCCTTCCACCGGGATGCCGGCCATGTCGTGGCCGAGATAGCTGACCGTGCCGCTGGCCGAGCCACTGACGGGCAGCGCGCCCATGATGGCGTTCAGCGTCGTCGACTTGCCTGCGCCATTGGGGCCGATCACGGTCACGATCCTGCCGGCCTCCACTTTCAGGCTGACGCCGTGCACGGCTTCCACCTTGCCGTAGCGGACGTGGAGGTCCTTCACTTCGAGGATCGGGCTCATCTTGCGTTCCTTGTCCACACCGTTACTCCACACCACCGAGGTAGGCCTCGAGCACGGCCGGGTTCTTCTGCACGTCTTCGGGCACGCCCTCGGCAATGCGCGTGCCGAACTCCATCACCACGAGGCGGTCGGTGAGGTTCATCACGAAGTCCATGTCGTGCTCCACCAGCAGTACGCTCATGCCTTCCGCCCTGAGCTTGCGCAGCAATTCGGCCAGTGCCTGCTTCTCCTTGTAGCGCAGGCCCGCCGCGGGCTCGTCGAGCAGCAGCAGCGCCGGATCGCAGCACAGTGCGCGCGCGATTTCCAGGATGCGCTGCTGGCCCAGCGCGAGGCTGCCGGCCTCCATGTACATGCAGTCGGCCAGGCCCACGCGCTCGAGCTGGCGCCGCGCCTCGAACAGCAGCTTGTCCTCCTCGGCACGATTCATGCGCAGCATCGCCGCGGATATACCGCCCTGCGCGCGGAAGTCGCCACGCAGGTGCGCGCCGATCGCCACGTTCTCGAGCACGGTCATGGTCGGCAGCAGGTGCACGTGCTGGAACGTCCGGCCGATGCCACGCTTGACGATCTCGCGCGAGGGCAGGCCCGATATCACTTCACCGCGATAGCGCACCTCGCCACGCGTTACCGGCAGCACGCCCGTGACCAGGTTGAACGTGGTCGACTTGCCGGCACCGTTCGGGCCAATCAGGCCGAGGATCTCGCCGGCCCGCACCTGGAAGCTCACGTCGTTCACCGCCACCAGCCCGCCGAACTGCTTGCGCGCGGCGCGCACATCGAGGATCAGTTCGCCGGCCTCGGGCTTCTGCCGCACCGGGAGCGCATCGGCGACCTCCGGTGCCTGCACCGGCGGTCCCGACGGAAGCAGCCGGCGCAAGAACGGCCACAGGCCATCGCGCGCGTGCTGCAGCAGCAGCACCAGCAGCACGCCGAACACGATGATCTCGAAGTTGCCATTCGCGCCGAGCAGCTTCGGCAACAGTCCCTGCAGCATGTCCTTGAGGATCGAGAGCAGACCCGCACCCAGCACCGCGCCCCACACGTGGCCCACGCCACCGACCACGGCCATGAACAGGTACTCGATGCCGTAGTTCAGGCCGAACGGTGTCGGGTTCACCGCGCGCTGCAGGTGTGCGTAGAGGAAGCCAGAGAGGCATGCCAGCACCGCTGCCACGACGAACACCACGACCTTCATCCACGCGGTGTTCACGCCCATCGCCTCGGCCATCACGCCACCGCCCTTGAGCGCGCGCATCGCACGGCCCGGACGCGAGTTAAGCAGGTTCTGCATGGCCAGCACGGCGAGCAGCACCACGGCCCAGATCAGGTAGAACATCGAACGGCCCGACTGCAGTTCGACGCCGAACAACGACAGCACCGGGATACCGTTGAGCCCGTCGTACTTGCCCAGGAACTCCAGGTTCCCGAACAGGAAGAACAGCGACAGGCACCACGCAATGGTGGCGAGCGGCAGGTAGTGGCCGGACATGCGCATCGTGATCAGGCCGATCACGTACGCGCAGGCCATGGTGATCACCAGGCCCACCAGCAGGCCGAACCACGGCGACAGCCCGAACTGCGTGGTCAGGTACGCGGTGCTGTAGGCACCGAGCCCGACGAACGCCGCCTGCCCGAACGACGTCATGCCGCCCACGCCCGTCAGCAGCACGAGCCCGATCGCCACGATGCTGTACAGGCCGATGTAGTTGCCCAGCGTGATCCAGAATTCCGGCGTCGGCAGCACCGGCAGCAATGCCAGCACCGCGATGAACAGCAGCGTCAGCACGCGGTTGCGCTGCAGCCCGGCACGGTTGCCGGTGCGTTCGCCGCCCACGGCGGCTTGCTTGTCGGTCAGCATCGTCATGGCTTACTCCTCCTCTTCGACGTGCTTGCCCGTCAGCGAGCGCCACAGCAACACCGGAATGATCAGCGTAAAGACAATGACCTCCTTGAACGCGCTGGCCCAGAAGGACGAATACGATTCCAGCAGCCCCACCAGCAGCGCACCCAGTGCTGCGATGGGGTAGCTCACCAGCCCGCCGACGATCGCGCCGACAAAGCCCTTCAGGCCCACCAGGAAGCCCGACTCGTAGTACACGGTCGTCAGCGGCGCGATCAGGATGCCGCACAGCGCGCCCATGGCCGCGGCCAGCGTGAACGACAGCCGCCCCGCCTGCGTCGTGCCGATGCCGACCAGGCGCGCACCCAGCCGGTTCACCGCCGTCGCGCGCAGCGCCTTGCCTTGCAGCGTGCGCTCGAAATAGAAATACAGCGCGCCGATCAGCAGCGCCGACATGCCCACGACCCACAGGCTCTGCCCCGAGACGCTGAGGCTGCCCACCTCGAAGCGGGCATCGGAGAATGCCTCGGTGCGCGAACCCTCGGCGCCGAACATCACCAGCCCCAGCCCCACCAGCGCAAAATGCACGCCGACCGAGACGATCAGCAGTACCAGCGTGCTGGCTTCGGCAAGCGGCTGGTAGGCAAGGCGGTACAGCATCGGTCCGAGCGGAATGATGACCAGCAGCGTCAGCGCGATCTGCGCCAGCATCGGCAATGGCTGCGCGCCGTATTGCTGCACCAGCCCGTGCACCGCCAGCGGAAACACGAGGTACTTCCCGGCCAGCACGCCAAGCCTGCGCCCGAGCGTGCGGCGCAATTCCGCGCTGCGCAGCACGGTCACGGTCTCATACAGGAAGGTCAGCACGCCCATGGCCAGCAGCAGCCAGCTGGTCTGCGGCGCGTGCCCGCTCTGCATGGCCGCCAGCGTCAGCGCGCCATAGGCGACGAATTCCCCTTGCGGGATGAAGATGACGCGGGTCACCGAGAACACCAGCACCAGTGCCAGCGCCAGCAGCGCGTAGATCGCGCCTGAGGTGATCCCGTCCTGCGCCAGGATGGCGGCGATCGAAAGATCCATTGTCTCCCCGTGTTATTGAATGATCTGCCTGCATGCCAAGGGGCGGACAGGGCGCGCGTATGCGCTGGGTACGCTGGGTGCGCTGGGATTACGGAATGGTAAACGGGTTGCCTACTGCGGAAATACAGGGCAACCCTGAGAAAATGCCGAGCACGAAAAAAGAAAGCGCATGGGGTTCACCATGCGCCTTCCTGTCCTGCTCGTCCAGCCAGCAAGCCGCTTACTTGGTCAGCAGCTTCCACTTGCCGTCGACGATCTGCACCATCACGCGCGAGCGCTGGTCGAAACCGAGGTGGTCGGTCGGGCTCATGTTCATGATGCCGTGCGATACCGGCAGGTTCCTGGTCTGCTCCATGGCGTCGCGCAGTGCCTTGCGGAACTCCCTGGTGCCCGGCTGACCCTTCTTCAGCGCCTCGGGAATCGCATGCTGCAGGATCAGGCCTGCATCCCACGCATGGCCGCCGAAGGTCGACACCTGGCCGCCAAAGGCCTTCTCGTAGGCAGTCTTGTAGGTCATGGCCGGCTTCTTGACAGGGTTGCTGTCCGGCAGCTGCTCGGCCACCAGCAGCGGGCCCGCCGGCAGGAAGGTGCCTTCGCAGTCCTTGCCGCACACGCGCAGGAAATCGGGGTTGGCCACGCCGTGGGTCTGGTAGATCTTGCCCTTGTAGCCGCGCTCCTTGAGCGCCTTGGCCGGCAGCGCCGCGGGCGTACCCGAGCCTGCGATCAGCACGGCGTCGGCATTGCTGGCCATCATCTTCAGGACCTGGCCGGTCACCGAGGTATCGGTGCGCGCAAAGCGCTCGTTGGCGACGACCTTGATCTTGCGCAGGTCCGCCACCTTGGCGAATTCCTGCGCCCAGCTGTCGCCGTAGGCATCCGCGAAGCCGATGAAAGCCACCGTCTTCACGTTGTTGTTGGTCATGTGCTCGGCAATGGCCGTGGCCATGTGCGAGTCGTTCTGCGGCGTCTTGAAGACCCAGGCGCGCTTGGCGTCCACGGGCTCGATGATGCGGGCCGAGGCGGCCATCGTGATCATCGGCGTCTCGTTCTCGGCCACGATGTCGACCATCGACAGCGAGTTCGGCGTGACGGTGGAACCCACCACCACGTCGACCTTGTCCTCGCTGATCAGCTTGCGCGTGTTCTTGACTGCCGTGGTGGTGTCGGAGGCGTCATCCAGGACGATATATTCGATCTTCTTGCCCGCGATCTCCTTGGGCATCAGCGTGAAGGTGTTTTTTTCCGGGATGCCCAGCGATGCCGCCGGACCTGTAGCCGACACCGTGACCCCCACCTTGACCTGTGCGCTGGCGGTGCCGGCAACAAGGGCGGCGGCAGCGATGGCCAGCAGGCTGGCGCGCTTGAAGTTCATCTTGTCTCCTTCGGTTCCTGAAACGGAAAGGCATCCGTACGGCTCCCGGCCGCCGGATGCCTCTAGTTCTTTTTTTCGACCGCTCGGGTCACCACAGGCACATCGCTGGCACCTGCGTACTGCCAGGAAGGAGATGAGTCCTCCCGTCTTTCCCGTCCGCACCACTCCCCCGGAAATGCCGCGGCCATTCCCCGACCGCGCGGTCGGGAATGCGCATCGAGTCTAACACAGCGATCTGTCGCGACCAGCCGGATTAACCCGGATCGCTCCATGGCGCCATGGCGGCGTCAGCGCGCGAACGCGTCCCAGGCGGTCTTCAGGATCAGCGCGCTGACCACCACAATGAACACCTTGCGCACGAAGCCGCTGCCGTGCCGCAGCGCCAGCCGGCTGCCCACCTGGCTGCCGGCCACGTTGGCCACGGCCATGACCAGGCCCAGCTGCCACCAGATATGGCCCTTGCTGGCCAGCAGCAGCAGCGCCGCCAGGTTGGTGGCCATGTTCACCACCTTGGTCGAAGCCGAGGCGTGCAGGAAGTCATAGCCGAACACGCGCACGAAGACGATCATCAGGAAGCTGCCGGTGCCCGGCCCGAACACGCCGTCATAGAAGCCGATCGCGGCACCCGCCAGCAGCGCCGCGACGCGCTCGCGCGTGCCGCTGAGCGAAGGCGCGTGCTCGGTGCCCAGATCCTTCTTGGCCACGGTATAGACGAGCAGCGTCACCAGCACGAACGGGAGCGCCTTGCGCAATGGCTCTGCCGGAATCATGGTCAGCGCCCAGGCGCCGGCCATCGAGAACAGGAATGCCGCCACCACGGCCGGCGCCGTTGCTGCCCAGTAGATGCGCACGCTGCGCCCGTAGCGGATCGCCGCATTGGCCGTGCCGGCGACCGAGGCCACCTTGTTGGTGCCGAGCAGCGTGGCCGGCGGCATCCCGGGAAAAGCCGAAAACAGCGCCGGAATCTGGACCAGGCCGCCGCCACCGGCCACCGCGTCGATCAGGCCGGCGAGAAAGGCGGCGACCGCCAGGAATGCGAACTCCATGATTGCAGGACGAAAAGAAGAAGGAGGAGGAAAGAAAGGGAGGAAGGTGGCGCGGCGCGCCGGCCGCTCAGCCCAGGGACTTCGGCGCCGGCGCGAGGACGCGGTGCCAGAGCCCGCTGGTGTGCCGGGCAAATCCCGCCGGGGCATCCCCGGCAAAACCAGGAGCCAGCAGGACATGGCGGATGCCGTGGGCGCGGCACCAGTCGGCCAGCGTGGCCAGGCAGGCCGCGAGGCAGCCAGAACCGGGGGCCGCGGCGCCAGACCACCACTCCGTCGCGCAAGCCACCAGCCCCCCGAACTCGAGACTCGGGACCAGCGCGACGGGCAGGCAGGCGGCGATGTCGTCACCCGCCAGCGTCGCCAGCAGGCATGCCCCCTGTCCCGTCTGTGCCAGCAAGCCTTCCAGCACCAGCCTCCGTGCCCGCGCTGCCGGCACGGGCAACGGCATGGCGGCCTGCAGCCAGGCGTCCAGAACGGGCGCGTCGGCACTGTCGCCCAGGCGTACCTGGTGCTGCGGGAAGGATTCGGAACAATGGGGAGGGACGGGCTCGGACGGCATGGCGGGCTCTGAGGCAAGCCCGCATTGTCTCATGTGACCGGAGCCTGGCTATGCCATGGCGGCATCGGCGCCCGGAAACGGTGCGGGTGAAGCAGTGGTCACCCGGGAATAAAAAAAGCGTTGCCGAGGATCACCCGGCAACGCCCTTTATTTATAACGCTGCTACCCGACACCGGGTGCGCGCCTGTCGTCTCCTCGCTTCCGCCTCCATCTAACCTGCGAAAACCGTGTGTGAAATGTAACGAAGCGGTGCAGATGGAACAAGCTAGAACAAACCCTAGCCCCAATTCCGGGCATGTCGACCGGTGATCACTCCTGCTTGCGGCTGAAGAGCGCGTTCAGCTCGCCCATGATGCCGCGGCGGAAGGTCAGCACACAGATCACGAAGATCGCGCCGATCACCATGGTCACCGACTCGCCCAGCGAGTTGAACCACTGGATGCCCGTGGCCGAGGCCAGGAAGGCGCCGATGTCGCCCAGCTTGTTCTCCAGCGCCACCACCACGAAGGCGCCGACAATCGGGCCCGACAACGTGCCCAGGCCGCCCACCAGCGTCATCAGGATGACCGAGCCCGACATCGACCAGTGCACGTCGGTCAGCGTCTCGAAGCCCAGCACCAGCGCCTTGATCGAACCCGCCAGCCCGGACAGCGCCGCCGACAGCACGAAGGCCGTCAGCTTGAAGCGGTCGACATCATAGCCAAGCGAGATCGCGCGCGGCTCGTTCTCCTTGATTGCCTTCAGGATCTGCCCGAACGGCGAATGCACGGTGCGCACGATCAGCGCAAAGGCCGCCACGATGATCGCCAGCGACACGTAGTACAGCGTCAGGTCGTCCGACAGCGACAGCACGCCGAACAGCTTGCCGCGCGGGATGCCCTGCAGGCCGTCCTCGCCGCCCGTGAACGGCGCCTGCAGACAGATGAAGAACAGCATCTGCGCCAGCGCCAGCGTGATCATCGAGAAATAGATGCCCTGGCGGCGGATGGCCAGCGAGCCCACCACGTAGCCGATCAGCGCGCCCCCGGCGGTGCCCAGGATCAGCCCGATCTCCGGCGTCACACCCCACACCTTCATGGCTTCGCCCGAGATATAGCCGGCCCCGCCGAAGAAAGCCGCGTGGCCAAACGACAGCAGCCCGGTATAGCCGATCAGCAGGTTGAACGCGCACGCGAACAGCGCAAAGCACAGCACCTTGAGCACGAACACCGGATAGGCGCCGACCATCGGCGCCGCCACCAGCGCCAGCAGCAGCAATCCGTACAACAGCTTCTTCTGCACGCCGTAGCCCTCTTTTGCCTGCGCGCCCTTGATCGTCACGGTGGATTCCGCACCCATCACTTCTCCCTCCCGAACAGTCCGGCCGGACGCAGCAGCAGCACGATCACCATGATGAAGAACACCACGGTCGACGATGCTTCAGGATAGAACACCTTGGTCAGACCTTCGATCACGCCCAGCCCCAGGCCGGTCAGGATCGAACCCATGATCGAGCCCATGCCGCCGATCACCACCACCGCGAACACGATGATGATCAGGTTCTGGCCCATCAGCGGCGAGATCTGGATCACCGGCGCCGCCAGCACTCCGGCAAACGCGGCCAGGGCCACGCCGAAGCCGTAGGTCAGCGTCACCATCAGCGGCACGTTGACGCCGAAAGCCTCGACCATCTTGGGGTTCTCGGTGCCGGCGCGCAGGTAGGCGCCGAGCTTGGTCTTCTCGATCACGTACCAGGTGGCGAAGCACACCGCCAGCGAAGCGACCACCACCCAGGCCCGGTAATTGGGCAGGATCATGAAGCCGAGGTCGGTGGCACCCTGCAGGGCGTCGGGGGTCTGGTAAGGCAGGCCCGACACGCCGTAGATCGAGCGGAAGATCCCTTCGATCACCAGCGTGATGCCCAGTGTCAGCAGCAGGCCGTAGATATGGTCCAGCTTGTAGATCCAGCGCAGCATGGTCTTTTCGATGACCACGCCCAGCACCGCCACCACCAGCGGGGACAGGGCCAGCATGACCCAGTAGTTGAGCCCGGCATACTCCATGCCCATCCAGGCCAGCACTGCGCCGAGCATGAACAGCGCGCCGTGCGCGAAATTGATGACGTTGAGCAGGCCGAAGATCACCGCCAGGCCAAGGCTCAGCATCGCATAGAAGGCGCCATTGACAAGGCCCAGCAGGAGCTGGGACAGCATGGCGGGAAGAGGTATTCCAAAGATGTCCATGGGCATCCGTTGCTGGTTGTATCTCCCCTCTCCCGCATGCGGCGCATGTGGGAGAGAGGGAGCAAACCGTCACTGGGCTGCTGACGCTTACTTCTTAAGCATCGCGCACTTCGACTCGGCGACCGTGGTGAAGGCCTGGTCGCCCGGAATGGTCGCCACGACCTTCAGGTAGTCCCACGGCTTCTTGGACTCGGCCGGCGACTTCACCTGCATCAGGTACATGTCGTGGATGCCGCGGCCATCCTGGCGGATGTAGCCCTTGGTGTAGAAGTCGTTGATCTTGGTCTTCTTCAGCTCGGCCATGACCTTGTCCGGGTCATCCGTCTTGGCCGCTGCCACGGCCTTCAGGTAAGTGCTGACGGCCGAGTAGTCGGCGGCCTGCAGGCTGCTCGGCATCTTCTTCATCTTGCTGAAGTACCGGTTGGCAAACTTGCGGGTGTCGTCGTTCATGTCCCAGTACCAGCTGTCGGTCATCAGCAGGCCTTCGGTGTTCTTCAGCCCGAGGCTGTGGATGTCGTTGATGAACATCAGCAGGCCGGCGATCTTCATCGTCTTGGTGATGCCGAATTCCTTGGCCGCCTTGATCGCGTTGATGGTGTCGCCGCCGGCGTTGGCCAGACCCAGGATCTGCGCCTTGGACGACTGCGCCTGCAGCAGGAACGACGAGAAGTCCGACGCCGACAGCGGGTGGCGCACCGAACCCACCACCGTGCCGCCGTTGGCCTTCACCACGGCCGCGGTATCTTGCTCGAGCGAGTGGCCGAAGGCGTAGTCGGCGGTCAGGAAGAACCACGACTTGCCGCCCTGTTTCACCACGGCGCTGCCAGTGCCCTTGGCCAGCGCCACGGTGTCATAGGCATAGTGCACCGTGTAGGGCGAGCACTCTTCGTTGGTCAGCCGGGCCGTGCCCGCGCCATTATTGATATAGACGCGCTTCTTCTCCGAAGCGACCTTGTTCATGGCCAGCGCGGTGCCCGAGTTGGTACCGCCGATCAGCACGTCCAGGCCCTGCTGGTCCATCCATTCGCGCGCCTTCGACGCGGCGATGTCGGCCTTGTTCTGGTGGTCGGCGGTAACCAGTTCGATCGGCTTGCCCAGCACCTTGCCGCCGGCATCCTCGATGGCCATCTTGATGGCCTCTACGCCGCCCTGCCCGTCGATGTCGGCGTACAGGCCCGACAGGTCGGTAATGAAACCGATCTTGACGGTGTCGCCCGATACCTGGGCGGCGGCGTTGAACGAAACAGCACCCATGACGATAGCCGCCATCGCGGCCGCGAGCCGAGTCTTCTTCATTGCGTTGTCTCCTGTGTTTTGGCGGCAGCGCGCCACCCGTTCCTGCCAAACAACCGATCTGGCGATCCGTGCAAGCGGACGCAATCAGACCCCCAGCAATTCGTTCAGCACCGGCATCTTCGCTTGCAGCTCGCTGGCCGCGAAGCGTTCGACGATGCTGCCGTGCTCCATCACGTAGAAGCGGTCGGCCAGCGGCGCGGCGAAGCGGAAGTTCTGTTCCACCATCACCACCGTGTAGCCCTTCTTCTTGAGCATCAGGATCATGCGCGCGAGCGCCTGCACGATCACCGGCGCCAGGCCTTCCGAGATCTCGTCGAGCAGCAGCAGGTTGGCGCCCGTGCGCAGGATGCGCCCCACCGCCAGCATCTGCTGCTCGCCTCCCGACAGGCGCGTGCCCTGGCTCTGGCGGCGCTCCTTCAGGTTGGGGAACATGTCGTAGATCTCGGCTTCGCTCATGCCCTTGCTGCTGTCGGCGCCCTTCAGCACCGGTGGCAGCAGCAGGTTCTCCTCGCACGACAGGCTCGAAAAGATCGCCCGCTCTTCCGGGCAGTAGCCGATGCCGTAGTGCGCGATCTTGTGTGTGGGCAGGCCGATGGTCTCGTGGCCGTCGACCTTGATCGAGCCCTTGCGCGCGCCCGTCAGGCCCATGATCGCGCGCAGCGTGGTGGTGCGGCCCGCGCCGTTGCGGCCCAGCAGCGTCACCACCTCGCCGCGGTTCACGGTCAGATCCACGCCGTGCAGGATGTGCGATTCGCCGTACCAGGCGTGCAGGTCCCTGAGTTCGAGCGCGGGTACGCTGGTTGTCGTCATGTCGATGGCCTCCTCAGTGCGCGCCCTGCAACTCGGCGTCGGCCGTGCCCATGTAGGCTTCCATCACGCGCGGGTCTTTCGACACCTCCGCATACGGCCCTTCGGCCAGGATGGCGCCACGCTGCAGCACGGTGATCTTGTCGGCGATCGACGACACCACGTTCATGTTGTGCTCGACCATCAAGATGGTGCGGCCCGCCGAGACCTTCCTGATCAGCTGCGTGACGCGGTCCACGTCCTCGTGGCCCATGCCCTGGGTGGGCTCGTCGAGCAGCATCAGCTCGGGTTCCATCGCGAGCGTGGTGGCGATCTCCAGCGCGCGCTTGCGCCCGTACGGCAGGTTCACCGTGACGGTCTGCGCGAACTCGGTCAGGCCGACCTGCTCGAGCAGCTCCATGGCGCGGTCGTTGAGCACGTCGAGCGAACGCTCGCTGCGCCAGAACTGATACGCGGTGCCCAGCTGGCGCTGCAGGCCGATGCGGACGTTCTCCATCACCGTCAGGTGCGGGAACACGGCGGAGATCTGGAACGAACGGATCACGCCGCGGCGCGCGATCTGCGCGGGCTTCTCGCGCGTGATATCGACGCCGTTAAAGAGGATGGTGCCCTTGGTCGGCTCCAGGAATTTGGTGAGCAGGTTGAAGCAGGTGGTCTTGCCGGCGCCGTTGGGCCCGATCAGTGCATGGATCGAGCCGCGGCGCACGCGCAGGTTGACGTCGCTCACCGCCGTGAAACCCTTGAATTCCTTCGTGAGGTTTCGCGTTTCCAGGATGGTTTCCTGTGAATTCATAGTCTCCTGCCCGCCCTGTTGCTGAACTGCCGGCTTGTGCCCGGCACCACTGACAATCGGTTCGAACGCGGCGTTTCGCCGTCGGGTCGCTTTAGTGATTTTTATATGCGGTGCGACTACCGCTGTTGCCGTTGGTACCCATTGCCATGTGCTGGGTGGTGCACCAACCGCGTGGGTCTATTGTGTGCGCCTGTTGCATCGCAAAACATCGGGGTTTGCACTATAAGACATGAACCGTGTGTCAGGTTTTTGACGCGCTGCGACAAGGGCTTGCGGGCGATCCGGCTCCCGAGCCACGGCTCGTTTCGCTGCTCGTTCCGCAGCGCGTGGCGCGATCAGGCCGCAAGCTGCTGCCGGCGGTCCTCGCGCAGCATGTCGCTGGCCCGTTCCGCGATCATGATCGTCGGCGAATTCGTATTGCCCGAGGTGATCAGCGGCATCACCGAGGCATCCACCACCCGCAGCCCGTCGATGCCAAGAACGCGCAGACGCTGGTCCACCACGGCAAGCGGATCCTCCGCGCGGCCCATGCGGCATGTGCCGACCGGATGAAAGATCGTGGTCCCGATATTGCCGGCAGCCTCCGCCAGCGCTTCATCGGTCTCGAAGCCGGGCCCCGGCAGCCATTCTTCCGGCCGGTATGGCGCAAGGGCCGGCGACGCGACGATGCGCCGCGTGAGCCGCAGGGAATCCGCCGCAACCCGCCGGTCTTCATCCGTAGACAGGTAGTTGGGGGCGATCACCGGAGCCTGCCGGAAGTCGGCGCTGTCGATATGTACGCTGCCGCGCGAAGTCGGCCGCAGGTTGCAGACGCTGGCCGTGAACGCATTGAATGCGTGCAGGGGCTCGCCGAACTTGTCGAGCGACAGCGGCTGCACGTGGTACTCCAGGTTCGGCCGCGCCTGCGACGCATCCGAACGCGCGAACGCGCCGAGTTGCGACGGCGCCATGCTCATCGGCCCGCTCTGGTTGAAAGCGTACTCCAGCCCGATGCCGAGCTTGCCCCACCAGCTCGCCGCGCGCGTGTTCAGCGTACGCACGCCGTTGACCTTGACCACGCTGCGCAGCTGGAGGTGGTCCTGCAGGTTCTCGCCCACGCCCGGCAAGGCGTGCCGGACCTGGATGCCCAGCGCCTGCAGGCGCTCGCCCTGCCCGATGCCCGACAGCTCCAGCAGTTGCGGCGTGTTGACCGCGCCCGCAGCCAGGATGACCTCGTGCCGTGCCGCCGCGCTATGCGCCTGGCCGCCGCCGACATAGTTCACACCGGTGCAGCGGCGCCCCTCGAAGGTGAGCGCGCTGACCTGCGCGCCGGTGACGATGGTCAGGTTGGGCCGGTCCGCCGCGCGACGCAGGAACGCCTTGGACGTGTTCCAGCGGATGCCGCGGCGCTGGTTGACTTCGAAGTAGCCCACGCCGAAGTTGTCGCCGCGGTTGAAGTCATCGGTGCGCGGGATGCCGGCCTGTTCCGCCGCCTCGATAAACCGCTCCAGGATGTCCCATTGCAGGCGTTGCGCCTCCACGCGCCATTCGCCGCCGGCGCCATGGAATTCGCTCGGGCCGCGATGGTGGTCTTCGCTGCGCTTGAACAGCGGCAGCACGCTGTCCCAGCGCCAGCCGTCGTCGCCGGTCAGGCGCGCCCAGTCGTCGTAGTCCTCGCGCTGGCCGCGCATGTAGATCATGCCGTTGATCGACGACGACCCGCCCAGCACGCGCCCGCGCGGATAGCCGAGCGAGCGCCCGTTGAGTCCCTTCTCCGCCACCGTGCGATACAGCCAGTCCGTGCGCGGGTTGCCGATGCAGTAGAGATAGCCGACCGGGATGTGGATCCAGTGGTAGTCGTCCTTGCCGCCCGCTTCCAGCAGCAGCACATTCACCTCCGCGTCCTGCGTCAGGCGGTTGGCCAGCACGCAGCCGGCCGAGCCGGCGCCCACGATGATGTAGTCGAAGGTCTCCATACGAGTCGTCTTGTCTCCGCTTGTGCTTGTGTTCTGGTGTCTGCCTGCAAAGCCCGCCGCCGCAGCCGCCGGCATCGCCCCATCTTTGCGTTGGGTGAAGATGGCTGGTGCGCTTGCCGCCCCGCGTCCGCTGTCCTGGCCTGCGTTCCTGGCCCGCGCTCCAGGGCGCTCCGCGCCGTGCGCACGGGCTTCGGTGTCCGCAAGGTTGGCGCAGTTGCGCGGGTCCGTCCAATGATTTATCGTCAACCGCAATATAAGCCGCCCAAAATATTGCACCGCACACTCGCGCGCCCTGAACGTGGACCTCCATCACCTGCGCGCCTTCGTTGCCGTCGCCCGCGAAGGCAACCTCACCCGTGCCGCCCAGCGGCTTCACCTGACGCAGCCGGCCGTGAGCCTGCAGCTGAAGGCACTGCAATCGGCCTGGCGCATCCGCGTGTTCGAACGCACCGCCGCCGGGCTCACGCTCACCGCCGACGGCGCGGCGCTGCTGCCGCTGGCCGAGCGCATTCTCGACAGCGTCGGCGACCTGCAGCACACCGTCGATGCCATGCACCACACCGTGCGCGGCAAGCTCGCCATCGGCACCATCCTCGACCCCGAATTCACGCGGCTTGGCGTCATGCTGCGCACGCTGGTCGAACGCCATCCGCAGATCGGCACGGAGCTGCGCCACGGCATGTCGGGCTGGGTGCTGCAGCAGGTACGCAGCGGCGCGCTCGATGCCGGCTTCTATCTCGGGCAGCCGCCGGATGCCGGTTTCCATGCGCTGGCGCTGACGCCGTTCTCCTATTACGTGGTCGCCCCCAAGGGCTGGAAGGAGCGCACGGCGCTGCGCACCTGGGCGCAGCTGGCGACGCTGCCGTGGATCTGGACGCCGCCCGAGTCCGCGCACCACCGGCTGCTCTCGGCGCGCTTTGCCGAAGCCGGCGTGGACGCGGCCAGCGTGCACAAGGTCGCGCATGTGGACCAGGAGGCTTCGATGCTCGATCTCGTGCGCTCAGGCGTGGGCCTGTCGCTCGTGCGCGATTCCATTGCGCTGCGCGAATCGCATGCGCACGGTCTCGTGGTCGTGGAAGGCATGTCGGTGCAGACCGAACTGACGCTGGTCGCGCTGGCCAGCCGCCGCGACGACCCCGTGGTGAGCGCCGTGTTCGGCGTGGCGGAATCGGTCTTCCGCGCGTAGCTCAGGGCACTAGTCCTGCGTCGGCACCAGATGCCGCCGCAGCCAGTCCGTCAGCGCGGCGAACACTTCGCTGCGCAAGGGCTCGGCCTCATTGAAGATCTCGTGGTAGCCCTGCTCGAACCACACTTCGTCGCGCAGCTCGGCCGGCGCATGGTCGAAGAAGGTGCGGCTGCCCGCCGGATCGACGATGCGGTCCGCGCCGCCCACCAGCATCAGCATGGGCGCTTCCAGCCGCGGCGCATCGGCCTGCGCCTGCGCCATGCCGCGGATAAAGCTCTCCAGCACGCTCGCCGTGATCGTGGTCTGCACGAGCGGATCGGCACGGTAGCGTGCCACGACCTGCGGGTCGTGCGACAGCATGCGCGTATCGATCGGGTTCGGCACGCGCAGCCGCGGCGCGAGTGTCAGCAGCACGCGGTGCACGGCCAGCATGGCCGGCGACAGCCGCAATGCCAGTGCCGGCGACGACAGCACCAGCGCGCGCACCGGCCGTACCCGCGCGGTCGCGAAGCGCGCTGCCACCAGGCCGCCCATGCTGTGGCCGAGCAGGATCGGCAGCTCGTTCCACGCGCGCACGGCCGCATCGTGGATCTCCGCGAGGTCGTCGAGATAGGCGTCGGGATGCTCGGCCACCATGCGCGCGCCGCCGCTGGCGCCGTGGCCGCGCTGATCATAAGCGCGCACACGCAGGCCCAGCCCGCACAGCATCTCGGCCACATGCTGGTAGCGGCCGCTGTGCTCGGCAAGGCCGTGCACCAGCAGCACACCGCCCAGCGGTGCGCAGCCGGTGTCTGGATCCGGCTCCCACGTGCGCAGCAGCAGTTCCGTGCCGTCGCGCATGCGTTGCCGGCTTTCCACCGCTGCCAGGCCGCGCGCCGCGTCCGTCGCCTCTGCGCGCGCGGATTGCCCGGCTTCGGCAGGATGAACGGTGTCTTCCGTCATGGGCTTGTCCATCCGCGGCTCTCCTCCGGGTGCGCCCCGTCCGCCGCGGGGGCACTGCGCTTCAGTTATTGTTCGTGTTCCGCCGCACCGCCGTACGGGCCATGGCAATGCGCCTGGCCATCGGGATCGGGCTGCGCGAAGTCGGCAAGGATCGGGCAATCGGGCCGGTCGTCGCCGCTGCACGCCTCGGCCAGCGAGCGCAACGTATCGCGCATGGCGGCGAGTTCGGCAATACGCTTTTCGAGGTCGGCGACATGCCGCAGCGTCATCGCCTTCACATCGGCGCTGGCGCGTCGGCGGTCATGCCACAGCGACAACAGCCCGCGAATCTCGTCGAGCGAGAACCCGAGATTACGGGCGCGCCGCACGAAGCGCAAGGTGTGCACGGCGCGCTCGTCATAGCGGCGGTAGCCGCCTTCGGTGCGCGGCGGCGCATCGACGAGGCCGATCGACTCGTAGTGCCGGATCATCTTGGCGGAAACGCCCGAAGCCTCCGCTGCCTGCCCGATATTCATGCCTTGTCTCCCTGTTCGCCGGCACCGGGATGCCAGCGGCGCAGCAGCAGCGCGTTGCTGACGACGCTCACGCTGGAGAACGCCATGGCCGCGCCGGCGACCACCGGATTGAGCAAGCCTGCCGCCGCCAGCGGAATGCCCACCACGTTGTAGAAGAACGCCCAGAACAGGTTCTGGCGGATCTTGCGCACGGTGCGGTGCGACACGGCCAGCGCATCGGCCACGAGCGCGGGATCGCCGCGCATCAGCGTGATCCCGGCGGCGTGCATGGCCACGTCGGTGCCGGTCGACATGGCAATGCCGACATCGGCCGCGGCCAGCGCCGGCGCATCGTTGATGCCATCGCCGACCATCGCCACCACGGCACCGTCCTGACCCAGCGCACGCACGCGCGCGGCCTTGTCTTCGGGCAGCACCTCGGCCTGCACTTCGTCCAGGCGCAGCGCCTGTGCCACGCGCGCGGCCGCGCCGCGGTTGTCGCCGGTCAGCATCACCGTGCGCACACCGGCCGCGCGCAGCCGCGCGATGGCCGCGGGTGCGCCCGGCTTGATGGCATCGCCAAAGGCAACCAGGCCGGCCACGCGCGGTGGCTGCGTTTCGACCAGCCACGAGACCGTGCGGCCCTCGTCGCGCAGGCGGTCGGCCACGGCTTGCAGCGTACCCGCATCAGCACCCAGCGCCTCGCGCAGCCGTTCGCTGCCGAGTTGCAGGGGCTGCCCGTCGACCACGCCGGCAATGCCGCGTCCCGGCAGTGCCTGCACCTCGGTTGCGACCGGCGCGGCGATTCCGCGTGCCTGCGCCGCGTTCAGCACCGCGCGCGCCAGCGGATGCTCGCTGCCGGCCTGCAGCGCGGCCAGCCGTGCCAGCAGCCGCGCGCCGTCGGCATCGTCCACTTCGTCCGCATTGGCGGCGTGCAGGGCCACGACTTCCGGCCGTCCCACGGTCAGCGTGCCGGTCTTGTCGAAGGCCACCACGCTGACGCGGTGGGCGATCTCCAGCGCCTCGGCGTCCTTGATCAGGATGCCCGCGCGCGCGCCGGCACCGGTGCCGGCCATGATCGCGGTCGGCGTGGCCAGCCCCAGCGCGCACGGGCAGGCGATCACCAGCACTGCCACCGCATTGAGCAGCGCCGCTTCCCAGTCGCCCGCGAACAGGCCCCAGCCGAGCAGCGTGACCAGCGCAATGCCAAGCACCACGGGCACGAATACCGCGCTGACCTGGTCCACCAGGCGCTGGATCGGCGCCTTGGCGGCCTGCGCGTGCTCGACCATGCGGATGATGCGGGCCAGCACGGTCTCGGCGCCCACCGCCACGGTGCGCGCCACCATCAGGCCTTCAAAATTGATCGCGCCGCCGGTGAGCCTGTCGCCGGGGCCCTTGGGCACGGGCAGGCTCTCGCCGGTCAGCATCGATTCATCCGCGTGGCTCGTGCCTTCGATCACCACGGCATCGACAGGGATGCGCTCGCCGGGGCGCACCACCACCTCGTCATCCACGCGGACCGAGCCCAGCGGCACGGTCACTTCCTGCCCGCCGCGCCGCACGCGCGCCGTATCGGGCCGCAGCGCGGCGAGCGCGCGGATGGCGTCGGCGGTCTGGCGCTTGGCGCGCGTTTCCAGCCACTTGCCAAGCCTTACCAGCGTGATGACCACGGCGGCGCTTTCGAAATAGAGGTGCGGCATGGCGTCCGGCGAACGCCACATCAGCCACAGCGACAGGCCATAGGCCGCGCTCGTGCCCAGGGCCACCAGCAGGTCCATATTGCCGGCGCCGGCGCGCACGGCCTTCCAGCCCGCCTTATAGAAGCGCCAGCCGAACACGAACTGCACAGGCGTGGCGAGCACCCACTGCACCCGGGCGGGCAGCATCCAGTGCACGCCGAACCATTCCAGCACCATGGGCGCCACCAGCGGCAGGGACAGCGCGGCCGAGATGATCACCGGCCAGGGGCCGCTCCAGAAATCGCGCGCGGCGGCATCCGGCGCTGCAGCGGGCAATGTGTCCGTCACCGGCGTGGCGCCGTAGCCGGCACGCGTCACGGCGGCCGCGAGCGTGTCGGCATCGGCGGCCCCGCGCAGCAGCGTCACGCTGGCGCGCTCGGTGGCCAGGTTGACCTGCGCGTCGAGCACGCCCGGCACCGCGCGCAGCGCGCGTTCGACGCGGCCCACGCAGGAGGCGCAAGTCATGTCGGAGATATCGAGTTCCACCGTCGCGCGCGGCACGTCATAGCCGGCATCGGCAACGGCCTTGGCCGCGGCCGGCAGCACGGCGCCGCTGTCCGCGTGAAGCGTGGCCTGCTCGGTGGCCAGGTTTACGGCAACGTCCCGCACGCCCGGCACCTTGGCGAGCGCATTCTCGACACGCCGCACGCACGAGGCGCAGGTCATGCCGTCGATCGGCAGCCGCCACTCCGGCGCCTGGCTGCCCGTCAGGGAAGGGGAAAGGCTGGCATTCGACATTGCTGGGCTTGTCCACGGTTTCGGTCACTGCATGATGGACCTTACCATCATAGGAAGGTCAAGGATGTTGTGAGTGCCGGCAACTGCCCTTGTCCCTGTCCGGCATCCGGTTTTGCTTGCGCTTCCCACCATGGGAAGGTTCACACTACGCCTGTCGCGGCGATCGTGCCGCCAATCCAACCCGTCAGGAGGTCTCAGCCATGATCCAGTTCCAGGTCGAAGGCATGTCGTGCAACCACTGCGTCGGCGCCATTACGCGTGCCGTGCAGGGAGTCGATCCAGCGGCACGCGTCACGGCCGATGTACCGGCTCAGTCGGTCAAGGTCGATAGCGGTGCGGATGTGCAGGCGTTGCGGGCGGCCATCGAGGAAGCGGGTTATCCGGTGAAGTCGGCGGCCTGAATCCTCCCGGGCCAGCAATAGACCCAAGCAAAACGGGGCGCCCGCAGGCGCCCCGTTTTCATACATGCATCCGGACCGGATTCAGAAGCGGTAACCGACGTTCAGGAACGTCACCACCGGATCGATCTTGATCTTGGTGTGCGAAACGATCGTCGTGGCGCCCGCCTGCGTGGTGAGCGTCGCACGCGTCGACACCGGCAGGTACGACACCGACAGGCCGACGAACCAGTTGTCGGTGATGGCGTAGTTGGCGCCGATATTGAACACCGGGTTCCACGAGCTGTCGGTGCTGGCGCTCATCTTGGCGCCGGGAATACCAAAGGCGTGGTCGACGAAATTCTGGTTGGTGATGGATTCGTCAGAGAACCACGTGTAGTTCACGCCCAGGCCCACGTAAGGACGGAACTTGGTCTTGGCGTCAAAGAAGTGGTATTTCACCAGCAGCGCCGGGCTCCACTGCCGGACCGACCCCAGCTTGCCGTACTGCGCGAAGTCGCCCGTGCCCTTGACGTCATGCTTGGGCGGAATGCCGATGACGAACTCGCCCGAGATGTTGTCGGTGAAGAAATGGGTGAAGGCAAGGCCCAGCGTGTCGGCGGTCTCGATTTCCGCGCCGGTGTTCGGGCGGGTCACGCCTACCGGGCGGCCATTGATGCTGTCCACCGTCAGCGGATCTGCCGAACTGTTCGGCATGACGCGGAACCAGCCCAGGCTGACGATGTTGCTGCCCGCGGATTGTGCCTGTGCGGTACCTGCCAGCGCCATGACAGCGCCTGCCGCCAGCATCTTCTTATAGGTCGATTTCATAGTCCTCGTACTCCTCATTCGGGTTACCACCGAAGGGCATTATCCGGCCTGCGGCAGCGGGACTGTTTCATCGACGACACTGATTCATAGTAGGACTCCCCTAAACAAAGGGTTAACCATTAATAAAATCGCATCGAGGCCGGCCTTTGCCTCCCGTACCGCAGCATTGGCGCAACGTTTTTGTCGTGGGGCGCGATAAACCCTTAAAGGCAAGGGGTTTTACACAGGCGGCTGCAGCGAACCCATTGCGTCCTGCCTTGAGCCGGCGCGAGAACTGTTCCGGATGTGGCCGGAGTCCGCAGCGGCGCGTGCCGGACAGTCTTGCCGGTCAGTCCTGCCGGCTGGCCAGGACGCAGGCCGCAAGGTCCCAAAGCGCGTAGCCGACGCTCTTGAACACCAGCGGGCTGCCGGCGCGCGCGCGGATAGCCTCGGCCTGCAGGATCGCGGTTTCGAACGGCTGCACCGTGGCCCAGTCGATACCGGCCTGCAGCAGGTCGCCGGCCTCGTCCTCGATGCCGAACAGCGTATCGGCCAGCAGCCGGCCGCTGGCCGAGGCCGCGTGGCACAGTGCCGGCGGCAGTTCGCACATATCGGGACGGAATGCGCCGACCGCGGCGATGAAATGGTCATCGCGCCACAAGCCGCTGTCGAGGTCCGGCAGCACCGGGCTGCGGCTCGATGTCACCGTCACCACCATCGACACGCGCGGCAGCACGGCAGCCACGTCATCGACCACCTCCACCACGACGCCGAGCGTGCCCGCGTGCGTGGCGAGCGCCTCGGCCTTGTCGCGCGTGCGCGAATGCAGCCAGGCGCGGCGCACCGGCAGTCCGGCGATAAAGGCTTCCAGGTGCGTCTGCGCCTGCACGCCGGCGCCGATGATGAGCAGTTCGCCATCCGGTTGCGCGGCAAAGCGCTGCGCAGCCAGCAATGACACCGCAGCCGTGCGCCGGCCGGTAACCGTCGGACCGTCGAGCATGGCCACGCGCTCGCCGGTATGCGCATCGGCCACCACCACTTCGCCAAGGATGTTCGGCAGCCCGCGCCGCGGATTGTCCGGATGCACGGTGATGTTCTTGGTCATCACCAGCCGCCGGTTGCGCGCGGGCATCACCAGCAGCGTGCCCGCTCCGTCCTGCGCATCGCCCACCGGCAGCGCGATGCGCGGCGGCGCCATGGCCGTGCCCTCGCGCAGCTCGGCCAGCATGTCGGCAATCGCCCCGGCTAGCTCGGGGTAAGGCAGGCGTGCCGCCGTGCTGGCGGCATCGAGGGGAATCAGGGACATGCAGCACTCCGGCGGGCACGGTTCAGGACCCGCCATTATGCGGCAGGCCCCGCGCCGCCATCAGCGTGCCAGCATCGACATCACATGCTCGGCATAGCGCGTACCCGACGCTGCGCCCGCAGGGAAAATCGCGTCGATTTCCGCGAGATCGCTGGCATCGAGCCGCACGTCCAGCGCGCCAAGGTTGTCGTCGAGATTGGCAACGCGGCGCGTACCGGGAATCGGCACCACCTGCGGGCCGCGCGCCAGCACCCAGGCGAGCGCCAGCTGCGCCGGCGTGCAGCCCCTGGCGGCCGCCAGCGCCCGCACCTTGTCGACGAGCGCAAGATTGCGCGCGAAGTTCTCGCCCATGAAGCGCGGATTGGTACGGCGGAAATCGTCCGCGTCGAAGTCCTCGGGGCTGCGGATCGCCCCCGTCAGGAAACCGCGCCCGAGCGGGCTGTACGGCACGAAGCCGATGCCCAGCCGTTCGCAGGTGGCAAGGATGCCGTCGGTCTCGACGTCACGCGTCCACAGCGAATACTCGCTCTGCAACGCCGTGACCGGATGCACCTGGTGCGCCCGTTCGAGGGTCTGCGCACCGGCCTCGGACAGGCCGATCCAGCGCACCTTGCCGGCCTTCACAAGATCGCCCATCGCTCCCACGGTTTCCTCGATGGGCACCTGCGGGTCGATGCGGTGCTGGTAGTACAGGTCGATATGGTCGACGCCGAGCCGCTTCAGGCTCGCCTCGCAGCTTGCACGCACGTATTCCGGCCGGCCGTTGACGCCGCGCGCCGCCGGCTGCGACAGGTCGCGCACGATGCCGAACTTGGTCGCCAGCACGACCTGGTCGCGCCGCCCGGCAATGGCGCGGCCCACCAGTGCTTCATTGGTATGCGGGCCGTAGATATCGGCGGTGTCGAGCAGCGTGATGCCGTGGTCGAGCGCATGGTGGATGGTGCGGATCGACTCGGCATCGTCATGCGCGCCGTAGAAATCGCTCATGCCCATGCAGCCGAGGCCGATGGCCGAGACCCTGGGGCCGTGATTGCCGAGTTGGCGTGCGGGAATCGAGGTGGCTTTTCCGTTCATGCTGGCTCCTGTGTAGTGGCATCGCCCGCGGCGACGAACGCAGGCAAGTATGGCCAGTCGACGGCCCCGGAACCAGCGTGCTACGCTGCATGCATCATGAAGCCTGACTTCACAATCGATGCCGATTCCCTGCCCACGCTCGCAGCGTTCGTGCGCGTGGCGCGCCTGGGCAGCTTCACGGCCGCAGCGCAGGCGCTGGCCGTGAGCCCCTCGGCCGTCTCGCAGACCGTGCGTCATCTGGAAAGCCGCCTCGGCGTGCGGCTGTTGCAGCGAACCACGCGCCGGGTCGGGCTGACCGAGGCCGGCGCGGCGCTGCTGGCGCGCGTGGAGCCGGCGCTGGCCGAGATCGGCGCTGCCACGGACGACGTGCGCGCAAGGCGCGACATGCCGGCCGGCACGCTGCGGCTGACCTCCTCGGTGACCGCTGCGGCCATCGCGCTGCGGCCGGTGCTGACGGACTTTATGCGCGCCTATCCGGCCATCTGCGTGGACCTCGTGACCGACGACCGCCTGGTCGACCTCATCGCCGAGGGCTTCGATGCCGGCCTGCGCCTCGGCGAGGCGCTGCAGCAGGACATGGTGGCCATTCCGGTGACGGGCCCGATGCGCTTCGTGGTGGCCGCATCGCCCGAGTACCTGGCACGCCATGGCGCGCCGCAATCGCCGCGCGACCTGCACGCGCATGCCTGCCTCCAATACCGCTTCGGCGCGACGGGCCAGGTCTACCGCTGGGAATTCTTCGAACGCCCGCAGGGCGGCCGCGTCATCACGGTCGAGACACGCCCCGCGATGATCGCCAACGACAAAGCGATGCTGCACCAGGCGGCGCTCGCGGGGCTCGGACTGGTCTACGAATTTCCGTCGCACATCTCGGCGGCGCTCGCCTCGGGCGAACTGGTCACGGTCCTCGACGACTGGCAGCCGACCTTCGACGGCTTCTACCTGTACTACCCGGGCCGCCTGCTGATGCCACCCAAGCTGCGTGTTTTCGTCGATTTCCTGAAGGCGCGCGGACCCGCTTCAGCGCCGCGCTGACTCACGCGCCTTTTCCGTCTTGCCCGGCGTCACGACGGCGCCGCGCACCTCGATGCCGATGCGGTGCACCACCTTGCCTGCTGCGTCCAGCAGCTCCACCTGATGGCGGCCCGGCCATGGCAGCCAGGCCACTTCGCCACCGCGCCCGAGCG
Source organism: Cupriavidus yeoncheonensis (assembly GCF_905397275.1). GTDB lineage: Bacteria > Pseudomonadota > Gammaproteobacteria > Burkholderiales > Burkholderiaceae > Cupriavidus > Cupriavidus yeoncheonensis. Next base: position 197,158 of record NZ_CAJPUY010000003.1, on the reverse strand, counting down.
GCTTGCCGTCCATGCGCCAGCTCACCATGCGCGCGGTCTGTCCGGACACGCCTTCGGCGTGGAACCACACGCGCTGCGCTGACGGCGGCATGTCGGGATCGAGCGCGAAAATGGTCCCGTCGGCCGGGTTTGCGATCGCCGGCACGCCAGACCGCGCGGACGATGTGCCGACACTGACGCGCGCGAGCGCCGTGCCGGCCAGGAACACTTCCTCGCGCGCGGGCTCAAGGTCATCGGAAAAGGTCAGGGCCACACGCTCCACCCCCGCCGGCGCGGCCGGGGCCACGCTCGGCTGCGAACGGTGCAGCGCCTCCATCAGGTCATGCCAGACCGGCGCCGCGCCCGATACGCCGGACACGTCGTGCATGCTGGCCCCGCTGGCATTGCCGACCCACACGCCCACGGTGTAGCGCTGCGACCAGCCGATGCACCAGTTATCGCGCATGTCCTTGCTGGTACCGGTCTTCACCGCCGTCCAGAAGCGCGTGGTCAGCGGGCTGTCGAGACCGAAGGTCCGTGCCCGCGCATGGCGGTCCGACAGGATGTCGCCGATCACATGGCTCGCCGCCGGCGACATCACCGCCGTCGGCGGCACCGATGCCATGCCGTCGCGCATGCGCACCGGGCCGTAGCGGCCGCCGTTGGCGAGGGCCCGATACGCATTGGTCAGCGCCAGCAGCGACACGTCCGCGCTGCCCAGCGCGAGGCTGTAGCCGTAGTAGTCCCCGGCCTCGGTCAAGGGCAGCCCCAGCGCCACCAGCCGCTTGTGGAAGCGGTGCGGGGTCACCATCACCAGCGTGCGCACGGCGGGCACGTTCAGCGACGCCGCCAGCGCGGCGCGCGTACTGACCCAGCCGGCATAGCGATGGTCGTAGTTCTGCGGCACGTACAGCCCGCCGCCGACGGGCAGGTTGACCGGGCGATCGTCGAGCAGCGAGGCAGCCGTCAGACGCCGCTCTTCCACGGCCTGCTCGTACAGGAATGGCTTCAGCGTCGAGCCGGCCTGGCGCAGCGCCTGCGCATGGTCCACCTGCGCCGCGCCGGACAGTTCGCCCGAAGAGCCCACATAGGCCAGCACGTCGCCGCTCGCGTTGTCGATCACCACCACCGCGCCGTCTTCCACGTGACGGCCGGCCAGTTCGCGCAGATGCCGCTGCAGGCTTGCCACGGCCACCCGCTGCAACCCGGCATCAAGCCTCGAGCGAAGATACGGCGGAACGGGTGCGTTCGGCCCCGCTTGCGCGCGCGCCTGGCTGACCAGCATCCGGCCCAGGTGCGGTGCCAGTGGTTGTGCCAGATGCCCCGGCAATGCCGATGCCGCCGTCCCGCGCTGCGCGACACTGCCCGTACGCAGCAGCGCCAGTTGCGCAAAGCCCTCGAGCCCCTCGCATTCGCGCGGCACGCGCATCTCCCGCAGGATCCCGCACGCGCGTCGCGCGACTTGCGCGGCCCTCGCATTGGGTGCGCGCACGAGCGCCACGGCGAGCGCCGATTCACGCGCATCCAGCCCTTCGGGGAACTTGCCGAACAACGCCTGCGACATCGCCGACAGGCCGACCAGTTCGCCGCGGAACGGCACCAGGTTCAGGTAGGCTTCGAGGATCTGGTCCTTGCCCCAGCTTCGCTCCAGCGACGCGGCGCCGGCGGCCTGCCCCAGCTTCTGCGTGACGCTGCGGCCCTCCCCCGCGCTGGCCGGCTTGCGCAGGTCTTCATCGAGCAGCCCGGCGAGCTGCATGGTCAACGTGGAAGCGCCGCGCGTGCGCGTGTTCCAGAGATTGGCCCAGGCCGCCGCGGCCACACCTTGCCAGTCGACGCCGCTGTGCGCGTAGAAGCGCTTGTCCTCCGACAGCACGATGGCGGTACGCAGCGCCGGCGAGGTTTCCGCGAGCGTGACCCAATCGCCGCGGCGGACGCGGAAATCGTCGCGCACGCGCGCAACGGTTTCGCCGTTGCGATCGGTGATGACAACGTCGGTGCTGCGCCAGTCGGCGCGGACCTGCGTGAAGGAAGGCAAGGCGTGGGCAGGCAGCGCCATCGACGAAAGCGTCACCGCGACCATGCAGAGGGATGACACCGCCAGCCGCTTCATACCTCACGCTCTCCGCGATTCCCCACGATGCCCGCGACGATCAGCACCTGCGCGGCCGCGTACGTCCACCAGATGCCAAGCTGGAAGCTGTCGAACGGCACCAGGAAGCGCGCAATGCCGATCATCATGTCCGACGCCGCAAAGCACAACGCGCCCAGCGCGGTAAACGGCGTCGGCAGCTTCGCCACCAGCGCGGCGCATACCATCGCCGCCAGCACCACGACGTACACCGTGACCGCTCCCGCCAGCGTGCCCAGGTTGGGCCAGAAGCGGCCCAGCATCGTGCCGGCCACCCCGATCATCGCGCCGCACGCGACCAGCCGGTGCGCGCGCCAGTCACCCGCGAGCGGCACCAGTACCCGCAGATAGGCGAGGTGTGCCAGCAGGAAGGCGCCGAGCCCGCCCATGAACGAGATGCTCAGCGCCGGCACCGCGAGCAGGAAATCCCCGATCGCGGAGCACACCAGCGCAGTCACCAGCCAGCGCCGCTCCGTCAGCGGGCGATGGAACCACGCAGCGCGCGCCAGCATCAGCGCCATCGCGATCTTCCACGCGGGCTGCAGCGCGATCTGGCCGGTCAGCGGTGCGCCGTCCGGCAATTCCATCGCTACCTGCACCAGCAGCGCACCATAGACCACGCCCGCCAACGTGCCGGCCAGCCACCACTCGCGCACGCGCGCCGGCATCATGAGGGCCAGCCAGCTCATGGGCGGGCTCCGACGGTCAGGCGCGCATTCGGCGCGGCGCCGAACACGTCCGGCGCATACATGGCTTCGACGCGCGTCGGCGGCAGCGCGAAATCGCCGGCATTGTTCAGGCGTACCGTGTACTCGACCGAGATGCTGCCCTTGGGCAGGTATTCGTAGTACTCGCGGTAGGCCTGCGGCGTGCGTTCGGTGTAGGCAGCCCAGGCCATGCCCTTGCGCCGCTCGCCGCGTGTGGCGATTGCCGAATCGCGCCCCAGCCCGCTGCCGAGAATGGTCGCGCCGGCCGGGACCGGATCGCTGACCACCACCCACGTCATGTCGGCCTGTGCGTCGATCTCGAGCTTCACGCGATATGTATCGCCGCGCGACCACTTGCCCGTCACCGCCTGCTCCACCGGCGTCACCGTGCGGCGCACGCGATAGCCGGCGGCCAGCGGTCCCGACAGCGGCACCGCGGCCATGGCCCGCACCGTGGCCCACGGACGTCCGGCGCCGGCATGCTCGAGTTGCAGCGTGCCGCCGCCCTCACCCGCCGGCCACGGCAGGTCGACGCCACCCTGCGCCACGCCGTCGCGGCGTTGTGCGCGGCTCCAGTCGAAGCTGCGCGCGCCCTCCCCGCCACCGCTCACCGACAGGCGCGTGCTGCCCGCCACCGGCGTCTTCTCGAACGCCTGCGCAAAGCGCGCGATCGCGAGCATGCCCCACGCATTGGCGTTGGTCGTGCCCCACGCGCCACGCACCTGGCGTCCGATCAGCCCGGTGGCAAGCTGCGGCGCGTCGTCCTTCCAGCCCGGCAGTTCCGCGGCGAGCGCGAGCAGGCGCGCGGCGTTCACGTCGCCGCCGGCCATCAGCCACCACCAGTCGTCGCTGCGCTCGGTCGAAAACGCCAGCCGCGTGCCCTGCACCGTCAGGCGCGCGCGCAGCAGTTGCTGCGCTTCGGCCAGCCGCGCTTCGCGTTGCGGGATGTCCTGCATGCGCGACAGCAGCATGGTCCAGTCGATCAGCGCCGAGGTGGGCCATTGCGCCGGCAGGATCTGGATCGACCCGAGCATGCGCGCCTGCGCGTGGCCCGTGCGCGACAGCGCTTCAAGCGCGGCCAGCTTGCGGACTTCGAGATCCATCGTGGCTGCCGAAGGACTCCAGGCATCCGGACGGATGCGGCCTTCGACGAACGCCATCAGGCCGCGCTCCATCTGCGCGCGCATTTCGTCCGGCACGCGCAGCGTCAGGCCCGCTTTCGCGGCTTCGTCGCTGACCGACAGCAGGTAGGCGGTCAGGGCGACGCTGCCGCTCTGGCTGTCGCTGCGCAGCGGGAAGTACGAGGCCAGGCCATTGGCATCCAGGTACGACGGCAGCTGCTTCATCAGCGCTTCCCACGCCGTGCCGTCGGTGAGACCGATGGCCTTCGACGCGCGCTGCTCCAGGCAGCTGAACGGGTAGTTGAGGAACCACTCGCGCACGCCCGGCATGCCGCCTGCGAGCGACGACTGCAGGTTCACCTGCAGGCCGCCGCGCAGCTTGCCGGCCGGATCGGTGAGCGCACCCGGCGGCGCCTTGACGGGCACCGACAGGCCCGGCGTCAGTTGCGCCAGCGTGGCCTGCTGCGCCGTCACCGGTTCCGCCGGCACGATCTGCTGCGATAGCTTGATGCGGTCCGCCGCGCCGGCCGCACCCGCTGCGCCTTGCTCGGCGGCCTGCACTTCCCACTGGATCGTGCCGCTGCGCGAGTACGCGAGCAGCGCCGGCGCGGTGACATCCCAGCCGATCTCGCGTGCCTCGCCCGCCGGAATCTGCACGGTCTGCGCAGGCAGCGCGCTGGCATTGCCGACCAGCGTGGCGCTTGCGCTGGCCTGCACCGTCATGGCCCGCCCGGTCGTATTGCGCAGCGTGAACATGGCGCGGTAGCGGTCGTCCTCGCGCACCAGCAGCGGCAGGCCGGAAATCAGCTGCAGGTCCTGCGTGGCCGCGATGGTCGCGCTGCCGGTACCGAAGCGGCCCACGCCAAGGTCGGCAACGGCGACGATGCGGAAGCTGGTCAGCGAATCATTGAGCGGCACTTCCACCGTGGCCTTGCCCTCGGCATCCAGCTGCACGCGCGGGTTCCACAGCAGCAGCGTGTCGAACAGTTCGCGGGTCGGGCTCTTGCCGCCGCCACCGCCGGCCGGTACCGCCTTGCGCCCATAGTGGCGGCGCCCGATGATTTCCATCTGCGCGGTGGCGGTCTCCACGCCGTAGCTACGCCGCTGCAGCATGGCGTCGAGCAGGTCCCAGCTGTGGTTCGGCATCAGCTCCAGCAGCGCCTGGTCCACCGCGGCCAGCGCGATCTCGCCATTGGCCGCGGGCTTGCCGTCCGGCAGCTTCACCTGCAGCGCTACGCGCGCCTTGCCACGCACGGTATAGGAGGCCTTGTCCGGCGTTACGGTGACGTCGAGCCGGTGCGCCTCGTTGCCGACGCGGATCTCCGCCAGGCCAAGACGGAAGGCCGGCCTGGAAAGGTCCACCAACGCCGTCGGCGCCGCGTATTCCTTGCCCTCGCTGCGGAACGCCCGCCACCATTCGCCCGGCTGGCGCCAGCCCCATGTGAAGAACGAATACCAGGGCACTTCATGCAGGCGTCCGCGGATCGTCATCACCGACACGTAGACGTTGGGGCCCCACTCGGGCTTGACCTTCACGCGTACGGTGGGATCGCTGCCATGGAGTTCGACCACCTGCGTCTCGAGCACGCCTTCGCGCTCCACCGCCACCAGCGCCGTAGCCTGGCGGAATGGCATGCGCACCTGGAACACGGCAGTCTCGCCGGGCGCATATTGCTTCTTCTCGGGGAGCACGTCGATGCGGTCATGGTTCTCGCCGCCGAACCACAGCTCGCCCTGGCGCGTGACCCAAACCGTCGATGCCGCCTGCGCGCTGCGGCCGTCCTTGTCGCGTGCAATCGCCACCAGTTCCACCTGGCCCGCCTGGTCCAGCGTGACATCGCAGCGCGCGCGGCCCTGCGCGTCGGTACGCGTTTCGCATACCGTGCCCAGGTCACGGCCCTGACTGCGGTTGTCATAGCGGTAGAAGCCGCCCACCACGCGCTTGCGCGTGGACGTGGTGATGCGTGCGCGCGCGTTGAACTTCACCGGCGCATCGGCCACCGGCCTGCCCTGCGTGTCGAGCACCAGGCCGTGCACGGCCAGCTTCTGCTTCACCGAGACCCAGCCATCGGTGCGGATGCCCGCCACCACCGCAGCAGGCCATACCGGCACGGTCTGGCGCAGCGTCTGGACCTCCCCGTTCGGGTCGGCAAAGCCGGCTTCGAGCACAAGGTCGCGCGGCGCATCGATTTTCGGCATCTTGCGCAGCGTGACAGCGCCGTTGCCGTTCTTGTCGAGCGTCAGCGGCAGCTTGTCGGCGACCAGCTTCTGGCCGCCGTCGCGGGCCTGGCCCTCGTCGACCTGCTCCATCTCCTCCTCGCCGGAAGTGTTCTCGCGCGTGGCGCGCGGCGGCGTGAACGAGTACTCGTCGTAGCCGGGGAAGCTGACCCATTTGTCGCGCAGCAGCGCCGACACGCGCACCGGCAGGCCGATGGCGGCGCCCCCGGATACGTAATGCACTTCGACCCCGACCGGCACTTCGGCCGGCGCCACCACGGCGCCACCCTTGCCCCCTTGCCCGCCCGTGACCTGCAGCGTGCCCGCCAGCACCGGCAGCCGGAACGCTTCCACGCGGAAGCTGCCACTGGCATACGCGCGCGCGTTGTTGTCGTCGACGTCATCGCCGCGGCTGGCTTCGGCCTGCAGCTCGACGTTGTAGACCCCGAGCTTGGCCGCGGGCGGCACCTGGAAGCTGCTTTCCGCGCTGCGCCCGCCGGTGGCGGTATTACGCCACTGCAGCGGCAGCTCGTAGGTCTGGCCGCTGCCTTCATGGCGGATCACCACCGTCTGTGGCAGCTTGCGGCTCGCGGGCGGCAAGGCAAAGCCCTGCGCAGTCTCGGCGCGGATGAAATGCTTCATCGACACGGTTTCGCCGGCGCGCAGCAGCGTGCGGTCGAACACGGTATGCGCACGCACGGTCTGCACGGCGCTCGCATCGGTCGGCACGTTGAAGCGCCAGGTCTCGATGCCGCGGTTCCAGTCGGACATCACGAAGCCCATGTCGGCCTTGCCGCGCGCCTCCGGATGCGTGGCCGCAATGCGTGCGGAGACGAAATAGCCCGACAGGCCATTGCCGTCGCAGCTGCGGCCGCGCACATCGTCGAGCTTCGCGAAGCGCGCGATGCCGCTGGCATCGGTATGGCCTTCGCCAAGCAACCTGCCGGAGCAGTCACGCACGGCAACGGCGGCGTCGCGCACGGGCTTGCCGTCATCGAGTGCCGTGACCCACGCCAGACCGCTCATCGAGCCGTCGCCCTCGCCGCGCGCCAGCTTGAAATGCACGCCGAGGTTGGTGACCAGCGCCGCCGTACGCACATACATGGGCGCACGCTTGCCCAGCAACGCTTCACCAAGCATCGGCGAGGCGATCTCGACCACATGGAAGCCAGGCTCCGCCAGCGGAATGCCGACCACCTCGAACGGCCGCGGCGCATCCCCCGAAGGCCTGGGCACCGAGAGCTTCTGCACGCCCGCCGCACGTTCCAGCAGCGACACCGAGCGCGATTCGATCGACGGGGCATTGCGCGGATTGTTCACGCCGTAGGGCGAACGTCCCGCCAGCACCGCGTCGAGTTCCGCGCGCGTCCAGCTGGTCTCGTGCATGCGGCGCACCAGCCCAAGCCAGCGCAGCACGGCGCCATCGTCATCGACCTTGAGCTTCATCACCGTGCCCGCCTGCGCCTGCACGCCGCGCACCTGCAGGTCGGCTTCCACGTTGCGCAGCGTCACGGGCAACAGCGGCGGATAGTCGGCCGGGGCCTTGCCCTTGGGCAATTCGCCGAAGCGTTCCACCACACCGAACGGCGCCGCTGCGAACTTGGCCAGCGGCGGCATGGCCGCGGTCGACACCTTGAGCGGGAACAGGTCGGCGTTGGACAGCGTGCGGCCGCTGTCATCCTTCAGGTCGCGCGGAACCTCGATCGTGAACTCGGCCTTCTCCGGGAACGGCGCGGCGAAGGTGAGCGACGTCACGCCCGCATCGGGCGCGAGATCGGCATCGAATTGCGGCGCGCGCGGGCCTGACGGCGTCTTGAGCATCACGTGCTCGGCCAGCTTGCGCGCGATCGGCGCGGAGAACGAGACCGTCATCGGCCGCAGCGGCGTGCACGGCGACTGCGCGTGTTCGCGCTCGCAACTGAAGCTCGCGGTGAACGGCTCGCGCACGGCGTAATCGAAGCGGCGCTCGTCGCGCGTGGCGATGCCCGACGGCGTCGCAATGCCGGCGCCGAGCACGAGCTGCATGCGTGCGCCGGCCGGCAGCCGCTGCTGGCAGGCCAGCAGGTGGATCGCGTCGGGCGTGTCCCTGGCAAGGCGCTTCCAGTAGATGGCGTCGAGCACGGCGTCGCGTTCCTTGCCGCTCAGCAGGCGCACGGGAATGCGTTCGCCCAGGCCTTCCGCCTGGCACCACGCGTGATCGCGCACCGAGGCCGCGGTGGCGGCGCCATTGAAGCGCAGCGCGAAGACCTGGTCTTCCTCGATCTCACCGCCCGACGGGCGGCTGGACACCACGGTGGGGCCGCCGGTCTCGAACCGGTACTCGGCCTTGCCCGCGTAGGGCTTGCCCGCCACGCTGCGCAGGCCGGCGGACATCCGCACGGAACACTGCACGCCCGGCGGCAGGTCGCGCTCGAAGTCGAACACCCAGTTGCTGGCATCGACCCAGCGCCCCTGCCCCGCCGTGGCGGCGCCGGTACAGGAGAGGGCCGCCGGGGCGGCCGCCTTGACGTCGCCCATCGGCACCATGGCTTCGTCGAAGCGGATCGCCACCTGGCGCACCTGCGGAACCGTTCCCTCCGGCGAGAAGCGCGTGACCTGCGCCGCGAACGCCGCCGACACCGACAGCCATGCCAGCACGCCGGCCATCGCAACGCGGCTTGCCGACGCGCGCCTGCCAGGTTCCCCTCGGGCAACGATTCCCATCATCCTGCGATCTCCCGTCAAAGCACCCGGCGAGGGTGACATGTGACGTTTGGGAGTGCAAGGCCGGCACGCAAACCTGCAACGCGGCCGACAAATATTTCAGCGCAGGTGCGACAGCGGCAAGGCGCCCTCGCACTTGAGCGCAGTCAGGACAATATTGGAACGCACGCTTTCCACGCCGGGCACCCGCATCAGCCGCTTCATCGTGAAATCGGCCAGTGTGGGCAGGTCGGGCACCACCACGCGGATCAGGTAGTCGGCCTCGCCTGCGACGGAATAACACTCCTGCACTTCCTCGAGCAGCAGGATTTCCTCGCTGAAGCGCTCGATGATGGTGTCGCCGTGGTGCGCCAGCTTGACGCTGATGAAGACCTGCACGCCCAGCCCCAGCGCCTGGGTCGACAGGCTCACGCGATAGCCCGTGATGACGCCGTCGGCTTCCAGCCGCGCCAGCCGACGGCCGACCTGGCTCGGCGACAGGTGCACCCGCTCGGCAAGCTGCTGGTGGGTGGAGCGCCCGTCGGCCTGCAGGGCCGCAATCAGCGCCAGGTCGAACTGGTCAAGTGACACCATACGTATTTCCCGCATTGATTACCTATATGGCGCGAATTATACGCACCAAGTCTGTCGCAAAGGCTAATTTTGCGGCCAGATTGCAGCACTGCACGCCTAAACTACGCAGATAAACCGCATCACAGCGCACCGCGCCAAACCAGGAGACAAATCCGATGTCCGCTATCGCCAGCGCCCCGGCCCAGGAGGCTTCCGGCCAGTTTGACGGCGCCTTCCAGGGCACCATGACCGACAAGCTCAGGGAGCAGTTCGACGCCGGCCTGCTGTCCGGCCAGGAACTGCGCCCGGACTTCACCATCGCGCAACCGGTGCACCGCTACACCAGCACCGACCATGCCATCTGGCGCAAGCTCTATGAGCGCCAGGCGTCGATGCTGCGCGGTCGTGTCAGCAACGAATTCCTGCAAGGCCTGGCCACGCTGGGCATGGAGAAGGACCGCGTGCCCGAGTTCGACCAGCTCAACGAGACGCTGATGCGCGCCACGGGCTGGCAGGTGGTCGCCGTGCCGGGCCTGGTGCCGGACGAGGTGTTCTTCGATCACCTGGCCAACCGCCGCTTCCCGGCCAGCTGGTGGATGCGCAAGCCCGAGCAGCTCGACTACCTGCAGGAGCCGGACTGCTTCCACGACGTGTTCGGCCATGTGCCGCTGCTGATCAACCCGGTGTTCGCCGACTACATGGAGGCCTACGGCAAGGGCGGCCTCAAGGCGGCGGGCCTGGGCGCGCTGGACATGCTGGCGCGGCTGTACTGGTACACGGTGGAATTCGGCCTGATCCGCACGCCCGAAGGCCTGCGCATCTATGGCGCCGGCATCCTGTCCAGCCAGGGCGAGTCGATCTACAGCCTCGATTCGGCCAGCCCCAACCGCATCGGCTTTGACGTGCGCCGCATCATGCGCACGCGCTACCGCATCGACACGTTCCAGAAGACCTACTTCGTGATCGACAACTTCGAGCAGCTGTTCGACGCGACCCGGCCGGACTTTGCGCCGCTGTACCAGGAACTGCGCGACCTGCCGACGCTGGGCGCCGGCGACGTGGCCGAAGGCGACCAGGTGCTCAACGTGGGCACCCGCGAAGGCTGGGGCGACAGCGACGATATCTGACGGCAGGCGGCTGACCGCACGGTTTTCCGCTTTGTGAAACAATGCCGGCAAGCCTGCCAGGGCGGGCCGGTTTTTTTCTTTCTCCTGATCGAGCCCATCATGACACCCCTTTCGCCCCAGGCGCGCGCCACCCTGCTCGCCGAACTGCCCGGCTGGATCGACGTCGACAACCGCGACGCCATCCAGAAGCGCTTCACCTTCCCCGATTTCAACGCCGCGTTCGCGTTCATGACGCGCGTCGCCATCCAGGCGGAAAAGGCCGACCACCATCCCGAGTGGTTCAACGTCTACAACCGCGTGGACATCACCCTGTCCACGCACGACGCCAACGGCCTGACCCAGCGCGACATCGACCTGGCCCAGTTCATCGAGCGCGCCGCCGCTTCGCTGCAGGTGGCCTGAGGCGCGCACGCGCGCCCGGGCGCTGGTGCTGAAGGCAAACCGAAAGGAAGACAAGGGCCGCGGCCTGTACAATCTGCGGATCGCGGTTTTCGCGTGTGCCCCACGCCGCGCCTGCCGCTTCCTGTCTTCCTTCCCGGCTGATCCAGCCATGCCCGACGTCCTGCCCGAACTGCCGCCATGCGTATCCTGCTGATCGAAGACGACCGCCAGATCGCCAGCGGCGTCGAAGCCGGCCTGACACGCGCCGGCCACCAGGTGCGCGTGGTCCATGACGGCGTCTACGCCACCGAACACCTGCTGCGCGAGCAGCACGACCTGGTCATCCTCGACCTGGGCCTGCCCGGTATCGACGGCATGACGCTGCTGGCGCGCTACCGCGCCCGCAACCGCACCACGCCCGTCATCATCCTGACCGCGCGCGACGAGCTCGAAGACAAGCTCTCCGGCCTGAACGCCGGCGCCGACGACTATCTTGTCAAACCGTTTGCCCTGCCCGAGCTGGAAGCGCGCGTGCGCGTGTTGCTGCGCCGCAGCCAGCATGGCGAAGCCGTGCCCGACCGCGACGTGCGCCTGGGTCGCCTGCGCCTGTCCGGCAACGACCGCCGCATGTTCATCGACGGGAAGCCGCTGGAACTGTCGCCGCGCGAGTTCGCCGTGCTGGAACTGCTCTTGCAGCGCCAGGGCCGCGTGGTCAGCAAGGCCCAGTTGCAGGACCACCTGGCTACCTTCGCGCACCCGGCCGGCGAAGGCGGCGATACCGTCGGCGATACCGCCATCGAGGTCTATGTGCACCGCGTGCGCAAGAAGCTCGAGGAAAGCGACGTCGAGATCATGACGGTGCGCGGCTTCGGTTACCTGCTGCAGGTCCGCGCCGGCCAATGAACGCGCGCCCGCGGCACTGGCCGGGACTGCGCCGGCCGGCTGACTGAAGCGCCCGCGCCCCCCGCCCCATGTGGCCGCGATCCCGCACCTCCCGTTCCGCTGCCGAACCCGGCACCCCGTCGCCGCAGCCACGCGCCCGGCGCGGCATGGCCCAGGCGCCACGCCTGGCGGTCAACGCCAGCCTGCGCGTACACCTGCTGCGCGCGCTGGCCACGCCGCTGTTCGCGCTGGTGCTGGTGAGCGGCTCGCTCTCCTACTGGCTCGCCGCGCACTACACCACACAGGTATTCGACCGCGCACTGTATGGCGTGGCGAACAGCATTGCGCAGCAGATCCGCATTGCCGGGCCGCGGCTGGAGCAGGACATCCCGATGATTGCGCAGACGCTGGTCGAGGCCGAAGGCACCGACCGCATCTACTGGCGCATCCATGGCCCCGACGGCCTGGTCGGCGGCATGGACACCTGGCTCGGCTACGGCACCGGCCAGACCACTCTGCATGACGCACGCCTGTTCTATGCCTGGTTCAGCGGCCGCCAGGTCCGCGCGGTGCGGCTGCCGATCATGCTGCCGAGCCCCGCTACCGACGAACTCGGTACCAGCGAGGACGGCAAGGCGACGCGCGGCCCCATCGTGGTGGAAGTGGCGGAGTTGCTGGATCGCCGCGAAACGGCGGCCAACGAGATCCTGCTGTCGGTATCGGTGCCGCTGATCCTGCTGCTGCTCGTGGGCAGCCTGATCCTCTCGCACGTGCTCAAGGAAGAGCTGGTGCCGCTGCAGATCCTGACCGACAAGCTGAACCGCCAGACCGCGCGCTCGCTGGCTGCGCTCGACGAAACCCAGGTGCCGGCCGAAGTGGCGCCGCTGATCCGCGGCCTGAATGCGCTGCTGTCGCGCCTGCGTGACGCGCTGGACGCCCAGCGCAAGTTCATTGCCGATGCCGCGCACCAGCTGCGCACGCCGCTGACAGCCGTGAAGCTGCACGCCGACCGCGCCATGGAGGCCGATTCGCTCGAAGTGGCCCGCCACGCGCTGCGCGAGCTGCAGACCGCCGCCGACCGCGCGGTACGCCTGTCCAACCAGTTGCTGTCGCTGGCTCGCGCCGAGCCCGGGCTGTCGCTGGAGCGGCTGGGTCCGGTGGAGTATTTCGACCTGGCTGCGCTGGCCTTCGAGACCGGCGCGGAATGGGTACCGCAGGCGCTGGCGCGCCGCCTCGACCTGGGCTTCGAGGTCCTGCCCGGCCCGACCTTTACCGGCGGCTCGCCGGCCATGGTGCGCGGTAACCGGCTGCTGATGCGCGAAGCGCTGTCCAACCTGATCGACAACGCCGTGAAGTACGTGCCCCCGGGCGGGCGCATCACGGTACGCGCGGGCGGCGAGGCGCTCGGCCACCGCGGCATGGCGGTGGTGATGGTGGAAGACAATGGCCCCGGCATCGCCCCGCAACGGCGCGAAGAGGTCTTCAAGCGCTTCTTCCGTGGCGACCGCCAGGGCGACCAGGCTCCCGCCGGCCAGACCGCTGGCGCCGGGCTGGGGCTCGCGATCGTGCACGAAATCATCGGCCTGCACCACGGCACCATCCGCATCGAGGACGTACCGGCCGGGGACGCAGCCACGGCCGCAGAGCCGGCCACGGGCAGCGAACGGCGCCCGACCATGCGTTTCGTGATCCGGATCCCGTGCGAGGCTGGCGGCCGGGCCGCCTGACGCAGCGGGCTCAGTCCCCGGACGGGGATTGAGCGGGGCTTACTTGCTGCCCGACTTCCTGTCCTTGGGCGCGAGCATGGTGCCGCGGCACTCCGGACTGCCGCAGCGGCACTCGAATTCCTTCTTCAGCTTCTTGGTATAGCGGGCTTCAATCACCAGCCCGTAATCATAGAAAAGCTCTTCGCCAGCCGCGATATCACGCAGCGCGTGGATAAACACCTTGCCCTTCTTCTCGCGTGCCTCGCAGTTCGGGGCGCAGGCATGGTTGATCCAGCGCGCGCGGTTGCCGCCGAACTTGGCGTCGATCACGCTGCCGTCGTCCAGGCTGAAATAGAACGTGTGGTTGGGATCGTTCGGATCATGCGGGTGGCGTTCCAGGGCCTTCTTCCAGGAAATGTGCTCGCCCTTGTACTCGATCACCCGCTCGCCCTCGGCGATCGGTGCGATCGCGTAGACGCCCTTGCCGTGCACGCCCGACTGGCGCACCTCGATGCGGTCGCTCGCTGATTTGCCCGCCTTGCTTTCCTTGCCGCTGTCCTTGCGCTTTGCCTTGTCAGCCATTTGCCTTTCCGTGCTGGTCGCTTTCCGTTGCATTGCAGGCGCCGTTCGCGCCGACGCGATCGGGATGATACCGGGGCGCCCAGGGACCGTATACGCAAGCGTCACGTATACGTCGGGCCCTGCCCGAAAGCGGATCGTTTGCCCGGCCAAAGCCGTATACGCAATCGCCGGAAATGTGGATAAGCCGCCCGTTTCTGTGGATAAGAAGCCGGATTGCATGTGGGCTGCCTGGGGCTGGCATGGGGACGCCACAGGAACAAGTTTGGCCATCGGCCGGGACTCGCTCGACGGACCCGGGAGTCATCCACGCCCGCCAACACTGCGTCCCTGTAGTTCTCGTTTACGTAAACCTTTGATCTGGCTGACGTTTACCGGCTTATCCACAGAAATGACCGCCGTTTACCTACTACCACTATTTGTATACATGAAAGAAAAGATGTAAACCCAGTGGCCCGCCCCTCGCCGAGCCCGAAAACGTGGGATGGGGTCGAGGACGTAAACTTGGCGTGGCAAGCGAAGCGCATATACGCGCTGCCGGCACAGTGGAGCTGCCCATTTCATGCGCGTGCATCTCGTCACGGCGTATACGCGGGCCGACGTTTACGCCGCGCACGACCTCCCGGAGTCGACCAATCATTCGCCTGGCGAATGCCGCCAAGCGAGATGCCGAAAGGCCACCTCTCGACATGCAACATAGTGCATTCGGGGTGGCAAAGGCGGGATGGAAGCCCGCCGGGGTGACCCGCGATGCTGTCGCAGGCCCTGGAGAGGCCCCTGGAGGCCTTCAGAGCCCCCGAAGGGCACTCCTCCACCCCCGGGAGGTCGTAAGGCTGCTGAGGGGCGTATACGCGGGCAGGACGTGCCAGGCGCTCCGGAGGGACAAAGGCGGCGTAAACGCCGCACGCCGTGCATGCCTCAGGGCCATGAAGGTGACCGGCGGCCAGTGGAATCACGGCCCGAAGCGGCTTTCCGGATAGGTTCTCGTAACAATCTCATCCGGTGCGCCTTGTCCGGCACGGTATCATGTGGCCCGCGACGTCTTTGCCGGTCCGGTCCGCTATGGGCCGTCCGTGCCCTGACGTCTGTGTTTTTTCAACTCGATACGGAGTGAAGCATGACGAAAACCGAACTGATCGACGCTATCGCGTCCGGTGTGGACGGTCTGACCAAGGCAAAGGCCGAGCAGGCACTGAACGTGACCCTGTCGGCCATCATGGACGCCGTCGCCAAGGGCGATACGCTGAGCCTGGTCGGCTTTGGCACGTTCAGCAAGGGCGAGCGCGGCGAGCGCATGGCCCGTAACCCGCGCACCGGTGAAGAAATCAAGGTGGAAGCGGCCAAGACGGTGAAGTTCAAGGCTGGTCAGAAGTTCAAGGACGCCGTCAACCAGTAAGCCTGGAAAGCCTGGTGGGCCACTGCGCACCCCCGGCTTTGCATGACCCCGCCATGCCGCCACCGTGTCGCCCGAGGGCGCAGGTGCGCGCCGGGCGGGGAACGTTATCCACAGTACTCGCAGGATACTTCTGCAGAGTCCTGTGCACCCCGGCCCGGCCCGTCCCGCGGCTGGCCGGCCAGACCCGCGAACAGCCGTTCAGGCGCGGTTGACCAAGGCCGCAGCGTGTACGGCGCATCATTGGGGGCCATATGCTTCCCCGATCGGACCAGGTCAGATTTCCACAGCGTTATTCACAGCGCTTTCCACAGCTGATTCCACAGGTTTCTCCACAGGCCCGGGGTCTGGTCCTGTGCGCCGCCCTGTCCATGGCATTGCTCGCCGGCTGCAGCACGGTGAGCGAACCTGCGCGCCCGCAAGCGACACCCCTGCCCGACCTGGAGCGGCCCGTGACCTCGCCGGGCGCGACCACGCGCGAGCGCATCGTGGAGATCGCCACGCAGGAATGGCGGCGCTGGGGCTCGCAGACCGTGCGGCTGGGCCGCGACGACACGGCCTGCGTGACCTTCAGCCCGCTGCCCGCGCCCCAGCCGCTTGAGGCGCCGGCCGTCACGGATGCCGGCGTACCGGCCCAAGGCTCCGCCGACCAGGAGGCGGATGCCGACGGCACGGAGGCTGGCTGTATTTCGTTCCCGGACGGCACCGGCATGGAAGCCACGCCCCCGGGCTGCCGGATGGCGCAGCGCTACTGGGGCATCGTCGGCCAGGCGCCCGATTGCAGGCAGGTCACGCAGCCGTCCTGGGCCTGGTCGGCGGTGTTCATTTCCTGGGTCTTGCGCAAGGCGGGACTCGACCAGCGCCAGTTCCTGACTGGCCAGTCACATTCGATGTATGTGGTGGACGCGCGCGACGGGATCCTGCCCCGGCCCGCCTTCCACCTCGAACCCGTTCCTGCGCTGCCGCGGACCGGCGACATCATCTGCGCGCCGCGCGGCCGCGACAAATTCCTCGACGACATCGCCGAGATCGGCTTTGGCACGACCCCTATGCATTGCGACATCGTGGTCTCGGTGGATCCCGCCGCGCGGCTGGTGAAGGCCATCGGCGGCAACGTCCAGCAGTCCGTGTCGATGGAGGAGATCGAACTGGGCGACTCGGGCAGGCTCGATGGCGAGACCAACTCGCATATGCCCTGGCTGCTGATCATGCGGAATAATCTGCAGTAAATTATTCGCGCGACAAATCTGCGATCTGATTTTTATGATGCGTTGATTTGTGGCGTAGATAAATTCACGGAAACAGTTCGAGCTGCGTCGTATCGCGGTCGCTGGTGCCTACGCCGACCCCGAGCAGCCGGACTGGCAGGCCGCGCCGTGCGTGGCCTTCTGCCAGAAGGCGGGCGTAGGTATCGCGGTCCGGCGCATGGCCCCGGCATTCCACGGTGGTCTGGCGGAAGTCGGCGAAGCGCAGCTTGACGGTGAGCTTGTCGATGGTGTCGTGCGCCTGCGCCCGGGCAATGCGGGTTTCGAGCATGGCGATCAGTGGTTCCAGTTCCGCCAGGCAGGCCTGCAGATCCGGCAGGTCGTCGGCATACGTCTCCTCTACGCTGATCGACTTGCGTTCGCGCTCTGGCGATACCGTGCGGTGGTCGACGCCGCGGCACAGGTCATAAAGCCGCGCGCCGAAGCGTCCGAACTCGCGATGCAGCCGGTCCGCCGGCCAGTCCCGCAGATCGCCGCAGGTCTCGGCGCCCAGGCGCTTGAGCTTGGCCGCGGTGACAGTGCCCACGCCATGGATGCGTCCGACCGGCAGTGCGGCGACAAAGGCGTCTACTGCCGCCGGCCGCACCACGAAGAGCCCATCGGGCTTGTTCCAGTCACTCGCGATCTTGGCCACGAATTTGCTGGGCCCGACCCCCGCCGATACCGTGACGCCCACCTCCTCGCGCACGCGCCGCCGGATTTCCTCGGCGATGCGCGTGGCGCTGCCGCCGTGGTGCGGACACGCGCTGACATCGAGATAGGCCTCGTCCAGCGAAAGCGGTTCGACCAGGGCTGTGTACTCGCGGTAGATCGCGAAGATCCGGCGTGATACCTCGCGGTACTTGTCCATGGCCGGGCGCACGATCAGCAGGTCCGGACAGCGCCGCAATGCCTGCGCCGACGACATGGCCGAGCGCACGCCGAACGCGCGCGCCTCGTAGTTGCAGGTAGCGATCACGCCGCGCCGGTCAGCAGCACCGCCTACCGCCATGGGCCTTCCGCGCAGCGACGGGTCGTCGCGCATTTCGACCGACGCGTAGAAGCAGTCGCAGTCGCAATGGATGATCTTGCGCTGGACGGCCGGTTCGCTGGGCGGGGATGGCGTGACGGACATGCGGTAATGGGATGGTGTGATGCCACCATCCATCGATGCTATTTATGATTACCTTTGCTTTGACTTAAACCGTGATTAATCGCATCGATGAAATTGAACCGAAATCGTGCTGTCCGGCCTTCCATTTCATCCATATGACGAATGAACAATAGTCATTGATTTGCGGTTTCATCGTTCATATTCATGGATTCAGGCTTCTGCCGGGTACTGAACCACAGTCCTTCCGCCGCATACAAAGCCAGAGATACCCAGATCAGCGCATAACCGAGCTGCTTCTGCGGCGGAAACGGCTCATGCCATAGCCAGACGCCAAGCAGGAGTTGAAGCGTCGGGCCGGTGTACTGGAGCAAGCCCAGCAGGGACAAGGGGATACGGCGGGCCCCGGCGGCAAAAAACAGCAGCGGCACGGCGGTAATCGGGCCCGCCATCAGCAGCAGAAACTGCGTACCTGGTGCTGCGTGCCGGAAGCTGTCCTGGCCGGTGGCGAACAGATAGACCAGCGCCGCGGCGGCCAGCGGAAACAGCAGCAGTGTCTCGAGCGACAGCCCTTCCAGCGCCCCCAGGGCGCCCGTCTTGCGCAGCAGACCGTAGCCGCCGAAGGTCGCCGCCAGCGCCAGTGCAATCCACGGCAGCTGGCCTGCGGCCACCGTCAGCCAGGCCACGCCGCCCGCCGCCACCGCGATCGACAGCCACTGCCCCGGCCGCAGCCGCTCATGCAGGAACATCACGCCCAGCAGCACGCTGAACAGCGGGTTGATGAAATAGCCGAGGCTGGCATCGACCACGCGGTTGGCGGACACGGCCCAGATATAGAGGAACCAGTTGCCGCACAACAGCGCGGCGCTCGCGGCGAAGGAGAGGATCAGGCGCCGGTCCGTGGCCACCTTGCCAAGCCAGGTCCACTGGCGCCGGGCGGCCAGGATAACGGCCAGGAACACCAGCGACCATACCATCCGGTGCAGCAGGATTTCGGCCGGCGCGACACCGGGCAGCGATTTGATGTAGAGCGGTAGCAGCCCCCAGATGATGTAGGCCAGGAGTGCGTAAAGGATGCCGAGTTGCATGGGGATTTCCGATAGATGCTGCGCGCGATTCTACCGGCGGGGGTGTTTTGTTGCCGAAGCCGGGCTGCAGGCCCTGGCACTGCACTCGTGCAAAACAAAAAACCCCGTGCCCTCACGGGAACACGGGGTTTGCGTCGACGGGGGCCGGTCTGCCCCCGCGTGGCGGCGTTACAGCTTGTGTGCGTAGCTGAACTGCGCGAACGCCTGCTCGGCCACGTTGAACCAGGCGGCCTCGTTGTTGCGGAACACACGCCAGTCGTCGTAGATCTTCTTGAATGACGGGTTCTTGGCAGTTTCGTCGGCGTAGGCTTCCTGCGTGGCCTTGAAGCAGGCTTCCATGATTTCCTTGGAGAACGGGCGCAGCTTCACGCCGTTTTCCAGCAGGCGGGCCAGCGCCTGCGGGTTGACCGTGTCGTACTTGGCCATCATCGTGGTGTGGGCTTCGATGGTGGCGGTTTCCAGTGCGCGCTTGTACAGCGCCGGCAACTTCTCGAATTCGCTGGCCGAGGCATAGAACGACAGCTGCGCGCTGCCTTCCCACCAGCCCGGGTAGTAGTAGTACGGGGCCACCTTGTAGAAGCCGAGCTTCTCGTCATCGTACGGGCCCACCCACTCGGCCGCGTCGATGGTGCCCTTTTCCAGCGCGGGGTAGATGTCGCCGCCGGCGATCTGTTGCGGCACCACGCCCAGGCGCGACAGCACCACGCCGGCAAACCCGGCAATGCGGTACTTCAGGCCCTGCAGGTCGGCCACGGTCTTGATTTCCTTGCGGAACCAGCCGCCCATCTGCGCATTGGTGTTGCCGCCCAGGAAGTTGACGACGTTGTATTCCTTGAAGAACTCGCGCATCAGCTTCATGCCGTTGCCTTGCAGCATCCAGGCATTCTGCTGGCGCGCGGTCAGGCCGAACGGAACGGTGGTGTCAAAGCACAGCGTCGGGTTCTTGCCGAAGTAGTAGTAGCCGGCGGTATGGCCGAGCTGCACGGTGTTGTTCTGCACGGCGTCGAGCACCTGCAGGCCCGGCACAACTTCACCGGCCGCGAAGACCTTGATGTTGAACTTGCCCTCGGTCAGTTCCTTCACGCGGGCCGACAGCAGTTCGGCGGCGCCGAAGATGGTGTCCAGCGACTTGGGGAAGCTCGATGCAAGGCGCCATTCCACGGCAGGATTGCTGCCGACGACGGCCGGGGCGGCGGGGGTGCTTGCGGCCGGCGCTGCGGCCTTTTCATCCTTGCCGCATGCGGCAAGTGCCCCGGTTGCGGCCACGGCCGACGCTTTCAACAGGAAGGAACGACGCTGCATTAACTTCTCCTCTTATATAGATTTTGGTGCGGATGCGGGCCTGGGCGCCGATCGTGTCATCGCGCCTTGCGCCGGACCGTGACGCGCCCCTGGCCGGATTGGTGCCGCAGGCGCGACGCTGTGCCTGTTGCGGACGGGAAACCTTGCGATAGCGGGACGAGATGCAACCGTATGCAACCGCCGTTGAGTACACCCGTTTGTAACAGGCCGCGGCTGTCTTACCCGAAAGAGTAGGGTAGGGACGAAGTCATTACTGACCTGTCCCCCCCTAGGAACCGTACGTGCGAGTTTCCCCGCATACGGCTCGGGTCTCAGCTAAATATCCCTTCGGACACCGGCTTCACAACAGTTCTACCTTGGTGGTGCACTTGCTTGTGACAGTTCGGGTGCAGCAGTACGCGATTTCCTAGCGCATCGGAGCCCCCGCGTATGCGAGGTTCGATGTGATGATCTTCCCATCCTGTTTCCTTGGTTATCTTGCACTGACACACTGCGCACAAGCCTTGCTGGGATAGATACAGCTTGATCCACTGCTTCCGGTGCGCCATGTTTTCCAACATACGCTCCTGTCGCAGCTTTTCGCCGTACCGTTCCTGCGTCGGATCGAAGGGATTGTAGTCCCCCCGAATCTTCTTGTGCCGCCGGATAGTCGTACCCGCAAGCGAGTACAGTTCTGTCCAGCCTACACTGCCGTTGCCGCTCACGAACTTGGTTCCGAACACCCAGTTTCGTTCGCCGACGGTTGCGAAATACTTCCTCCGCACCCATTCGGCCGACTTATGTGGATGTCGCCGCTTTGCCCACCGCCGTAGAGCAACAAATACTTCATGCTCCATGCGGGCGAACGCCGACTTAGCAACCACGGGACTGTGATACTGTGCCCAGCCCCGCAGCATCGGGTTTAACAGTCGAATTAGAACCGACTGCTCCACCGTCTTGTTGGTGCTGACGACTGCCTTCACCTTGCGATAGAACGCTTGCGCGTTTTTCTTGCTTGGCGTGATGAGCAGTGTTCCCGAGTACTTACGGAAATTCCACCCTAGGAAGTCAAAGCCGTCCGCGATGCTGACGATCCGCGTTTTCTCCGTCGATAGCGATAGCCCCCGTACTGCGAGGAACTGTTCTACCCACGGCTTCACTTCGCTTTCTAGGACCTCCGGCGTATCACCGGTGATTACGAAGTCGTCCGCGTAACGCACAACGTTCACTTTGAGCCTTTTCGCCTTGGTCACTCCCAACTTCGTTCCGAGGAACTGGGTCAGTTGCGTTTCCAAGCCGTTCAGCGCCACATTTGCCAGAGTCGGGGAAATGATGCCTCCCTGCGGAGTTCCGGCTTCGGTTGCCTGAAACTGGCCTTGAAATACCACGCCAGCCTTCAGCCACTTCCGAAGAATTGCTTTGTCCATTGGGACATTGCGTTCCAGCCAGTCGTGACTGATATGGTCGAAGCATCCTTTGATGTCTGCTTCCAGCACCCATTGAGCCGAGGCCTTCTGAGATAAGGAAACAAACAGCTGGGACATGGCATCCGCCGTGGATCGGTTGGTCCTGAACCCATAAGAGTTTGGATCGCTCGTTCCTTCGGACACCGGTTCCAGCGCCAGCAAATACAACGCTTGCATGGCTCGGTCCAACATGGTTGGAATGCCCAGAGGGCGCTCCTTCCCATTGGCCTTGGGGATGAAGACCCTCCGTAATGGCAAAGGTCTGTACCCCCGGCGCTTCAACCTCCCAATGGCTTCCCACCGGGCTTCAGGCGTTTTCCACTTTTCGCGATCGACGCCTGCCGTTCGCTCACCTTGGTTCATCGTCACTCGTCGTACCGCCAGTGCTTTGGCGGAGAACGAGCGGGTCAGAGACCGTTGCAGGGCTTTCACCCTGCGCGAGTCCCCTTCCTGTGTCGCCTTCGCAATTCGAATCTGTATCTCTCGAACGTTCCGCTCCACGCGGCGCCAATTAATGGCGCCCCAGGTTTGCGGCACGCCGGAGAGCGCAGATTCATCCTTGCGGATCAATGCTTCCATGCTGCTCTCCTATCTTGAGGATCTTCCCCAACATCAAGAGACAGCACGCCCCTTGAGGGACGTGTTGCCCCTCAAGGGAAGAAAATTTAAACAAGCGAGATCAGTCAGCCATCCTGCGACGATTGACCAGTTGGAAGTCTGCCCGCTTTCGCGTGGGATGATGTCTCAATCCCTATCCGGACCATTACAGCCCGGCGTTCGCTTTTTCCAACATCCCATACCCGCACAGCCAACAGCGTTCCTTGCGGTTCGCCTGCCTGAGCCAAACTGCGCCCCGGCAGCCATACGGGCTTACCACGTTCCCTGCGCATTACACGACTGGGTTAGGGTCTGCCTTTCCGCCGGTGGTCATCGTGGCGACGTGTCCCAAGGCTCGAGTGGGACAACCGACCACACACCGTTTGGTTAATGCCTAACAGCAGCTTTGGCATCTCAATCGTTACGACGTTTATCAGCAGTTCACTTACGTTACCCATACCAGTCAGCCTAGCGCCTCAACCCCGTTGCTGCTCGGAGCCTCCACCATCCTGTCTCACGACCTGATGGCACCCTTTCGGGGGCCGCATTGTCAGGAGAGCTTCACACCCCACCGTTACCAGTGACGCATGTCCCCCTAGGCTACTGCTAGTCGCATAGCAGGTTCTCTATCGTCACGCCCTTTCGGACATATCCGACCGAACCATAATGCACAGAGCTGTCGCTCCGGAACCTCACTTACTTACTGCGGTGCTCCTTTACAAGCGAGCGCTTGACGGCATCGGACGCTCTTGCGAGCGCTCGCTGTCGTCCCAAAGAACGTAGCGCCGTTCCATCCAGAACGGTTTGAATGCTATGTTGCGGCGGTACAACGGAAACTCCGCTGTCTAACCGCATACACCCTCCGAGGAGAGTGTGTACAGAGAACTCGCCCAAAGGCGAGCGTCCCCGCCCTTGGGCAATGGCTGGAAATCCATCCAGCAAAAGCAAGCTGTAAGGCGCCGATACTCTGGCTTCCTCACAACACATCGGACTCGCCCTAGCTGTTCGGCCGGGTTCGTCTAAGCAAGTAATTGGTCGAGATTGGACGGTTCAGGCCGAGGCCCTTCCCTTGTCTCGACAAAGGTCGATGCTCCTTACGTTGGAGCTACCCGGACACGAGAATGCGTGTCGCACCAAGCCCACCGATTATAGCGGTGCCTTTTTCTGCACGGAGCCCTGCGCAAGTCCGGGTTTTCGCTAGTTCTGGACGCCTTCTTCACAGCGGGAACACGGTGTGCAAAGCCGTGCCACAGCCCCGGCTTTTCGTATTGTGAGAAGGCCAACGTTGCGATGGATTTTGTAACCCGGCTTGCAGTCAAATCGTGCGGCTGTTAAAAAAAGACCCCCCTACCGGCGGTCTGCCGTACCGGTCCGTTGCATGCTGTCTGAATTCCTTGCCGCCTCCTGCCGTCGCTTTCCCCGCCGCCGCCTGAGTGTTGCCGTACTGGCTGCCTGGGGGATGACGGCGTGCGCGCAGACGCCGCAGGACCTCCAGTCCCTGGCCCCGCCGCGCATTCAGGAGGCCCGGCCGGCTCCGCCCGTGCTGGCGATGGCCGCGCCGGCCGATGATCTGCTTGGTGCCTTGATTGCCGGCGAGCAGCCGCCGCCCAAGGCGGCGGAGCCGCCCGCCGCGCCGGCACCGGCCGACGCACAGGTGGCACAAGCCGCCGCGCCGTCCGACGACACCTTTGTCGGCCCGCCCGATTCCGCCGCCCCTGCGCCTGCCCCCGTGGTGCTGTTCCCTGCCAGGCTCGGCCACTTTGTCGCCGAACCGCCTGCGCAAGCCGACAGCGGCGACGCAACGCCGTCCGACGCGCCGCCGGTGCTGCGCTCGCAGCTGCCGGCCGACGATGCCGCGGTCGATTCGGTCTGGCGCCTCAGCTACAGTGGCCGCGCCGCCGCCGAAGAGCGCGACGCCACCATACGCGCCTGCGCCGGCGGCGCATTGTCCACGGGCATCGGTCACGGCCTGGCCTGCCGCAGCGCGGGCGAGGTCAAGATCCGCGAGTCGGTGCTCGACCTCGACGGCGGGGCCCAGGTCATGCTGATCGCCCAGGCCCGCGGCACCGATGCCACGTCCGTCAACGGCCGGCCCGCGGCGGTCGATCCCTACGCGCTGGTGCCGCAGTTCTATACGGCCGTGAATGGCCTGTCGGTGCTGGACGGAGCCACCATGTGGGCCGGCCGCCGCGACAGCGACCCGTTGCTGATGTCGTCCGGCCTGCTGCCGCCCAATTCCGCGGCCATGCGTTTCGGCGTGGACAACGCACGCATGCTCGGCAATGTCGGCCTGAACTACCAGTACACCGCCCGCAACGACCAGAACGGGCAGAACCTGCCCAGCTACCACTCGCTGCGCACGGCGCCAATCACGACCAATCCGCAGGGTTCGGTGCAACTAGGCTTCACGCGGGTCGAGGCCCAGTCGCTCGTGACCGATTCGGGCAGCGCATGGTGGGCATCGGCGCTGCACGAGCAGAAAGGCGTGCTGGCGGGGACCAACCGCGTCGGGCTGCAATTCGGCTCCGGTGCGCGCAGCGCCATGGCGGGCTATACGGGCATGGGGCCGTCGCTGTCGCGCGTGCGGGTCGCGGAATCGCTCGAGTGGAAGGGGAAATCCGGGCTGGGCGGTTCGGTCGAATCGAGCATGCAGTTCGACCGCTCGCCGGTCGGTACGCTGCAGTGGGCGGCCACGCGGATCCGCCCGGCGTATGTTGCCAGCGACCAGTTCAAGCTGGTCTTCGAGGTTGCGCGGGATCAGATCTCGTCCGGGTTCGGCACCAGCGGCCAGCGCACCGCGCTGACCGTCGCGCCGACGCTGACGCTGGGCAAGGCCGCCGGCAATGCGAACCTGCGCGCGTTCTACACCTACAGCCGCGCGACCGATGTCGATGGCCTCGCCTTCACGGCCCCGGCCGAGGCCTGGGCCACGCAGAACAGCGGCTCGATCTTCGGCGTGCAGCTCAATCGGCGCTGGTAGTAGGGGCCGGCCTGGCCTGGCGCCAGTGCGCCGCGGGCGCGACCTGCGCCGCTGTGGCCGGCTTGTGGCACAGCCAGTGGAACAGCAGCGTAGCGCTCAGTCCGCCGGCAATCTGCGCGATCACGAAGCCCGGCACATCGACGGGACGGATGCCGGCGAAGGTATTGGTCATCGCGCACGCAATGGTCAGCGCCGGGTTGGCGAATGATGTCGATGACGTGAACCAGTAGCCGGCGGTGATGTAGCCCGCGACGACAAACGGCACCAGGCCCGGGCGGGTGCGGAGCGTGCCGATCCCGACCCCGACCAGCCCGAACGTCGCCACGAACTCGCTCCACCACATCGGCAGGCCGGTGCGGCTCTGTGCCGACCACGCCAGCACTGGTTCGCCGAACATCGCATGCGCGGCCATGACGCCAGCGATGCCGCCGCCGATCTGCGCCAGCGCGTAGCCCAGCGCGGTCCATGGCGAGAGCGTGCCTTGCACCAGCGCCGACAGGCTCACTACGGGATTGAAATGCCCGCCGGACACCGGTCCCAGCGCAACCAGCAGCGCCACGAGCCCTGCACCGGTGGCCAGCGCATTGCACAGCAGCGCCAGGCCGGTATTGCCACCGGCCAGCCGCTCTGCGCGGATGCCCGAACCCACCACCACGGCGATCAGCAATGCCGTACCCAGTCCCTCTGCCACCAGCCGGCGCGAAAGCGTACTCACTGCTGCGCTCCCGTGAAGGCGGTCATCGACAGTCGGGTCATGCGGGGCGGCCGCGTCGCGCGGCGCAAGGTCTTCAGGGGCATGTGTGGCCAGGGTGCGGGCATGTCCTGCACGGAACAGGACACCAGGCCGAAAGAGAGGACGACAGCAGCGTGGCAGCGGGATGCGCAACGTCGCCTGAGACGACGCCTCGATCGGAGACAAAACCGGCGCACAGGCATGGTGCGCCGGAACGCGAAGTTTTCCGCCGGCTGCCATGGGCGTCAATGCGCCCGCGCGATCTTGTGAACAGACCGCAGGTATCGAATCAGGGCGCGCCTAACGCGTGCCCAACGCGGCGTGCCCGATTCAGCGGTTGCTGGCCGCGAGCTTCAGGCCGAATCCCACCAGTGCCACGCCGGCCAGCCGCGTGGCCAGCTTGCGCGCAAACGGCAGCGCCTGGAGCTTGCGGGCGACCGCGTTGCCGACCAGCACCAGCCCGGCCTGGTACAGCAGGCTGATCAGCGTGACGTGCGCCATCATGGCGGCCAGCGTCAGCGGGGGCGAATCGGGGCGCAGGAACAGCGGAAAGAACGCGACGAAGAACAGGATCACCTTGGGGTTGGTCAGGCTCACGGCGAACCCCTGGCGGAAGTACACCCTGGCGGTCTTGTGCGGTTCCGGCGTCGCGGGTGCGTCGGACAGACGCGCGCGCAGCAGCTGGATGCCCATCCAGCAGAGGTAGGCCGCGCCGAACCATTGCAGCCCCTGGAACAGCAGCGGGTTTGCCTGCATCACCGCGGCCAGCCCCGCCACGGCGGCGACCATAAAGGCCAGGTCGCCCAGCAAGGTGCCCAGCACCGCACCCATGCCCGCGGCAACGCCGTTGCGCGCGGTGGCGTTGAGGATGGCGATGGTGCCCGGCCCGGGGATTAGCTGGAACACCAGGATCGCAAGCAGGAAGCTGTAATAGTTCTGGATGTCGAACATGAAAGTTTCCGACGGATATTGCGGCAAAAGGTGCCGATCAGGCATGGTACTGCACAGCGGGCCGTGCGCGCGTGCGTGAGTGAGAAGCGCCGCGGCGCCGTCCTAAACTAAGCTGTTGGCGCTTCATCAGACCGGCCAGCGGGGGCATGCCCCTGCCACCAGACCTTGGAGACCGCCCATGTGGCGTCGTTTGCTGCCGCAGCCGCGCTGGCTGCCCCGCCTTGCGGTCATGCGTCCCCATCGGGTGGTGGTCGGCTGCTTTGCGGCGGTACTGCTGCTTACGCTGGTGGTCGCGCTGCGCGACCTGTACCTGGTACGCGAGCGCGAGTTGCGGAACCGGCAGCACAGCCTGGAACTGCGCGCGCTGGGTGTCGAAGCCGTGCTCGATGCCGAGCGGCGACGGCTGGCGTACGTCGGCAGCTATGCGGAGCGGCTGTTCGATATCCAGGCGAGCGCGGACGCGGTGGCCGCCGACGCAGCGATGCAGCAGGCCTACGCGCAGCGCAATGCGCCGGTCTGGCAGATGAAACTTCCGCTGGAAGATCCGCCGCTGATCGGCGTCGGGCCCGCGCAGCTCACAGGCTTGAACAGCTTCGAGCGCCGCGACGCGGACCTGATGGCCGACCTGTACGTAGGACGGATGATCAGCCAGCTGCTGGGCCTGGGCGTGCGTTCGGACCACATCCAGGGCAGCGCATTGTTCATCTCCCGCAACGGCTTTTTCGTGGCCTATCCGCCCGTCGACCCGGCCATGGCCGCACGCATGCTGCAACGCTTCGACAGCGTGCCGTACTACCGAAGCCAGACCCCCGAACTCAACCCGGGACGCGAAATCTACTGGGCGCCGCTGTATGCGGATTTCCAGAGCAAGCGGCGCATGACCACGCTCAGCGTGCCGATCTATGCAGGGCGGCAGTTCCGCGGCGTGGTGGCCATCGATGTCGAGCAGACCCGGCTTGACGAGCTGCTGCGTGCTGCGAGCGAGCCAGGCGCGGTCCGTTACATGATGAACGTCCATGGCGATGTACTGGCGGTAGGCGATGAACCAGTCAGGACCGTCAGGAAATGGCCCGATGCCGTGCCGGGCAACTGGCGCGACCATGTGCCCGCCGACCTGTTCACGCGCGGGTCCGGCATCATGCAGCGCGATGGCGACTACCTGCTGTTCCATCGCGCGCCGCAAAGCCCCTGGGTGCTGATCGATGTCGTGCCGGCGCGCGAGCTGTACGAAAGCATGCTGGCGCGCATGAGCCGGCCGCTGCTGGTGATCTGGGCGCTGTTGCCATTCCTGCTCTGGATCACGCTCAAGGTCGTGACGCAGCTCTTCGACCACTACATCGCGCTCGGTGAAAAGCTGCAGGAACTCGCCCAGCAGGACCCCTTGACCGGCCTGTCCAACCGGCGCCGCATGCGCGAACTGGCCCAGTACGCGCTGGAGCGCCAGAGGCGCGAAGGACAGCCGCTGGCATTGCTGATGATCGATATTGACTTCTTCAAGAAGGTGAATGACCGCTGGGGTCACGCGAGCGGCGACAAGGTACTTGTGCAGCTTGCCCGCACCCTGCGCGCGACGATGCGCTCAGTGGATTTGCCGGCCCGGATGGGCGGTGAGGAATTCGCAGTACTGCTGCCGAACACCAGCCTTGCCGAGGCCGCGCAGAGCGCCGAACGCCTGCGTGGCGCCATTGCCGCGTGCGCGGTCGAAGCCGATCCCGAAGCGGGCGTAGAAGCAAGCGTAGAAGCGGGCGTCGAAGCGTCGGACCGCGTCATCCGCTTCACCATTTCCGTCGGCGTGGCCGAAGCCCCCGCCGACGTGCCGCCGGACACGCCGGTGACACTCGACGGCCTCGCCGCGATTGCGGACCGGCGCCTCTATGACGCCAAGACGCACGGCCGCAACCGCGTGGTCAGCGACGACAGCCTGCACGCGGCGGCTGTACCGCAGCTGCAGGCGAAAGCGTGAGCCCGGGGAAGGCCGCAAAAAGCCGCCGCGAAAGTGGCCCCGATCAGCGCAACAGGAAGGCGATATCCTCCACGCCGATCTTTGCGACAGGAATGCCGCGACGGCGCTGGAACAGGATGTGCTGCTGCACGCGGCTGCGCTGTTCAGCGAACACAGTGGGATCGATGGGCGTGCCGATGCGCATGTAATGCTGCACGAGCAGCTTGTAGGCGCGGTGGCGGATCTGTAGGGCGTCGGCCTCGGCGCGCAGCCGCTTCATCTCGGCGGGGCTCCGATCGACAGCCTGGTGAAGTTCATCCACCGTGCGCGCGTGCAGTTCGCGGTAGACATCGCGCTCGGCCTCGGCGTGGTGCAGTTCATCGCGCAATGCGCGGATCTTCTGCTGCAGCTTCAAGGTCTGCGCCATGGCCTGCTGCACATTCCTTGCCGCGCCCAGCGCGTGGCTGGCCGCGGCCATGGTGCTCTTCCAGATGCCGCGCTCGGCGACATCGGTTTCCTTCGGCCAGCCGATTCCTGCCTCGGACAGCGTATCCATATTGACCCCCATGTAGAAACAGCCTGAACCGGCCGCGCATTCTGTGTGCGCGATACCGATACCTCTTCGGCATCTGGCAATCGTAAAGATATGTCTATCGACAGCGAAGTCAAAACTTTTTAGATCTGCTTTGTATCAGGGGGCGAGCGGGCGGATGGCGGCGTGCCGGAACGGCGGCGCGAAAACAAAAAGCCCGACTCGGATGAGTCGGGCTTCTGATGTTCTGGTGGCCTGGGACGGAATCGAACCGCCGACACAAGGATTTTCAATCCTCTGCTCTACCGACTGAGCTACCGGGCCAAAGAAGCGAAACTATAGCAATGGATCCGGTGCCCGTCAAGCGTTCATTGCATCACTGCTCAGCGGGTTCCTGCTTGTTGCGGCCCAGTTCCACGCCGAGCTGCTTGAGCTTGCGGTACAGGTGCGTGCGCTCCAGGCCGGTCTTCTCCGCCACGCGGGTCATGCTGCCGTGTTCGCGCACCAGGTGGTACTCGAAGTAGGCACGCTCAAACAGGTCGCGCGCCTCGCGCAGCGGCATGTCGAACGAGAAATGCATTTCCGCTTCAGGCGGACGGGCCGCGCTGCTGCCATTAGGCGCGGCTTCACTGCTGGCCTCGGCGGCTGCAGGCGCCAAGGCAGCGTCCACGGCAGGCGCCGCGGGTGCGGGCGCCGCGGCGGCCGTCGCGCGCGGGCGTTCGATGCCGCGGGCCAGGCCCTGCTCGACCGCCGACAGCAGCTTCTGCAGCGCGATCGGCTTTTCCAGGAAATTCAGCGCGCCGATCTTGGTGGCCTCGACCGCGGTGTCGATGGTGGCATGGCCCGACATCATGATCACGGGCATCGTCAGCTGGCCTTGCGCGGACCACTCCTTGAGCAGCGTCACGCCATCGGTATCCGGCATCCAGATATCGAGCAGTACGAGGTCAGGAGTCGTGCCCGCCCGGTATTCGCGTGCCTGCTGCGCGTTTTCGGCCACCTCGACCACATGGCCTTCGTCACTCAGGATTTCCGAGAGCAGTTCCCGGATTCCCATTTCGTCATCGACTACGAGGATGGTTGCCATACTTCCCCTCTTAACCCCACCATAGCGTTCCGTGACGGACCGCCAAGTTGACTATGCCAGTTTAACGAACAGGATCGAGATCTGTGCACCGACGATCTCGGCACCGTCCATTCGATTGCGCAGTTCAATGCGCGCGCCGTGTTCGTCAATGATCTTCTTTACCATTGCCAGGCCGAGGCCCGTGCCCTTGGCTTTGGTGGTCACATAAGGCTCGAATGCACGGCTCAGGATGCGTGGTGCAAAGCCGGGACCATTATCCGCAATGGTTAGCTTGACTGCCTGGCGGTTTTCGCCGGCAGAATCTTTGTATTCTACAGTCTCGGTGTGTAGAGCGATACGGGGCGCAGCCCTACCCGCCGCGACGTTCTCGGTCGCGGCATCCTGCGAGTTCTGCAACAGGTTGTGTATCACCTGGCGCAGCTGCGTCGGGTCTCCCTTGATCTCGGGAAGACCCGGGTCCAGCGCCGCATGGATCACCGGATGCTCATGCACGGCAGGATCGTCGATGCCATACAGGTGCAATACCTCCGAGACCAGCGCGTTGATCTGCAGCGACTGCAGCACCGCGGGCGGCGTGCGCGCATAGTCGCGGAAGTCGTCGACCATGCGCTTCATGGCGGCCACCTGGTTGACGATGGTGGCCGCACCGCGCTTGAGGACCTCCGCGTCCTTGTCTTCAAGCTTCGGCGAGAGCTTCATCTGCAGGCGTTCCGCCGAGAGCTGGATCGGCGTGAGCGGGTTCTTGATCTCATGCGCAAGGCGCCGGGCCACCTCGCCCCACGCCACCGACCGCTGAACCGAAATCACGTCGGAGATGTCGTCGAACACGACCACGTAGCCGGGCTCGTCGCGTTCGGCGCCGGGCAGACGCGCACCGCGCACCAGCAACGTCAGCGGCTGCTCTTCATGGCCTTGCGGCAGTTCGATCTGCTTCTGCCAGTGCTCGGCACCTCCGAGCACTTCGCGCGTGCTCTGATCGGAAAAGGCCTGGCGCACGATCTCGCCGAACGGGCCCATGCCAGGGATATGTTCCATCGGCAGCCCCAGCACGGCGCCGAACGGCTGGCGGAAGATGCGCTCGGCACCGGGGTTGGCGGTGATCAGCACGAAGCGCCGGTCAAACACCAGCACGCCGGCGGTAAGGTTCTGCAGCACGCTTTCCAGATAGGCCTTCGATTGCTCCAGCGCGGTGCGGTTTTCCTCGACCGCGAGGCGCGCTTCGGCGAGCTGGCGGGTCATCTGGTTGAACTGCTGCGTGAGCATGCCGAGTTCATCGCGGCTCTTCAGTTCGCGCTTGGGCGAGAGGTCGCCTTCGGCCACCTCCTTGGTCCCCTGCACCAGCATCAGCAGCGGGCGCGCGAGCTGGCCACCGAGCAGCAGCGCGAGCATCACCGCGATGAACACCGCGAGGAACAGCGTGAGCGTCAGCGTGCCGATGTACATCTTGCGCAGGCCGGTGCGGCCCAGCGCCTTCTCCTGGTATTCCTGGTAGGCGCGCTGCACCTCGTCCGCGTTGCGCGCGAGCACGGCCGGCACGGGATGCACGACCTGCAGGTAACGCTCTTCACGCACGGTGTCGCCCACCAGGCCGAACCCGCTCGACGGCGAATCTTCGGGCCGGCGTTCCACCGAGAGGCCGGAGCCGGCCCAGCGCGCCTTCGGCGCGGCGCTGGCGCGCGGGGCGCTTGCCGCGGCTGCGGCCGTGCCCGTGTCGCCGGCGGGCGCGGTGCCGAGCGGGATGATCACGCGCAGCCGGTACAGGTGGCTGCTGTCGATACGCTCCGTGCGGTTGCCGTCCACGGACGGATCCGTCCCGCCTTCTACCGCGGCGTAGCCGCCCGCCAGGCGCGCCTGCTCGGCCAGCACGCCAGAAGGCAGGTCGGGGACCAGCGTGGCATAGCTGCTGGAAGCCGTGGCCAGCACGCGGCCGCTGCCGGTGAAGATCGCGGCTTCCTGTACGCCGTATTGTTCGCGCAGGCGGTTGAGTTGCAGCGAGGTGGCCATGCCGGACGGTCCGCTCAGCTGTTCGGCCATCAGGCGCGCCTTGCCCTGCAGGTCGGCCAGGGAGCTGTCGATAGTGGCGCGACCCAGGTTCAGGCCCGCTTCGAGCGCGGTTTCCACGCGCACATCGAACCACGATTCGATGCTGCGCGAAACGAACTGCAGCGACACCAGGTAGATCAGCACGCCGGGCAGCACGCCCACCACGCCGAAGAACACGGCGAGCTTGGTCATCAGGCGCGTGCCGAACTTGCCGCGGCGATAGCGCAGCCACAGCGTCAACGCCAGCGCGCCGACCGTGATCACCAGCAGCGCGCCGACGACCAGGTTGATCTTGAACAGCAGCGTGAAGTAGCGGTCGAAGAATTCCGTGTTGGCCGAAGCGCCGGCCAGCAGGCCCACCAGCACCAGCGCCAGGAATACGATGATCCCGGCCACCACCCGGTAAAGCACGCGGCGGAACCGGCTGTCCCAGAGACTGCTGCTGTTCATGGCTGGCCGGGGACTGACTGCACCAGCGCGAAGGGCGAGAGTGCGGTCGACACGGTCTGGGCGAACGGGCTGCCACGCGTTTCGGCCGCCGCGGCAGGTGCCGAGGCGGGTAGCGCAGGCGATGCCGGCATGGCCGGCGAGGCCGGCAGCGCTGGCACGGGTACGGGTACGGGCGCGGGTGGCGGCGCCGGCGGCGGCGCGTTCAGGTCAGTGGGCACGGTGTAGATGAAACGGCGCCAGTCCGAAGCCAGGTTCCATTCGCGCGTATTGACCGCGTTGATCTGGAACGGCTTGGGCAGTTGCGACAGGTCCAGCTTCATGCGTACTTCGGCATGATAGGACTCGCCGGGCTTGACCGCGCCACGGTCGAATACGCGCCAGCCATGCACGCGCTGGATGAACTGCAGCGCGCTCTTCAGGCGCGCGAACGGGACCTGCAGGCCGCCCGTGGAGACGCGGTACTGGCGCGTGAGCGGCTGGTAGGACAGCCGGATGCTACGGCTGGTATTGACGGGCTTTTCGTCGAACCAGTACCAGCGCGGGCGGGTGAGCTGGAACTCGACCATGAAATACAGCGAGATGCCCTTGTTCAGCGCATCTTCGAGCGCCGGCGGCAGGTCGAAGTCGAAGCTCGCGGTCAGTTCGAAGGCGTTGTCCTGGTATTCGATGCGCGCCTCGGTGGCTTCGATGGCTTGCGCCCCGACGGCGCCAGCCCACAGCAGGCAGGCCAGCACCAATGCAAGCGCCGCGCATGCGCGCCGCAGCAGGCCGGCCGTGTCACCGCACCACGCTCCGGCGACCGCGCGCGCGCGGTCTGCAGGGACGCAGAAGTCTGACAAGCGCAGCGTGCTCACCATCGGATCAGATCAGGCGGTTTTCTGGAAGCGGGCGTAGAAGAAGCCATCATGATCAGACGGCAGGCCGACCCGGCCAGCATCGTCGTCGCCGGCGGGCTGTGTTGCTTGTGAACCGGGCAATAGCTGTCCCGGTGCTTCCAATCGTATCGCATCTGTCAACTGTGCACCAAACCAGCGCGCCTGCTCCTCCCCTTCCGTTGGGAAAATAGAACAGGTGACATAGACCAGAATGCCGCCCGGCTTGAGCAGCGGCCAGAGTTGCGAAACGATGCGTCGTTGTTCATTGACAAGCCGGGCGATATCGGCTTCGCGGCGCAGCCAGCGGATATCGGGGTGGCGGCGCACGATGCCGGAAGCGGAGCACGGCACGTCGGCCAGGATGCGATCGAACGGCTGTCCGTCCCACCAGTCGCCGGGCCGGCTGGCGTCGCCCACCACGATATGCGCGCGCTGGCCCAGTCGGGACAGGTTCTCGTCGATGCGGGCGGCGCGCTGGGCGTCGCTTTCGACCGCGGTCACGTCGATGTCGGCCAGTTCCAGCAGGTGGCCGGTCTTGCCGCCCGGTGCGGCGCAGGCATCCAGCACGCGCATGCCGTCGGCAACTTCGAGCAGCGGCGCGGCCAGTTGCGCGCCGGCATCCTGCACCGACACGTCGCCCTGCGCGAATCCCGGAATCTGCGTCACCGGGAATGCGCGCACCAGGCGCACGGCCTGGGCGCCGATGGCCTGTCCCGCCAGGCCGGCATTGGCCAGCTCGGTCAGGTATTGCTGCAACGGGATGCGTGCCGTGTTGACGCGCAGCGTCATCGGCGGGCGCACGTTGGCGCTTTCCGCCAGTGCTGTCCACTGGTCGGGATAGGCCTCGCGCAGCATGCGCAGCCACCATGCCGGCAGGTTCCAGCGGGCTTGCTCATCGCGGTTCACTTCTGCCAGCAGCGCCTTCTGTTCACGCAGGAAACGCCGCAGCACGGCATTGACGAGGCCGCGCGCGTGCGCAGTCTTGGGTTCGGAGGCGGCGGCACTGACCGCCTGGTCCACCACGGTAAACGCGCTGTAGCCGCCGCGGCCCACCTTGGCCGTGTCGCCCTCCTCGCCTTCGAGCAGCAGCGACAGCGCGACAGCCAGCAGGGAGTCCACCTGCGCACCGGGCGGGCGCGTGACCAGTTGCGTCACCAGCGCGCGCGCGGTGCCGAACTGGCGCATGGTGCGGTAGGCCAGGTCCTGCAGGGCGCCACGCGTGGCGGCATCGCGCACGCGGTCCAGGCGCAGGTGCGTGGCAGTATCTTCAATGGCCTGCGGCAGGGCCGTGCCTTCGTTGACGGCACGCACGGCCATGGCGGCGCCGAGCATCTGGAAGGCAAGCGATTCGTGGGGCAGGCGCATATAGGTAAGGCTTAAGACAATAGGACAAAGGGCGTGGCAACGGCTGCCAGGCCAGGCCAGGCAGGCGCACGCGGCGCCACGCGGGCAAGAAAAAGCCCGCTGGCCTGGCAGGCAAGACAGCGGGCAGTTTACCCTGTGCGGGGCGTGGCGCCCGGTTTTGGGCGCCGCGGCCTGGCGGGCGTCAGGCCGGGTAGGTACCGGTCTGGGCCATCTGCATCAGGCGCGCAATGCGTTCCTCGGTCGCCGGGTGGGTCGAGAACAGGTTGGCAATGCCGCCACCCGACAGCGGGTTCATGATCATCATCTGCGCCGTGGCCGGATGCTCTTCCGCGGCCTGGAACGGGATGCCCTGCGCATAGCGGTGGATCTTGTCCAGCGCGCTGGCGAGCGCCTGCGGGTCGCCGCTGATCTCCGCGCCGCCGCGGTCGGCTTCGAATTCGCGCGCGCGGGAAATCGCCATCTGGATCAGCGAAGCGGCCAGCGGCGCCAGGATCGCCACGGCAATGCTGGCGATCGGATTGCTGCGGTTGCCGTTCTCGTCGCGTCCGCCGAAGAACATCGCCATGTTCGCCAGTGCCGAGATGGCACCGGCCATGGTCGCGGCGATGGTCGAGGTCAGGATGTCGCGGTGGCGCACGTGCGCCAGTTCGTGCGCCATGACGCCGCGCAGTTCGCGCTCGGACAGCACGCGCAGGATGCCGGTGGTAGCGGCGACTGCCGCGTGTTCGGGGCTGCGGCCGGTGGCGAACGCATTGGGCGCGTCCTCGTTGATCAGGTAGACGCGCGGCATCGGCAAGCCGGCGCGCTGCGACAGTTCCTGCACCATGCCGTAGAACTGCGGCGCGCTGCCGGCGTCGACTTCCTGCGCGTTGTACATGCGCAGGACCATCTTGTCCGAGAACCAGTAGGAGAAGAAGTTCATGCCCAGCGCCATCAGCAGCGCGAACATCATGCCGTTGCGTCCGCCGATCATGCCGCCGATGACGATGAACAGCGCCGTGATGGCGGCCATCAGCATGAAGGTCTTGACCCAGTTGAACATTGACGTGATCTCCGTGTAGTCGTTCCGCGCGCCGCCGCCGATGCGGGGCGCGCTGAACATTAGATAGGGATGAAACGCTGAAAATTCAACGGCTTCGCGCCGCCGGGGAGATTCAGCGCTGGGCCAGGGCCAGCCGCGCGCCCAGGCCGATGAAGGCTGTGCCCACCAGGCGATCCAGCCAGCACTTCAGGCGTGGCGCCTGCCCGACACGGCGCGTCAGCGTCCCGGCCAGCCACGCCACCAGCGTGTTCCACAGGGTCGACATCAGCACCATGATCGCGCCGAGCAACAGGAAAGCCAGCGCCTGGCGCGGCGCGTGCGGGTCGACGAACTGCGGGAAGAACGAGACGAAGAACAGCACCACCTTCGGATTCAGCACATTGGTGAGGAATCCCTGCATGAACAGCGCCCGCAGGCCGCGCCGCGCGGACGGGGTGCCGGCGGCATCTGCCGAACCCTCGGGTCGGCGCCAGATCAGCCGCAGTCCCAGCCAGACCAGATAGGCCGCACCAGCGAACTTGATGACGGTAAATGCCGTTGGCGACGCCGCCAGAAGCGCAGTCAGGCCGAAGGCCGTGGCCAGCGCGTGGACGCAGCAGCCGGCGCTGACGCCCAGCGCCGACATCACGCCGGCGGCGCGGCCCTGGGCGACGCTGCGCCCGACGATATAGGCGGTATCGGGGCCGGGCGTGATGTTGAGCAGGAACACCGCGCCGACAAAGAACGGAAGATCGGTAATGCCGAGCATGGGTCTTGCCGGACCGGGCCGGCGCGCAGGGGATGCCCGATTATGCCCCGGCCGCGCTGTCCGCGCCTTCCACGGGTATGGCGAAGCGCGTTCCCGGCGGCAGCGGCGTACCCTGCAGGAACTGTTGCGCGGGCTGGCGGCGGCCGCCGGGCTTCTGCAGTTCCGTGACCTGCAGCGCGCTGCCGTTGCCACAGGCGATGATCACGCCGCTGGCGTCAGCGGCCAGCACCGTGCCCGCCGGATGGGGCAGGCTCGTGCCGGCGGACAGCGGCACCGCTTGCCAGCACTTGATCACAGTGCTGTCGAGCTGCAGCGTGGCACCCGGAAACGGGTTGAACGCGCGGACCTGGCTGGCCAGCTCGGCCGCCGGGCGGCGCAGGTCCAGCGGGGCTTCGTCCTTGCCGATCTTCTCGGCGTAGGTGACGCCGGCATCGGGCTGCGGCGTGGCGGGCAGTGTCTCGCCCGCGGCGAGCTTGCGCAGTGCGTCGACGATCATGCGGCCGCCCAGCGACGCCAGCTTGTCATGCAGCGTGCCGGTGCTGTCGTCGGCGGCGATCGGCACCGATTCGCGCGACAGCATCGCGCCGGTATCCAGGCCTTCGTCCATCTGCATCAGCGTGATGCCGGTCTCGGCGTCGCCGGCTTCGATCGCACGGTGGATCGGCGCGGCGCCGCGCCAGCGCGGCAGCAGCGAGGCGTGGATGTTCAGGCAGCCCAGCCTAGGCAGTTCCAGTACTTCGGCCGGCAGGATCAGGCCATAGGCGGCCACCACCATCACGTCAGGCGCGATCTTCGCCAGCGTGTCGACGGCAGCGGCGGCCTCTTCCGGGTACTTGCCGGTGCGGCGCAGCGAGCGTGGCTGCAGCACCGGCTCAAGGCCGTTGGCGACGGCGTACTGCTTGACGGGGCTCGCCTGCAACTGCATGCCGCGGCCGGCCGGGCGGTCCGGCTGGCTGAGCAGGGCGACCACCGGGAAACCGGCGGCGTGGATGGCTTCAAGCGCGACACGCGCGAATTCGGGCGTGCCGGCAAAGGCGACACGCAGGGACTTGGCTGCGGACATGACTGGCTCCCTGATGTGGACCTGAAGTGGACCTGAAAACATGCGGACCTGAAAACAGAACCGGCCGCATAGCGGCCGGTACGTGTTTGACTTCGGAAGCCATAACGATAGCAGACAAGGCGCGGCGGTCCCAGCCTTGGCGCCGTGCGCGCCTGTTACATGCGCACGCGTTCGCGCTTGTGCAGCTTGGACCTGATTCGGTTCTGCTTGAGCGGCGACAGGTATTCGACGAACACCTTGCCGTGCAGGTGGTCCATCTCGTGCTGGATGCAGACGGCCAGCAAGTCATCGGCGTCGAGCTCGAAGGTTTCACCCTTTTCGTTGAGCGCGCGCACACGCACGCGGTCGGGGCGCTCCACGCGGTCATAGACCTCGGGCACCGACAGGCAGCCCTCTTCCCAGATCTTGTGGTTCTCGCTGGCCCAGACAATCTCGGGATTGATGAAGACCTGGAGCTGATCGCGCGTCTCCGACACGTCGATCACCACCACCTGCTCGTGGACGTTGACCTGCGTGGCCGCCAGGCCGATGCCGGGTGCCTCGTACATGGTTTCCGCCATGTCCTTCACCAGCTGGCGGATGCGGTCGTCCACTTCCTTGACGGGTTTCGCCACGGTGTGCAGACGGGGATCGGGATAGGTCAGGATGTCGAGTTTTGCCATGATGCTAGGGCGCAACGCCGGCTGCTCTGGGCTGTCCGGCCGCGTTGCGGCGGCGGGGGATTACATGCAGAATCGGGGCGCTAGTACAAAAATTCAAGGCGCGCCGCAGCAGGCACGCTCTCCAGGGTCAATCCGGCTGTTCTGCCAGCCGGCTCACGAAAATGCGCGATCTTACCAAAGAACACCAGGCGGCGTCGGGCCGCAGGCTGCATGCGTTCACCCTCGCCATGTTGAGTGCTGCCGGCGTCACTGCCGCGGCAAGTGTTCCAGCCATGGCGGCAGACCTCACGGTTTCACCCGCCCAGCACGCCGAAGCCCAGCGTGTGGCGCAGCAAGGGATTCCCGCCACCGATCTCTCGCCCAATGCGCCGTCGCAGTACACGGTCCGCAATGGCGACACGCTGTGGGGCATCTCGGGGCAGTACCTGCGCCAGCCGTGGCGCTGGCCCGAGCTATGGGGCATGAACCGGCAGCAGGTCCGCAATCCTCATCTTATCTACCCCGGCCAGGTCCTGTACCTGATCCAGCGCGATGGCCGGGCCTGGCTGTCGACCACGCCGGGCGCCAACGGCACCGTCAGGCTGACGCCGGCCGTGCGTGGCGACGCCGAAGGCGCCGCCATTCTCAGTATCGCGTCCAAGGACATCGAGCCGTTCCTGATCCGCCCGCTGGTGGTGGACGAGGGCACGCTGGCAACGTCGGCGCGCATCGTCGCGGTGCCCGAGTCGCATGTCTACCTGGGCCGCGGCGACAGCGCCTACGCGCGCGGCATCGCGCCGGACACGGCTGCTGTCGGCAGCGACTGGCAGGCGTTCCGGCCGGTCACACCGGTCTACGACCCGGTCACCGGGCAGGTGCTCGGGTATGAGGCCGAGTATGAAGGCAATGCGCGCCTGACCCGCGAGCCCGGTGGTCCCGACGCGGTGTCCACGCTGCGCGTGACGCAGGCGCAGCAGGAAATGGGCGTGG
This sequence comes from Cupriavidus yeoncheonensis, assembly GCF_905397275.1. GTDB lineage: Bacteria > Pseudomonadota > Gammaproteobacteria > Burkholderiales > Burkholderiaceae > Cupriavidus > Cupriavidus yeoncheonensis. The sequence goes on along the minus strand of NZ_CAJPUY010000003.1, from coordinate 157,454 downwards.
GCACGCTGCTGTTGCCCCAGCCGATGCGCGAGGCCGTGCGCTACGTGCCGCGCGCGCCGGAGACGCAGGTCGACGGCCGTGTCGCCAAGGTCTACGGCGGTGTGCAATACGGCGGTGCCAAGCAGGTCGTGGTGCTCAATGTCGGCGCCAATGTCGGACTGGAGCCGGGCCACGTGCTGGCGCTCTCCCGCACCGGCGAAGTCGTGAATGACCGGACCGACGGCAATCGCCATATCGCGCTGCCGGACGAGCGCTATGGGCTCGCCTTTGTGTTCCGCGTGTTCCAGGGCGTGTCCTATGCACTGGTGACCGACGCCTCGAACGTGATCGAGGTCGGCGACCGCGTCATCTCCCCGCGTTGATGGCCGGCCAGGCGCCGGCCGCCGCATGGCCGGACGCGGCACGTGACGCGGACGACACGCTGGCGTGGCTGCGACTGGCCAGCGCGCCGGGCATCGGCCCGGTGACGGTGCGCCTGCTGCTGGCGGCATTCGGCCTGCCGCAGCAGGTATTCACGCAAAGCGTGGAAGCGCTGTCGTCGGTGGTGCCGCGCAAGCTCGCGGCCGCGGTCCTGGCTGCGCCGGGCGCCACCTTGAACCAGGCGCTGGCCAAGACCCTGGCGTGGCTCGAGCAGCCCGGCAACCACCTGCTGACGCTGGTCGATCCGCGCTACCCGGTGCGCCTGCTCGACCTGACGGATCCCCCGCCGCTCCTGTATATCAAGGGCGACCCCGCCGCGCTGGCGCGGCCGGCGCTTGCCATCGTCGGCGCGCGCGCAGCCACGGCGCAGGGCAAGGCCGACGCCGAGGCATTCGGCAGGTCCTTCTCGCTGGCGGGCCAGACGGTGGTCTCGGGGCTGGCGCTGGGTGTGGATGCGGCGGCCCATGAGGGCGGGCTGGCGGGAGAAGGCGGTACGGTTGCGGTGATCGGCACCGGGGCCGACCGGGTCTACCCTGCGCGTCACCTGAAACTGGCACACCGCATCGCCGAACACGGCGCGATCGTCAGCGAGTTCCCGCTGGGCATGCAGGGGTTCAAGGACAACTTCCCGCGGCGCAACCGCCTGATCGCGGCCCTGGCGCGCGGCGTGCTGGTGGTGGAGGCGGCGGCGCGGTCGGGCTCGCTGATTACCGCCCGTCTCGCCGCCGACCTGGGCCGGGAGGTGTTTGCCATTCCGGGGTCCATCCACGCGCCGCTTTCGCGCGGCTGCCACTTTCTGATCCGCCAGGGGGCCAAGCTGGTCGAATCGCCAGAGGACGTGATGGAAGAATTCGGCCTGTCGGTCCAGTTGGAAAAAGTGACGAATTCAGTACCTATGAGGTCCAAGGTCACTGATGATCCACTGCTCGCCGTGCTGACCCACGAACCCCTCACGCTCGACACGCTGTGCGAGCGCAGCGGGCTGGCGCCGGAAATGCTGGCGACGCGGCTGCTCGAGCTGGAACTGGAAGGGCGCGCGGAGCGTCTACCGGGGAACCTCTTCCGCAGTCTGTCCTAGACTTCGCCAGTGGCCCCGGACCCATTGCCGATACAATCGGCGGGCCCCGGTGCCCCGAGAGGCTCATGTTTGAACTGCCATGACCGTTTACTTTCCCGAACGTGACGTTGCCGCCATCGGCGCAGCGCTGTCCGCCCGCCCGCAAGGCCGGCTGGTCGCCTGCCTGTGCGCGCAATGGTGCGGGACATGCCGGGATTACCTGCAGGCGTTCTCCGCACTGGCCGCGCGCCACCCGGAGGACTGCTATGTGTGGATCGATATCGAGACGCATGCGGACCGGCTTGACGATATCGATATTGAGAATTTCCCCACGCTGCTGGTCCAGCCGGTGGCGGGGGGGCCGACGCAGTTCTACGGCACGCTGCTGCCGCATATCGAGGTACTGGAACGGATGCTCGCACGGGGCACGGCCATGCCTGGTGCGCAGGCGGACGTCCCGGAAGTGCTGGAGTGGTTGCTTGCCGGGGGGCGGCGCGCGGCGTAGCGGCGGATTTCACGCCACTGCGGCTGGCTTGCACCGCCGTTGAAACCGCGCTTATGATTGGCGCCTCAAAGCCCCCCGGGGGCGATGTCTACTTATATTGCAGTGCAAATCGCGCGTTGCCGGAAGCAACCCGCAAGGACCCGTTCAATGTCAAAAGCCCTCATCATCGCGGAAAAGCCATCGGTCGCGGCCGATATCGCCCGTGCCCTCGGGGGCTTTACCAAGCACGACGAGTACTTTGAAAGTGACGACTTCGTGCTGTCGTCTGCCGTGGGCCACCTGGTGGAAATTGCCGCGCCCGACGAATACGAGGTCAAGCGCGGCAAGTGGAGTTTCGCCAACCTGCCGGTGATCCCGCCCCACTTCGACCTGCGCCCGATCGCCAAGACCGAGTCGCGCCTGAAGGTGCTCAACCGCCTGATCAAGCGCAAGGATGTCACCGGCCTGATCAATGCCTGCGACGCGGGACGCGAGGGGGAACTGATTTTCCGGCTGATCGCCCAGCAGGCCAAGGCCAAGCAGCCGATCCGCCGGCTCTGGCTGCAGTCGATGACGCCGCAGGCGATCCGCGACGGCTTTGCCAGCCTGCGCGAAGACCAGGACATGCTGCCGCTGGCCGATGCCGCGCGCTGCCGTTCCGAGGCCGACTGGCTGGTCGGCATCAATGGCACGCGTGCCATGACCGCCTTCAACAGCAAGGGCGGCGGCTTCTTCCTGACCACCGTCGGCCGCGTCCAGACGCCGACGCTGTCGATCGTGGTCGAGCGCGAAGAGAAGATCAAGCACTTCGTCCCGCGTGACTACTGGGAAGTGCATGCCGAGTTCATCGCCGCCGCCGGCCTGTACGAAGGCCGCTGGTTCGATCCCAAGTTCAAGAAGAACGAGTTCGATCCCGAAGCCCGCGACTCGCGCCTGTGGAGCGAGGCCGAGGCCAGGAGCATCGTCGCCGCATGCCGCGACAAGCCCGGCACCGTCACCGAGGAATCCAAGCCGTCGACGCAGCAGTCGCCGGCGCTGTTTGACCTGACCACGCTGCAGCGCGAGGCCAACTCGCGCTTCGGCTTCTCGGCCAAGAATACGCTCGGCCTGGCGCAGGCCCTGTATGAAAAGCACAAGGTCCTGACGTACCCGCGTACCGACGCGCGCGCGCTGCCCGAGGACTACCTGGACACGGTCAAGCAGACCATGGACATGCTGGCCGACAGCTCGCCCAACTACCTGCCGCACGCCAAGAAGATCCTGGCGCAGGGCTGGGTCAAGCCGAACAAGAAGATCTTCGACAACAGCAAGATCAGCGACCACTTCGCCATCATCCCGACGCTGCAGGCGCCCAAGAACCTGTCGGAGCCGGAGCAGAAGCTGTACGACCTGGTGGTGCGGCGATTCCTGGCGGTCTTCTTCCCGGCGGCGGAGTTCCAGGTCACGACCCGCATCACGGTAGTGGCTGGCCATCACTTCAAGACCGAAGGCAAGGTGCTGGTCAACCCGGGCTGGCTCGTGATCTACGGCCGCGAGGCGCAGGGCGACAAGGACGCCAACAACCTGGTGCCGGTGGCCAGGGACGAGAAGGTCAAGACCGACAAGGTCGAGAGCGTGGGCCTGACTACCAAGCCGCCCGCGCGCTATAACGAAGCCACGCTGCTGTCCGCCATGGAAGGCGCCGGCAAGCTCGTGGACGATGACGCGCTGCGCGAAGCCATGGCCGGCAAGGGCCTGGGCACGCCGGCCACGCGCGCGGCCATCATCGAAGGCCTGCTGACCGAAAAGTACCTGGTGCGTGAAGGCCGCGAGCTGATCCCGACTGCCAAGGCGTTCCAGCTGATGACGCTGCTGCGCGGCCTGGGCGTGCTGGAGCTGACGCAGGCCGAGCTGACCGGCGAGTGGGAACACAAGCTCTCGCAGATTGAGCGCGGTCGCCTGAAGCGCGACGAGTTCATGCTCGAGATCGCGCAGATGACGCAGCAGATCGTCAAGCGCGCCAAGGAATACGACAGCGACACCATTCCCGGCGACTACGCCACGCTGGACACCCCGTGCCCGCAGTGCGGCGGCCAGGTGAAGGAAAATTACCGCCGCTTTGCCTGCACCGCGTGCGAATTCTCGATCAGCAAGATCCCCGGTGGCCGCCAGTTCGAGATCGACGAGGTCGAGGAACTGCTGCTGAAGAGGGAAATCGGCCCGCTGCAGGGGTTCCGCAGCAAGATGGGCCGGCCGTTTGCCGCCATCCTCAAGATCGCCAAGGACGACGAAGGCCATTACAAGATGGAATTCGATTTCGGCCAGAACGACGACGAGGGCGACGGCGAGCCGGTCGATTTCAGTGGCCAGGAGCCGGTCGGCACCTGCCCGAAGTGCAGTGGCGCGGTGTTCGAGCACGGCATGAAGTACGTGTGCGAGAACAGCGTGGGCAGCCCGAAGAGCTGCGACTTCACCACCGGCAAGATCATCCTGCAGCAGGAGATCAGCCGCGAGCAGGTTGGCAAGCTGCTGAACGATGGCCGCACAGATCTGCTGACGGGCTTCAAGTCGTCGCGCACGGGCCGCAACTTCAAGGCCTTCCTGGTCAGGCAGCCCGACGGCAAGATCGGCTTCGAGTTCGAGGTGCGCGAACCCAAGGCGGGCGCCAAGACGGCTGCCAAGACCGCGTCGCGCGCGGCCGCCAAGGGGGACGAGACCGAGGCCGCTCCGGCAAAGGCGCCGGCGAAGAAGGCTGCGGCCACCAAGACCGCCGCCAAGACGGCAGCGACCAAGACCGCGGCCAAGAAGGCGCCCGCCAAGACGGTCGCGGCCAAGAAGACCCGCGCCGCGGGCAAGGCCACGGTCGAAGCCGAGGAATGAGCGTCTAGAAGCGGCAAGAGGCGACGGCGCGTCGGCGCCTGCCTCCTGTTGCCTGGCTTATGAAATCTGCTCGCGGTTCCGGACGCCCTCTTCCAGCAGGAAGTCAATGAACGCCCGGACCTTGGTCGGCAGGAACTTGCGGCTTGGGTAGACCACGCTGACATCGCGTCGTGGCAACTGGTATTGCGGCAGGACGTGCACGAGGCTGCCGGACTCGATATTCTGCTTGGCCAGGTAGGACGAAAGCATCGCCACGCCCATATTCGCCAGCGCCGCCTGATGCGCGAGTTCGGCGTTGCTGCACAGCAGTCCCGGACGGATCGGCACCGTCACTTCGCCTTCGGGCCCGAGCAGCGTCCACTCGTGTTCCACGTTCGGCAGCCGCATCGCGATGCAGCGGTGATTGGTCAGCTCGTGCGCATGGCGCAGCGGCGGGTGCATGCGGACATATTCGGGCGATGCGCACAGCACGATCTCGGCCGAGATCAGCGGCCGGGCCACCAGATGCGAGCCCAGGCCCAGGTCCGACAGCATGACTGCGACGTCGCGCCCCTCTTCGACGATATCCACGTTGCGGTCGGACAGCAGCACATCGAACACCACTTCGGGGTATTGCTGCTGGAACCGGGCCATCAGGCTCGGCAGCAGGTGCAGGCCGAACATCACTGGTGTCACCAGGCGCAATGTTCCGGATAGTGACTGGCTGCGCGCCGTCACCACGCCTTCGGCTTCTTCCACGTCTTCGAGGATCTGCTGGCAACGCTGCAGATAGGTTTCCCCGGCGTCGGTCAGGGACAGGCTGCGGGTCGTCCGGTTCAGCAGCCGCGTACCCAGGTGGCTTTCCAGGTCCGCGACATAGCGCGTCACGACCGCATTGGACATCTCCAACTGCTGCGCCGCACGAGCAAAGCTACCCAGCTCCACCACTTTGGCAAACACGCGCATCGATTGCAGGCGATCCATGACATAGTCTCCCGTCGTTTCCCTGAATTTTTCCTCGTTCAGACGACTTTATTGTTGGAATCAAAACTAATCATTGTGGCAAGCGGTATTTATTGATATCAGGGAAACGCCTAATATCTAGCCATCGGATGCCGCATCGCAGCAAGTCAGACTGTCGAATCAGGCATCACAGCTGAAGAAATACTGAGCCATGAAAACCACTCGCCATACCCTGATTGCCGTTGCCACTCTCGCCGCAGCCCTATTCGCCGCTCCGGTGTTTGCCAAGTCCGGCAAGTTCGATCCGTACGCCGACGGTGCCAAGGCCGGCAAGTACGACGTATACAGCGACGGTGCCAAGGCTGGTAAGTACGACGTGTACAGCGATGGCGCCAAGGCCGGCAAGTTCGACACCTACAGCGACGGCGCCAAGTACGATCTGTCTTCCGACCGCATGCCCCTGTAATCAGGGCCTGCAAACCGCGGTCCGGGGCCGTATCTCCCCTATCCGGCCCCTTGGCTTCAACCTGGTCTCCACAGGTCGTTTGGAGAGTGTCTGACAGACCTCTCCGCATTTATTGGAGAAGAAGCCCGCACTGGTTGCGGGCTTCTTTGTTTCTGCGCCCGATCAGACCAGCATCTGTTGACAGGCATTATGCCAGAGCGCGCAAAAGAAAAAACGGGCCTTCATGGCCCGTTTTGCATCCTGCCCGGCTGAACTCCGGCTCAGTCGTCGTGATGGTGGTGCTTGTGCTTCTTGTGCTTGTAGTAGCCGCCGCCGCCGCGGTAGTCACGGTGTTCATCGGCGTATGAGTTGCTGCGCGAGACATTGCCACCCAGCGCCGCGCCTGCGCCACCGCCCACGGCCGCGCCGACCAGGCCGCCCGTGCGGCCGCCCATGGCGTTACCCGCCGCCGTGCCGGCACCACCGCCAAGCGCGCCGCCGATGATGGCGCCCGTACGCTCGCGACGATTCGACGTCACAGCGCCGCCGGCGCCGCCACCCACTGCGCCACCGATCACGGCGCCGGTGCTGCCGCCCAGTGCGCCGCCTACTGCCGCGCCGGCGACACCGCCGAGGGCGCCGCCAAGTGCGTTGTTCATATCGCTCGCGAATGCCGGCAGCGCAGAGGCCGCCAGGGCAATGGCCAGGGTCATATTGCGAACGGGATGGCGAAACATGTGATTTCCTCTCTTTGCCATGATGTGCCGCAAGTGTAGAGAACGAGCCCCGGCCTTGCTGTAACCACGTGTAAAGCCATGTAACCCCCTGCTGAAACGTCTGATTTGTGCGACAACACGGGTATCGATGACGATTGCGACGCCTGCAAAGAAAACGGGCAACCCGAAGGTTGCCCGTCCTGTCAGTTCCGGCCTGTACGGCTCAGCAGCACTTGCCCTGCCCGCCGCCGTAACGCGCTTCCTGGCGTTCGCGGAAGAATTCCTCGTAAGTCATGGGCGCGCGGTCCGGGTGGGTGCTTTCCATGTGGGCGACATAAGTCTGGTAGTCGGGCAGGCCAACCATCAGCCGCAGCGACTGCCCAAGATAACGTCCCATCGTTCCCAGTTGTTCCAGCATGGCGGGCTCCTTTTGCTTCAGCGGATCAGGACTGTGCCGAGGCGGCCGCCGGCAGCGGCTCGAACGGCGTCTCCTTGTCGGTCGGGCGGTTCGCGGTACGCGCCTGCATCGCGGTCCTGAAGCCATAGACCACGATCGACAGCACCACGAACATGAACAGCGCGCACAGGCCGGCGTCCAGGTAGTCATTGAAGACGATGCGGTGCATCTGCTCCATGCTCTTGGCCGGGGCCAGCACCTTGCCTTCGGCGATGGCGGCGCTGAACTTGCCGGCGTGGGTCAGGAAGCTGACCTTCGGATCGGCATCGAACAGCTTCTGCCAGCCGGCGGTCAGCGTGCAGATCAGCAGCCAGATGGTCGGCAGCAGCGTCACCCAGGCGTACTGGCCGCGCTTCATCTTGACCAGCACGCAGGTGCCGAGCACCAGTGCCACCGCGGCCAGCATCTGGTTGGAGATGCCGAACAGCGGCCACAGCGTGTTGATGCCGCCGAGCGGATCGACCACGCCCTGGTACAGGAAGTAGCCCCAGGCCGCCACGGTCAGCGCGGTGGCGATCAGGTTGGCGGGCAGCGAGTCGGTGCGCTTGAGCGACGGCACGAAGCTGCCCAGCAGGTCCTGCAGCATGAAGCGGCCGGCGCGGGTGCCCGCGTCGACGGCGGTCAGGATGAACAGGGCCTCGAACAGGATGGCGAAGTGGTACCAGAACGCCATCATGGCCTGGCCGCCCACCACCTGGTGCAGGATGTGGGCGATGCCCACGGCCAGCGTCGGCGCGCCGCCGGCGCGCGAGATGATGGTGTTCTCGCCAACGTCCTTGGCGGTCTGGATCAGCACGTCGGGGGTGACGACAAAACCCCAGGTCGACACGGCCTGGGCCACGGCTTCCGGCGTGGTGCCGATCACGGCGGCCGGGCTGTTCATGGCGAAGTACACGCCCGGCTCGATCACCGAGGCTGCCACCAGCGCCATGATGGCGACGAAGGACTCGGCCAGCATCGCGCCGTAGCCGATGAAGCGCGCGTGACTCTCGTTTTCCAGCAGCTTGGGCGTGGTGCCCGACGAGATCAGCGCGTGGAAGCCCGATACCGCGCCGCAGGCGATGGTGATGAAGAGGAACGGGAACAGATTGCCCGACCACACCGGGCCGCCGCCCTTGGCGAACTGCGTGAAGGCCGGCATCTTCAGTTCCGGCGCGACGATCAGGATGCCGATGGCCAGCGCGATGATGGTGCCGATCTTCAGGAAGGTCGACAGGTAGTCGCGCGGGGCCAGCAGCAGCCACACCGGCAGCACGGCGGCGATGAAGCCGTAGATGATCAGCATCCAGGTCAGTGCCTTGCCGTCGTATGTGAACAGCGGCGCCAGCACGGCGCTTTCATGCACGTACTGGCCGCCGATGATGGCGAGCATCAGCAGCACGAAGCCGATCACCGACACTTCACCGATGCGGCCCGGGCGGATGTAGCGCGTGTAGATGCCCATGAACAGCGCGATGGGGATGGTCACCGCCACCGTGAACGTGCCCCACGGCGAGCCGGCCAGCGCCTTCACCACGATCAGCGCCAGCACCGCCAGGATGATGATCATGATCATGAAGCAGCCGAACAGCGCGATCATGCCCGGCACCGTGCCCATCTCGGACTTGACCAGGTCGCCCAGCGAGCGGCCGTCGCGGCGCGTGGAGATGAACAGCACCATGAAGTCCTGCACCGCACCGGCGAACACCACGCCGGCCAGGATCCACAGCATGCCCGGCATATAACCCATCTGCGCGGCCAGCACGGGGCCGACCAGCGGGCCGGCGCCGGCGATGGCGGCGAAGTGGTGGCCGAACAGCACCGCCTTGTTGGTCGGCACGTAGTCCAGGCCATCGTTGTGGCGCCAGGCCGGGGTCATGCGTTTCGGGTCCAGCTGCATCACCTTGTCGGCGATGAAGCGGCTGTAGTAGCGGTAGGCGATCAGGTAGATGCAGAGCGCGGCAACCACGATCCACAGCGCACTGACAGCCTCGCCGCGCGACAGCGCGACCGTGGCGAAGGCAAACGCGCCAAGGATGGCGACGGCCAGCCACACCAGGTGTTCTCCGATGCGATTCATAGTGAGGTCTCCTCAGACCGGGGTAGGTAAAGCCTGCGGCGGCGAATGGCGGGGGCTGGCAAGGGGCGGTGGCATGCGTATGCCGGCGGGTGCACGGGATGCGGACAATCCTGCGGCGATGGGCGTCTCCTGGATCGTGCCGCGTGCGCCCGGTTTTGCCTTGTCGGTTCCGGATCTCGTCTGGCAGGCAGGCGGTGCACCGTTCAGCGTCTGCGCGGCTCACCCACTGCGTTGAGCACGGGCCACTGGGGCTGCATGCATCCGGCGTGTAGTATTGACACCCGCCATACCCCGCACAAGCGCGGAACTACGCAGCACTTCTGCGTGGTACTACGCAGATCGACGGCGGCATGCCGCTTGCGCGGCGTCGGTGTTTACCCCCGGTCCAGATGAAACTCCGCCAGAAGATCCTGTTGCTCGCCGTCGCGCCCCTCGCGGTGGCCATGCTCGGCATCGCGCTTGCCGTGCGTTTCCAGGCGACGCAGCTGGCCCAGCATGAGCGCACGCTGGTCGAGTCCGCCTATCTCCAGAGCAAGGAAACCGAACTGCGCCACTACGTAGAATTGGCGCAGAGCGCGATCGCGCCGATGGTGCATTCGGGCCGCACCGATGCCGCCACGCGCCAGGCCGCCATGGAGGCGCTGGCGCGGCTCGACTACGGGCCCGACGGCTACTTCTTCCTGTATGACCTGCAGGGCCGCAACCTGATGCACCCGCGCCAGCCGGAGCTGGTCGGGCAGGACCTGTGGATGTTGCGCGATCCGCAGGGCGCGCTCACCATCCAGAAGCTGATCGCGGCGGCCAAGGCCGGCGGCGGCTCGGTCCGCTACCTGTGGAAGAAACCGTCGTCCCAACAGCTCGCGCCCAAGCTCGGCTACGTGGTGGCCGTGCCCGAGTGGGGCTGGATGCTCGGCACCGGTATTTATCTGGACGATGTGGAAAGCACGCTGCGCCAGCTCGACGCGCGCGCCGCGACCGATATCCGCGAGACCATGGCGTGGATCGGCGCGATCGCCGCGGTCAGCATCCTGCTGGTGGCGGCCAGCGGCCTGGCGCTCAATATCAGCGAGCACCGCGAGGCCGATGCCAAGCTGCGCCAGCTCGCCCAGCGCGTGGTGCAGTCGCAGGAAGAGGAGCGTGCCCGCTTGTCGCGCGAACTCCATGACGGCATCAGCCAGTTGCTGGTTTCAGTCAAGCTGGTGCTGGAAGCCGCCACCAACCGCTTGCGCCTGGCGCCTGCCGAAGGCGCGGCGGTGGCGCCGGTGCTGGGCATGGCGCTGAACCGGCTCGACACGGTGTTCAACGAGGTACGGCGCGTGGCCCGCAACCTGCGCCCCGCCCTGCTCGATGACCTCGGCATCTTTGCCGCCCTGCAGCACCTGGCGCGCGAGATGCAGGGCGGCAGCCACCTGCAGATCGGTGTGTCTCAGGCCGGCACCCCGCGCGAACTGCCCGACGAACAGGCCACCGCGCTGTACCGGATCGCGCAGGAAGCGCTGACCAATGTCGAACGCCATGCCGGCGCGCGCAAGGTCACCGTGGCCCTGGCATTCGATCCGGACGCGACGCGCCTGACCGTACGCGACGATGGCAGCGGGTTTGACGTGGCCCGCATGCAGCTCGATCCCCGGCGCGGCATCGGCCTGCGCAATCTGCGCGAGCGCATTGCAGCGCTGGGCGGGCAGTTCGGCATTGTTTCGGGCATCGGCGGCACCGAGCTGGTGGCCACCCTGCCGCTCGTGAAAGCACCGGCGCGGCCCGTCGCCTCCATTCCCGCGGAACCTTCGCAGTCATGACCCAGATCCCCGAACCGACAGAACCGACCGCACCGGCCGCACTGGCCGAACTCGCGGGCCATCCCGGCCACGCCGCTGATACGCCCGCGCGCGTGCTGCTGATCGACGACCACGCGCTGGTGCGCGACGGCATGCGTATGCACCTGGCGCTGCAGCCCGGCCTGCGCGTGGTGGGCGAGGCCGACGGCGGCGAGGCGGCGCTGGCCTGGCTCGATCGCGCCGGCGAGCGCCCCGATCTTGTCATCACCGATATCGGCATGCGCGGCATGGGCGGCATTGCGCTGACGGCCGCGCTGCACGAGCAGTACCCGGAAATCGCCGTGCTGGTGGTCAGCATGCACGACAACCTCGAATACGCGCGCCAGGCGGTGCGTGCGGGCGCGCGCGGTTATGTGCTGAAGGATGCGCCCGCGGACGAGCTGATGGCCGCCATCCAGGCGGTACTGGCGGGGCGCGTGTTCTACAGCGCCCGCATTGCGCGCGGCATGGCCGAACAGATGCCCGCGGCGGGGCCGCTGGACGCACTGACCCCGCGCGAACGCGACATCCTCGGCTGCATCGGGCGCGGCATGGCGAACAAGGAGATTGCGGCGCAGCTCGGTGTGTCGGTGCGCACGGTGGAGACCCACCGGCTCAACCTCAAGCGCAAGCTGGGGATCGAGGGTCGGGCGGGGCTGGTGAAGTATGCGGTGGAACAGTTGGGGGGAGAGGGCGAGCCGGGATAACGGGAAGTTATCCACAGCCTGGTTCGCCGCGCTCCCGGCCCTCTCCCGTTGCGGGGAGAGGGAATGCCTGGGCTGGCCGGGTGCTTACCCTTCCAGGCGCTTGCCCAGTGCCGAACGCGTTTCGGCCAGCGACTGCGGCAGGTTGTGCTTCAGCTGCGTGAACAGCTCGTCGTGCAGCACCAGCTCCTGCTTCCAGGCGTCGGTGTCGATCGACGTGACCTGCGCGAACTGCGCCGGCGAGAAGTCCACGCCGTTCCAGTTCAGGTCTTCATAACGGGGGCTGGTGCCGAACACGTGCTCGGCGCCCTGGCCCTTGCCCTCGACGCGGTCGATCATCCACGACAGCACGCGCATGTTCTCGCCGAAGCCCGGCCACACGAAGCTGCCGTCGGCGTCCTTGCGGAACCAGTTCACGCAATAGATCTTCGGCAGCTTGGCGCCGGCGGCTTCCAGCTTCTTGCCCAGGTCGAGCCAGTGGCCGAAGTAGTCGCTCATGTTGTAGCCGCAGAATGGCAGCATGGCGAACGGGTCGCGGCGCACCACGCCTTGCTGGCCAGCGGCCGCGGCGGTGGTTTCGGAGCCCATGGTCGCGGCCATGTAGACGCCTTCGGTCCAGTTGCGCGCTTCGGTCACCAGCGGCACGGTGGTCGAGCGGCGGCCGCCGAAGATGAACGCATCAATGGGTACGCCGGCCGGGTTGTCCCAGTTCTCGTCGATCGACGGGCATTGCGCCGCCGGGGCGGTGAAACGCGCGTTCGGGTGCGCGGCCTTGGCGCCGGTGGCCTTGGCGATTTCCGGGGTCCAGTCCCTGCCTTGCCAGTCGACCAGGTGCGCCGGCGCTTCCTTGGTCATGCCTTCCCACCACACGTCGCCGTCGTCGGTCAGCGCCACGTTGGTGAAGATGACGTTTTCCTTCAGCGTCGCCATGGCGTTGAAGTTGGTCTTCTCGCTGGTGCCCGGGGCCACGCCGAAGTAGCCGGCTTCCGGGTTGATCGCGTAGAGGCGGCCGTCCTGGCCCGGCTTGATCCAGGCGATGTCGTCGCCGATGGTGGTGACCTTCCAGCCCTCGAAGCCCTTCGGCGGGATCAGCATGGCGAAGTTGGTCTTGCCGCAGGCCGACGGGAAGGCGGCGGCCACGTGGTATTTCCTGCCCTCGGGCGAGGTCACGCCGAGGATCAGCATGTGCTCGGCCAGCCAGCCTTCGTCGCGGCCCATGGTCGAGGCGATACGCAGCGCGAAGCACTTCTTGCCGAGCAGCGCGTTGCCGCCGTAGCCCGAGCCGAACGACCAGATCTCGCGCGTCTGCGGGAAATGGACGATGTACTTGGTCGGGTTGCACGGCCACGGCACGTCCTTCTCGCCGGCGGCGAGCGGCTTGCCGACGGTGTGCACGCACGGCACGAAGTCGCCGTCGGTGCCCAGTACGTCATATACGGCCTTGCCCATGCGCGTCATGATGCGCATATTGACGGCCACGTACGGGGAGTCGGACAGTTCCACGCCGATATGGGCGATCGGCGAGCCCAGCGGCCCCATCGAGAACGGCACCACGTACAGCGTGCGGCCGCGCATGCAGCCGTCGAACAGGCCGTTGAGCGTCTGGCGCATCTCGGCCGGGGCGATCCAGTTGTTGGTGGGGCCGGCGTCTTCCTTCTTGTCCGCGCAGATGAAGGTGCGGTCTTCGACACGCGCCACGTCGGACGGGTCAGACAGGGCCAGGAACGAGTTCTTGCGTTTGGCCGGGTTCAGGCGCTTGAGCGTGCCGGCAGCGACCATTTGCTCGCAGAGTTGGTCGTACTCTTCTTGCGAACCGTCGCACCAGTGAATGCGCTCCGGCTTGGTCAGCGCGGCGATCTCGGCTACCCAGGCCACCAGTTTCTGGTTCTTGACCCAGGCCGGCACGTTCAACGCGGCCGTGCCTTGCATCGAGGGGTGGTTCATACTGCAACTCCAAAGTGCGTAAAGGGAAGGAAGGGGGAAATCTTTTCAAAGCCCGACCTGAGACCAATCAGGCCGGTGTATGCCGCAGCTCACATCTGACCCACATTCGTGGCTCACTTCAGCGACTTACACCGGTCGTCACATCCCGTTACAACTCCTCTGCGGCCCCGGCAACGCAAAGGGTCGCAGCAGTCCCTGCGCCTGCGCTAAAGTTGCGCTTCGCCCGCGCGGGACTAGCTGCACGGGGCCATGCGGGCTTTGTCCGACGGCGCCAGGTGTCGGGAGCAAGGCTCGACCGACCATTCCAGGCGGCACCGGAGCAGGCAAGGATACCACTGCTGCACCCCGCTGTTTTTTGCTGCGCAGCATTGCCGAACCCGGATTCACGCATGGAATGTGCCGGCCCGGGATACCCGACAATAGCGCTGGTGGCGCGCGCGCTCCGTTGCCGCGCGCACCAATCCCGGGTCACCATGCCAGCCGACAAAAAGAGTTACCGATGAAGATTGCTGTACTCGACGATTACCAGGACGCGGTGCGCAAGCTGCCCTGCTTCAGCCTGCTGGAAGGGCACGACGTCAAGGTATTCAACAACACCGTCAAGGGCGTGGGCCAGCTGGCTGCGCGCCTGTCGGACGTAGAAGCGGTCGTGCTGATCCGCGAACGCACGCGCATCACGCGCCAGTTGCTGGAGAAGCTGCCCAAGCTGAAGATCATCAGCCAGACCGGCCGCGTTGGCGCTGCGCCGAACACGCATATCGATGTCGACGCGTGCACGGACCGCGGTGTGGCGGTGCTCGAAGGCGCGGGCTCGCCGGTGGCGCCGGCCGAGCTGACCTGGGCGCTGATCATGGCCGCCCAGCGCCGCATTCCGCAATATGTGGCCAGCCTCAAGCATGGTGCCTGGCAGCAGTCGGGCCTGAAGTCGACCACCATGCCGCCCAACTTCGGCCTGGGCCAGGTGCTGCGCGGCCAGACCCTGGGCATCTGGGGCTACGGCAAGATCGGCCGGCTGCTGGCCGGCTACGGCCGCGCCTTCGGCATGAACGTGCTGGTGTGGGGGCGCGAGGCGTCGCAGGAAGCCGCGCGCGCCGACGGCCTGGCGGTGGCGGAGTCCAAGGACCAGTTCTTTGCCGACAGCGATGTGCTCTCGCTCCATCTGCGCCTGAACGACGACACCCGCGGCATCGTCAAGCTGACCGACCTGACTCGCATGAAGCCGACGGCGCTGTTCGTCAACACCAGCCGCGCCGAACTGCTGGAAGAGAACGCGCTGGTCGCGGCGCTGAACCGCGGCCGTCCGGGCATGGCGGCCGTGGATGTGTTCGAGTCCGAGCCCATCCTGCAGGGCCACGCGCTGCTGCGCATGGAGAACTGCATCTGCACGCCGCACCTGGGCTACGTGGAGCGCGACAGCTATGAGTCGTACTTCCGCATTGCCTTCCAGAACATCCTGGATGTGCTGGCGGGCCAGCACGACAGCATTGTCAATCCGAAGGCGCTGACGCCGGTGCTGTCGCGCTGAGCCATCCAGGCCCCCACGGTCTGCTGCCCGCTCCCGCTTGCGGGAGAGGGCAGTCTGCTTCGAATCGGCCCGGCAAAAGCCGGCGCCCCGCCACTTCGGCCCCCGCAGACGCGAATTTCGCGAAGCCGCTACACTCGGGACTTCCCTGACCGCCGGCCGCAACGTCCGGCGGCACGCCCGACAACAACAAGGCGCCAGCGCGCCACCCTTCCACCAAGGCCGGCATGGACCCCAGGCTCGTGACGCTCTGCGTCGGCAATTTCATCATTGGCACCGGCGCGATGATCGTGACCGGCATGCTGAACGACATTGCCAGTGATTTCGGCCTGGGTGTCGCCAGTGCCGGCCAGCTGATCTCGGTGTTCGCCCTGGCCACCTGCGTGGGAGCGCCGGTCTTCGCCACCCTGGGTTCGCGCATCGACCGCCGCCTGCTGCTGTCCGGCTCGCTGCTGATCTACGCGCTGATGCACCTGGCGGCGGCGCTGGCGCCGAGCTTCGCCACGCTGATGGCGATCCGCTTCCTGACCGCGATCGGTGCCGCCATCTACACCCCGCAGACCGCCGCCACCCTGCCGCTGCTGGTCAACGCGCAGACGCGCGGCCGGGCCATCAGCTTCGTGTTCCTGGGCTGGAGCATCGCCAGCGTGGTCGGCGTGCCGCTGGGCACCTGGATTGCAAGCACGCTCGGCTGGCGCGTCAGCATGGCGGTCGTGGGCGTGCTGGCGCTGCTGGTATCGGCCGCGGTCTGGCGCGCGTTGCCGCGCGGGCTCTACGTGCCGGCCGTGGGCCGCGAGGCCTGGGACGCGGTGCTGCGCCACCGGCCGATCATGCTCGTGGTGGCCGCCACCATGATCCAGTCGGCCGGCATGTTCACGATGTTCACCTACATTGCGCCCCTGATGCGCGACGTTCACGGCATCACGGGCGCCGCACTGAGCCTGATGTTCCTGGCCTATGGCGCCTGCGGCGTGCTTGGCAATGCCATGGCCGCCTCGCGCATGGACCGGGTCACGCCCAGCCGGATCGTCCAGTTCGCGCTGCTGTCGTCGATCACGGCGATGGTTCTGTGGCCGCTGGCCGGGCTGGGCACCGTGCCGCTGGTGCTGCTGTTCATGCTGTGGGGCGTGGGCGGCTTCGCCACCAACAGCGCGCAGCAGGCGCGGCTGGTGATGATTGCGCCGGACCGCGCCTCGGTGTCGATCTCGCTCAATTCGTCGTCGATCTACCTCGGCCAGGCGTTCGGCGCCATGGCCGGCGCGGCCCTTTATACGGTGGCCGGCACCGGCTCGCTGCACTGGGGCGCCGCGGCGCTGATGCTGGCGGCGCTGGTGATCTCGCAACGGGCCCGCGCGCTCGGTTGCCGGTGGCCGCTGCGGCAGGCCGCGCAACAAGCCTGAGAGTCCCCCGGCCATGCCCGGAGCCGCCTAGGGCGGGTCTCGCTCCACAGCTTTTCCACAGTGTTGTCCAGCGCACTGTCCACCACCTGTTCCCTGCGTTATCCACGGAGTTATCCACAACTCCCGCAGCGGGGGCATCGTGAGCGAACCGAATGGAGTCCTGACCGGCGCACGCGTGCTGGCAATCAGCATCGGCAAGGCCATTCCGCTGGTGGTGGCCCGTGCCGGCACCGAGGCGGTGGTGATGTCCGGCATCCGCAAGCACCCGGTCAGCACACTGGTCCACCCGCTGCGCGTGCAGGTGCGCCCGCTGGGCGTGGCCGGCGACGAGCAGGCGGACCGGACGGTGCACGGCGGCCTGGACAAGGCCGTGTACGCCTATCCGTCCGAGCACTACGACTGGTGGAACGCGCGCCGCCGCGCCGCCGCGCAGCCCGAGGCGCACCGCGGCCTCGCGTTCGGCGCCATGGGGGAGAACCTGACCATCGAAGGCCTGGACGAGACCGAGCTGTGGGTCGGCGACGTGCTGCGCATCGGCACTGCGGTGCTGCGCGTGGCGTCGCCGCGGCAGCCCTCGTGCAAGTTCAACGCCGTGCTGGGCTATCGCCACGCCGTGCGCGATATGGTCGAGAGCGGCTATTCCGGCGTTTACCTGAGCGTGGTGCAGACCGGCGAAATCCGTGCCGGAGACGCCATTCGCGTGCAGCATGGGCCACGGGAGTTATCGATCGACACTATCAATCGCTGGCATCGCGATGGCCGGCGGCATCTTTTCTGATAATGTTTGTCTATCGATACAAGCAATCGCCCCGCATCCGCCACGCTACCCTCGTTGCCCGTCAAGCCATGCCCGGAGCACGCCGTTACTGCTGCCGTAACGCGTTGTAATACTCCGCGCTGGCTCTGGCGGGCGAACCGCTGTACTAGTAGAGGTTTTGCGCGACACGTACCCGCCCGGCCGCCGGGCTGCCCGTACCGGGCGGCCACGGCAGGAACAGAAGCGGGACGTCACCGGGGAGGGCGCGCTGCAGCCTAGAGGGTCCACACAAGATGAAGACAGACAGGATCGACGAGCCCAAGGGGTTTGTCGACAGCAACTGGAGTGCGTCCGCCGGAACCGGCCGTGGCCGCGTATCGCCATGGGTCGTGGTGATCACGGTGGCGGTGCTCGCCGGAGGGGGATGGCTGGCGTGGCATACCTGGCTGGCGCCCAAGCCTGTCGCCAAGGGGCCTGCGCCGGTGGCGGTCGCTACGGCGCTGGTGCAGCAAGGCGACGTGCCGCTGCAGTTCACGGCCAACGGCAATGTGACGGCGTTATCCACAGTCGAAGTCCGCCCGCAGGTCTCGAGCACCGTGCGCGTCGTTCATATCAAGGAAGGCCAGACCGTCAAGCCCGGCGACCTGCTGTTCTCGCTCGACACGCGCATGGACGAGGCGAACCTCGCCAAGGCGCAGGCGCAGTTGCTGCGCGACCAGGCCGACCTGTCCGACGCGCGCCGCAACCTGGCGCGCAGCAAGGAACTGCTGGAGCGCAACTTCATTTCCAAGAGCGCGGTCGACACGGCCCAGGCCAAGGTGGACGGCTTCGAGGCCACCATCCGCGCCGACCAGGCCGCGATCGAGGCCAGCCGTGTCGCGGTCAGCTACGGCGTGATCCGCGCCAGCATCGGCGGGCGCACCGGCGTGATCAATGTCTTCCCGGGTTCGATGGTGCTGCCCAACAGCACCGGGCCGATGGTCACCATCGCCCAGGTCCAGCCGATCGCGGTGACCTTCAGCCTGCCCGAGCGCCAGCTCGCCGCGCTGCGCGAGGCGCTGCGTTCGGGCCCGGTGCAGGTCACGGCCCAGCCCAACGACGGCAGCAAGACGCCGGTCACGGGCAGGATCACCTTCATCGACAACACGGTCGATCCCCAGTACGGCACCATCCGCGTCAAGGCGCAGTTCGACAATGACGAGCAGCGCCTGTGGCCCGGCACCTACGCCAGCGTCGGGGCGGTGGTGCAGACGCTCAAGGATGCGCTGTCGGTGCCGCCGCAAGCGGTGGTGACGGGGCCGGAAGGGCGCTTCGTCTACACCGTGCAGCCGGACAGCAAGGTCGCCCGCGTGCCCGTGAAGATGGTGACCACCACCGCCACGTCGGCCGTGATCGAAGGCGTGCCGCCCGGCACGCGCGTGGTCGTGGAAGGCACGCAGAACCTGCGCCCGGGCACCCTGGTGCGTGAAGTCGCACCGGCATCCGCCGCCGCCGCTGCCGCCGGTACGCCGGCGAGCGCGCCCGCTGCCGCCCAGGGGCACTGAGCCATGACGCTGTCCGAGCTTTGTATCCGCCGTCCGGTGATGACGGTGCTGCTGTGCATCGCGGTCATCGTCACCGGCATCGTGCTGTACCCGACCATCCCGATCGCCGCGCTGCCCAGCTTCAACTCGCCGGTGATCCAGGTCACGGCGACGCTGCCGGGGGCAAGCCCTGAAACCATGGCCGCCTCGGTGGCCACGCAGCTGGAAAAGCAGTTCGCGACGATTCCGGGCGTGACGGTGATCAGTTCATCGAACACGCTCGGCAATTCGAGCATCACGATCGAATTCAACAGCGACCGTGATATCGATGCCGCGGCCGTGGACGTGCAGGCGGCGCTGTTCCGCGCGCAGCGTTCGCTGCCGATCGAGATGACGGTGCCGCCGTCGTACCGCAAGGTCAATCCTGCCGATGCGCCGGTGCTGCTGCTGGCGATCAACTCGCCGGCAATGAGCCTGGCCGAGCTCAACGCCTTTGGCGACAACCTGATCTCGCCGACGCTGGCCACGCTGCCCGGCGTGGCGCAGGTGCAGGTGTTCGGCCAGAAGCGCTTTGCCGTGCGCGTGCGCGCCCATCCGGACGCGCTGGCCGCACGCGGCCTGACGCTCGACGAACTGGCCTCGGCGCTGAACCGCGCCAACGCCAACACGCCGGTCGGCACGCTCGACAGCGCGCGCCAGACGCTGACGATCCAGGCCAACCGCCAGCTCGCCAACGCCGATGCCTTCCGCAACATCATCGTCGCCAGCCAGCCCAACGGCGCGCTGGTGCGCCTGACCGACGTGGCCGAGGTCGAGGACAGCGTCGAGACCATCAAGACCGGCAGCTGGCTCAACAACGAACGCTCCATCGTGCTGGCCGTGCTGCGCCAGCCCGACGCCAACACCGTGGCCGTGGTCGACGCGATCAAGGGCGCCCTGCCCCGCCTGCTGGCCCAGATGCCGGGCTCGGTCAACGTGTCGGTGGTCAACGACCGCTCCAACTCGATCCGCGAGTCGATCCACGACGTGCAGTTCACGCTGGCGCTGACGGTCGCGCTGGTGGTGATGGTGATCTTCCTGTTCCTGCGCCGCGCCGCCGCCACGCTGATCCCGACCGTCTCGCTGCCGATCTCGCTGATCGGCACGGTCGCGCTGATGAAGGCCTTCGGCTACAGCCTGGACAACGTGTCGCTGCTGGCCATCACGCTGGCCGTGGGCCTGGTGGTGGACGACGCCATCGTGATGCTCGAGAACATCGTGCGCCATATCGAGGAAGGCGTGCCGCCGCTCAGGGCCGCGCTGGTGGGCTCGCGCGAAATGGGCTTCACCATCCTGTCGATCTCGATCTCGCTGGTGGCGGTGTTTATCCCGATCTTCTTCATGCCGGGCGTGATCGGGCTGCTGTTCCATGAGTTCGCCGCGGTGGTGTCGCTGTCGATCCTGGTGTCGGCGCTGGTGTCGCTCACGCTGATCCCGATGCTGTGCGCGCGCTTCCTGTCGGCGGAGAACGTGCCGGTGGATGAATCGCAGCACGCCTATGGCGACCACGCCGGCCGCGGCGACCATGCGCCGGCGGTGGTGCAGAAGCAGACGCTGGGCATGCGCTCGACGCAGTGGTTCGAGAATCTGTTCGAGTGGACGCTGCACGAGTACGCGCACGGCCTCGACTGGTGCCTGGCGCACCGGCGCGTGGTGCTGGCCGCCGCCGGCCTGACCTTCGTGCTGACCGCCGTGCTGTTCGTCAAGATTCCCAAGGGCTTCTTCCCCGAGGAGGACATCGGCCAGATCCAGGTCAACGCCGAAGGCCCGCAGGACATCTCGTTCGACGCCATGGCCGACCGGCTGCGCGATGCCGCCGAGCGCATGCGCGCCAACCCCGCCGTGAAGAGCATCGTGGTCTCGATCGGCGGCGGCCCGTCGCCGGCGATCAACACCGGCCGCATGTTCATCGAGCTCAAGCCGCTGGACGAACGGCCCAAGATGCCGAAGGTGGTGGAGTCGCTGCGCAAGGACGTGGCCGGCATCCCGGGCCTGGCGGTGTACTTCTCGCCGGTGCAGAACCTGCGCCTGGGCGGGCGCCAGAGCAAGAGCCGCTACCAGTACACGCTGCAGAGCGTGAAGGCGGGCCAGCTCCAGGAGTTCAGCGACAAGCTCATGGCGAAGATGCGCGCGGACTCGATCTTCCGCGACGTCACCAGCGACTCGCAGCAGTCGGGCCTGGAGGCGCAGCTTTCGATCGACCGCGACAAGGCCAACGCGCTCGGCGTGCAGATGCAGGACGTACGCACGGCGCTGTACTCGGCGTTCGGTGAGCGCCAGGTGTCGACGATCTATACGCCGATCGACAACTACTACGTGATCCTGCAGGCCGCCGATGTCGACCGCCAGGACGAGAGCGCGTTCACCAAGCTCTACGTGCGCAGCAAGACCGGCCAGATGGTGCCGATCTCCGCGTTCGCCACGACCGAGCGCCGGGTCGGGCCGATTGCCGTCAACCACCAGGGCCAGCTGCCTTCGGTGACGGTGTCGTTCAACCTGGCGCCCGGCGCGGCGCTGGGCGAGGCCTCGGCCAAGATCGACCGCTACCGCCAGGAGATCGCCATGCCGACCTCCATCTTCACGAGCTGGGGTGGCGACGCGGCGGTGTTCCAGTCGTCGCAGGCGACGCAGATCGTGCTGCTGGTGGCGGCCATCGCGGTCATCTACACGCTGCTGGGCGTGCTGTACGAGAGCTACATCCACCCGCTGACGATCCTGGCCGGGCTGCCGTCGGCAGCCATCGGCGCGCTGCTGACGCTGTTCCTGTTCGACGTGGAGCTGTCGCTGATCGCGACCATCGGCGTGCTGATGCTGATCGGCATCGTCAAGAAGAACGCCATCATGATGATCGACTTCGCGCTCGCGGCGCAGCGCGAGCAGGGCATGGCGCCCGCGCGGGCCATCCGCCAGGCGTGCCTGCTGCGCTTCCGGCCGATCATGATGACCACCTTCGCCGCCGTCATGGGCGCGCTGCCGCTGGCGCTGGGCCTCGGCGCGGGCGCCGAACTGCGCCAGCCGCTCGGGCTGGCCGTGGTGGGCGGCCTGCTATTCTCGCAGGTCATCACGCTGTTCATCACGCCGGTGATCTACCTGGCGCTGGACCGGTTCTCGGGCACCGGGCCGCTGCAGATCGACTCGGAAGGCAACCGCCTGCCCGAGACGGTGCACGCCGAGGTGGCGCACGAGCATTGAGTTGCGGTGCCGTGCCTCCCGGCACGGCACGCAGGCGGCCCGGCTTGCTCAAGCCCCAGGAGATCACTGCATGACCTTGCCCCGAATTGCCGTGGCCGCTCTGCTTGCCGCCGGCTGTGCCGCCACGCCCCCGTCGCCGGATCCCGACGCGGTCAGCGCGGCGTTCGCCGGCAAGTCCTACGTGCTGCTCGGCGAGGTCCATGACAATGCCGCGGGGCAGCAGCAGCGGCTTGCCGCGCTGACGCGTGCCGTCGAGCAGGGCTGGCGCCCGGCCATTGCCATGGAGCAGTTCGACCGCGAACGCCAGGCCGATATCGATCGCGCGCGCCGCGAACGCCCGGCCGATGCCGAGTACGTGATCCGGCAGGCCGGCGGCGGCGGCTGGCAGTGGGCGCTGTACCGGCCGGTGGTGGCGCTGGCGCTGCAGTACGACCTGCCGCTGCTGGCCGCGAACCTGTCGCGCGCGGACGCGGCGAAGATCGTGCGCGGGGGCCTGGACGGCCTGTTCACGCCGAGGGAGCGCGCGCAACTGGGGCTGGCAGGCACGCTGCCGCCGGACCTGGTGGCGGCGCAGACCGCGGTGCTGGACGAAGGCCACTGCGGCAATTTCCCCAAGGCCATGCTGCCTGGCATGCTCGCCGCGCAGGCCGCGCGCGATGCCGTGATGGCGGCCACGCTGCGGCCGTACGCCACGCGCGGCGCGGTGCTGATCGCGGGCAATGGTCATGTCCGCAACGATGTCGGGGTGCCGCGCTGGCTCGGTGCCGGCGACGGCAACGCCGTCAGCGTGGGCTACCTGGAGCGCGGCCAGGGCAACCCGGCGGGCTTCGACCGCGTCGTGACCATGGCGCCGGTGGAACGCGATGATCCGTGCCGCGCAGCCGTGGCGGGCAAGGCCATGCCGGCCGCCGCCTCTGCGCCCGCCGCGCGCTGACCACCCGCCTATCC
The DNA here is from genome assembly GCF_905397275.1 of Cupriavidus yeoncheonensis. Lineage (GTDB taxonomy): Bacteria > Pseudomonadota > Gammaproteobacteria > Burkholderiales > Burkholderiaceae > Cupriavidus > Cupriavidus yeoncheonensis. Next base: position 134,172 of record NZ_CAJPUY010000003.1, on the reverse strand, counting down.
ACGTAAACCCCGATGCCATGGCTGTCAATCTGACAGCCTTTTGACAGTTTGCAGCGCCTAGAATCCGGCACATGGTCCGTCAGCGGGTCATGCAGAAGTCAAACAACAATGCCGGCATGCAGCGCATGCAACGGACAGGAGACAGCGACCTACCGGTTCCCTCGTGACGGTATGCGTCCCCGTTTCCCGATTCCCGTATGCAATGCCATGACGGCCAGCCGAAGATACGGCAAGAACATTCCAGGAGAAGGAGACCGTCATGCGTCGCTCGATTCACCGTTTCGCCCACGTCGTCATGGCCTCGGCCGCCGTTGCGGCCACCGTCGCCGCCGCACCGGCCTTTGCGATGGACAACGTCAAGTTCATGATCGGCGCCAACCCGGGCGGCGGCTACGACCAGACCGGCCGCGGCCTGGGAGCGGCGATGATCGCCTCGGGCGTTGCCAAGACGGCCACCTATGACAACAAGGGCGGCGCCGGCGGCACCATCGGCCTGACCCAGTTCGTCAATACCGACAAGGCCAACCCCAACGCGCTGATGGTCGTCGGCGCGGTGATGATCGGCGCCATCGAGACCAACCATCCGCCGGTCACGCTGAAGAACGCCACGCCGATCGCGCGCCTGTTCGCCGACACCATGGTCATCACCGTGCCGGCCAGCTCGCCGATCAAGTCGATCAAGGACCTGACCACGCAACTCAAGGCCAACCCGGGCAGCGTGAGCTGGGGCGGTGGTTCGAAGGGTTCGATCGACCACATCCTGGCCGGCCTGATCGCCAAGGACATCGGCATCGACCCGAAGAAGATCAACTACGTGCCGTTCCAGGGCGGTGGCGAGGCCTCGGCCTCGATCCTCGGTGGCCACGTGACCGTGGGCATTGCCGGCGTGTCGGAATTCCTGCCGTTCATCAAGAGCGGCAAGATGCGCGCGCTGGCGGTGACTTCCAAGGACCGCACCGCTGACATCCCGACGCTCAAGGAGCAGGGCGTGAACGTCGAGATCTACAACTGGCGCGGCGTCTACGGCGCACCGGGCACCACGCCCGAACAGCGCAAGGCCATGATCGACGCCGTGGTCAAGGCGACCGAGAGCAAGGCCTGGAAGGAAACGCTGCAGAAGAACGACTGGACGCCGTTCCTGCTGACCGGCGACGAGTTCGGCAAGTTCGTCGACAGCGAATCGGCCCGCCTGGGTGGCACGCTGCGCGAACTGGGCGTGGCCAAGTAAGCCGCAGAAAAGCATCCAAGCGTCTTGCCGTACGGATCCGCAGCCCTGCGGGTCCGAGCCGTGTTGAAGAGTTACCTGTCGTGCCTGCCGACGCCACTGCTGTAGCCGGTGGCCGGGAAAACGGCGCGGGGCCCGGCGTCTGCCACCTGCGATACCCAAACCAAAACTACATGTCGCCGGGCCCTGCGGCCGCGCAGGAAACCATAAGCCAGCGTCGCGGACGCCAGCCTCCCGGTTGGCGACAAAGGCCAAGGAGTCTCCATGAAACCCTCGCATCTCGCCATCGGCATTGCCGTGCTGGCGATCTCGCTGTTCTTCTTCCTCGGCCTGTCGGGCATTTCGGGTGAAGAAGGCTATGCCGGCCTGTCGCCGCGCTTCGCGCCCACGCTGGTGGCGATCGGCCTGGCCGTGTGCGGCGCGCTGCTGACCTGGCAGGGCGTGCGCGGCGGCTTCCGCAACATGCCGGAAGAAGACGCCGAACTGCCCAATGCCCCGCACAACTTCAAGGGCTTCCTGTGGGTGTCGGCGGGCCTGGTGCTGAACATGGCACTGATCGGCACGCTCGGCTTCGTGCTGTCGTCCACGCTGCTGATGATCTGCGTGGCGCGCGGCTACGGCAGCCGCCGCATCGTGCGCGACGCGATCATCGGCCTGTGCATTACGTTGCCGATGTGGGCGCTGTTCGAGTTCCTGCTCGGCATCAACCTGCCGCTGCTTCCCATCGCCGGCTTCTGAGCCCGCCAAGTCCAGCAAGGAGTCAAGCATGGATACCCTGAATCAGCTGATGCACGGCTTTGCCGTGGCCATCACACCGATCAACCTGATGTGGGCCCTGGTGGGCTGCTTCCTTGGCACCGCCATCGGCGTGCTGCCCGGCATCGGCCCCGCGCTGACGGTGGCCATGCTGCTGCCGCTGACCGCCAAGGTCGAACCCACTGCTGCGCTGATCATGTTCGCCGGCATCTACTACGGCGCGATGTACGGCGGCTCGACCACCTCGATCCTGATGAACACGCCGGGCGAGTCTTCCACCATGGTCACAGCCATGGAAGGCAACCTGATGGCCAAGAACGGCCGCGCGGGCCCGGCACTGGCAACGGCCGCGATCGGCTCGTTCGTGGCCGGCACCATCGCCACCGTGCTGCTGTCGATGTTCGCGCCGGTGGCGGCGGATGTCGCGCTGGAGTTCGGCCCGGGCGAGTACTTCATGATCATGCTGCTCGCGTTCACGACGGTCTCGGCCGTGCTGGGCTCGTCGCTGCTGCGCGGCATGACCAGCCTGTTCCTGGGCCTGGGCATCGGCCTGATCGGCATGGATTCGCTGTCGGGCCAGACCCGCTATTCGATGAACGTGCAGGAGCTGTACGACGGCGTCGACATCGTGGTGGTGGCCGTGGGCCTGTTCGCCGTGGGCGAGGCGCTGTTCAACGCGTTCTTCCCGCAGCCGGAGGGCACCTTCAACAAGCTCAGCTCGGTCCACATGACCAAGTCGGACTGGAAGCGCTCGGTGCCGGCATGGATCCGCGGCACCATCATCGGATTCCCGTTCGGCCTGATCCCGGCCGGCGGCGCCGAGATCCCGACGTTCCTGTCCTACGCCACCGAGAAGAAGCTGTCGAACCACAAGGAAGAGTTCGGCAAGGTCGGCGCGATCGAAGGCGTGGCCGGCCCGGAGGCCGCCAACAACGCCGCCGTGACCGCCACGCTGGCCCCGCTGCTGACGCTCGGCATCCCGACCTCGAACACCACGGCGATCCTGCTCGCGGCGTTCCAGAACTACAACCTGCAGCCGGGCCCGATGCTGTTCCAGACCTCGGGCGACCTGGTGTGGGGCCTGCTGGCGTCGCTGTACATCGGCAACGTGATGCTGCTGGTGCTGAACCTGCCGGCGATCGGCCTGTGGGTGCGCATGCTGCGCGTGCCGACGCCGCTGCTGTACGGCGGCATCCTGATCTTTGCCGGACTCGGTGCCTACGGCATCCGCCAGTCCTGGTTCGACCTGCTGCTGCTGTTCGTGGTCGGCCTGCTGGGCATGGTGATGCGCCGCTTCGACTTCCCGACCGCGCCGGTCATCGTCGGCCTGATCCTCGGACCGATTGCCGAAAAGCAGCTGCGCAATGCGCTGTCGATCGGCCAGGGTGACTGGAGCCTCTTCGTGAAGCAGCCGATCTCGGCCACCATCCTGGCCATGACGGTGGCCGTGGTGGTGATTCCGCGCCTGCTGCGCTGGCATGCCAACCGCCCGTCGGCGCATGAACAGGCGGACAATGCGGCGTGATGACGCACCCGCTGCCATGAGATGAACGAAGCCCGGCGCACGCGTGCCGGGCTTCATGCTTTCCGCAACACAACAACAAGGCGCCGGCCCCCCTGCCAGGCCGCTGCATCATGAGTCTTTCCTCCCATCGCTGGTTGCCGGTCGTGCTGACGCTGCTGCTCGGCCTGGCCGCCGCCCTGCTCTGCACGGTGCTGCGCACGCCGCTGCCCTGGATGATCGGGCCGCTGCTGGCCGTGGCCAGCGCGCGCATGGCCGGCGCGGACCTGCGTTCGCCGGCGCAGGCGCGCAATGCCGGCCAGTGGGTGATCGGTGCGTCGCTGGGCCTGTATTTCACGCCGGACGTGGTGGCCCGCCTGCTCGAGTTCCTGCCCTACATCGTCGCCGCCTCCCTGTTTGCGCTGGTACTGGGCGCGGCCGGTGCGCTGCTGCTGCGCCGGACCACGGGCGTCGCGTTCAAGACCGCGTTCTTCTCCACGGCCATCGGCGGTGCATCGGAAATGGCCAATCTGGCCGAACGCAATGGCGCGCGCATCGACCAGGTCGCGGCGGCGCATTCGCTGCGCGTGCTGATGGTGGTGGTGACGGTGCCGGCAATCTTTCAGTACGGCGGCATCCACGGACTCGATCCGTACATCCCGGGGCCGCGCACGGTGAGCGCGCCGGGTCTTCTCGCGCTGATCGCCATCACGCTCGGCGTGGCGCTGCTGGTGCGGCGGTTCAATATGCCGAACCCGTTCGTGATCGGTACGCTGCTTGCCGCGGCGGTGCTGACCGCTTCGGGCATCGAACTGTCGGCCATCCCGATGTGGATGAGCCGGGCCGGCCAGTTGCTGATCGGGGTGTCGCTTGGCGCGCGTTTCTCGCGCGACTTCCTGCATACCGCGCCGCGCTTCCTGTCGGGCGTGGCGCTGTACACGGTCGCGGCGCTGCTGGTGTCGGCGCTGCTCGGCTGGATCATCTCGATCCTGTCCGGGGCGCACCCGGCGACCATGATCCTGGGCACCACGCCGGGCGGCATTGCCGAGATGTGTATCACCGCCAAGGTGCTGGAGCTGGGCGTGCCGCTGGTGACCGCCTTCCATGTGATCCGGATGGCCTTCGTGGTGCTGGCCACCGGCCCCCTGTATCATTGGCTCAAACATCGCGTCGCGCCGGAGGAGACGGAATAGCGGCCAGCCCAGCCGGGCGGCCACCGGGCGACATCCCCGCGGGACAACAAGACCAGGATCGCCATGTCCGAATCCGCCGAACGCCGCCTGACCCTTGCCGGGATCGATGCCATGCTGGAACGCGTGCTCGCGCCGTGGGTGCGCCAGCTCGGGCTGCGCGCCGAGGCCGTCGATGACGCCGGCATCACGCTGCGGCTGCCGTTCCAGGAAATGTTCCGCCATGCGGGCGGAGTGGTGTGCGGCCAGGTGCTGATGTCGGCTGCCGACACCGCGATGATCGTCGCCGTGGCCAGCGCGCTGGGCGCGTTCCGGCCGATGACCACCGTCACCCTGAATACCAATTTCATGCGCCCCGTGATCGACGGTGACGTGCTCGTGCGCGCCAACGTGCTGCGCCTCGGCAAGACCGTGGTGTTCGGCGAGATCGAGCTGACCGGCACCGATGGCAAGCTGGCCGTGCAGGCCACCACGACCTACGCCCTGCTGTGATGCCGCGGGCCTTGCGCAACGATTTCCGGAACGCAGCATGACCGCCGGCACGAGCCAACCGTTCGACCAGATCGTCTTCGCCGGCGGCGGCAACCGCTGCTGGTGGCAGGCGGGCTGGTGGGACACCGTGGCGCCGGAACTTCACTTGCGGCCGCGCGTGATCGCCGCCATTTCCGCCGGCGCGGCCACGGCCTGCATGGTCTATGCGCACGACTCGCAACAGACCATGGCCTACTACCGCCAGGTGCTGTCGGGAAACAAGCGCAACGCCTACTGGGGCAACCTGCTGCGCAACGAGCGCGTGTTCCCGCACTACGGCATCTACCGCACGGCGCTGCTGTCGATCTTCGGCGACGGGCGGCTTGCACATCTGCAGCAGGCGCCGGAGATCCGCATCGGCGTGGCGCATATCCCGCGCTGGAGCGGGCCGCGCCTGGCCGTGGCGGCCGGGCTGCTGGCGTACAACATCGACAAGCACGTGCTCAAGACGCTGCATCCGCGGCTCGGGCGCAAGCTGGGCTTCCGGCCCGAGTTCGTGCGCGCGCAGGACTGCGGCTCGCCCGAGCAGCTTGCCGACCTGCTGCTGCAGTCGGCCTCCACGCCGCCGTTCACGCCGGTGCTGCGGCGCGAAGGCCGTGCCGTGCTCGATGGCGGCCTGGTCGATAACGTGCCCGTGGACGCGCTCGACGCCACGCCGGGCAATGTGCTGGTGCTGGTGACGCGGCTGTATCCGCGCCCGCGCCGTTTCGTGATGCAAAGCGGCGGCCAGCGCCGCCTGTACCTGCAGCCTTCGCAACGCGTGCCGATCTCTAGCTGGGACTACACCCGGCCCGACGCCATGACGCACGCCTATGACCTCGGCCGTCGCGACGGGGAAACTTTCCTGCGCGAGTGGCCGTCGATCCTGAATACGGAACTGAAGTCCGGCGCCTAGCGCGTTGCTGGTGCCGGTCCGATCGTTTGTCGATGCGGCCGCGAGCCGCGACAGGAGGCATGGATGAGCAAGCGCCAGACAACAACCGCCACGTCCACCACGTCCACCGATGGACCAAGGCGGGCCCGTCAAGTCAGTGCGGAACCCGCGGTGGAACGCGTGCCACGCGCGCGCGGCAAGAACGGCCGCGCCGCGCGTGCGCGCAAGGCGGACTTCGTCGTGATCGGCGGCGGCTCGGCCGGCGTGGCCTGCGCGCGGCGCGCGGCGTCGCACGGGGCCAGCGTCGTGCTGATCGAGCGCGACGAGATCGGCGGCACCTGCGTCAATCGCGGTTGCGTGCCCAAGAAGATGCTGTCGTACGGCGCCAGCTGGGCCGCGATCCTGTCCGGCTGCCTGTCGCATACGGGCGGGCATGAGGACTGGCGCGACGCGATCGTGCGCGTCAATGCGGAAGTGGCGCGGCTGAACGTGGCCTACGCGCAGCGCCTGCTCGAAGCGGGTGTCGACATCATCCGCGGCGACGCCACCGTCACGGCGCCCGATGAAGTGCGCGTGGGCGATGAAGTCATCCGCGCCAAGCGCATCCTGATCGCCACGGGAGCGCGGCCGAAGGCGCTCGACATTCCCGGCGGCGAACTCGCCAGCAATTCCGACGATGTCTTCACGTGGCAGACCTTGCCGGGATCGATCGCCGTGATCGGCGGCGGCTACATCGGCGTGGAGCAGGCCTCGATCCTGTCGCGCTACGGGGTCAAGGTGGAACTGATCGTTGCCGGCGACAGGCTGCTGCCGCATTTCGATGCGGAAATCGCCCAGGCACTGGCGGGCGCGCTCGAAGCCAAGGGCGTGCGGCTGCACCTGAATGCCAGCGTCAACCTGATCAGTCAGGCCAATGGCGCGCTGGAGATCTGCTATCGGCCCGGCAACAAGCCGGGGCAGACCGAATCCGTGCGCGCGCAGGCGGCGTTGGTGGCAGTCGGCCGCGTGTCCAACGTGGACGGCCTCGGACTCGATGCGCTCGGCGTGAAGCTCGGTGACAAGGGCGGCATCAAGGTGGACCGGCAGTTCCGCAGCTCGGTGCGTTCGATCTACGCGATCGGCGACGCGATCGAAGGCCTGCACCTGACGCCGGTGGCAACGTCGCAGGGCCGCTGGCTCGCCGACCGGCTGTTCGGCCGCCGCGGCGAGCGCTCGGACTTCGATTTCGTGCCGACCGCCGTGTTCTGCGAACCGGCGATCGGCGCGGTCGGGCTGACCGAGGCCCAGGCCATCGAAGCGGCCGGCAAGCCCGAGCGCATCCGCACCGTGGTCAAGCGCTTTGTCTCGCTCGAAAACCGCTTCGGCGGCAATTCGCTGCAGTCGGTGTTCAAGCTCGTGCTCAACGCGCGTACCGGGCGCGTGCTTGGCGTACACCTGATGGACAACGCGGCACCGGAGATCGCGCAGGCCATGGCGGTGGCGCTGCGGCTCGGGGTGCGCGAATCGCACCTGGAGACCACGCTGCAGCTGCATCCCACGGTGGCCGAAGAGCTGTTCGGTTGACGGGGCGTGCCTGGCGCGGACCGGGGACAGGGGCCCGTCACTGGCCCTGTTCGCTGACGGGCAGCTTCAGCAGGGCCCTGACGCCCTGCCCCTGCGACCCCTCTGCCAGCTCCACTGTCCCGCCGAACCGCGCCGCCATCTCCCGCGAGATCGCCAGCCCCAGTCCGGAACCCGGTTCGGTGTTGCCCACGCGCCGGTAGAAGCGCGCGAACACCTTCTCGCGCTCGTTGGCGGGAATGCCCGGGCCGTCGTCCTCGACCATCAGGCAGGCGGTCTGGTCGATGCGTTGCGCCGACAGCGTGATACGGCTGCCGCGCGGCGAATACTGGATCGCGTTGTGGACCAGGTTGGCCAGCGCCTCGCGCAGCAGCGCCGCATCGGCGCGCACGGGCAGTTTCAGGCCCGGTGCCGGCTCCCAGCCGAAGTCCTGCTGCTTGCCGCGCGCGAGCGGCAGGTAGTCCAGCGCGACCTGTTCGGCCACGCCGACGGCATCGAAAACGTCGACGGAATCGACCGCCTGCGCGGCGGCTTCGCCATGGTGCTGCCGTACCCGCGCCAGCGCGAGCAGCTGATTGGTCAGCCGCGCGGCCTGCTCCAGTTGCTTGACGATGCCGCCGACCGCTTCGCCGGCGGCCTGCCGGGACGCGGGGTCGTCGCCGCCCGCGCAGAGCTGCCGCTGCGCGAATTCCGCCTGCGTCTTGAGGATGGCCAGCGGCGTGCGCAACTGGTGCGCCGCGTCGGCGATGAACTGCGCCTGCGCCTGCGCCATCGCTTCGGAGCGTGCCACATGCAGGTTCACGGCATCGACCAGCGGGCTCACCTCGATCGGCACGCGGTTGAACGCAAGCGGCGTGAGGTCATCGGGCGAGCGGGCTTCCACGTCGTCGCGTACCCGTCCCAGCGGGCGCAGCACGTAGGTCACGCCGCCGACCAGGATCGCCGCGCTCAGCACGATCAGCAGCAGGTCGCGCGCGAGCGCGCTGCGCCAGACCTTGCCGATCAGCGCGGTGCGCGGCTCGGCGGTCTCGGCGACCTGGATGATGACGCGCATGCGCGCGTCTGGCCGGTACACGGGGCGGGCCATGGCGGCGATGCGCACGGGCTCGCCACGGTAGTCGTCATCGTCGTAGAAGCGCGGCTGGTTGCTGGCGAGCGCGCCCTTGGGCAGCGGCAGGTCGTCGTAGCCGGTGACGGTTTCGATCGTTCCCGCGCGTTCGAGCGAGACCCGGTAGTACACATGGGTCTGCGCCGCGGATTCGAACATCTCCATGGCGGCGTCGGGCAGCGTGAGCTGGACGCTCTCGCCGGCCATGCCGATGGCGTTGTCGATGGTGCGGATCGAGCCGTACAGCGAGCGGTCGTAGGCGGTGTTGGCGGCATCGCGCAGCGTGCCGTAGGTGAGCCATGTGTCGATCGCCATCATGGCCGCCAGCGCCGGCACCAGCAGCAGGAGCAGCTGGCGGCGCAGGCTGCCGCGCCGCCACAGCAGGATCGGGTGCCGCGCGCGCAGGCGCAGCATGCGTGGCCACATGTCAGGTGGCCGGTGTCTCGGGCTCGAGCAGATAGCCGAAGCCGCGCAGCGTGACGATGGTGACGCCGTGCCCGGCCAGCTTCTTGCGCAGGCGGTAGACCAGCACCTCGATGGCGTCGGGGCTGACGTCGGCGTCGAGCGAGAACACCTTGTCGAGCAGCTGGGCCTTGGTGAGCGGCTGGCCGCTGCGCGCGAGCAGCGCACCGAGCAGCGTCGATTCGCGCGGCGTCAGCGCCAGCGGCTGGCCGCCGAGCGTGAAGCCGCGGGTCTCGCCGTCGAACACCAGCGCGCCGCATTGCAGGCGCGGGTGCGCGCGGCCGCGGCTGCGGCGGATCAGCGCCAGGATGCGGGCTTCCAGCTCGGCAATGGCGAAGGGCTTGGGCAGGTAGTCGTCGGCGCCCAGGTTCAGGCCGCGCACGCGTTCGTCCAGCGTGTCCTGCGCGGTGAGGATCAGCACCGGGGTGCGGTCGTCGCGCGCGCGCATGGCCTTGAGCACGGCCAGGCCGTCCTTGCCGGGCAGGCGCAGGTCGAGCACGACGACGTCGTACTCCTCGGCCACCAGCCGTGCCTCGGCCTGCAGGCCGTCGGCCACGTGCTCGATCACGAAGCCGCCCTGCTCCAGCGCGCGGGCCACCCAGCGCGCCAGCTCCACTTCATCTTCCACCAGCAGAATGCGCATGCTGGTTCTCCTCCGGCAGGTTCTGTTCATGCGGTCTACAGGCCGCGGGCGCCTATAATACCCCCGCCCTGCCGTTACTGGCGCGCGCAGCGCCGCCAGTCCACCGTCGCCCCCTCTTGCCGCTCCGCACCATCTTGTCCCAGCGCCTGACGCCGCCATCCGAATCTTCCGTTGCGCAATGCCCGGCTTCGACCCTGCGCCGCCAGCTGCTGGCCGGTGCCGCGCTGGCCCCGCTCGCGGGCGGCACGCTGGCGCAGGACGCCATGCCCGCGCCACCGGCAAGCTATCCGTCCGAGTACGAGGTCACCGTCGCGCGCGCCATGCGCGAGGGCGCGGTCCATGTCTATGCCTCGACCGATCTCGACGCGGCGCAGCCGCTGATCCGCGCGTTCGAGGCGCGCTATCCGGGCATCCGCGTGCGCTACGCGGACCTGAACACGATCGACCTGCACCAGCGCTTCCTGGCGGAGAGCGCGGCGCTCGGCCAGGCCCAGCCGGCACCTGACGCGGCTCATGCCGATGTGCTGTGGAGCACCGCCATGGACCTGCAGATCAAGCTGGTCAATGACGGCTACGCGCAGCGCTACCAGTCGCCCGAACGCAGCGGCCTGCCAGGCTGGGCGGTGTGGCGCGACGAAGCCTGGGGCACGACGTTCGAGCCCGCGGTGATCGTCTACAACCGTAATCACTTCGCCGGGACGAAGCCGCCGGGCAGCCGCAGCGGCCTGGCGCGCCTGCTGCAGGAGCATGCGCCGCGCTGGCGCGGCAAGGTCGTCACCTACGATGTGGAGCGGTCCGGGGTCGGCTACCTGCTGGCGCAGCAGGATGCCCGCATGGGCAGCGAATTCTGGTATCTGGCGCAGGCGCTCGGGCGAGCCCATGCACGGTTGTCGATGTCCACGGCGGACATGATCGAGCGTATCGCCAGCGGCGAATACGTGCTCGGGTACAACCTGCTTGGCTCGTACGCCCTGTCGCTGATGGAGCGCGGCGCCGGCATCGACGTCATCGCGCCGCGCGACTACACGCTGGTGATGTCGCGCGTGGCCTTTATCGCCCGGCGCGCGCCGCGGCCGAACGCGGCGCGGCTGTGGCTGGATTTCCTGCTCTCGCGCGCAGGGCAGACGGTGCTCGGCAGGTCCGCCTCGCAGCTCTACACGGTGCGCACCGATACCGACAGCCCGCACACGGCGGCGGCACTGTCGGAGCGGCTGGGCTACGCGCTCAGGCCGATCAGCGTGGGGCCGGGCCTGCTGGCGGCGCAGGACACGCTGCGCAAACGCGCCTTCCTGGCGCGCTGGCGCGAGGCCATGCGCGGCTGATCCCGCTCAGGGGGGCAGGGGGTCAGGGGGCGCAGTCGCCGTTCTGCCCGGCTTTTTCGCACAGCGTGGACAGTTCCCGGTCCAGTTCGGCCATCGGGCGCGGGACATAGCCCTGGCGCAGCGCGGGCGAATACCTGAGGGTGTCGATGAAGACGTCCGACAGGCGCTCGGCGTTGGCGTCGAGGTCGAAGTCCTGCGGCGAGAACAGCCAGTGCGCGAGCACGCCGCCGATCGCGGCATGGAACGCATTCACGGCCAGGTCCAGGTCCAGGTCGGACGGCAGCTGGCCGCGCTCCAGGGCCAGGCGCAGGTGCTCGCGCATCTTGACGATGCCTTCCTGGTGCGACTGGCGCTGGCGCTCGAAGATGGCGCCGTTGTCCTGCACCATCTCGCACTTGTGGAAGATGATCTCGAACACGCGCCGCCAGCGCGGGTTGACCACGGTCTGGCGCATGACAAAGGCGCAGATGTCGCGGATGCCGCCGAGCGGATCCTCCTGGCGCGCGATGCGCTCGGGGTCGCACAGCGCTTCCACCGGCAGGTTGACGCGGTCGCACATGGCGGCGAACACATCGCTCTTGTTCTTGAAGTGCCAGTAGATCGCGCCGCGCGTGACGCCCGCAGCCTCGGCGATATCCGCCAGCGACGGGCGTGCCACGCCGCGCGCGTGGAACACGGCTTCGGCGGCGTCGAGAATCCGGTGGCGCGTCTCAAGCGCCTCTTCCTTGGTGCGTCTGACCATTTCTATCTCTGGTGCCGGCATGCAGCGCCGGTCCGTTTTGCTCCCCCTGGCGTTGCTGCTTGCGCAGCGGCGCGTGCTGGTGTCCTCCACCGGCGGGTCGTTATCATCACTTCCGGAATCCTGAAGCACTCAGCTGCAGCGAAGACCGGCGCGCATCCTAACGCGTCCGGAAACGCAGCGCATGGATTCAACGCCCGAATTCCGGTTTCGTTGCACACATCCAGCCAAAAAGCGCAAGCGAAGCGCCTGAAACCCCGCTTTGCTGCACAGGCTTAACATACATGCTTGAATGTATATATAATACGCGCTTGTCCGACATCCGGTCCAGCACGTTGGCTTGTGTGTAACGCCGCACCGCCGCCTCTTACTGACCAGTCGGTCATCAATACCATTCGTCAAACAAAAAGCCACATTCGTCGCTTCGTCGTTGTCGTGACGTTTCGTTTGGCTAGCATCACGCTTTCTCCGCTGCCGGGCACGCAGCGGACCGCATCGCGCCCCGGTTGCCCCCGATGACAGGCAGGCATGCCGGGCCGGCGCGGCAGATCTCAAAATTTCATCATGGGGTTATCGATGAGGAAGTCCCAACGTATCCATTGCGTTGCCGTTGCCGCGTTGTCGGCGCTGGCGCTGACCGCTTGTGGCGAGAAGAAGCCCGAAGGCGGCGCCATGCCCCCGCCGGAGGTGGGCGTAGTCACCGTGACGCCGTCGTCCGTCGCCATCGTCAATGAATTGCCGGGCCGCCTGGAAGGCGTGCGCACCGCGGAAGTGCGTGCGCGCGTGGAAGGCATCGTGCTGTCGCGCAACTACACCGAGGGTGGTGAAGTGAAGGCGGGCCAGGTCATGTTCCGCATCGATCCCGCCCCGTACCAGGCCCAGCTGGCCTCGGCCAAGGCGTCGCTGGAGCGTGCCGAGGCCAACGCCGTGTCGGCGCGCCAGAAGGCCGAGCGCTACAAGCCGCTGGTGGCCGCCAACGCTGTCAGCAAGCAGGAATATGACGACGCCGTGGCCGCCGCGGGCCAGGCCAATGCCGATATCGCCTCGGCCAAGGCCGCGCTGACCACCGCGCAGATCAACCTGGGCTACACCACCGTGACCGCCCCGATCAGCGGGCGCGCCGGCCGTGCCCTGGTGACCGAGGGCGCGCTGGTCGGCAAGGGCGAAGCCACCAAGCTGACCGTGGTCGAGCAGGTGGACCCGATCTGGGTGACGTTCACCCAGCCGGCCGCCGAAGTCACGCGCCTGCGCCGCGCGATCGAGTCCGGCGCGGTCAAGGGCGTGAACGGCGGCGCCAAGGTGCACCTGTACGTCGAGGACGGCCGCGAGTACGAACAGACCGGCAAGCTGCTGTTCTCGGACATGACCGTGGACCCGACCACCGGCGCCATCACGCTGCGCGCGCAGTTCGCCAACCCGAAGCGCGAGCTGCTGTCCGGCACCTTCGTGCGCGTGAAGATCGAGCAGGGCGTGGATGAGAACGCCATGACCGTGCCGCAGCGCGCGCTGATCCGCAATGCCCAGGGCGCCAGCGTGCTGGTGGTGGGCAACGACGGCAAGGTGGCCGCGGTGCCGGTCAAGGCGCCGCAGGCGATCGGCGACCGCTGGGTCGTGACCGAAGGCCTCAAGGGCGGCGAGAAGGTGATTGTCGAAGGCCTGCAGAAGGTCAAGGTTGGCGCGCCGGCCAAGGCCGTGCCGTTCCAGCAGGATGGCGCAGCCAAGCCGGCGTCCACGCAGGCTTCGGACCCGCAACCGGCTGCGGACACCAAGGCCGGCGCCAAGGCAGAGGCCCAGGCTGACGCCAAGTCCGACGCCAAGCAAGGCTAAACCCAGCGCATCAGACAGAGGGAGCCAGTTTTATGGCCAAATTTTTCATCGACCGGCCGGTGTTCGCGTGGGTGCTCGCGCTGATCATCGTGCTGGGCGGTCTGCTGTCGATCGCGCAGTTGCCGATCGCGCAGTACCCGAATATCGCACCACCGACGATCTCGGTCACCGCCACCTACCCGGGCGCGTCCGCCAGGACGCTCGAGGATTCGGTCACCTCGGTGATCGAGCAGGAGCTCAACGGCGCGCCCAACCTGCTGTACTACCAGTCGACCAGCGAGTCGTCGGGCCTGGCATCGATCACCATCGCGTTCGCGCCGGGATCGAACGTCGACCTGAACTCGGTCGAAGTGCAGAACCGCCTCAAGCGCGTCGAGGCGCGCCTGCCGGCGGAAGTGCGCCAGCAGGGCGTGCGCGTCGACAAGGCGGGCAACAACTACATGATGTTCCTGACGGTGTCGTCCAAGTCGGGCGCCGCCGATGCCATCCAGCTGGGCAACTACGTCTCGTCGCAGGTGATCGACTCGATCCGCCGCGTGCCGGGCGTGGGCCAGGCCGACCTGTTCGGCACGGAATACGCCATGCGCGTGTGGCTGGACCCGTCCAAGCTGACCGGCTTCAACCTGACGCCGCTTGACGTCACCGCCGCGGTGCAGGAGCAGAACATCCAGGTCGCCGTGGGCGAACTCGGCGGCACGCCCTCGCCCAAGGGCACGGAGCTGAACGCCACCGTCACGACCGAAAGCCGCCTGACCACGCCCGAGCAGTTCGGCAACATCCTGCTGCGCACGAACCCGGATGGTTCCTCGGTCCGCATCAAGGACGTGGGCCGCGTGGAACTGGGCGGTGCCGATTACTCGACGCTCGCCCGCACCAACGGCAAGCCGTCGGCGGCCATCGCCATCAAGCTGGCCCCGACCGGCAACGCGCTGGCCACGGCCACCGCGGTGCGCGCCAAGATGGAAGAACTGTCCAAGTACTTCCCGGCGGACTACCAGTACAGCGTGCCTTACGACACGTCGGCCTTCGTCAAGATCTCGATCGAGGAAGTGATCAAGACCCTGCTCGAAGCCGTGGTGCTGGTGTTCCTGGTGATGTACCTGTTCCTGCAGAACTTCCGCGCCACGCTGATCCCCACGCTGGTGGTGCCGATCGCGCTGCTGGGTACGTTCGGCGCGCTGCTCGCGTTCGGCTTCTCCATCAACGTGCTGACCATGTTCGGCATGGTGCTGGCGATCGGCATCCTGGTGGACGATGCGATCGTCGTGGTGGAAAACGTCGAGCGCATCATGAGCGAGGAAGGACTCTCGCCACGCCAGGCCACGCGCAAGGCCATGGGCCAGATCACGGGCGCCATCATCGGCATTACGCTGGTGCTGACCGCCGTGTTCATCCCGATGGCGTTCTTCTCGGGTTCGGTGGGCAACATCTACCGCCAGTTCTCGCTGTCGCTGATTGCGTCGATGGCGTTCTCGGCGCTGCTCGCGCTGACGCTGACGCCGGCCCTGTGCGCAACGCTGCTCAAGCCGGTCGAGGCAGGCCACCACCACGAGAAGAAGGGCTTCTTCGGCTGGTTCAACCGCACCTTCGCGCGTGCCTCCACCAGCTACCAGGGCGTGGTGGGCCGCATCCTCGCGCGTAGCGGGCGCTACCTGATCATCTATGCCGTCATCATCGTCGGCGTGGTGGTGCTGTTCAAGCGCCTGCCCTCGTCGTTCCTGCCTGACGAAGACCAGGGCTACATGATCACCGTGGTGCAGCTGCCCAACGGCGCGACGCAGGACCGTACCATCGGCGTGCTCAAGCAGATCGAGGACTACTACCTGCAGAAGGAAAGCAAGGTGGTGGACCAGATGATCACGGTGGCGGGCTTCTCGTTCTTCGGCCGCGGCCAGAACGGCGGTATCGCGTTCGTGCGCCTGAAGGACTGGAAGGAGCGCACCGGCGCCAACGAGACCGCGCAGGCGCTGGTGGGCCGTGCATTCGGCGCACTGTCGTTCATCAAGGACGCCATCATCTTCCCGCTGAACCCGCCGGCGATTTCCGAGCTGGGCAACTCCTCGGGCTTCGACTTCCGCCTGCAGGACCGCTCGGGCCAGGGCCACGCCAAGCTGATGGAAGCGCGCAACATGATGCTCGGCATGGCGGCCAAGAACCCGGTGCTGGTGGGCGTGCGCCCCGAAGGCCAGGAAGACGCGGCGCAGCTGCAGATCGACATCGACCGCGAGAAGGCCAAGGCGCTGGGCGTGACGGTGGCGAACATCAACTCGACGCTGTCGATTGCGTTCGGCTCCAACTACGTCAACGACTTCATCTATGAAGGCCGCGTGCGCAAGGTGATCGTGCAGGCAGAAGGCGCGGACCGCCGCCTGCCCGACGACCTGACCAAGCTGCGCGTGCGCAACAGCAACGGCGACATGGTGGCGTTTGCCGCGTTCGCGACCTCGAAGTGGGTCATGGGCTCGCCGCGCCTGGAGCGCTACAACGGCATGCCGGCGGTGAAGATCGCGGGCCAGGCCGCGCCGGGCCACAGTACCGGTGAAGCCATGCGTGCGATGGAGGATGCCTTCGCCAAGCTGCCGCCGGGCTTCGGCTACGAGTGGTCGGGCCAGTCGTACGAAGAGCGCCTTGCGGGCTCGCAGGAGCCGATGCTCTACACGCTGTCGCTGATCATCGTGTTCCTGTGCCTGGCCGCGCTGTACGAGAGCTGGTCGATCCCGTTCTCGGTGCTGCTGGTGGTGCCGCTCGGCGTGCTCGGCGCGCTGCTCGGCGTGACGCTGCGCGGCATGCCCAACGACGTGTACTTCAAGGTGGGCCTGATCGCCACCATCGGCCTGTCGGCGAAGAACGCGATCCTGATCGTGGAATTCGCCAAGGACCTGCAGGCCCAGGGCAAGGGCCTGATCGAAGCCACGCTGGAAGCGGTGCACCTGCGTTTCCGTCCGATCCTGATGACGTCGATGGCGTTCATCCTGGGCGTGCTGCCGCTGGCGATCGCCACCGGCGCGGGCTCGGGCAGCCAGCGCGCCATCGGTACCGGCGTGATGGGCGGGATGATCACGGCCACCGCGCTGGCGATCTTCCTGGTGCCGGTCTTCTTCGTCGTGGTGCGCAAGCGCTTCAAGGGCAGCGAGCGCCAGCACGAGTTCGAACGTGCGCGCCTGACCACAGCGCAGGAGGACAACTGATATGACCAAGACACTGACCACACTGCTGCTGGTGGCCGGCGTTCTGACGGGCTGCACGCTGGCGCCGAAGTATGAGCGTCCGGTGCCGCCGGTGGCGGCCGGCTTCCCGGCCGCGCCGGAAGGCTATGCCACCGCCGAAGTGAAGAGCGGCGAGACGCGCCGCGCCACCGACATCGGCTGGCGCGAGTTCTTCCGCGACCCGCGCCTGCAGGTGCTGATCGCGACCTCGCTGGAGAACAACCGCGACCTGCGCCAGGCCGCGCTGCGCATCCAGGAAGCGCGCGCGCAGTACCAGATCCAGCGTGCCGACCTGCTGCCCACGGTGAATGCGAACGCCGGCTATACCCGTGCCAGCACCAACGCCGCCACGGGGGTATCGGTGCTGGGCCAGCCTGCGGTATCGGAGCTCTACTCGGCCAGCCTCGGCATCTCGGCCTACGAACTGGACTTCTTCGGCCGCGTGCGCAGCCTGTCCAACGCCGCGCTGGCACAGTACTTCTCGACCGAAGAGGCGCACCGTTCGGCCTATATCTCGCTGGTGTCGGAAGTGGCCAAGGCCTACCTGTCCGAGCGCTCCTTCGCCGAGCAGTACGAGATTGCGCGCGATACGCTCAAGGCACGCGAGAGCACCTACGGGCTGGCCAAGCAGCGCTTCGACGTCGGCGCGACATCGGCACTGGACCTGCGCGACAACGAGTCGCTGGTGGCACAGGCACGCGTCGCGGCGGCGGAGCTGGCGCGCCAGCGCGCCCAGGCGCAGAACGCGCTCGAAGTGCTGGTGGGCAAGCCCATTGGCGCCATCGAGAACCTGCCGCAGCCGATGCGGCTGTCGGATGAACGCATCATCAGCGACATCCCCGAAGGCCTGCCTTCGGACATGCTGGAGCAGCGTCCCGATATCCGCCAGGCCGAGCAGCAGTTGCTGTCCGCCAACGCGAACATCGGCGCGGCGCGCGCGGCGTTCTTCCCGCGCATCACGCTGACCACCAGCATCGGCACCATCAGCCCGACGTTCTCGAACCTGTTCGATGCCGGCACCAAGGCGTGGTCGTTCGCGCCGCAGCTGACGCTGCCGATCTTCGACTACGGCCGCAACAAGTCCAACCTGGACCTGGCCAACGTGCGCAAGAACATCCAGGTCGCCAACTACGAGAAGACCATCCAGACGGCCTTCGCGGAAGTGGCCGACGCGCTGGTGGCGCGTGGCACGCTGGAAGACCAGGTATCGGGCCAGGAGCAGGTACGCAATGCCGAGGCGGCGCGCTATGAACTGGCGCGCATGCGTTTCCGCAGCGGCGTGGCCAGCTACCTGGACGAGCTCGATGCACAGCGTCAGCTGTTCACCGCGGAGCAGGCGCTGGTGCAGGCGCGGCAGCTGCGGCTGAACAACTCGATCGATCTGTATCGCTCGCTTGGCGGGGGCCTGAAGGAGACCGGCGAAGTGGCGCAGGCACCGGCCCCGGCCGTACCGGCGGGGACCGTCACGCAGTAAGGCTTGCCCCGGCTGGCTGATGAGCGGCGCACTTCGGTGCGCCGTTTTTTTTGTCGGGGCGCAATTGTGCCGATAATGTGGTGTCACCCATCCGTCGGCGCCGATCCAACTCCCAAGCCCCATGCATATCCGCTGGCTCGAAGATTTCATCTGCCTCGCCCAGGCCGGCAGCCTCGCGCGCGCGGCCGAGCTGCGCAACGTGACGCCGCCGGCGTTCGGGCGGCGCATGCAGGCGCTGGAAGTGTGGGCCGGCGCGCCGCTGATCGACCGCAGCGCGTTCCCGGTGCGGCTGACCCCGGAGGGGCGCCAGTTCCTGGAAGCCGCGCAAAGCGCCCTGCAGACGCTGGAAGACGCGCGCCTCGCGCTGCGCACGGCGCATCGTGCCGATGCCAGCACGCTGACCATTGCCACGGGCAAGACGCTCGCGCGCTCGATGGTGCCGGCATGGCTCGCCGGCCTGCGCCACACGCTGCGCAACGACAAGGCCGCTGCCGGCTTCCGCACACGGCTGTCCACCTTCCCGATGCACGACGCGCTCGCGATGTTCACCGAGGGCGATGCCGATTTCCTGCTGTGCTACAGCCCGCCGGATATTCCCGTCATGCTCGACGATGCGCGCTACCGCTTCCACATGGTGGGCGTGGAGCGCCTGGTATGCGTGAGCGCCGCCGACGCGCGCGGCGCGCCGCAGTTTCGGCTCCATGCGGGCAAGAGCGGCGCCGGCACGGCCCCCACGCCGATGATCGCCTATGCCGACAGCCTGACGCTCGGCCGCATGGTCAACCAGGAGATCGCGCGCCGCAAGCTGGCCGGCCGCCTCGACGTGATCGCCGTCAGCGACTTCGCCGAGTCCGTGCACGAGATGGTGCGCCAGCGCATGGGCCTGGCCTGGCTGCCCGCGGGGCTGATTGCGGACGACCTCCACGCCGGGCGCCTGGTGCGCGCCACCACCGGCCGCGGCGCGGATGAGGCCGACCTCGCACTCGAGATCCGCCTGTACCGCCAGCGCGCGCCGATGCGGCCACTGGCGGAGGCGTTCTGGGATGCGGCCATTGGCGGCGCACAGGGCTGAGGCATTGGGCTGAGGCATTGCCAAAACGGCAAGCCCCCTTGCCAAAGCCGCAATCCGCCGCCGCGCACCGTCTCTAACATCGGGCCAGCGTCATCCCCATTCCAATTATCCGATCCGAGCCATGACCACGAAGACCCTGCTGCGCGCGGCCGCCGCCGCCACCCTCGCCTTCTCCGCGCTTGCCGCCCATGCGTCCGGCTGGCCGGCCAAGCCGATCACGCTGGTGGTCGGCTACACCGCCGGCGGCAGCGTCGACCTGGTGGCGCGCACGGTCGCGCCCGAACTGGGCAAGCGCCTGGGCCAGAGCGTGGTCATCGAGAACCTGGGCGGCGCCGGCGGCACCATCGGCGCGTCCAAGGTGGTCAAGGCCGAGGCGGACGGCTATACGCTGCTGATGGGCTCGGGCAGTGAAGTGTCCATTGCCCGCCTGACCAATCCGGCCGTGCGCTACGACGGCGAGAAGGACCTGGCGCCGATCACCTTCGTCGGCACGCAGCCGATGGTGCTGGTCGGCAAGACTTCGCTGCCGGCGAAGAACGCCGCGGAGCTGATGGCGCTGGCCAAAGAGCAGCCGGGCAAGCTGTCGTATGCCTCGTCGGGCGTGGGCACGCCACTGAACCTGGCGGGCGAGCTGATCAAGCAGCAGGGCCACGTCAACATCACGCACGTACCATACAAGGGCGCCTCGGCCATGGCGACCGACCTGCTCGGCGGCCAGATCGACCTGGCGGTGATGGTGCTGTCCTCGGCGCTGCCGCATATCCAGGCCGGCCGCGTGAAGGCCTACGGCGTGACGGAGGCCAGGCGTTCCGGCGTGGCGCCGAACGTGCCGGCGCTGGCGGAAACCCCGGCGCTCAAGGGCGTGGACATGGGCGTCTGGTTCGGCCTGATGGGCCCGGCCGGCACGCCGCGCGCCGTCATCGACCGCCTCAACACCGAGATGCAGGCCGTGCTCGCCATGCCTGACGTGAAGAAGAAGCTGGCCGAGGCCGGCGTGGAAGTGGCCCCGGCCAACCCGGCCCAGTTCGGCGCGTTCATCAAGCGCGAGACCGGCCGCTACCGCACCATCGTTCAGACCGCCGGCATCCACGAATAAGCCGCGAACAAGCCGCAAACAAGCCGCGAACAAGCCGGCACCCAGCAGGACATCTCAGCATGACCCAAGCTCCCCTTACCCTCGACGCCTACCCCGTCGAGGTCGAATTCCCGGATATCCGCCCGTATGCCGACGGCAACTGCGGCATTCCTTACGTGTTCACGTTCGACAGTGGCGTACCCGGCCCGCACGTGATGATCAATGCGCTCACGCACGGCAATGAGGTGTGCGGTGCCATCACCGTCAAGGGCTTGCTCGACGCCGGCGTGACGCCGCGGCGTGGCCGCATGACGCTGGCGTTTGCCAACGTGGACGCCTATCAGCGCTTTGATCCGGCGCGGCCGGATGCATCGCGCTTTGTCGACCAGGACTTCAACCGCGTCTGGACCGCTGCGGTGCTGGATGACGCCGGCCGTGATTCGTCCGAACTGCGCCGCGCACGCGCCATGCGGCCGGTGATCGATACCGTGGACCTGCTGCTCGATCTGCACTCGATGCATGAGAAGAGCCACCCGCTGATCGTCTCCGGCCCGCTCGACAAGGGCATCGCGCTGGCCCGCCAGCTTGGCGCGCCGGCGGACGTGATCGTCGACGAAGGCCATCCGGAAGGCCGCCGCATGCGCGACTACGCGGACTTCGGCGACCCGGCCAGCGCGCGCAATGCGCTGCTGATCGAATGCGGCCAGCACTGGGAAGCCGCCGCCGTCACGGTTGCGCGCGACAGCGCCGCACGCTTTCTGATCCATGCGGGTGTGATCGATGCGCAGGACACGCCGGCGGGCTGGCTGCAGCCATTGCCGGCCGCGCAGCGCGTGGTGCGCGTGACGGAGCCGGTGGTGGCCAGCAGCATGGACTTCCGCTTCGCCGGCCCCTATACCGGGCTGGAGACGTTCGCGCGAGCCGGCACCGTGATCGGCTGGCGCGAGGGCGAGCCGGTGGTCACGCCTTACCCGAACTGCGTGCTCGTCATGCCCTCGCTGCGGCAGCTGCGGCCCGGCGTGACCGTGGTGCGGCTGGGTCGGCTGGAGGAGTGAGCGCTCAGGAAGTGAGCGCTCAGGATGCGGCGGCGGTGTTCGCTGCCGGCGCGGCCACGGGCGTGCCGGCCGGCGGAGGCGGCGGGGGCAGCATGCCGGGGAACAGCTGTTCCACCAGCGTATCGAGCGTCTTCTGCGGCATGACGAAGTTGCTCAGATTGATCCCGCCGGCGCCGCGGTTGGCGCTGTAGACCGCCTTGCCCGCGCGCGCGCCGTTCTGGTACACGGTGATGTCCACGCTGTTCAGGTACGTCATCCAGAACCACGCGCTTCTGGCCGAGTACGTGGCCACCAGCGGGCACGACACCACGGGCGCGTACGGCGGCAGCAGCTTCACTTCGAAATTGCGCGCCTGCAGCGACGCGCGGAACGCGTCGAGATACTCATTGCCGCTCACCGGGTTCGCCACCACGCACAGCAGCGCGCCATTGGCGCCGTAGCTGCCACGCGGACCCGTCGCGGCCTGGCTGCCGGCGGGGACCTGGAAGGCGCCGAGCGGGTCGGCCTGCTCGGGCCGGTCCACGGGCATCACGGCCTGGTAGGTGGAGCAGCCGGTAATCGTCAGGCCCAGCGCGGCGGCCAGCAGTGCTTTGTTCATGGAGTGTCCTGGATGGCTTCCCGGAGCCGCTGTTCGCGGCAGGCGGAGCATCGGTAGCGTATCCGTCCACTGTATGCGCCGGCGGGGCGCGTTAAAGCCAGGAACAGAGGCGCAAAACGGGCGCTGCCCGCCGGTTGCGCCCGTCGCGTGGCACTTCAGCCGCCCGCGACGGGCTGCGCCAGGCGCCCGACCAGGATCAGCAGGAACGCCGCCAGGCACAGGCCGATCACGGCAATCTGCAAGCGCCCAACGGGCTTGCCTTGCAGGAAGGTCTGGCTGATGAAAGTCGGCGACACCAGCCCGACCACGGTGGCGATCAGGATGAGGAGGGCAAGGACGGAGAGGAGGGTCTGCATGTTGTTGGCTCGGTCGGCCGCTTGGTTGGCCGCTTGGTTTGCCTAGTCGGCCGCTCAGTTGGCGCCGCCGCGCAACAGGCAATCGCTCAGCAACGGCGTGCCGTCGGACAGGCCCGCGCCGTTGCATTCCACGGCTACCTTCTGCCCGCGCCGGACCATGGTGGCGCGTGCTTCCACTTCGCACACGCGGCCGGCAGGTCCGCAGATCTGCCGGCGCAGCAGCTGTGCGCGCACGGCCACGTTAGGGTCGTTGGTGCGGATATCGACAAAGACATTGTCTGCCTCGCCGCGCCGCACGCCGCTGGCCACGCCTTCGACGATGATGTACTTGCCGAGGTATAGGTCATCGGCCGCACCGGGGTTGTCGCGGTAGTCAGTCAGGAGGGCATCGGCCTGGTACTGGGGCAGCCGGTCGGCCGGACGGTCCGGGTCGATGCTCACCGGATCGAGCGTGCCGTTGCGCGGCACGCCGCGCACATCGCTGGCGGCCGGTCCGGTGGCGGGGGCCGTCTCAGCCGTCGCGGGATCCTGGATCTGGCCAGTGTTATTGCCTGCGAACCAGAGCATGCCAAGGACAGCCACGGCGACGACGGCGATGAGGATCTGCTGGGTACGGTTCATCATCTGGAAATTCCTGCTTGAAATGGTTGGCCGGCGCCTGGCGGCGGCCGCTATCCCCTGCCCCGCTGGCAAAAGGTTTCGATGGCGGCCACGGCGTGATCCACGCCGCGTTCCGCCCGGATGGCAGCGCCGAGCGCCGCGGCCTTTTCGCGCACGTCGGGCCGTTGCGTGAAGGCGAGCATCGCCGCAAGCTTGCCCGCGTCGATATCATGCCCGGCGACATGGCGTGGCGCCACGCCAAGCGCCGCCAGCCGGCCAGCCCAGAAGAACTGGTCGCCGGCGAAGGGCAGCACGATCGACGGCACGCCGGCCGCCGCGACCGCGTGCGTGGTGCCGGCGCCACCGTGATGGATGGCCGCGCTCACGCGCGGCAGCAGCCAGTCGTGCGGCGTGGCGCCGATCACATGGAAGTTCGGCGGCAGCGCCGCCACATCGATGCCGCTCCAGCCCGGATAGAACAGCGTGCGCCGCCCGTCCAGCGTCTGCACCAGCGCGCGCACCACCTTGTCGCGGTCAAAGCCGGCCATGCTGCCGAAGCCCACGTAGACCGGCGGCTCGCCCGCAGCCAGGAAGTCCTGCAACGCGGCGGGCGCCTGCCAGCCATCCTGCGCAGGCAGTGTCCATGCGCCGCAGACCAGCCAGTCCGCATGCCAGTCGCGCGGGCGCGGCACCAGGTGCGGTGAAATGCCGTAGAGCGACGGGAAGTCCTGCCACATCGCCTTGCGCGGCGCGAGCCCGAACTGTGCCTGCCGGCCCGCGTTGATGGCGGGCCGGAACATGCGCCACAGCACGTGGTTGATCAATTGGTGGGTGGCCCGGTTGACCCAGCCCGGCAGGCGCCACGGCGGCAGGAATGCCGACGGGAAATCGCGTGTCGGCGACAGCGGGAACATGGCGGCGGCGATGGCGGGTTTGCCCAGTGCATCGCCCACCGCCATGCCGACATAGGCGGCCAGCCCCGAGAAGACGATGGCATCGCGCTCGCGCATTGCGGTGGCCAGTTGCGCCATCCATTGCGCGGTATTGTCCTCCGCAATGCGCGCGAAGGCACGCGTGGCCTCGCTGACATTGCCGCCTTCGGTCATCAGCTTGTGCAGCGCGCCGCCCGGCGCCAGCGTGGCCTGGATGTCGCCGGCCAGTGCCTCGAACGCCAGGTCATGCCCGGCGGCCAGCGCCCCGGCCGACCGTTCCCCGAGCATCAGCACATCATGGCCGGCCGCGCGCAGCCCCGCGCCGAGCGCGACGATGGGGCGGCAGTCACCCTGGGTGCCGAAGGTGATGAGGGTCAGGCGCATGCGGTGGAAGGTGTCGGGATTGGCGGCTTGCGGCTTGCGCGGATGGCGCAGGCGCGCCGGCCCGATAGTGTACCCGCATGACATGGGACGGCCGGGCCACGCGGAAATCCTGCCAAAGACTCGCCGGCCCGCGCAAAATGGGGCTTCGGGTCATCCACGGGGACCGACGCCATGACCGCACCGATCACGCTTGTCCTGTTCGACATGGAAGGGGTACTGACCCACTATGACCGTGCGGCGCGGGCGGAGCACCTGGCCGCAACCACCGGCCGGTCACCGGAGCAGGTACGCCACGCCATCTGGGGATCGGGGCTCGAAGCGCGTGCCGATGCCGGCGAGATCGGCGATGACGAGTACCTGAGCGAACTCGGCCAACTGCTGGGCTGCCATGTCGGTCGTGCCGACTGGCTGGCCTCTCGCCGCGCATCGATCACGCCCAACGCCGAAACACTGGCGCTTGCGGCCCGGCTGTCCGGCCGCCACCGGATCGCCATACTCACCAACAACTGCCGGCTGGTGACGGACCATATCGACTACCTGAATCCGGCGGTGGCCCGGTTGTTCGGCAGGCACGTTTATCCCTCCGCCGCGTTCGGTGCGACCAAGCCGGATGCGCAAGCCTATTTGGGCTGCATCGGCCAGCTCGGCTGCGATGCCTCGCACACGCTGTTCATCGACGACACGGAAGCCAACGTCGATGGGGCAATTGATGCCGGCCTGCTCGGGTACAGGTTTGTGGGGGCGGACGCGTTGTCGGGTGACCTGGTGCGGAGGCAGTTGATATAGCGCTTCGGGCCAGATGGCGACGCCCAAGGTCCTGACCGTGCCTTGCGCTGTCATCGTGACAAAATGACGGCATTGAAAGCGAAATCGAATGGTGACTGCGATGGCGACTTTAACCGTACGCAATCTCCCCGACGAAACCCACCGCGCATTGCGAATACTGGCAGCCGCGCATGGACGTAGCACGGAGGCCGAGGTCCGCGACATTCTGGCGCGCGCCGTGAACCCCTCGGGGCGGGTGAGGATGGGCGATGCACTGGCCGAACTCGGGCATCGCCTGGGGCTGACCAATGCCGACGTGGAGGCGCTCGAACAGACCCGTGACCGGACGCCTGCAAGTCCGCCGGGGCTTTGTTCCGGTGATTGATCCCTGGAAGACTACTTCCCAATACAAAACCGCGTAAAAATCGTCCCCAACAGATCATCACTGGTGAACTCACCGGTGATGCTGTTCAGATGCTCCTGCGCCAGCCGCAGCTCCTCGGCGAACAGATCCAGCGCTTGAGCCTGCCGCTCGCTTTGCTCGGCGGCCACGTCAAGATGCGATTGCGCCTGCCGCAGTGCCGTCAGGTGCCGCTCGCGCGCGAGGAACGTGCCTTCGTTGCCCGACTGCCAGCCGACCAGCCGCAGCAGTTCCTTGCGCAGCAGTTCGATGCCTGAGCCGGTGCGCGCGGAGATCCAGATCTCGGTGGGGTTGGGGCCGTTGGCGGCGACCACGTGCGGGCGGTTGCCGTTGAACATCATGCCGCCCACGGTCGGCGCGACGTCGATCTTGTTGACCACGCGCACGATCGGCGCGCCGGGCGGCAGCTGGCCGCTCAGGCGGTCGTCGATGGCATCGTCGATCTCCGACAGGCCGTGGCGCAGGTAGTCGGTGGCATCGACCAGATGCAGCACGATATCGGCGCGGCGGATCGCGTCCCATGTGCGTTCGATGCCGATGCGCTCGACCTCGTCCGTGGCCTCGTCGCGCAGCCCGGCGGTGTCGATGATATGCAGCGGGATGCCTTCGATCTGGATGGTTTCCTTGACGCGGTCACGCGTGGTGCCGGCAATCGGCGTGACGATGGCCAGCTCGGCGCCGGCCAGCGCGTTCAGCAGCGATGACTTGCCCACATTGGGCTGGCCCGCCAGCACCACCGACAGGCCTTCGCGCAGCAGCGCGCCCTGCCGGGCCTGTGCGAGCACGTTGCCCAGGTCCTTGCGGATGGTGGCGAGCTGGCCGCGCGCGTCGGAGGCCTCCAGGAAATCGATTTCCTCTTCCGGGAAATCCAGCGTGGCTTCCACCAGCATGCGCAGGTGGATGACCTTCTCCACCAGCGTGTGGATGGCGCCGGAGAACTCGCCTTCCATCGACCGGGCCGCGGAACGCGCGGCGGCTTCGGTGCTGGCCTCGATCAGGTCGGCCACGGCTTCGGCCTGGGCCAGGTCTAGCTTGTCGTTGAGGAAGGCGCGGCGCGTGAACTCGCCGGGCTCGGCCAGGCGCAGGCCGGTCTCGTGGCCGGCCTGCAGGCAACGCGCGAGCAGCATCTGCATGACGACCGGCCCGCCGTGGCCCTGCAACTCCAGCACCTCTTCTCCGGTGTACGAATTCGGCCCCGGGAAGTACAGCGCAAGGCCATGGTCGATGACCTTGCCCTCGCCGTCCAGGAACGGCAGGTAGGTGGCGTGGCGCGGCTTGAGCGCCTGGCCGCAGATGGCGTGCATGACCGGGCGCACATCCGGGCCCGACACGCGCACCACGCCGATGCCGCCGCGTCCGGGTGCGGTGGCAATGGCGGCGATTGGGGGCAGGTTGGCAGTCATGGCGCTATTGTCTCAGATCGATGTGGGCGGGGTCGGTGGCGTGCCTTGCCGGGCGCATGGCACGGAGAAAGCGGTGAACCGGCAAGGCGTGCGGCTTTCTTGCGTCTTCACGCAGCGTCGGGTCCGGCGTCTTGTTCCTGCAGCGGTACGCCCAGGCATTCGGACATCAGCCGGCGCGCGACGCTCTCATCGACCACGCCGCCCAGCCTGACCTGCCGCCGGACCAGCTTGTGATGCAGGCGCCTGGTCTTTTGCTTCGGCAATATGGGCGCGAGCGCCTCAATCGCGTAGCGCAGCCGTTTGCCCGCGATGCGCTGGCGGTGCAGGGCCCGCAGGCCGTCATGGCGTGCCGCGAGGGCGCGCCGCCGCAACGTCTTGCGCGCTTTGCGCACGCGCGTGCGGGCGAAGGGCCCAAGGCTGCCGCTGCCATCGTCGGTGTGTAGCGGGAGGTGAGCCAGGTCCCGGTGCAGGGCCGGCAGCGGGTCGTCGCGATACTGGGCCAGCCGGGTCAGCATGGTCTCGCGCGCGAGGCGGCGGCGCGTGCGTGCCGTGTCGGCCACGGCATGGAGGATCGAGTCGCCGGGCTGGCGCTCCAGTGCCGGCTGGACGGTCTCGACCATGAACACATCCCAGTCGCGCACCTCGCCTGCCGCGTCGGCCAGCGCACGCAGGTCCTGCTTCCACCGCTGCGCGATGCCCGGCGGCAGCAGCGGCCCAAACACCCACAACACCGCGCGAAGGTGGCGTGCGCCGACGCGCAACGCATGCACGTCCTCCGCCTCGTCGCGCTGCAACAGGTTGACGATGCAGTCTTCGATGCGGCGCAGGCCGGTCTCGCCGAGCGCGGCGAAGGCCGCGGCCGGACGCGTCTTGTGGCGCAGCCTCGGGGTGGAGTGAGCGTTCATGGCAATGGCGTCTCGACATTCGGCGAGGGGCGGGACGCACGTTCAAGTGTAGGCGATACGGCACGTCGGCAAGGGTGCGGTGCGTCGCGCCCGCCGCTTGGCGGATTGACAGCGCCGCCCCTTCACGCTGCAATGCGCGCACAGGCGACCACAGCGCGAGGGACACCATGTCGACCGAACAGGAACGGCAGTTATTGCGTGAGACCATCGAGGCCGGCTTTCGCCAGGCGGCTTTTGTCAGTGACGTCGGCATCATGCTGGTCGATTGCGGGCCCGGCTGGTGCGAATCCGGACTGGCCGTCACGGCGCGCCATCTTCAGCACGGCGGCGTGGTGCACGCGGGCGTTCAGGCCACCATGGCCGACCACACCGCCGGCGCGGCGGCCACGACCATCCTCGAAGCCGGCCGCCACGTGGTGACCGCCGAGTTCAAGATCAACCTGCTGCGCGCCGTGCGCAGCGAGCGGTTGCGCTGCCGCGCCGACGTGCTCAAGTCGGGCCGGTCCATCATCGTGGTCGAGGCCGATGTCTTTGCCGACGTGCATGGTGAACCCGTCCTGGTCAGCCGGCTCAATGCCACCATGAGCGTCATCGACCTGGCCTGAATCGCCCAGTCCTCATCTCCCCAAAGGAAGCGAACATGATTGACCACACCGGTGTGAACGTCAGCGACTACGGCCGCAGCAAGGCCTTCTATACCGCAGCGCTGGGCGCGATCGGCATCGTGCCGCTCATGGAAATTCCGGCCAGCGTGACGGGCTCGGTCGACGTGGCCGGTTTCGGACCGCCGGGCAAGCCGGAGTTCTGGATCCACGCTGGCACGCCCAACCAGCCGCCGCTGCATGTGGCGTTCCGCGTCGATACGCGGGCGGCGGTGGACGCCTTCTACCAGGCCGCGATGGCCGCGGGCGGGCGCGACAACGGCGCGCCCGGTGTCCGCGCGCATTACCACCCGGGCTACTACGGCGCATTCGTGCTGGATCCGGACGGCCACAATATCGAGGCCGTCTGCCACAAGCCTGGCTGAGCCTCAGCGCGTCGCCACAATGAACAAGCGCGGGAACGGCAGCAGTGCCGAACCATCGGGCAGCGCCGGGTAGGCCTTGGCGATCTCTGCTTCATATCGCGCGAGGTAGGCCGCCCGCTCGGCATCATCGAGCGGCTGGATGAACGGCCGCAGGCCGCTGCCCTTGAACCACTCCACGATCGCGTTCGCGCCGCCGGCCAGCGGGTGGTGGTAGACCGTCAGCCACACATCCACGCGCGCGCAGTGCGGGCGCAGCAGCTCGTAGTACCAGCGCGCCGAAGCCCGCGCCGCGCGGGCATTGCTGGCCGCGGCCAGCTTGCCGGCCCATGGGCCGTTCGCGGCGGTCTCGCGCATCAGCCGGTGCGCGGGTTCTTCCAGGTTGTCCGGCATCTGCACGGCCAGCGTGCCGCCGGGCGACAGTTTCTGCACCAGCGCGGGAAACAGTGTGGCGTGGTCCGGCACCCACTGCAGCACGGCATTGGCCAGGATCACGTCGTACGGGCCCGGATCATTCCACGCCGCGATGTCCGCCAGGCCGAACTGCACGTCCGGCAGGCGCTTGCGCGCGGCTTCGATCATGTCGTCCGAGCTGTCCATGCCGGTGATCGACGCACCGGGGTAGCGCGCCATCAGGACCTCGGTGGAGTTGCCAGGGCCACAGCCGATGTCCACGGCCGTGCGGATCATCTGGTTCGGGATGGCGGCCACCAGGTCGCGCACCGGCCGCGTGCGTTCATCTTCAAAGGCAACGTATTGATTGGCGGACCACGTCACGGATATCTCCTCGGGAACGGGGCATCACCGGATGCCCAAAACAAAAAAGCCCGGTGTCTCCACCGGGCTTGCATCAAACCTTCATCATCGCCTGCGATCAGCTCTTGGCCGCCACAGCCGCCTTGCCCTTGCCGAGCATGCGGTTGATCTGCCATTGCTGGGCGATCGACAGGACGTTGTTCACTACCCAGTACAGCACCAGGCCGGCCGGGAAGAAGAAGAACATGAACGAGAACACCAGCGGCATGATCATCATGACCTTGGCCTGGACCGGGTCCGGCGGGGTCGGGTTCAGCTTGGTCTGCACGAACATCGATGCAGCCATCACGATCGGCAGGATGTAGAACGGATCCGGCACCGACAGGTCATGGATCCAGCCCAGCCACGGCGCGCCGCGCATTTCCACCGACGACAGCAGCACCCAGTACAGCGCGATGAACACCGGGATCTGGATCACGATGGGCAGGCAGCCGCCGAGCGGGTTGACCTTCTCGGTCTTGTACAGCGCCATCATCTCCGCGTTCATCTTCTGCGGATCGCCCTTGTGGCGTTCGCGCATGGCCGTCATGCGCGGCTGCAGGTCCTTCATCTTGCCCATGGACTTGTAGCTTGCGGCCGACAGCGGGAAGAACACCAGCTTGATCAGCACCGTCAGCGCGATGATCGACCAGCCCCAGTTGTTCAGGAAGCCGTGCAGCTTTTCCAGCAGCCAGAACAGCGGCTTGGCCAGGATGGTCAGCCAGCCGTAGTCCTTCACCAGTTCCAGGCCCGGGGTGATCTTCTCGAGCATGCGCTCTTCCTGCGGGCCGGCGAACAGGCGCGCATCGGTCGTCACCGTGGCACCCGGGGCGATCTGGCCCAGCGGCTGCTGGATGCCCACGCGGTACAGGTTCGGGTCGATCTGCTGGACGTAGAAGCTGTGCTCCTTGCCGGCCTGCGGAATCCAGGCCGAGGCAAAGTAGTGCTGCACCATCGCCACCCAGCCACTGGTGGTGGCGGCCGGCGTGCTGGCCTTGCCCTTGGCGATGTCTTCGAACGTGATCTTGTGGTACTTGTCCGCGTCCGTGTAGATGGCCGGGCCGGTGAAGGTGCTGTAGAACTGCGACTGCTCCACCTTGCTGCCGTCACGCGCCAGTTCCATGTACAGCGTCGGCGAGACCGGCGCGGTGCCTTCGTTGGTCACGGCAAAGCGCGTGTCCACCACGTAGCTGCCCTTGTGGAAGATGTAAGTCTTCGCGAACTTCACGCCGTTCTTGTCGGCGGTCAGCGTGACTTCCAGCTTGTCGGCACCGTCCAGCGTGCGCGGGCCGGGGGTGGCCGTGAACACGGTGGTGTGGTTCGGCAGGTCGCCGCCGATCAGGCCGGAGCGGGCCAGGTAGGTGCGCGTGGTGTCGCGCTCGAACAGCACCACCGGCTTGCCGTCCTTCTCGTGCTCGTTGAGCAGTTCCAGGCGCGACAGGATGCCGCCGGCGGTGTCGATCTCGGCGCGCACCTCGTCGGTGGTCACGATGATCTTCTCGCCGGAGGGCTGGGCGGCTGCCTGAGGGGCAGCGCCCGGGGCTGCCGGAGCGGCGGCGCCTGCGGTGGCGTTGGCCTTGGGCACATCGCCCTGGGCTGCGCCGGCGGCGGGCGCCGAGGCGGCCTGCTGCTGCGTCGCGCTCGGGAAGAACATCGACGCGTGGCCGTTGGCGCGCTGCCAGTTGTCATAGAGCAGCACGAGGGCCATCGAGAAGATGACCCAGAGGATAGTGCGTTTGATATCCATGTCTCGCTATGGTCGGGGAATTCAGGGTCGTGGGAGACGGACGGTGACAGGCCTGTGGCCTGTCGCGGGATGGGCAAACTTGCCCGTTTGTGCCGTTTCCGCTTCCGCACCCGGCACGGGATCATACCCGCCTTGTGCGAAAGGATGGCAACGACATAGCCGGCAGGCCGCCATCCAGCTGCCGCGCGCGGCGCCATGACGGATGACGGCGTCGCGGGCGTAGTCGGAACAGGTAGGCCAGAAGCGGCACCGCGAGCCCAGGTACGGGCTCAGAGCGATCTTGTAGATGCGCAGCAGGGCTAGCAGGATTCGCTTCATGGCTGGGAGCGGTCAGGTCGGAAGGCCCTTGGGCTGTTCTGGCGAGGCCGATGGTGAAGGCGGTGGCTGAGGCGGCAACGGCCGGGCGGCCACTTCCAGCAGGCTGGAAATCTCCGTCAGGCACGCGTGTCGGACTGCCGCGCGGCTGGTAAATTCCGCGCGCGGAAACTTTGTCTGCAAGCGCAGCAGCACGTCGCGCCCGCCAAGCTGGTCTTGCCGCTGGCGGAACAGCTCGCGCGCCATGCGCTTGACCAGGTTGCGCTCGGCCGCGCGCGGTGCGAACTTCTTGCCCACGACCACGCCCAGCCGGGCTTCGGCCCGGCCGTTGGCGCGCACATAGAGCACGAAGTGCGGACTGCGCTTGCGCGGCCGCAAAGCAAAAACGGATGAAAACTCATCCGTCTTTGTCAGCCTCGCGGCTTTGGGAAAGGCAAAGGTAGACACGCTTGGCAAAGCTAGCGGGAACACTGCAGCCTGCGGCAAGCTACCGGCCATCCGGAACGCGAGGCGGTTGGCATGGACGGCGTTGCCACCGTCCAGACCGGTCGCCCGGCCCTTAGATGGCCAGGCGCTTGCGGCCCTTGGCGCGACGAGCGTTGATGACGGCACGGCCGCCACGGGTCTTCATGCGCACACGGAAACCATGGGTACGCTTGCGACGGGTAACGGAAGGTTGGTAGGTACGTTTCATGTTGCACTCTCTGGTTGATCTGGGCTAGCCCGCCTCCGGCCGGTGCCGGGGTGCCGTGGCCGCCGCGTATGGTTCGCGTTGGGGTTGCCGCGCGCCGGCAAATACCCAAGGGCGTTTACCGGCATGGTCACGACGATTCTGGTTCTGTCTTGGTGCCGGCCCTGAAGCCGGCCAGCGCTGGATTGCAGGTATACCTGCAATCGCGGGCGGCACGGACAGGCCAGACCCGGCGATGCGCATACGTGATCCCCTGCCGCATCGCAGAACCCACCATTTAAACGATTTTCTGCGCCAGTGTCAAGACTCCGTAATGTGTGCGAGGACACAATCGCGACAGCACTACGTAAACACCCGTGCGCCATTGTCCACAACAGCCTGTTAACAAGTTTGCGTGCTGATTCATGCACCGCGTCAGGCTGCCGGATTGGCCGAAGTCCCTGTTTCCGCTGCATTTTCCGGCATTGCAGCATGCCGGAGCCCCGCGCCAGTGCTCGGGTTGTGCACACCAATCCACTGAATTTGCACAAGTTGTCCACAGACTTATCCTTTGTGGATAACTTGAGGCCGGGGGTACAATCCCGGTCCAATCACTACACGGGCTGCGTGGCGCAGGCGCATCCCGGGCTTCCCCCCAAGTTTTTGCAGGCCGACGCGGCGGACCGTTTACATCGACGTATACGTCAGTCGCTGCCGGCGCCGCAGGCATGGGTACGAGGAAGGCCGGGCTGGCGAGGCGCGACAGCAGCCAGTGGCGCACCCTGGGGATGCGCTAACTTAACAAAAAACAATGCAAGACTTCTGGCAGGCGGCAGCCGCGCAACTCGAGCGCGAACTGACGCCGCAACAGTTCAAAACCTGGATCAAGCCGTTGGCGCCCGTCGGTTTCGACGAAGAAGCGCTCACGCTGCGCATTGCTGCGCCGAACCGGTTCAAGCTGGATTGGGTCAAGAGCCAGTTTTCGGGGCGTATTACTGCCCTTGCCTGCGAATATTGGGAAGCGCAGGTCAGTGTTCACTTTGTCCTGGATCCCGCTGCGTCGGGCCGTGCCGCGGCCTATGCGCAGCCGCCGGTGGGCGGCATGGGTGCCGGATCCGACGGTCACGCAGCACCGGGTACGGGGATGCAGGGCTATGCCGGCCAGCCGACGGGGCAACCCATGGGGCAGCCGATGGGCCAGCAGTTCACCCAGCCCGGCATGCAGCCGGGCTATGGCGAATACCAGTCCGCCCGTGGCCAGGCAGGCTTCGGGCCGGGCCAGTCGCCCTACCCCGGCCATCCGCTTCAAGGTGGCTCCCGCCAGCAGCAGGCGCCGGGTGCGCAGCACGGGTCGGACATGGGTGAGGTCGACGTGGTCCAGATGGATCCGTCCGAAGCCGCCGCCCGCTCCTACCGCATGCAGCAGCAGCAACCGCCCATGCAGTCGGGCCCGATGGTGCAGCACCCCGGCGCGCCCGTCGCGCAGCCCGGCCAGCCTGGCCAGGCCAACGATACGGTGCATGAGCGCTCGCGTCTGAACCCGATCCTGACGTTCGACAACTTCGTCACCGGCAAGGCCAACCAGCTCGCGCGCGCCGCCGCTATTCAAGTGGCCAACAACCCGGGCAAGTCCTACAACCCGCTGTATCTCTATGGCGGCGTGGGCCTGGGCAAGACGCACTTGATCCACGCCATCGGCAATTTCATGCTGCTGGAGAACCCGCGCGCGCGCATCCGCTA
Source organism: Cupriavidus yeoncheonensis (assembly GCF_905397275.1). GTDB lineage: Bacteria > Pseudomonadota > Gammaproteobacteria > Burkholderiales > Burkholderiaceae > Cupriavidus > Cupriavidus yeoncheonensis. Next base: position 99,897 of record NZ_CAJPUY010000003.1, on the reverse strand, counting down.
CATCCACGCCGAACAATATGTGTCCGACGTGGTGAAGGCCTACCAGCGCAAGGCGTTCGACGAGTTCAAGCGCTACTACCACTCGCTCGACCTGCTGCTGATCGACGATATCCAGTTCTTCTCCGGCAAGAACCGCACGCAGGAAGAATTCTTCTACGCGTTCGAGGCGCTGATCGCCAACCGGGCGCAGGTGATCATCACCAGCGATACGTACCCGAAGGAGATCACCGGCATCGACGACCGCCTGATCTCGCGCTTCGACTCCGGCCTGACCGTGGCCATCGAGCCGCCCGAGCTGGAAATGCGCGTGGCGATCCTGATGAAGAAGGCCGCCGCCGAGAACGTGAGCGTGCCGGAAGAAGTCGCGTTCTTCGTTGCCAAGCACCTGCGTTCCAACGTGCGCGAGCTCGAAGGCGCGCTGCGCAAGATCCTGGCGTTCTCCAACTTCCACGGCCGCGACATCACCATCGAGGTGACGCGCGAGGCGCTGAAGGACCTGCTGACGGTGCAGAACCGCCAGATCTCGGTGGAGAACATCCAGAAGACCTGCGCGGACTTCTACAACATCAAGGTCGCGGACATGTACTCGAAGAAGCGGCCTGCCAACATTGCCCGGCCGCGCCAGATCGCGATGTACCTGGCCAAGGAACTCACGCAGAAGAGCCTGCCCGAGATCGGCGAACTCTTCGGCGGGCGCGACCACACCACCGTGCTGCACGCGGTGCGCAAGATCGCCGACGAACGCAGCAAGGACGCGCAGCTCAACCACGAACTGCACGTGCTGGAACAGACGCTCAAGGGTTGAGTTTTGGGTGGACGCGGGCCCGGGAAACCGGGCCCGACGGATTTTGAAGAGCCGGCCGACGAGGCTGGCATACTGTAGGTTCGGCGTCACTGGAGGAGACTCCGGGGCGCCTGTTAAACAATATCGGCCCAGCCGCAGCCGTGTGCAGTGTCAGCCACAGATAAGGCTTTGCGGTGAGTCGGGACGGAATGCGGGAAGTGCGGTGGAAAGTGCGCAGCCAGCATCGTGGCTTTTTGTGCACAGACCCCACTTCCGGCGGTTTCGCCCCGCTTCACCGCAGCGGCTTATCCTTGGTACAATGGCATATTAACTCCTTGATTTCTAAGTGAATTGGAGTTGCCTGGAGTTTGCGGTCGCCGACGACAAACGACGAAGGATAAATTCAATGCAATTGGTCAAAACCTCGCGAGACAATCTGCTGCGTCCGCTGCAAATCGTGAGCGGCATCGTGGAGCGCCGCCACACCCTCCCGATCCTGGCCAACCTGCTGATTCGCAAGTCCGGCTCGAACGTATCCTTCCTCTCGACCGACATCGAGATCCAGATCACCACGCATGCCGAATGCGGCGTGGGCAATGACGGCGTGGCCACCACCGTGGCCGCACGCAAGCTGCTCGACATCCTGCGCGCCATGCCCGACGGCGACGTCGCCCTGTCGCTCAACGACAAGCGCATGACCGTGCAGTCCGGCAAGAGCCGCTTCGCACTCCAGACCCTGGCCGCGGAAGAATTCCCGACCGTTGCCGAAGCCACCGAATTCAACGCCAGCGTCTCGCTGCCGCAGAAGACCTTCAAGCACCTGCTGGCGATGGTCCACTTCGCCATGGCGCAGCAAGACATCCGTTACTACCTCAACGGCATGCTGCTCGTCGTCGACGGCAAGAAGGTCATGGCAGTCGCCACCGACGGCCACCGCCTGGCCTACTGTGGCGTGGAGCTGGACACCGAAGCCGCCGGCGTGCAGGGTGGTGCCACCTCGCGCCAGGAAGTCATCATCCCGCGCAAGACCATCCTGGAACTGCAACGCCTGCTCGAAGACAACGACGATCCCGTGCAGGTGCAGCTCGCCGCCAACCAGGTCAAGTTCAGCTTTGCCAATATCGAGCTGATCTCCAAGCTGGTGGAAGGCAAGTTCCCCGACTTCCAGCGCGTCATTCCCAAGGGCTACAAGAACGCCTTTGCGATTGACCGCGTGAAGCTGCAGCAGGCGCTGCAACGCACCGCCATCCTGACGACCGACAAGTTCAAGGGCGTGCGCTGCATCCTGGACACCCACATGCTGAAGATCAGCTCCACCAACGCCGATCAGGAAGAGGCGCAGGAAGAGCTGGAACTCGATTACTCGGGCGACGCGCTCGACATCGGCTTCAACGTGACCTACCTGCTCGACGTCCTCGCCAACCTGAAGAGCGAGCAAGTGCAGGTCAGCCTCGGCGACTCGAATTCGAGCGCGCTGATCACCGTGCCGGAAGACGACAACTTCAAGTACGTCGTCATGCCGATGCGCATCTGATGATCCGGTAACAGGACACGCAGACAACGACATACCGGAGCAGCAAACGGCACGCACCGACACCCGCATCATTACGGGCAGTCTTCTCGCAGCGGGGGCAGGATCGAAAACGGTCCGCCCCTTTTGCCGTTTTTAGTAACCGCCTTGCGGAGCCTCCCGGGCCTGGCCAATGTGCCGCCGTGGCCGGACTCCGCATTTGCCGTGAGTAGGAAAACATGACCGAACAGCAGAACCCGCAGCAGGAAAACACCTACGGAGCCTCTTCGATCCAGATCCTGGAAGGCCTGGAGGCGGTACGCAAGCGTCCGGGCATGTACATCGGTGATACCTCCGACGGCACCGGCCTGCACCACCTCGTGTTCGAGGTGCTGGACAACTCCATCGACGAAGCGCTGGCCGGCTACTGCACCGAGATCCAGGTCACCATCCACAGCGACAACTCGATCTCAATCGTCGACAACGGCCGCGGCATCCCGCCCCTGGTCAAGTTCGACGACAAGCACGAACCCAAGCGCAGCGCGGCGGAAATCGCCATGACCGAGCTGCACGCCGGCGGCAAGTTCAACCAGAACAGCTACAAGGTGTCCGGCGGCCTGCACGGCGTGGGCGTGTCCTGCGTGAACGCGCTGTCCAAGTGGCTGCGCCTGACCGTGCGCCGTGACGGCCAGGTCCACCTGATCGAATTCGCCAAGGGCGATGTGCAGAACCGCATCGTCGAAACCGTCAACGGCCCGGATGGCCAGCCGGTCGAAGTGTCCCCGATGAAGATCATCGGCGCCACCGACAAGCGCGGCACCGAAGTCCACTTCCTCGCGGACGAAGAAATCTTCACCCACGTCGAGTTCCACTATGAGATCCTCTCCAAGCGCATCCGCGAGCTCTCGTTCCTGAACAACGGCGTCCACATCAAGCTGGTCGACCAGCGCACCGGCAAGGAAGAAGACTTTGCCTTCTCCGGCGGCGTGAAGGGTTTTGTCGAGTACATCAACCGCTCCAAGAGCGTGCTGCACCCCAACATCTTCTACGCCAATACCGAAAAAGACGGTATCGCCGTGGAAGTGGCCATGCAGTGGAACGACGGCTACAACGAGCAGGTGCTCTGCTTCACCAACAACATCCCGCAGCGGGATGGCGGCACCCACCTGACCGGCCTGCGCGCCGCGATGACCCGCGTCATCAACAAGTACATCGAAGAGAACGAGGTCGCCAAGAAAGCCAAGGTGGAAACCACCGGCGACGACATGCGTGAAGGCCTGTCGTGCGTGCTCTCCGTCAAGGTGCCCGAGCCCAAGTTCAGCTCGCAGACCAAGGACAAGCTGGTCTCGTCCGAAGTGCGCCTGCCGGTGGAAGAACTCGTCGGCAAGGCCCTGAGCGACTTCCTGCTGGAAACCCCGGGCGATGCCAAGATCATCTGCGGCAAGATCGTCGACGCCGCACGCGCCCGCGAAGCCGCCCGCAAGGCCCGCGAAATGACCCGCCGCAAGGGCTTGATGGACGGCATGGGCCTGCCCGGCAAGCTGGCCGACTGCCAGGAAAAAGACCCGGCCCTGTCCGAACTCTTCCTGGTGGAGGGTGACTCCGCAGGCGGCTCCGCCAAGCAGGGCCGCGACCGTAAGTTCCAGGCCATCCTGCCGCTCAAGGGCAAGATCCTCAACGTCGAGCGCGCGCGCTTCGACAAGATGCTCTCCAGCCAGGAAGTGCTCACGCTCATCACCGCGCTGGGCACCGGCATCGGCAAGGACGACTACAACCTGGACAAACTGCGCTACCACCGCATCATCATCATGACCGACGCGGACGTGGACGGCTCGCACATCCGCACGCTGCTGCTGACGTTCTTCTACCGCCAGATGCCCGACATCATCGAGCGCGGCTACGTGTACATCGCCCAGCCGCCGCTCTACAAGATCAAGCATGGCAAGGAAGAGCGCTACATCAAGGACGACGTCGAGCTCAACGCCTACCTGCTCAAGCTGGCCATGGAAAAGGCCGTGCTGGTGCGCCCGGACGGCGTGGAGATCAATGGCGATGCGCTGACCGAGCTGGCGCGGCAGTACCAGCTGACGGAAGGCGTGATCGGCCGTCTGTCACGCATCGTGGATACGGATGCGCTGCGCGCGATTGCCGATGGCGTGGCGCTGGATCTGGACAGCGCGCCGGCGGCCGAGGCTTCGGCCGTGGCGCTGAAGGCCAAGCTGGCGGAGATGCATGCCAAGACGCTGCTTGGCGCTGCGGTCAATGACGATGGCACGGCTGATGTGTATGCCCAGTTCGACGAGAAGACCGACAAGCATCGGCTGATGATTGCGCGTCGCCATCATGGCAACGTGCGGCTGTCGCACATGGACGCGGACTTTGTCCACGGGGCGGATTACGCGGCGCTGTCCAATGCGGCCAAGACGTTCCAGGGGCTGACGCCTGAGGGGACCAAGGTGCAGCGCGGGGAAGGGGACAAGCTGAGGGATCAGACTGTCAATGACTTCCATGGGGCGATGCAGTGGTTGCTCTCCGAAGCCGAACGTGGGGTGTCGCGTCAGCGGTATAAGGGTCTTGGGGAGATGAACCCTGAGCAGTTGTTTGAGACTACCCTTGACGTTACCCAGCGGCGACTGTTGAAGGTGCAGATTGAGGATGCTATTGCGGCGGATCAGATTTTCACCACCCTTATGGGGGATGAGGTGGAGCCGCGGAGGAACTTTATTGAGAGTAATGCGTTGGTGGCGCGGAATATTGATGTTTGATAGCCATCACTGAAATTTTCCGATAAAAAAGCCAATCCTGATTCGGGATTGGCTTTTTTTTTGATCCTGCGAAGCGATGTCTTCATTAGGAGTGAAGGCTTTCCACCTACCTAGGTTGCCTCGAAGCTGTGTCCGCGTATTACCCAAAAATTGACTGCTGGCCGATAGGTTGAAGGTCGCGTTCTCGGTCACATGGGTAATTTAGTCTTGTTCTATCTCATCGTGCGGATAGGCTCGGAAAGTAGTGGGCTGGAGACCGCAGCTGATCTCAACATCCCCGGGTAATTCAAAGAACTTAACTTGCTCAGCTCCGGGTTGTTGCCCGAAGACCCGGTAAATGAAATAGCTATCCGCATACTCACGCGATGCCAAGACCTCATTGATCGAGATAAAGAACGGCGTCGACGCTGGCCCCTGAGTAGTCTTGACCTCGATCCGCTTAGAGCGACCGTCCGGGCGAAACGATGCGATGTCGAAGCCCGCAGCGGAGTCGTAGAGCGCCTCATGACGTACTTGATCTGCTAGCTCTGGACGGCCTGCTGCCCGCAGCATATCGATCTCATATTTGAGTACGAGCTTCTCCCCATGAAGGCCAAGTTGTCGATTCCGAAGGTCACGCTCGGCCCAATCTATGGGGTCCTTCGCCTTCGCACGAGAAGCCGTTCTTCTCCGTGGCGCAGCGGGTAGTGGAACGTGAGCGGGCGATGGCACCCGAACGAGTCCTTGAACAACGGGTGACTGATGCGGTGGAGAGTATGCCGGATCAAGCGGTGGAAGAACGGGCAGGTTCACGCTGTCCAATCGTTCTTGATTCAGATCCCAGTTTTGAATCCTCCAAATGAAATGAACAGGATTGTTCTTTTGGGGATCGTGAGAAAAGTACTCCAGCAAGCCCAAGTATGTGTACTTGACCCGGTCATTTGGGCGCAGGAAGAGATGAATGTTTTGCTCTTGCGGATCATGGGCGAGCAGCTTCTGAATTACTCGCGACTGAAGGCTTTGCCTTGTTTGGGATTCCCAGATCAGGTACCCGTCGAGCGTCAACGCGTCTTGGTAGGGATTGCCTTCAACAGGCTCTCCTAACGTCACTATGAATACAAAACTACCACTGTTGGCCGGAGTCTCGACAATGCCCTGTATGCCCCAGAGACCAGCTCCGGGCGTGAACTTTGCATCAGGTTCGAAGACCCCCGCGATCTCTCTTCGGTCGTACGACTGCAGTCGCTCAAGTCCTCGGAAATCATACTGAAGCGGTTTTTTTGTAATTTTCCGGGAAACTTCGAAGTCAAGCGACTGGAGAACCGCAAAGCAAGCTGATTTCTCTCCTCCGGAGAACTCTCCAGAGTTCAATGGACGACCAAGTACTCTCTCGGCTGCGAGGCCCAATACCGCTTTGGGAGGATATGTACGCCCCTCATAAACAAGGTCGAAGTCGGTCGACTGAATGTACCCGTGAGGAGCCGCGGCCTCGAGGGAGAAGCTTGATAACACCCCCAAAACATCTTCCCGCTTCATGCCTTCCAGCAGCTTTCGCAGTCCCTTGATTCGCCCTGTTGGCCCCTTTTTAATCTGCAAATCGACGTTGTCCACGACTTTTATTATTTGAGTTGCATTCGAAGTTGGTTGCCTCCAGGGTGTGGTCGCTGCCGCCTACTGCGCCGGGGGCGCTAAGACTATAGCGAAAATTCGATGATCGTTTGAGAATTTCCCCATTGCCCTCGACGAAGATTCAGACCGCTCTGCAGCAGTTTTCCCCAGAGGAGTAGGGACTTTCCAGCCAGTGTGTCAAAATTCGTTGCGCGCTTTCGGCGCTGCATTGACCTCTCTGGCGCCCGTGTTCAAGATTCACTCGTCGCCGATGCAACGGCGACCAGGTTTAGCAGCCTGCCCAACACACGCCGGACGGAGCCGCTCAGCGGCTCCTCTTTCGTCCGAAACGCCTTCGCACGCCCATACCCAACGGGCGGGCCTTGGCGGGGGAGCCTTCGGGCTCGCCGGTGTTCCGTGTGTGCCGGTCTGCTAACCCTGCCCTGTGCCCGCCCACCCCGATTAGCAGCGGACGGCGGGCCTCCATCACTCACACGGAGGTCGCAATGCAACCCACCACCCCAGTTCCCGAGGATCCCACCCTCGCCCAAAAACAAGCCCAACTAGCCCAAAACCTAGCAAAAGCCGACCGCGCCCTAGCCCGCCGCCTCGCCAAAACCACCCTGCCCCCACCCAGCACACCCGTCACCCTCGAAGACCACATCCTCGAAACCAGCGACGACCTCCTGCGCATCAGCGCCGGCCTCCGTTCCGTCCTGACCCTGCTGGACTTCCAGAGCGACGACATCCCCGATTGCATGGGTCTCTACGCCCTGCTCTTGCCGCTCAAGCAGCAGATCGACCAGAACGCCGATCGCCTGCAGGCGCTGGTCTGACGAGGGGCGGGCTCGTCCACAAACGGGCCTGAATGCAAAACGACGCGAGCCAACTGGCTTCGCGTCGTTTTGGTTCCGGCACTGGTGGCCGGCAAGCGAGTAGGTGGTGGCTATGTCGTGATCTCAGCCCCAATCCCCGCACGCCGCAACAACTCCGCCGGCACCGGCCGCGCCAGCAAAAACCCCTGCGCACGATCACACCCGAATTCCCGCAGGAACCGCAACTGCTCCTCGTTCTCCACCCCTTCCGCCACCACCGTCAACCCAAGCGAATGCGCCATGGCGACCATGGCCCGCAGGATCGCTCCGTCACGCTGCCGCGCGTCGATGCCGGCGAGGAAAGACCGATCCACCTTCAGCGTATCCACCGGCAAGGTCTGCAAATAGGTGAAGGACGAGTACCCCGTCCCGAAATCGTCAATGGCAAGGCTCACCCCACGCCGGGCCAGTTCGCCCAGCAGCGATTCCGTCATGCCGTTGCCGGTCATGGCCATGCTCTCGACCAGTTCCAGCTGCAGCCTGGACGGCGGCAAGCCGGTATCGCTCAGGATGGTGGTGCAGTCATGCAGGAACTGCTCGTGGCGGCATTGCCGCGCGGAGAGGTTGACCGCTATCCGGCCGAACTCGAAACCCTCTTCGATCCAGAGGCGCGCCTGCCTGCAGGCTTCGCGCAGTACCCAGGTGCCGATCGGCACGATCAGGGCCGAATCCTCGGCCGTGGTGATGAACGCGCCGGGCGGCAACAGGCCCCGCGTCGGATGCTGCCAGCGCAGCAGCGCTTCCACGCTGACGATGGCCCCGCTGCGCAAGTCGAAGACCGGCTGGTAGTGCAGGCGGAATTCGCTCGCCGCCAGGGCGTTGCGCAACTCGCTTTCGAGCGTGATCCGCTCCATCGAGGACGAGGTCATCTGCGCGGCGAAGAAGCGGAAGTTGTTCTTGCCTTCGTCCTTGGCCTCGTACATGGCGCGATCGGCCTGCATCAGCAACTGCTTCGGGTCGGTGCCGTCGTCGGGGTAGATGCTGATGCCGATGCTCGGTGTCACGAACACGGTCTGTCCGTTGGCTTCGATCGGCTGCCCGACCACGTTCAGCAACGCCTGGGCAATCTGCACGACGTGGCGGATGTCCTCGATCTCCTCGACGATCACCGTGAACTCGTCGCCGCCCAGGCGCGCCACCGTGTCGCTTTCGCGAATGGCTTCCTTGAGCCGCCGGGCGATGACCTTGAGGGCCTGGTCGCCCACGCCGTGCCCCATAGTGTCGTTGATCAGCTTGAAGCGGTCAAGGTCGATGAACAGCACGGCCACCCGCCGGGCGGCACGCTTGGCGCGGGCGATGGCCTGCTTCAGGCGCTCGCTGAACAGGGTACGGTTTGGCAAGGCCGTGAGGGCATCGTGCATCGCCAGGTGATTCAGGCGCTCTTCGTCCATCCGGCGCTGGGTGATGTCCGAGAAGATGGCGGCGTAGTGCGTGCATTTGCCATCGTGGTTGTAGATGCCCGAGATCGACAGGTACTCCAGATAGAGTTCACCGTTCTTGCGGCGGTTCCAGATCTCGCCCTGCCAGGAGCCGTTCTCGCGCAGCTCGTGCCACAGGGCCTGATAGAACGCAGGGCTCTGTTCCCCCGAGTTCAGCATCCGCGGGGTCTGGCCGACGGCCTCGTCCCGGGAATAGCCGGTCAGCTGCGTAAAGGCTGGATTGACCCGCTCGATCGTCCCGTTCAGGTCGGTCACCATGACGCCGTCGAGCGTGGCTTCGAACACGCGGTCGGCCAGCTTCAGGTGATAGGCGGACTCGAGCAAGGCCTCGTCACGCTCGCGCAGCGCCAGCTGAAGCTCGTGCACGTACTCGTACTCGATATTGCTCAGGATGTCGGCCAGGCTCAGCACACCCGCCAGCTCGTCCTGGTCGTCGAGGACGCCGACATGGCGGATGCGGTGTTCGACCAGCGTCTGGCGCGCCGCGTACAGGGTCTGCGACCGCCTTAGTGCGCGCAGCGGACGTGTCGCATGCTCGGCCACCGTGCCGCCGAGTGCATTGGCGGCGGCCAGTCGCACAATATCGCGCTCGGTCAGGATGCCGTACTCATCCCCCGGGTAGCGCACGACGATGGCGGTCAGCCCGGCGGTGCGCATGGTGCGCATGGCGTCGAGCAGCGAGGTGGCTGGCGCGACCGTGACCGGCTGGGACAGGTTGACCGAATCGATCGGCTTGGTGCGCAGGAAGAATTCCGCACCGTGGCCCATGACGAGGTCGGTCTGCGTGAGCATGCCGAGCGGGCGCTCGGCGTCGTCGACCACCAGGCAATGGCGGATGCCCCGGTTCTTGAAATGGACCACCGCGTCGCCAAGGCGCGTGGTGCCGGACAGGGCCTGTACGGGATGGCTCATCAGCGCGCTGATCGGCCTGTACAGGGCGTTGACATCATCGCCGAGCGCCAGCGCGTCGCGTTCGGTCCAGATGCCTACGGCTCGCCCCTGATCCACCACGACAATCGAACTGCAGCGGCGCCTCGCCATTTTGGCGACCACCTCACTGACGGGAGTCAGCAGCTCGCACTCCAGCGTGGATCTGGATACCAGGCGCTCGATCTCGATATCCATGGTGTGATGCGGCATGTCGCTCCCCTAGCCCCTGCGTCTCGTTGTTGTTCAGACTGCCCGACAGCGCCCGTGAGCATAGTGGCGAGGCCGGTGGCGACTCTTGACGTAAATCAAGGTGGAATTAGCAGGTGCCAAAGCGCAACACGCCGAAGACGGACTGAAAAAAACAATGCCCGCCGTGCCGCCCCGGCAATGCCTGTGGGGCGGCGCGGCGGGCATGCCGGCTAACACGCGGCGTAGGTGACAGCTTATGCGCGGCTGGCGTGCCTGGTGAATCCGACCTGGCCGGGCTTGCGGTTCGGCGCGAACCCGTTCTCGGCCAGCGTCTCGGCGGCGCTGTCGTAGAACGTGCCGATCTTGTAGATGTCCCGCGCCTCGCTCGCATTGGCCACGTCGCGGCCGAACTCGCGTGACATGCGCACCAGTTGCTCGATCTGCGCCACCGTGCCCAGCTTGCGGTCGCGGCGCTGGCTCCAGATGTTGTCCTCGATGCCGCAACGCACATGCAGGCCCAGGGCGATGGCCATCATGTTCAGCGGCAGCACGTTGAGCATGGAGGTTTCCAGCGTCAGCACTGAACCGTTGGGGCAGGCCCGCACGAAGTTCGCGAGGTTGTAGAGGTTTGGCGCTTCAAAGCCGCCGCCGATCGCCACCCAGGTCAGTATCAGGGGCACGTTGCAGTTGCCCTTGCGCATCATCCGCTCCACCGTTTCCAGTTGCGCGATGGTGGCAAGCTGGAAGTGGGTCTGGATGCCGTTGCTGCTGAGGCGGCGGATGTGCTCTTCCACCCATTCCGGCCCGGCAGGAATGGTCATTTCGCGATAGGCGCGATAGTTCGCCGGCTCGGCCAGCGAGGTGCCCGCCACGTCAGCGGCGCACATCTGCTCGACCACGTTCATCTGGTTGGTGTTGATGGCGATAGTCACCTGGTCCGGCGTCGGCTTCAGCTCCGCCAGCATGTGGCGGGTATCGTCGGACAGCCACCTGGCCACGTCACCGTCGTTCTCGGGCGCAAAGGAAATCGAGCCCCCCACCTGCAGGATCATGTCCGGCACGCGGGCGCGGATGCCGGCGAGCAGTTCGTTGAACTTGGACAGGCGTTTGGAGCCCTTGCCGTCCGCTTCACGCACGTGCACGTGCAGCACGGTGGCCCCCGCGTTGTAGCAATCCACGGCCTTCTGGATCTGCGCTTCCATGGACACCGGGATGTCTTCCGGGAAATCGGAAGGCATCCATTCCGGGCCATAAGGGGCTGCGGTAATGACCAGCTTCTGCTGGTTCTCGGGGAACAGCGAACCGTCGATGAAATCCATGTCTCTCTCCTCGTGGTGGTTGGCTCAGGCGGCCAGTGCGGGTGCGGGTGTGTCGGTGTCGATGGCGCGCTCGCCAATGCCAAAGGGCTTGTCGCCGATGATGCCGGCGCGTTCCATCTTGCGATGGCACGGCGCGTAATCCATTACCGCGTAATGCTGGGTGCTGCGGTTGTCCCAGATCGCCATGCTGTTCGCCTTCCAGCGCCAGCGCACCTGGTACTCGGGAATGAACGCCTGCGACACCAGGTAACGCAGCAGTTCGAGGGCACCCGGGTTGTAGTCCTGGCCGTAACGCACGTTTGCCGGCGCGTGGAAGTTGGTGAAGTGGGTGGTGAAGGCGTTGACGAAGAGGATCTTCTCGCCGGTCTCGGGGTGGATGCGTACCACCGGGTGCTCGGGATCGGGGTACTGCTCCTTCAGGGCCAGGCGCCGTTCGATCGGCATGGCGGCGCCAAAGCTGGCCTCGATGCTGTGCCGGGCGCGCAGGCCGGCAATCTGTGCCTTCACATGCTCGGGCAGGTTCTCGTAGGCGAGCGCCATGTTGGCCCACATCGTGTCGCCCCCGACGGCAGGACCTTCCACGCAGCGCAGCACGCATCCCATGGGCGGCGCCTCGCGCCAGGTCGCATCGGTGTGCCAGGCGTTTTCGTAGCGGTCCATCGGCTGGTCCGGCTGCTTGTAGATCTGCACCAGGCCCGGGTATTTCGGGTGGCTGCCGGCGACCGGGTGATTCTCCAGCTTGCCGAATCGCTCCGCGAACGCAACATGCTCGGCGCGGGAAATATGCTGGTCACGCAGGAACAGCACCTTGTGCCGCAGCAAGGCGGCCCGGATCTCTCCGAACAGCCCGTCATCGTGGATGGCATCGGCCAGGCTCACGCCCGTCAGTTCGGCGCCGATGGTGGCGGTCAGTTGTTCTACGCGCATCATGCGGCCTCCGTGCGGGTCATGACGAAAGCCGGGCATGCCGGGTATGTGATACCGCGCCCCGCAGGGCGATGGGAAATGCTGGTTGTGGTCACTCTTTGTCTCCTGCCGTTTTTGGATCGGGGTCAGTCGACGCTTCTGGCGTCAGGTGAAAATTACTGTCCGGGAGCGGCGAGGGACTTTTCATCGCGCGACACCTGCATTGCGTTTGATGCCAAGGGCGGAGGTGGGGTCGCACCAATTTGATCGCCGTCAAATTCCTCGCCTGCTGCCCACACCATCCTTGCGGCAAAGATCAGAGGAGGGGGGCGATGACGACACAGGTTCGCGCGGCGGCGTTGACGGGTTACTTCGACGTGGCGTCGCAACTGGGGCTGGATACGGAACCGATCCTGCGCGCGGCAGGCGTCTCGCGCGCCTTGCTCGATGACCCGGACCAGCGCATTCCGGTGACCACGGTCATGACCTTGCTGGACGAGGCGGCGCGCGCAAGCGGATGCCAGACATTCGGCCTGCGCATGGCCGCGACGCGCCAGCTCGCGGACCTGGGTGCCATCAGCCTGTTGCTGATGCACCAGGCCACCCTGCGTGATGCGCTACGTACGCTGATCCGCTATCGCAGCCTGATGAACGAATCGCTGGCGATGCTGGTGGAGGATGCCGGCACGACAGTGATCGTGCGCGAGGAAATCGTACTGGAGGATGCGGCGGTATCGCGTCAGGCCATCGAACTCGCCACCGGTACGCTGCATCGCGCGTGCAGTGTCCTGCTCGGTCTGCAGTGGAACCCGCACAGCGTTCATTTCACGCATGACGCGCCGGCCGATCTGCAACTGCATCAGCGGATGTTTGGCTGCAAGCTGAAGTTTCACAGCGAGTTCAACGGGATCGCCTGTGCCGCCACGGATTTCGACCATCCCAACCCGATCGCGGACCCGATGATGGCGGAGTATGCGCGCCGCTGTCTGGAGGCGCAGTCAGTGACCAGCGCGACATCCTGCGTCCTGGAGGTCCGCAAGGCCATCTATCTGCTGCTGCCAATGGGCCACGCTTCGATCGAGCAAGTGGCCCGGGGGCTGGAGGTGGAGGTACGAACGCTGCAGCGCAGGCTCAAGTCGGCGGGTACCGTGTTCTCGCATCAGGTCAATGACGTGCGGCGCGAACTGGTGGTCCGGTACCTTGTCAGCGGCGGCCATCTGCTGGCCGAGGTCGCGGAGCTGCTCGGCTTCTCGATGCCGAGCTCCTTTACGCGCTGGTTCTCGGCGGAGTTCGGTGTCGCACCGTCGCAGTGGCGCCAGCGGCTGGCACACGCCGATGCAACGGCAGGAGGTCGCCGGGCGGTGTGCCTGCGGCACGGCTAGGCGATGCGGGAGGCTTGCGGCGTCCCGCCGCCGATCGCATCCAGCTCCGCAAGGATGGCATCCGTCAGCACGATCTCCGCGGCCTTCAGGTTCTCCCGCAGATGCTGCACCGACGATGTCCCTGGAATCAGCAACACATTCGGCGCCCGATGCAGCAACCAGGCCAACGCTACCTGCATCGGCGTCGCCCCGATGGCGCTCGCCACCTTTGACAACCCCGCCGACTGAATCGGCGTAAATCCGCCGAGCGGAAAGAACGGCACGTATGCAATGCCCTGTTCCGCCAGTTCATCCACCAGCGCATCATCGCCACGCTGCACGAGGTTGTACTGGTTCTGCACACAGACGACCGGTGCAATCTTCAGCGCCTGAGCGACCTGCGCCGATGTCACGTTGCTCAATCCGATGTGGCGAACCAGTCCCTGCCTTTGCAGCTCCGCCAGCGCGGTGAACTCCCGTTCGATCGAGCTTTCCGTCGGTGCATGGATATCGCCCATGATCCGAAGATTGACGACATCCATCACCTCCACACCCAGATTGCGCAGGTTGTCATGGACCGCTTGCCGGATCGCTGCCGGTTCCAGCGCCGGCAGCCACGAGGCGTCTGCACCGCGCCGCGCGCCGACCTTGGTGACGATCACCAGGTCGTCCGGGTAGGGATGGAGCGCTTCGCGGATGAGCTGGTTGGTGATGTGCGGGCCATAGTAGTCACTCGTATCGATGTGATTCACGCCCGACGCGACGGCTGCGCGCAGCACGGCGATCGCCGCGTCACGATCCTTCGGCGGTCCGAACACGCCGGGACCGGCGAGCTGCATGGCGCCGTAGCCCATGCGGTTCACGGTGCGGCCGGCAAGCGTATAGGTGGTGGCGGGGCGGTGCGGTTGGGATGTGGGGGACATGGCGCTCTCCTTGATTCGGCTTGGCTGAACAGGTGGGGCCAGTATGTTTGCCGTTGCAGTGTTTGATAATCCCGCCTAGATTGAATGGGCTGTTTCAAAAATCGAACACTGGCATGGAATTCAACGATCTGGCCGCATTCGTGTCGGTGGCCCGCGCCGGGGGCTTTCGGGATGCGGCACGCATCAGCGGTGTGTCGGCGTCCAGCCTCAGCATCGCTGTGCGCCGCCTGGAGGCGAAGCTGGGCCTGCGCCTGCTCAACCGCACCACGCGCAGTGTCGCCCCGACCGAAGCGGGGCTGCGCCTGCTCGAGCGGCTCACGCCCCTGTTCAGCGAGATGGAGTCGGCGCTGGACGTCCTGAACGCCTTCCGCGACAAGCCATCCGGAACGCTCAAGCTGAACGTGCCATCGAGCGCCGCGTGGACCGTGTTGCCATCCATCCTGCCGCCATTCATGGAGGCCTACCCCGACATCCGCCTGGAGGTCGTGGTCGAGGATGGATTCGTTGACGTGCTGGCCATCGGTTGTGACGCTGGCATCCGCTACGAAGAGCGACTCGAGCAGGACATGATCGCCATCCCGATCGGTCCGCGCGTGCAGTGCTTTGCGACGGCGGCAACGCCGGACTATCTCGACCGGCATGGCAGGCCGGAGCATCCGCGCGACCTGCTCTCTCACGTCTGCCTGCGCGGGCAGTTCGCCAGCGGGGCGACGCCACCGTGGATCTTCGAGCGCGACGGCGAGGAACTGCGGCTGGATCCGCCGAATCGCCTGCTGATCCGGCCTGTGGCGTCGATCGATCTGGCGGTCGAGACGGCGCTGACGGGCATGGGCGTGATCCACATCTTCGAGGGCAAGCTGCGGCCGCATCTGGAAAGCGGGGCGCTGGAGCCGATTCTGGAGCCCTGGTGGCAACAGTTCTCAGGGCCGTTTCTTTACTATCCGGGGAGAAGGCACTTGCCGGCGCCGTTGCGGGCGTTTGTGGATTTCTTGAAGGAACGTGGAGACGTGGAGCAGAGGGCGTAAAGCTCAATACTCCCGCAAGACCCAACTGCTGATCGACGCAAAGTACTCACGCAACCACGCATTGAAGCGGAGGTATAAAGGCGTGCTGGCTCCCACGCCGAATACCTCGCTGAATCCCGCCTTGCGAGCAATGCCCACGGCGCGCCGCACGTGGAAGTCACTGGTCACGAGCACGATTGGGCCTGCCGCGTCGACGTGCCGCGCTTCCAGCAAGCTTCGGCTGAACAAAAGGTTCTCCTCGGTACTGGTGCTGCGGCCCTCCCGAATCAACCTGTCAGCCGCCACGCCGCGCGCAATGAGGTAGTCGGCCATGATGTCGGCCTCGGTGCAATGCTGGCCGAAGTCCTGTCCGCCGCTCACCACGACTTTCGCCGCGGGCCATCGCCGAGCCTGCACCAGCCCCTGGTCCAGTCGCGCCGTCAACGCGGGAGATGCCTGGCAGTTGGGGGTGCCCGATCCGAGAACGATGATGGCCTCGATCGGGATGCCTTCAGGCACGGTCACGCCCATGCCGCTGCGGATGCCATGGAAGTACAGGCCCACGGTCACGAGCCACACGGCAAAACCCGTCCATGTCGCACGCCAGAGCAACTGTCTGCGCCGGTCCGCCACGCGCCAGCGTGCGACCCGATTCCAGCACAGCGCGAGCAGCAGGAACGCGATGCCGATGCTGCCGGGGAGCACGATGCCAAAGTTGAACAGCCCCAGGGACATCAGCCCGACGGCGTCGCCAAGCAGTATGGCGCCCACCAGTGCGAGCAATGCACGCTTCCATGCGATAAGCCTTCCGGGCGGTGATGTGGTCTTGTCTACTGCTTGCATGGTGAACGTCGACAACGTTGGGGCCTGCGGCGTTTCCGCTTTATGCCGAGCCTTCAGCGGCAAGAACGCGATTGATTTCTTCCTCGACCTCTCGCAGACGGTCTTTACCGAAGTAGATCTCGTCGTTGACGAAGAAGGTGGGCGAGCCGAAGGCGCCGCGCTCGAAGGCTTTCTGGGTGTTATCCAGCAGCTTCGCCTTCACGGCGGGTTCGTCGATCCGGGCTAGGATGCGCGCGCCGTCAAAGCCGTTTTCCTCCAGCACCGCCAGGATCACCGCGGCATCATCCATCTTTTTCTCTTGTTCCCACATGGCCGAGTAGACGACGTCCACGTAGCGCTCGAATACGCCTTCCATCTGTGCCGCAATCGCGCCCCGCATGATCTGAAGCGTATTGACCGGGAAATGCGGGTTGAACCGGTATGCGGAGAGCGCGTGGCGCTCGACGAAGCGCTGGACCTCAAGACGCCCGTATTCGGGCTTGTTTTTGATGCCGGCGAAGGCCTCGCCGGGCGAGCGGTTGCCCGTCAGCCGGTACAGTCCCCCGAGCAGAACGGGCACGTACTCGAACTTCACGCCCGTCCGGGCTTCGATCGCGGGAATGACCTTGTGCGAAAGGTAGGCATTCGGGCTGCCAAAGTCGAACTGGAACTGGACGTCTACAACACTCATTGTTTGTCTCCTGGGTCGGGGAATTCGGGGCGGGGAATTCGGGTCGGGAATCGAGGCGAGGGCGTCGGTCGTCATTCTGGTGGCCGTGTCCGCATCAGCCGCTGTTCTTCCTGTATCGGATCGATTCCGGGACCGCCTTCTCGCGTTCCATGGCGCCGATTGCGAAGTGAATCGTGCGAGAGGGCGGCGCCTGTCCTTGCGTGTTCAGGCCTTGGTCGGCGCCGTGGAGGGAATCGTCTTGCTGAGGAAGCGGCGGCTGGCCGCGAGGATTTCCTTGCGCGTCTTCTCGCTTTCCACCGCCCGGGCCACCACCAGCGCGCCGACAAGCTGGGCGATGAGTGCCCACGCGGCATCGGCGTCGCCGGTTCGTTCGCGCCAGCTCTGATGCGTCTGCTTCAGGCCCCGCTCCACCCGTTCACGCACTTCGGGATCGGCACGCGCAATTTCCGGACCGAGCGTCGGGAGGATGCAACCGACCTCGGGCGAAATCGCATGAAAGCTGCTCAGGTAGTCTCTCACGCACTTGGCCACATGGTTGTCCGGGGAATCGGGGTTGCCCGCCAGCATGTCGCAACTCTTCTGCATCTCCTGCTCGACGATGGCCTCGAACAGCTCCTGCTTGGAGCGAAAGTGGCTGTAGAACGCGCCTCCGGTAAGGCCGATGGCAGACATCAGCGCATCGACGCCCGTGGAAGCGAATCCTCCCTTCTTGGCGATGGCGCTGCTGGAATCCAGCAGCTTCGCACGGGTTTCTTCCTTGTGAGTCTTGGTGTAGCGCATGACAGTCGGTGTGCGGTTGACATGCCATGAACGATAGCATATCGTCCGTTAACTAAACGATCGTTTTATAAAGGAGGCAGAGATGACGAAAGCCGTGGAGTTCTTCTTCGATGTCGGGAGTCCGGCTTCCTACCTTGCATGGACGCAGCTCCCGACGCTCTGCGAGCAAGCCGGGGCCCGGCTGGTCTATCGGCCGATGCTGCTGGGAGGCATCTTCCAGGCTACCGGGAATTCGTCACCCGCTTCCGTGCCCGCAAAAGGTCGCTACGTGACGACTGACCTGGCGCGCCATGCGCGGCGCTATGGGGTTGCCCTCGCGCATAACCCGCACTTTCCCATTCTGACGCTGAGCCTCATGCGTGCCGCGGTCGGAGTCCAGCTGCGTCAGCCGGAGCGCCTTGACGACTACCTGTCCACCGTCTTCCGGGCACTCTGGGTGGACGCGCTCGATCTGAATGACGCGGGGCTCGTCGCGCAGACGCTGGCAGGCCGCGACTTTGTTCCGGAACTGGTGGCGCAATGGGTGAGCGACCCTGAAGTCAAGGCGGCGCTGAAGGCGAATACAGACGAGGCTTTGCAGCGCGGGGTCTTTGGCGCGCCGACGATGTTCGTGGGGACGGAAATGTACTTCGGCCAGGACCGCCTGGACTTTGTGCGCGAAGCACTCGTCTAGCTGGCAAGCGTCAGTCCGGGAACGAAATACAACATAAGGAGACAACGTGACTACCGATCTCGATGATCGTCCCTGGTATCGCCACGATCCGTCTTACGTGCCGCGCACCATCAGTCCGGCTGCGCCGATGGACCTCCTGACACTGCTGTCCGCCGCCTTCAGGAAGCATGCGGACAGACCGGTCGCCTCCTGTCAGGGTGACACGCTGAGCTTCGCCGAACTGGACCGGAAGTCGACGGCGTTCGCGGCATGGCTGCAAGGTGCGGGTCTGTCCCAGGGCGACCGCGTTGCCTTGATGCTCCCCAATAGCCTGCCCTATCTGATCGGGATGGTGGGCGCTCTGCGCGCGGGACTCGTCGTCGTGGCGATCAATCCGCTCTATACGCCAAGGGAAGTGGAGCACCAGTTGCGAGATTCGGGTGCAACATGCCTTCTTATCTGGGAGTCATCGGTGGCGGTCCTGCAGGACGTCCTGTCCCGCACGGCGGTTCGGCTGGTCATTCCCACGGCGCTTTGCGGAATCGTCGCCGCAGCTGGCGCAGCAGGTGAAAACGCCCTGCAAGGTTCCACGTCACGATCGACCCTTGCAGGTGCGTTGCGCGAAGGTCTCGCGTTGCGACATGCTCCTGTGTCAGTTGCTCCGGCCAGCCTGGCCTTTCTCCAGTACACGGGGGGAACCACCGGCGTGGCGAAGGGGGCGATGCTGACGCACGGCAGTGTCTGCGCGAGCCTTGCGCAACTGCGAGCCTGGATGGATCCGATCCTTGAGGGCCCGGACGTGTCATTGGTCACGCCGCTGCCGCTGTACCACGTGTACCCCATGGCGATCGCGTTGCTGTGCATGGCTTGCGGGGTGGAGAACCGGCTGGTCCCGAATCCGCGCGAGATGGATGCGATGATCGCGGAGCTTTCCGCGCGGCCGTTCGAGGTGCTCATCGGGGTCAACACCTTGTTCAATGCGATGGTGGCGCATCCGGGCCTGGCCCATGTCGATTTCTCGCGCACGAGACTGGTTACCGGCGCAGGCGCATCGGTGCAGGATGCCGTGGCCAACCGCTGGGCCGCTGCCGGAGCGCCTCCCATCACCGAAGGCTACGGGCTGACGGAGACATCGCCAAGCGCCACTTTCAATCCGCCGGGGCGCAACGGCAGCATCGGCATGCCGGTGCCATCGACGGACGTGCTGGTCGCCGATGACGATGGCAACCCCGTACCGCCGGGCATGCCTGGCGAACTGCTCATCAAGGGCCCGCAGTTGTTTGCCGGATACTGGGGCCGGGACGAGGAAACCCGGAACGCGTTCCATGCTGACGGCTGGTTCCGGACCGGAGATATCGTGACCATGGACGAACATGGCGCGATGACCATCGTGGATCGCAAGAAGGACATGATTCTTGTGTCCGGATTCAACGTCTATCCCAATGAGATAGAAGCTGTCGTGGCCCGCATGGAAGAGGTGCTCGAATGCGCCTGCGTCGGCGTGCCCGACGAGCGTTCCGGAGAAGCCCCACACCTCTTTGTCGTGGTCCGCAACCCCCAGCACGTTCCGGCGGCATCAAGGACCGCGATACAGGCCCACTGCCGATCCAACCTTGCTGCGTACAAGGTTCCGCGGCACATCACGTTCCTGACGGCCCTGCCCAAATCCACCGTTGGGAAGGTTCTTCGCCGCGAACTAAACTCGAAATGCGCACAGGAGGGAGCCTGAGAGCCCGGATTCATTGAACCAACACCCATTTGCCAAACGATCATTTTCAACTGGAGACACCGTGACATCAAACCATTCGCAGCCCAAGGTGGCGCTGGTCATCGGCGCAGGCGACGCTACCGGAGGCGCTATTGCAAAGCGCTTCGCCCGGGAAGGCTATATCGCCTGTGTCACCCGTCGCACGGCAGACAAGCTGCAGCCGCTGGTCGACGACATCCGGGCCGAAGGCGGCCAGGCATTCGGTTATAGCAGCGATGCCCGGAAGGAAGAGTCGGTGGCGGCATTGTTCGAGCAGATCGAAGCAGAACATGGCCCCGTTGAAGTGCTGGTCTTCAATATCGGTGCCAACGTTCCCTGCGGGATCCTGGAAGAAACGCCGCGCAAGTACTTCAAGATCTGGGAGATGGCCTGTTTCAGCGGCTTTCTCAATGCCCAGGCAGCGGCGCGCCGCATGGTTGCGCGCGGCAGGGGCACGATCCTGTTCACCGGCGCCACGGCCGCGCTGCGCGGCTCGGCGAACTTCGCGGCGTTCGCAGGCGCGAAGCATGCCTTGCGGGCGCTGGCCCAAAGCATGGCGCGCGAGCTGGGTCCACGCAACATCCATGTTGCCCATGTGGTGGTGGATGGTGCCATTGACACGGCCTTTATCCGCGATACGTTTCCGCAGCGCTATGCGCTCAAGGAACAGGATGGGATCCTGAACCCGGAACACATCGCGGAGAACTACTGGTACCTGCATACGCAGCCGCGCGACGCGTGGACCTTCGAGCTGGATCTGCGTCCCTACATGGAATCCTGGTAGGCCATGGGGCCGCCTGTGGCGGCAACCTTGCATCGTCGCGCCGGGCGTCGCATGCTTCGCCTGCATGCCGCACGGACCTTTGACATTGAAGGCGAATGCACCATGCTTACGTAGGTCCGTATGCCGCAAGGCAATGCAGCCGGCTGTGCGTCGGGGAAGACGCGGCCGGCCGCGCGCCGATATGTTCCAGGCGATGTCGCGCCCGGCATGGACACCCTCCTTTGTGTCTTCCGGAGCTCCGACATGAAAGTCCTGATTGTCCTGACGTCTCACGACCAGCTCGGCAACACCGGTGAAAAGACCGGCTTCTGGCTCGAGGAACTGGCCGCGCCTTACTACGTGCTCAAGGATGCCGGTGTCGAGGTCACGCTCGCGTCGGTGAAAGGCGGCCAGCCGCCGCTCGACCCGAAGAGCAATGATCCCTCGTTCCAGACAGCGGCAACGCGCCGCTTCGACGCCGATGCCGAGGCAAAGGCCGCGCTGGCGGCCACGCGGAAGCTGTCCGGCATCCCGGCTGGCGATTACGATGCGGTGTTCTATCCGGGCGGCCACGGGCCGATGTGGGACCTCGCCGAAGATGCAGACTCCAGGGCGTTGATCGAATCCACTCTCGCGAGCGGCAAGCCGGTCGCGCTGGTCTGCCACGCGCCGGGTGTGCTGCGTCATGTGAAGGCGAAGGATGGCAGCCCGATGGTGAAGGGCAAGAACGTCACAGGCTTCACGAACAGCGAGGAGGCCGCAGTCGGCCTGACGGAAGTCGTGCCATTCCTCGTCGAGGACATGCTGAAGGCGAACGGCGCCCACTTCTCGAAGGTCGCGGACTGGCAGCCTTACGTGGTGACAGATGGCCTCCTGATCACCGGGCAGAACCCGGCGTCTTCGGATCCCGCCGCGCACGCATTGCTGACCCAGCTGAAGCATCGTTGAGGCGTCAGCCGCTTGTCCGGGGCAGAAGTCCGGGTCGCGAGATGCAACGCTGCGCGCAGCATCTCGCGACCCGGACTAGTACACGCCCGGCACCATCCTCCACGTCCTTGCGCGGTACGCCTCATACTGCGCGCCAAACTGCGAAAGCAACATCGCTTCCTCTGCACGGATGCGCGCGACCAGCGGCGGGAGCATCAGCAATGTCAGGATCACGCCCACGCCCGAGCGAAACGCCAGTACCCATCCCAGCGAGCTGATGACGAAGCCGAGGTAGCTCGGGTGCCGGATCACGCCATACAGGCCTGTGGTTACCAGCGTGTGCCCCGGCTGGATCGCGACCAGTCCGCTGAAGCGCTTGCCCAGGATGAACACAGGCACCAGCCGCAGTACGCCGCCACCTGCGAACAGCGCCACGCCGATCCAGCGCAGGGTGTCGCCGTCGAGGATCCAGAAGCCGATGCGGTCGTTCCACGCCGGCACGTAGCCGGCCAGCAGGCCGAGCACGCCGAACGCTGCGAGCACCCAGCGGTTGCCGCGGTCTTCGCGTTCGCCGCTGCTGATATTGCCCTGGGAGAAGACGGCGACCACCGCCAGTGCCATGGTCGCCTCGGCCAGTATGATGCGCGCCGGATGGGCAAAGAAGGGGGCGACGCCGCCCCAGCCGAGAACGGGAAGCGCCAGGTAGGCGAGGGTGCCTGCCAGGGTGAAGACAGCCATGCCAAGGGAAGAACGCATGTCGGGCTCCGCCATGAGGAGGGTTCTTAACCTCTAGCGTATGCCGTTTGGCAGCCGGTTGCAGGCGCGAACCGGCTGCCGGGCAGGTCTGGCATGGTTCAATACACCTTTGCCGGAAGACACGGAATGCCGCAGATCATGCCTCTCATCGATATCAGGAACCTCCAGCAAGCCGCTATCGCGTTTGGCGAAGCGCGCGGCTGGGGCAAATATCACAGCCCCAAGAACCTGGCCATGGCGCTCAGCGTCGAGGTGGCCGAGCTTGTGGAGATTTTCCAGTGGCAGACCGAAGAGGAATCGCGCGGGATCATGTCGACAGATGAGCGCGCGCACGTGGAGCAGGAACTGGCGGATATCACCATCTACCTGACGCAGCTCGTGACGGCGCTGGGCGTGGATCTGGATGCTGCGGTACGGGCGAAGATGGAGATGAATGCGAAGAAGTATCCGCTGAAGGATGCGGAGTCCTGATTGGGAGATTCAGGTGACCGATTATTCGGTTGATGAATGAAGGCTATTATTATTTCGTTCGCCGCATTATTCGCATCGATGTTCGCTGCCGTGAATCGGGGCATATGAACTGGCAGCGCGCAGGCGCCATCGCCGCAGCTTGTGCGGCGATGGCTGTGCTACGCAGCCCCGGGGGATGCTTGCACTACCTCCCCACCAATACCTCCCTCCCATTCGCCGCCTGTACCGGCCGCGCATTCATCTTGTAAAGCTTCCTGAACGCCGCGAGTTGCGTGGAGGAGATCGATACCGGCCTCTTCATCACCACCCATCGCACATCCTCGCTGCAAGGGGGCGTGGTGAGCGAGCCGATGAACCTGTAGTTGTCGCGTTTGGGCGGCAGCAGGTCGCCGACGTTGATGGTGCCGTGCAGCGCATGCTTGTCACCAGGCTTGGCTGGCAGCCTGGCAAACACCGGTCGCAACGTTGCGTTGGACTTGCCCGTCCGGAACAGCACGGCGATCACCGCCAGCTTGCCATCGGCACTCTTGTGCACGAGGTGGGCCACCAGCGGGTAGGACTTGCCGTCGATCTTCTCTTCGCTCGGCGTGTGGAAGTGAAACTGCGCGAGCTTGTATTCCACGCCGTCGATGGTCAGTGCGCCGCCATTGGCCGGTTCCACCTGAACGGTGTGGCCATTGTTGATGACCTCGGCATTCGCCGGCGCGTAGGAGAGGCCAATGGCCTGTGCCGTGGTGCCCGTTACCTTGCGCGTCTCAATGTTGATCGGCGACTGGCGCTGGCCGGTGCCGCATACGGCGTAGTCCGCTTCAAGGTGGGCCCACTGGCTCGTTCCGGTCTTGCCCTGATACGTCCAGTGCGGAGCCTCGGCGGCGTTGGCAAATGCCGTGAAAAGTGTGCCCAATGCTGCAATCGCAATGCGTGTCTTCATCTGATCGTTACCATTATGGAAACCAAGGGATGAGCAGGCGGCCGTATGCCGAACGGACCGATGCCCATGGCTCCGGAACGCTGCCTGAAGGGCAGGGTTGACCGGGAGAATGCATCAAACCGTCGCATTGGACCGGGGAAGTGTAGCGGGCAATGGAGCACGACCACGCGAATCCCATGACGCCGGTATGAATCAGGTGCCACAAACAAAAACGGGCGGCCTCGATGAGCCGCCCGGGCGCACAAACGCGCAGTAACACCACGAAGGATCAGCTACCCCGATACGTCCCGAAGCTCCACGGCGAGCACAGCAGCGGCACGTGATAGTGCTGCGCAGCGTCGGCAACGGTGAAGCGCACGGGCACGATGTCGGCGAACACGTCCGGCGTCTTGAAGTAGTCGGCGACCCAGAAGCGCAGCTCGAAGTCTCCGGTGCGCGCCTGCGCGGCGGGCAGCATGGGGCTGTCGGTGCGGCCGTCGCTGTTGGTGCGCGCGCGGGTGATGAGTCTGGGGGGCTGCGTGCCCATGTCGAACAGTTCGATCTGCATGCCGGCAACAGGCCTGCCGAGCGATACGTCGAGTACGTGGGTGCTGATGCCTGCCATGATCGGTCTCCTTGTCAGCGAGCGGGCTGCATCAGCTGCCGCGATAGTAGTTGTAGCTCCACGGCCCGAACAGCACGGGCAGGTGGATGCGCTGGCTGGCGTCCGTCACGCGCAAGCGCAGCGGGATCTTCGACAGGAACAGCGGCTGCGGCAGGCTGGCCTTGCGCGCGGCGAAGTATTCGTCGACGTGCAGCAGCAGTTCGTAGGTGCCCGTGCGGTAGGTGTCGCCGATCAGCAGCGGCGGTTCGCTGCGGCCGTTGGCGGCGAGCGTGACGGTCTGCAGGTGGCGCGGCTGGCCATTGTCGATGCGATACATGTCGACGCGCATGCCGGCGGCAGGGGTGCCGTGCCAGGTGTCGAGCGCGTGCATGGTCAGGCGCGGGCTCAGGCCGCCTTGCTGCACGGGGCCGGTGGTCTGGTTGGGCGCGGTCTCTGCGAGCGCGTTGCCGGCCAGCAGGGCGCCGCCGCCCAGCGTGAGGGATTGCAGCGCAAAGCGGCGGCGGCTGGCGTCGAAGCCGGGGTCTTGCTGGTCGCGCATATCAGGCCTCACGCTTGTTGCCGAGCTGGCGGATGCCGACTACCACCAGCACCACAGCCACGATCTCGATGACAGCCACCATGTACAGGCCGGTGGTGACCTTGCCGGTGGCGGTCTTGATCAGGCCCATCACGTACGGCGCGCCAAAGCCGGCCAGATTTGAGACGGAGTTGATCAGTGCCACGCCCACCGCGGCGGCGCTGCCGGCCAGATAGCGATTGGGCAGCTGCCAGAACACGGGAATCGCGCTCATGGTGCCGACC
Organism: Cupriavidus yeoncheonensis; assembly: GCF_905397275.1. Classification (GTDB taxonomy): domain Bacteria; phylum Pseudomonadota; class Gammaproteobacteria; order Burkholderiales; family Burkholderiaceae; genus Cupriavidus; species Cupriavidus yeoncheonensis. The sequence continues at coordinate 74,360 of NZ_CAJPUY010000003.1, read as the reverse complement.
AGCGCTGCGGTCATGGCCAGCAGGGCGATCACGGGTGGCAGCGCGTTCATGCCGAGCAGCACGGCCAGCACGGCCATGGCCCCGCCACCGATCAGCGCCGCGCTGCTGAAGTGCCAGCGCACTTCATTGCGGCGGTCGGAATGCGCGCCGTTGGCGATCATGCCGATGGCGCCGCACAGGTAGGCCACCGCGGCAATCCAGCCGACCGCCATGGGCGTGGTGAAGCCCACGTCCTTGATGATGGTCGGAATCCAGAACGTCAGCGTGGAGTTGGCGCACAGCAGGCAGAAGTAGATCGCGATCAGCAGCCACACCTTGCGGTTGGTGAAGACGCTGCGCCAGTCGTGGCCGCGATCGCCCATGGCCGCGTTGTCGCGCTTCAGGGCATCGAGCACCACGCGCTTTTCATTGTCGCTGAGCCAGTTGGCCTGTTCGGGCTTGTCGGTCATGTAGAACCAGGCAAAGATGCCGGCCAGCACGGACGGGATGCCTTCGATGATGAACAGCCACTGCCAGCCGTGCATGCCATGCACGCCGCCCATCGAGGTCATGATCCAGCCGGCCAGCGGGCCGCCCAGCACGCCGGCGATGGCAGAGGCCGACATGAAGGTGCCGAACGCCCGGGCGCGGCGCTCCGACGGGTACCAGTACGTGAGATACAGGATCACGCCCGGATAGAAGCCCGCTTCGAACGCGCCGAGCAGGAAGCGCAGCGTGTAGAACTGCGTGGGCGTCGTGACATGGGTCTGCAGCATGCAGATCACGCCCCAGCAGATGGTGATGCGCATGATGGTCTTCTTGGCGCCGATCTTCTGCAGCAGCATGTTCGACGGCACTTCGAACAGGAAATAGCCGATGAAGAAGATGCCGGCGCCGAGCCCGTACACCGCTTCGCTGAACTGCAGCGAATCGAGCATCTGCAGCTTGGCGAAGCCGATGTTCACGCGGTCCAGCCAGGCCAGCACCCACAGCACGCCCAGGAAGGGCAGCAGGCGCCAGGAAACCTTGCGGTAGACGCTGGCTTCGGCGTCATCCGCCGTGCCGGCGAAGATCGGCACGCCTTGCTTGGTGATGGACATGGTGTCTCCTGTCTTGTCGGTTTGCGTCGTGCGGCCCGGGTGCCCGAAGGCGGTGCGGCGGGCGCCGTCCGTTTGGTTGGAAGCAAGTATAGGAACGGCCTGACGGGGCGGAACGGGAGGGCTGGTATAGGCCCTATATCAGCATCGATATGGGGCGGAAAGCCTTGTGTGGGGCGGGTTTGCGGGCGATCGCGGGACGCGTTCGCGGACCTATGGATTACCCTAGCCTGCCCGTTTCAGATCCCTGGGCGGGTGTCGGTTTCGGCAAGCCCCGATCGCCTCCGGGTTCGACCGCGTTGCCGTGCGGTGCGCGACACGCTACAAAGTCGCCATTGGCAGGCAGGGATCCTGCGACGATTGCGTCGCCGGCTGCACCCAGCTGTCATTCTCGCCCAGGACATCACTATGATTCGCGCCGACGACCCCTTCGATACCTACCTGCTGCGCGTGCTGTGCATCCTGATTGCCGAACAGAGCGTCTCGCGCACGGCCATTCGCCTGAACCAGTCGCAGCCGGCGATCAGCTCGGCGCTCAAGCGGCTGCGCGTGATCTTCAACGACCCGCTGCTCACGCGCGAAAAGAACGTGATGGTGCCGACCGAGCGCGCCCTGCAGATCGCGCGCAACGCGCAGGCCGCGCTCAGCGCGCTGGACAATCTGCTGGTGTCGGATGACCGCTTCGATCCGGCCACCACCGAGCAGACCTTCACCGTGGCGATGCCCGACTACCTGGCGCCGCCCTTCTTTGCGCACGTGGTGCGCGAGTTCCGCCGCGCGGCGCCGCACGCGCGCCTGGTGGCCGTGCCGCTGAGCGCGAGCTTCGACTACGAGCAGGCCTTGTCGGAAGGCACGGCGGATATCGTCATCGGCAACTGGCCCAACCCGCCGGAACACCTGCACCTGTCGGTGCTGCTGGAGGACGAGGTGGTCTGCATGGTGGCGCAGGACAGCGTGCATAACCAGCCAGGCAAGTTCACCGCGCAGGCCTACCTCGGTGCGGCGCATATCGTGCCCACGCCCTATTCGCGCGACCAGCGCGGGCTGGTCGATTCGGGACTCAGCACCATGCGCGTACACCGCGACAACCGCGTGAGCTGCCCTTACTTCAACCTGGCGCCGAGCCTGATCCCCGGCACCGACCTGATCCTGACCACGGGCCGTCACTTTGCCAACTATCACGCACAGCATGTGCCGGTGGCGGTGCTCAGGCCGCCGATCGACTTCCCGTTCATGCGCTTCTACCAGCTGTGGCACCCGTCGCGCCACCGCTCGGCCGCGCACATGTGGCTGCGCGGCATGCTGACGACGGCCTCGCAAGCGTTGCGCAATCTGCGCGACATGCGGCAAGCCTAGCCGTATCGGATTCTGTTATGGGACCTATAGGGTGGCGGGCCTCGCCGCTGCCCGGAGCGCTTCCTATACTCGGCCCGTATTCAACGACCATGCCCTGCCAACGCGGCGGGTTCTACGGGAGAGCAGTCCATGTCACAGTCAATCGATCTCGCGCCGGTCAACGCGCTGGACCAGGCGGGCTTCGCGCGCGTGTTCGGCAGCGTGTTCGAGCACTTTCCGCAGGCGGCGGCGGGGGCCTGGGCGCAGCGCCCGTTTGCGTCGGTGGCGGCGCTGCATGACGCGATGATGGACGTGGTGCGCCAGCTCGACGACAAGGGCCAGCGCGATTTCCTCAACCTGCACCCGCTGCTGTCCGGCGCCAACATCCGCGCGGGCACGATGACGGCGGACTCGAATGCGGAACAGAGGAGCGCGGGGCTCGATGCGATGTCGGCGCAGCAGGAAGCGTCGCTCGACCGCATGAACGCGGCCTATCTCGCGCGCCACGGTTTCCCGTTCATCATCTGCGTGCGGCACTACACGCGCGAGGGCATCTTCGCCGCGCTGGAGCGCCGTGTCGACCGCAGCACGCCCGTGGAGCTCGACGAGGCGCTGGCGCAGATCGCGGCGATTACGCGCGGGCGGCTCGATGCGCGGCTGAATACGCTGGCGTCATGATGGCGGCTGCGTGCCCGCGCAGGATCGCGGGGCACGCAACCGGGGCCGGGCAACTCAACCGAGCCTGAACTGCCCCACCGCCCCCGCGAGGCTCGCCGCCTGCGTCTGCAGCGCCGATGCCGCGGCCGTGGATTGCTCCACCAGCGCCGCGTTCTGCTGCACCATCTCGTCCAGCTGCGTGACGGCCTTGTTCACTTCCTGGATGCCGCGCGTCTGCTCGATGGCGGCGTGCGTGATCTCCGAGATGATGCTGGTCACCTTCGAGACGTTGCTGACGATCTCATGCATGGTCTCGCCGGCACGCTGCACCTGGCCCGAGCCGGTGGTCACGCTGCCCACGGTCGATTCGATCAGCGTCTTGATTTCCCTGGCCGCCTGCGCGCTGCGTTGCGCCAGCGCGCGCACCTCGCCCGCCACCACTGCGAAGCCGCGTCCCTGGTCGCCTGCGCGCGCGGCTTCAACGGCCGCGTTCAGCGCGAGGATGTTGGTCTGGAAGGCAATGCCTTCGATCACGCTGATGATGTCCGACACACGCACCGAGGCACTTTCGATCTCGCCCATGGTGCGGATCACTTCGCCGATCACCACGCCACCGTTCGCGGCGACGCGCGACGCCGCGCCGACGGATTCATTGGCCTGGCTTGCCGAGTTCGCGGATTGCGATACGGTGGCCGTGATCTCTTCCATTGACGCCGCGGTCTGCTCGAGACTGGCCGCGGCGCTTTCCGTGCGGCGCGACAGGTCGACGTTGCCGGCTGCGATTTCCTCGGAGGCGGCGCGCACGGATTCGCTGGCCTCGCGGATTTCGCGCATGACGGTGCAGAGCTTGTCGGCGAACGTATTGAATGCCACCGCGATCTGCGCGACTTCGTCGCGTCCGTGGGCAGGCAGGCGCTGCGCGAGGTCGCCATCGCCGGAGCCGATCGCGCGCATGGCATCGCAGATCTGCGACAGGCGGCGGAACGATACGGCTGTTACCGCGCCGGCCACCACCGCCGCCACGCACGCGATGATGATGAGCGCCACCACCGCGGCGATCAGCGTCGAACGCATGCCGGCGGTGGCCTCGGACTTGTCCAGTGCGACGATCACCATCCAGTCGGAGTTCGGGATCTCACGCGCGCGCAGCAGTTTGGCGACGCCGGCGACTTCCACTTCGAGCGGCCGGGCCGCGCCCGGCAGCGAAGCGAGCTGGTCGGCGCCCAGCGCCGGGATCAGTTCCGACACGGGCCTGAGCGTGAGTTTGTCGTCGGGGTGGGCGACGATCAGGCCGTTCTTCGACACCAGCATGCCGAAGCTCGCCGGCGTGGGGTGGATCGCCTTGACGTTGGCGATCACGGTGTCCATGGCCACGTCGCCTGAGACAACGCCCTTCACGCCGCCGTCGCGGACCACCGGTGCCGCGAACGCGACCACCAGCTTGCCGGTGCCGGCATCGACATAGGGCGGCGTCACCACCGGCTTGCCGGCGCCGACGGCCTGCTTGTACCAGGGGCGGCCGGTGGGATCGTAACCGGGCGGGATGCCGGTCGGGTTAGAGAACCTGGCGGTCTTGTCCGCGTAGCCGACGTAGACGTTGGTGAAGCCGCCGGCATCGGCGATCTGTTTCAGCGCGGCGTCGGGTTCGGGCTGCTGCACGGCGTCCTGCAGCGAGTTGATCATCTGGCTGTGCGAGGCAACCCAGTCGGAGATGGCGGCGGCGTGGCCGTTCTGTACGGCCGTCAGGCTGCTGTCGATGGCTTCGTTGTTGTAGCGGTTGGCGACCAGCTGGCCGAGCATAGCGTTGACGGCCAGTGCGATGACGACAATGGCCACGCACAGGGCCATGATCCGGGCACGGATGGTGTTGAACATCGGGGCAGTTTTCCTTCGTAGGGAATGGTTGGGGGCGTTGCAGGTGGGATCTCCACAGCGCAGGTAAACGGAGGCCCTCCGGCCGACTTGAGGTGGGCGCGTCAGTTACCGTGGATTCGACGCAGGTTGGTGGTGCAATCCACCAGTTTTGTGCGCGTTTCGTCGCTCGGAGTCGCCCCGGCGCGCGCTTTCACGTATCTGTTCGTCACGGGGATCCGGGGCGTCGAGCGACGCATGGCGAGACGTTGCGCCGCCATGCAATGCGTGTCGCCGTGCAGCGCGAGGTCGCGGCAACCATGGTCAATGGCAATGCTTGCTGCCGCGATGGCGACGCAGCAAAAGCGACGCTGCACTGCATGGTCACTCGGAAGCTGGCCGCACCCGTTCGCCTGAATGGTCGTGCAGACATGGAGGAAGCTTCTTTACAACGCATTACAAACACTTACAGCGAATATGCACGTTGCAACATATCCTCGGCGCACCCCATAAACAAACGAGCGGAGACATACCGTGTCGGCTTTTTCTTTCTGTTTTTCTTCCAGGGCCATGCGCATCGTGGCGCTGTCCGGCGCCCTTGGGCTGGCAGCGTGCGGTGGTGGCGGTGGCGATGACTCGGGTGGCGGCGGCCAGGGGACGCTGAAGGTCTCGATGACTGACGCGCCGGCCTGCGGCTTCGACCATGTCTTCGTGACCGTCAACAGGGTGCGCGTGCATACCAGCGCCAACGCCGATCCCACTGCCAGCGGCTGGGTCAACATCGACGTGTCGCCCGCGCGCAAGATCGATCTGCTGTCGCTGACCAACGGCGTGCTCACTTCGCTGGGCCAGACCGCACTGCCAGCCGGCAACTACCAGCAGGTGCGACTGGTGCTTGACGCCAACACCGGGGGCGGTTCGGCGGCGCTGGCCAACTCGGTGGTGCCTACCGGCGGCACCGAGCAATCGCTGGATACGCCGAGTGCGGTGCAGTCCGGCATCAAGATCAACCGGCCATTCACGGTATCGTCCGGCACGCTGACCGACCTGGTGCTGGACTTCGACGCTTGCAAGTCGGTGGTGAAGCGTGGCAACGGCAGCTTTGGCCTGAAGCCGGTGGTGACGGCGGTACCGACCGTGGTCAGCGGCGCGGTGACCGGCGTGGTGGGTTCGGCCCCGGGCGCAAGCGTCTATGCCGAGCGCAATGGCGTGGTGGTGAAGGCCACGGTGGCGGATGCCAACGGCAACTTCACGTTGTCGCCGATCGAGCAGAGCAGCACTGCCGGCGCGGTGGATGTCGTGGTGGTGCCGGGCGCTGCCAATGGCCGCGGCACGGGTATCGTGCGCGGCGTGCCGGTGGTGGCGGGCGGCAGCACCGCGATCTCGACCTCCGCATCACCGATGTCGCTGCCGACCTCGACCTACCGCCGGGTTTCGGGGACGGTCTCGCCGGCATCTGCCGAGGCGACGCTGCGCGCGCTGCAACTGGTCAGCGGCGGTACCTTCGAGATCGCCGCGACGGCTGCCGCGAGCGATACCGGTGCCTACAGCTTCTTCGCGGCCGCGCCGGCGCTGCCGGTTGCCGCGCCGGTGATCGGCACGTACCAGGCAGCGCTGCCGATCCCGCTGCAGCCTGATGGCGCGGCAGGCGGCAAATACAGCGTGCAGGCCACCAGCTCCGCTGGCGTGGTGGCAACGCAGCAGGTGGATGTAAACAGCGCCGACGTGGTCCAGAACTTCTCGTTCTGAGCGAAGCCAGCCGCGGTCGGACGAGCCGGAAGGGGCGCAAGCCTGCTTCCGGCTTTTTCGTTGCCGGCCTTCCCTGGGCGGTCCCGTCTTTTCATTCCCGCTGGCCGTGGTTTCCCGCTAGACTTTGAATCTCCCTTCCCCGGAGTATCGCGCCATGGCAGCACGTACCGCGGGCAAGTCCGCAGCCACGCCAGATGAATCGCCTGCCTCGGCACCGCAGCCTGCTTCGCGGCGCAAGGCCGGTGCAGCGGGCACGGCCGGTTCCCTGATACGCGTCGGCATCGGTGGATGGAGCTACGCGCCGTGGCGCGACAACTTCTATCCCGAAGGGCTCGCGCAGTCGCGCGAGCTTGAATACGCGAGCCGCCACCTGACGGCCATCGAGATCAACAGCACCTATCACGGCACCCAGAAGCGCACGTCGTTCGCCAAGTGGCGCGATGAAACGCCCGATGATTTCATGTTCTCGGTGAAGGCCTCGCGCTTTGCCACCAACCGCCGCGTGCTGGCGGAAGCCGGCGACTCGGTCGCGCGCTTCATCGACAGCGGCATTGCGGAACTTGGCCCGAAACTCGGGCCGCTGGTCTGGCAGTTCGCCCCGACCAAGCAGTTCGACGCCGAGGATTTCGAGGCCTTCCTGCAATTGCTGCCCGATTCGGTGGAAGGCGTGAAACTGCGCCACGTGCTGGAAGTGCGGCATGACAGTTTCAGGTCGCCCGAGTACCTGAAGCTCGCGCGAAAGTACCAGGCCGCCACGGTCTACACCGATTCGCCGAAGTTTCCGTCGATCGCGGACCTGACCACGGATTTCGTCTATGCGCGCCTGATGGACAGCAGCGAGAAGCTGAAGACCGGCTACGGGCCGAAGGCGCTCGATGCATGGGCCGGGCACGCGCATGCCTGGGCCGCGGGCAAGGCACCGGCGGAGCTGGAGCAGGTGGAAGACAAGCCGCCGGCAGCCAGACAACGTGAAGTCTTCATCTTCTTCATCAACGGCGCCAAGGAACGCGCCCCGGCGGCCGCGCAGGCACTGCTTGCGCGTCTGGGATGGGAGCCGCGGGAACCGGTGCCGGCGAAAAAGCGCGCCTGAGGGCGGTTGACCGAAACCCCGTTGCTACAATCCGGCATGAACGAAAACTCGCAATCGCCGCAAGCCGGCGCCCCCGCCGCGGATTTCTCCGCCCTGCCCCTGTCGCCGTCCATGCTGGCCACGCTGGCCCAGCTCGGCTATGACGAGATGACGCCGATCCAGGCCGCCAGCCTGCCGCTGACGCTGGCCGGCCATGACCTGATTGCCCAGGCCAAGACCGGCAGCGGCAAGACTGCCGCGTTTGCGCTGGCCCTGCTCCACCGGCTGGACACGCGCCGCTTCGACGTGCAGGCCATGGTGCTGTGCCCCACACGCGAGCTGGCCGACCAGGTCACCCAGGAAATCCGCCGCCTGGCGCGCGCCGAAGAGAACATCAAGGTGCTGACGCTGTGCGGCGGTTCGCCGATGCGCCCGCAGGTCGACAGCCTGGTCCATGGCGCGCACGTCGTGGTGGGCACGCCGGGCCGTATCCTCGACCATATCGACCGCGGCAGCCTGGAGCTGTCGGCGATCAGCACGCTGGTGCTCGACGAAGCGGACCGCATGCTCGACATGGGCTTCTTCGACGACATTGCCTACGTGGCCAGCCGCTGCCCGCGCGAGCGCCAGACGCTGCTGTTCTCGGCGACCTATCCGCCCGGCATCGACAAGCTCACCCAGAAGTTCCTGCGCAAGCCGCAGGAGGTCAAGCTGGCCGAGCGGCACGACAGCACCAGCATCCGCCAGTATTTCTATGAGGTCGATGAGGGCGAGCGGCTGGGCGCCGTGGGCCGCCTGCTGGACCATTTCCGTCCGGCCAGCACGCTGGCGTTCTGTAATACCAAGGCGCGCTGCCGCGACCTGGTGGACCTGCTGCGCGCGCAAGGCTTCCAGGCGCTGGCCCTGCACGGCGACCTGGAGCAGCGCGACCGCGACCAGGTGCTGGTGCAGTTCGCCAACGGCAGCTGCTCGGTGCTGGTGGCGACCGACGTGGCCGCGCGCGGGCTGGATATCGCGCAACTCGAAGCGGTCATCAACGTGGAAGTCACGCCCGACCCCGAAATCCACATCCACCGCATCGGCCGCACCGGCCGTGCCGGCGAGGACGGCTGGGCCTTCAGCCTGGTCAGCATGGACGAGATGGGGCGCGTGGGCAACCTGGAGCAGCACCACGGCGGGGAATTCGAATGGCACGCACTGGCGGAACTGCGGCCTGCCAGCAACGAGCGCCTGCTGCCATCCATGGTCACGCTGCAGATGCTGGGCGGGCGCAAGGAAAAGATCCGTCCGGGCGATATCCTGGGCGCGCTGACGGGCGACGCCGGCTTCACCAAGGAACAGATCGGCAAGATCAACGTGATGGAGATGTCGACCTACATCGCGGTGGATCGTGCCATCGGCCGGGAAGCGGTGCGCCGGCTCAATGCCGGCAAGGTCAAGGGGAAGAAGGTGAAGGTGAGGATGCTGACGGAGTAGGTGGTTCGGAGCGTCCCGCCCGCCTGCGGCGGGACGCTGGTCAACTGGTCAGCATTCAGTGTCAACATTCAGCCCAGTTCCACGACATAGCCTTCCCTCGGCTCTCCGCCGCCCGCCACCAGCCGCGCGATCCTCTCCTGCGCCGCGCCGAATCCCCGTTCCTGAATCAGCGACAGCCAGCCGTTGCCGGGTTCGCGCGCGTGGTCGATGAACGCCCGCTGGGCGGCGTTGAAGCGGCGATTGACTTCGTGCGGTCCCCAGTCGGCGTTGCGCTTGCGGATCTGCACGGGCGCGAAGTAGAACTCGGGTTTGGGCCCGGGCAGGTGCAGGTCGCGCAGGAAGGCGGTGTTCTGCGCGGAGCCGGCGTAGCAGTCATAGACGAGCGAGGCGCCGAAGTGCTGGTGGACCCGTGCGCGCAACGATTCATCGCCGGAAAAGTCGACGTAGAGCGTTGGCGTGTCCGTCGTCAGCGTGTCGAGTTGGTCATAAGTGATGGTTTCGCCGTAGCAGCGCAGGCCCTCGACGAAGGCGCGATTGCGTGAGGAGGTCAGGCCAACCAGGGAAATGCCCGGGAGCGCCTGCAGGCAAAACGCGGTGCCGTACGGTACGCGGTCTTGCTCGACGCACTGGACACGACCAGCCGCGTGGCGCCGAAGAAGCGGTTGTCCTGCAGGAAATCCGCCAGCATGAACGAGGTGATGAACAGCGGCCGGTACAGCATCTGGTAGGACTCCAGTTCGTGCGCGTAGGCTGCGTCCTGGCTGACGCGCGTGTACTGGTTGTACGCCGATGTCAGCTTGCCGCGATGCTCGGCGCCATCGTAGAAGCCGCGTTCCGTCACGCGCACGGGCTGCACGCGCAGATGGCTGGCGATGGGAAAGTAGCCATAGAAGCGTTCTCCGACATCGATGCCCTCCACGCCCGAGGCCACCACATCGGCAAAGCCCCACACCGGCATGTGGCCCCAGCCCGGCTGTCCGGTGGGAAAGAAGTCCCAGTACTGCATGGCATCGCCGAAGGCCGCGTAGGTGATGTTGTTGGTCGTCAGCGCAAAGCGGTCGATGCGCAACAGCACCTCGGCATCGGCGGCATCGGCGCGCTCCGTGCCGGCTTCCAGCCGGCTTTCGTTTAGGGCATCCTTGCGTGTGAACAGCCGCGTGACGGCAATGGTGGATGGCGTGTTGGTCATCTTGTCCCCCCTGTGAGTTGGTTCCGGCTTTTGCTACGGAACGAAGCCAAAACCCGATGCCAGGAATTTATCGCCGCCTGCCCGCAGCCGGGTTCGGAAATGCGGAGCGAGGCCAGGGCGCAAAGCCGGGGCGCCCCGCGCCGCGCAGCAAGCCGCTCAAGCGCCCGTCGCAGCAGCGCGCCCGCTTCACCGTCAACGCCATCTACGACGCCTTTGTTCGGATTTGGCGCGCCCGCGGATGGGACGCCGTGACCACGCGGGCGGTGGCGCTGGAGGCTGGATTCTCGGTCGGTACGCTGTACGAGTACTTCCCGGGCAAGGAAGCGCTACTCTCCGGCTATGTACGGCATACGGTGGAATGGTTGCTGGGGCGCATCGATGCCGAGGTCACCCAGGCCGTCGGCCAGGACTGGCGTACGCGCGTGGCGCGGCTGGTGGCGATCACCTGCGGGGCCGACGATGCCGCCTCGGGCATCGTGTTCGACCACGAGATGCTGATGCTCGAAGCGCGCATCGCCGAGCCCAAGCATCACCGGCGGGTGTTCGACGAACTGGCGCAGGCGTGGCAGCGCGCGCTGGCTGCCTGCGATGACCTGCCCGTCATGGTTGACCAGGCAACCGTTGTGTCGCTGGTGGTGGCCGTGTGGGGCGCGCGCCGCTACCGGCTGTTATTGCATGAGGCTGCCTTGCCGGGCGATGCGTGGCAGGAGCAGATGGGGCGCATTTGCCTGGCGGCACTCGGTGGTGCCCCGCAGGCATAGCGGCCCGGTACCGTCGGGCACCTGACAGTTTCGTACAGATCTGTGTTTAGGAAGATTCGTGTAAGTCACCCTGTAACGGCGCCCGATCCTTTGCTAATCTGGAGGACATGGCATTTCTGCCGCCGCGCATGATCGACAGAAGAGGAGTGGGTGATGACAACCGCACGCCAGGTCGTAGAGTCCAAGCCAAGCCAGTCCATCTTCAGCATTCCGCCCACGGCGACGGTGTATGCCGCGCTGCAGTTGATGGCGGAAAAAGGCATCGGTGCCGTGCTGGTGATGGAGCACGGCAAGATCGTTGGCATCCTGAGCGAGCGTGACTATGCGCGCAAGGTGATCCTGATGCAGCGTTCGTCGCGCGACACGCTGGTGCGCGACATCATGACGTCGTCGGTCATCTACGTCAGCGGGGACCAGAGCACCAACGAGTGCATGGCGCTGATGACCAAGCATCGCATGCGCCACCTGCCGGTGATGAACGGCGAAGACCTGCTCGGCATGCTGTCGATCGGTGACCTGGTGAAGGACATCATCTCCGAGCAGCAGTTCATCATCGAGCAGCTCGAGCACTATATCCACGGCGGCAGCCGCTAGCTGCCGGATTCCCAGCGCGGTGCGCACCAGGCGCACCGCTGCCTTTGCCCCGGTCCTTTTCGGTGCCGGATTAGGCGCATTCGGTCGGGAGTCACCGTTCCTGACCGCCTCGTTGTTGCACAGCCGCACGCCATATGCGATACACGCATATAATTATGCGGTTGCTGAATTCGTGAATCCGGCCATCCGCCGCGGCGCCCTCCGTCTCAACCCGCCGCGCGCCTGGACTCCCGGCCGGCCAGTCCCCTGATTTGTTGCCCGCTTGCGGCCATCTGGCTGCGCGCTTGCTGTTGTTCTGCCCATGTCCTCGCTTACCCCGGCCAGTCAGGCCAACGCTTCGATTCCCCTTGTCTCCGCCAGCGACCACCACGCCATCATGCGCGTCATCGGCGGCATCGTGCTCTGCATCCTGCTGGCGGCGCTGGACCAGACCGTGGTCATTCCGGCCGTGCCGGCGATTGCCAATGACCTGAACGGGTTCGGGCACCTGTCGTGGATCGTGACCGCGTACCTGATCACCTCGACGGTCGCCACGCCGCTGTACGGCAAGCTGTCCGACAGTTTCGGGCGGCGCCGGCTGCTGATGGTGGCGATCACGCTGTTCATCCTGGCCTCGGCCGCATGCGCGATGGCGCAATCGCTGGGCCAGCTGATCCTGTTCCGCGCGCTGCAGGGCATCGGCGGGGGCGGGCTGTTGTCGCTGGCGCAGGCCGCTATTGCCGACGTGGTGGCGCCGCGCCAGCGCGGGCGCTACCAGGGCTACCTGGCCACGGTGTGGGCGGTGGCGTCGATCGCCGGGCCGCTGGTGGGCGGCTGGGTGTCCGACAACACGTCGTGGCGCTGGCTGTTCTGGATCAACCTGCCGCTGGGCGGGCTGGCCATGGTGATGTGCTACCGAGGCCTCGCCATGCTGCCCGTGCGCGGCGGCCGTGCGCGCGTGGACTGGCTGGGCGCCGTGCTGCTCGCCGTGGCGATCATCGCGTTCCTGCTGGCGATGAGCTGGGGCGGCGACGTGTTCGACTGGCTGTCGCCGCAGCTTGGCCTGCTGGCCTTGCTGACCGTGGCCGCCGTCGCCGCGCTGGCCTGGCAGGAGCGCCGCGCCGCCGACCCGATGCTGCCGCCGCGGCTGTTCGCCAACCGTGCCTATGTGATGGGCGTCGCGGCGTCGGCGCTGGCCGCGCTGAACATCTTCCTGTGCATCTTCGCCCTGCCGCTGCATTTCCAGCTCGTGCGCGGCGCCGACGCGTCGATGTCGGGCCTGCTGGTGATGCCGTTCCTGCTGGCCACCGTGGCGGGCAATTTCATCGTGGCGTGGCTGGCGCCGCGCGTGGGCCGCATGCGCGGCATCCTGACAGCCGGCTTCGTGGCGGGCGTGCTCGGGCTCGCGGTGCTGGCGCTGTCCACGCCCGCCGTGCCGCTGGCGATGGTGCTGATGGCGATGGCCGTGGGTGGCGTCGGCCTCGGCATGGCCATGGTCGGCACGCTGATGAGCGTGCAGAATACGCTGGAGCGCCGCGACACCGGCGCCGGCACCGGCGCACTGCTGGTGCTGCGCTCGCTCGGCAGCGCGCTTGGCGGCGCGCTGGCGGGCACGCTGCTGACGCTGGAGTTCCGCCACGCGACGGCCGCCGCCGGCGTGACGCAAGCGCTGGACCTGGGGGCGCTGCGGCACGGCAGCGAAGCACTCGCGCAGCTCTCGCCGATGGTGCGGGAGGTGCTTGCCGCGGGCGTCGAATCGGGCTTCCAGCTGATCTTCGCCGCGGGTGCCGTGGCTGCGCTCCTGGCATTGGGCATCGTGCGCTGCATGCCGGACCTGGAACTGCGCGGCAGCGTCACCGAACACGCCGCCACGCTGGCCATGGACTAGCGGCCGCCGGCGGCAAGCCAGGCAAGGGCGTAGACTATTGCGTACCCGATACAGCGAGACGCCCCCCATATGAAGACAGGAGACATCGCATGAACCGCCGCCACACCGCCCTAGCCGCTGCTTCACTGCGTCCTGCCATGCTTGCTGCGGCGCTGGCGCTTGCCGCTGCCAGTGCCACGCTCCTGCCGCACCCGGCGCGTGCTGCGGACAAGCCGGCCGCCATCCCGGCCGCCGCGGCCGGCAACTGCCCGGCCTCGCTCAACTTCCAGTTCCCGCGCCTGCAGGACGAGGCACCGCAGAACCTTTGCCAGTACGCCGGCAAGGTGGTGCTGGTGGTCAACACCGCGAGCTATTGCGGCTTCACGCCGCAGTACGAAGGGCTGGAGGCGCTCTATTCCCGGTACCGCGACCGCGGGCTGGTGGTGCTGGGCTTCCCGTCCAATGACTTCTCGCAGGAGCCGGGGTCGGCCAAGGAGATCGCCGACTTCTGCTACAACACCTACGGCGTCAAGTTCCCGATGCTCGGCAAGTCGCACGTGCGCGGCGGCGATGTCAATCCGATGTACGCGCTGCTGGCGAAGGAAACCGGTACTGCGCCGAAGTGGAACTTCTACAAATACCTGATCGACCGCAGTGGCAAGGTGGTGGCCAGCTACAACAGCAAGACCACGCCGGATGACAAGCAGTTCGTGGCAACGATCGAGCAGTTGCTGGCCAGCCCGCGCTGAGCCCTCCGTTTCCTGTCTTTCGCTTGCGACAGCCCGGCCATGGCCGGGCTGTTTTGCTTAGGGAAATTGACCTGCATCAAGCTCCCATTGCTGCCCGCTGATTAACGTCGCGTCTTTCAGACGGCGGGACCAGACGATGGGCATCACCCTGTACGACGCAGACGGACACACCTGCCTGATGTTTGCCGACCTGGTCGAGGAAGCGCATGGCGAGGTGGTGCAGACCAACCAGTTCCTGGTGGTGGACCACGGCCACGGCGCGCTGATCGATCCTGGCGGGAACATGACCTACAGCGAACTGTACCTGGCCATCGGCCGCTACTTTCCGCCCAAGCAGCTCGACTACGTCCTGGCCTCGCACGCCGATCCGGATATCGTCGCCTCGGTCGGACGCTGGCTGACGGGGTCGGATTGCCAGGTGCTGATCTCCAAGGTCTGGGCGCGCTTCCTTCCGCATTTCTGCCAGGCGGGCAAGACCGCCGGCCGCATCGTAACCATTCCCGATGCCGGCGCGCATATCCCGCTGGGCCGCGGTTCGCTGGTTGCCCTGCCGGCGCACTTCCTGCATTCCGAGGGCAATTTCCAGTTCTACGATCCGGTCAGCAAGATCCTGTTCTCGGGCGACCTCGGCGCGGCCATGACGAGCGCCGCCGAGGCCGGCACCACCGTCACGGATTTCGATGCCCACGCACCGCGCATGCTGCCGTTCCACCAGCGCTACATGAGCGGCAACCGCGCCTGCCGCTTGTGGGCGGCCATGGCGCGCACGCTCGATATCGAATGGATCGTGCCGCAGCACGGCCCGTCGTTTCGCGGCAAGGCCATGGTGGCGCGCCTGATCGACTGGGTCGATAACCTGCAATGCGGGCTGGACCTGCTCACGGCGAAGCACTATCGCGTGCCGTCAGCCCGCGCCACGATGGCCTGATCAGTCGCGGATCAGGCCTTCCGCGCGCATGGCTGCCTGCACGGCGGGGCGCGCGGCGACGCGCGAGAGGTATTGCTGCAGCGACGGGTAGGCCGTCAGCGGCATCATCAGCATGCGCGCCCAGCCCATGATCGTGAAGCAGTAGGCATCGGCCACGGTGAAGGTGCCGCCGGTCAGGTACTCGCGCGATTTCAGGTGGCGGTCGAGTTCGGCGAAGCGCAGCTGTAGCTTCGCCTTGCACGCCCGCGCGGTGCTGTCGGCGGTTTCCTTGTGCCACAGCCACGGGCTGAATACCTTGTGCAGTTCGGTGGAAACCAGCGTGAGCCAGCTCGCCGCTTCCAGCCGCTCGCGCGTACCGGCAGCCGGCAGCAGCTTGCGTTCGGGCACCAGGTCGGCGATGTACTGCAGCAGTGATCCCACTTCGCTGTGGCGCGAGCCGTCGTCAAGCTGCAGCAGGGGCACGTAGCCGCGCGGATGGATCGCGTAGTAGTCGTCGGTGCCGTTCTCGGCTTCCACCAGCTTGTGATGGATCAGGTCGACCCTGGCGAGCGTGACGGGCAGGCCCGCTTCACGCAGGGCGATGTGGACCGCCATCGAGCAGGCGCCGGGGGAATAGTAGAGCTTCATCAGGCTGTCCTATGTCGCGTTGGGCGGCCACTGCGTCGTGCAGTGGCCGTGCAGGCAGTCTAGGACGCGCCCGGGTGGCGGGCAATGGGCAGGCAATGCGCAGGGACGCGCAGCGGCCCCGCAAGTTTGCACGGGGGCGTGCGCTCAGGCGAGCAGCTGCGCGAGCGCTGCCGGCAGGCCCGCGTTGGGCTTGCGCGGCGGGCGCGCGAAGCTGCCTTCGCGCGTGGTGCCGGCCTGCAGCGCGACCAGCGTTTCGCAATGGCGCACGGCGCTGCTGACGCCGTCGACGACCGGCACCGGAATGCGTCCCTTGAGCGAACGCGCCAGCCCCGCGAGCGGCGCGCCGGCGACGATGATCACGTCGGCGCCGTCTTCGCGCACGGCCTGCAGGCTGAGTTCTTCCAGCCGTGCGGCATGGTCTTCCTGCACGCTGCCGATATCGCGCAGCGGTTCCTGCAGCGAACGGATGCTGGCCAGGCGCGAGGAGAGGCCGTTGCTTGCCACGCATTCGCGATACCACGCCTCGATCCGATGCGAGATCGCAATGATCGAGAAGCGCTGGCCGAGCAGGCAGGCGCTGGCCAGTGCGGCCTCGGTCATGCCGACCACGGGCACGTCGAACAGCTCCTTGAGCCCGGCCAGGCCCGGGTCGCCGAACGCGGCGACCACCAGGCCGTCGAACTTGCCGGCATGCCCGGCGGCGGCGCACGCGGTCGCGTAGCCACCGACCAGCGCTTCAAAGCGCGTTTCGATATAGGCCACGCCGAACTGCGCGGTGGCCATGGTGATGTTCGTTTCGGGTGCGGCGGTGCGCAGGGCTTCCGCGTGGATCAGGTCGGTGACCGACTCGCTGATGTTGGGGTTGACGATCAGGAGATTCATGATGGGTTTGCGATGGGTTCTGGTTCAGACCTCGGGTTGCCCGGCTTCGAGGAACCTGCCGCGTCCGGCCGCGGGCTCCAGGTACTCGCCGTTGCTCACCAGCATGTCGCCGCGCGAGAAGGCGGTCACGGGCCAGCCCGTCACCTCGATGCCTTCATACGGCGTGTAGTCGACCGCGTGATGCAGCGCGCTGTTGGTGATGCGCACCTTGCGCACGGGATCCCACAGCACGATGTCCGCATCGGCGCCGACCGCGATGGTGCCCTTGCGCGGATACAGGCCGTAGATCTTGGCCGGACGGTACGAGGTCAGCTCGACGAACTGGTGCAGCGACAGCTTGCCGCGCGCCACGCCGTCGAACAGCAGCGGCAGGCGCGTTTCGATGCCGGGCACGCCATTGGGAATATGGTCGAACGAATGCTCGGTGCTGCCGCCAAGCTTCTTGCCCTGCGGATCGTCGTAGCTGAACGGCGCGTGGTCCGACGAGAACACGCTGAACACGCCGTTGACCAGCGCGCGCCACACGGCGGCCTGGTTCTCGGGGTCGCGCGGCGGCGGGCTGCAGACGCACTTGGCGCCTTCGTAGCCGTCATCACCGGGCAGGCCCATGTCATCGGCGGTGAGGTACAGGTACTGCGGGCACGTCTCGGCCAGGATCTTCAGTCCCCTGCCCTGCGCCCAGCGGATCTGCTCGATCGCTTCCTTGCCCGAGACATGCACGATCAGGATCGGCACGTCGACGAGTTCGGCGAACGTGATGGCGCGATGGGTGGCCTCGCGCTCGACCGGCGCGGGACGTGCCAGGCCGTGGAAGCGCGGGGCGATGCGCCCTTCCCCGGTCAGCTTGTCGGTCAGCCAAGAGATGCAGTCCGAGTTTTCCGCGTGGACCATGACGAGCGCCTTGTGTTCGCGCGCGACGTCGAGCACCTCCAGCATTTCGCGGTCCGACAGCTTGAGGTCGTCGTAGGTCATGTAGACCTTGAACGAGGTATAGCCCTTGCGGATCAGCGTGGGCAGCTCGTCCTGCAGCACCGCGGGCGTCGGGTCGGCCACGATCAGGTGGAACGCGTAGTCGATCACGGCACGGCCTTCGGCGCGGCTGTGGTAGTCCTCGACCGCGGCCTTGAGCGAAGCGCCCTTTTCCTGCGCGGCGAACGGGATCACCGTGGTGGTGCCGCCGCACACGGCCGCGCGCGTGCCGGTGAAGAAGTCATCGGCCATGCGCATGCCGTCGGGCATGGGCTGGTCCAGGTGGCAGTGGCCGTCCACGCCGCCGGGCAGCGCCAGCAGCCCGGTTGCGTCGATTTCACGGTTGCCTTGCGGCAGGCCCTGGCCCAGCGCGACGATGCGGCCGTCGCGCACGCCGATATCGCACTGGAAGCGGTCGGAAGCGGTGACCACGTCGGCATTGCGGATCACCAGGTCGAGGTTATTGTCTGCGGGCATGGTCATCACTCCGGTTCGTTGACTCGCTGCCTTATTCGACTTCGCGGAACAGCCGGCCCCAGCCGGTCAGCGCGCGCGTATCCACGCCGGCCAGGCGCAGCGACTTCCACACGACGGTGGAGATGGTGTCGTACACGGGAATGCCGGTCTCGGCTTCCAGTGCTTCCACCAGGTGCGCCGCACGCAGGTTGGTGCAGAACGTGGTGATGGCCTGCGGCTTGTCTTCGGCGAGGGCGCGCACCATGGTGCGGATGGTGTCCTCCTCGACCTCGGCGAAGCTGTAGTTCACGTGCAGGTCCAGGTGGCGCTCGGCCGAGCAGTCGAAGCCGCTGCGCTGGTAGTTGGCGACGATGCGCTGCTGCACGTCATCGAGATATGGCGTGGCCAGGCCGAAGCGGCGCGCGCCGGTCTTCTCCAGGATCTCGTTGAGCGCGAGCACCGACGTGGTGGCGGGGATGCCCGTGGCTTCGGTGATCTGCTTGCACAGCGCCTCGTCCTTGTCGAAGCCGAGCCAGCCCGACGACGTGCCGTTCCACGCGATCACATCGACGCGCGCGTCGGCCAGCAGGCGCGCGGCGCCCAGGATCTTTTCCAGGTCGAACTGGCCCAGGGCCTGGTCGCGCAGCGAGATCTCGGTGACGGTAAAGCGCGAGAAATGCGCGCTGACGTTGGGCAGGCCGCTGACCATCGCGCTGGTGATCGGTTCGAGCGCGGTGTTGGAAGACGGCGTCAGCATGCCGAGGCGGATTTGCTTGGTCATTGCAGTGGTTCTCAGGAATCGTGGCGGGTGCCGGCATCCGCGCCGGCACCTCGTTGGTATGGTGAGCGCGCGCTGCGGGCGCGCGCTGAATCGGTCAGACCGGAATCTTGGTTTCGTAGTCGATCGCGGTGGACGCGAACAGCAGGCCCACGCCGGCCGCCGCGAAGAACATCAGCGCAAGGAAGTAGGAGCCGGTGGCCTGCACGATCAGGCCGACGATGATCGGTACGCTGATGCCGGCGATATTGCCGCCCAGGTTCATCAGGCCGCCCAGGAAGCCGATCTTGTTGCGGGTACCCAGCATCGACGGCACGGACCAGAACAGGCCACACCAGCGCAGGAAGAACATGGTGGAGGAGAGCAGCGCCACGACGGCCACCGCGTCGGCGACATAGGCCACCGAAAAGATCGACACGGTGGCGACCACGGCGGCGATGCCGAACAGCGTGCGCATCACCACGTTGGGACGGCCGCCGGCTTCCTTCCACTTGTCGGCGATCCAGCCGCCGACGAGTTCGCCGACGAAGCCGCTCATGAAGATGAGGAAGCTCGCACCGCCCATCGTCTTCAGGTCGAAGCCGCGTGCCTTGCTCAGGTAGGTCGGCATCCAGGTCAGCAGGCCGTAGAACACGGCGTTGAAGCACATCCAGCTGATGGCCATGCACCAGACCGAGCGGTACTTGAAGAAGTCGAGCGAACGGCCGGACAGGTTGGTCGGCTCGGCGCTGTGCTCGCGCGCCTGGGCTTCCTCGATGTGGCGCGCTTCCAGTTCATTGACGCCGCTGTGTTCGCGCGGGGAATTGCGGATGTACCACCAGGCCACGAAGCCGGCGAGCACGGTGCCGACGCCGGCGACCACGAACGACATGCGCCACGAGCCGAGCTCGCTGATCAGGCCGGCGATGATGAGCGAGCCAAGCGCCGCGCCCAGCGGCGCGCCGCCGTCAAGCAGCGTCGCGCCGCGGCCGCGTTCGTTCTGCGTCATCCAGATGGCGTTGAGCTTGCCGCCGGCCGGATAGATCGGCGCTTCGGCGGCGCCCAGCCCGAGCCGCGTGAGCAGCAGCGAGGTGGCGTTGGTGCAGACCGCCGCGATGGCCTGGAAGAAGCCCCAGAACACGGTGGCGCAGGCAATCACGATGCGCGGCTTGTATTTGTCGGCCAGCATCCCGCCCGGGATCTGCATGAATGCGTAAGTCCAGAAGAAGGAACTGAGGATCAGGCCCTGCATGGCGGGGCTGAGGTCGAACTCCTTGGCGATCAGCGGCATGGCTACCGACAGCGACGCGCGGTCGATGTAGTTGATCGCGACGAGCATCAGCATCATCAGGAAGATTTTCCAGCGCACGCTGCTGCGCGTGGCCGTGAGGGTGCCGGCTTGGCTTGTCGTTTGCATGACGGGGTGTCTCCTTTGCTTCTGGTCCTGCGATTGAGGCGTTTGTAGTGTGTATCGCGCAACTGGCCGGAGTATAGGATACGTAATCTGTAATTACAACTCGTGTAAGTCATTGATTTCACGATGATGTAATTGCACAATCGTGGGTGTGATAGCCTTCGGTTGGTGCAAATTCCCCATGCTGGTGACGTCCGTGACACAAACCCTTCCGAAAACCGCCCGTCTGCGCACTTTGGGCATGTCCGCCGAAATCGCGGCGCGGCTGCGCACGATGATCGAAGAGGGCGAACTGCCGCCCGGCGAGCGCATCGACGAGCGGGCCTTCTGCGAGGCGTTCGATGTCTCCAAGACGCCGCTGCGCGAGGCGCTCAAGGTGCTGGTGGCCGAAGGGCTGGTTTTGCATCGCCAGTACATCGGCTACCGCGTCGCGCCGCTGGACCTGGACGAACTGCGCTCCACCTTCGAGACGCTGCACGGGCTGGAGGCAACCGCCGGCGAACTGGCCGCGCAACGCCTGGACGCCGCCGCGCAGGCCAAGCTGGAGCGCCGGCACCAGGCCATGATCGACGCGCATGAAGCGGGGCGGCGTACCGACTATTTCCGCATCAACCAGGAAATCCACCAGCTCATCATCGACGGGGCCGCCAACCCGGTGCTGGCCGGCGTCTATGCCGCGCTGATGAGCAAGGTGCACCGCGCACGCGGTGCCGCCAACGCGGATACGCTGCGCTGGCAGGAGTCGCATGAGGAACATGAGGAAATCATGGCGGCCCTGCGCGAGCCGGGCCGCCCGCACCTGGCGCAAGTGCTGCGCCGGCATTCCGAGAACACTGCCAATGAAGTGCTGACGGTGGTCGCCCGCTCGCTCGCAGGGGCGCCCGACCGTCAGGTCAATCCACCATCCAAGGGAAGACAATGAAACTGGTAAGAACTGGCCAGCCCGGCGCCGAGCGCCCGGGCCTGATCGACGCGCAGGGCAAGGTGCGCGACCTGTCCGGCGTGGTCGGGGACATCACCGCGTCGCAGCTGTCGCCGGACGCGCTGGCACGCCTGGCGCAGTTGGATGCGGCCACGCTGCCGGTCGTGGAGGGCGCGCGCTTTGGCGTGCCCTGGACCGGCATCGGCAAGATCATCGCGATCGGCCTGAACTATGCGGACCACGCGGCCGAAGCCGGCATGCCGATCCCGGCCGAGCCGATCGTCTTCCTGAAGGCCAACAGCTCGCTCAACGGGCCCGACGACGACGTGATGCTGCCCTACGGCTCGCTGAAGTCCGACTGGGAGGTGGAACTGGGCGTGGTGATCGGCAGTACCGCACGCAATGTCTCGCGTGAAGACGCGCTCAGCCATGTGGCCGGCTACTGCGTGGTCAACGATGTCTCGGAGCGCGAGTTCCAGATCGAGCGCGGCGGCACCTGGGACAAGGGCAAGGGCTGCGACACCTTCTGCCCGGTCGGCCCGTGGCTGGTGACGCGCGACGAAGTGCCCGATCCGCAGGCGCTGGGCCTGTGGCTGGAGGTCAACGGCGAACGCGTACAGAAAGGCAGCACGGCGACCATGGTCTTCGACGTGGCCACGGTGGTCAGCTACGTGAGCCGCTTCATGACGCTGCAGCCCGGCGACCTGATCGCCACGGGCACGCCGCCGGGCGTCGGCATGGGCTTCAAGCCGCCGCGCTTCCTGAAGGCGGGCGATACCATGCGGCTGGGCATCGAGGGCCTGGGCGTGCAGGCACAGAAGGTGGTGCCTTACGCGTGAGTGATCCGCTGCGGCGGCACTGCGCGTGACATGCGTCGCGCGAGACGGGCGTAAGGTCGGCGTAAAAGGCGGGCGTGCAAGGCGCCCGCCAAGGTTCCCCGCCGAAACGCTTTCATACAAAGCGTTGGGTTTCCATACAAAGCGTGCCGTGAGAGCAACAGTTGCGGTGTCGAAAAGGGCGGGATTACATCGTTTTACATGAAATCCGACCAATCACGTTTGCGTTGCGATTTCTGCGTGAAATACTGGTTATAAGGACGGCGTTCTGACCGTCCACAGTCTCTGCCAGAAGAGCAAACCATGTCCGAGCACGCCCCCGAGATCGAGTCCTACCTCGGCACCACGCTGAAGCGCCGTTTCTGCGCGCTGGCCGACACCCTGGACAGCCGCGCCGAACTGGAAGCCATCCGGCGCAACATCCACCAGAATCCCGAACTCGCCTTTGACGAAGTCCGTACCTCCGGGCTGGTCGCCAGCCTGCTGGAGAGCTGGGGCTTCACGGTCACGCGCGGCGTGGGCGGCACCGGCCTGGTCGGCACGCTGAAGGCGGGCACCGGTGCGCGCAGCATCGGCATCCGCGCGGACATGGACGCGTTGCCCATCCACGAGCGCACCGGCCTGCCGTATGCGAGCGCGAACGAAGGACGCATGCACGCGTGCGGGCACGACGGCCACACCGCCATCCTGCTTGGCGCCGCGAAGCAGCTTGCGCGCACACAGAACTTCAATGGCACCGTCCACCTGATCTTCCAGCCAGCCGAGGAAATCGGCGCCGGCGGCGGGGCCGAGCGCATGCTGGCCGACGGCCTGTTCGAACGCTTCCCGTGCGATGCCATCTTCGGCCTGCACAACCACCCGGGCGTGGAGCAGGGCCACTTCCTGTTCCGTGCGGGGCCGTTCATGGCGGCCTGCGACACGGTGACCATCACCATCCGCGGCAAGGGGGGCCATGCGGCGCGCCCGCACCAGTCGGTCGACCCGATCCTGGTGGCGGGCAGCCTGGTGATGGCGCTGCAGTCGGTGGTGTCGCGCTATGTCGACCCGAACGAGACCGCCGTGGTCACCATCGGCACGCTGCACGCGGGCCATGCCCCGAATGTGATCCCGGACAGCGCGCGCATGGAAATCAGCGTGCGTTCGTTCAGTCCCGAAGTGCGGGCCTCGCTGGAGACCCGTATCCGCCAGCTTGCGCTCTCGCAGGCCGAGGGCTACGGCGCCGTGGCCGAAGTGAACTATGTGCATGGCTACCCGGTGCTGATCAACAGCGAAAGGGAAACCGAGTTCGCGCGCCAGATCGCCGAGGAACTGGTCGGCGCCGACAAGGTGGTCACGCAGGCCGCGCGCATTACCGGCAGCGAGGACTTCGCCTACTTCCTGCAGCAGCGGCCCGGATGCTTCGTGCGGCTGGGCAATGGCGCGAACCAGCCTTTGCTGCACAACCCCGGCTATGACTTCAATGACGAGAACCTGACCGTCGGCGCAGCGTACTGGACCAGGCTGGTGGAGCGTTACCTGGCGCGGTAACCCCCCGTAGCGCCGTAGTTCGGTACGCATCGCTACCGACGGCCGCCGGCCTACTCACCGGAAGAACGCACTCGGGGGCACCCCGAACTGCCGCTTGAACATCGTCGCAAACGCACTCGGACTCTCGTAACCGAGATCGAGCGCCACATCCACCACCTTGCTGCCAGCGGCCAGCCTCTCCAGCGCCGCCAGCAATCGCGCCTGCTGCCGCCACTGCCCGAACGTCATCCCGGTTTCCCGCGCGAAGCGGCGCTGGATGGTCTTGGGATCGACGCCCAGCCGTTCGCCCCAGTCGGCCAGCGTCAGCGATGTGTCGGGGGTGGCAATGATGGCATCGCAGATCTGGCGCAGTCCGGCATCGGCCGGATGCGGCAGGTGCAGCGGCAGCGTCGGCACCAGCACCACCTCATCGAGCAGCAACTGCATCAGCCGCCCGTCGCGCGAGTCGGCGGAGTAGGGCAGCGGCACGTCGATCGCGGCCAGAATCAGTTCGCGCAGCAGCGGCGAGATGCCCAGCACGGTGCTGCGCAGCGGCAGGTCCGGCGCTGCATCGGGCCGGATGTAGGCGGTGCGCATCTGCACCTGTCCCACCATGCGGATCCAGTGCAGCGTGCCACCGGGCATCCACATGCCCCGCGTGGGCGGCACGATCCACTGGCCCTCGTCGGTCGAGACCACCATCACACCATGGACGGCGTGGATCAGCTGCGCATGCGGGTGCTGGTGCCGGGCCGTGACGTCGCCGGGCTGGTAGTCGGCCGCCATCGCCGTGACCGGCATGGGGCCCCGATCGAAGTGCACATAGCGCGGCGGGCTGGTGTACGTGTCTCCCAGCGCCTGGGTTTGCGCCGGTGCCGGCTTCCACACACGTGAGGCAGGCATGTCCTTTTCTCCAAGGTTGTGGACCCATTCTCGCAGGACAGGCGGCTTGCGGCCAGATAGCATCGCGTTTCTTACTGTCCCGACGAGCGCCCCCGGCGGTTCGTCATCCGTCCTGTCGAGACCGCCAATGAGCACAACCATCGACTCCAACGCTGCTGCGTCCGGCGTTCATTCCGATCAATCCGCCGAGCGCACGGGCTTCCGCGTCCTGTCCGCAATCAGCTTTGCGCACTTCCTCAACGACATGATCCAGTCGTTGATCCTGGCCATCTATCCGATGCTCAAGGGCGGCTTCAACCTGAGCTTCGTGCAGATCGGCCTGCTGACCATGACCTACCAGGTCACGGCATCGCTGCTGCAGCCGGTGGTGGGCCTGTACACCGACAAGCATCCCAAGCCGCACTCGCTGGCCATCGGCATGGGCTTCACGCTGGCCGGGCTGCTGCTGCTGTCGGTAGCGCCGACCTATGGCGTGCTGCTGGTGGCAGCGGCGCTGGTCGGCACCGGTTCGTCGATCTTCCATCCGGAGTCGTCACGCGTGGCGCGCATGGCGTCGGGCGGCCAGCACGGGCTGGCACAGTCGATCTTCCAGGTCGGCGGCAACGGCGGCAGCGCCATGGGGCCACTGCTGGCGGCGGGCATCGTCCACAAGCAGGCCAGTGTGGCGTGGTTCTCGCTGGCGGCGCTGCTGGCCATCGTGGTGCTGTGGAAAATCGGCGGCTGGTATGCGCAGCAACTCGCGCATCGCGCGCGCAAGGGCAAGACGGCCGGTGCCACGGCCAGTCCGGTGCCGACGCGCGTCGTGGTGCGGGCCATGCTGGTGCTGCTGGTGCTGGTGTTCTCCAAGTACTTCTACATGGCGAGCCTGACCACGTACTACACCTTCTACCTGATGGAGAAGTTCGGGCTGGCGCGCCAGACCGCGCAGGTCTACCTGTTCGTGTTCCTGTTCGCGGTGGCGGCGGGCACCATCCTGGGCGGCCCGATCGGCGACCGCATCGGCCGCAAGCGCGTGATCTGGGCTTCGATCCTCGGCGTGGCGCCGTTCACGCTGGTGCTGCCGCACGTGGGCCTGTTCTGGACCGGCGTGCTGACCTTCATCATCGGCTTTATCCTGGCCTCGGCCTTCTCGGCGATCCTGGTGTTCGCGCAGGAGCTGATTCCCGGCAAGGTGGGCATGGTCTCGGGCCTGTTCTTCGGCCTGGCCTTCGGCATGGGCGGCATCGGCGCCGCGGTGCTGGGCGGGCTGGCCGACACGCACGGCATCCAGAGCGTCTACCGGCTGTGCGCGTACCTGCCGCTGCTGGGCCTGCTGGCGGTGTTCCTGCCCGACCTCGGCGGCAGGCGCAAGACTGCCTGACGCGCGCCAGCGCACATAGCGCACACAGCGCACACAGCGCCATCGCGCCCCGCGGCCGGCGGGGCGTTTTCACTGGTAGCGGCGTCTCCTACACTGGGGCCTATGCCTGCACGCCAGCCATCGAATGACGGCGGAGATCGCGAGTCCCATACATGCGCATGCGCGCGAATCGGATGGATCGTAATGGATGTGGCGAATGTGCCGCAGGAAGGCGCAATGGTGCGCGCCTTGCTGCGAGGCGCGCAGCACGCGGGCGTTTTGCGGCATCATGGCGGGCATGACGTCCGCCGTACCTTCGCTCCCTGTTTCTCCTCCCACCGCTGTTCCTGCCTGTGAGCGCTGCCTGGCGCTGGCGGAGGATCCGCGGCGCCGCGAGCCGCCGTCCTGCCTGGCGCTGCGCAATACCGCACCGCTGGTCAGCCAGAGCCAGGCCGGCGTTCCGTACAGCATGCTGACCTTCTGTTGCCGCGACTGCGGCACGGTCTGGCGCCTGTACGACCGCGCCAACGAACTGTTCGTGTCGTGGGTGCCGGAGCACCCGCTGGTGCGCTGAGACGCAAGCCCGGCCAGCCGATCGGCTAACATAGCGCGACGCGGCCACGCGCCGCGCCCTTCCATTTCCCGCACCCGTCATGGCTTTTCATTCCCGCTTGCCCGTGCTGGCCGCGCTTGGCGCCGCCGGCCTGATGGCTGCAGCGTTGCCCGCTGCCGCCGCCGACAACTACCCCAGCCGTCCGATCCGCATGATCGTCGCCTATCCCACCGGCGGGATCAGCGATACCGTGGCGCGCGCGCTCGGCGAGCGGCTCTCTGCCCAGATGGGGACCTCGGTGGTGGTCGAGAACAAGGCTGGCGCCGGCGGCAGCATCGGCATCGATGCCGTGGCCAAGGCCGCGCCGGATGGCTACACGCTCGGGTTCGCCTCGACCAGCCCGCTCACGCTCAACCCGCATGTGGGCCACGTCAACTATGACCCGCTGCGCGACGTGGCGCCCGTCATGAGCGTGATGTACTCGCCGGTGCTGATCGTCGCCACGCAGAGCTTTGCCGGCAAGACCTTCCAGGACCTGGTGGCACAGGGCAAGGCCAAACCGGGCTCGGTGCGCTGGGCCACGTCGGGCCTCGGCACGGTCGGCCATGTCGTGCTCGAGCAGGTGAAGGCGAAGTCGAAGGCCGAGCTGACGCTGATTCCGTACAAGGGCGCCGGCCAGCAGATGAATGACGCGCTTGGCGGCCAGTTCGAGGTCATGAGCACCAATGCCAGCCCCGTGCTGACCCAGCACATGCAGGCCGGACGGCTGCGCCCGCTCGCCGTGGGTGCGCCGAAGCGCATCGAAAGCATGGCCAGCGTGCCGACGCTCGCGGAACTCGGCTACCCGAAGGCGAACCTGACCTCGACCTTCGGCATTTTTGCCCCGGGCAAGACGCCGCCGGCAATCATCAGCAAGCTCAACGCCGAACTCAACAAGGCCCTCGGCGAGCCCGAGGTGCGTGAACGCCTGCTCAAGGGCGGCGAAGTGCCGACCGGCGGCACGGCCGCGCAGTTCGCCAAGGCCATCCACGACGAATCCGTGGAGAACGCCCGCATCGTCAAGGAAGCCGGCATCAAGGCGGACTGATGCCCTGCACCTGGTCCAGCCGGTTCCCGAGGCCGTAGACGGCGGACAACCGTACGCCGTTGTGCGGCCACAGCGCGAGCTTGGTGCGGACCCGCGACAGATGGCTGTCGACGGTGCGCGAAGCCGCATCGACGTGGTAGCGCCAGACTTCGTTCACCATGGTCTGGCGCAGCACCAGCGAGCCGAGGTTGCGGAACAGCAGCACGGCCAGGTCGAATTCCTTTGGCGCCAGCGCCACCGGCCGGCCGTGGACCCACGCACGGCGGTCGGCCGTGGCGAAGCGGAAGGCGCCATGATTCAGATCGCAGGCATGCGCGCCGCCCGGGTAGGCACGGCGCTGCAGCGCCATCACTCTTGCGGCGAGCTCCGCCATGCCGACGGGCTTGCGCAGATAGGCGTCGGCACCTTCGCCAAAGCAGGCGGCGATATGCCTGTCGTCGTCGCTGTCTCCAAGCAGCATCACCGGCAGCTCGTGGCCGAGCGTGCGGCGTACCCACGCCAGCACGTCCAGCGCTGAAATGCCCGGCACATCGCTGTCCAGCAACAGCATGTCGAAGGTGCCGCCGCGCAGCGCCTGGATCAGCGAGCGGCCGTGGATGTAGCGCGTGCATTGGTGCCCGTTGAGGCGAAGGGTCTGGTCAATGCCGATGGCCCGGGTCGGGTCGGCCTCCAATACGGCAATTCTCACGTCGTCTCTCCTGGCGCTTCCGGATGCGGGGAAGTCCGGCAGGCGCGATGGCCGGCACGGCAATGGCCCATGGTATGGACCCGCGCCTGCGGCAAGAAGTGAACGATTGTTGAAGGCCCGTTTTGAGGCCCGTCCTATTCTGACGTCCCGGTCCGAGGTTTCTAATTCCGTCACGCGCAAACGCTGAGGAAGACAGACCATGAGAAAGACCATTGCCTCGCTGGAAGCCGATCCTGTCCATGCGGCGCTGATCCGCAGGATCGTCAATGAGGCCGGCTACGAATGCGTGAGCTTCGGCCAGAGCCGGCGCCTGCTGCTGGCCCTGCATGACTCCGCCTTTGATTTGCTGCTGCTCGACTGGCAGATGCCGGGCATGTCCGGCCGCGAGGTGCTGAACTGGGTGCGCGGCAACCTCGACCGCCGCATCCCGGTCATGTTCCTGTCCGCGCGTGATGCCGAGGCCGACGCTGTCAGCGCGCTGATCGCCGGCGCCGACGACTACATGGTCAAGCCCATCCGGGCCGCGGAACTGTCGGCGCGCATCGGCGCCGTGCTGCGCCGCGCCTGTCCCGGGGATTTCGCGCGCAACGCGCCGTTGCGCCTGGCCGGCTACGTGTTCGACTGCACCGCCCGGCAGGCGACCTTCCACGGGCATCCGGTCTGCCTGACGCCAAAGGAGTTCGACCTGGCGGTGCTGCTGTTCCGCAACGAGGGGCGCATCGTCACGCGCGACCACATCATCGCCACGGTCTGGGGCCGCGAGATCTCGCCGCTGTCGCGCACCATCGATACGCATGTGTCGCGCGTGCGCAGCAAGCTCGGGCTGCATGCCGCGAATGGACTCCGGCTGACGCCGGTCTATACGCATGGATACCGACTGGAGCTGGCGGAGAGCGAGGCCGCCTGAGGCAGCACAGCGCCGTGAGCCGGCGGGCGATGATCTAGACGATGTCGTTGTCTTTCCGGGCTTCGTCGAGGCAATAAAAAAAGGCACCCGAAGGTGCCTTTCTGCCAAACAGTCAGCTGATCGGGAAACGATCAGAAAATGTGGCGGATACCAGCGGCCACGCCGAACTGGTTGTTGGAGCTCGGCAGTTCGGTGATCGACTGACCCGAAACGTGGTTGTAGTCGGCTGCGCCGTAAACCTGCGTGCGCTTCGACAGCGAGTACTCGGCGATGAGCGCGCCGGTGTAACGCTTGCCGCTGGCGGTCGTGCCGTTCACGTTCTGCGCCCAGTCGTAGTAGAACGCGCCCGTCACAGCCAGAGCCGGCGTGGCTTGCCAGGTCGTGCCAGCGTAGGCGATGCTGTCCTTGCGCGGGTTGTTGGCTGCGCCGGCGATAATTGTCGCTGCCGCCGGAGAGTTGATGCTCTGGTTCAGGTTGATGTCACCCGCGCCGGTGCGGTCCTTGCCGCCCTGGTAGCCCAGGAACAGCTTGAACGCGGCGATGTTGTACTTGCCGCCAATGCCCCAGAACTGCTGCTTGTTGCCAACCTGGTCACGCGATTCCTGGAACACACCGCCGAAGCCGAACGGGCCGTATTCGTACGCGGCATGAACGCCCCAGTAGGGAACCGAGGAGCCGTTGGAAGTCGGGTCGCCCGAGGCCTTGGTGAAGCTGCCCGGGGTTTCGCCGAAGCCGTAGCTGGCGCCGACGTCCAGGCCACCGAACTTGCCGCTGTAGTTGATGACGTTGTTGTTGCGCAGGCGGGCCAGGGTGCCGTACATCCAGGAGTTCTGGAAGTAGTTACCCACGGTCAGCGGATCGTAGTCACCGAAGAAGGCGAACGCTTCCGAGTTCTGGCGGCCCAGCTTGACGGCGCCGAAGTTGCCGGCCAGACCGACATAGGCTTGACGATTGAACAGTTGGCCGGTCGAGGCGCCGTTCATCTTGCCGGTGTCGATGCTGTAACCGTTTTCCAGTTGGAAGATCGCCTTCAGGCCGTTACCGAGATCTTCGGCGCCTTTCAGGCCCCAACGGCTTTGCGTGATGGCGCCGTCGGTCATGTAGGTCTTGCCGTGACCCGATGCGTCAGCGTGGTTCTCATAGCGCAGGCTGACGTCGGCGATGCCGTACAGCGTGACGGAAGTTTGTGCAAACGCGGAACCTGCCAGCAGGCTGCCGGCGGCGAGGACGATGGCCGATTTCTTCATGGTGCTCCTTTTCTGTTCTGTTCTGTTCTCCGCCGGATCACGACGGTGCACGGGGTCTACGTTTCGTGTAAACGCCGCGAAAATTTAACAAAACACCGGAGCTAAGGACACAAATACGCGTTGGGGGGCGGATTCGAGCAGGATTTTGGTGCAAATCCGTTGTCTGGCCGCTACACAATACCGTGTTGGTGCGTTGCACCAGCATCGGCCGCCTTTTGGCGGTGTAGGGAGGGGCGTGAAATGACACCGGCGCACCCTTGCTGGAAGGGGCGCCGGTGGATAGTGCAGCGGGCGGGACTGGCGAATCAGCCCTGCGGGATCTCGATCTTGACTTCGAGCACTTCCAGGTTGTCCTGGCGCTCGAGGCTCACGCGCAGGTCCTGGTCGCTGATCTTGACGTACTTGGAGATGACGGCCACCAGCTCGCGCTGCAGTGCCGGCAGATAGTCTGCCGGGGCCGAATGGCCTGTGCGTTCATGCGCCAGGATGATCTGCAGCCGCTCTTTGGCGACCGAGGCCGATTTCTTCTTTTCCCCCAGCAGGAAGGACAGGATCGACATGGGGATGAGTCCTCCGTACTTGTTTTACTTGTTGCCGAAGATGCGCGACAGCAGCCCCGGCTTCTGGTAGTCCGTGAAGCGCATCGGCTTGTCCTTGCCCAGGAAGCGGTCCACCACGTCGCCGTAGGCGTCCGCCACGTCGCTGCCTTCCAGGTGGATGGCGGGCGTGCCCTGGTTGGACGCGTGCAGCACGGCTTCGGATTCGGGAACCACGCCGATCAGCTTGATGCGCAGGATTTCCTGGATGTCGGTCAGCGACAGCATTTCACCGCCGTGCACGCGCTTGGGGTTGTAGCGCGTGATCAGCAGGTGTTCCTTGATCGGATCGCCGCCTTCGCTGGCGCGCTTGGTCTTCGAGGCCAGGATGCCCAGGATGCGGTCGGAGTCGCGCACCGAGGACACTTCCGGGTTGGTGACGATCAGCGCTTCGTCGGCGAAGTACATGGCCATCAGCGCGCCCGACTCGATACCGGCCGGCGAGTCGCAGACGATGTACTCGAAGTCCATCTCGACCAGGCCCTTGATCACCTTCTCAACGCCGTCCTTGGTCAGCGCATCCTTGTCGCGCGTCTGCGAGGCCGGCAGGATGAACAGGTTTTCGCACTTCTTGTCCTTGATCAGGGCCTGGCGGAGATTGCTTTCGCCCTGCACCACGTTGATCAGGTCATACACCACGCGGCGCTCGCAACCCATGATCAGGTCAAGGTTGCGCAGGCCGACGTCGAAGTCGATCACGGCAGTCTTGTGGCCGCGCAGGGCCAGGCCCGCGGCAAAGCTGGCGCTGGTGGTGGTCTTGCCGACGCCTCCCTTGCCGGAGGTCACAACGATGATTTTTGCCATGGCTCTTTGGTCCGTAATTAGGTTGAAGCTTTGCGCTGCTGTGATTCGGTTCGTGACTGGTCGCCGGCTCATTTGAACCGGATGGCTTCCAGGATCAGCTTTTCATCGGCCAGGCGAACCTGGGCGGTCTTGCCGAGTACGTCGGCCGGCAGGGTCTGCTCGGCCGTGCGATAGATGCCGGCAATGGAAATCAGTTCGGGTTCCATGCACGTACTGAAGATGCGTGCACTGGTGTTGCCCTTCACGCCCGCCAGCGCGCGGCCGCGCAGCGGGGCATAGACATGGATGTTGCCTTCGGCGATGACCTCGGCGCCGTAGCTGACCACGTCCATGATGACCACGTCGCCCTGCGCGTAGACCTGCTGGCCCGAGCGCAGCGGCTTGTCGATCAGGAGGGTCTGGGTCTGCTGGATGGCGGCCTTGACAGCGGCCTCGGCGGCGGACTGGGCGGCCGTACGGGCAGCTTCCTCGCGCGCGGCCTGTTCGGCGGCGGCGTTCGCGGCAGCGCGTTCGGTGGCCTCGGCGGCTTCAGCCGATTCACGCAGGCCGCGGCGGCTCTGGCTGTCGAGTAGCGGCAGGCCGAAGCGCTGCGCCCACTCATGCTGCGCCGGGCGCGCGACCACGCCGATCG
Source organism: Cupriavidus yeoncheonensis (assembly GCF_905397275.1). Classification (GTDB taxonomy): domain Bacteria; phylum Pseudomonadota; class Gammaproteobacteria; order Burkholderiales; family Burkholderiaceae; genus Cupriavidus; species Cupriavidus yeoncheonensis. The sequence continues at coordinate 41,956 of NZ_CAJPUY010000003.1, read as the reverse complement.
CACGGGCCTTGAGCGTCGCCAGCGTGCCGATCACGGTGTCGAGCGAGACCCTGTCGTCACTTTCGAGCGCGCGCAGGTCCAGCGCAATCACGTCATTGGAGAAGAAATCGGGAGTGGTTTCGAACCGGGAGAGCAGGTCGTCCCGCAGTGCAGCCATGTCGGCGGTCTGGAGCGCGAGAAGGAGGGCGTCTACATTGCCACTGCGCAGCTCGAAGCGTGGCGATTTCTTCTGTGACATAGCCGGGTGACCGTGGAAATGCCACATTCTAACTGCGTCTTCGGTGCGAACTGTAACAAATAGGCCGACTTTATCCCCGGGTGCCGCACGCGATCCATCGGACGCGCGGAAGTGGCGCTGACGGCAGGGCTCTCGGACTTCTGCGACGCATCCCGCGCCGCCTTGTTACGATTGCGCCATCTGCGCAATGGAGCTGTCATGGGTGCGATCGTCAATAGTGTGGCTTACCGGGCAGGCAAGCGGATCGGCACCGTCGGCATCGAGGAGATTCCCGAGGCATTGAGCGTACCCGGCACCTTCGTCTGGCTGGGTTTGCATGAGCCAGACCTTGCCTTGCTGCGCCAGGTCCAGCAATCCTTCGGACTGCATGATCTGGCAGTGGAAGATGCGCTCGATGCACACCAGCGCCCCAAGCTGGAGGCGTATGGCGACTCGGTCTTCGTCGTGCTCAATACCGCGCAGCTCGTCGGGGACGAGGTCGTGGTCGGCGAGACCCATCTGTTTGTCGGCCCGAACTATGTGGTGTCGGTCCGGCATGGCGCCAGCAGCACCTACGCGCCGGTGCGCGAGCGCTGCGAGCATGACCCGCAGGGCCTCGCCAACGGCCCCGGCTACGTGCTGTATGCGCTGATGGACTTCGTGGTTGACCACTATTTGCCCATCGTCACCGGCCTGGAGGACACCTTCGCCGAACTGGAGCAGGGCATCTTCCGTGACGAGTTCGACCGCGCCGCGATCGAGCGCCTGTACCAGATCAAGCGGCAGGTGCTGCGCCTGCGCAATGCGGTGAACCCGGTCGAAGATATCTGCGGCCAGCTCATCCGCCTTCACGAAGATCTCGTGCCCAAGGAATTGCGCGCCTATTTCCGCGATATCGCGGACCACGCGAGCCGGCTCGTGCGCACGCTCGATGTCGTGCGCGAGATGCTGACCACGGCGGTGCAGGTCAACCTGGCCCTGGTCACGGTGGGGCAGAACGAGGTGGTCAAGCGGCTGGCGGGCTGGGGCGCCATCCTGGCGATCCCGACGGTGGTGTTCAGCCTCTACGGCATGAATTTCTCGTTCATGCCGGAGCTCCAGTTCCACTATGCGTACCCGGTCGTGATCGGCGTGACAGCCGTGGCGTGCGGCGCGCTATGGCGGCGTTTGCATCGCGCCGGATGGATCTGAGCACCCAATCATTAACCGTATGGATTTATTGGTGTAGTTTATTTGGTTGTTGATTATTCGCCTGAATAGTCGTGCCCTCGCTATCGGCTTCCGGGCCGCATCGCCGCCTCCTACACTGGATTCGAGAAGGCCCAGCGCATCCGGAGTCCGCCATGCCACTAGCCCGCCCCCCGCTCTGGCCCGCCGCAACAGCCGGCCCGGCCCCTCGTCGTGCGCTGGCCCTTGCCGTCATGGCTATCGCGCTGGCTGTCTGCCCCGGTGTCCCGGTCCAGGCCACGCCCGCGCCTGCCCAGCCGGCCCAGGCGCAGACCCGCGATGCGCTCGCCGCTTATGAGGCCGGGGCGTTCGATACCGCACTCCGCGGCTTTGCCGCCGCGGCGCGCGATGGCAACCGGCTGGCCCAGTTCAACTACGCCATGATGCTGCTGCGCGGCGAGGGTACGCCGCCCAAGCCGCAGGAGGCGCTGGTCTGGCTGCGCAAGGCCGCCGACAACCAGATGACACACGCGCAGTTCACCCTTGGCGACCTGTACGAGCGCGGCGAACTGGTGCCCCGTTCGCTGGAAGAGGCCAATCGCTGGTATGAGCGCGCCGCGCAGGGCGGCCACGTGCAGGCGCAGATGGCGCTGGCCACCAACTACTTCACCGGCCGCGGCATGCCGCGCGACTATGCCAAGGCATTCGAGTGGTACAGCCGCGCGGCCAGCGCGGGCGACGGCGGGGCCCAGTACATCGTCGGCAGCTACTACGAGCGCGGCGAGCCCGGCGTGGTCGGCAAGGACATCGAACAGGCCAAGATCTGGTATGCGCGCTCGGCGGCGCATGGCGATCCGGGCGCGCTGGCCAAGCTGCGCTCGCTGCTGGAGGAGTCCGTGCGCGCGAAGGCCGGTGGCTCGATGTGAGTGGCCGGCGAAGGGTAGAAGTCAGGGTAGAAGTCAGGGTACAAGTCTTGCTTGAGACAGCGCGACACCAATCGCAGCAACCGCCTGGGAGGGCGCCGTGGCCATACATGTCGCACTGAATCACGTCACGCACTATCGCTATGACCGTCCGGTGAAGCTGTCGCCGCAGGTAGTGCGCCTGCGGCCGGCGCCGCATTGCCGCACGCCGATCCTGTCATACGCGCTGCGCATCGAGCCGGCGCAGCACTTCATCAACTGGCAGCAGGACCCGTTCTCCAATTATCTGGCGCGCCTGGTCATCCCCGAGGCGACGACGGAATTCAAGGTCACAGTCGACTTGGTGGCCGAGATGTCGGTCTACAACCCGTTCGACTTCTTCCTGGAGCCGTCGGCGGAACGCTTTCCGTTCGAGTACGACGCGGGCCTCGCGCACGACCTGGCGCCCTACCTGGTGCGCGACGAACTGACGCCACGGTTCGCCGCCTTTGTCGACAGCATCGACCGCACCGAACGCCGCACGCTCGATTTCCTGGTGGCGCTGAACCAGCGCCTGCAGCACGATATCCGTTACCTGATCCGCATGGAGCCGGGCGTGCAGAGCCCGGAAACCACGCTGGCCAATGCCTCGGGATCGTGCCGCGATTCGGGCTGGCTGCTGGTGCAGACGCTGCGCCACCTCGGGCTGGCCGCGCGCTTCGTGTCGGGCTACCTGCTGCAGCTGGCGCCCGATGTGAAGGCCATCGACGGCCCGAGCGGTGCCGAGCGCGACTTCACCGACCTGCATGCCTGGTGCGAGGTGTACTTGCCCGGGGCAGGATGGGTCGGGCTGGATCCGACCTCCGGCCTGCTGGCGGGAGAGGGACATATCCCGCTCGCCTGCACGCCCGAGCCCGGCAGCGCGGCACCCGTGACGGGCGCCGTGGAAATGAGCGAAGTCGAGTTCAGCCATGCCATGACCATCACGCGCGTCCATGAGTCGCCGCGCGTGACGCTGCCCTATACCGAGGAACAGTGGCAGGCCGTGAACGCCGCCGGCGCCGCGGTGGACCGCGAACTGCAGGCCATGGATGTGCGCCTGACCATGGGCGGCGAGCCGACTTTTGTCTCGGCGCGGGACCGCGATGGTGCGGAATGGAATACGGATGCGCTCGGGCCGACCAAGCGCGGCCTGGCCACCGAACTGGTGCATCGCCTGCGCGAGCGCTACGGCGCGGGCGGCTTCCTGCATTTCGGGCAGGGCAAGTGGTATCCGGGCGAGCAATTGCCGCGCTGGGCGCTGACGATCGCGTGGCGCGCCGACGGCGCGCCCTGCTGGCAAGACCCGGCGCTGTTCGCCGACGAGCGCCATCCCCGCGACTATACCGACGCCGATGCGCGCCGCTTCATCATGGCCCTGTGCGACCGGCTCGGGCTCGACCCATCCTGTGCGATGCCGGGCTATGAGGATGCCTGGTACTACCTGTGGCGCGAGCGGCGGCTGCCCGTCAACGTCGATCCGCATGCTTCGCGCCTGGATGACGAAATGGAGCGCATGCGCCTGCGCCGCGTATTCGACGCGGGCCTGGCGAGCGTGACCGGCTACGTGCTGCCGCTTGCGCGCGAGAAGGACCAGTCGGACCAGTCGGACCAGTCGGGGCAGGGCGACGCGGGCGGCTGGTCCAGCGGCCGCTGGCATCTGCGCGACGAACGCCTGTACCTGCTGCCCGGCGATTCGCCGATGGGCTACCGGCTGCCGCTCGATGCGCTGCCCTGGTCGAGCCCCGCCGACCGGGAGCAGCAGTTCGAGCAGGATCCCTTCGCGCCGCGCGCACCGCTGCCGGCAGCAGCGGGTCTGCGCCGACAGTCGCCGGCACCTTTGTCCGCGACACCGGCGGCGGCGGCGCGGTACGCCGCCACCACTGCCGCTGCAACGGGTACGGGCAGCGGCACCAGTGGCACGGCGCACGCCGGGCCCGCGCGCGGGCAATCCGCGCCCGGCGTCGTGCGCACGGCACTGTGCGTCGAAGTCCGCCATCCGGCGCGCGCGGCAGGTCCGCGTGTCGAGGCCGAGCAGGCGGACCAGGCGGTCGATAAGCGCGGCGTCATCTACGTCTTCATGCCGCCGCTACCCAGGCTCGAAGACTACCTCGCCCTGCTGCAGGCGGTGGAGGCCACGGCCGCGTCCCTTGGCGTGCAGATCGTGCTGGAAGGCTATCCGCCGCCGCGCGATGCGCGGCTCAAGGTGCTCCAGGTCACGCCCGATCCCGGCGTGATCGAGGTGAACATCCATCCTGCCGCCGACTGGGAACAACTGGCCGACCACACCGAGTTCCTCTACCAGGCCGCGCACGAGTGCTTCCTGTCGAGCGAGAAGTTCATGCTCGACGGCCGGCATACCGGCACCGGCGGCGGCAACCACTTCGTGCTGGGCGGGGCGACGCCGGCAGACAGCCCGTTCCTGCGCCGGCCGGACCTGCTCGCCAGCCTGATTGCGTACTGGCACAACCATCCGTCGCTGTCGTACCTGTTCTCCGGGCTGTTCATCGGGCCGACCAGCCAGGCGCCGCGCGTGGACGAGGCGCGCAACGACCAGCTCTACGAACTCGACATCGCGTTCGCCGAACTGCGCCGCCAGCTTGCCGGGCGCGAGCAGGGCGGCACGGGCGGCTACGTGCCGCCGTGGCTGGTCGACCGCGTGCTGCGCAACCTGCTGATCGATGTCACCGGCAACACGCATCGCGCGGAATTCTGCATCGACAAGCTCTACTCCCCCGACGGCCCGACCGGCCGGCTCGGCCTGCTGGAGTTGCGCGCCTTCGAGATGCCGCCGCATGCGCGCATGAGCCTGGTGCAGCAGCTGCTGCTGCGTGCGCTGGTGGCACGCTTCTGGCGCGAGCCATACCAGGCATCGCTCACGCGATGGGGCACGGCCCTGCATGACCGCTTCATGCTGGGCACCTTCGTGCAGATGGATTTCGACGACGTGCTGGCCGACATGCGCGCCGCGGGCTTTGCCTTCGATGCCGCCTGGTTTGCCCCGCACTTCGAGTTCCGCTTCCCGCGCATCGGCGAACTGGCCGCCGGCGGCCTGGCGCTCACGCTGCGCGGTGCCCTGGAGCCGTGGCATGTGATGGGCGAGGAGGGCGCGGCCGGTACCACGGTACGCTTCGTGGATTCATCGGTGGAACGCCTTGAGGTGCGCGTGCTCGGCATGAACGACAGCCGCCACGTGGTCACCGCGAACGGCCGGGCCGTGCCGCTGCAGCCCACCGGGCGCGCGGGCGAATTCGTCGCGGGCGTGCGTTACCGCGCGTGGGCGCCGGCGTCGGCGCTGCATCCGACCATTGCGTCGCACGCGCCGCTGACCATCGACGTGGTCGATACCTGGACCGAGCGCAGCATCGGTGGCTGCCAGTATCATGTGGCGCATCCGGGTGGGCGCAACTACCAGACCTTCCCCGTCAATGCCTATGAGGCGGAAAGCCGGCGCCTGGCCCGCTTCTCGGCCCACGGACATACGCCAGGGTGCACCATCGCGCAGGCGCCGCGGCGCAGCCTGGAGTTTCCCTTCACGCTTGACCTGCGCCAGGGGTAGGCATGCAGCAGCGCGGCCGCGCCGGGACCGGCGCGCCGCCAACCGGAGACCAGACCTTGGCCCAACCCCTGTCGCGGCCTCAATCGCGGCCCCAGTCACGGCACGCCGACGACACCGACGCCCCTCAAGCCTCGGTGGCCATTGCCGCCGCCGCACGACTCGCGCAGCCGGTGCCCGCCGGTCACCTCGATGAACTGCGCTTGCCGGCCGGCACGCTGCGCGACGCGTGGGCACGCTTCTTTGCCGTGGTGGGCGAGCCCGGCATGGTGGAGCTGGCCCCGCGCGCGGCGGCCATGGCGCGGCAGATCCGCGACAACGGCGTGACCTACAACGTCTATGCCGACCAGGGCGCGGCGCGCGCATGGCCGCTGGAGCTGTTTCCGTTCCTGGTCACCGAACAGGACTGGCGGGTCATCGAACGTGGCGCCGCCCAGCGCGCGACGCTGGCCAATGCGATCCTGGCCGACATCTATGGCGAACAGACCTTGCTGTCGCGCGGGCTGTTGCCGCCCGGGCTGGTGTACGGGCATCCGGGCTACCTGCACCCGCTGCGCGGTTACCAGCCGCCGGGCGGCAGCTTCCTGCAGATCGTCGCGGTGGACCTGGTGCACACCGAAGACGGCTGGACCGTCATGGCACACCGCACCGATACGCCTTCGGGCATGGGCTACGCGCTCGAGAACCGGCTCATCATCTCCAGCCTGTTCACCGACGCTTTCCGCGACCTGCACGTGCGCCGGCTGCCGCCGGCGTTCGCGCAACTGGTGTCCACGCTCGCGCATGCGCCACTGGCCGCCGCGACCGAGGCTGGCAGCGGGCGCGACGGGGCGGCCGCTTCCGGCACCGGCCACCACATCGTGCTGCTCACGCCCGGCCCCTACAGCGAGACCTACTTCGAGCACACGTTTCTCGCGCGCTACCTTGGCATCACGCTGGTGGAGGGCAAGGACCTGACCGTGCGCAATGACGTGGTCTATCTGAAGACCTTCGGCGGACTCGAACGCGTGGACGTAGTGCTGCGGCGCCTGGACGATGTCTTCTGCGATCCGCTCGAACTGCGGCACGACTCCACGCTGGGCGTGCCCGGACTGCTGGAGGCGATGCGCGCGGGCAATGTCATGGTGTCCAACGTACCCGGCTCCGGCTTCCTGGAGTCCCCGGCGATTCACGGCTTCCTGCCCGGCATTGCCGAAGCGCTGCTGGGCGAGCCGCTGCTCCTGCCCGGTGTGCCGAGCTGGTGGTGCGGGGAAGACGCCGCGCGCGAGCAGGCGCTGGCGACGCTGCCCGAAGCCTTCGTGATGCCGACCTATCCGCGCCGCGCCGATCTCACCGACGAGCCCGTGGTGGGCATGGAGCTGGGCCTGCAGGCGCTGGACGGCTGGCGCGAGCGCATTGCCCGCATGCCCGACCGCTACACCTTGCAGCCGCCGCTGCCGCTGTCGCACACGCCGTGCTGGGAAGGGGACCGGATCGGCTCGCGCGCGGCCATGCTGCGCGTATTCGCCGTCGCGGACGGCAATGGCGGCTGGCAGGTCATGGCGGGCGGCTTCAGCCGGCTCGCGGCGCCGCGGCTCGAATCGGTGTCGATGCAGCTCGGCGGCACCAGTGCCGATACGTGGGTGCTGTCCGGCCAGCCGGTGCCGGCCGCGCCGCTGGCCGGGCGCGCCGGGCTTGTTGTACCGGCACCGGCACGGACACCGGCGCGGGCGCTGGCGGTATCGAGCCGCGCTGCCGAGAACCTGTTCTGGGCCGGGCGCTATGCCGAACGCGCCGAGAACAACGTGAGGCTGTGCCGGCAGATTCTCGGGTCGATCGAAAGCAGCGACGATACCGATGACGGCACGCTGTCGATGGTGGGTCGCCTCGCCCAGCTGGCTGGCCTGGTGCCGGCCGAGGCACCGCAGCCGAAGGTATCGCTGCGCCTGTTCGAGCGCAGCCTGGTCGCCACGCTGGCCGACGCGCGTGCCGGCACCGGCCTGGTGCGCAATCTCGCCGCGCACGCGGCCACGGCCAGCGAGATCCGCAACCGGCTGTCCAACGACCACTGGCGCACCATCCTCGCCGCGCGCAACGATTTCGGCGACGCGATGATGGAAGCCACGCTGGCCACCGGCGACGGCGGCTCCGTCAGCTACGACCGCGCACGCGTGCTGGCTGCGCTCGAGCACCTGGCGATGCAGCTTGGCGCCATCAACGGTGCGCAGGGCGACCGCATGTCGCGCGACGAAGCGTGGCGCCTGGTATTCATCGGCCGCCATATCGAACGCCTGTCCACCATGAGCGGCTTCTTGCTGGCGGCCATCGACACCGGCGCATTGCGCTCGCGCAGCGGCTTCGAACTGCTGCTGCACCTGTTCGATTGCACGCTGACCTACCGCTCGCTCTATCCGGGCCGCACCGACCTGGCGGCGCTGGTCGACCTGCTCGTGCTGGAGCCCACCAATCCGCGCGGCCTTTACGGTTTGCTGGAGCGGCTGCGCGGCAAGCTGGTGCAGCTGGCACCGGGCGGCAGCGCGCAGGCACGCGTGCCGCTCGCGGAACTGCTGCCCGCGCCGAGCGCGCTGCCAACGCGCGCAGCGCTGTGCGAGGCCCTTTGCGACGCGGACGGCGACGCGGCCAGCTTGTCGGCGTTGTGCCTCCAGTTCATCGAGCGCATGGCGCGGGTGTCCGATGAGATCAGCGCGCGCTACTTCAGCCACGCAGCCGCCAACCCCGACGCCGACATCCAGTGAACGACGCCGTGACATCTCCTGCCGGAAGCTGCACGCTCAACGTGCTGCATACCACCACCTATCGCTATTCGCAGCCGGTCGAGCACGCCCAGCAGCGTGCCGTGGCCACGCCGCCGGACTTGCCATGGCAGGCCGTGACCGCGCACGACACCCTCATCGAGCCCGCGCCCACGCACCAGCATGTGAGGATCGACGCGTTTGGCAACCGCGTGCAGCATTTCATGCTCGACGTGCCGCATACGCAGATGCAGCTGACCTGTTCCAGCACCGTGGTGCTGACGCCGCGCTGGCAGGCGCTGGACGCGGCCGCGTCCGCACCGTGGGAGACGGTGGCGCGATCCCTGCGTTTCCACGCGGGCCAGCCGTTCGATCCCGCCGCGCAGTTCGTCTTTGCCTCGCCCAATATCGCCCTGCATCCGGGTCTGCGCGAGTATGCGTCGCCCAGTTTTGCCGCAGGCGTGCCGGTCGTGGCGGGCGCGATGGACCTGATGCGGCGCATCCATGCGGACTTCGAGTATCACAGCGAATCCACCGAGGTGCATACGCCAGCGATGCAGGCGTTCGCGCAGCGCAGCGGCGTGTGTCAGGATTTTGCGCAGGTGATGATCGGTTGCCTGCGATCCGTCGGGCTCGCGGCGCGCTATGTCAGCGGCTATCTATGTACCGTGCCGCCATCTGGCGAGCCGCGCCTGGTCGGCGCCGACGCATCGCATGCGTGGGTGTCGGTGTATTGCCCTGTCGCGGGCTGGGTCGACCTTGACCCGACCAACAATGTGCTGGCGGACACGCGACACGTCACGCTGGCGCTGGGCCGGGACTATAGCGACGTGCCGCTGCTGCATGGCGTGATCGTTGGCGGCGGCGCGCACGGCGTGGATGTAGCCGTGACGGTGGTGCCGGTGGAGTGATTCGGGGGGGCTGCCAGGAACGACAAGCCCGCGCATGGCGCAGGCAGGCAGCCACCCCTCGAAACCCTTAGCCCAGCTTCCTCTTCAACAACTCATTCACCTGCGCCGGATTGGCCTTCCCCCTGGTCGCCTTCATCGCCTGCCCGACCAGCGCATTGAAGGCCTTCTCCTTCCCGGCCCGGAACTCTTCCACCGACTTGGCGTTGGCCGCCAGCACGTCATCGATGATCTTCTCCAGCTCACCGGTATCGGACATCTGCTTCAGCCCTTTGGCGGCGATGATCGCATCGGCATCGCCGTCCGCTTCGCCGGCCCACATGGCGGGGAAGACATCCTTTTTGGCGGTGTTGTTGGAGACCGTTCCGTCAGCAATGCGCGCAAGTAGTTTGGCGAGTTGCGCCGGCCTGACCGGGGCGGCGTCGATGCTGATGCCTTCGCGATTCAGCTGCGACGCCACGTCCCCCATCAGCCAGTTGGCCGCGGGCTTGGCGTTGGCCGCGCCGGCATCGGTGACCACAGCTTCGTAGTAGCCGGCCAGCGCCTTGGTGGCGGTCAGCGTGCTCGCGTCATAGGCCGACAGGCCGTATTGCGAAACAAAACGCGCCTGGATCGCGGCCGGCAGTTCCGGCAGCTCGCCGCGTACGCGTTCGACCCACGCCGCGTCGATTTCCAGCGGCATCAGGTCAGGGTCAGGGAAGTAGCGGTAATCGTGCGCGTCTTCCTTGGTGCGCATGGCACGCGTTTCACCGGTGTCCGGGTCGAACAGCACCGTGGCCTGCTGGATCTTGCGGCCGTCCTCGATCTCGTTGATCTGCCACTGCACTTCGTATTCGATGGCCTGCTGCAGGAAGCGGAACGAGTTCAGGTTCTTGATCTCGCGGCGCGTGCCGAATTCCTTCTGGCCGACCGGGCGCACCGATACGTTGGCGTCGCAGCGGAAACTGCCTTCCTGCATGTTGCCGTCGCAGATGCCCAGCCACACCACCAGCGAGTGCAGGGCCTTGGCGTAGGCCACGGCTTCGGCCGCGCTGCGCATGTCGGGCTCGGTCACGATTTCGAGCAGCGGCGTGCCGGCGCGGTTCAGGTCGATCCCGGTCATGCCGGCAAAGTCCTCGTGCAGCGACTTGCCCGCATCTTCTTCCAGGTGGGCGCGCGTCAGTTGCACGGTCTTTTCGTAGACCTCGCCCTTCTTGCCTTCGACCTGGATGGTGATGGTGCCGCCCTGCACGACTGGGATTTCGTACTGGCTGATCTGGTAGCCCTTGGGCAGGTCGGGGTAGAAGTAGTTCTTGCGCGCGAAGATGCTGCGCGGCGCGATGGTGGCGCCGATCGCCAGGCCGAACTGGATGGCCCGCTCCACCGCGCCCTTGTTGAGCACGGGCAGCACGCCCGGCAGCGCGAGATCAACCGGCGAGGCCTGCGTGTTGGGCTCGGCGCCGAAGGCGGTGGAGGTCCCGGAGAAAATCTTGGAGGCCGTCGAGAGCTGCGTGTGCGTTTCGAGGCCGATCACCACTTCCCATTGCATGGCGGTATTCCTGTTCGGTTCTTGGGTTCTGTCTGTTGCAAAGGGCCGGCGCAGGCGCCGGGCCCGTGTGTCTGTGCGGGCGCGCTCAGGGGTCGGGGCTGGCGAGCCAGGAGTCGAGCTGGGCCATCGCGGCGACGCGTGCCACGGCGTCGCCGCCGACGGTCACGCCGCGGCCCGGGCGCGAGCCGCCAGGCTCGTCGCGGCGCCCCTGCAATTCGCTGGTGCCGTCAAAGCCGTGGTAAGCGCCGGGGTAGATCTCCAGCCGGAAACGCGCGCCCGGCTGGCGCGCCAGCACCGCGTTCTGCAGCATCGCGCAGCGCGTGGCCGGGGTCCAGTCGTCGGCGCCGCCGATCATCAGCAGTACCGGTGCGCGCAGCCGGAAATTGTGCTGCTGCACGGCACGCTTGCAGGCGGGATAGAAGGCCACGGCACGTTCCACTTGCGGCGTGCTGGCCGGCCACGGACGGCTCGCATCGACAGTGGCCAGCACAGCCTGCGCGCCGTTGGACCAGCCGAGCAGCACGATGCGCGCGGCATCGATGCCGGGCTGGCGCGCCACCCAGCGCAGCGCCGCCAGCGCGTCGGCGCGGCGCAGCCGTTCGTCCAGGCCGCGCGCCTCGGGCGAATCGCCGCAGCCTTGCAGCCTGCCATGCGCCGACAGGCTGTCGGGCATCAGCACGGCGTAGCCGCGCTCGGCCAGCCATTGCGCGTAATCGCGATAGCGCGGTTGCAGCGCGGGGGCGGCATCGCTTTCGCCGGCATTGCTGCCCGCGCGCACGGCTTCGGGGCGCGAGGCCATCAGGCCGCTGCAGCCATGCAGCGCGATCACCACTGGCAGCGCCTGGGTGCGCGGCGTGCTGCCTTCGCGCGGCACGAACCAGTAGGCGTTCAGCGCCGGTGCGCCCGGTTCGCCTGGCAGTTGCACGCGCAGTGCCGGCGTGGCCGGCCTGACGGCCGGCGCGGTGCGCGTGGCGGCGCCTGGCGCGAAGGCCGTGAGCGGCGCGGTAGTGGCCGGCTGCACGAGTGCCGGCGTCGGTGGCGCGGGCGTGTGCGCGAACACGGTACCGGCCAGCAGCATGCCGGCCGCGCCGGCAACGCGCGTGGCGAGCCGGTGCAGACGATGCAGGCGGTAGCTGGCAGGCTGGGCGGTCATGGCGGGCGGCCTTAGCGGATTTGCGCGCAGGCGCCGGTGCCAGGCTCGAACATCACCGGCCAGGTATGTTCGTAGATGCCCGGCGTGCAGCGCTGCGCGCAGTTGGCATGCGCGAGCGTGATGCGGCGCGGATCCTGCCAGACCATCAGCTTGCAGCCGCTGCCGTCATTGGCGCGCAGCTCGATGTGCGGCTTCTTCTGGACCTGGCGGAAATCGGCCAGGTTGAACGTGCACGAGCCACGCTTGCCGACCCACAGCTTCCACGAGAGCTGCTGCACGCTGTTGTCGGACACGCGCAGCTGGGCGTCCTCGCGGTAGCCGTCTTCCTCGGTGCGGCGGCAGTCGCCGGCGATGTCGATATCGCGGCTGGCGATCGGCGTCGGCTTGCCGATGGTCGGCAACTGGATGCAACCGGCCACCACCGCGGCCAGTGCCGCGGCGAGGATCAGGCGGAAGACTTGCGCAAGCGGTTTCATGGCTTGGCGGGACGGCGCAGGTGCCAGTCGGTGGCCTGCTGGAACGCGTGCGCGGTCTGCAGCAGTTGCGCTTCGTCGAAGTAGTTGCCGATCAGCTGCAGGCCGACCGGCATATTGCCCTCGCCGAAGCCGCACGGCACGCTCATGCCGGGCAGGCCGGCCAGGCTGGTCGACAGCGTGAAGATGTCGGCCAGGTACATCTGCACCGGGTCCGAGGTCTTCTCGCCGAGCTTCCAGGCCACCGTCGGAGCGACCGGGCCCATGATCACGTCGCACTGCGCGAAGGCGCGCTGGAAGTCGTCGGCGATGATGCGGCGGATCTTCTGCGCCTGCAGGTAGTAGGCGTCGTAGTAGCCGTGCGACAGCACGTAGGTCCCCACCATGATGCGGCGCTTGACCTCGGCGCCGAAGCCTTCGGCGCGGCTCTTCTTGTACATGTCGAGCAGGTCGCGGTACTCGGCCGCGCGGTGGCCGTAGCGCACGCCGTCAAAGCGCGACAGGTTCGACGAAGCCTCGGCCGGCGCGATCACGTAGTACACGGGGATCGACAGCTCGGTCTTGGGCAGCGACACCTCGACCAGCGTGGCGCCGAGTTGTTCGTACTGGCGCAGCGCGGCGCGCACGGTCTCTTCCACATCGGGCGACAGGCCCTTGCCGAAGTACTCGCGCGGCAGGCCGATGCGCAGGCCCGCCAGCGGCTGGCTTTCCGACGCGCCGGCGCGCGCGCGGCCCAGGTGGCGCGTGAAGTCTTCATCCACGCCGCCCTGTTCGGGCGGGATGCTGGTCGAATCCTTGGGGTCGAAGCCCGCCATGGCGTTGAGCAGCAGGGCGCAGTCCTCGGCGCTATGGGCCATCGGGCCGCCCTGGTCCAGCGACGACGCGAAGGCGATCATGCCGTAGCGCGACACGCGGCCATAGGTGGGCTTGATGCCGGTGATGCCCGAGAACGACGATGGCTGGCGGATCGAGCCGCCGGTGTCGGTGCCGGTCGCGGCCGGCGCCAGGCCCGCGGCCACCGCGGCGGCCGAGCCGCCCGACGAGCCGCCCGGGACGCGGTTGGTGTCCCACGGGTTGCGCACCGCGCCGAAGAAGGAGTTTTCGTTGGACGAGCCCATCGCGAACTCGTCCATATTGGTCTTGCCCAGCGTGACCATGCCGGCGGCGGCCATGCGCTCGACCACGGTGGCGTCGAACGGGCTTTCGTAGCCGGCCAGCATCTTCGAGCCGGCCGTCGCGCGCCAGCCGCGCGTGACGAACACGTCCTTGTGGGCCACCGGCACGCCGGTGAGCAGCGTGGCCTCGCCGCGCGCGCGGCGCGCATCGGCTGCGCGCGCCTGGGTCAGCGTGCGTTCGGCGTCGACGTGGGTGAAGGCGTTCAGCGCGCCGGCCTGCTCGATGCGGGCCAGGTAGGTGCGGGCGAGCTCCTCGGCGGAGACGGTGCGCGCGGCCAGGGCATCGGCCAGCTGTCGCAGGGAGGTCACGGAATCAGCGGAAAAGGGCATGACAGTCGGTTGGCATCAGGGGTGGCGTGCGTCGGTGCGGGTGCGGCTTGACGACGGGGCATTCGGCCGGGTCATTCAATGACCTTGGGCACCAGGTAGAGGCCATTCTGGGTGGCCGGCGCGGGGCGCTGGTAGTCTTCGCGCCGGTCGCTTTCGGTCACGGCGTCTGCGCGCAGGCGCTGGGCCATGTCGCGCACGGTCGCCAGCGGGTGGGCCAGGGGCTCGATGCCGGTGGTGTCGACCGCCTGCATCTGCTCGACCAGCGAAAAGAAATTATTGAGCTGCGCAAGCGTCTGGGACGCCTCTTCATCGCTGGTTTCGATGCGGGCCAGATGGGCGATGCGCTTGACGTCGGAAAGGTCGAGGGCCATGGCGAGGTGGATAGGTCGGGTGCAAAAAGGCGCTTGCGGCACAGGCGCCGGAGGCATGCGGCGGGTGCGTCGCGCGGCCAGGGCGGGGTGCCGGAGGGGCGCCCCGGGGTCGTCGGATCAGCTGTGGTTTTCAGGCCGTAAACGCCCGATTCAGCAGGAATTATAAGGTATCATTGCGTGCTCCCGACCTTTGGCAGCGTCCACGCCACACGACCGCCGGTGCAATCTCGCAAGTGCGCGATTTGTCACTTTTGCGGCGTAGGCTTCGCTGTCACGAAATGCGCTCCGGACTGCACTGGCCACTCCCCGTGGCGGCGGTGTCCGAAGCCGGGTGGTCTGGGTCCCTCTGATTAGCCCTCCGTTGCTTTGCTGATCTTCAGCAAAGTGGCACCGACGTGATCTTTTCGCGAACTTTTTCGCGAGGTCTAATCAAAGGTTCCCGTAAGAGCGGTGCGCGGGAGCGCACTGTGGCAGTTTGCCGGCACCACCCTGCCAGGGTGGCGAATGGCGCACTGTCCGCCGCCCGGGAAGCCTTGACCTTACCCGTATGAACAGATTTTGTGGCCGGCCCGCAGGCGGTGCCGGCCACTTCGCCTACCCGCGAACCCAACAGAAACAGGATTCCTGATGTTCGGATTTCTCCGCAGCTACTTCTCCAACGACCTGGCCATCGACCTCGGCACCGCCAACACGCTGATCTATATGCGCGACAAGGGCATCGTCCTGGACGAGCCTTCGGTCGTGGCCATCCGCCAGGAAGGCGGCCCCAACGCCAAGAAGACCATCCAGGCGGTGGGCAAGGAAGCCAAGCAGATGCTGGGCAAGGTGCCGGGCAATATCGAGGCGATCCGCCCGATGAAGGACGGCGTGATCGCCGACTTCACCGTCACCGAGCAGATGCTCAAGCAGTTCATCAAGATGGTGCATGACTCGAAGCTGCTGCGTCCGAGCCCGCGCATCATCATCTGCGTGCCGTGCGGTTCGACCCAGGTCGAACGCCGCGCCATCCGCGAATCGGCCCTGGGCGCCGGCGCCAGCCAGGTGTACCTGATCGAGGAGCCGATGTCGGCCGCGATCGGCGCCGGCCTGCCGGTGTCGGAGCCGTCGGGCTCGATGGTGGTGGATATCGGCGGCGGCACCACCGAGGTGGGCATCATCTCGCTGGGCGGCATGGTCTACAAGGGTTCGGTGCGCGTCGGCGGCGACAAGTTCGACGAAGCCATCGTCAACTACATCCGCCGCAACTACGGCATGCTGATCGGCGAACAGACCGCCGAAGCCATCAAGAAGGAAATCGGCTCGGCCTTCCCGGGTTCCGAAGTCCGCGAGATGGAAGTCAAGGGCCGCAACCTGTCCGAAGGCATTCCGCGCGCGTTCACGGTGTCGTCCAACGAAATCCTGGAAGCGCTGACCGATCCGCTCAACCAGATCGTGTCGGCCGTCAAGATCGCGCTGGAACAGACCCCGCCCGAACTGGGCGCCGACATTGCCGAGCGCGGCATGATGCTGACCGGTGGCGGCGCGCTGCTGCGCGACCTGGACCGCCTGCTGGCCGAGGAAACCGGCCTGCCGGTGCTGGTCGCCGAAGACCCGCTGACCTGCGTGGTGCGCGGTTCCGGCATGGCGCTGGAGCGCATGGACAAGCTCGGCGGCATCTTCTCGTACGAGTAAGGCCACAGGACTGCGCGCGGCGATGCACCGCCTGCCGGATCTGCTGATCAGGGCTGCGGGGCAAGGCCGCGCTCGCGGGAACGCTTCCGCGGCACCGATTGCCGCCCCGGCACGCCGGGGCGGCAATGTCTTTGCGTCTTCGCTTCCGTCTTCCATCCCGTCAACGCCCGCGCCCGGCTAAATGGATTACTCTCCACCGCCGCTTTTCAAGCAAGGGACTTCGGCCGTCGCGCGCCTGGTCCTGTACGTGGCCATCGCGCTGGCGCTGCTGATCGTCGACGCGCGCTTCAACGCGCTCAGCGTCGTGCGCCAGGTGGCTGCCACGGTGCTGATGCCCGTCGAACGCGTCGTGCTGGTGCCGCGCGATGCGCTGCGCGCCGTGTTCGACTTCGCGCAATCATCCGCCGCGCTTGCCAGCGAGAACCGTGAACTGCGCCTCAGCGCCGTGCAGCAGGCTGAAGCCTCGGTGCGCCAGACGCAGCTTGAGGCCGAGAACAACCAGTTGCGCAAGCTGCTGGGCCTGCAGCAGCAGTCGGCCACGCCGGTCACGGCGGCGGAGATCCTCTACGACGCGCGCGACCCGTATTCGCAGCGCATCGTGATCGACAAGGGCAGCCAGCAAGGGCTGCGCGCCGGCTACCCGGTGATCGACGAGCGCGGCGTGGTGGGGCAGGTGACGCGGGTCTCGCCGTTCCAGTCCGAAGTCACGCTGCTGACCGACAAGGACCTGGCGATTCCCGTGCAGGTGGTGCGCAACGGGCTGCGCAGCGTGGCGTTCGGCGGCGCGCGCGCCGGCCAGCTCGACCTGCGCTTCATGGCCGCGGCGGCCGACCTGCAGCAGGGCGACCTGCTGGTGACCTCCGGGCTGGACGGCACCTACCCGCCCGGCCTGCCGGTGGCGAAGATCACGCATATCGAGCGCAAGGCCGATACCGCATTCTCGCGCGTGTGGTGCGAACCGGTGGCCGGCGTGCGCGCGCACCGTCAGCTGCTGGTGGTGCGCTACGACTCGGCCATGCCGCCGCGCGAGGCGGTCGAGGACAAGCCCGAGGCGCCCGCCAGGGGTGCCCGGTCGGCGGCGGCGCGTGCCGCGGCGGCCAGCGCTGCGGCGGCCAAGGCCGCCCCCGCCGCCAAGGAGGCTCAATAGTGACCAATCCCCAGTACCTGCTGCGCCCGGTGAACCCCGCGTTCATCGCGTTCAGCTTTGTCATGGCCTTCCTGTTCAACCTGATGCCGTGGGGCACCACGTTGTGGATCCCGGACATGGTGGCGCTGGTGCTGGTGTTCTGGAACATCCACCAGCCGCGCAAGGTCGGCATGGGCGTGGCGTTCGCGCTGGGCCTGCTGATGGACGTGCATGACGCGCGCCTGCTGGGCGAGCATGCGGTGGCCTATACGCTGCTGGCCTATTTCGCCATCACCATCCACCGCCGCGTGCTGTGGTTCACGGTCTACACGCAGGCGCTGCACGTGCTGCCGCTGCTGTTCGTCGCGCACGCGGTGCCCGTGGTGATCCGCCTGGCCATGGGCGCGCCGCTGCCGGGCTGGCCGCTGCTGCTGGCGCCCGGCATCGAGGCCCTGCTCTGGCCGTTGGCTACCGCAGTGCTGCTCGCACCGCAGCGCCGCTCGGTCGATGTGGACGAAACGCGTCCGATCTGAGCGCGACCAACGTATCCCAACCGGCAGCACCATGACCGAAATCCGCAACGTCGAACTGGAAATCGGCCGCTTCCGCCTCCGCGTGGCGGCCGCGGCGCTGTTCACGGTGATCTGCTTCGGGCTGCTGTTCACGCGCTTCCTTTGGCTGCAGTGGTACAAGCATGACCAGTATTCGGCCAAGGCCGAAGACAACCGCATCTCCGTGGCGCCGATCGAGCCCAACCGCGGCATCATCATGGACCGCAACGGCATCGTGCTGGCGCGCAACTACTCGGCCTACACGCTCGAAATCACGCCGTCGAAGCTGACCGATACGCTGGACAACACGATCGAAGCCCTGTCGACGCTGGTCGACATCCAGCCGCGCGACCGGCGCCGCTTCAAGCGCCTGCAGGAAGAGTCGCGCAGCTTCGAAAGCCTGCCGATCCGCAGCCAGCTCACGGACGAAGAGGTCGCGCGCTTTTCCGCGCAGCGTTTCCGCTTCCCGGGCGTGGATGTGCGCGCGCGCCTGTTCCGGCAGTATCCGCTGGGCGAATCGGCCTCGCACGTGATCGGCTATCTCGGGCGCATCTCGCAGCGCGACCAGGAGCGCATCGAGGCCATGGACGAGGCCAACGATGCCGATGGCGCGAAGTACGACCCGCGCAAGGATGCCGACAACTACAAGGGCTCCAACTACATCGGCAAGATCGGCCTGGAGCAGAGCTACGAAACCGAGCTGCACGGCCTGACCGGCTTCGAGGAAGTGGAGGTGAGCGCGGGCGGGCGGCCGATCCGCACGCTGTCGACCTCGCCCGCCACGCCGGGCAACAACCTGATCCTGTCGCTCGACATCCGGCTGCAGCAGCTTGCCGAAGAACTGTTCGGCGACCGCCGCGGCGCACTGGTGGCGATCGAGCCTTCCACGGGCGACATCCTGGCCTTCGTGTCGAAGCCGACCTTCGACCCGAACCTGTTCGTCGAAGGCATCGACTCCAACACCTGGAGCGAACTCAACGGTTCGCCCGACAAGCCGCTGCTGAACCGCCCCCTCAGGGGCACCTATCCGCCGGGTTCGACCTACAAGCCGTTCATGGCGCTGGCGGCGCTCACCACGGGCAAGCGCACGGCCGCGTGGGGCATGCATGACCCGGGTTCGTTCACGCTGGGCAACCATACCTTCCGCGACGACAAGCCGGGCGGCCACGGCTGGGTCGACATGCAGGCCTCGATCGTGCAGTCGTGCGACACGTACTACTACGCGCTCGCACGCGACATGGGCGTCAACGCCATCCACGATTTCATGAAGCCGCTGGGTTTCGGGCAGATCACGGGCATCGACATCGAGGGTGAAAGCCGCGGCATCCTGCCGTCCACGGATTGGAAGCGCAAGGCCTATCGCAAGCCCGAGCAGCAGAAGTGGTATGACGGCGAGACCATTTCGCTGGGCATCGGCCAGGGCTACAACAGCTTCACGATCCTGCAGCTGGCCAACGCGATCTCGATCATCGTCAACAACGGCGCGGCGATGAAGCCGCACCTGGTCAAGGCCGTGGAGGACTCGGTCACGCGCAAGCGCACGCTGACCGTGCCCAAGGAAAGCTACCGCCTGAACTTCAAGCAGGCCGACATCGACGTGATCAAGCGCGCGATGGTCGCGGTGACGCATTCGGGTACCGCCGCGCGCGTGTTCGCCGGCGCGGCCTACGAGTCCGCCGGCAAGACCGGTACGGCCCAGACCTACACCATGGGCAAGAACGAGAAGTACAACCACCACGCGCTGGACGAACGCAAGCGCGACCACTCGCTCTACACCGCGTTTGCGCCCGCAGACAACCCGAAGATCGCGCTTGCGCTGATCGTCGAGAACGCGGGCTTCGGCGCCGCGGTGGCGGCCCCGATCGCGCGCAAGGTGATGGACTACTACCTGCTCGGCAAGTGGCCGGCCGAACTGGAGGCCTCGGCGCCACAGCCGGCCGAGCGGCCGCCGGTCGATACGGCCAGTGTCTTCACCACCGGCAACACCGCAAGCATCGCCAGCGCGACGGTCATGTCCGGCGCAGCCAGCACCGTGGCGGCCAGCGCGGCGGGTGCGTCATCCGTGGCGGCGGCGTCGTCCGCCGTGGCGAGCGCCTCCGCCTCCGCCTCCGCCCCGGCGCTCGACCCGGCCGCGATTGCGCCGGCCTCCGCCGTGCAGACGCTGGACGAGCGCATGCTGCAGGCGCTGGGCCACAGCAAGCCGCGGCCCGCGGCACCTGCCTCCGCGCCGGCCGCCGCCAAGGCGCCCGCGCCCAAACCACGCGTCAAGCCCGTTGCCGCCACGCCGGCGACGGGCGCCGACGTCATCCGTTGAAGGAGACGCGCATGGACAAGCGTCGCGTCCTGTCGCTGATCAAGACAGCGTTCACCGGCTTCGACAAGCCGCTCGCGCTGATCGTGTTCCTGTTGTTCGCCACCGGTATCGTGGCCCTGTACTCGGCTGCCATCGACATGCCGGGCAAGGTCGAGGACCAGCTGCGCAATATCCTCTTGTCCTACGTGATCATGCTGATCATCGCCTACCTGCCCACGCAGACGCTGATGCGGGTAGCGGTGCCGATCTATACCGTCGGCGTGGCGCTGCTGATCGCGGTGGCCATGTTCGGCCTGATCCGCAAGGGCGCGCGCCGCTGGCTCTACGTGGGCATGGTGATCCAGCCGTCCGAGATCATGAAGATTTCGATGCCGCTGATGCTGGCGTGGTACTTCCAGAAGCGCGAGGGCGTGATCCGATGGTATGACTTCGCGGTGGCGCTGGTGCTGCTGCTGATCCCGGTCGGCCTGATCGCCAAGCAGCCAGACCTGGGCACCGCGCTGCTGGTAATGGCGGCCGGCGTCTACGTGATCTACTTTGCCGGCCTGACGTGGCGCATCATCCTGCCGCTGCTGGGCGTGCTGGTGGTGGCGGTCTCGCTGCTGATCACGTTCCAGAACGACATCTGCGCGCCCGGCGTGAACTGGCCGATCCTGCATGACTACCAGCAGCACCGCGTGTGCACGCTGCTCGATCCGACTACCGATCCGCTGGGCAAGGGCTTCCACACGATCCAGTCGATCATCGCGATCGGCTCCGGTGGCGTCGAGGGCAAGGGCTGGCTCAATGGCACCCAGACCCACCTGGAATTCATCCCGGAAAAGCACACCGACTTCATCTTCGCGGTGTATTCGGAGGAGTTCGGCCTGATCGGCAACGCCATCCTGCTGGTGCTGTATCTGCTGCTGATCTTCCGCGGGCTGTTCATTGCCGCCAACGCGCCGACGCTGTTCTCGCGTCTGCTGGCCGGTTCGATCACGCTGATCTTCTTCACCTATGCCTTCGTCAATATGGGCATGGTGAGCGGCATCCTGCCCGTGGTGGGCGTGCCGCTGCCGCTGATGAGCTACGGCGGCACGGCGCTGGTGACGCTGGGCGCGGGCATTGGCATCCTGATGGCGATTTCGCGACAGAAACGGCTGATCCAGACGTAATCGGGAAGGAAGATGGCCGGGTGCGGGGCGCCGGCGCCCCGCTTTGCTAAACTGCCATGCAAATTTCACCCGGTTCGAAGCCCATGAACGCCCAAGACGTCGCCGCCTACCTGCAGAGCAATCCCCAGTTCTTCGAAGAGCATGCGGAGCTGCTGGCCACCGTGCAGCTGACCAGTCCGCACAGCCACCGCGCGGTGTCGCTGCAGGAACGGCAGATGGAAATCCTGCGTGAAAAGAACAAGGGGCTGGAACTGCGCCTGGCCGACCTGATGCGCCACGGGCACGACAACGACCGCACCCAGCAGCGCATGCACGCATGGCAGCTGCGCCTGCTGGGCGAGCCGGACTCCCACGCGCTGCCCTATGCCGTGCAGGACGGCCTGCAACAGGTGTTCGATGTGCCCGCCGTGGCGCTCAAGCTGTGGGACGTGGCCGAGCAGTATGCCCATATGGAAGTGGTGCAGGGCGGCAGCGATGACCTGCGGCTGTTCGCCGAAGGCCTGCGCGCACCGTACTGCGGCGCCAATGCGGGCTTCGAGGCCGCGGGGCTGCTGGAACTCGACGAAGTCGCCTCGATTGCCATGGTGGCCCTGCGTCCGCCCGTGCGCAGCGCCGGTGAGGTTCCGGGCGCGGCCTTCGGCCTGCTGGTGTTGGGCTCGGCCGACGCGCGCCGTTTCCACGAAGGCATGGGCACGGCCTACCTGGTGCAGATCGGCGAAGTGGCCGGTGCCGCGCTGAACCGCCTGCGCGACTGAAATCCGGCGTACCGCTCCGTCCACGCTTGCCGCCATGACCACCGATCCGGCCAATGCCTCAGGGGCTGAGGCGCAGCCTCGGGCGGCCGACCCGCAGCCTCGGGCGGTCGACACGCAGCCGCCGGCGGCCGACCCGGCCGTCGCGCGCTACCTGGCATGGCTGCAGGGCAGCCGCAAGCTTGCCGAACACACCATCCGCAGTTATCGCCGCGACCTGACCGCGCTGCAGGCGCACGCCGCCAGGCACGCGCCCGGGTTCGCGCTGCTGACGCTGCAGACCCGCCATATCCGCGCCTTTGCCGCGCGCATGCACGGCGAAGGGCTGGCCGGCACCAGCATTGCCCGCACCTTGTCCGCCTGGCGTGGCTTCTATCTTTGGGCGGCGCAGCACGGCCTTGGGGTCCAGGCCAATCCGGTGGATGGCGTGCGCGCGCCGCGTTCCGGTCACCGGCTGCCCAAGGCACTATCCGTCGAGCATGCCGTGGCGCTGGTGTCCCATGCCGGGGGGACCGATGCCGCGGCGCTGCGCGACCAGGCGGTGTGGGAACTCTTCTATTCCAGCGGCTTGCGTTTGTCGGAGCTGGTGCAGCTCGATGTCCGCTATGAAAAGCTCGATGGCTATGAGTCTGCCGGCTGGCTCGACATGTCGGGCGCCGAACTGACCGTGACCGGCAAGGGCTCGCGCCGGCGTACGTTGCCGGTTGGCAGCAAGGCGATGGAAGCCTTGCGCGGCTGGCTTGCCGTGCGGGAGCAGCTATTGCGGCCGGGCGCCGCACCCGTGGATGCATGCGCGCTGTTCCTGGGTGCGCGCGGACACCGGCTGTCGATGCGCGTGGTGCAATTGCGGCTCAAGGAGCAGGCCATTCGTGCCGGGGTGCCAGCGGACGTGCATCCGCATATGCTCAGGCATTCGTTTGCCACGCATATGCTGCAATCGTCGGGCGACCTGCGGGCGGTGCAGGAGCTGCTCGGGCACGCCAGCATTTCCACGACGCAGATCTACACGTCCCTGGACTTCCAGCATCTGGCGAAGGTCTATGACAAGGCGCATCCGCGGGCCGGGCGCGCGGCGCCGGCCAAGGACGATGACGAGGATGACCACGATGGCAGCGCGTCGTCCCTGAAGGACTGATCCCTCAATCCGCCCACTGCGCCAGCACCTCCCGGAACCGGTCGATTTCCGGCAACAACCACCCTCGAAACGCCTGCACTTTCGGCGAATCGAGCGTCCCGGGCGCGCACACGAAATACAGCAGCCACGGACACGGAATGCTGACATTGAACAGCCGCACCACGCGCCCGGACAGCAGGTCGTTGTAGGCCAGCGAGGAACGGATCAGCGTAATGCCCTGGCCTTCGGCCGCCGCCTGCAGCAGCAGTGAGGAATCTTCGAGCAGCAGCCCCTTGCGCGGCTCGGGCCAGTCCAGCCCGGCGGCGTCGAACCATGGCTTCCAGGGATCCCCTTCGCCGCGCAGCAGGTTCAGGCCGGCCAGGTCGCCAGGCCGCTGCGGCAGGCGGCCGCCGTTGAAGCTCGGGCTGCAGACCGGAAAGAACACATCGTCGAGCAGCTTTTCCACATAGAGGCCCGGGTAGTCGCCGGTGCCCATGCGCAGCGCGATATCGACCTCTTCCTGGCCGAAATCCACAAGCGTATTCGACGACAGCAGTTCGACGTCCAGTTCGGGATGCCGTTCGATGAAGCTGCCGATGCGCGGCATCAGCCAGCGCGCGGCGAATGACGGCATGGTGCTGATGGTGAGCCGCTTGTCACGGTTGCCGGCCTGCAGCACCCGCGTGGCGTCGGCAATCTGCAGCAGGGCGTCGCGGATGCGTTCGGCGTAGAGGCGCCCGGACGGCGTCAGGGCAACGCGCTTGCCGTGACGCTCGAACAGCGGCATGCCAAGCTCTTCTTCGAGTGCGCGGATCTGGTGACTGACTGCGCCATGCGTGACGAACAGCTCGGTCGCTGCGCGCGAAAAGCTCTCATGCCTGGCTGCCGCCTCGAACGCGCGCAGTGCCGTCAGCGCCGGCAAGCGCGGCAGTTCACGGTGCCAGCCGCGCGGCATGTCGCTGTCCGATGCACCTTTCCATGCCATGACACCCTCCGCTTTGTGAGCTTCACTAACAAGAACCTCAAAAATATATCGTTTTGCCAGTGCCCGGGCAATCACTAGAATTCAATTCACCGGCGCCCCATTGCCTCTGCGAATCTTGCGATTCGAAGTGGCCTGGAGGGAAAACCAGGCCAGTACCGGTCAGATGGCAAGCACTCGGCAAGACCCGGCAAGACCTGCCGAGGCCGGCGGATAGGAGATCCATTATGCAAGCCCTGCTCACAACGACCGTTTTCACCCTGAGTCCCGGCGAAGTGACCGCGCTGTCCATGCATGCGGCACAGCGCCTCCATGTGGAAGATGCCGCCGGCACCGACCTGTGGATCACCCGCGAAGGCGATTCCGAGGATTACTGGCTGCGTTGTGGCGCGAGCCTGCTGCTGCGGCGTGGCGATGAAGTGGTGCTGAGCATCGACCCGCGTGCCCGCCGTGCCGTGCGCCTGGCGCTGATCGCCGAGGCGCGTCGCCCGGTGCCGACGCTGGCCGATGTCCCGCACCTCGTGTACCGCGCGCTGCGGCGCCTGGTTCGAGGCACGGAGTGGACGCCAGGCGACGACCACGCCAAGGTCGCGTGACGCGATGCACGGAGAATCGTCCCCGGCACATGCACCGCGGTTGCGCCTGGTCTGGTCCAGGCCGGGTGATGAAACCGGCAGCCCGGACACGGGGCGGGACTGACGAATCCCCCATGAACGTGGCAGGGGCCGGCGAAAGCCGGCCCTTTTCGTTACACTCTCGCCATGCATCCGATTCAAGTCATCGAGCGGGGCCGCGAGGATTACCAGCCCTGCTTCGACGCGATGCGCGCCTTCACTGCCGCGCGCTCGCCCGAGACGCCTGACCAGGTCTGGCTGGTCGAACACCCTCCGGTCTACACGCTTGGCCAGGCGGGCGATCCCGCGCACCTGCTGGCGCCGGACGCGCACATCCCGATGGTGCAGATCGATCGTGGTGGACAGATCACTTACCACGGCCCCGGCCAGGTGGTGGCCTATCTGCTGCTCGATCTCAAGCGCCGCAGGCTGATGGTGCGCGAGCTGGTCAATGACATCGAGCAGGCCGTGCTGGACACGCTCGCGGCGTATAATCTCGCGGCTGAGCGCAAGCCCGGCGCCCCCGGCATCTACCTGTCGGACGGGCTGCACCGGGGCGCCAAGATTGCCGCGCTCGGTCTCAAGATCCGCAATGGCTGCAGTTATCACGGCGTCAGCCTGAACGTGCAGATGGATCTGGCGCCGTTCCTGCGCATCAATCCGTGCGGCTATGCCGGACTGGAAACCGTCGACATGGCCACTGCCGGTGGACACTGGCAGGACCAGCCCGTGACCGCCGCACAACAAACTGACATCGCGCGACGCCTGGCGGCGGCATTGTGCGAGGTGCTGGCAGCGCGCGAGGCCCGTGCGCTGGCGGCAGACAAGACTGCCGCCACGCCGGCCCTGGCCTCTTTGTGACAAGCTGACAAGCGAATTGCACGCCATTGCGTGCGGAGATATTTATGAGCGACGCCCTGATCGCCTCCTCCAGCGACACCCCGCAATCCCCCGCGGAGCAGTACGATCCGACCCGCAAGCAGAAGTCTGCCGACAAGACCGCGCGCATCCCCATCAAGATCGTGCCGGCCGAGAAGCTCAAGAAGCCGGACTGGATCCGCGTGAAGGCCGCCACCGGCAACTCGCGCTTCTACGAGATCAAGGACATCCTGCGCGCCAACAACCTGGTGACGGTGTGCGAGGAAGCGAGTTGCCCGAACATCGGCGAATGCTTCGGCAAGGGCACGGCCACGTTCATGATCATGGGCGACAAGTGCACGCGCCGCTGCCCCTTCTGCGACGTCGGCCACGGCCGCCCCGACCCGCTCGACGTGAACGAGCCGGGCAACCTGGCCCGCACCATCGCCCAGCTCAAGCTGAACTACGTGGTGATCACCAGCGTCGACCGCGATGACCTGCGCGACGGCGGTGCCCAGCACTATGTCGACTGCATCAGCCAGACCCGCGAGCTGTCGCCCGTTACCCGCATCGAAGTGCTGGTGCCCGACTTCCGCGGCCGCCTGGACAAGGCGCTGGACATCCTGCAGGCCTGCCCGCCGGACGTGATGAACCACAACATGGAAACCGTGCCGCGCCTGTACAAGCAGGCCCGCCCGGGCGCCGACTACGCGCACTCGCTCAAGCTGCTGCAGGAGTTCAAGCGCCGCAACCCGAACGTGCCGACCAAATCCGGCCTGATGGTGGGCCTGGGCGAGACCGACGAGGAAATCCTCGAAGTCATGCGCGACATGCGCGCGCACGACATCGACATGCTGACCATCGGCCAGTACCTCGCGCCGTCGAACCACCACCTGCCGGTGCTGCGCTACGTCCATCCCGACACCTTCAAGATGTTCGAGGAAGAGGCCTACAAGATGGGCTTCACGCACGCCGCCGTGGGCGCCATGGTGCGTAGCTCCTACCACGCCGACCAGCAGGCGCATCAGGCCGGGTTTGCCTGATCGGCACCCGCGCATCGGAATCAGCCAGGCGGCCGGGGAAACCCGGCCGTTTTGTTTTGGGGCAGCCCACTGCGCAAGCGGGGCAGGTCGCAGTTCTTATTAGGGTCAATCCTTAGTGCCGCGCCTGGCCTTGTTTCGTTATGATGAATTCATCGATAAATTATCGATGAATTGCTGGTGAGTCACATCTGGTGCCATACCGGCCTACACTGATCAGCAGTGGTCCAGCCTGTGTTGCCCATGACCTCCTGTACTGTCCACCGTCTTGCCGAACAGGCGCTGCTCTGCAGCGTGCCGCCGCCGGCCTCGCTCGAGGCCCAGCGCCGCATCTGGGCCATGGCGGCGCGCGCGGCCGACTGGCGCGGCGTGGTCGACGTCGTGCCCGGCATGAACAACCTGATGGTGATCTTTGACGAGGCCGCCGATGTCGCGGCGCTCGAACGCAACCTGAAGCTCGCCTGGGCCTCGGGCGAGGCGAGCCAGGCTATCGGCCGGCTCGTGGAGATTCCCGTGCGCTACGGCGGCGAGCATGGGCCCGACTTGGCCGATGTGGCCGCGCATACGGGCCTGAGCCCGCAGGAAGTGGTGCGCCGCCACAGCGCGGGCGAGTACGTGGTGTACTTCCTCGGTTTCCAGCCGGGCTTTGCCTACATGGGCGGGCTGGCGCCGGAACTGGCCACGCCGCGCCGGCGCGAGCCGCGGCTGGCCGTCCCGGCCGGCTCGGTTGGCATCGGCGGCGAGCAGACCGGCATCTATCCGGCCTCCGCCCCGGGCGGCTGGCAACTGATCGGGCATACCGATGCCGCGCTGTTCGTGGCCGATCGCGACCCGCCTTCGCTGTTCGCCCCCGGCGATACCGTGCGTTTTGTTGCCGAGGAGGTCATCGCGTGATCGAGATCATCCGGCCCGGTGCGCTGGCCTCCGTGCAGGATCTTGGCCGCACCGGCTTTCGCCGCTTCGGCGTGGGGCGCTCCGGCGCCATGGACCCGCTGGCGCTGACCATCGGCAACCGGCTGCTCGGCAATGCGCCCGGCTGCGCCGCCATCGAATTCACGCTTGGCCGTGCCGCCGTACGCTTCCACGCCGATATGCGCGTGGCACTGGCCGGCGCCGAGTGCAACGCCAACCTGGACGGCATATCGGTCTGGTCCTGGCACGCCTTCGACGTGCGCCGCGGCGAGACGCTGACGCTGCCCGCCACGCGCGGCGGCACGCGT
Source organism: Cupriavidus yeoncheonensis (assembly GCF_905397275.1). GTDB lineage: Bacteria > Pseudomonadota > Gammaproteobacteria > Burkholderiales > Burkholderiaceae > Cupriavidus > Cupriavidus yeoncheonensis. Next base: position 14,009 of record NZ_CAJPUY010000003.1, on the reverse strand, counting down.
GCCTACCTGTGCGTGGCGGGCGGCATCGACGTGGAGCCGGTGATGGGCTCGCGCAGCACCGACCTGAAGGCCGGCTTCGGCGGCTTTGCCGGGCGTGCGCTGCATGAGGGTGACCGCCTAGTCGCCGCGCGCCCCGGCGTAGTCGATGGCTCGGACTGGCTCGGCGTGCAGGCGCCGGCGTGGGCGCTGCCGTGCGCCGACGCCGGCGACGCCATGCCGATCCGCGTGCTGCCCGGCCCCGAGTACGAAGATTTCGAGCCCGCCGCGCAGGCCGCGCTGTGGGATTCCGAGTGGACCATCACGCCGAACAGCAACCGCATGGGCCTGCGCCTGCAGGGCCCCGTGCTCGCGCGCAAGGCAGAGCGCAGTGCCGACCTGCTCTCGCACGGCGTGGTGCCGGGCGTGATCCAGGTGCCGCCGGCCGGGCAGCCGATCGCGCTGATGGCCGATGCGCAGACCACCGGCGGCTACCCGAAGATCGGCGTCGTGATCGGCGCCGACCTGTGGCGCCTGGCGCAGGTGCCGCTGGGCGCGACGGTGCGCTTCGTGCGTGTCACGCTCGCGCAGGCCGCAGCCGCGCAGGCCACCGTGGACCGCTACCTGCGCCAGATTGACCAGGCCCTGCAATGGCAGGGAGACGGCATGACCATTGCCGCGCGCCGCCGCACCCGCACGCGCGCAGCAGCCTGAAGGAGAACCGCAATGCAGATCGATTTGAACGCCGACCTTGGTGAAGGCTGTAGCAATGACGAGGCGCTGCTCGCGCTGATCAGTTCCGCCAACGTGGCGTGCGGCTGGCATGCGGGCGATGCCGCCACCATGCTGCAGACCGTGAAGTGGGCCATTGAAAAGGGTGTTGCCATCGGCGCGCACCCGAGCTTCCCTGACCGCGAGAATTTCGGCCGCACCGAGATGCAGCGCGACCCCGAAGCCGTCTACGCGGACGTGCTGTACCAGATCGGCGCGCTCGCCGCGATCGTTCGCGCACAGGGCGGCCAACTGCACCACGTCAAGCCCCATGGCGCGCTGTACAACCAGGCCGCGCGCGACCCGGCGCTGGCCGGGGCGATCGTGCGCGCCGTGCGCGACTTCGATTCCGACCTCGTCTTCTTCGGCCTGGCCGGCAGCAAGATGATCGACGTGGCGCGCCAGGCCGGCCTGCGCGTCAAGGAAGAAGTCTTTGCCGACCGCGGCTACAACCCCGACGGCTCGCTCGTCAAGCGCGGCACGCCGGGCGCGCTGCATGAAGACGAGGAAGTCGCCCTGAACCAGACGCTGACCATGGTGCGCGAGCAGCGCGTGCGCGCCATCGATGGCAACTGGGTCCCGATCCGCGCCGAGACCGTGTGCCTGCACGGCGACGGCGCCCACGCGCTTGCCTTTGCGCGCCGCATCCGCGAGCGGCTCGGCGCCGAAGGCATTGCAGTCCGTGCCGGCGCCTAGGCACGCAACCGAGGCCTCCGGCAATTCCCGCAGCCTTTCCCGTCGTGCAGTCTGACGGCTGAAGGCCGCCCGCCTCCATCACACGCTCTGGTGTCTCTTATGGAACAGGCAGTCAACCTCTGGCCCCTAATCGGGGTCGGCGTCATCATCATCGGCTTCGTGCTGCGCTTCAATCCCATGCTGGTGGTGGCCCTGGCCGCCATTGCCACGGGCCTTGCCGCCCCGATGCCGGTCATGCAGATCTTCGCCGCGATCGGCACCGCCTTCGTCAAGGCGCGCAACCTGCCGCTGATCATCCTGCTGCCGCTGGCCGTGATCGGCCTGCTGGAACGGCACGGCCTGCGCGAGCATGCGCAGGCGTGGATCGCGCGCATCGCATCGGCCACCGTCGGCCGCCTGCTGATCGTCTACCTGGGCGTGCGCGAGCTGACCGCGGCGGTCGGCCTGACCAGCCTCGGCGGCCATCCGCAGATGGTGCGCCCGCTGCTGGCGCCGATGGCGGAAGGTGCGGCGGAGAACCGCTTCGGCCACCTGCCGGAGCCCGTGCGGCAGCGTGTGCTGGCATTCTGCGCGGCCACCGACAATGTCGGCCTGTTCTTCGGCGAGGACATCTTCGTGGCGTTCGGCGCCATCGCGCTGATGCATACCTTCCTGCTGTCGTCGAATATCGACGTGGAGCCGCTGCATATCGCCGTGTGGGGCATCCCGACCGCGGTCTGCGCGTTCCTGATCCACGCGGTGCGCCTGAAGCGCCTGGACGGCTGGCTGGAGCGCGAGCTTGGCGGCAAGGCCGCCGCCACCGATGTCGCGGCCAAGAGCGGGGAGTAAGCCATGATCGTTTCCATCGAGTACCTGTACTGGCTGGCGGGCCTGGTCCTGGCCATTACCGCGCTGCTGACCTTTGCCGACCGCGAGCATCCGCGCCGCTTCAGCACGGGCCTGTTCTGGTTGCTGTATGCCGCCGTCTTCCTGATCGGCGACCGCCTGCCGCCCGCGGCAGTGGGCATCGGCGCCGTGGTGATGGCGCTGATCGCCGGCTTCGGCGGCGTCGGCCACGGCAAGCATGACACGCTGCCCGAAGAAGAGCGCCGCGCCAGCGCGCGCCGCCTCGGCAACAAGCTGTTCGTGCCGGCGCTGCTGATTCCGCTGGTGACCGTGATCGGCACCGTGCTGTTCAAGGATGTGAAGATCGCGGGCATTCCCCTGCTCGATCCGAAGAACGTGACCTTCGTCTCGCTCGGCATCGGCTGCCTGATCTCGCTGGGCGTGGTGTGCTGGCTTACGCGCGACTCGGTCGCGCAGGGCGTGCGCGAATCGCGCCGGCTGACGGAGTCGCTCGGCTGGGCGCTGGTGCTGCCGCAGATGCTGGCGATGCTTGGCCTGGTGTTCGCCGACGCCGGCGTGGGCAAGGCCGTGGCACACCTGACCACCGCCTACATCAACATGGACTACAAGCTGGTCGCGGTGGTGGTGTACTGCGTCGGCATGGCGCTGTTCACGGTCATCATGGGCAACGGCTTCGCGGCGTTCCCGGTCATGACCGGCGGTGTCGGCGTGCCGATCCTGATCGGCATGTTCCACGGCAACCCGGCGGTGATGGCGGCGATCGGCATGTTCTCGGGTTACTGCGGTACCCTGATGACGCCGATGGCGGCCAACTTCAACATCGTGCCGGCCGCGCTGCTGGAACTGGAAGACAAGAACGCCGTGATTCGCGCGCAAGTGCCGACCGCGCTGGCGATCCTCGCCGCGAACATCGCGCTGCTTTACTTCCTCATGTAAATCCGGAGACCCGTCATGCGCACCGTATTGCTCACAGGCTTCGAGCCGTTCGAGAACGAGCCGATCAACCCGTCCTGGGAAGCGGTGCGCGCACTCGACGGCGAGCGCATCGGCGATGCCATGGTCGTCGCGCGCCAGTTGCCGTGCGTGTTCGGTGCCGCCATCGATGCCATGGCCACGCTGCTGCGCGAACTGAAGCCCGCGGTGGCCATCGCGGTCGGACAGGCGGGCGGACGCACGGAAATGTCGGTCGAGCGCGTGGCCATCAATGTCGACGATGCCCGCATCGCCGACAACGCCGGCGCGCAGCCAATCGACACCGTGATCGCGGCGCAAGGTCCGGCCGCGTACTTCTCCACGCTGCCGATCAAGGCGATCGCGCGCGACATGCGCGCGGCCGGCGTGCCTGCCGCGGTATCGCAGACGGCGGGAACGTTCGTCTGCAATCACGTGTTCTATGGCCTGATGCACGCCCTGGCTACGCCCGCCGGCGCAGGCGTGCGCGGCGGCTTTATCCATATCCCCTACCTGCCCGAGCAGGCTGCGCGCCATCCGGGCGAGCCCAGCATGTCGCTGGAGATGATGGTCCGGGGTATCCGCCAGGCTGTTGCCACCACGCTGGCAACGGAGGTCGATGTGCGCGAGCAGGGTGGCCAGTTGCACTGAGTGCGTGCGTCCCGACGGACGTCTTGTCTTTCCCTCTCCGACAGGTGGGAAACGGCAGCAGGCGCTGGCCTTACTGCGCCTCCGTGGTCTCCTCCGCGGTCTTCTTGAGCGCCTCCCTCCGCGCCGCCGCCGCCTTGCGCCGCTCATGCCGCCGCAGGCTCACCTGTTCAAAGCGCCACATCACATAGCAGAACGCCAGGAACGGCCACAGCCACCCGAGCCATTGCGCCAGGCTGTTGAAATGGACGAAGCGCCCCATCCGCCAGCCCTGTTCGGAGATCCATGCATACGGGTTCGACGGCAGCACATTGGTGAGCACGACCAGCGTGATCAGCGCGGCCATGGCCAGTACCGCGCGTATCCAGCGCGGCGCATACAGCAGCACGGCGAGCGCCAGCGAGCTGGTCAGCAAGGCGAAGCGGCCGCCTTCGGAGAGCCAGTTGAAGGCGTTGCCATCGGGGAATTGCAGTTCCGCCACCGCGGCCTTGATCAGCAAGGCCGTGGCGAGCAGCCCGGCCAGGATGCGCAGCATCGGCGCGTGCCGGCGCATGGCGATCGATGCGAACAGCCCCGTGCCCAGCCAGCTGCTGGCCGTCACCAGCGTTTCCAGCAACTGCTGGCTCTGCATGTCGTCAGGGCGCAGGCCGATGCTTTCCTGCCATGCCGGCAGCGACGGCACCAGCATCTGCAAGACCTGCATGGGCCATGAGTCCGGGTCGGTCAGCCATTCGCGCACGATGCCGCCCATGCCGAACAAATGCTCCTGCGGAAAGATCTGCGCGAACGGCCACAGCAGCAGCAGCAGGATGGCGAAGCTTGCATGGGGCTCGAACCATGCGGTGCGCAGCTGCGTGAGCGTGCCGCGGTCGATCAGCGCGGAGGTGAACGGCGCCACCACGGCGCCGCCGAGCAGCGCGCCCAGCGCATTGGTGATGAGGTCGATGTTCGAGGAGATGCGGCTCGGCAGCCAGGTCTGCAGCGCTTCCATGCAGCCGGAGAGCAGGGCGCCCGCGACGAACGCGATCAGCGTGGCGCGCGCGCCCGACACGCGCGGATGCAAGGCAAGCACCGCCAGCGCGCCGAACGGACAGTAGCCGAGCACATTGGTCAGCAGGTCGAACTCGGTGATGTAGCGCGGCTTGGGCGCGCTCAGGAACGCGAACGGCGAGATGCCGTTATCGGTCCAGCCGCTGAACGGGTACAGGCTCGCGTAGACCACCAGCAGCGTGAAGCACACGAGGCCCACCCGCGCCAGCGGCGAGTGCCTGGGCCCGTTCGCCTCAGGCAGCGGTGCCTGCGGCGGCATGGCGGGCGGCGTGGGTGCCGGCACCATGGTGCTGTTGTCCTACTTGCCCTGCAGGGGCAGCGTGGCCGCCCACGCCAGCATGTCGGCGATGACCTTGTCGGTGCTGTCCGCCAGCGCCTTGACGCCACCCGCGCCGTCGGCGCTGGGCGCCGGCTCGCGTGCGGCGAAGGTCTGCTGGCCGATCATGCCATGGTGGTACACGGTGGCGCGCACGCGCACTACGCCGCGGCTTTCGGTGGCACTGTCGAACACCTGCTCGAACTCGAGCATGTCGATCTTGAGTGCGGGCACGGAGGTATCGCCAAACCACGTGAGCGCGCCGCGCGCGGCCACGGCTTCGCGCAGGCGGCCGTCGAACAGCTGCGTGGGCGGGATCACCCAGCGCTGCGTGGCATAGGACTGCATCCGCTGCGCCTGCGAGTACTGCAGGCGGTAAAACAGCGCATTGCTTTCCATCCATGTCGGGCCTTCGGTCTGGGCGATTCTCAGCTTCGGCAGCTTCGCGAGCGTGCCGGCCGAATTCTCGATGGACAGCGGCGGCCCCAGGTCATAGGTGGTGACGGGCGGCGACGAACGGGTCAGCGCGCAGCCCGCCAGGGCGGACACAATGGCCAGCGCGGCGAACAGAGTCCTGGCGGCGCGGCGGGCAGTGGGCAGGGCTGGTGTCGATGTCACGATCGGCCTCGGTGGGTCATCAGGGCTGGCATATTGGTCGCGGCGGTCACTGCGGTCACGACAATCACGGGGCGCTGAAGCCGGGCTCGCCCGGACCCGGCACCGGCGTTGGCGAGCCGAACAGCAGGCTGTTCGGGCTGTCGCTGAACTGTCCGGCGGCGCGTTCGAAGGTGCGCGCGGTCTGACGCGCGTCGCGTGCCAGGCCGTTGATCTGTGGCAGCGTCTCCTGGCTGAGCGTACCGGCGGCGGACTGGATCGACTCGGACGCGCCCTGCAGGTCGTGTCCGACCGTATCGACCGTGCGCAGCACCGTGCCGTTCGGGTTGGCCAGTTCCTGCGTGAGCCGGCGTGTCGATTGCAGCGTCATGTTGAGGTTCTCGGCCACCTGCGGCAGCCGCGCCGCGGCCGGCGCAAGGGATGCAGACAGGCGCGAATAGTCCTCGCCGGTCTTGTGGATCGAGCGGATGGCCGCCATCAGCTCGGCCCGGTTGTTGGTCTGGAACATGTCGTTGAGCGAGGTCATGATGGTCTCGACCTGCGTGAGCAGCGAGTCGCCGCGCTTTTCCAGTTCCTCGAAGAAGCCGGGCCGCATGGCGATGCGTGCCACGGCCTTGGGCGATGTGTGCAGCGGCGGCGACGTAACAGTGCCTTCCTCCGCGGCGGTGTCGTCGAGCTGCACGTAGGCGATGCCGGTCACGCCCTGGAAGCCCAGCGTGGCGTACGTGGTGCGCGTGATCGGCGTGTCCTGGTTCACGCTGACGCGCACGATGATCTGGCCGGGCACCTGCGGGTCGAAGCGGATCGACACCACCTTGCCCACTTCCAGGCCGCGGTACTTCACGTCCGCCTGCGGGCCCAGGCCGTTCACCGTGGAGCGCGTGATCAGGTCGTACGGCACGCGCACGGCGTGGTCGCTGCTGAACCAGAAAATCGCGAACAGCACCAGCACGGCCAGGCCGATCGTGAACAGGCCGGCGAGGAATGCGTGTGACTTGTTTTCCATCATTGTTCTCCAGGTTGCGCGCCGCCGGAGGCCGGCTGCAGGGCCTGCATCGCGCGCTGCGCCCGTTCGCCGAGGAAGTACTCGTGGATGAACGGATGGTCCACCTTGACGACTTCCTCGATCGGCGCCGCGGCCACCACCTTGTGGTCGGCGAGCACGGCCACGCGGTCGGACAGCGCCACCAGCGTGTCGAGGTCGTGCGTGATCATCACCACGGTCAGTCCCAGTTCGCGGCGCAACTCGCGAATCAACTCCACGTAACCGTCGGAGGCCATCGGGTCCAGGCCGGCGGTGGGCTCGTCCAGGAACAGCAGTTCCGGCTCCAGCGCCAGCGCGCGCGCCAGCGCCACGCGCTTGGTCATGCCGCCGGAAAGGTCCGACGGCATCTTGTCGGCATCGCGCGCTGTCAGGCCGACCATCTGCAGCTTGAGCAAGGCTGCCTGGCAGATGAGATTGTCGGGCAGGGCCCGGAGTTCACGCAGCGGCAGCGCGATGTTGTCGATGACCGACAATGCCGAGAACAGCGCCCCGCCCTGGAACTGCAGGCCCCAGCGATTGCGCAGTGCCTGCAGCTGTGCGGACTTCAGGCGGGTCGGATCCTCGCCAAAGACGCGGATCGACCCCGACGTGGGCCGCTCCAGCCCGACGATCTGCCGCAGCAGCACCGTCTTGCCACTGCCCGAGCCGCCCACGATGGACAGGACTTCGCCGCGGTAGACGTCCAGGTTCACCCCGTCGTGCACGACGGCCTTGCCATAGCGCTTGACCAGGTCGTGTACTTCGATGACGGCATCGCCGCGCGCGGGGGCCGGTGACACGTCGGGGGTGGCGGTCGCGGGGGTGACGGTCATAATCACAGGCCCACGTCCTTGAACATCACGGCGAAGATGGCATCGGCAATGATCACGATGGTGATCGACACAACGACCGAGGCCGTGGTGCCTTCGCCCAGGCTTTGGGTATTGGGTCTGATACGCAGCCCGAAGTGGCAGGCCGCCAGCCCGATCAGCATGCCGAAGGCCACCCCCTTGCCCAGGCCCAGCCACAGGTTGGCCACGGGCACGGCGTCGGGCAGCGCACGCAGGAAAAACGTCGGGCTGATGCCGAGCTGCATGCGCGCGGCGAGGATGCCGCCGGCCAGTGCCAGCACGTCTGTCCACGCCACCAGCAGCGGCATGCACACCGCCAGCGCGACCACGCGCGGCATGATCAGGCGGAAGCCGTGGGAAATGCCCATGACGCGCATGGCGTCGAGCTCCTCGGTCACGCGCATCACGCCGATCTGCGCGGTGATGGCCGAGCCCGAGCGCCCGGCGACCAGGATCGCGGCCAGAACCGGACCAAGCTCGCGGATCACGGCCATGCCGAGGATGTTGACGATGAAGGTGCTCGCCCCGAACGTGCGCAGCTGGTTGGCCGACAGGTATGACAGCACGACGCCGATCAGGAAACCGACCAGTGCCGTGATGCCGAGCGCCTTGTAGCCGATGTTGTAGATATTGGCCGAAATCTCGCGCCACGGTCCGCGCTGCGGCACGCGCGCGAAGCGGATCAGGTCGAAGGCGAGCTGTCCGAGCATGCTGATGCCGTTGGCGGCCTGCGCGCCGAACGACAACACCGAGCCGCCGAACACCGTGATCGGGTTGAACCGCTCGACGATATGCTTCTTCCAGCCATCGCTGTGCAGATTGGCAATGCGCTCGAACACGCGGCGCTGGCCCTGGCTCGCTTCGAGCCGCTCCGGCAGCTTGCCGTTCCAGGCCTGCCATAGCAGCTGCCCGCCCACGTGGTCGAGCTTGTCCACGCCGGCCAGCGACCAGTGGGCGTCCTCGGGCGCCTCCGTCAACGCGTGCAGCCGCGAGCGCATGGTGCGCGCCTCGTGGCACCCGGCCAGCGCGAGCGCGGTCCAGTCGCCACACAGCTGAACGCTGACGGTTCCGTCCTGGCGCGTGATGTCGAAGGCAGGCGTCGTCTGGCTTTCCAAGGGGTGGACAATGTGATGGCTTAGTCCCGATTCTAAGCCACAGGCCGGGGTGGCGCGAGGAAAGGGCGCCCGCGGCTACAATGCGGCCTTGGAACCGGCGCTTGCATCACGGCGGTTCCCGGGCCGGCGAGACCGGCGCCGCTTATCGGCTTTCCACGCCCTTGCCACGCGCTTGCCACGTCCATGCCTCGCATTCCCATGACCGCCGCCCCCGATCCGCAGCCCGCCAACGCGCAATCCTGGCGCATCGACGCCGCCGCCCTGCGTGCGCAATTGCCCCAGTCGCTGCAGGGGTGGACGCTCGACCTGGTCGAAGAAACCGGCTCCACCAACGCCGACCTGACGCTGGCCTGCCGGCAAGCGCCGTGGTCGGAGGCCGGCACGCTGCGCCTGGCCTACCGCCAGACCGCCGGCCGCGGCCGGCAGGGCCGTCCGTGGCAGGGGCAGGCGGGGCTGACGTTCTCGGTGGCGCTGCCGCTGGCGCTGGCGCCGTCGCAGTTGAGCGGCCTGAGCCTGGCCGTCGGGCTGGCGCTCGCGCAGGCGCTTGGCGATGTCGACGCGGGCCTGGGCGCGCGCGTCGGCCTGAAATGGCCGAATGACCTGCAGATCGACGGGCGCAAGCTTGCCGGCATCCTGATCGAGGCCGTGCCGGCCGGCCCGCAACGCGTCTGGGCGGTGGTCGGCATCGGCCTGAACCTGGTGCGCGATCCGCAGATGGAGGTCGCACTCGGACGCGGACTGGCCGGCGTGGCCGAAGCCGTGCCGGGCTTCGACGCGCGGCGCGACGCGACCGGGCTGCTGGCCGCCGTGCTCGCGCGGCTGGGTGCGATGCGGGAGCTGTTCCTGGCGCAGGGCTTCGCGCCCATGGCCGCGCAGTGGTCCGCACTGGACGCCTATCGCGACCAGCCGGTACGCCTGCTGCACGACGGCAAGGTGCTGGCCGAAGGCATCGCGCGCGGCGTCGATGGCGACGGTCAGCTGCTGCTGGAAACGCCGGCCGGGCTGGAACGCATCACCAGCGGCGAGCTGTCGCTGCGGCCCGCCGGAGGCGCGGCATGAGCGCGCCGGTGCTGCTGATCGATATCGGCAATACACGCCTGAAATGGGCCTGGTGCGATGCCGGCCGGGCGTCCGTGGCCGAGCCGGGGCACCTGCCCACGCCATGGCAGCACTGTGGCGCCGTTGCGCACACCGAAGAGGGCGCGATGAACGCGCTGGCTGGCGCATTGCGCGGCCTGCGCGACCTGCGCGGCAACGGGCCGATGCCATCGGTGTGGGTTACCAATGTCGCGGGACCGGTGATTGCCACTCGGGTCGACGCCGCGCTCGTGGCGGCGTTCGGCGCATGCCCCGCGGTGCAATGGGTGCGCAGCGCGGCCGCCCACGGCGACCTCGTCAACGGCTACCGCGAACCCACGCAGCTCGGCGTGGACCGCTGGGTCGGCGGCGTCGGCGCGCACCGCTGGCTACCCGGCGAAACCCTGCTGATCGTCACGGCGGGCACCGCCACCACCCTCGATATCGTCACGGCGCAGCCGGGCGGCCAGGCGTGCTTCGAAGGCGGGCTGATCCTGCCGGGCCTGGCGCTGATGCTCGGCGCGCTGGCGCGCAACACGGCGCAACTGCCGGCGCTGGACGTGGAGGATACCGGAACCGCAGCCGCCACGCGCCTGTCGTGGGCTGACAACACGCATGACGCCATTGCCGCGGGCTGCCTGGCCGCGCAGGCCGGCGCCGTGGAGCGGACCTGGCGCACGCTGAGCGAGCGCGGCCCCACGCGCTGCCTGCTGTCGGGCGGCGCGCGGCAGGCGCTGGCTGGCGCGCTCGCCGTGCCGTTCGAGATGCACGATAATCTCGTGCTGCTCGGGCTGCATGCGATGGCAACGGCCTGAGCGCCGCGCCGCCGCCGTCATCGCCAGGCCCGGCAGGATCCGCCCGCATTCGTCTACGCGTCGACCTTTTCACACCGCCCCGCCCCATGTTCCGCCTTGGCCCGCCCGACCAGCCGCACTGGCTGTCGATCCTGCTGCCGCTGCTCCTGCTGGCAAACGTCGTCCTGCTCGCGGCCGTGCTGGGCGCGTTCGGCCCCGACCCGATGTCGGGCTGGCTCGGCACGCCGCGGGAACCGGCGCGGCTGCGGCAGCAGGTGCGCACCGAGCGCATGGAGCTTCGGCCCGCGCCGCCGGCGTCCGGCGCAGCCCCCGCGGCGGCTCCGCGCAGCGCCGGCCCGGCCGGCAAGGTCGTTGCGGTAGCGAGCGCGGGCAGTGACAGCCAGTGCGTGGAAATCGGCGGGTTCAGCGCGCAGGCCGCGCGCCGCGCGGCCGAAGACCTCTCCGGTGGCGCCTGGCAGGTGGAGCAGTTCGAGCGCCGCGAACAGGTGCGCTGGTGGATCCACCTGCCCGCCCAGCCCACGCGCGAGAACCTCGAACGCAAGCTGGCCGAACTGCGCCGCCGCAACGTGACCGACTATTCGGTGGTGACCAGCGGCGCGCCCGACGCGGAGTCGTTCACCGTGTCGCTGGGCCTGTTCCGCGAACGCGAACACGCGGAACACTACATGGAGACGCTGCGCGGACAGGGCGTGCGCACCGCCGTGCTGGCTGATGCGCCGCGCCCGTTCACGCGCCCGTGGCTGCGCGTGCGCGGTGCCGACGAAGCGGCGCGCGCACGGCTGGACGCCATGCGCCAGCGCTACGGCGCGGAAACGCTGCTGAGCTGCGGCGCCACCTGAGTCTCCGGTTTCAGCAGAGGCAGGCGGATGACGGGCCGGGGGCCCGTTGCTTTAACGATGCTGCCGGACCTTGGTCAGCAGCTTGGTGGTGGAGCGGTCGTGGAGGAAGGGGATGGCGATGGCCCGCCCGCCCCAGCTGCGCACCAGGCGCGTTTCCTCGAGCGTCTCGATGTCGTAGTCGCCGCCCTTCACGTAGATATCCGGACGCACCTGGCGGATCAGCTCCACCGGGGTCTGCTCGCGGAACATCGCCACCAGGTCCACGGAAGCCAGCGCGGCCAGCAGTGCCATGCGGTCGGATTCATGGTTCAGCGGGCGGTCGTCGCCCTTGCCCAGCATCCGGACCGAGCCGTCGCTGTTGACGCCCACGACCAGGCTGGCGCCGAGCTCGCGCGCCTGGGCCAGGTAGGTCGCGTGGCCCCGGTGCAGGATATCGAAGACGCCGTTGGTGAATACCAGCGGGCGCGGCAGCGCCGCGATGCGCGCGGCCAGCGCGGCGGCATCGTCGGGCAGGATCAGTTTGGATTCGAAGGCGGGTACGGACATGTCTGGGGCCAGGTTTTTCATCCCCGGAATGGTACCCCACCCCGGCTCGACCCCTGGCGGCCGATTCAGCCTGCGCGCCGCAAAGGCAAGGCCTCGTCATTGGCCGGCAGCGGCATGGTGGCCGCCGCGATCCCGCGCAGCACCGCCAGCAACTCCCGGCGCACCGTGCCGAGCCACGGCGCATCGGCGCACCCGGCCAGATAGAACAGGCTCAGGTTGGCCCAGGCAGGGAAGCCCGGCGGGACCTCGGTCACGTAGGCCGCGCTGGCGCCATCGATCCACGGCACATTGAACTTGAGCACCGGCGTCAGGCCGCCGCGCGAGCGCCACAGCGCCAGCTGGCCGTTCCAGGACGGCGCCACGGTCAGCCGCACGCCCTCCGCCGCGCCGGCCAGGTAGCGCCGCACGGGGCTGTCGGTGTCGGCATCGTCGCTGAGCAGGGTCCAGTGCTCGCGCTGGCCGTGGCCAGGGCCGGTGTCCGCCGCCGGCAGGCCGATCATGCAGCGCTGCGCCATGAGCATGTGCTCGGTGGCGATGCCGTCGAGCGACACCACGCCGTCGACCGTCACCGCGCAATCGATCAGCCCCCGGCGCAGCGCCTGGCCCACTTGCCGGCCGTTGTCGAGCACGCTGGAGACGATCTGGCGCTCCGGCAGCGCGGCCGAGAGCCCCGCCAGGATCTGCGTCAGCGCCGGGTCGCCGAGTGCCATCGACAAGCCGATGCGCAGGGTCTGCCTCGGTCCCGCCAGCCGTGGCGCCTGGCGGTTGTGTTCGATCAGGCCGTGCCAGTTCTGCAGCATGCCGGAGGCGGCCTTTTCCAGCTTCAGCCCACGCGCGGTCGGCACCAGGTTGCCGCGCCGTTCCAGGAAGAGCGGGTCGCCGGTCACTTCGCGCAGCTTGCGGATGGCGTAGACCACCGTGGGCGCGCGCATGCCGAGTGCCGCGGCGGCAGTGGCGATACTGCCGTGGCGCATGACGTGGAGAAAGACATCGAGCGCCTTGAAATCAATGTGACGCAATATTCAACCCCCTGACGATTATGTTGCCGCGTGCCGAATCAAAATGCCAGCCGATCGAATAACCGGCCATATCCGGAAATTCCCATGTTTTGTGGAAAGGTGGATATGCGGAATGGGCTCCCTGCTTGCGCGAGGGATGACTCACCCATTCGGGCCAGGAGCACTGCGACAAGGCCCTCCAGGACAGGAGGCGTGATTATCTTATCGTATATTTCAGTCCCTTACAAAATGACTAGATTAAATCATCTAATGTTTGCAAAAACGAACATTAATAATCAATATTCGTTACCACATTAACGGTGAGTGGTGATTTAGTTTTTCTTTTAGGTGATTTAAAAGATTTCGTGAAAAACCGTGAAAAGCCAGATGGAAGGCGGCGACGAGGGCACAGTGATCCACCATCCAGGCGATGTGGTAGCCCGTTACTACCTTCACGGGCGATGTTGTAGGTAATACTTTGGCCCCTTCGAACAAAGCAGCGGCCCTGGCGTGCATTCACCCCTTGATCCGCCCCATCGCTACACGACGATTGTGTCAGCGAGATTTGGATCGGATGAAACCATGCCGACGGGTTTGCCCGTGAAAATGGCGGGCACCAATGAAAAAAGCCCCATCGGTCCGATGGGGCTTTTCAGTCAGCGGGGAATGATTCCGGGGTTCAGGCCGGTTGCTCGCCACCGCCGGCCTGCAGGCTCGCGTTCAGTTCCTTGCGATAGCGGTTCAGGTCCTGCACCGTTTCAAAGGTGCGCTCGAACAGCAGCGACATATTGTGCAGGATCCGTTCGATGACTTTCTTTTCCCAGCCCTCGTCGAAGCGGATCTGCTCGTCGAGCCATTTTTCCAGCCAGTCGGGA
>NZ_CAJPUY010000002.1 GCF_905397275.1 Cupriavidus yeoncheonensis | reverse complement strand
CGAGACCAGGACGTTGATAGGCTGGGTGTGGAAGCGCAGTAATGCGTTAAGCTAACCAGTACTAATTGCCCGTAAGGCTTGATCCTATAACCAGTGTGTTTTAGCCTGGTGAGGGAATCGCCTTGTGCCGGATACGCACAACCAAGACTACATCCCTATTCGTGACGCTGGCTTCAACCCCAGCGCCACACCCCTTTATGCCTGGTGACCATAGCGAGTTGGAACCACCCCTTCCCATCCCGAACAGGTCCGTGAAACGACTCCGCGCCGATGATAGTGCGGATTACCCGTGTGAAAGTAGGTCATCGCCAGGCTCTTACAATGCAAAACCCCTCGACAGCATGTGCTGCGAGGGGTTTTTGCTTTTATGGGCGCCGGAAACACGATCCCATGAACCTCGGATCCTTGCCGGCTGTTGTTTGCCTGCGATTCGAGGGTAGCGGAGTATTCCGGGCATGCACCGCATCTGATAACGTCCATGCCAAGTCCCGGGCCGACCGGGATGAAGCAGTCTGCCGCGCGCAATACGCGGCAAGCAGTACGCAATACCAACGCCCGCTGCAAAAGCAGCAGTGCGGGCGGATTTCAAGCAGGGGGTCACATGGCGGCCAGGACGTATCGGCTTGTATTGACTGGCGTGGCGGTCGCGCTGACGTTGGCGGGATGCGCCTCGACACAAGTCAGTCCGCCTGCGGACTCCGCATCGATGGCGGCTGCGTCGTCCATCGACTGCAAGGTCTTCGCGGCGCGCGTCGCCTCGAACGAGAACGGCACGGCCGATGCGCCGGTCGCCGATGCAATGACTGCAGCCAACGAGCAAGCCATCGAGGCGGAAGCCGGCGATGATGGCGAAGCCGCGCCGCCGCCGCTCCTGGCGAACCCTCCACGTTTTTCCTCCGCGTCCCTGCAGCACCGGCTGCCAGTCGGCTGGCAGCCATGGACGATCAACCGCAACAAGACCCCGACCCGCTATACCCTGGCCGAAGTGGATCAACGCGTCGTCGTCCACGCCCAGGCCGACAGCTCCGCTTCCGGCCTCTACGTGCCCCTGCGTGATCGTGATGCCGGCATGTTGCGCTGGACCTGGAAAACCAACGGCATCATCCGCAACGCGGACAACGGGCAAGGCCAGCGCGAAGATTCTCCGCTGCGCCTGTTTGTCGCGTTCGATGGCGACAAGGGCAGCCTGTCACTGAAGGATCAGCTCATGTACGAAATGGCGCGCCTGACAACGGGCCGCGAAATGCCGTACGCAACGCTGATGTACATCTGGGGCGGCAAGCGCCCTGAGGGCTCGGTCCTGCCCAATCCCCATACCGATCGTGTGCGCATGATCGTCGTGGATAGCGGTACGAAGCATGCCAATGAATGGCGTTGTCACGAGCGCGACCTGCGCGCCGACTACCGCAAGGCCTTTGGCACGGACCCCGGCCGGGTCATTGCCGTCGGCATCATGACCGATACCGACAACACGCGCAGCAAGGCCGAGTCCTGGTACGGCGATATCGCGCTGGATTAGGTGGTCATGGGCCGCCGACCGGCTCGCTGAGCGCCAGCACCGCGAACGACGCGAGCCAGTGCGTCGCGACATAGCCGCCATCCACGGCCTGCGGCAGCGAGGCTTCGATATGGTCCGACCAGGCGCGTATCGCCAGCGGCCGCAAGTCCTCGGGCAACGCTGGCTCCAGCATGCGCCAGCACCACGCACGTGACAGGTTGAGACCGTCGAGGTGCGTCATCTTGGGGGCGCTGCGGTCAGCGACCGCTACGGGCGTCAGCCAGTTCGCCAGTTCGGTGCGCGGTGGGGCGAACAGCTCCCACCATTCCGCAAAGGCGCATCCGTCCACGACGGCGTGCATCAGCACGGCCTCCGTCAGGCCACCCGAGAGGAATTCATCGCCGCCAGGTTCGTAGCGGGCGGGATAGCGCTGGTCGTGGCCAAACCAGCGATGCGCGCGCCGGACAATGGCCCGGCGCAGCGCGTGATGCTGGTCCGTGCGCGCGTAGGACAGCGACATGATCAGCGCAAACGCGCTGTTGGAGTGCGTGCCGGTACGGATCGGGAAATCCGCTACATCGAGATAGTCCACGAGCTGCTGCGCCAGGTGCCGTGCGAGCGGCGCGCAAACGTCGGCCCATTGCGCGGCCTGTGCATCGTTCGCGCCGGCGGACTGGAGTTCGGCCTGCAGCCGCAGCAGCCACGCCCAGCCGTACGGCCGCTCAAATGTGCGCGAGCCCGGCTGAAGGAAGTACGCCAGCTCCGCTTCGATGGCCTCAGGACGGAACTGCCCGTCAAGCGTGGCCCTGATCCGCGATGCGTCGTCGAGGTCGGGCCAGAGGGACAGCAGGCGGACCAGCAGCCAGTGCATGTGCACGCTGGAGTGCCAGTCATAGCTGCCGCAGAAAACCGGGTGCAGGACGGCTGGATCGAGCGGATCGTCCGGCCCTGTCAACATGTGGTCCAGCTTGTACGGATAGCGGCGCCCGATGTTACCGAGTGCCACGCGGGCAAAGCCATTTGCGTGAGTTCGATCCAGTGCGATGCGCCCCATGGCCGTTGTGCTCGCTCAGGCCGGGGCCAGCCACTTTTCCACCAGCCTGACAAAGAACGTCGACCCGACGGGCAGCAGTTCATCGTTGAAGTCATAGCTCGGGTTGTGCAGCATGCATGGCCCCATGCCGTGCCCCGACTCGCGGTGCGCGCCGTCGCCGTTGCCGATGAACAGGTAGCAGCCCGGCTTCTCCTGCAGCATGAAGGAGAAATCTTCCGCGCCCATGGTCGGTTCGACATCGGCGTCGACCATCTCCGCGCCCACCAGATCCGCCGCTATACCGGCGGCAAAGTCCGCCTCCGCCGCGCTGTTGATCGTCGGGGGGTAGTTGCGGTGGAATTCGTACTCGATGGTGCAATCGAAGGCCGCCGCCACCGCGCGCGCGACTTCCTCCATGCGCCGCTCGATCAGGTCGAGTACCGGCAGCGTAAAGGTGCGCACGGTGCCGCCGATCCAGGCCTGGTCCGGCACGATGTTGGTCGCGTCGCCGGCATGGAACTGTGTGACGGAGATGACGGCCGCGTCGATGGGCCGCTTGTTGCGCGTGATGATCCCCTGCAGCGCCGAGACGATCTGCGCCCCGGTGAACACCGGATCATTGCCGTTGTTCGGCATGGCCGCGTGTGCGCCCTTGCCGCGCACGACGATGCGGAATTCGTTGCTCGACGCCATCAGCGGACCGGCGCGCGTGCCGAATGCGCCGACCGGCATGCCCGGCCAGTTGTGCATGCCGAAGACGGCATCGCACGGAAACCGCTCGAACAGGCCGTCCTTGATCATCTCGCGCGCGCCGCCTCCGCCTTCCTCGGCCGGCTGGAAGATCAGGTTGACGGTGCCGTCGAAGTTGCGGTGCTCGGCCAGATAGCGCGCCGCGCCGAGCAGCATGGCCGTGTGGCCGTCGTGGCCGCAGGCATGCATCCGGCCGTCATGCTGCGAGCGGTGGCCGAAGGTGTTGGCCTCCTGCAGCGGCAGCGCGTCCATGTCGGCGCGCAGGCCGATGCTGCGCTGGCCATTGCCCTGGCGGATCACGCCGACCAGGCCGGTTGTCCCCAGCCCCCGGTGGACTTCGATGCCCCAGGATTCCAGCGTGCGCGCCACCACGTCGGCCGTGCGCTGCTCCTGGAAGCACAGCTCGGGATGCGCATGGATATCGCGTCGGATCGTACGGATTTCGGCTTGCGCCTGCAGGATTTCGGGAATGAGCTTCATGGTGCAGGAGCCGGTGCGGCTGGCGGTTGGATACCCCCGATCATACGATGCCCGCCCGGAAAGCGCCAAAACGGGCGGCTTCGCGTCGCGCTCGATACGCGCGCACATCAACGCAATGGCGCAGTGCAGTAGTTGTGGGTGGGTTTCCCCCAATGCCCTGTTTCCTTGGCTGCTGGAACAGTTCATGCTTGAAGTGCCCGGCCGGCAATGTCGTGGCCTACTGATGCCTGACGGCACCAAAATGCAGCACCCCCTGGGCTCGCTGCGCACGCGCATTGCCGATCCTAACGTCTGCTTCATCTGTTCCTGGGAGAATTGCGCGATGTCCCTTCGCACATTCAAGAAGGCATTTGGTGCTGTCGCGGTAGCCGGGGCCATGAGCCTTGCGCTGGCCGGCGCAGCACAGGCCGCCGACCTCAAGCTGGCCATGAGTTCGCCGCCGACCTCGATGGATCCGCACTTCTACAATCTGTTCTCGAACATCAACGTGTCCGAGCACATGTTCGATTCGCTGATCAAGATGGATCCCGACAGCCGCATCATTCCCGGCCTGGCGGAGTCGTGGAAGATGGTCAACAACCTGACCTGGGAGTTCAAGATCCGCAAGGGCGTGAAGTTCCACGACGGCTCCGAGCTGACCACGGAGGACGTTGCCTGGTCGCTCGATCGCCCGGCCACGATCCAGAACAGTCCCGGCAAGTTCGACGTCTACACCAAGGCGATCATCAACAAGAAGATCATCGACAAGTACACCATCCAGCTGACCACCAACCAGCCGTATCCGCTGATGCTGAACGACCTGACGTCGATCTTCATCGTGCAGAAGAAGGCGACCCAGGGGCTCGGCTCGGATGACTTTGCCCAGGGCAAGGGCATGGTCGGCACCGGCCCGTTCAAGTTCGTCAGCTATGCGCGCGACGATCGGGTCGAACTGGTGCGCAACAACGATTACTGGGGGCCGAAGCCCGCCTGGGACAAGGTGACCCTGCGCTTTATTCCCAACCCCGCCACGCGCCTGGCCGCGCTGCTGTCCGGCGACGTGCAGGCGATCGAGAACGTGCCGACGCCGGACCTGCCGAAGGTGCGCAGCGACCCCAAGCTGTCGTTCTTCTCGAAGATCTCGCACCGCGTGATCTACCTGTACTTCGATGCCAAGCGTGACAAGTCGCCTTACGTCACCACGAAGGAAGGCCAGCCGATGGACAAGAACCCGCTGAAGGATGCGCGCGTGCGCAACGCCATCAGCATGGCCATCAACCGGCAGGGCATCAAGGACCGGCTGATGGAGGGCTTGTCCGAGCCGACCGACAACCTCGTGCCGCCCACACTGTTCGGCTACAACCCCAACCTCAAGACGGTCAAGTACGACCCGGACGGCGCCAGGAAGCTGCTCGCGGAAGCCGGCTACCCGAATGGCTTCGGCGTGACGCTGCACACGCCCAACAATCGCTACGTCAACGACGAGAAGATCGCCCAGACCATCGCGCAGAACCTCACGCGCGTCGGTATCGCGACGAAGGTTGAGGGCATGCCGATGGCCACGTATTCGTCCAAGG
The DNA here is from genome assembly GCF_905397275.1 of Cupriavidus yeoncheonensis. Lineage (GTDB taxonomy): Bacteria > Pseudomonadota > Gammaproteobacteria > Burkholderiales > Burkholderiaceae > Cupriavidus > Cupriavidus yeoncheonensis. The sequence goes on along the minus strand of NZ_CAJPUY010000002.1, from coordinate 471,061 downwards.
GCATCAAGCATGAATGGTCGTTCGGGCTGCTCGGCTGGGGCGCCCAGACCGGCGAGGTCAGCTCGCCGTTGCGCGCGCTGCTCGCCTGCGAGGACAGCAAGAAGGGCTTCGGCACGACCAACTGGGGCGAGTATTGCAACCCGAAGATGGACGTCGTCCTGGAGAAGGCGCTGGCTACCGTGGATGACGGCGAGCGTTCCAGGCTCCTGCAGGAGGCCACTGCCATCGCGATCCGCGACGGCGGTATCATCCCGATCCACCAGCAGGTGACCACCTGGGCCACGCAGAAGGGTATCGTCTATGTACCGCGTACCGACGAACGTACCTACGCGCACAACTTCAAGCCGCAATAAGCGGCGCCGTCCGGTCGCCTGCGGGTAGTCATCGCGGCAACGTGCATCATGCGGGCCGCGCCAGGCACGGGCGCGACCCGCAACGGTGTGCGAAAGGATAGTGGTCTGACATGCTGGTCTTTATCATCCGGCGACTGATGCAGAGCGTGGTCGTGCTCTTCATCATGTCGCTGCTCGTTTTTCTCGGCGTCTTTGCCATCGGCAATCCCGTCGACATCCTGATCAATCCGCAGGCGGATCAGGAAGACATCCGGCGCACCATCGCCGCACTCGGGCTCGACAAGCCGCTCTGGGAGCAATATCTCGTCTTCCTGCAGAATGCGCTGCATGGCAACCTGGGCACTTCGTTTGCCCACGGCACGCCCGCGCTCAAGCTGATCTTCGAACGCATGCCCGCCACGCTGGAGCTGGCGGTGTTCGCGATCCTGCTGGCCATCGTGCTGGGCATACCGCTGGGCCTGTGGGCCGGCCTGCGTCCTGACGGCATCGCCGGCAAGTCGATCATGACGGTATCGATCCTCGGCTTCTCGCTGCCCACGTTCTGGGTCGGGCTGATGCTGATCATGGTGTTTGCCGTGCAACTCGGCTGGCTGCCCTCGAACGGGCGCGGCGAGACCGTGCGCGTGCTTGGCATACCGTTGAGTTTCCTGACCGTCGACGGCATCCGCCACCTCATCCTGCCGGCGGTGACGCTGTCGCTGCTCAATATCGCGATGGTGATCCGCCTGACGCGCGCGGGCACGCAGGAGGCCATGCTGCAGGACTATGTGAAGTTCGCGCGAGCAAAGGGCCTGTCCAACGCCCGCATCGTCGGTGTGCACGTGCTCAAGAACATCCTGATCCCGATCGTCACGGTGATTGCGCTGCAGTTCGGCTCGATCATCGCGTTCGCGATCGTGACCGAATCGATCTTTGCCTGGCCCGGCATGGGCAAGCTGATCATCGATTCGATCCAGCTGCTCGACCGGCCCGTGATCGTCGCGTACCTGATGGTGATCGTGACGCTGTTCATCCTGATCAACCTGGCGGTGGACATCGTCTACAGCGTGCTCGATCCGCGCGTGCGCATTGCCGACAACAAGGGCTGAGCCATGACTGCCGCCACCGCAGACCAACCGAAGGCCGCGCGCGAGCAGACGCCGTTGCGCCGTTTCGCCGCCGAATTCCTGTCCAGCAAGATCGCCGTCGCGGGCCTGATCACGCTGGTCACCATCATCCTGATCGCGATCCTGGCCCCATGGCTGGCGCCGCAGAACCCGTATGACCTGGCCACGCTGGACGTGCTGGACGCGCGGCTCGCGCCCGGCGAGCAGGCCGGCAACGGCATGACCTTCCTGCTCGGCTCCGACGAGCAGGGCCGCGACATCCTGTCCGCGGTCATGTACGGGCTGCGCATCAGTATCGGCGTGGGCGTGGTCAGCACGGTCATCGCACTGCTGCTCGGCGCGACGCTGGGCCTGCTCGCGGGCTTCCTGGGCGGGCGCACCGAGGCCTTCATCATGCGCGTGGCCGACCTGCAACTGTCGTTCCCGCCGATCCTCCTGGCGCTGATCCTCCTGGCCTTCCTGCGCCCGGGCATCGGCAATATCGTGATCGCGCTGGTGGCCGTCCAGTGGGCCTACTATGCGCGCACGACGCGCAGCGCGGCACTCGTGGAACGCCGCAAGGAATATATCGAAGCCGCCACCTGCCTGGGCCTGCCGCCGGGGCGCATCATGTTCCGCCACCTGCTGCCCAACTGCCTGCCGCCGCTGATCGTGATTGCCGCGCTGCAGGTGGCATCGGCCATCACGCTCGAAGCGACGCTGTCGTTCCTGGGGCTGGGCGTGCCCATCACCGAGCCGTCGCTGGGCTCGCTGATCGCCAATGGCCAGCAGTACATGCTGTCGGGCAAGTACTGGATCAGCTTTTTCCCGGGCATTGCGCTCGTCGTTACCATCGTGGCCATGAACCTGGTGGCCGACCAGTTGCGCGACGTGCTGAACCCGCGCCTGCAGACGCAATAGGGAAGGGAGCGCAACATGGCACAACCAACCCTGGTGGTGGAACACCTCAAGACGCAGTTCTTCACGCGCGGCGGCGTCGCCAAAGCGGTGGACGACGTGTCGTTCACCGTCGGCCGTGGCGAGATCATGGGCCTGGTCGGAGAATCCGGCTCGGGCAAGTCGATGACGGGCTATTCGATCATGGGCCTGATCGACCCGCCCGGCAAAGTGGTGGACGGCCGCATCGCGCTGACGAGCCGTGACGGCGTCACGCGCGACCTGCGCGCGCTCACGCCCGCCCAGCAGCGCGACGTGCGCGGCAACCGCATCGCCATGATCTTCCAGGACCCGATGATGACGCTGAACCCGGTCCTGCGCATCGATACGCAGATGATCGAGGCGGTGATGGCGCACGACCGGATCAGCAAGGCCGCCGCGAGGGAGCGTGCCCGCAATGCGCTCGCGCGCGTGGGCATCCCCTCGCCGGACGAGCGGCTGCTGGCGTACCCGCACCAGTTCTCGGGCGGCATGCGCCAGCGCGTGGCCATTGCCATCGCGCTGCTGAACAAGCCCGACCTGATCATCGCCGACGAGCCCACCACGGCGCTCGACGTGACCATCCAGGGCCAGATCCTGTATGAGATGCAGACGCTGTGCCGGGAATCGGGCACGGCGCTGATCTGGATCACCCACGATCTGTCAGTGGTCGCGGGCCTGGCCGATTCGGTCTGCGTGATGTATGCCGGCAAGATCGTCGAGTCCGGGGACGTGCGCCAGGTACTGGAGCGTCCGGAGCATCCCTATACGCACGGGCTGATCGGCTCGGCACCTTCGCGCAACCCGCGCGGCGCGCCGCTGAAGCAGATCCCCGGGATGACACCGTCGCTGCTGAACCTGCCCGGTGGCTGCTCGTTCCGCGAGCGCTGCCCCTATGCCACCGAGGTTTGCAAGACCGAGCCGCCGCTGGAGAACGCCGCCGACGGCCGCCGGCTCCGATGCTTTCATCCGGTGGTGGCCCGGCAGGAGGCGGCATGAGCGAAACCGAGCTGGATACCCCTGCCATGACCGACAGACCCCTGCAGCCGGCCGCGCCGGCCACGCCGCCCGCGCCGCTGCTGGAACTGCGCGGCGTTTCCAAGCGCTTCGTCAAATCGCTGGACACGGCGGCGCGTATCGCCAACCTGTTCGGCGCGCATGCGCGCGAAGAGGTGGTGCACGCAGTCGACCGGGTCGACCTGAGCATCCGGGAGGGCGAGGTGGTGGGTCTCGTGGGCGAGTCCGGTTGCGGCAAGTCCACGCTGGGCCGCATGGCGGTCGGCCTGCACACGCTGAGCGAAGGCGAGCGCCTGTGGCGCGGCATCCATCTCGACCACTTGCCGCCGGAAAAGCGCCGCGAGAAGCAGCTTGCGATCCAGATGATCTTCCAGGACCCGTATGCGTCGCTCAATCCGCGGCTGCGCGTGATCGATATCGTCGGCGAGGCACCCGTCGTACATGGCATGATCTCGCGCGGCGAGCAGAAGGCCTATGTGGAAGACATGCTCGTGCGCGTGGGCATGGACCCGACCGTCCTGCGCCGCTTCCCGCACCAGTTCTCGGGCGGGCAGCGTGCGCGCATCGGCATTGCCCGCGCGCTGGCGGTGAAGCCGGAATTCCTGGTGTGCGACGAATCGGTGGCGGCGCTGGATGTGTCGATCCAGGCCCAGGTGCTGAACCTGTTCATGCGCCTGCGCCAGGACCTGAACCTGACCTATCTCTTCATCAGCCACGATCTGGGGGTGGTCAAGCACATCAGCGACCGCGTGGTGATCATGTACCTGGGCCGCGTGGTGGAGTCGGCGCCGACCGAGGAAGTCTTCGCCGCGCCCAACCATCCGTACACGCAGGCACTGCTGGCGGAAGCGCCCAAGCTGGAAGTCGGCAAGAAGACCTACGTGGCGATCCGAGGAGAGATTCCGTCGCCGCTCAATCCGCCCACGGGCTGCCATTTCCATCCGCGCTGTCCGTATGCCATGCCGCGCTGCAAGGCGGAGCAGCCGCTGCTGAAGGAGATTGCTCCGGGGCGGCTCTCGGCGTGTCACCTGAACGATATGGCGTAGGTCCCGCGATCCCGTCATTGGCTTTTTCTTCCCTCTCCCGCCAGGGGAGAGGGAAGAAAGACAAGTGGTCCGCAACCCTCAGCGAATCACCTGCCCCTTCGAGTTGATGATCGTCATTTCCACGAACTTCGAACCCACGTGGTTCTCTGGCGTGAAATTGACGATGAAGCCGCCCAGGTCGACATTGCGCATGCCCTCCAGCGAGGCCACCAGCCGTTCGCGCGTCAGGTCCTTGCCCGCGCGGCGCAGGCCTTCCGTGAAAGCCTTGGCGGCGATGAAGCCCTCGATGCCGACATAGTCGAATTCATCCGGCTTGCCGGTCGCCTGCAGCAGCCGCAGGTATTCACGTACCACCGGCAGCGTGGCATTGCCCGGGTGCGGCATGACCTGCGAGATGATCACGCCGCTGCCCAGCGGGCCGAGTTCGCGCGCCAGCGCCTGCGTGCCGACATAGGACACGTTGTAGAACTGGCCGCTGTAGCCGCGGCGCAGCGCTTCCTTCACGAAGGCGCCGGCCGTGCGGTAGGCGCTGATCAGCACCACGGCGTCGGGCTTGGCCTTCAAGGTGCCCTGCATGGCGTCGCCGATCTCGACCGTATTGCGCACCACGTTCTCGCGCGCCACGATCTGGACGCTGTTGTCCGGCGACGCCTGCAGCGCACGCGCCAGCCCTTCCAGGCCGGCCTTGCCGTAGGCGTCGTCGTTGTAGACCACGGCCACGCGCTTGAGCCCGGTGGTGCGGATCTGCCGCACGATGGCGGCGGTTTCCTCGTTGAAGCCGGCACGCACGTGGAAGATACTGCGCGTGCGTGGATCGCGCAGCGACTGGGCGCCGGTGTAAGGCGCGAAGAACGGCACGCCGGCCTGCGCCGCGACCGGCAGCGAAGCCTCGGCATTGTCCGTGCCGACATAGCCGAACAGCGCGAAGACGCGGCTTTCGCCGACGAACTTGCGCGTATTGGCCGCCGCGGTCTCCGGCTCGTTGTAGTCCTCCAGCGTCTGCAGTTCGATGCGGCGGCCGTAGATGCCGCCCTGGCGGTTGACGGACTCGAAGTACAGGCGTGCGCCGGCGCCCATCTGCTTGCCGAGCGCCGCTGTCTGCCCGCTCAGCGCGGCCGACTGGCCCAGCACGATGGTGTCGGCCGTCACGCCGGTTTCTGCTGCGATGGCGGCGCCCGATGCGCCGCAAAAGCCGATGGCGCATGCCACCAGCAGGCCGGCGAAACGCCCGGCCTTGACCCCGTTCAGATCGGACATGAAACCCCGCTAAAAAGTCAGGTTGGATACCTATGCGCCGCCCGGGCCGGTCTGCGCCGGCGTCGGGCTCCCTGGGGCTGTCCACAGGCCTGCGCAAGCCGGTTCCGGCTGCGTGGCACAGGGTGGCCTTCGGGACATTTCCGGCCAGGACCGGAACGCGCCGCTGCATCATAATCGAATACAATCCGATGCAGAAACTGCCTCGTCCGCCGCGGGTTTCCCGGCCTTGACAGGCATCGGGCCAACCCCTCAAGGCCATCCGCCCCCGAACCACATTCCAGCGCCAGTCTGGCCTTCACCTTCTCGCCCCGCCCCGGAGATTCCATGGCTTCCCGCATTGTCCGCGCCGCCTGTCCGCATGACTGTCCCGACACCTGTGCCTTGCTCGTTACCGTCGAGGACGGCCGCGCGACCAAGGTCAGTGGCGATCCGGACCATCCGGGCACCCAGGGCGTGCTGTGCACGAAGGTGGCGCGCTACACCGAGCGCACTTACCACCGGGACCGGCTGCTGACGCCGATGCGCCGCGTCGGGCGCAAGGGCGAGGGCAAGTTCGAGCCGATCTCCTGGGACGAGGCGCTGGACGAAGTGGCCACGCGGCTCAAGGCCATTGCCGCACGCGACCCGCAGGCGATCGTGCCGTACAGCTACGCCGGCACCATGGGGCTGGTGCAGGGCGAGAGCATGGCCGCGCGCTTCTTCCACAAGCTCGGCGCCTCGTTGCTGGACCGCACCATCTGCGCGAGCGCCGGCGCCACCGCGCTGCGCTACACCTATGGCGCGAGCGTCGGCATGGACATGGAAAACGTCGTCGACGCGAAGCTCGTGATCATCTGGGGCGGCAACCCGATCGCCTCGAACCTGCATTTCTGGACGCGCGCCCAGGAAGCCAAGCGCCGCGGCGCGACGCTGGTCGCGATCGACCCGTACCGCTCGCTGACCGCCGAGAAGTGCCACCGCCATATCGCGCCGATGCCGGGCACCGACGGCGCGCTGGCGCTGGCCATCATGCACGTGCTGATCCGCGATGGCCTGCTCGACCACGACTACATCGCGCGGCACACGCTGGGCTTCGACGCGCTGCGCGAGCGCGCGCAGGCGTACCCGCCGGTCCGCGCCGCGCAGATCTGCGGCATTGCCGTGGAAGACATCGAGTGGCTGGCCGGCCTCTACGGCACGCTGGCGGTGCGGGAGCGGCAGCCGGTGGCGATCCGCCTGAACTACGGCATGCAGCGCGTGCATGGCGGCGGACAGGCGGTGCGCGCGGTGGCGTGCCTGCCGTCGCTGGTGGGGGCGTGGCGGCATCCGGCCGGCGGGCTGCAGCTGTCGACGTCTGGATTCTTCCCGATCAACGAAAGGGCCCTGCAGCGGCCCGACCTGCTGCCCCGCGGCCGGTTGCCGCGCACCGTCAACATGAGCACGATCGGCGACGCGCTGCTGGACGCGGGCAGCCCGGGCAATCCGCGCCTTGAGGCCTTGGTGGTCTACAACAGCAACCCGGTGGCGGTGGCGCCGGAATCGGGCAAGGTGGCCGAAGGCTTCGCGCGCGAAGACCTGTTCACGGTGGTACTCGAACAGTTCCGCACCGATACGGCCGACTACGCCGACATCCTGCTGCCCGCGACCACGCAGCTCGAGCATGTGGACGTGCACAAGGCCTACGGGCATACCTACCTCCTGGCGAACAACGCCGCCATCGAGCCGATGGGACAGGCGCTGCCCAATACCGAGATCTTCCGCCGGCTGGCACAGCGCATGGCGTTCAACGATCCGTGCTTCGCCGACAGCGATGAACAGATCGCCGCGCAGGCCATCATCCCCGGCGACGCGCGTACGCAGGGCATTACGTGGGAGTCGCTGAAGGCGCAGGGCTGGCAGAAGCTGTCGCTGCCGTCGGCACCGTTCGCGCAGGGCGGTTTCCCGACCGACTCGGGCAAGTGCGAGTTCTATTCCGAGGCCATGCGCAGCGCGGGGCTCGATCCGCTGCCCGACTACGTGGCACCATACGAGGCGGCGTCTTCGGCGCCTGAACTGGCCGACAGGTATCCACTGGCGATGATCTCGCCGCCCGCGCGCAATTTCCTGAACAGCACCTTCGTCAATATCGACAGCCTGCGCGCGACCGAGGGCGAGCCGCACCTCGACATCCACCCCGACGATGCCGCCGCGCGCGGCATCGTCAACGGTGCCCGCGTGCGTGCGTTCAATGACCGCGGCAGCATGCAGGCGCGGGCGCGCGTGACCGACCGAGCACGGCGCGGGCTGGTGGTGGGGCTGTCGATCTGGTGGAAGAAGCTGGCGCCCGACGGCAAGAACGCCAACGAGCTGACCAGCCAGCGGCTGACCGACCTGGGCCGCGCGCCGGTGTTCTATGACTGCCTGGTCGAGGTGGAAGCATGCCACGAGGCCAACCCGGCGGTGGCCGCCGTTTCATGATCCGGTGATGGACTGGAAACGGGGCCGCCTCCGCGCGGCGGGCATCCTGGTCGCGGCGGGGCTGGCACTGGCGGTGGCCGGCTGCGATACGGTCGGCTACTACTACCAGTCCGTCGGCGGCCACCTTGGCGTGATGGCGCAGGCACAGTCGCTCGATGAGGCGATTGCCGGCGCGCACGCATCCAATGACGCGCGCCTGGCCCAGCGCCTGGCGCTGGCGCGCCGCATCCGCGACTACGCCTCGCGCGAACTGAAGTTGCCCGACAACGGCAGCTATCGCCGCTACGCCAACCTGCACCGTCCCTACGTGGTCTGGAGCGTGTTCGCCACGCCCGAGTTGTCGATGACGCTGCACCAGTGGTGCTTCCCGATCGTCGGCTGCATCAGCTATCGTGGCTACTACGCGCAGGGCGATGCCGAGCATTATGCCGCCGGCCTGCGCCGCGAAGGCCTGGAGGCCTACGTGGCGGGCATTCCGGCCTATTCCACGCTGGGCTACTTCGATGATCCGCTGCTGAACACCTTCGTCTACCTGCCCGAAGGCGAACTGGCCCGCATGATCTTCCATGAACTCGCGCACCAGGTCGTGTACGTGCGCAACGACACGGCATTCAACGAGTCATTCGCGACCGCGGTGGAGATCGCCGGCGTGGAGCACTGGCTGCGCGACGATGCCTCGGACGATGCGCGCGCGAGCTACCGGCAGTACGACAGCCGGCGCCGCCAGTTCCGCTCGCTGCTGCTGGACACGCGCGACCGGCTCGATGCCTTGTACCGCTCGGTTGCGGACGACGGCTCCAAGCGTCAGGGCAAGGCCGAGATCTTCGACAGCCTGCGCAGCCAGTACGCAAAGCTGCGCGTGGAGTGGGGCGGCTACAGCGGCTACGACCGCTGGTTCGACCAGCCGCTGACCAACGCCCACCTGGCCGCCGTGGCCACGTACCAGCAATGGGTGCCGGCATTCACCGCGCTGCTCGACAGCGTGGGCGGCGACTGGACACGCTTTTATGCCGAGGTGCGCCGCATCGGCGACCTGCGGCCTGACGAGCGCCACGCCGCCTTGCGCAGGCTGGCGCCGCCAGCCGTGAACACCGGCACGCTGAACGCCGGGGAGCGCGCGCCCGGCAGCGTGCGCTCCGACCACTGACCGGGCGACGGCCCGGTCAGACGCCGGTCGGCCGCTTCATGCGGCAGGCCGACGGCAGGTCAAGCGCCTGTGCCGGCGTTACGCTGTTCAGGCGGAAGCCGTACTGCGTGCCTTCCGCGCCAACCTTGACGGTCTTGCCGTCGACGGGCGCCACCGTCGACACCACCTGCGGCAGCAATAACTGGTGGTCGCTCTTGCGCATCGTCACCTCGCCCAGCGCCGTCTTCATCTTCATGCCTTCGAGCGCCAGCGCGACCTTGGTCGGATCGTCGCTGCCGGCCCGTCGGATCGCTTCGGTCACGAGCTGCACCGATACCAGCACGCGTGGCGTGAAATACTCGCCGGCGGCGGTCTGCTTCACGCGTGCCGACAGCGCGGAAAGCGCCGGATCCTCGGTATTGGGCAGCCATTCCGAGACCCATGTCAGCTTGCCGCTTTTTGCCTGCGCAACCGCCAGCACGGTGCCGGGCGCGCCGCCGCCGCTGTGGTTCAGGTAGCGCGGGTCATAGCCGATGTCGCCCGCGGCCTTGATCAGCAGGCTCAGGTCCTGGCCCCAGTTGCCGGTGACGATGGTGTCGGCGCCGCTCGCCTTGATCTTGCTGATATAAGGCGCGAAGTCCTTGACCTTGCCGAGCGGGTGCAGCGTGGCGCCGACAAACTGGGTGTCCGGCCGCGCGGTGGCGATCATCTGCTGGCCCAGTGCCGCCCAGACCCGGCCGTGCGCGTAATCCTGGTTCAACAGGTAGAGCTTGTGGATATCCTTCTGCTCGCGCGTGAAGTCGGCCAGCGCGCGCATCTTCATGGAGGTGTTGGCCTCGGTCGCGAAATGCCAGAAGCTGCAGCGCGCGCCGGTCAGGTCGGGGTCGATCGACGCGTAGTTGACAATCAGGATGCGGCGGTCCGGGTTGCGCTCGTTGTGGCGCGTGGCGGCTTCCACGAGCGCGGTCACCACCGACGACCCCGAGCCGCCCGTGAACACCACCTTGACCCCGGCGTCGATCGCGCTTTGCAGCGCCGACAGGCTGTCCTGCGCGGACAGCTTGTTGTCATAGCTGACGAGCTCGTACTTGCGGCCGAGCACACCGCCCTGTGCATTCGCATCGTCGATCGCGAACTTCAGGTTGGCCTGGAAGATCTCGCCAACGTTGGCCAGCGGCCCCGACAGCTGGTCGATGAACGCGACCTTGATTGGCGCGCCCTGCGCGCAGGCCAGTACGGGCGCCAGGGCCATGGCGGCGGTGGCCAGCAAACGGGCCGGCAAACAGCCCAGGGAACGGGCCAGAGATCGGGCCAGAGAGCGGGCCAGAGAACGCGTGCGCGTTGGCGTGGTGGTCTGCATCAGGTGTCTCCTCCTGTGTCGATGAAGAATCCGGGCGGCGTTGTCCTGTTTGATGCTCCGCTACCAGGTGTCGATGAAGCGGCGGTCTTCGCCCGTGCGCCGGCCAAGGCTTCCGGGCGGCACCGAGGCCAGCCCGCGCAGCAGCCAGCGGCGCGTGTCGGCCGGGTCGATCACGGCGTCGATTTCCAGGTGGCTGGCCATGTTCAGCGCGCGGCCGCGCTGGTAGGCGGCGTCGACCATGCGCGCGAACAGCGCCTCGCGCTCGTCGGGGTCGGCCACGGCTTCGAGTTCCTTGCGGAAGCCGAGCCGGATCGAGCCTTCCAGGCCCATGGCGCCGAATTCGCCGCTGGGCCACGCCGCGGTAAAGAACGGCGCGGCAAAGCTGCCGCCGGCCATGGCCTGCGCGCCGAGCCCGTAGCCCTTGCGCAGCACGACCGTGAAGAACGGCACGCGCAGCGCGCCGGCCACGACGAACAGGCGCGAGACGTGGCGAACCGTGGCGCTCTTCTCGGCCTGCGGGCCGACCATGAAGCCCGGCGTGTCGCACAGTGACAGGATCGGCAGGCCATGCGCGTCGCATAGCTGCATGAAGCGCGCGGCCTTGTCCGCGGCGGCGCTGTCGATGGCGCCGCCGAGGTGGCGCGGGTTGTTGGCGATGCAGCCGAACGCGCGGCCCTCGATGCGGATCAGCGCGGTAAGGATGCCGGTGCCGAAGGCGGCGCGCAGTTCGAGCACCGAGCCGGAGTCGGCCAGCGTATGGATGACCGCGCGCATGTCGTAGCTGCGCAGACGGTTCTCGGGAATCGCGTGGCGCAGATGCCGCGGGTCTTCCGCCTGCCAGTCGGGCGCGTCGCCCTGGAAGTAGGACAGGTAGCGGCGCGCGGCATCGACAGCGGCTTGCTCATCGTCCACCACGACATCGATCACGCCATTGGGCGCCTGCACGCCGACGGGTCCGACTTCCTCGGGCGCATACACGCCCAGCCCGCCGCCCTCGATCATGGCCGGGCCGCCCATGCCGATGGTGGCGCCGCGCGTGGCGATGATCACGTCGGCACAGCCCAGCAGCGCGGCATTCCCCGCAAAGCAACGCCCGTGCACGATGCCCACCAGTGGCACCTGGCCGGACAGCCGCGCGAACTGGATGAACGAGCTGCAGTCGAGTCCGGCCACCACCGGCATGTCAGTGTCGCCGGGGCGGCCGCCGCCGCCCTCGGCGAACAGCACCACGGGCAGTTGCCACTGCCGCGCCAGCGCGAGCATGCGGTCCAGCTTCTTGTGGCCGTAGTAGCCCTGCGTGCCGGCGAGCACCGTGTAGTCGTAGGCGAGCACCATGCAGCGCGCATCGGCGCCGGGGAGTTGCGCCGCGTTCACGGTGCCGATGCCCGTCACGATGCCGTCGGCCGGCGTCGAGCGGATCAGGTCGTCTTCCGTACGGCGCTGACGCTGCGCGGCCATCGCCAGTGCGCCGTATTCGATGAAGGAGTCCGCGTCGCACAACTGCGCAATGTTCTCGCGCGCGGTGCGGCCGCCCTGTGCATGGCGTTTGGCCACGGCCGCCTCGCGGGCGGCGTCCTGGCCGAGCGCGTGGCGCTCAAGCGCATCGCGCAGATCGGCGCGGATATGGTCGGGGTCGGCGGCGGTGCGGACCTGCTCGGTGTGGCCGGCGTCGTCGCTGGCTTCAATCAGCACCAGCGCGGCACCTGCCCGCACGGTCGCGCCGGCTTGCGCACGCACGGCCAGCACCGTGCCCGCGGCAGGCGCCTCGACCGGGTGCTCCATCTTCATGGCCTCGATGATCGCGAGCGGCTGGCCGCGGCGAACGATGTCGCCGGGCCGCACATGGAGCGCGGCCAGGGCGCCGTCCATCGGCGCCTGCACGGCCAGGGCATCGGCGGGCAGGTCGTCTTCGGCGTCGATGTCCTGTTCCACGGCTGCGGCGCCGGTCGCATGCAGCGCGGGGTGGTCGCCGCCAGCCGCGGCGAGCGCGGGCAGGGCCTGGTCGAGGTACTGCGTATGCACGGCGTTGCGCTGGACGGCGTCCTGCCGCAGCAGGTCCTGCAGCAGTCGCCGGTTGGTGTCGATGCCCTCGATGCGGAATTCGCACAGGGCGCGGTACGCAAGTGCGAGCGCGCGGCCGTAGTGGCCGCCGGGCTCATGCACGATCAGCTTGGCCAGCAGCGAATCGAAGCGTGGGTTCGCCGCCATGCCCGCGAAGCCCGCGCTGTCGACTCGCACGCCCGGCCCGCTCGGGGCCTCGAACGCGGTGAGCGTGCCGGCAGCGGGGCGCAGCTGGCCCTGTCCGTCGAGATGCTCGGCATTGATGCGAAGCTGCACAGCCACGCCGCGCGGTGCCGGTACGCGTTCCAGACCCAGTTGCGCCAGGTCCGCGCCCATGGCGATGGCAAGCTGGGTTTGCACGAGATCCACGCCGGTGACCATTTCGGTCACGGTGTGTTCGACCTGCAGGCGCGGATTGGCTTCCATGAACCAGAACGCCGGTGCCTGGCCGTCGCGCTCCTGCACCAGGAATTCGAACGTGCCGATGCCGCGGTAGGCGGCCGCGCGTGCAAGCGTGGTGGCGGCCTCTGCCAGGCGCGCACGTGTGGCATCGTCGAGCGCGGGGCTCGGCGCCACTTCCACGAGCTTCTGGTGCCGGCGCTGCAGGCTGCATTCGCGCTCGCCGAGCGTGACCACCTGCCCGCCGGCGTCCGCGACCACCTGGATTTCGATATGGCGCGGCGCCGTCACGATCTGTTCGACATAGACCGCACCATTGCCGAATGCCGCCGTCGCCTCCGACGCGCAGCGCGTCCACGCTTCGTCGATCTGCGCCGCGTCATGCACGGCGCGCATGCCGCGGCCGCCACCGCCGGCCAGCGCCTTGATCATCATGCCGGCGCCGCGCGGCAGGTCGGCAAAGAACGCATGGGCGGCGGCCAGCGTGGTGGGACCGGTCGTGCCCGGCACCACGGGCACACCATGCTCGCGGGCCAGCGCGCGGGCGCGCGCCTTGTCGCCAAACAGGCGCAGCACGTCGGGTGCCGGGCCGATGAAGGTCAGCCCGGCATCGAGGCACGCCTGCGCGAAGTCGGCGTTCTCGGACAGGAAGCCATAGCCGGGATGGACGAGCAGGCAACTCGCGCGGCGCGCGGCCGCAACCACCTGTTCGATGTCCAGGTAAGCGCGGGGGCCGCTGCCGGGCAGCGCCACGGCTTCGTCGGCCTTGCGCACGTGCAGCGCGTCGCGGTCGTCCTCGCTGTGGATGGCCACGCTTGGGATGCCCTGGGCTGCCGCCGCGCGGGCGATGCGGATGGCGATTTCGCCGCGGTTGGCGATCAGGAGCTTGGGCGGATTCATGTCAGGCAAGAAAGGAGGGGAACAGGCGCCCGCTCCGGCATCGCAGTGCCGGAGCGGGTGAGGGGGATGCGGCGTCAGCGCAGCGCTTCGGCCAGCGGTATCAGGTCCTGCTTGCGCACCTTGCCGGTCGCGGTCAGCGGCAGCGCGTCGACGACGCGCAGCTGGGGCACCTTGTAGATTGCCATGCTGCCGCGGCACCATGCGGTCAGCGCGGCTTCGTCGATGGTGCCGACGGCCTCGGGCTTGAGCATGACGAAGGCCACCGGGACCTGGCCGCGGTCTTCGTCGGGGCGGCCGACCACGGCCGACCCCAGGATGGCCGGATGCTGGCCGAGCATGGTTTCGATCTCGGCCGGGAACACGCTCATGCCGTTGACCTTGAGCATTTCCTTGCGCCGGCCCAGGTAGTGCAGGTAGCCGTCGATGTCGATCACGCCGATGTCGCCGGTATGGAACCAGCCGTCGCGCAGCGATTCGCGCGTGGCATCGGGCTTGTTCCAGTAGCCCTTGAGCAGCGTGGGCGTGCGTACGCACAGCTCGCCCTCGGTGCCCGGCGGCAGCAGTTCGCCGGTGGCGAAGTCGCACACCTTGAACTCGGTGCCCGGCACCGGCAGGCCGACGAACACGGGCTGCGCGCGCAGGTCCATGTCGTGGTCCTGCATGCCGTAGGTGAAGGTGTTGCAGGTCTGCGTCTCGGTCATGCCCCACGCGGTTTCCGCGATGGTGGAACCGGTCAGCGCGTGCCAGCGGCCGCGGTAGTCGAGATTCAGCTTCTTGACGAAGGACGACACGCCGACATGGCGCAGCGAGCGCAGGTCATAGTCGCCGACGCGCGGGTGGTCCATCACCTCGACCGCGCTGTCGACGAGCATCGACGCATTGGTGACCCGGTAGTGCTGCACCGCGGCCATGAAGGTCTGCGCGTCCCAGCGCGCCAGCAGTACCAGCGGGACGCCGAAGAAGACCGGGAAGATCAGGCACAGGTTCTCGCCCGCGATCCAGAACTCGGGGAAGAAGCCGAGCATGACGGAGTCGCCGGTCATGGGCAGTGCCACGGCGCTGAACGCGGCGGCCATGTCGACCATGTCGCCCTGTGTGTGGATGCAGCCCTTGGGCAGGCCCGTGGTGCCGCCGGTGTAGTTGAGCGCGGCCGGCGCGTCGAGGTCGGGGATGGCCCGCGGCGCCGGTGCGGTGCAGGCGGCCATTGCCGCCAGCAGGTCGATCGCGCTGTCCTCCGGCTCCGGGACGAGGCGCGGGGCCTGCACCATGGGCGGCAGCGGCAGCGTGGGCTGGTTGGGCGCCACATCGGCGTAGCTGGCAACGAAGAGGATGCGCAGGGGATCGGCCGCGCCGAGTTCGGCGCGTGCGTCGGCCACCAGTGGCAGCAACTGGTCCAGCGCCACCAACGCGCACGGCGTGCTGTCGCGCAGCGCGTGCAGCAACTCGGCGCGCTGCGATAGCGGGCTCACGGGCACGTAGATCGCACCAAGCTTCAGGATGCCGAAGAACACCACATGGAACTGCGGGCAATTGGGCAGCAGCACCGCGACGCGATCGCCCGGGCCAATGCCTTGCGCCGCGAGCAGCGCGGCGCAGCGGTCGCTCTGCGCGTCGAGCTCGGCATAGCTGGTGACGTGGCCATAGAAGTGGACGGCGGGCTGTTGCGGCCGCTCGCGTGCCCAGTGGCGCAGCATCTCCGACAGTGGCATCCGGCCCAGCGGATACTGCGGTTCGCGCGGCGCACCGGCGGGCCAGGCGGCGTGCCAGCGGCGGCGCAGGTCATCGAGATACTCGGCTTCTTGCCGTGGCGCGCCGGTGGCGGCGATGGTGGCGGTGGTGGCCGCCGGAGTCGGCGTTGCAGTCGGGTCCATCAGCGGGTGTCTCCTCGCAGGATGTGTCGGCAGCGGTGCTCAGGCGCACCCTCGGCGCACCATCGCGTTTACCACTTGGTATATTTATATACCGATGGGTATGATCCTAGGCCGGTCGCGCTCAGGCGTCAATCGGCCGAATCCCGTGAGCGGCCATTACGTCCCGACGGCCGGGCGCCCGCCCCTGGGTTTGGAGGGATGGCGCGGCCGTGGCGGCATGCGAGAATTGAGACATGTCGATTGCACCGAAACCTGAAGCGGCGGCCGAAGAAGCGCCGGCCCGCCCGCGTATCGCCGAGCGCCAGGAAGCCCGCCGCCGCCAGATCCTGGACGCGGCGGCGCAGCTCTTCTACACCAAGGGCTATCCCGGCATGACCATGAACGACCTGTGCCGCTCGCTGGGCGTGACCAAGCCGGCGGTCTACTACTACTTCACGGACAAGTACGAGATCTTCGACATCCTCTGCCGCGAATCGGCACAGACCTGCCTGCCCGTGATCCGCGAGACGGCCGACCCGTCGCTGCCGGTCCGCGAACGGCTCAATGCCTGCCTGCTCGAAATGGCGCGGCGCTGCGTGTCGTGCCATG
The DNA here is from genome assembly GCF_905397275.1 of Cupriavidus yeoncheonensis. GTDB lineage: Bacteria > Pseudomonadota > Gammaproteobacteria > Burkholderiales > Burkholderiaceae > Cupriavidus > Cupriavidus yeoncheonensis. Next base: position 454,626 of record NZ_CAJPUY010000002.1, on the reverse strand, counting down.
TCGCCGCCACGCTGAGTTTCCGCGATAACCAGTACCTCAAGCCCGAGACGGTTGCCTGGCTCGACAGCATGGCGCGCGAATTCTATCGGGACCTCTATGCCCTGCTCGAAGAAGGCAAGCGCGATGGTGTGTTCGCATTCGGCGATGCGCGCGTCACGGCCCATTCGATCGGCGGTGTGATCGGCTTCATGTACACCTGGCACCAGCCTGGCCGCATGGATCCTGACGCGCTGGCCAGGGAACTGGCCTCCAACATGATGAAACTGGTCCTGCCTGCCTGAGCACGGTTTCAGGGTTATCCCGTGGCTGGTGCTAGCAGCAGTGGCGCATAATCCGCCTCAGGCCAGTCCGATCCCTGAGGACTTCGTCTAACGTGTTGTTTTCACGCGGGTAGCCGTTTAGCATTCCCGAAAAATCGAACGACCATTCAGAAATCAGGAGACGGTGTCATGGACAGGTTTTGGCTGAAACACTACCCGGCCGGCGTACCCGCCGAGATCGATGCCAGCCAGTTTCCCTCGCTTGCGCAGCTGCTCGAGCATTCCTTCCGCACCTATGCCGATCGCCGTGCCTTCGTCTGCATGGACAAGGCCATCACCTACGGCGAGCTGGACCAGATGTCCACGCACTTCGCCGCGTGGCTGCAGTCGCGCGGCCTGCGTCCGGGCGCGCGCGTGGCGATCATGATGCCGAACGTGCTGCAGTATCCGGTGGTGCTGGCCGCGGTGCTGCGCGCCGGGTTCGTCGTGGTCAACGTCAACCCGCTCTACACCCCGCGCGAACTGGAGCACCAGCTCAAGGACAGCGGCGCCGAGGCCATCGTCATCCTCGAAAACTTTGCCACCACGCTGCAGCAGGTGCTCGCGCGCACGCCGGTGAAGCACGTGGTGGTCGCGAGCATGGGCGATTTGCTGGGCGGCCTCAAGGGCGCGATCGTCAATTTCGTGGTGCGCAACGTCAAGAAGATGGTGCCGGAGTGGGAGCTGCCGAACTGCGTGCGCTTCAACGCCGTGCTGGCCGAAGGACGCAAGCTCACGCTGCAGCCGGCCACGACCGGCCCCGACGACATCGCGTTCCTGCAGTACACCGGGGGCACCACCGGCGTTTCCAAAGGGGCGGAGCTGCTGCACCGGAACGTCGTGGCCAACGTGCTGCAGTCCGAAGCATGGATGCAGCCGGCGTTGAACAAGGGCACGCCGGTCGAGCAGGTGGTCACGATCACCGCGCTGCCGCTGTACCACATCTTCGCGCTGACGGTCTGCTGCCTGCTGGGCATGCGCAATGGCGGCATGAGCGTGCTGATCCCGAACCCGCGCGACATCCCGGGTTTCATCAAGGAACTGCAGAAGTACAAGTTCCACATGTTCCCGGCGGTCAACACGCTGTACAACGCGCTGATCAACAACCCTGAAATCAGCAAGGTCGATTTCTCGGGCCTGCGCGTGGCCAACGGCGGCGGCATGGCGGTGCAGGAAGCGGTGGCCAAGCAGTGGCTGGCCAAGACCGGCTGCCCGATCATCGAAGGCTATGGCCTGTCCGAGACCTCGCCGTCGGCCACCTGCAACCCGACCGACAGCACGGTGTTCTCCGGCACCATCGGCCTGCCGCTGCCGTCGACCGATATCGCCATCCGCGACGATGACGGCCGCGACGTGCCGCTCGGCCAGCCCGGCGAAATCTGCATCCGCGGCCCGCAGGTGATGGCCGGCTACTGGAACCGTCCGGACGAGACCGCCAAGGTCATGACGCCCGACGGCTTCTTCAAGACCGGCGATATCGGCGTGATGGACGAGCGCGGCTATACCAAGATCGTCGACCGCAAGAAGGACATGATCCTGGTGTCGGGCTTCAATGTCTATCCGAACGAGATCGAAGGCGTGGCGGCGGAATGCCCAGGCGTGCTGGAAGTCGCGGCCGTGGGCGTGCCCGACACGCATTCGGGCGAGGTGGTGAAGCTCTACGTGGTGAAGAAGGATCCGGCGCTCACCGAGGCCGATGTGATCGAGTTCTGCAAGGAACGGCTGACCGGCTACAAGCGGCCCAAGTACGTGGAATTCCGCACCGAACTGCCGAAGACCAACGTGGGCAAGATCCTGCGGCGCGAACTGCGCGATACCCGCCAGGCGGCCTGATCCAGACCGGCGGTGCAAGGCAAAGCGGCCTCCCACTCGGGAGGCCGCTTTGCATGACACACGCCGTTCAGCACTCGTTCGATGGCGCCAGGCGGGGATCGCTGCCGCCATCCGGGTAGATCAGCCGCACGCAGGCACCTGGCTCCAGCCCCGGCGCGGCCGGGGCATTGACCGAGGCGATGGTGCCGTCGGTGGTGCGCACCTTGTACTGGAACAGGTCGATCTGCTGCTGCGGCGGCCGGTTGAACAGGCGCGAGAGGTCGAACGAGAAGCCGACACCCACGCCGCCTCCGCCCCCGCCGCTGCCTCCCACGGCACCCACGCCAACGCCGCCATAGTTTCCGTAGCCCGCGCCGTCGGCAACGTCGATGCGGGTCAGGAAGGTCTTCTCGGTGACGCGGCCGAGCTTGATGGTGGCATTGAGCGGCGTGACCTGCGGCGCGGGCGGCGCCGTATTGCAGCCGGCCAGCGCGGCCAGCAGGGCGGCCAGAACCAGTGTGTGTAGAGTCTTCATGGCGAAGTCAGCCCGGCCTTGAGCCGGCCAAGCAGTCGGAACAGGGCGCGGCGGTCGGTATCAGCCAGGCCCGCGAACAGTTGCTCGATCCAGTCTTCATGCGCGCGCGCCATGCGCGAGAAAGCCTCGCGGCCGGCCGGCGTGAGCCGGATCAGGTAGGCGCGCCGGTCGGTCGGCAGGGCCTCGCGCGAGACGAGTCCTTCCTCCTGCAGCTGGTCGGTGATGCCGGTGACGTTGCCCCCCGTCACCATCATGCGGCGCGACAGCTCGCCCATCTTCAGGCCTTCCGGATGGCGGTCGAGCTGCGCCATCAGGTCGAAGCGGGGCAGGGTGCAGGCGAAGTCCTGGCGCAGCCGGCCGCGGATGTCGGCTTCCACCAGGTTGGTGCAGGTCAGCAGGCGCAACCACAGGCGCAGCGCTTCATGCACGGTGTCGCCGGCGCGGGTTTCTAGGTCGACCGGGGCGGCATCGGGGCTGCCGGCGGCGGATGGATTTGGCATCTCTATGGCAAGTTGTAGTGCCGGGCGGCCCGCTCTGGCGGGCCGCCCAGACATTTGATGCCTCAAGTATATGCCGGTTGGACCGTCCGGGCCCTGTCTCAGTCCACCTTGGCGCCGGAGGCCTTGACCACCTGGGCCCACTTGGCGGTTTCGGCCTTGATCAGCGCGGCGAACTGTTCGGGCGTGTTGCCGACCGGTTCCGCGCCCTGTGCCTGCAAGCGCTCGCGGACGGCCGGCGAGCCCAGGGCCTTGGCCACCTCGTGCTGCAGCCGGCTGATGATCTCTGGCGGCGTGCCGACCGGCGCCAGCAGGCCAAACCAGGAGCTGGCTTCGAAGGATGGCAGGTTCGCGGCGGCGGCGATGGTCGGCACGTCGGGCAGGGCCGGCGACGGCTTCGCGCTGGTCACGGCCAGCGCCTTGAGCTTGCCGGCCTTGATCAGCGCCATCGAGGACGGCAGGTTGTCGAACATGACCTGCATGGTGCCGCCGGCAAGGTCTGTCAGCGCCGGCCCGCTGCCCTTGTACGGGAAGTGGACCATATAGGTGCGCGTCTGCGTCTTGAACAGTTCGCCCGCCAGGTGGATCGACGTGCCGTTGCCGCTGGACGCCATGTTGAGCTTGCCCGGGTTGGCGCGCGCGTAGGCAATCAGGTCGCGCACGTTGCTGATCTTGTTCTGCTGCGCGAAGGCCGGGTTGATGACCAGCACGTTGGGCACCGCGGCCACTTCGGTGATCGGCGCGAAGTCCTTGATCGGATCGAACGGCAGCTTGCCGTACAGCGACTGGTTGATGCCGTGCGTGCCGACCGTGCCCATCAGCAGCGTGTAGCCGTCGGGCGCGGACTTGGCGGCGATGTCGGCGCCGATATTGCCTCCGGCACCGGGCTTGTTGTCCACCACCAGGTTCCAGCCTGGCAGCTTCGCCAGTTCGGCCGCCACGGCTCGCGCCAGGATGTCGGTCGTGCCGCCCGCCGCGAAGGGCACCACGAGCCGGATCGGCTTGCTCGGATAGGGGTCGGCCGCCATGGCTGCCTGGCCGACCAGTGCGGCCAGGCAGCCGGACAGCAGCAGCGCCGTGAGGCGCCGGCGATTGCATTGCATGGGTGTCTCCTCTCTTGTCCGGTCGACCGGTGTGCGGGTGAGGGCATTCTAGTTTCCGTCCGTGACCACGCCGATGAGGTAATGCCCTATGCGCCGCCCGCATCCATAAAAAAAGGCACCCGAAGGTGCCTTTGCCACGCCATGCAAGTTCCGGATCAGAACTTGTGGCGGATACCGATGGCGACGCCAACCTGGCTGTCGTTGCCCTGGGTCAGGAAGTAGCCGTTGCTGAAGCTGCTGTTCGACGCCGAGAAGTTCAGGCCGCCGTTCTTCGCGTAGGCCGTGGCCAGGTAGACGTCGGTGCGCTTCGAGAACGCGTAGTCGGCCTGGAACGTGATCTGCCACGGGTTCGGCAGGTTCACGACCGGGGTCGTGGTGGCCGTGCGCAGGATCTTCACGTCGTCATAGTAGTACGCCAGGGTCAGCGAGATCGGGGCGTTGACCTGGTAGTTCACGGCGGCCCAGTAGTAGTCGTCGCGAGCCAGCGTACCGCCGTTGGCGGCCTTCAGCTGACCCCAGCGATAGCCGGCCATGACCTTGGCGGGACCCCAGGTGTAGCTCAGTGCGGCGGCAGCCTTCTTGGCGCTGCCGGCGTTGCCGGCCGTGGCCGCGAAGTTCGGGTTCCACTGGTCGTAGGCGACCGATGCGCCGAAGCCGGCGGCCTGGTAGCTCACGCCGGCACCGTAGCCGGTGTTGTCCTTGGCATGGCCCGGGACTTCGCCGGCACCGCCGCCGAACGTCGGGGTGGCACCGACAGCCTGCAGGCCGGTACCGAAGCTGTAGTGGGCCACGGCCGTAACCGGACCGAACGCGCCCGTGTACTGGACCGTGTTGTCTTCACGGTAGTTGGCACCGAGTTGTGCCACGACCGGTTCGTACAGGGTCGAGTAGAAGGTCGGCGAGAAGTTGGCCATGGCCCAGAAGATCGACGTGTACTGTCGGCCCAGGGTCAGCTTGCCGTAGTCCTTGCTTTGCAGGCCGACAAAAGCCTGGCGGCCGAAGATGCGCGGGCCGCTGGCCGAAGCGTATTGCAGGCTGCCGTCGTCGGAGCCAAAGCCGCTTTCCAGCACGAAGACAGCTTGCAGGCCGTTGCCCAGGTCTTCGGTGCCGCGCAGGCCCCAGCGGCTGGTCGACAGGCCGCCGTAGCTCGGCATGCGGAAGAGGCTGCCGCCGTTGGGGCTTTGCACCAGCTGGCCGGTCGCCGGGTTCTGCGTGGGCGGGGAGGCTGCAAAGTGGTTGACGTATTCGATCGGTGCATCGATCACGCCGTACAGGGTCACGTTGGTTTGTGCTTGTGCCGCACCAGCAAACGCGCCCAATGCCGCCAGCGCGAAAAGCGATTTTTTCATGCTCAAGGATCTCCACTAATGATTGTTATGTGGTCAGCGGGGAAACCTCCTGGGTCTCCATTCCCCACTGCCAAACTTCGTAAGAAGTTGCGAAGTACTGTAACAAACAACCCTTAATTCACTATCTGCTGGCAATGCCCTTTGTCTTCTTTTAACAACTCAGGGTTTTTGTGTACTCGAGGGTAAATAACAAGGCTCGGCATGGGATGGCGGGAATTAGAGGCTTGCTACAATGCGGGTAATCCCGATGCTGCTGCCGGAACGTTTGTCTTCTTTTGGCAAGTCAGGGTTGTTGTGTGCTCGTGGGTAAATAGCGAGGCCTGGCATGGGATGGCGGGGATTAGAGGCTTGCTACAATGCGGGTAATCCCGATGCTGTCGCCGGAACGTGCGGCGGCATGTTTTGCACTGCCTTGGCAGGGTTTTGCAGGGCCGGGGGGCCGTATTTCGGGCCCTATTGCCTGATTGCCTGATTGCCCTTTTAATTCTCTGGCCTATCCGCTTTCCAGCATGGACACCTTTATCCGCGAATTCGACATGGCATTGCGCGCCATTGCCGGCGCCACGCGTTCGGGCCGTTCCAACCCGGCTGACCGGCTGGCGCCGGACGACGGGCAACTCAGTGCGGACGAGCGCCGCCATGTGGCCGGCCTCATGCGTATCAACCATGTCGGCGAGGTCTGCGCGCAGGCTCTCTACCAGGCGCAGAAGCTCACCGCGCGCAACGGCGAGGTGCGGGCCCAGATGGACACCGCCGCGCGCGAGGAAGAGGACCACCTCGCCTGGTGCGCCGAGCGGTTGCGCGAACTGGACTCGCGGCCCAGCCTGCTGAATCCGCTGTGGTATGCCGGCGCCTTTGCCATCGGCTTCCTGGCCGGACGTGCCGGCGACCGCGTCAGCCTGGGCTTCGTGGCCGAGACCGAGCACCAGGTCGAGCAGCACCTGAGCGGCCATCTTGAGCGGCTGCCCGACGCGGACGGCCGCTCGCGCGTCATCCTCGAGCAGATGCGCGACGACGAGATCCGTCATGGCGAAGCCGCCCGCGCTGCCGGCGGCTTGCCGCTGCCCGCTCCGGTGCGTGCGCTGATGCGCGGCGCGTCGCGCGTGATGACCACCGCCGCGTACCGGATCTGACCCTCGGGCCGGAGCCGGGCCGACCGCCGTTCCGGCGGCCATCTCTGCCAAATGTTGTATCCTTCCCCACGGTCGCGGGCCGGTCTTTCCCGCACCGTCGGCAGTTCCTCCCCGGGTAGTTCTCAGGTGGTTTCTCTGCTTTCCTCCCTAAGATCTTCATTTCATTAAGGATTCACGTTAGCCGTGGGCTTAGGTGTGCGCGCTAAGTCTTTGTTCTGATTCGAGAATCCCGGTTTGTTGCCCTGCAGCGAGCCTTGACCCGCGAAATTGCTTCCTCTAAAGTGGGAAATAGTGTGAGGAAGTGTATTTTTGTGTGAAATTGAGTCCTGCCCGTGGGATCATCCACAGGGTCGGGAACTGAGCGATTCACGCATGTGCCGGCAAGCCATAAGCCGGCCGGGACCGGGGGGCGAGCTTGTTTCAGGGAGCATCAGCGCTCTCGCTGGATGCCAAGGGGCGGATGTCCATTCCGTCGCGGCACCGGGAAGCGCTGCAACAGCAGGCCGAGGGCCGGGTGACGCTGACCAAGCACCCGGATGGCTGCCTGCTGCTGTTTCCCCGGCCCGAGTGGGAAAATTTCCGGGAACGGATCGCGGCGCTGCCGATGGATGCGCACTGGTGGAAGCGCATCTTCCTGGGTAACGCTGCCGACGTGGAGATGGACGGCGCAGGCCGCGTGCTGATCGCACCGGAGCTGCGCGGTGCCGCCATGCTCGACAAGGAAGTCATGCTGCTCGGCATGGGCAGCCATTTCGAAGTCTGGGATGCCGCGACATACGCCGCCAAGGAACAGCAGGCGATGGCGCAGGGTATGCCGGAAGCATTGAAGAATTTCTCTTTCTGACAAGGTCATGAGTCCTACCGGATCGCCGGCAACCACCGCCCTGCGCCATCGCACCGTGCTGTTGGACGAGGCCGTCGAGGCTCTGGTCTGGCGGCCGGATGGCACCTACGTGGACGGCACCTTCGGCAGGGGAGGGCACAGCCGGGCAGTTCTGGCCCGGCTGGGGCCAGACGGGACCATCGTCGCGTTCGACAAGGACCCAGCAGCAATCGCAGAAGCGGGCACCATCCAGGATGCCCGCTTCTCCATTGAGCACGAGAGCTTTGCAGCCATGGGCGAGCGCCTGGCCGGGCGTGGCCATGTGGCTGGCGTGCTCCTCGACCTGGGGATCAGCTCGCCCCAGATCGATGAGGCGGCGAGGGGGTTTTCCTTTCGTTTCGAGGGCCCGCTGGACATGCGCATGGACACCACGCGCGGCATCACTGCCGCCGAGTGGCTGGCGCAGGCGGAAGAGCAGGACATTGCCAGGGTGATACGAGACTATGGGGAAGAACGGTTTGCTGTACAGATTGCAAAGGCGATTGTTGCTCGCCGGCGCGAACCCGGCGATGGCGGACCTCTCGCCACTACTGCCGACCTTGCCGCGCTCGTGGCGAAAGCCGTCAAAACACGCGAGAAGGGTCAGGACCCTGCGACCCGCACCTTTCAGGCTCTACGGATTCACGTCAATCAAGAGCTTGAGGACCTCGAAAGAGGGCTGAAGGCCGCCTATGACCTGCTGCAGGTAGGAGGTCGCCTCGTGGTGATCAGCTTCCATTCGCTGGAGGACCGCATCGTCAAGCGGTTCATGGCGGCGCACGCCCGTCCCCAGCAGGATGCCGATCCGGCGCTGCGCCGCGCGCCGCTGCGCGCGGCCGACCTGCCGCAGCCGACGCTGCGCCTGCTGGGCCGCGTCAAGCCCGGCGCACAGGAGATTGCCGACAACCCGCGCGCGCGCTCGGCCGTGATGCGCGTGGCCGAGAAGCTGGCACCGGCCGCAGCGGGGACGGTACCGGCATGAACCGGCTGACCTTCTTCCTCCTCGCCGCGCTGATCTTCTGCGCGCTCTCGCTGGTGAGCGCGCAGCACCAGGCGCGCACGCTGTTTGTCGCGATGGAGCGCGCGCAGTCCGAGGAGAAGCAACTCGACGTCGACTGGTCACGGCTGCAATACCAGCAAAGCGCGCTGGGCAAGAGCGCGCGCATTGCCGATGCCGCGCGCACCCAGCTGCGCATGGCGCCGGTCATGGCGGGCAGGACCCAGTACCTGTCGGGTATCGCGCTGCCGCAGGCGGCGCCGGCCCCGGTCGCCGCGGCTGGCGCATCCGCTCCCGCCGGGGAGGAGCGTCCATGACCATGGCCCGCAGCGGCGCCGCCTCGCGCAACCGCCCGAACAACTCGCGTCCGCGTACCGGCCAGTTCTCGGCCAGCCCCGTGCTGGGCCTGCGCCTGCCGATGTGGCGCTCCAAGTTCGTGGTGTTCCTGATGTTCGGGGCGTTCGTGGCGCTGGCTGTCCGCGCCCTGTGGATCCAGGGCCCGGGAAACCAGTTCTATGAAGCGGAAGGCAAGAAGCGCTTCCAGCGTACGCTCGAGCTGCCCGCCACGCGCGGCAAGATCCTGGACCGCAACGGCCTGGTGCTGGCGACCAGCCTGCCGGTCAAGGCGATCTGGGCCGTGCCCGAAGACGTGCCCAACCAGGTCGAGGCCGCCAAGATCCGCCAGCTCGCCAGGCTGCTCGACATGTCCGAGAAGGACCTGGGCCGCAAGCTGTCGGAAGACAAGAGCTTCGTCTACCTGAAGCGCCAGGTCCAGCCGGACGTGGCGGAGAAGATCGCCGCGCTCAAGATCGAGGGCGTGCACCAGACCCGCGAATACAAGCGCTTCTACCCGGAAGGCGAGGCGATGGCGCACATCGTCGGCTTCACCAATGTCGAGGACCGCGGCCAGGAAGGCGTGGAACTCGCGCGTGAAGCTGGCCTGGCCGGGCGTGCCGGCGCGCGCCAGGTGATCAAGGACCGCCTGGGCCGCGTGGTCGAGGACGTCGGCATCATCAAGACGCCGCGCGACGGCGCGGACATGCAGTTGTCGATCGACGCCAAGATCCAGTACCTGGCCTACAACGAACTGAAGGCCGTGGTCGAGCGCAGCAAGGCCAAGGCCGCCAGCGCGGTGGTGCTCGACGCCCAGACCGGCGAAGTGCTGGCGCTGGCCAACTGGCCGACCTACAACCCGAACGACCGCACCCGGCTGTCGGGCGAGCAGCTGCGCAACCGCGTGCTGACCGACACCTTCGAGCCGGGTTCGATGATGAAGCCGATCACCATTGGCCTGGCGTTGCAGCTCAAGCGCGTGACGCCATCCACGGTAGTCGTTACCACCGGCAAGTACAACTTTGAGGGCGCCACCATCAGCGACACCCACAACTACGGCGCGCTGACCGTGGGCGGCGTGATCCAGAAGTCGAGCAATATCGGCACGACCAAGATCGCGATGATGATGAAGCCCCAGGAAATGTGGGACATGTTCACCAGCGTCGGCCTCGGGCAGGCGCCCAAGATCGGCTTCCCGGGCGCCGTGGCGGGTCGCGTGCGCCCGTTCAAGAGCTGGCGCCCGATCGAGCAGGCCACCATGTCGTACGGCTACGGCCTGTCGGTGTCGCTGTTCCAGATGGCGCATGCCTACACGATCTTCGCTCATGACGGCGAGATTATCCCCGTGTCGATGTTCCGGACCAACGGCCCGGCCACCGGCGAGCGCATCCTGACGCCGCAGGTTGCCCGCGACGTGCGCGCCATGCTCGAAACCGTGACCGCACCGGGCGGCACCGCGCCCGAGGCACAGGTGATGGGCTACCGCGTCGGCGGCAAGACCGGTACCGCCTACAAGCACGAAGGCCGCGGCTACAACCGCAGCAAGTACCGCGCGTCGTTCATTGGCCTGGCGCCGATGTCCAACCCGCGCGTGATCGTGGCCGTCAGCGTGGACGAGCCGACGGCCGGCAGCCACTACGGCGGCGCCGTGGCCGGTCCGGTCTTCGCCGCGATCACCGGCGGCACGCTGCGCGCCCTGAATGTCCAGCCCGACTCGCCGATCCGCCAGTTGGTGGTCAGCGACAAGGTGCAGGAAAGCGAACCGTGGAGCTCGACACAATGACGGCCAAGCCGCTGCTCCCGCTCGAGATCACCGCACAGGCCAGCGACGCGCTGGCCTGGCTGCGTACCAAGGTGTCGGCCAATGCGCAGCTGACCGGCGACACGCGCCGGCTGGCGCGCGGCGACGTCTTCCTGGCCTATGTGCTCGGCAACGAGCGCCTGTCCACCGACGGCCGCCCGCATATCGCCCAGGCCATTGCCGCCGGCGCCGGCGCCATCCTCTATGAGGCCGATGGCTACGACTGGTCCTTCGGCGACACGGTGCCGCACCTGGCACTGGAGAACCTGTACCAGCTGGCCGGCCCGATCGCCGCCGGCTGGCACGGCAATCCGGTGCGCGGGCTGGCGGTGACCGGCATTACCGGTACCAATGGCAAGACCTCGTGCAGCCAGTGGCTGGCTCGGGTGCTGCAGGCCACCGGTACGCGGTGCGCGACCATTGGCACGCTCGGCACCGGTTTCCCGGATGCGCTGCACCCGACCGGCTTCACCACGCCCGACGCCGTGCAACTGCAGGCCAGCCTGGCCAGCCTGCACGACGCCGGCGCGCGCGCGGTCGCGATGGAAGTCTCTTCGCACGGACTCGAGCAGGAACGCGTGGCCGGCACGCATTTCTCGGTGGCGGTCCTGACCAACCTGACGCAGGATCACCTCGACTACCACGGCACCATGGCCGAGTACGAGGCCGCCAAGGCGCGCCTGTTCGGCTGGGACGGCCTGCGCACCGCCGTGATCAACCGCGACGACGGCATGGGCCGCCGGCTGCTGGCGGCCAATGGCGCGGCCATCCACGCGCCGCACGTGATCGAATACGGCATCGACGGCCCGGCGGGCGCGTCGGTCAGCGGCGCGCGCGGGCGGTGGCTGCGCGCCACCGGCGTGCGCGCGACGGCGACCGGCACCGCTTTCCATATCGATGGCAGCTTCGGCAGCGCCGACGTGGCGACGCCGATGATCGGCGCGTTCAATGTCAGCAACCTGCTCGCGGTGCTGGGGGCGGCGCTGGCCAATGGCGTGGCCTGGGATGCCGCGCTGGCGGCACTGCGCGCACTCGCGCCCGTGGACGGCCGCATGGAGTTGTTCGGTGCCCACGGCGGCCAGGACAGCCCGCTGGCCGTGGTCGACTACGCGCACACGCCTGACGCGCTTGAAAAGACGCTCGAAGCGTTGCGCCCGGTTGCCCAGGCGCGCAATGGCCGCCTGTGGTGCGTGTTCGGCTGCGGCGGCGATCGCGATCCGATCAAGCGTCCGCTGATGGGCGCCGTGGCCGAGCGGCTGGCCGACGAGATCGTGCTGACCAGCGACAACCCGCGCAGCGAGGAGCCGCAGGACATCCTCGACGCCATTGCCGACGGCATGGCTGACCGCGCACGCGGGCGCCAGATCGAGGATCGCGCCGCTGCCATTCTTTATGCAATCAAGCACGCGGCCGGTGCCGACGTGGTGCTGGTGGCCGGCAAGGGCCACGAAGCCACGCAGGAGAGCCATGGCCGCAAGCGGCCGTTCTCGGACCGCGAGCATGTACGCCTGGCCCTCGCCGCGCGGGGGGTATCGGCATGAGCCATTCAGTGATGACCAGTTTGCAGAAAGCCGCCGGCTGGATTGCCGGCGCGCGTGTTTTGGGCGATGGCACCCGCGGCTTTGCCCGCGTGCATACCGACAGCCGCACGGTCGAGCCGGGCGACCTGTTTGTCGCGCTCAAGGGCGAGCGTTTCGACGCGCATGATTTCATTTCCGACGTGGTCGCGCGCGGCGCCGCTGCCGTGCTGGTCAGCCGCGAGGTCGATGCCGGCGTGCCGGCGATCGTCGCGCCCGACACGCGCATCGCGCTGGGCGAACTCGGCGCCGGCTGGCGCCGCCAGTTCACGCTGCCGGCGGTAGCGGTAACCGGCAGCAACGGCAAGACCACGGTCAAGGAAATGATCGCGGCGATCTTCGCCGCGGCCGTGGGCGCAGACCAGCGCCTGGCGACCGGCGGCAACCTGAACAACGACATCGGCCTGCCGCTGACGGTGCTGCGCCTGCGCGCTTCGCACCGTCTCGCCGTGCTCGAACTCGGCATGAACCATCCGGGCGAGACGGTCTACCTGGCCGGCATCGCCCAGCCGACCGTCGCCGTGGTCACGAACGCCCAGCGCGAGCACCAGGAGTTCATGGTCAGCGTGGAAGCCGTCGCCCATGAGCACGCCGCGGCGATTGCCGCACTGCCTGCCGACGGCGTGGCTGTGTTTCCGCTCGATGACGAAAGCGGTGGACAGCATGCCGCCATCTGGCGCGCGGCTGCCGGCACGCGCCGCGTGCTCAGCTTTGGCACCGCGCCCGAGGCCGACGTGCACGCCACCGTGGCACTGGTCGACGGCGTGCAGGTGATGCAGGTCCGCGCGCCGGGCCATGGCTTCGAGATCCGCCTCGGCCTGCTCGGCACGCACAACGTGCGCAATGCGCTGGCGGCAACGGCCTGTGCGTTGGCCGCCGGCGTGCAGGTGCCGGCGATCCAGGTAGGCCTGGCCGCGTTCAAGCCCGTCAAGGGCCGTCTGCAGGTCAAGCACACGCCGGGCGGCACCGTGGTCATCGATGACACCTACAACGCCAACCCCGATTCCATGCGCGCCGCCATCGACGTGCTGGCCGGGTTTGCCGCGCCGCGCCTGCTGGTGCTGGGCGACATGGGCGAAGTGGGTGACCAGGGACCGGCCTTCCACACGGAGATCGGCGCCTATGCGCAGGCGCGCGGCATCGAAGCGCTGTGGGCGATCGGGGAACTGGCTCCGCACGCCGTGCAGGCATTCGGCGCGCAGGGCAGGCATTTCGGCCGGGCGGAGGATCTCGCCCGGGCGCTGGAGGAAGACGCAGGGGGCATGGTGGCCAGGGCTGGCGCCGTGCTGGTGAAGGGATCGCGCTTTATGCGCATGGAACGGATGGTGGATGCGCTGGTCGCAGACACTTCCGCACACTAAGTAAGAAAACACGATGTTATTGGCTCTGGCCCAGTGGCTGCAAAACGATTACAGCTTCCTTCGGGTCGTCAACTACCTGACCTTCCGCGCGGTGATGGCCAACCTCACCGCGCTGCTGATCGGCCTTGGGGCCGGTCCGTGGGTCATCCGCAAGCTGACCGAACTGAAGGTCGGCCAGGCCGTGCGCACCATCGGCCCGCAGACCCACCTGGTCAAGTCCGGTACGCCGACCATGGGTGGCGTGCTGGTGCTCGTCTCCATCGCCATCTCGACGGTGCTGTGGTGCGACTGGGGCAACCGCTTTATCTGGGTGGTGATGCTGGTCACGCTGGGCTACGGCGCCATCGGCTGGGTCGACGATTACCGCAAGGTGGTCTATCGCGACCCGCGCGGCATGTCGAGCCGCGAGAAGTTCTTCTGGCAGACGCTGATCGGGCTGGTCGCCGCCGTCTACCTGGCGTTCTCGGTGTCCGAAAGCAGCAACGTGCGGGTCTGGGACCTGTTCCTGAGCTGGGTCGAGGGCGGACTGTCGCTGGACATGCCGTACAAGTCCAACCTGATCGTGCCCTTCTTCAAGGAAATCAGCTATCCGCTGGGCGTGGCCGGCTTCATCGTGCTGACCTATCTGGTAATCGTCGGCTCGAGCAACGCGGTGAACCTGACCGACGGGCTGGACGGGCTGGTGATCATGCCCGTGGTGCTGGTCGGCAGCGGGCTGGGCGTGTTCGCCTACGTGATGGGCAGCTCGGTCTACAGCAAGTACCTGCTGTTCCCGCACATTCCCGGCGCCGGCGAGCTGCTGATCTTCTGTTCGGCGATGGCCGGCGCGGGCCTGGCCTTCCTCTGGTTCAACGCGCACCCGGCACAGGTTTTCATGGGCGATGTCGGCGCGCTGGCGCTGGGCGGCGCGCTTGGCACGGTGGCCGTGATCGTGCGCCAGGAAATCGTGCTGTTCGTGATGGGCGGCATCTTCGTCGTGGAAACCTTGTCGGTGATGCTGCAGGTCACGTGGTTCAAGATCACCAAGCGCCGCTATGGCGAAGGGCGAAGGCTCTTCCGCATGGCGCCGCTGCACCACCATTTCGAGCTGAGCGGCTGGAAGGAGACGCAGGTCACCGTGCGCTTCTGGATCATCACCATGCTGCTGGTGCTGATCGGGCTGTCCACGCTGAAGCTGCGCTGATCCGGGCGCTTCTTATCTAGACAACAGGATTACTGAACTCAAAAGGCGGGAATACGAAGTGTTTGGCGAGCTGCAAAAACCTCATGTGCTGGTACTGGGCCTCGGCGAATCGGGGCTGGCCATGGCGCGCTGGTGTGGCCTGAACGGCTGCGCGGTGCGCGTGGCCGACACGCGCGAGGCGCCCGCCAACCTTGTGTTCCTGCAGGCCGAGCTGACGTCGGCCGGGTTCGTGGGCGGTCCGTTCGCCGAAAGCCTGCTCGACGGCATCGGCCTGGTGGCGATCAGCCCGGGCCTGTCGCCGCTGGAGGCCGATACCGGTGCGCTGCTGGCCGCCGCGCGTGCGCGCGGCATTCCGGTGTGGGGCGAGATCGAGCTGTTCGCGCGCGCGCTCGCGCACCTGCAGGCCGAGTCCGGCTACGCGCCGAAGGTGCTGGCGATCACCGGCACGAACGGCAAGACCACCACCACGGCGCTAACCGGGCGCCTGGTCGAGCGTGCGGGAAAGAGCGTGGCGGTGGCTGGCAATATCAGCCCGTCGGCACTCGACAAGCTGTCGGCCTGCATCGCTTCGGCCACGCTGCCGGATGTGTGGGTGCTGGAGCTGTCGAGCTTCCAGCTTGAAACCACGCACACGCTGGCGCCGCACGCGGCGACCGTGCTCAATATCACGCAGGATCACCTCGACTGGCATGGCTCGATGGCAGCCTATGCCGCGTCCAAGGCGCGCATCTTCGGCGCGGCCGGCACGGCCTGCGTGCAGGTGCTGAACCGCAATGACCGTCTGACCATGGACATGGCCCGCCCGGGCACGGCGCCGGTGACGTTCGGCGCCGACCTGCCCGAGACGACCGGCAGCTTCGGCGTGCTGCGCGAGGGCGGCATGCCCTGGCTGGTGCTGGCCGAACCGGACACGGAAGCCGATACGCAAAGCAAGCCACGCCGCCGCAAGGCCGACGCCGCCGCGCAGGAAGCCGTGGCGGTGCGCCACAAGCGCCTGATGCCGGCCGACGCGCTCCATATCCGCGGCATGCACAACGCCACCAACGCCATGGCGGCGCTGGCGCTGTGCCGTGCCATCGACCTGCCGCTCAACGCGCTGCTGCATGGCCTGCGCGAATACCGTGGCGAGCCGCACCGCGTGGAGTGGGTCGCCACCATCGATGACATCGAGTATTTCGACGACAGCAAGGGCACCAACGTGGGCGCCACGGTGGCCGCGCTGTCGGGCCTGGACAAGCGTGTCGTCCTGATCGCCGGCGGCGAAGGCAAGGGCCAGGACTTCTCGCCGCTGGCCGCGCCGGTGGCGCAGTACGCGCGCGCGGTGGTGCTGATCGGCCGTGCGGCCGGTGAGCTGCGAGCTGCCCTGCAGGGCAGCGGCGCGTCGCTGGTGGATGCCGCCACGCTCGAAGAAGCCGTCAACAAGGCTGCAGAACTGGCCGAGCGCGGCGATGTCGTGCTGCTGTCGCCGGCCTGCGCCAGCCTCGACATGTTCCGCAACTATGTGCACCGCGCCGAAGTGTTCCGCGCCGCGGTGGAAGAACTGGCCCTGTCGCGGGGGATCATGCCATGAGTGACTCGCAGGTCAAGCGCAGCGGATTCATCGGCGCCACCATCGGCAACGCCTGGGGTGGCCTGCGCGATGCGGTTTCCGGCGTCAAGCCGACCCGCTCGCGCATGATGGAGTACGACCAGCCCCTGCTGTGGGTGGCGATCGTGCTGCTCGCGCTCGGCCTGGTGATGGTCTACTCGGCCTCGATCGCGCTGCCCGATTCGCCGCGCTACGCGAATTACCGCGAAAGCCACTTCCTGGTGCGGCACCTGTTCGCGCTGCTGATCGGGCTCTCGGTCGGGCTCGCGGCGTTCCAGATCCCGGTCAAGGTGTGGGACCGCTACGCACCCAAGCTCTTCATCATCGCGCTGGTGTTGCTGGTGCTGGTGCTGGTGCCGTTCGTCGGCAAGGGCGTGAACGGCGCGCGCCGCTGGATTCCGCTCGGCATCATGAACTTCCAGCCATCGGAGCTGATGAAGCTCGCGGTGGTCCTGTACGCGGCCAACTACACGGTGCGCAAGCAGGAGTGGATGCAGACCGTGGCCAAGGGCTTCCTGCCGATGGGCGTGGCCGTGGTGGTGGTGGGCATGCTGCTGCTGCTCGAGCCCGACATGGGCGCGTTCCTGGTGATTGCCGCGGTGGCCATGGGCATCCTGTTCCTGGGCGGCATCAACGGCAAGCTGTTCGCCGGGCTCGTCGGCGTGGCGATCGGCGCGTTCGCGCTGCTGATCACCTTGTCGCCATGGCGGCGCGAGCGGATCTTTGCGTACCTGAACCCGTGGGAAGAGAGCAACGCGCTCGGCAAGGCCTACCAGCTCACGCACTCGCTGATCGCCTTCGGGCGCGGGGAGTGGACCGGCGTCGGCCTCGGCGGCAGCATCGAGAAGCTGCACTACCTGCCCGAAGCGCACACCGACTTCATCCTCGCCGTGATCGGCGAGGAGTTTGGCTTTGTCGGCGTGCTGGTCGTCATCATCCTGTTCTACTGGCTGGTGCGCCGCGCGTTCAACATCGGCCGCACCGCGCTGCAGCTCGACCGCACCTTTGCCGGCCTGGTGGCCAAGGGCATCGGCGTGTGGATCGGCTGGCAGACCTTCATCAACATGGGCGTGAACCTGGGCCTGCTGCCGACCAAGGGGCTGACGCTGCCGCTGGTCAGTTACGGCGGCTCCGGCATCCTGATGAACTGCATGGCGCTGGCGATCCTGCTGCGCATCGACTATGAAAACCGTGTGCTGATGCGTGGAGGGAAGGTATGACGCAGCAGCGCACCTTGCTCGTGATGGCCGGCGGCACCGGGGGACACGTGTTCCCGGGGCTGGCGGTCGCGCACGCGCTGCGCGAGCAGGGCTGGAAGGTGGTCTGGCTGGGCAACCGCACGGGCATGGAAGCCACGCTGGTGCCCAAGCACGATATCCCGATGGAGTTCATCCAGTTCGGCGGGCTGCGTGGCAAGGGCCTGCTGACCAAGTTCCTGCTGCCGCTGAACCTGCTGCGCGCGTTCTGGCAGAGCATGGGCGCGCTGCGCCGCGTGCGCCCGAGCGTGGTGCTGGGCATGGGCGGCTATATCACGTTCCCGGCGGGCATGATGGCCTCGCTGCTCGGGCGCCCGCTGGTGCTGCACGAGCAGAACTCCATCGCCGGCCTGGCCAACAAGGTGCTGGCAAAGGTGGCCGACCGCGTGCTGTGCGCGTTCCCGGACACGCTGCCCGGCAGCGAGTGGACCGGCAACCCGGTGCGCGAGGAAGTCGCCCATATGGCCGGGCCGCAGGCACGCTATGACCAGCGTACCGGTCCGCTCAACGTACTGGTGGTGGGCGGAAGCCTGGGCGCCGCAGCGCTCAACGAAGTCGTGCCGAAGGCCATCGCCATGCTGCCCGAAGGGCAGCGTCCGGTGGTGATGCATCAGGCCGGTGCCAAGCAGATCGACACGCTGCGTGCGAACTATGCCGCCGCGCAGGTGTCTGCTCAAACCGTGCCTTTTATCGACGACATGGCGAAGGCGTATGCCGACGCCGACCTGGTGATCTGCCGCGCGGGCGCGATGACGGTTTCCGAAGTGGCGGCCGCCGGCGTGGCGGCGCTGTTCGTGCCGTTCCCGCATGCGGTGGACGATCACCAGACGACCAACGCGGAATTCCTGGCGAAGCAGGGCGCGGCCCTGCTCGTGCAGCAAAAAGAACTGACGGCGGACGGACTGGCGCAGACCATCGCCAGCCTGAACCGGCCGCAACTGAAGGACATGGCGCGCCTGGCGCGCGGACTGGCCAAGCCTGAGGCGACCCGGCGCGTAGCCGAGGTATGCACTCAGATGGCCAGGGACTGAAGCCCAATACATGTAGTGACTCAATGAAGCATATCGTCAAAAACATCCACTTCGTAGGCATCGGCGGCGCCGGCATGAGCGGCATCGCGGAGGTCCTGCTGAACCTGGGCTACAAGGTCTCGGGTTCCGACGTGGGCAGCAACGCCGCCACGCGGCGCCTGGCCTCGCTGGGCGCCACGGTCATGCACGGGCATGACGCGGCCAATATCGCAGGCGCCAATGCCGTGGTGGTTTCCACCGCCGTCAGCGGCGACAACCCCGAAGTGCTGGCCGCCCGCGGCAAGCGCATCCCGGTGGTGCCGCGCGCGGTGATGCTGGCCGAGCTGATGCGCCTGAAGCAGGGCGTGGCCATCGCGGGCACGCACGGCAAGACCACCACCACCAGCCTGGTGGCCTCGGTGCTGGCCGAAGGCGGGCTGGACCCGACCTTCGTGATCGGCGGCCGCCTGAATTCCGCGGGCGCCAACGCGCGCCTGGGCACGGGCGACTTCATCGTGGCCGAGGCGGACGAATCCGACGCCTCGTTCCTCAACCTGTTCCCGGTCATCGAGGTCATCACCAATATCGATGCCGACCACATGGACACCTACGGGCACGACTTTGCGCGGCTCAAGCAGGCGTTCATCGAGTTCACGCAGCGCCTGCCGTTCTACGGCATCGCCGTGCTGTGCGTGGACGACCCGAATGTGCGCGAGATCCTGCCGTTCGTGTCCAAGCCCGTGGTGCGCTACGGCTTTGCCGAAGATGCGCAGATCCGTGCGGTCAATGCGCGCGCCGTCGACGGCCAGATGCATTTCACCGTGCTGCGCCAGCTCAATGGCCATTCGGAACCGGCGCTGGATGTGGTGCTGAACCTGCCGGGCCTGCACAACGTGCAGAACGCGCTGGCCGCGATCGCCATCGCCACCGAACTCGAAGTGCCCGATGCCGCCATCGTCAAGGCGCTGCGCGAGTTCCACGGCGTGGGCCGCCGCTTCCAGCGCTACGGCGAAGTGGCGACGGCGGACGGCACCGGCACGTTCACGCTGGTGGACGACTACGGCCACCACCCGGTGGAAATGGCCGCCACGCTCGCTGCCGCGCGTGGCGCGTTTCCGGACCGCCGCCTGGTGCTGGCGTTCCAGCCGCACCGGTTCACGCGGACGCGCGATTGTTTCGAGGATTTCGTCAAGGTGCTCGGCACCGTTGACGCGCTGTTGCTGGCCGAGGTCTATGCCGCCGGCGAAGCGCCGATTGTCGCGGCCGATGGCCGCGCCCTGACCCGTGCCCTGCGTGTGGCAGGCAAGGTCGAACCTGTATTCGTGGAGCAGATGGAAGAAATGCCGCAGGCCATCATGAGTGCCGCCCGGCCCGGCGATGTGGTCGTGACCATGGGAGCCGGCACGATCGGCGCGGTGCCGGGACAAGTGGTCTCGCACCAGCAGCCGCTGCAGGCGGGAGGTACGGCATGAGCTTCGTCGCCAATCCCAAGATCGACCCGAAAACGCTGGGCAAGGTCGGCGTGCTGTATGGCGGCCGCTCGGCCGAGCGCGAGATTTCGCTGATGTCCGGCAGCGGCGTGCTGGCCGCGCTGCAGTCGCGCGGCGTGGACGCGCATGGTTTCGACCCGGGCAAGCAGGGTGTCGCCGAACTGGCCGCGGCCGGCTTTGACCGCGTCTTCATCGCGCTGCACGGCCGCTACGGCGAAGACGGGACCATGCAGGGCCTGCTGGAGCAGCTCGGCGTGCCGTACACCGGCAGCGGCGTGCTGGCTTCGGCGCTGGCCATGGACAAGGAGGCGACCAAGCGCCTGTGGATGACGCATGACCTGCCGACGCCGCGCTTTGCCATGCTGCACGCCGACACAGACTTCGATGCCGTGGTGGCCGATCTGGGCCTGCCGCTGATCGTCAAGCCGGCGCGCGAGGGTTCGTCGATCGGCCTGAGCAAGGTCACCGACGCGTCGCAGATGCGGGAAGCCTTCGAGAAGGCGGCGGCGCTGGACAACGACGTCATTGCCGAGACTTTTGTCGACGGCGCCGAGCTGACCTGCCCGCTCGTTGGGGAGGGCGCCACGGCCGAAGCGCTGCCGGTCATCCGCATCGTCGCGCCGGATTCCAACTACGACTATCAAAATAAGTACTTTACTGACGATACCCAATATCTGTGCCCGTCAGGTCTGAGCGCCGAAGTCGAGCGCGAAGTGCAGCAACTGGCGGTGCAGGCCTACCGCGTGCTGGGCTGCCGTGGCTGGGCGCGCGCGGACGTGATGCTGCGCGCCGACGGCAAGCCTTTCCTGCTTGAAATGAATACCTCGCCGGGCATGACCGGCCATTCGCTCGTGCCGATGGCCGCGCGCGCGGCTGGCATCAGCTACGAGGATTTCGTCATGCAGGTGGTGGCCGCCGCGACGCTGGACCTGCATCCGAACGAACACTGGAAACCCGAATAACCCTGGCAAGACCGTACCGGACGAACTCGCACCATGTGGCATAACGCTCGCCTGCTCAACCTGATCGCCTCCGCGCTCTACGCGCTGGTGGCGCTGATGGCGCTCGCGGCCGGTTTGCTGTGGCTGGCGCAGCGGCCGGTGTTCGCCATTACCCATGTGGTCGTGGCGC
Organism: Cupriavidus yeoncheonensis; assembly: GCF_905397275.1. Taxonomy (GTDB): domain Bacteria; phylum Pseudomonadota; class Gammaproteobacteria; order Burkholderiales; family Burkholderiaceae; genus Cupriavidus; species Cupriavidus yeoncheonensis. Next base: position 433,309 of record NZ_CAJPUY010000002.1, on the reverse strand, counting down.
CGATGGACGGCGGCGCGCTGCGCCACGTCAACGCGCCGAGCGTACGGGCCAATGCCGTGGGCAAGCTGGCCGGCAACTTCTTCACCCTGGACCTGAACGCGGCAAGGCAGGTGTTCGAATCGGTGCCCTGGGTGCGGCGCGCGAGCGTACGGCGCGAATGGCCCAACGGGCTGGCCGTGGAAGTCGAGGAACACGAAGCGCTGGGCACCTGGGGCTCGGCCGACGGCGGCAGGCTGGTCAACACCTATGGCGAAGTGTTCGTCGCCAATACCGCCGAAGCCGAGGAAGACGCCCAGCTGCTGGCGCTGGATGGCCCGCCCGACAGCGAAGGCGACGTGATCGAGAAGCTCGAGGTCATGCGCGAATGGTTCAAGCCGCTCAAGGCCGAGCCCATGGCGGTGGCGCTGTCCGGCCGCTATGCGTGGCGCACGAAGCTGTCGAACGGCATGGTGGTGGAACTGGGCCGCGAGCAGAACGACGAAGAGCGGGCCGCGATGGAACAGCGCGTGAAGCGCTTCGTTGCCGCGTGGCCCCAGGTCACAGAGCAGTGGGGCAAGCAGATCGACTACGCGGACCTGCGCTACCCGAACGGGTTCGCAATCCGCACGGCCAGCGCCCGCTTCCTGACCGACGCGCAGGCCGCGGCGGCGGCGAAGGCCAAGGCGGCAGGCACGGCAACAACAGCAACTGGTACTTCCAACAACAATCCGACGCGACTGAAGAGCAAGAACGCGGAGAAAACCCGATGAGCAAGGAATACAAGGACCTGTTGGTCGGTCTCGATATCGGCACCTCGAAGGTGGCGGCCGTGGTGGCGGAACTGCGCCCCGACGGCAGCTATGAGGTCATCGGGATGGGCCAGTCCGAGTCCAAGGGTCTGAAGAAAGGGGTCGTGGTCAACATCGAGGCCACTGTGCAGTCGATCCAGAAGGCGCTGGAAGAGGCCGAGCTGATGGCCGACTGCAAGATTGCCGAAGTGTTCACCGGCATCGCCGGCAGCCATATCCGCAGCTTCAATTCCAGCGGCATGGTGGCCATCAAGGACAAGGAAGTCACGCAGACCGACGTGGCGCGCGTGATCGAGACCGCCAAGGCGGTCAATATCCCGACCGACCAGCAGATCCTGCACATCCTGACGCAGGAATTCATCATCGACGGCCAGGAAGACGTGCGCGAGCCGATCGGCATGAGCGGCATCCGGCTGGAAGTGAAGGTGCATATCGTCACCGGCGCGGTCAGCGCGGCGCAGAACATCGTCAAGTGCGTGCGCCGCTGCGGCCTGGAAGTGCATGACCTGATCCTGCAGCCGCTGGCTTCGAGCCTGGCGGTGCTGACCGAGGACGAGAAGGAACTGGGCGTGGTGCTGGTCGACATCGGCGGCGGCACGACCGATATCGCCATCTTCAGCGAGGGCGCGATCCGCCATACGGCCGTGATCCCCATCGCCGGTGACCAGATCACCAACGACATCGCCATGGCGCTGCGCACCCCGACGCCGGACGCCGAGGACATCAAGATGCAGTACGGCATTGCCAAGCAGGCCATTGCCGATCCGGAAGACATGATCGAAGTGCCCGGCGTGGGCGACCGCGGCACGCGCACGCTGTCGCGCCAGGCGCTGGCGGCGGTGATCGAGCCGCGCATCGAGGAACTGTATTCCCTGGTGCATCAGGTGGTGCGTGAATCGGGCTACGAAGAGCTGCTGTCGTCCGGCGTGGTGATCACCGGCGGCACGGCGATGATGCCGGGCATGGTGGAGCTTGGCGAGGACATCTTCCTGAAGCCGGTGCGCGTGGGCGTGCCGGAGTACCGCGGCAACCTGCACGAGGTCGTGAAGAGCCCGCGCTATGCCACCGTGATGGGGCTGCTGCTCGAAGGCCGCGTGCAACGCATGCGCGGACGCAAGGTGGCAGTGCAGAGCGGCTCGGTCAAGCAGGTGTGGGGCCGCATGAAGGAATGGTTTGTCGGCAACTTCTGACGTGAAGCTTGTCTGACGAAAGCAAAGTCGCGCTGTCTTGCCGATCGTGTCTACCACGGCAGGAATGGCGCGTTGAAGGGAACAATTTCATTTAATCGGTTTCTTGTTCAGGAACCAGGGGTTGCGGCGGGGAGGCTGCAAAGTCTGGGGACTGATTTTTCTCGGAGGCAGTGATGGACTTTGACATGATCGAAACGGAAGTGATGGACGGCACCATCATCAAAGTGGTGGGCGTGGGCGGCGCGGGCGGCAATGCCGTGCAGCACATGATCAGCCGCGGCGTGCAGGGTGTCGAATTCATCTGCATGAACACCGACGCGCAGGCACTGAAGCGTTCGACCGCTTCGCGCGTGCTGCAACTGGGCAATTCCGGCCTGGGCGCTGGTGCCAAGCCGGAAGTCGGTCGCAACTGCGCCGAGCAGGCCCGCGAGCAGATCGCGGACGCGCTGCGCGGCGCCCACATGGTCTTCATCACTGCCGGCATGGGCGGCGGCACCGGTACCGGCGCCGCACCGATCGTGGCGCAGGTGGCCAAGGAGATGGGCATCCTGACCGTGGGCGTGGTCAGCAAGCCGTTCGAGTTCGAAGGCGCGCGCCGCGCCAAGGTGGCCGAACACGGCTCGAGCGAGCTGGAAAGCTCGGTCGATTCGCTGATCGTGGTGCTCAACGAGAAGCTCTTCGAAGTCATGGGCGATGACGCCGAGATGGACAAGTGCTTCCAGTGCGCGGACGACGTGCTGCACAACGCCGTGGCCGGCATTGCCGAGATCATCAATGTGGACGGCCTGGTGAACGTCGACTTCGAAGACGTGAAGACGGTGATGGGCGAGCAGGGCAAGGCCATGATGGGCACGGCCACCGTGTCGGGCGTGGATCGCGCCCGCCTGGCAGCCGAGCAGGCCGTGGCCAGCCCGCTGCTCGAAGGCGTGGATCTGTCCGGCGCGCGCGGCGTGCTGGTCAACATCACCGCCAGCCGTTCGCTCAAGCTGTCGGAAACCAAGGAAGTCATGAACACCATCCGCAGCTACGCCGCGGAAGACGCGACCGTGATCTTCGGTACGGTGTATGACGATGCGATGGGCGATGCCCTGCGCGTGACCGTGGTGGCGACGGGCCTGGGCCGTTCGGCCAAGAAGCAGCAGCCGATGACCCTGCTCAAGACCGGCACCGACAACATCCCGGTGCAGATGATGGCCGGCATGGCTGCCGCCGCCACGCATCATAGCTCGCCGGATTACAGCGGCCTGGATACCCCGGCCGTGTGGCGCAGCTCGCGTGAATCGGCGTCGGCCCACGTGGCCGCGCTGCAGGAGAAGGGTGTCGATACGTACGACATCCCGGCCTTCCTGCGCAAGCAGGCAGACTGAGCCGGAGCGGCCGGATCCAGCATCGCAGGGCCGGTCCCTGACGGCTTGCGCGTCCTTGTCGCGAAGCACGCAGCGCTCCCTATCCGCGCGTGCCTTGCATGGACCGTGTGAACCGCCCGGGCTGCCGGTGATGCCGCGTCCGCGCTGAACCGCCTCCGTTCACATCCTGTCGCCGGGACGGGCGGCCGCTGGCCGCCTCCCCGGACTGGTTCCCGCCTTCCCGGTCGGGATGTGCCGTCGTCCGCGCGGCGCGCTGCAAGGCGCGCCGCGCGGACGTTTTTGTAGCAAGCTGTATCGAATTGCCACCGGATGTCATGGGTCTTGGACGAGAGCGCCCGGGAGCCTATGATTGCCGGCAGGCTTTACCCCCCATTCCTTTTGACAGGGTGCCAATCACCATGATCGCTGTCGGACAACGCGTCCCGGACGCCACGCTGCAAGAATTCTTCGATACCCAAAGCGAAGGCTGCTCGCTCGGTCCCAATGCCTTCCGCGTGTCGGACCTGGTCAAGGGCCGCAGGATCGTGGTCTTTGCCTTGCCCGGCGCCTTCACGCCGACCTGCTCGGCCAAGCACGTGCCTGGCTACGTGGCCGAGGCACAGGCGCTGCGCGACGCGGGCGTGGACGAGGTCTGGTGCGTGTCGGTCAATGACGCCTTCGTGATGGGCGCCTGGGGCCGCGAGCAGCACACCGAAGGCAAGGTGCGCATGATGGCCGACGGAAGCGCAGAATGGACGCGAGCGCTGGGCCTGGACCAGGATCTCTCCGCGCGCGGCATGGGCGTGCGCTCCAAGCGCTACGCGATGGTGCTCGACGATGGTGTGGTGACCCATCTGCAGGTGGAAGCACCCGGTGAATTCAAGGTCAGCAGCGCGGAATTCATGCTCGAGGCGTTGCGCGGCTGACACAAATCAGTAAATCGGTGTGCTGCATCGACAACTTCGTGTGCCTGTATTAACACACCGAAACAAAGAGGCTTAGCGGGATTTCCCTAGCAGTGGTAAAATCACTTAATCGACTAAGAAAACCTGATAGGTTTTAATAATATTGAGGCCGCCATGCTCAAACAGCGCACCATCAAGTCCCTGGTGAAGACGGTCGGTATCGGTCTGCACTCGGGTCGCAAAGTGACGCTGACCCTGCGGCCGGCCCTGGCCGACACCGGTATCGTTTTCACCCGCGTAGACCTGCCCGAAGCCGTGGAGATTCCCGTGGCCGCCGGAGCCATCGGCGACACGCGCCTGGCATCGGTGCTGCAGAAGGATGGCGCGCGCGTTTCCACGGTCGAGCACCTGATGTCGGCTTGCGCCGGCCTGGGCATCGACAACCTCTATGTCGACGTCGACGCCGAGGAAATCCCGATCATGGACGGCAGCGCGGCATCGTTCGTGTTCCTGCTGCAATCGGCCGGTATCGAAGAGCAGAACGCCGCCAAGCGTTTCATCCGCGTGAAGAAGGCCGTGGAAGTGCGCGAGGGCGACAAGCTGGCGCGCCTGGAACCGTTCTTCGGCTTCAAGCTCTCGTTCACGATCGACTTCCGCCATCCGGCTGTCGACAAGACCGGCCAGAACTTCTCGATCGACTTCGCCGATACCAGCTACGTGCGCGAGATCGCCCGTGCCCGCACCTTCGGCTTCGCGCATGAGGTCGAGGCGCTGCGCGAAATGGGCCTGGCCCGTGGCGGCAGCCTGGACAACGCGATCGTGCTGGACGAGCATCGCATGCTCAACAACGAAGAGCTGCGCTACGGCGACGAGTTCGTGCGCCACAAGATCCTGGACGCGATCGGCGACCTGTATGTCGTCGGCCATCCGCTGATCGGTTCCTATGTCGCGCACAAGTCGGGCCACGGCCTGAACAACCTGTTGCTGCGCGCGCTGCTGGCGGACCAGGAGGCTTATGAGCTGGTCACGTTCGACCGTGTCGAGGACGCTCCCACCGCGTTCCTGCCGCAGGTGCAGCCCGCGTTTGCGTGATTGCGGCAGGCGTCGAAAAAAGAAAACCGGCCCAGGCCGGTTTTTCTTTTTGTGATCCTACCGATGATGCGACAGCAGGGTCTTCAGTGCATCCTGCAGCGGTGACGGCGGCAAGCTGCGCGCCAATTCGTCCAGGCTGGCAAGCCCGACTGCCGTCATCTGCCCGTTGGTCCGCGGCCGCACCACGGGACCGGTATCCCAGTCGCTGTGGCGCGTTGCCTCGGGTTGTACCCGTACCCGGATGGCAGAAACCTGCGAGCCCCGCTCCTGCAGGCGGGACAGCAATGTCGGCACGACCTGGCGCACACGCGCCGCCGCGGCGCCATGCGCGGCCAGCAACAGCAGTACCTGTTCCTGCTGCGGTCCGCGGCCATCGCGCTTGATCCCGGCGACGGCAATGCCGTTGCGCATGGCAGGTGGCAGCAGCGACAGCACCTCCGCTTCCAGCGACGCGAGTTCCCGCGCGGTCTGCATCAGCGCGGAAACCGGACCGGCCTTGGCCAGCCAGTCGTTGAGAGGCTTGGCCGCCGGAGTCTTCAGGGCGTGGTGGGTGAACAGGCGCATCTGTAGATTCTAGCAAGCCGGCAGGGCAGCGTTCCGGCCGACATCCGGCGCGCGGCGGGCCGCACCTGCCTTTGACCAATCCATGTGAACGGCGTGCCACGCAATCGGCACGGCTTTCTGCGGGCGGCCGCGGAGCCTCCTGTGACGCCGATTGCGACGCGCCAGGCGGCTGGCGATTGAACCTTGCCGGTTCGTCCCGATCTTTCGATAGATCAAGTCCCGCCGGGGCCCGTCGGGCTTTGGTAACACGGCCGCACCCGTCCCGGCCGCGACCCCGGCACATGATAAACTCGGCGTTTTGCGCCAATCTATCCATGCCTGGCACGGCTGGGGCCGCCCGTACGCGGGTCGCCGGTCCGGCCCGCGCAGGTGAAAGCACTCGATGATCACGGGCCTTCTCAAGAAAGTCTTCGGCAGCCGCAATGAGCGGCTGATCAAACAATACCGCCGCACGGTGGAGCAGATCAACGCGCTGGAGCCGAAGTTCGAGCAGCTCTCCGACGACGACCTGCGCGGCATGACGGAGACCTTCCGGCAGCGCCATGCGGGTGGCGAGTCGCTCGAGGCGTTGCTGCCAGAGGCCTTCGCCGTGTGCCGCGAGGCCAGCAAGCGCGTCATGAAAATGCGCCACTTCGACGTGCAGATGATCGGCGGCATGGTGCTCAATGACAACAAGATCGCCGAAATGCGCACCGGCGAAGGCAAGACGCTGACCGCGACGCTGGCCGTGTACCTCAATGCCCTGACCGGCAAGGGCGTGCACGTGGTGACCGTCAACGACTACCTGGCCCAGCGCGACGCCGAGTGGATGGGGCGCCTGTACAACTTCCTGGGCCTGTCGGTGGGCGTGAACCTGTCGCAGATGGCGCATGACCAGAAGCAGGCCGCGTACAACTCCGACATCACCTACGGCACCAACAACGAGTTCGGCTTCGACTACCTGCGCGACAACATGGTCTATGATCCGTCGCAGCGCGTGCAGCGTCCGCTGAACTACGCGATCGTCGACGAAGTGGACTCGATCCTGATCGACGAGGCCCGTACCCCGCTGATCATCTCGGGCCAGGCCGAGAACCAGACCGATCTCTACCAGCGCATGAACGGCATCCCCAGGCTGCTGGAGCGCCAGATCGGCGAGGAAAAGGCCGACGGCACGGGCGTGGAGAAGCCGGGCGACTACTTCGTGGACGAGAAGGGCCACCAGGTCTACCTGACCGAGGCCGGCCACGAGAAGGCCGAAGAGATCCTGGCGCAGCAGGGCCTGATCGGCGAGGGCGAGTCGCTCTACGCGCCGCAGAACATCACGCTGATGCACCACCTGTACGCCGCCCTGCGCGCGCACAGCCTGTTCCATCGCGACCAGCACTACGTGGTGCAGAACGACGAGGTCGTCATCGTTGACGAATTCACCGGTCGCCTGATGACCGGGCGCCGCTGGTCCGACGGCCTGCATCAGGCTGTCGAGGCCAAGGAAGGCGTGTCCGTCCAGCAGGAAAACCAGACGCTGGCGACCATCACCTTCCAGAACTACTTCCGGATGTACACCAAGCTGGCGGGCATGACCGGCACGGCGGATACGGAAGCCTACGAATTCCAGGAAATCTATGGCCTGGAAGTGGTGGTGATCCCGACCAACCGGGCGGCCCAGCGCAAGGACCTGCAGGACCAGATCTACAAGACGTCCAAGGAGCGCTACGACGCCGTCGTACGCGACATCCGCGACTGCTACGACCGTGGCCAGCCGGTGCTGGTCGGCACGACCTCGATCGAGACGTCCGAATACCTGTCGGACCTGCTCAACAAGGAAAAGCTGCCGCACCAGGTGCTCAACGCCAAGCAGCACGAGCGCGAGGCCGAGATCGTGGCCCAGGCCGGCCGTCCGAAGATGATCACCATCGCCACCAATATGGCGGGCCGCGGGACCGACATCGTGCTCGGCGGCAACGTGGAGAAGCAGGCCGGCTTCATCGAGATCGACCCGAACCTGTCCGACGGCGACAAGGCCGCGCGCATCCAGCAGCTCAAGGATGAATGGCAGTCGCTGCACGAGCAGGTCAAGTCCTTCGGCGGCCTGCATATCGTCGGCACCGAGCGCCATGAATCGCGCCGTATCGACAACCAGCTGCGCGGCCGTGCCGGCCGCCAGGGCGACCCGGGTTCGTCGCGCTTCTACCTGTCGCTGGACGACCAGCTGCTGCGCATCTTCGCGGGCGACCGCGTGCGCGCCATCATGGAACGCCTGAAGATGCCCGAGGGCGAGCCGATCGAAGCCGGCATCGTCACGCGCTCGATCGAATCGGCGCAGCGCAAGGTGGAAGGCCGCAACTTCGACATCCGCAAGCAGCTGCTGCAGTACGACGACGTGGCCAACGACCAGCGCAAGGAAATCTACAAGCTGCGCAACGACGTGCTGGAAGCCAATGACGTCGGCGAAATGGTCAAGAACCTGCGCGAAAGCGTGCTGATCGAGCTGTTCCGCGAACAGGTGCCCGCCGACACCATGGAAGAGCAATGGGACATCGCCGGCCTGGAAGCTCGCCTGCGCGACGACTGGGGCCTGGAGCTGCCGCTGGCCAAGACCATCGAAGGCGCCCAGAGCATCGAGGATGAAGAGCTCCTCGACATGATCCTGAAGGCCGCCGAGGAGCGCTACGAAGGCAAGGTGGCCATGGTCGGGCGCGAATCGTTTGCCGGCTTCGAGCGCTCGGTCATGCTGCAGAGCATCGACACGCACTGGCGCGAGCACCTGGCCGCACTGGACCACCTGCGCCAGGGCATCCACCTGCGCGGCTATGCGCAGAAGGACCCGAAGCAGGAATACAAGCGCGAGTCCTTCGAACTGTTCGCGCGCCTGCTGGACGTGATCAAGAACGAAGTCACGCGCGTGACCTTCAACGTGCAGATCCAGTCGCCGGAAGAACTGGAACAGGCTTCGGAGCAGATCGAAGAAGGCCTGTCGCACCTGGAGAACGTGCAGTACAAGCACGACGAGTTCGCCGAGGGCCGCGAGCCCGTGGAAGACGCGCCGTCGCCGCGCACCGGCGCCGCCGTGGCCGCGGAAATGGCGCTGGCCGGCATGGCCAAGGTGGGCCGCAACGATCCTTGCCCGTGCGGTTCGGGCAAGAAGTTCAAGCAGTGCCACGGCAAGCTAAGCTGATCCTGGCGCCAGCCGGACCATGCACGACGGCCCTCGCCGCCACGGCGGAAGGGGCGAAGAGGTAACGACATGCCCGCGCCAAGCGGGCATGTTCGTCTGACGACTGAACAGACAGATCAAGCAGGACTACAGGACAGGAGCCGATATGCCCGTCAATCTTCCGCTGCCGCAGGCAGAGAACCTGAAACCCGTTGCCGGCGTGGAGCTCGGCTGGGCCGAGGCCGGCATCCGCAAGGCCAACCGCAAGGACGTGTTGGTGGTGCGCGTGGCCGAAGGCAGCACCGTTGCCGGCGTGTTCACGCGCAACCGCTTCTGCGCTGCTCCCGTGCAGGTATGCCGCGAGCACCTGGCGTCCGGCAAGGGCATTCGCGCACTGGTGATCAACACCGGCAACGCCAATGCCGGCACCGGCCACCTCGGCCTGGCGAATGCGCGGGCGACCTGCGATGCCCTGGCGGCCAAGCTGCACATCAGCACCGACCAGGTGCTGCCGTTCTCCACCGGCGTGATCCTGGAGCAGCTGCCGGTGGACCGCCTGGTCGCCGTGCTGCCCGCCGCCATCGCCAACGCGAAGCCGGACAACTGGCTGGCCGCCGCCGAAGCCATCATGACCACCGACACGCAGCCCAAGGCGGCGTCGCGCACGGTGCAGATCGACGGCAAGACCGTCACGCTGAGCGGCATCAGCAAGGGCGCGGGCATGATCCGCCCCAACATGGCGACCATGCTCGGCTTCATCGCCACCGACGCGGCCGTGGCCCAGCCGGTGCTGCAGGCGCTGGTCTCGCATGCGGCCGACCACTCGTTCAACAGCATCACGATCGACGGCGACACCTCGACCAACGATTCCTTCGTGCTGATTGCCTCGGGCAAGTCGGGCGCCGCCATCGACCGCGCCGAAGGCCCGGCCTTCGAGGCGCTGCGCGAGGCCGTTACGAGCCTGGCCCAGGAACTCGCGCAGATGATCGTGCGCGACGGCGAGGGCGCGACCAAGCTCATGACCATCCGCGTGGAAGGCGGCAAGGATGTGGCCGAGTGCCGCCAGATCGCCTATGCCGTGGCGCACTCGCCGCTGGTCAAGACCGCGTTCTATGCCTCGGACCCCAACCTGGGCCGTATCCTCGCCGCCGTCGGTTACGCCGGCGTGGACGACCTCGATGTCGACCGCGTCAACCTGTGGCTCGACGACGTCTGGGTGGCCCGCGACGGCGGCCGCAACCCTGATTATCTCGAAGAGGATGGCCAGCGTGTGATGAAGCAGGCCGAGATCACCGTGCGCATCGCCCTGGGCCGCGGCAATGCCGAGGCCACGGTGTGGACCTGCGATCTCTCGCACGACTACGTGTCGATCAACGCCGACTACCGTTCGTAATCATCGCCCCCTGTTCAATCACGCTCCGCTGCCGCCATGTCTGACCTCGCCTCCCGCCTCGACAACTTCCTCGCCCGACTCGAACAGTGGCTGCCGGCGCAGCTGACAGATGCGGACTGGCAGGAGGCCGTAGCGTTCCGCTGGCGCAAGCGGCAGAGCCTGTTCGGCAATATCGGCTACCTGCAGCCGGTGCGCCAGCTGCCGCCGATCCACCTGGATGACCTCAAGAACATCGAGCGCCAGAAGGACGCCATCGTCGCCAATACGCGCCAGTTCGTGAACCAGCTGCCGGCCAACAACGTGCTGCTGACCGGCGCGCGCGGTACCGGCAAGTCGTCGCTGATCAAGGCCTGCCTCAATGCCTTCGTCAAGGACGGCCTGCGGCTGGTGGAAGTGGACAAGAGCGACCTGGGCGACCTTGGCGATATCGTCGAGCAGGTCGCGCAGCGCCCGGAGCGCTTCGTGATCTTCTGCGATGACCTGTCGTTCGAGGACGGCGAATCGGGCTACAAGGCGCTCAAGTCGGCGCTCGACGGCTCGGTGGCCGCGCAGTCGGACAATGTGCTGGTGTATGCCACATCCAACCGCCGCCACCTGCTGCCCGAGTACATGAAGGACAACGAGTCCTACCGCCACACCGAAGATGGCGAGATCCATCCCGGCGAAGTGGTCGAGGAGAAGATCTCGCTGTCCGAGCGCTTCGGCCTGTGGCTGTCCTTCTATCCGCCCAAGCAGGACGAGTACCTGTCCATTGTCGGCCACTGGCTCAAGCATTTTGGCTGCACGGACGAGGACATTGCCGCCGCGCGCGGCGATGCGCTGGTGTGGGCGCTGGAGCGCGGCTCGCGCTCGGGCCGCGTGGCCTGGCAGTTTGCGCGCGACTGGGGCGGCAAGCATGGCAAGCCGTTCATTGCCGATGTGGAGGGCGCATGACCCAGGCGCAAGACACGGTTGCGCCGCGCAAGGTCACCGAGGTGGCCGTCGGCGTGCTGGTGCAGCCCGACGGCCGCTTCCTGCTGGCGCAGCGCCCGGGCGGCAAGCCGTACGAGGGCTACTGGGAATTCCCGGGCGGCAAGCTCGAACCGGGCGAGACCGTGGAAGCCGCGCTGGCGCGCGAACTCCATGAAGAACTGGGCCTGGATATCACCGAATGTGTGCGTTGGCACGTGCTCGAACACGACTACCCGCACGCCTACGTGCGGCTGCATTTCTGCAAGGTCACGGCCTGGCGCGGCGATCCCATCGGGCGCGAAGGCCAGGCCTTTTCGTGGCAGACGGTGCCGGTGACGGTCGAACCGCTGCTGCCGGCCACCATCCCGGTGGTCGAATGGCTCGGCGAAGAATCCCGGCCCGCCTGACCATCCGAGCTTTACCGCGCCCCCGCGGCCGCGGCGCCCGTGATTGCGCCGACACAATAACAGCAAGAAAGGACCCGTATGCAACGTGCAGACCGCGTCGCCGACGATATCTCCCTGCCTGAGCTGACGCTGCGCGGCATCATCCTTGGGGCGCTGATCACGGTAGTGTTCACCGCCTCCAATATCTACCTTGGCCTCAAGGTCGGGCTGACCTTTTCCTCGGCGATTCCGGCCGCCGTCATCTCGATGGCAGTCCTGCGCCTGTTCCCGGGCGCAAATATCCTCGAAAACAATATGGTGCAGACGCAGGCTTCGGCTGCGGGCACCCTGTCGTCGATCATCTTCGTGCTGCCGGGCCTGGTGATGCTCGGCTACTGGCAGGGCTTCCCGTTCTGGCAGACGCTGTCGATCTGCGCGGCCGGCGGCATGCTCGGCGTGCTGTTCAGCATCCCGCTGCGCCACGCGATGGTGGTGCAGAGCGACCTGCCATACCCGGAAGGCGTGGCCGCCGCCGAGATCCTGCGCGTGGGCAGCGCCGGGCAGGACACGGCGCCAGGCACGAAGAAGCAGGGCACCGGGCTCGCCGACCTGATGGCCGGTGGTCTCGTCGCCGGCGTGTTCAGCTTCGCCGCGGGCGGACTGCGCCTGCTCGCCGAAGGCGCCAACCTGTGGCTGGCGGCCGGGGCATCGGTGGTGCGCTTCTCGATGGGCTTCTCGCTGGCGCTGGTCGGCGCAGGCTACCTGGTCGGCATTGTCGGCGGCCTCGCCATGCTGCTCGGGCTGCTGCTGACCTGGGGCATTGCCGTGCCGTGGCTGACGGCCATCACGCCGCGTCCGGAAGGCGCCACGCTGCAGGCCTTCGGCACCATGGTGTGGAGCACGCAGGTGCGCTTCATCGGCGCGGGCACGATCGGCATCGCCGCGATCTGGACGCTGATCACGCTGGCCCGGCCGATGCTGGATGGCATCCGCGCGTCGCTCGGCGCGATCAAAGGGGCGGGTGCAGCTGGCGGTGCGGGCATGCCTCGCACCCAGAAGGACATGCCGGTGCGCTGGATCGGCATCCTGGCCGTCGTGCTGGCAGTGGTCCTCGCGGCAACCTTTGGCTATTTCATGATGCCGGCGCCGATGGAGGCCGGGGCGCGCTGGCGCCTGGTGGGCTGCGCCGTGCTGTTCGCGTTCGTGTTCGGTTTCCTGGTGGCCGCGGCCTGCGGCTACATGGCGGGACTGGTCGGTTCGTCCGCCAGCCCGATTTCGGGCATTGGCATCATCGCGGTGATCCTGGTGTCGCTGCTGATCCTGGTGATCGGCACCGCCGACGGCCTGCTCGATACACCGGAAGGCGGCAAGTTCGCGATTGCGCTGGCCATCTTCACGACCTCGGCCGTGCTGGCCGTGGCCACCATTTCCAATGACAACCTGCAGGACCTGAAGACCGGCTGGCTCGTCGGCGCCACGCCGTGGCGCCAGCAGGTTGCGCTGCTGATCGGCTGCGCGGTGGGTGCGGCGGTGATCCCGCCGGTACTGGACCTGCTCTACAACGCCTACGGGTTCGCCGGTGCGCTGCCGCGCCCGGGCATGGACCCGGGGCAGGCGCTGGCGGCTCCGCAGGCCACGCTGATGACGGCCATTGCCACCGGCATCTTCACGCACAAGCTCAACTGGAACATGATCCTGATCGGCATCGCGCTTGGCGTGGTGCTGATCACGATCGATGAAATCCTGCGCCGCCGCGGCGGTACCGCGCGCCTTCCGGTACTGGCCGTGGGCATCGGCATTTACCTGCCGCCGACGATCAGTTCGGCGCTGGTCGTGGGCGCCGTGCTCGCGTGGTTCCTGGTGCGCTCCGAGCGTCGCCGCGCCATCGCGCGCGGCGACTACGTCAAGCTGGCGCTTGAACATGCCGAACGGCGCGGCACGCTGTTGGCCTCGGGCCTGATCGTCGGGGAAAGCCTGGTCGGGGTGCTGCTGGCGGCCGTGATCGGCCTGTCAGGCAAGGACGCGCCGCTGGCCGTGGTGGGCGAGGGCTTTGCCGGTACGGCCGAATGGCTCGGCCTGGCGGTGTTCGTGCTGGTGTGCGTGGGGTTCTACCGCCGCGTGCTGGCCGCGGCGCACTGAGCTGCCGGGACGACCCGGTCGTCGCGGCTCAGTCGTCTTCGTCTTCCGGCAGGTCCGGCGAAGGGGTTTCGCCGGGTTTGCTGCCGATCACGTACTTCTCGGACGCCCACGCGCCCAGGTCGATCTGCCTGCAGCGCTCGGAGCAGAACGGGCGGAACTTGTTTTCGGGAATCCATTCCACCTTGGTGCCGCAGGTGGGACATTTGACGACGGCAGGCATGGCTTCAGAAATTGCAGAGCTTGAGCAGGAACGGGATGTCGGCGTCGACCGAACGCGGGCGCAGGTCGCCGTCCTGCTGCGTAAAGCGGACCCACAGCATGTACTTGTTGGCGCTCATCTCGGGGATAAAGGCCAGCAGCGAGTCATCGAGGTGCACCTGCATGAGCTGGTAGCTGCGGCCCGATAGCATTTGCTGGTAGCTGCCGCCCGTGGCGATCACCTTGCCGCTCTGGCCCGATTCGCGCAGCAGGCGCAATACCGTTGACGTACCGGCGCGCAGCGCCACCAGCGGTCTGGCCCATTTCAGGATATCGGCGCGGCGTTCCCCGGCCGGACGATGCTGCCAGGCGTAGTAGGCCGGCAGGTCGAACTCGCAGGTACCGCCGGGAATGATCGCGCGGCTGCGGATGCTGGTCAGCCACTCGTTGTCGGCCAGCAGCTGGCCCGCCTTGCCCACGGTCTGGTTGAGCATGGCAATGCCTTGCTCGATCTCGCCGATGACGGCGTCCAGCGCTTGCTGGTCGATCTGGGGATTGACGCGCAACGCGGTCAGCGCCTGGCGCTGGCGTTCCAGTTCCTTGATCAGGTCGGTCTTGAGGTCGGCGCGGCCGGCCACGTCGATGATCTCGAACAGCGTGGTCAGTGCGACATGGTGCTGCAGGGCGTGTTCCTGGCCGAGGAAGTAATCCAGCCGATCGAACAGGTCTTCCAGGCGCAGCAGCATCCTGATGCGTTCGTTGAAAGGATATTCGTACAGGATCAAGTGCTATGTCCGTGCAGCGCTGAGGCGGCGCTCCTGTGGGAGCGTCACGGTGCGGGCGTGGCCCGGGGAACGTCAGGAATGCGTGGAAGCCGCGGCCATCCGCGCATTTCGCGTTATGTTCCAGCGCATTCTATGCGAGACGGGCTGCGAGGACAATGCAATGTGCATGATGCGCCGGACCGGCGCACAGGCCGGTGCCTGCTTGTGCTCCGCATCAGGCGCGCGTGATGTGTACGCTGACTCCGGCGGCGGACAGCGCGCGATAGGTCCGGTCCAGATGGTCTACCTGTGCCGTGAGTGCGTCGACGGGGCCGTCGTTGTCGACCACATCGTCGGCCACGGCCAGCCGCTGCGCCCGCGTGGCCTGTTTGGCCATGATGGCCAGCACCTGCTCGCGGCTGAAGCCATTGCGCGCCATGACGCGCGCGATCTGCGTGTCCTCGGTGCAATCCACCACCAGCACGCGCCCGACGCGCTCGACCCATGCGCCGGATTCGACCAGCAGCGGCACGACGTAGATCAGGTACGGATGCTCGCGGGCATCGGCGATGGCCCTGGCGCGGGCCGTGGTCAGTTCACGAATCAGCGGATGGGTGATGCCTTCGAGCCTCGCCTTGGCGGCAGGGTCGGCAAAGACCACCGCGCGCATGGCGTCGCGGTCCATGGCGCCGTCGGGGCGCAGGCACTGCGGCCCGAAGGCTTCGACCAGCGCGGGAATGGCCTGCCCGCCCGGTGCGGTGATCTCGTGGGCAAGCAGGTCAGTGTCGATGATGGCGGCGCCGCGCGCGGCGAACATGTCGGCCACGCGCGTCTTGCCGCTGCCGATGCCGCCAGTCAGTCCGATCTCCAGCATGTCAGGTTCCGTGGGTGCAATGCCCGAACAATACCAGCTTGGTGCGGCGCAGGCCGCCACTCAAGGCGTCGGCAGCAGCGGCAGCATGCCCGGCCCGAAGAACAGCACCAGCACGCCGGCGCCGGCAATGAAGGGGCCGAACGGGAAAGGCGTGTCGCGGCCCTGGCGGCGCAGCGCGATGCTGGCCACGCCAAAGACCACACCGACCACCGAAGACAGCAGTACCAGCGTCGGCAGCGCCTGCCAGCCGAACCAGGCGCCCAGCGCGGCCATCAGCTTGAAGTCGCCATAGCCCATGCCTTCCTTGCCGCGTACCAGCTTGAACGCCCAGTAGGCGGACCACAGCAGCAGATAGCCGGCCACGGCACCGATCACCGCATCGGCCAGCGGCACGAACAGCCCGCCCAGGTTGAGCAGCAGCCCCAGCCACACCAGCGGCAGCGTGATCTGGTCGGGCAGAAGCTGCGTATCGGCATCGATCATGGTCAGCGCCAGCAGCGACCACAGCAGCACCAGCGCGGCCACGCCCTGCCAGGTTGGTCCGAAGTGCCAGGCGGCCAGCGCGCTCAGCACGCCGCAAGCCAGTTCCACCAGCGGGTAGCGCACGCTGATCGGCGCCTTGCACGACGAGCAGCGCCCGCGCAGGAAGAGATAGCTGATGACGGGAATGTTCTCCCAGGCGGCGATGGCATGTCCGCAGTGCGGGCAGGCCGAGCGCGGCACCATCAGGTTGTAGCGTTCGGGGTAGGGCAGGGGATCGCCGCGCAGTTCGGCGATGTAGTTGGCCTCGTCATACTCCATCATGCGCGGCATCCGGTGGATCACCACGTTGAGGAAGCTGCCCACCAGCAGGCCGAGGATGGCCGCTGCCGCGAGCAGGAACGACGGCGGCAGCGCGGCCAGCGCCGGTTGCACAAGGGCGCCGCCGGCGGGGAATACCGGATTCATCAATTACACCACCTGTCCCAGCTTGAAGATCGGCAGGTACATCGCGACCACCATGCCGCCGATGAGCACGCCCAGCACCACGATGATCAGCGGCTCGATCAGGCTCGAAATGGCGGCCACGGCGTCATCGACCTCGCGTTCGTAGAACTCGGCCACCTTGAGCAGCATATTGTCGAGCGCGCCCGACTCCTCGCCGATCTGGGTCATCTGCAGCACCATGTTGTCGAACACGTGCGTGGCCTGCATGGCGTTGGTCAGGCTGGTACCGATGCGCACCGCCTGTTCGATCTCGCGCGTGGCGTCGTAGTAGACCCAGTTGCCGGCGGCGCCCGCCACGGATTCCATCGATTCGACCAGTGGCGTGCCGGCGGCGAACATGGTGGCGAGCGTACGCGTCCAGCGTGCGATCACGGCCTTGCGGAACAGGCTGCCGAAGATGGGCAGCTTCAGCATGATGCGGTCGGTGCTGCGCTGGACTTTCTCCGACTTCTTCAGGGCCCGTAAATAGAAGGAGATGGCGCCCACCGGTATGCCGATGACGATGTACCAGTACGAGACAAAGAAGTCCGAGATCGCGATTACCACCAGCGTGGGCGCCGGCAGGTTGGCGCCGAAGCTCGAGAACACGCCCTTGAAGGCCGGGATCACGAACAGCATCAGGATCACCGTCACGGCAAAGGCCACGGTCAGCACCGCGATCGGGTAGATCATCGCGGACTTGATCTGGCTCTTCAGCGCGATGGTCTTTTCCATGTAGAGCGACAGGCGCTCCAGCAGGGAGTCGAGGATACCGCCCTGTTCGCCGGCATCGATCAGGTTGCAGTACAGCGTGTCGAAATAGCGCGGGTGGCGGCGGAAGGCCTGCGCCATGCTGCTGCCGGACTCGATGTCGAAGCGGATGTCGGCAAGCAGTTGCGTGAAGTTCGGGTTGGCGTGGCCGCGCGCGATGATGTCGATCGACTGCAGCAGCGGAATGCCCGCCTTGAGCATGGTCGAGAGCTGGCGGGTGAAGTACGCGATGTCCTTCTCGGTAATCTTCTTGCCGCGCGCCGCCTTGCGCTTTTTCATCTTGACCACGGTGAGGCCCTGCTTGCGCAGTGCCGCCGTGACCTCGGCCTGGTTCTCGGCGCGCTGTTCCCCGGTGAACGTCTTGCCCTTGCGGTCCTTGCCTTCCCACTCAAAGATGTACTGGGTAGCTGCCTTGCGTCCTGCTTTCGCGCGTGACGGCACTGCCGCCCGTGCGCCCGCTGCTGGTGCGCGCGTTGCCATGTTTGACCCCCGACATTTTACGTCTGTTGTTTTACGTATTCGTTGTGGCCAGCACTTCTTCGAGTGACGTGACCCCCTGCTTGACCTTCAGCAAGCCGGCTTCCCGCAAAGATAGCACGCCATCGCGGCGGGCCTGTTCGGCAATCTGCAGCGCCGTGCCATGTGACAGGATGATCTGCTGCATGGCCTCGGTGATCGGCATGACCTGGTAGATGCCGCAGCGTCCCTTGTAGCCGCTGCCATTGCAGCGCTCGCAACCGACCGGTTGGTAAGGCTGCCAGCTGCCGTCGATCTGGTGTTCCTTGAAGCCCGCTTCGAGCAGCGCCTCGTGCGGGATCGATCCCGCGCGCTTGCATGTGCACAGCCGCCGCGCCAGCCGCTGCGCCGTGATCAGCAGCACGCTGGAGGCGATATTGAACGCCGCTACGCCCATGTTCATCAGGCGCGTCAGCGTGGTCGGCGCATCGTTGGTGTGCAGCGTGGACAGCACCAGGTGGCCGGTCTGCGCGGCCTTGATCGAGATGTCGGCGGTTTCCAGGTCGCGGATTTCGCCGACCATGATGATGTCCGGATCCTGGCGCAGGAACGAGCGCAGCGCCGCGGCGAAGGTCAGGCCGGCCTTGTCGTTGACGTTGACCTGGTTGATGCCGGGCAGCTGGATTTCGGCCGGGTCTTCGGCCGTCGAGATATTGATGTCGCCCTGGTTCAGCAGGTTCAGGAAGGTGTAGAGCGAGACGGTCTTGCCGCTGCCGGTGGGGCCGGTGACCAGGATCATGCCGTATGGGCGCTTGATGGTTTCCATCAGCAGCGCCTTCTGCTCGGGCTCGTAGCCGAGCTGGT
The DNA here is from genome assembly GCF_905397275.1 of Cupriavidus yeoncheonensis. GTDB lineage: Bacteria > Pseudomonadota > Gammaproteobacteria > Burkholderiales > Burkholderiaceae > Cupriavidus > Cupriavidus yeoncheonensis. Next base: position 414,526 of record NZ_CAJPUY010000002.1, on the reverse strand, counting down.
CGATGTCCAGCTTGTCGCTCGACGATTCCAGGATACGCATCACGATCTTCTCGCCGAACAGCGTAGGCAGCGTCGACACGCGGAAGTCCACCGCCTTCTCGACGATTTCCTTGGAATCCTTGCCCTGCGGCAGCGGGATCAGCAGCTTCATGCGGCCATCCTGCGGCACGCGCTTTTCGGAGATGTCCAGGCGCGACAGCACCTTGATGCGGGTGGCGACCTTGTCGCGGATATCGAGCGGCGGGCGTGCCACCTCTTGCAGCACCCCGTCCACGCGGAAGCGGATGCGGTAGAAGGTCTCGAACGGCTCGAAGTGAAGGTCCGATGCGCCGCGGTGGAAGGCCTCGGTCAGCAGCTTCTGCAGGAAACGCACGACCGGCGCATCGTCGATGTCGCTGGTGGCGGTGCGGTTGCGCTGCGCAGTCGCGGAGGCCACCGGGTCGTACTCGATCAGCTTGCGCGCGGTGGGCGTGCCCGGGGCGATGTCCCTGAGCGTGCCCGCCGCTTCCCCGGCGGAGCGCACGTGCTTCATCAGCTTGTCGTGCTCCACCACCACGGTGTCGATCGGCACGTTGTACTTCTGCTTGATGGCGTCGAGCCCGTCCTGGTTGGACGGGTCGGAGATCCCCACTACCAGGCGGTTCTCGCGCCGGCCAAGCGGCAGCAGCCGATGGGCGTGGAATTCGCGGTTGCCCGCCAGCGCGGGCGGAACCTTGTTCAGGTTGTACTGCGTCAGGTCGAGCAGCGGCAGCTGGTACTTGTCGGCGGCAAACAGCGCGACATCGTGCGCGGTCATGGTGCCGCTGCCAACGATCTCGTCGATCAGCTGCGTCTTCTTGTCGCGTGCCGACTGTTCGAGCTGGGCGAGCAGCGCAGGCGCGATACGACGGCTCTGTGCAAGGGCGAGACCAAGTGTCATGGCAGGAACCAGGTGGTGCAGGCACCCGCGGGCGCCCGTCGGGGCCATGGGCCCCCGGATCGGCGCAGTTTGCCGCCGGGGTCACTTTTTGTAAAGGCGACAACTGGCCATGTCGGCATTTGTGCGACACGGGCGCAACCCTACTGGCGCGGGGAGTGTGGAGGACAGGGAGAGGGGAAGGGATTGGCGCCACCATGGAGGCGGCGCAAGAAACAAAAAAGCCGCACATTGCTGTGCGGCTTCTTGCTGGCCGAAAACTGCGTGGCCATGAATTCTGGTCGGGGTGAGAGGATTCGAACCTCCGGCCTCTACGTCCCGAACGTAGCGCTCTACCAGGCTAAGCTACACCCCGAATTTTGTCTTCGTTGCCCACCGTTGCCGGTCAGCAGCAAAGAACGTAAGTCTAGCAGCGTTTCTACCGAATGGGAAGAGGGCTGCGGCTGTTTCAGGATTGCCGCTGCAGCGAGAACGCGCACAGCGCAATCAGCGTGTCCTTCAGCTCCGACGGCGGAAATTGCTGGGCGGCTTTTTCGGCGGCCTCGGCCTCGCGGCGCGCGGCTTCGAAGGTGACCTCGAGCGCGCCGCTTGCATGGATGGCCGCGAACACCGCGTCGAAATGCTCGGTGCCGCCCTGCACGATCGCTTCGCGCGCCAGCGCGCGCTGCTCCGGCGTGCCGTGCTCCAGCAGGTGCAGCAGCGGCAGCGTGGGCTTGCCCTCGCGCAGGTCATCGCCGGCGTTCTTGCCCATCTGCTCGGCGCTGGCGGTGTAGTCCAGCATATCGTCGATGAGCTGGAACGCGGTGCCGATGCGGCGGCCGTACTCGGCGGCCGCTTCTTCCGTGGCGGCATCGGCGCCGGCGAGCACGGCGCCAAGCTGGGCCGAAGCCTCGAACAGCTTGGCCGTCTTGTAGCGGATCACCTGCAGGTAGCGCTCGATGGTGACGTCGGGATCGTGCATGTTCAGTAACTGCAGCACTTCACCCTCGGCGATCACGTTGGTCGCGTTCGAGAGGATTTCCATGATGCGCATGCTGCCTGCATCGACCATCATCTGGAACGCGCGCGAATAGAGGAAGTCGCCCACCAGCACGCTGGCGGCGTTGCCGAACACCGCGTTGGCGGTCTCGCGGCCCCGGCGCAGCTCGGATTCATCGACCACGTCGTCATGCAGCAGCGTGGCGGTGTGGATGAACTCCACGACGGCGGCCAGTTCATGGTGGCGGTGGCCGTCGTAGCCGAAGGCGCGTGCCGCAAGCAGCAGGATCACCGGGCGCAGGCGCTTGCCGCCGGCGCTGATGATGTATTCACCGATTTGCTCGATCAGGGGAACTTCGGAAGACAGCCGTTGACGGATGACCGCATCGACCGCGCGCATGTCTGCAGCGACCGGGGCAAGCAAGGCAGTGGCGGAAGGCTGGGTCAAGATGATCACCGTTACGCAAAACCGGACGATTATATGCGATGCCAACGTGGTTCATGCCAATGCCTGTCCCCGTTTGGGGGATGCGCGGCTGCCGCGGACTATAATTCCGGCATGAACAAGCCCACGTCCCGCCGCAGTGCCCGCCGCATGGCCTGGTGGGTGGCGTTTGCCGCACTGGCGGGCTTCCTGCTGGCCGATCTGACCTGATTCGTGCTTGCGCCGAAGTGCGCAAGGCGCCGCCGGACAGGCTATGTGCCTGTTTTCTTTGCGTTTTTCTCCAGCCTGGTTTATAGTTCTCGGTTTCCTCCGGTTGTTTTGCCCGCTTTGCGGGTGTTGGCCGGCGGGAGATAACCGGGCCGCACAAGCGTGCGCAGGCTGCCTAGCAGCGTTCGCGCAAGCATTCAGTGCCGGCATTCGGCGTTTTATTCACATCCGAGAGGTTCGACAATGTACGCGGTCGTAAAAACCGGCGGCAAGCAATACAAAGTTGCTGCTGGCGAAAAACTTAAAGTAGAACAGATACCGGCAGACATTGGCGCAGAAATCACGCTCGACCAGGTGCTCGCAGTGGGCGCCGGCGACCAAATCAAGTTTGGTACGCCGCTGGTGAGCGGGGCTTCCGTCAAAGCTACCGTTATCTCCCAAGGTCGTCACGACAAGGTGAAGATCTTCAAGATGCGCCGTCGCAAGCACTACCAGAAGCGTCAAGGCCATCGTCAGAACTACACCGAGCTGCGCATCGAAGCGATCAACGCCTGATCATTCGAACGTAACCCGGTAAAGCGACAGGAGTAAGACATGGCACAGAAAAAAGGCGGCGGTTCCACGCGGAACGGCCGTGATTCAGAATCGAAGCGTCTGGGCGTGAAGGTGTTTGGTGGCCAGGCCATCAACGCCGGCGGCATCATCATCCGCCAGCGCGGCACCCGCGTGCACGCCGGTGACAACGTGGGCGTGGGCAAGGACCACACCCTGTTTGCACTGGTCGACGGCCACGTGCAATTCGCTGTCAAGGGCCCTGCCAAGAAGCAGCAAGTCAGCGTCGTTCCGGCGGCCTGATAACAGCCTTTGCAGCACGAAGGCCCCGCAATGCTTGCGGGGCTTTTTCATTTTTGGCGACAATGTGAGTTGCCAACGCCGGTCGGTAGCCCGGTCCACCACGGAAACCCACTATGAAGTTCATCGACGAAGCCCGAATCGAAGCCATCGCCGGCAACGGCGGCAATGGCAGCGCCTCGTTCCGGCGCGAAAAGTTTGTGCCCTTCGGTGGCCCGGATGGGGGCGACGGCGGCCGGGGCGGCAGCGTGTTCGCCGTGGCGGACCGCAACATCAATACCCTGATCGACTTCCGCTACGCCAGGAAGCACGTGGCCCGGAACGGCGAAAACGGCCGTGGCTCCGACTGCTACGGCGCCGCCGGCGAGGACGTCACGCTGCGCATGCCGGTCGGCACGCTGATTGCCGATATGGACACGGGCGAACTGATCGCCGACCTGACCGAGCACGGCCAGAAGGTCTGCCTGGCCGAAGGCGGCATGGGCGGCTGGGGCAACCTGCATTTCAAGTCCAGTACCAACCGCGCGCCGCGCCAGCAGGTGGACGGCAAGCCCGGCGAGCGCCGCATGCTCAAGCTGGAGCTGAAGGTGCTGGCCGACGTCGGCCTGCTGGGCATGCCCAACGCGGGCAAGTCGACATTCATCTCGCATATCTCGAACGCGCGCCCGAAGGTGGCGGACTATCCGTTCACCACGCTGCACCCGAACCTGGGCGTGGTGCGCGTCGACCACGAGCAGTCGTTCGTGGTGGCGGACATTCCGGGCCTGATCGAGGGCGCGGCCGAGGGCGCCGGCCTGGGCCACCAGTTCCTGCGCCACCTGCAGCGCACCGGGCTGCTGCTGCATATCGTCGACCTGGCGCCGTTCGATGAAGCGGTGGACCCGGTGGCGGAAGCCAAGGCCATCGTCAACGAGCTCAAGAAGTACGACGAAACGCTCTACGACAAGCCGCGCTGGCTGGTGCTGAACAAGCTCGACGTGGTGCCGGAGGACGAGCGCGCCACGCGCGCCAAGGACTTCATCAAGCGCTACAAGTGGAAGGGCCCGGTCTTCCAGATCTCGGCGCTCACCGGCGAAGGCTGCCGCGAGCTGATCTATGCGATCAAGGACCACCTGGCCGCGATCAAGGCCGAAGAGGCCGCCGCCCTGGCCGAGCCGGACATCCGGCTCGACGAGCGCCGGCACAACGTCGACCAGGAAGGTCACGAGCAGTAAGCCAGCCTTTTCCCCTCGCCCATGCGGGGCGAGGAACCACAATTGGGGACGCAACAGCCCCCGGAGACAGGATTTCTCGCCATGCAATCGGTCATTGCCCAGGCTAAACGTATCGTCGTGAAGGTCGGCTCCAGCCTGGTCACCAACGACGGCAAGGGGTTGGACTACGACGCCATTGCGCGCTGGGCGGCGCAGATCGCCAGGCTGCGCTCGATCGGCAAGGAAGTGGTGCTGGTCAGCTCCGGCGCCATTGCCGAAGGCATGCAGCGCCTGGGCTGGGTGCGCCGTCCGCGTGAAATCCACGAACTGCAGGCCGCCGCCGCCGTCGGCCAGATGGGCCTGGCGCAGGTCTATGAAAGCCAGTTCGGCCGCTATGGCATCCGCACCGCGCAGGTGCTGCTCACCCACGCCGACCTGGCCGACCGCGAACGCTACCTGAATGCGCGTTCCACGCTGCTGACGCTGCTCTCGCTGGGCGTGGTGCCCATCATCAACGAGAACGACACCGTGGTCACCGACGAAATCAAGTTCGGCGACAACGACACGCTGGGCGCGCTGGTGACCAACCTGATCGAAGGCGATGCGCTGGTCATCCTGACCGACCAGCGCGGGCTCTACACCGCCGATCCGCGCAAGGACCCGAATGCCGAGTTCGTCGACGAGGCGCTGGCCGGTACGCCCGAGCTGGAAGCGATGGCCGGGGGCGCCGGCACGTCCATCGGCCGCGGCGGCATGCTGACCAAGATCCTGGCGGCCAAGCGTGCGGCCAAGTCCGGCGCGCACACCACCATTGCTTCTGGCCGCGAGGCCAACGTGCTGGAACGCCTGGCCGCGGGCGAAGCCATCGGCACGCAACTGCTGGCCCCGACCGGACGGCTGACCGCGCGCAAGCAGTGGATGGCGGATCACTTGCAGCTGCGCGGTCGCGTGGTAATCGATGCCGGCGCCGTGGAAAAGCTGACCAGCGGCGGCAAGTCGCTGCTGCCGATCGGCGTGGTCGAAGTGCAGGGCGAGTTCGCGCGTGGCGAGGTGGTTGCCTGTGTCGGCGCGGACGGGCGCGAAGTGGCGCGCGGCATCACCAACTATTCGAGCGCCGAGGCGCGGCTGATCGCACGCAAGCCGTCGTCGGAGATCGAATCGGTGCTGGGCCACCTGAACGAACCCGAGCTGATCCACCGGGACAATCTGGTGCTGGTCTGAGCCTGATCAGTCGGCCCAAAAGAAGAAAGGGCGATGCCTCGGCATCGCCCTTTTGCGTTCAGTCCGGCGCCACTCAGCGCTTGTGCGGTGCGCTGTCTTTCAGGTCGCGGACCATTTTTTCCGGCGTACCGGCCACGGTGCGGCCTTCGCAGAAGAAATCGGTCGCCAGCGTGGCCGCGTACGCGTTGCGCGCGCTGGTCTGCATGCGGACCCAGCTTTCACGGTTATCGCCGCGGTTGAGCTCCCATTCCTTGGCGCCAAAAGGCAGCGTAGCGTAGATCCTGCGCTCGAACGCGTCACAGCGCAGGCCTTCGAAGTTCACATTGCGCGCGCCGCTGGCGCTGCTGATCACCACCGTAAAGCGCACCACCTTGTCCGCGCCGACCGACACCGACTTGCTGTCCACCTCGAACGTGAGGTTACCGGTGCCATTGACCGAGAACGGGATCAGGTTCGCATCCTGCGGCAGCGGCGGCAGGCTGGCCTCTTCCTCCTTGAAGGTCTTCGGCTCGAACGGATTGATCCACTTGGATTCTTCTTCGGGCATTTCCTTGCCGGTGGTCTTGCAGCCCGCCAGCGCCAGGCAGGCGGCGGCGAGCAACAGGCCGGCAGCGGTCAGGCCGCCGCGGCGGCCCGGGCCGGTAATACGATTCATCAGGACTCCGTCGGGTTGGTAGCCGGCGCGGCCGGCAAAACTGCGTCATCTGCGGCTGCACTCGCTTCGGCCGGCACCACGGGCACGCCCATGGCGGCCTGTGGCGGCCGGCGCTGCCCGCCGCCATGACGACCGTGATGAACGCCATACGGACTGAGCGGCACGCGCGAGTTGCGGTTCAGGAAGCGCGACAGCTCGCTCAGCGCAAGCTGGTAGACGTCGCGCTTGAACTCGATCACCGCATCCAGCGGCACCCAGTAATCGCTCCACCGCCAGGCATCGAACTCAGGATGGTCGGTGGCACGCAGGTGGATGTCACAGTCCCTGCCCGCCATGCGCAGCAGGAACCAGATCTGTTTCTGGCCTCTGTAATGGCCGCGGATCTCGCGGCGGATGAACTTGTCCGGCACCTCATAGCGCAACCAGTCGCGCGTGCGACCGACGATCCTGACGTGCTCCGGTAGCAGGCCGATCTCCTCATGCAGCTCGCGATACATGGCCTGTTCCGGCGTTTCGCCATACTTGATGCCACCTTGCGGAAACTGCCAGGAATGCTCGCCGATTCGCTTGCCCCAGAAAACCTCGTTTCGTGCGTTGATGAGGATGATGCCGACGTTCGGGCGAAAGCCTTCACGATCGAGCATGACTGCACCTCGAATCCTTTAGAATTACGTCGATTATAAAGGATGCGCGCGGCCCGGCTCAGGCGGGGTGCTGCTGGTTTTCCCCGAGCGGGAAGGGCAGTTTCAGGCAGTTGCCGGCGCGTTCCAGTCGGTTATGCGCGGCTTGGCTGCCGCCAATTCACCGGGATTCCCGGTTTCCAGAGAAGACATTCGGATGAAAGCCTCGCAATTTTTCATTTCCACCCTGAAAGAAGCCCCCGCCGACGCGGAAATCGTGTCGCACAAGCTGATGATGCGCGCGGGCATGATCAAGAAGCTCGGCGCCGGCATTTACAACTACATGCCGGTGGGCCTGCGCACGATCCGCAAGGTGGAAAACATCGTCCGCGAGGAAATGAACCGCGCCGGCGCCGTGGAACTGTCCATGCCCGTGATCCAGCCGGCCGAGCTGTGGCAGGAAACCGGCCGCTGGGACAAGATGGGCCCCGAACTGCTGCGCCTGAAGGACCGCCACGAGCGCGATTTCGCCGTGCAGCCGACGTCCGAGGAAGTGGTGACGGACATCGCCCGCTCCGAAATCCGCAGCTACAAGCAGCTGCCGGTCAATTTCTACCAGATCCAGACCAAGTTCCGCGACGAGCGCCGTCCGCGCTTCGGCATCATGCGCGGCCGTGAATTCACGATGAAGGACGCGTATTCCTTCGACCGCGACGCGGAAGGCCTGAAGCAGTCGTACCAGAACATGTACGACGCCTATGTGCGCATTTTCCAGCGCTTCGGCCTGGAATTCCGTGCTGTGGCGGCCGACAACGGCGCCATCGGCGGTTCGGGCTCGCATGAGTTCCACGTGATCGCCGACACCGGCGAAGACGCCATCGTCTACTGCCCGACGTCCGACTACGCCGCCAATATGGAGGCCGCCGAGGCGCTGCCGCTGCTGGCCGAACGTGCCGCGCCGGCCCAGGCGCTGGAAAAGACCTTCACCCCCGAAAAGGCCAAGTGCGAGCACGTAGCCGAGTTCCTGGGCATCCCGCTCGAGCGCACCGTCAAGTCGATCGTGCTGGCCAAGGACACCGAAGCCGGCGCCGAGATCTGGCTGCTGCTGATCCGCGGCGATCATGAGCTGAACGAGGTCAAGGCATCCAAGGTGCCGGGCCTGGTCGATTTTCGCTTCGCCACCGAAAACGAGATCGTCGACGCCTTCGGGTCCCCCCCGGGCTACCTGGGCCCGATCGACATGAAGAAGCCGGTCAAGGTCGTGGCCGACCGCACCGTCGCCAACATGAGCGACTTCTGCTGCGGCGCCAACTACCGCGACTACCACTACACCGGCGTCAACTGGGGCCGCGACCTGCCCGAGCCCGTCGTCGCCGACCTGCGCAACGTGGTCGCCGGCGATGCCTCGCCGGACGGCAAGGGCACGCTGGAAATCTGCCGCGGCATCGAAGTCGGCCATGTGTTCATGCTCGGCACGCGTTACTCCGAGTCCATGAGCGCCACCTTCCTGGACGAGAACGGCAAGACCCAGCCGATGCAGATGGGCTGCTACGGCATCGGCGTCACCCGTATCCTGGGCGCCGCGATCGAGCAGAACTTCGACGAGCGCGGCATCATCTGGCCCGCCGCCATCGCCCCGTTCGAGGTGGTGGTCTGCCCGGTCGGCTATGACCGCTCCGAAGCCGTCAAGGCCGAGGCCGACCGCATCCACGCCGAACTGCTGGCCGCCGGTGCCGACGTCATCCTCGACGACCGTGGCGAGCGTCCGGGCGTGATGTTCGCCGACTGGGAGCTGATCGGCGTACCGCACCGCGTGGTGGTGGGCGACCGTGGCCTGAAGGAAGGCAAGGTCGAATACCAGGGCCGCCGCGATGCCCAGGCGACCCAGGTGGCCGTGGCTGACGTCGTCGGCCATGTACGCAGCCAGATCGGCAAGTAAGCCCATGCGCGCGGCCCGTCTGGTTCGCACGGCCGGCAGCCTGCTGCTGGCCCTTGCCGCCGCCACCGCGCAGGCCGGCGCGCAAAAGGAAGAGGACCTGGCCGACTCGGTGCGCGGCGCGCTGGCGGCAGCCATTGCCGACTCGCGCCCGGTACGGCCCGTGTTCGCCACGGGCGGCGAACGCCTGGCCTATCTCAAGTGGCTTGGCGAGATGTCGCACCGGCTCGAAGCGCGCATCCCCGAGCCGCAGATGCGCGTGGAGCTGATCGAAACCGCGTACTACGAAGCCAAGCGCGCCGGGCTGGAGCCTGCGCTGGTGCTGGGCCTGGTGCAGGTGGAGAGCAATTTCCGCAAGTACGCGATCAGCTCGGTCGGCGCGCGCGGGCTGATGCAGGTGATGCCGTTCTGGGTCCGCACGATCGGCGACAGTGACCCGCGCAAGCTGTTCCACCTGCAAAGCAACCTGCGCTACGGCTGCACCATCCTGCGCCACTACCTGGACCGCGAGCAGGGCGACCTGTTCCTGGCGCTGGGGCGCTATAACGGCAGCCGCGGCCGTCCGGAATACCCGAACGCGGTGTTGGCCGCGTGGAAGCGCTGGCAGTATTCAGAGGCCACGGTCACCGTCGCGGGCGATCCGGAAATCGCCCCGGCCCGACCGCGCAAGCTGCTGCCCGAGGCACCGGCGCGCAACCCGTTCTCGCCGCAGCGCCTGGCCAACCCGTCATGACCACCGACACGCGCCCGGCCGTGGGTACGCCGGGCTACGCCACCTCGTCGCCGGAACTGGAACGCTGGCTGGCGCGGCATATCGCCGAAGGGTTTGGCGCCGAGTCGCTGGTACTGTCCATGCTGCGCTCCGGCTATAACGCCACCTTTGCCCGCGCCGCGGTGGCCACGGCCATGGGGCACCGGCGTGCTGGGCCGGCCACGCCGGCTGCAACGCGCGCAGCGGTTGCCAGCCCTCCCCAGCGCCAGCGCCAAGGCGAGGGCGAGGTCCCCATACTGTTCTCGCTGCAGGCACCCGCCATCCGCCTGTATCAACAGCTGCTCAGCGATGCCGAGTGCGATGCGCTGGTCGATCTTGCGCGTGGACGGCTGGCGCGTTCGCCGGTCATCAATCCCGATACCGGCGACGAGAACCTGATCGACGCGCGCACCAGCATGGGCGCCATGTTCCAGGTCGGCGAGCATCCGCTGCTCGAGCGCATCGAGAGCCGCATCGCCCGGGTGACGGGCGTGCCCGCCGATCACGGCGAGGGCCTGCAAATCCTCAACTACAAGCCCGGCGGCGAATACCAGCCGCATTTCGATTTCTTCAATCCGAACCGCCCGGGCGAGGCGCGCCAGCTTCGCGTGGGCGGGCAGCGCATCGCTACGCTGGTGATCTACCTGAACACGCCGCAGGCGGGCGGCGCCACGGCGTTTCCGCGCATCGGCCTGGAAGTGGCGCCGGTCAAGGGCAACGCTGTGTACTTCAGCTACCTGCTGCCCGAAGGCAAGCTGGACGAGCGCACCCTGCACGCCGGCCTGCCGGTGGAAACGGGCGAGAAGTGGATTGCCACCAAATGGCTGCGCGAGCGCCCATACCGCCACTGAGCAGAGACTGTCCCGCAAGACCACGGCATTCCGTCACGGCAGAATTCCGGCAAACTGTACCGGTACTGTACTGTTCGCTGTGACTAGACTGGCAGCATTCCCCTGTTTCTTCTGGTGTGTCTGCCATGGCTTTTCCCGACCTTGTCGCCGGTTCCGGTGTCTTCCTTGCGTTCTCGGCGTTCGCGCTGGTGTCCTCCATCACGCCCGGCCCCAACAACACCATGGTGCTGGCCTCGGGGGTGAACTTCGGCTTTGCGCGGACCATTCCGCACCTGCTCGGCATCAGCGGCGGGTTTGCGCTGATGGTCGCGCTGGTCGGGCTGGGTCTTGGTTCGATGTTTTCCCACTGGCCGTGGACCTGGCAGGTGCTGCGCGTGGTGGCCGGGGCCTACCTGGTCTGGCTGGCTTGGAAGCTCGCCACCTCGGGCGGCGTGCAGGACCGCCAGGTCGCGCGCCCGATGGGTTTTCTGAAGGCGGCGGCGTTCCAGTGGGTCAACCCCAAGGCGTGGGTGATGGCGGTGGGCGCATGCAGCACCTATGTGCTGCACGGCAATGTGTGGCTGAACGTGCTGATGCTGGCCGGCATCTTCGCCGTCATCAACCTGCCGAGCGTGGCGATGTGGGCCGTATTCGGCTCGGCCCTGCGCCGCTGGCTGGCGCAGCCGCGGGTGCTGCGCGTGTTCAATGTCGGGATGGCGTTGCTGCTGCTGGCGTCGTTGTGGCCGATCCTGGGGGCGCACCACGCCGGCTGACGGCGCTTACATCAGCGCCCGGATCGTTCCCAGGTTCCGCCAGTATCCCTTGGCATCCATCCCGCAACCAAACACATACCGGTCCGGCACCTGGAACCCGCAGAAATCCGGGTGCATCGGCTTGAGCTTGGTCAGCGTCTTTTCGCACAGCACGGCGGCGTGGAATTCCTTCGCGCCCATGTCCATGATGCGCTGGCGGATCGCCGCCATGGTTTCGCCTTCATCCAGGATGTCGTCCAGCACCAGCACCACGCGGTCCTTGACCGACTCGCGCGGGGCCACGCGCCATTGCATCTCGCCGCCGACGGTCTTGTTGTTGTAGCGGGACAGGTGGATGTAGTCGAATTCCAGCGGGAACTGCAGCTTGGGCAGCAGCATGCCGGTGAAGACCACCGCGCCACCCATCACGGACAGCACCAGCGGGAAGGCATCGCCCATCTTCTCGGTGATGTCCTTCGCCATGCGGTCCAGCGAAGCCTGGACTTCTTCAGCGCTGACGATTTCCTCGGAGTTGGACCACAGTTCGCGGGCCTGTTCAGCGGTCATCATGGTGTCTTTCCTGTTCTTGTCTCTTTGCGGGGGAAGAAGGGGGTGAGGCGGGGCCGGTTCAGCGGTTGAACAGGCCCTTCATGCCGCCCTTCATCGCGCCCATCTGGCGCATCATCTTCATCATGCCGCCGCCCTTGAGCTTCTTCATCATGCCTTGCATCTGGTCGAACTGGTTCAGCAGGCGGTTCACCTCCTGCACCGGCACGCCCGCGCCCGCGGCAATGCGGCGCTTGCGGCTGGCCTTGATCAGCTCGGGCTTGGCGCGCTCGGCCGCCGTCATGCTGTTGATGATGCCTTCCATGCGGCGCACCTGCTTTTCCGCCTGATCCATATTGGCGCCCTGCGCCTGCTGCGCGAACTGCGCCGGCAGCTTGTCCACCAGGCTGCCCAGGCCGCCCATTTTCTTCATCTGGCCGATCTGGGCCTTGAAGTCTTCCAGGTCGAAGCCGCCGGTCTTCTTGATCTTCTTGGCCAGCTTCTCGGCGGCGTCCATGTCCACGCCGCGCTGGGCTTCCTCGACCAGCGCGAGGATGTCGCCCATGCCCAGGATACGCTGGGCCATGCGCTCGGGATAGAACGGCTCCAGGCCGTCGAGCTTTTCGCCGACGCCGACAAACTTGATCGGCCGGCCGGTGATGTGGCGCACCGACAGCGCGGCACCGCCGCGCGCATCGCCGTCCAGCTTGGTCAGCACCACGCCGGTCAGCGGCAGGGTGTCATTGAAGGCCTTGGCCGTGTTGACCGCGTCCTGGCCGAGCATGGCATCGACCACGAACAGGGTCTCGGCCGGCTTCAGTTCGGCGTGCAGCGCGGCGATTTCCTGCATCATCGCCTCGTCGATACCCAGGCGGCCCGCGGTATCGACGATCAGCACGTCGTGGTAGTGCTTGCGCGCCCAGTCCACCGCCGCGCGGGCGATGTCCACCGGCTTCTGGTCGGGCTGGGACGGGAAGAACTCGGCGCCAACCTGTTCGGACACCGTCTTCAGCTGGGCGATAGCGGCGGGGCGGTATACGTCGCACGAAACCGTCAGCACCTTCTTCTTTTTGTTCTCTTTGAGCCACTTGGCCAGCTTGCCGACGGTGGTGGTCTTGCCGGCGCCCTGCAGGCCGGCCATCAGGATGATCGCGGGCGGCTGCACGGCCAGGTTCAGCTCGGCGCTCTTGGCGCCGGTCACGGCTTCCTCGCCGCCGATCACCGCGGTGAGCTCGCGCTGCACCACGCCGACCAGCGCCTGGCCCGGGGTCAGGCTGGCGACGACATCCTCGCCCAATGCCTTTTCCTTGACGCGGGCGATGAACTCGCGCACGACCGGCAAGGCCACGTCAGCCTCGAGCATGGCCAGGCGCACTTCGCGCAGCATTTCGGCGGTATTGGCCTCGGTCAGACGGGCCTCGCCGCGCATGGTCTTGACGACCCGCGCCAGGCGTTGAGTGAGATTGTCCAGCATGGCAGGAATGGGGGAAGAAAGGGCTGTGTTGCGGCCTCTGTTACCGGATCAGCCGCCCGCCACCGGCAGGGGGCACTAAGGTAAACTGCGCAAATGGTCATTGTACTGTATGCCCTGACGGCACTTCTCTATTGCGGCCTGGCTTTCCACGGCTGGGCCACGCGCAATCCGCGGCTTGCCGCGACCGGCAGCCAGGCCGGCGGCGCGGCCTCGGCCGTGCTGACCGCCAACGGCGGGCCAGCGGGCAGCGCATCGGGCCGCGCCGACGCCCAGCCCGGCTGGTGGCACCTGCTGATGGCGGGCGTGCTGGCCAGCCACGGCATGCTGCTGCACGAAACCATTTTCCCGGCCGACCACATGATGTTCGGCTTCGCCTTCGCGCTGTCGGCCATGCTGTGGCTGGGCGTGGGCATCTACTGGATCGAGAGCTTCTTCTTCTCTCTGGCCGGACTGGGGCTGATCGTGATCCCGGTGGCGCTCGTCGCCAGCCTGATGCCGCTGGCGTTCCCGGGCTCGCAGATACTGGGCTACGCCGCGCGGCCGCTGTTCAAGCTGCATTTCATCATTGCCAACGTGGCCTATGGCCTGTTCACGCTGGCAGCCTTCCACGCCTTCCTGATGCTGCTGGCCGAGCGCCGCCTGCACGGCTTCAAGCACGCGCCGTCGCGCCCCGGCAACATCAAGTCCAAGGGTCCGGCCGAGCAGTGGCTGGGCCGCTGGCTGGACCTGCTGCCGCCGCTGCTGACGCTGGAAAAGCTGCTGTTCCGCCTGATCGGCGCGGGCTTCGTGCTGCTGACGCTGACCATCGGCTCCGGCCTGCTGTTCTCCGAGGAGCTGTTCGGCCGCGCCTTCCGGCTCGACCACAAGACCGTGTTCGCCTTCATTTCGTGGGCCATGTTCGGCGGCATCCTCGCCGGGCGGCATTTTCGCGGCTGGCGTGGCCGCGTGGCGCTGCGCTGGGTCATTGCGTCGTTCGGCATCCTGCTGCTGGCCTACGTCGGCAGCCGCTTCGTGATCGAAGTGATCCTGCACCGCCTCTGAGACCGCCATGGCAAGAATCCTCATCCTGCTGGCCGTGGTGCTGGGGGTCTTCTGGTGGCTGCGGTCCCGCGCCGAAGCCCGCCATGACCAAGCCGCCCGCACATCGCGCACATCCCGCCCGGCCAACGCACCGGACAAAGGCAGCGCCGAGGCCATGGTCCAGTGCGCCCACTGCGGCGTGCACCTGCCGCGCAGCGAAGCCATTGCCTGGCGCGGCCTGCACTATTGCCGGCGCAGCCACCTGCCGGACGACAGCGGCGACCGCGCATGATCACGGCGCGGCCGACGAACACCGCCCGGCTCGCCGCGTGGCCCGGCTTTGCGCAACTGTGGCGCCAGCCCGAGCCGCCTGACTTCCACTGGCGCCTGCTGCGCTATTTCTGCTGGACCCGCGTGGCCGTGGGCCTGCTGCTGCTCGCTTTCACCATCATGCAGCGAAGCACCGAGCCGCATGGCGTGTCGCTGGTGCTGCCGTTCCAGATGGTGTTGCCCGCCCACAAGACGGCGGCCATGCAGCTGGCCTTGCCCTACCTCGGCATCGCGCTGGCCATGCTGGCCGGCACGCTGTGGCGGCGACGCTTCCACCTGCGCGTGCGGCTGCAGGTGCTGGCCGACCTGGCCATGCTCGGCCTGATCTACGAGGCGCTCGGCCGCAACGGCCATGCCGACGGGCTCGCGATGATCTTCCTGCTGCCGGCGCTCGAAGCCGGCGCGCTCACCAGCCTGCTGTTCGCGCTGTTTGCCGCCTCGGTCTCGGCGCTGGTGGTCATGGCGCACCCGTTCATGCAGACCATCCTGCAGCGTCAGGCGGATGGTGGCCTGCTCGGCTCCGGCCTGTACGGGCTGGTGTTCATGATCGCGGCGCTGCTGATGTACATGCTGGCGTACCGCCAGGTGGCGCAGGAAAAGCTGGCGCTCGCGCGCGAGCAGGAGCTGCGGCTGCAGCAGCTCGTCAACCGGCTGATGGTCAACGACATGCAGGACGGCGTGATGCTGGTGCGTGCAAACGGCATGGTGGTGGCGGCCAACCCCGCCGCCGTGGTGCTGCTGGGCGTGCAACCGCACGAACGCGTCTATTCGCGCGGTACCCGCGAGGGCGTGGGCGTGGAGGGCGGCCAGGCCGCGCTGTTCGACCTGCGCCGCATCCCGCGCCTGCAGCCGCTCATGGAAATGCTGCGCGACTGGGTGCGCAGCAAGGATGATGTGCCGCGCATCCTGCAACTGCTGCCCATCGTCTCGCGCTCGGCGCCGCCGGGCGGCGGCAATCTGCACACGCGGCTGCGCCTGCGCTTCGTGCTGCCGGGCCTGGCCGGGCTGCGCAATACCATTGCCAGCACCTCGACCCTGCCGTCCAGCCTGGACACCGCCGCCTGGAACGAGTTGACGCCCGAGGTCGCGGCGCGCCTGCGCCTGGCCATCGCCCAGCAGGAAGCCATGGCCTGGTCGCCCGACGACGAGGCGCTGCTGCGCAGCGAGATGCGCGACACCGTGCTGGTCCATATCGAAAGCTGGGAACGCATTGCCGAGCAGGTCCAGCAGGAAAAGCTCGCCGCCATGGGCCGGCTGGTGGCCAGCATCGCGCACCAGATACGCAACCCGCTGGCGGCCATCAGCCAGGCCAGTGAACTGCTTGGCGACGGCGCGCGCGCAGGCGATGGCGGTGGCGTGGAATCGGATGTCGATGCGCGCCTGCTGCGCATCATCCATGACAACGTGCGTCGGCTGGACCAGGTCGTGTCCGACGTGCTGCAGCTTTCGCGCCGCCCGCGCACCGGCCGCAGCACCGCGCAGCTTGCGCAGGCGCTGCCCGAGATCGTCGAGCGCTGGCGCCTGGCAATGCGCTCGCGCCGGCCGCGCGCCGGCGACACGCACCAGCCGGGCCGCGGCGAGATCAACCCGAATGCCGTCCGCGTCACGGTCGACGTGGCGCAGCCGGTCGTCTTCGACACCTCGCAGCTCCAGCAGGTGCTCGGCAACCTCCTCGACAACGCATGGCGCTACTGCAGCCGCCTGCCGGGCGCCATCCGCCTGCGCGCGCATGCGCTGGACCAGCACCATGCCGAGCTGATCGTCTGGAACGACGGCACCGAGATTCCGCGCGAACACCAGCGCAGCCTGTTCGAGCCGTTCTTCACCAGCCATGCGCAGGGCACCGGGCTGGGCCTGTTCATGGCGCGCGAGCTGTGCGGCGCCAATGACGCGCAGGTCCGCTACGGCACCATCGCGCTTGATGACCTGCTCGCGCGCACCGGCCTGCTGGCTGCCCCGCGCGATACACTGCCCGCCAAGGCCTTCGTGCTGACACTGCGCATCGACACCGGCGATGCGGCCCTGGCAGACACGCAGATCCACTGAACTTCCGCACCTGACACGCCGCTCCATGCCACCCAGAACGCCCGGCCCTGATCCCATCCTCGTCATCGATGACGAGGCAGACCTGCGCGAGCTGCTCGATATTTCCATCCGCCGCATGGGGCATGACGTGGTGCTGGCCGGCTCGCTGGCCGAAGCGCGCGAGAAGCTGGCGCAATGCCGCTACAGCCTGGTGCTGACCGACATGCGCCTGGGCGATGGCCTGGGCATCGAGATCGTGCGGCAGCTTTCAGCCGCGCCGGAACGCGTGCCCGTGGCCGTCATCACCGCCTACGGCAGCGCCGACAACGCCGTCGAAGCGCTCAAGGCCGGCGCATTCGACTACATCGCCAAGCCGGTGTCGCTGGACCAGCTGCGCAGCCTGGTGATGAACGCGCTGGGGCGGCAGCCGCCGCGTGAAGACCAGGACGCTGCCGCCAGTGCCGAAGCCAGCCTGGCCGCCGACCGCGCCGCCGCGCTGCTGCCCGGCCACTCGCCGGCCATGCAGGAGGTGCGCCGCTCGCTCTCGCGGCTGGCGCGCAGCATGGCGCCGGTGGTGATCAGCGGCGAATCGGGCAGCGGCAAGGAGCGCGCCGCGCGCGCCATCCATGCCACCAGCGCGCGCGCCGCGCATCCGTTCGTGGCGGTGAACTGCGGCGCCATCCCCGAAAACCTGATGGAGTCCGAGTTCTTCGGCCATGTCAAAGGCGCGTTCACCGGCGCGGACGGCGAGCGCGGCGGCTTCTTCCAGTCCGCCAACGGCGGCACGCTGCTGCTCGACGAGGTGGCCGACCTGCCGCTGGCCATGCAGGTCAAGCTGCTGCGCGCGCTGCAGGAGCGCCGCGTGCGCAAGATCGGCGCCAGCCGCGAAGACGCCGTCGATGTGCGCGTGATGTGCGCGAGCCACAAGGACCTCGCCGCCATGGTCTCGGCCGGCCAGTTCCGCCAGGACTTGTACTACCGGCTCAATGTGCTCGAACTGCGCATGCCGACGCTGCGCGAGCGTGCAGAGGATATCCCCGTGCTTGCACGCGCCATCCTCGAACACCTGGCCGTGCGCTACGGCGACCCGCGCCCGCGCCGTCTGTCGCAGGCCGCGCTGGAGCGGCTGGTGGCCTATCCGTTCCCGGGCAATGTGCGCGAGCTCGAAAACCTGCTCGAACGCGCCTACGCGTTTGCCGAGGCCGAAGACATCCAGGTGGCCGACCTCGGCCCGCTCGACGCCAATATGGAACGCGCGGCGCTGCGTGCGTCGCCGTCGCCGCTGACTCCGTACACGCCGTGGGCCGGCGGCTGGGTGCCGACAGGGATCATGCCCGCCGAGCCCGCCCCGGTCCCCATGCCCGCGCA
Organism: Cupriavidus yeoncheonensis; assembly: GCF_905397275.1. Classification (GTDB taxonomy): domain Bacteria; phylum Pseudomonadota; class Gammaproteobacteria; order Burkholderiales; family Burkholderiaceae; genus Cupriavidus; species Cupriavidus yeoncheonensis. The sequence goes on along the minus strand of NZ_CAJPUY010000002.1, from coordinate 396,407 downwards.
GACCGCACCGGTCGTGTCGCAACAGACCGCGGCCGCGCCGGAGCCGCAAGCCGTAGCCGTGGCTGCGGAACTGCCCGATGCCGCCGAGCGTGCCTGCCGTGGCGTGGCGTTTCCGATCGACCTGCAGGCCCGGCTCGAGAATGTCGAGCGCGAGATCATCCTGCAGGCGCTGGCGCAGACCAGCTTCAACCGCACGGCGGCCGCGCCGCTGCTGGGCCTGAACCTGCGCCAGCTGCGCTACCGCATCCAGCAACTTGGCATCCGCGACGGGCGTGATGAACGCGACGAACGCGACGATCGCGACGAAGGCGAGGGCGCGGCATGACGGCCCCGGCTTCCGGCCCTGTCCCGGCCAGCTTCCTGCCGGACGCCGAAGGCTGGGTGCCGGCCGCGCGCCGCGTGCCATCGCCCAATTTCGACGAGCGGCCCGCGGGCATGCCAGTCGACCTGGTGGTGCTGCACAACATCAGCCTGCCGCCCGGCCAGTTCGGCAGCGGCGACATAGAAGCCTTCTTCCAGAACCGGCTCGACCCCGACCGCCACCCGTTCTTCGCCACCATCCACCAGGTGCAGGTATCCGCCCACTTCCTGGTCCGGCGCGATGGGGAACTCGTGCAATTCGTGCCGTGCGGCAAGCGGGCCTGGCACGCGGGACAGTCCGACTTCTTCGGCCGGGGCCGCTGCAACGACTTCTCGGTCGGCATCGAGATCGAAGGCTCTGACGACCTGCCATTCACCGCCGCGCAGTACGCCACCACCGCCACGCTGGTAAAGGCCCTGCGCGCCGCTTTGCCGGTGCAGGCGATTGCCGGCCACAGTGACATCGCTCCGGGCCGCAAGACCGACCCCGGACCGCACTTCGACTGGGACCGTTTCGCGCGTCTCGCCGACGTTCCACAAAACCTGTTACCCTTCCGCCCCCCGCACAGTTAAGGTGCTCCGCGGGCCGCCAAGGGGCTGCCACGGCACCATGTCGGCACGATGTCACATGCCAGGTCCCCACGCTGGTGTGGGGCTATCGGGCACGTCGCACGGATAAAAAAAATTTCCAAAAAATGTGCGTTTGCGAACGACTTGGCGCGATCCCTTGTCGTAGCGCGGTTCCCGGGAATGTGGCGCTGCCGCACATGTCATCAGCGTGTCGCAAGCACGCTTGTCAAGACTGGTCATTCGGATTTGTTTCACTATACTTAGCCCAGTTTTCCGCAGTGACCACTATATCTAGTAGTTCAACCGGGGAGCTGGCCTAGCAGTGAGGGGCGCTGTCGCAGACGTGGCGATAGTGGTTGAAACCCTGATGTGGGGCCGGCGCATCACAAGAGTCCCTGGCGAAATGTTTCGCAAAAGGCAGTCAGTCCCGCCGCCGCCTACGCACGGCAGGACGCTTTCGCAGCCCATTTCGCCAGGGACTCTTTTGTCTCTTAAAACAGGCTAAAAAAGACAGGAGTTCTTATGCAGACGGCCCAGAACGAAATCACCACGGGCGCAGCGGGCGCCGCCGGTATTGCAGGTACCGAGCAACAGGCCCCCGCCGCCCAAGCCGGCACGACGAACTACCAGGATTACAAGATCATCCGCCGTAACGGCGCCGTGGTGGCGTTCGAGCCGTCCAAGATCAACGTCGCCATGACCAAGGCCTTCCTCGCCGTGAACGGCGGGCAGGGCGCCGCTTCCGCGCGCGTGCGCGAGATCGTCGAGCAACTGACGCAGAACGTGGTGCGCGCGCTGGTGCGCAGCCGCCCGAGCGGTGGTGCCATCCATATCGAAGACGTGCAGGACCACGTCGAACTGGCCCTGATGCGCTCGGGCGAGCACGAAGTGGCCCGTTCCTACGTGCTGTACCGCGAAAAGCGCGCCCAGGAGCGCGCCAGCGCCAGCGCGCAGGTCGTGGCCCGCGCGCAGGAAGCCAGCATCCAGGTCAACGTGAGCGACGCCGGCGTGAGCAAGCCGCTGGACGTGGCGGCCCTGCATGCCCTGCTCGACAACGCCTGCGCCGGCCTGGGCAAGGCCGTCAGCGCCGAGCCGATCCTGAAGGAAACGCTGAAGAACCTGTACGAAGGCGTGCCGATGACGCAGGTGTACGACTCCGCCATCCTGGCCGCGCGTACCCTGATCGAAAAGGACCCGGACTACAGCCAGGTCACCGCCCGTATCCTGCTGCACACCATCCGCAAGGAAATCCTGGGTGCCGAAGTGACGCAGGCCGAAATGACCACGCGTTACGCCGAGTACTTCCCCAAGTTCATCGCCCGCGGTATCGCCGCCGAGCTGCTGGACGAAAAGCTGGCCACCTTCGACCTGGCCCGCCTGGGCGCCGCGCTGGACGCCGGCCGCGACTTCCAGTTCAACTACCTCGGCCTGCAGACGCTGTATGACCGCTACTTCCTGCACATCGACGAGACCCGCATCGAGATGCCGCAGGCATTCTTCATGCGCGTCGCCATGGGCCTGGCCCTCAACGAAGCCGACCGCGAAGCGCGCGCCATCGAGTTCTACCAGCTGCTGTCGTCGTTCGACTTCATGTCGTCCACGCCGACCCTGTTCAACTCGGGCACCCAGCGCTCGCAGCTGTCGTCGTGCTACCTGACCACCGTCTCGGACGACCTGGAAGGCATCTACGAAGCGCTCAAGGAAAACGCGCTGCTGTCCAAGTTCGCCGGCGGCCTGGGCAATGACTGGACCAACGTGCGCGCACTGGGCTCGCACATCAAGGGCACCAACGGCAAGTCGCAGGGCGTGGTGCCGTTCCTGAAGGTGGTGAACGACACCGCCGTGGCAGTGAACCAGGGTGGCAAGCGCAAGGGCGCCGTCTGCGCCTACCTGGAAACGTGGCACCTGGACATCGAAGAATTCCTGGAGCTGCGCAAGAACACCGGCGACGACCGCCGCCGCACCCACGACATGAACACGGCCAACTGGATTCCGGACCTGTTCATGAAGCGCGTGATGGAAAACGGCGAGTGGACGCTGTTCTCGCCGTCCACCTGCCCGGACCTGCACGACAAGGTCGGAAAGGCGTTCGAGCAGGCCTACCTGGGCTACGAAGCCAAGGCCGCCAACGGCGAACTGAAGCTGTTCAAGAAGGTTCCGGCCATGCAGCTCTGGCGCAAGATGCTGGGCATGCTGTTCGAAACCGGCCACCCGTGGATCACCTTCAAGGATCCTTGCAATATCCGCAGCCCGCAGCAGCACGTCGGCGTCGTCCACAGCTCCAACCTGTGCACGGAAATCACGCTGAATACGAACGACAGCGAAATCGCCGTGTGCAACCTGGGTTCCGTGAACCTGGTGGCCCACCTGGCCAAGCAGGCCGACGGTTCGTACGCGCTCGACCACGCCAAGCTGCAGAAGACCATCCGCACCGCCATGCGGATGCTGGATAACGTCATCGACATCAACTACTACGCTGTCGAGAAGGCCCGCAACTCCAACCTGCGCCACCGTCCGGTCGGCATGGGCATCATGGGCTTCCAGGACTGCCTGCACGTGCTGCGCACGCCGTACTCCAGCGACGCCGCGGTGAAGTTCGCCGACACCTCGATGGAAGCCGTGTGCTACTACGCCTACCAGGCCTCCACCGAACTGGCCGAAGAGCGTGGCCGCTACGAGACCTACACCGGCTCGCTGTGGGACCGCGGCATCCTGCCGCAGGACTCGCTCAAGCTGCTGGCCGAAGAGCGCGGCGGCTACCTGGAAGTCGACATGTCCAGCAGCATGGACTGGACCGGCCTGCGCGCCCGCATCAAGCAGCACGGCATGCGCAACTCGAACTGCATCGCGATCGCGCCGACCGCGACGATCTCGAACATCATCGGCGTGTCCGCGTGCATCGAGCCGACGTTCCAGAACCTGTACGTCAAGTCCAACCTGTCGGGCGAGTTCACCGTGGTCAATGACTACCTGGTGCGCGACCTGAAGGAACGCGGCCTGTGGGACGAAGTGATGGTCGCCGACCTGAAGTACTTCGACGGCTCGCTGTCGCGCATCGACCGCATTCCGCAAGACCTGCGCGACATCTACGCCACCGCGTTCGAAGTCGAGCCGAGCTGGCTGGTGGAAGCCGCCAGCCGCCGCCAGAAGTGGATCGACCAGGCCCAGTCCCTGAACATCTACATGGCCGGCGCCTCGGGCAAGAAGCTGGACGACACCTACAAGCAAGCCTGGCTGCGCGGCCTGAAGACCACGTACTACCTGCGCACCATGGCTGCCACGCACGTGGAGAAGTCCACCGTGTCGCGCGGTTCGCTGAACGCGGTGTCGTCGGGCAGCGACAGCGGCTCCGGCCTGGACGCCGCCGCCGCATCGGCCCCGGCCATGCCGGAAGCCGAAGGCGCGGTCTGCACGATGCGCCCGGGTGACCCTGGGTTTGAAGAGTGCGAAGCCTGCCAGTAAGTCTTACCTGACCCCTCGGTTCCTCCCCTCTCCCGCATGCGGGAGAGGGGCCGGGGGAGAGGGCCGGCGCCACCACGAAGTGAAAAGTCAAAACACTGACCAACCGCCGCCCCCAACACCGAATCACGGAGAACCACATCATGCTGAGCTGGGACGACGACGTTCAAGCCACCCCGCAGGCCGCACCGCAGCCTGCCCTGCAACCCGCTGCCGTCGCTGCCACGGTCGACCAGCAAGGCGTGCTGCCGCCGGACGCCACGCAAGCCGGCATCCTGGGCAACAATCCCAACGCCGCCGCCGCGCAGAGCAACCGCCGCGTCAACGCCGCCGACAAGCGCGTCATCAATGGCTCGACCGACGTCAACCAGCTCGTCCCGTTCAAGTACAAGTGGGCATGGGAAAAGTACCTGGCCGGCTGCGCCAACCACTGGATGCCGCAGGAAATCAACATGTCCCGCGACATCGCCCTGTGGAAAGACCCCAACGGCCTGACCGAGGACGAGCGCCGCATCATCAAGCGCAACCTCGGCTTCTTCGTCACCGCCGACTCGCTGGCCGCCAACAACATCGTGCTGGGCACCTACCGCCAGATCACCGCGCCGGAATGCCGCCAGTACCTGCTGCGCCAGGCCTTTGAAGAGGCCATCCACACGCACGCCTACCAGTACATCGTTGAATCGCTGGGCCTGAACGAAGCCGAGATCTTCAACGCGTACCACGAAGTGCAGTCGATCCGCGACAAGGACGAGTTCCTGATCCCGTTCATCGACACGCTGACCGACCCGTCGTTCAAGACCGGCACGCCGGAGAACGACCAGAAGCTGCTGAAGAGCCTGATCGTCTTCGCCTGCATCATGGAAGGGCTGTTCTTCTATGTGGGCTTTACGCAGATCCTGGCGATGGGCCGCCAGAACAAGATGACTGGGGCTGCCGAGCAGTATCAGTACATCCTGCGCGATGAGTCGCTGCACTGCAATTTTGGGATCGACCTGATCAACCAGATCAAGCTGGAGAACCCGCATCTTTGGACGGCGGAGTTCAAGGCTGAGATTACTGAGCTGTTCAAGAAGGCGGTGGATCTTGAATACCGCTACGCTGAGGACACCATGCCGCGCGGCGTGCTTGGGCTGAATGCGCCGATGTTCAAGGGGTACCTGCGCTTCATCTGCAATCGACGCTGCCAGCAGATTGGGTTGGATCAGTTGTTTGCGAACGAGGAGAATCCGTTCCCGTGGATGTCTGAGATGATTGATCTGAAGAAGGAACGGAACTTCTTTGAGACACGCGTCATTGAGTATCAGACGGGTGGGGCGTTGAGCTGGGATTGAGTTGTTGTTGTTGTTGTTGTTGTTTTGCTTTGATGATGAGAAATGGGAGCTGATCGCTCCCGTTTTTTTTGACTCGAGATAACAGGTGGCTGCGATCGTCCTAGAGCGGACTATGGTGAGCGCCAGCTAAGGGGTCTCGAAACTGCGCTGAAACGTGTCGATCGGCGCCGAGGCGACCGATCTCAACTCAAGCCGGAAGGCGAGCTAGAGTGGATCAAGCTCCGCAGTGAGCACCCCGATCAATGTCGTCCAAATCATTGCGATCCGGTCGATGTGTCGTCACGATGTACGGCAGCACCGGCAGGCGTCGCGTCGCGTCGCGGTGACCGGTGTGAGCCCGCCCCGAATCATCTCAAGCAGCAGCTCGACGGCTTCGACGCCCCGGTTATGGTATGCGGATACAGCTTGCACGGCAACGCCAGGTCGCAAGCGGCCGCCAGCTTCCGCCGCCTGCGTTGCAAGTCCGAGACCATGTGCCGAGCTTCGGGTTGAGGCTGTCTGGCTAGTTGCCGGTTGCCAACGCAGGCGCGGCAGCGGCGTTCGTTTCGCTCAATCCCATTTCAGCCAGTCCAACGGTGTAATGACCGCCGGCCTCCTTCTTCAGGGCGAGACGGTCGTAGGTCTTCAGCATGTCCACCAGGCCAGAATGTCCATAGCTGGGGGGCGTGAAGCTGGGATCTGTACGCTTGAGATACTGCCCCAGCGCAGCGAGATGCACGCGGCCCTCGGAGGTGTTGGCGGCAAGCAAACTGATGGCTTCGACTACGAACCTGGGCCGTCGTTTGACTTGAGGCTGCTTTGGCGGAGCTGGCTTCGTCTGGATGGGAGCACCCCCGACCGTCTCGGTAACTGTTGTTGGGGTCGGTGTCCACTCGAAGAACTGGTCGCTGGCATTGCGCAACGCCTCCGGCGTCTTGGATTCTCCAACGATGCAAACCGTCGCGCCACGCTCTCGGAGCTTACGGCAGAGATAGGCAAAATCAGAGTCGCTGGTCACCACGCAGAACTTGTCAGCCCGGTGATCGAACATGGCTTCCAGCGCATCCAGGGCCAGCGCAATGTCGGCGGTGTTCTTTCCGGCCGCGTATTGATACTGAAGGCATGGCGTAAAGGCCTGCCGAACCAGCGCTTCCTGCCATGTCTTTCCGAGCGTGCTCTGATTGCCATAGCCGCGCCGGAGCACCACGCGTCCAAACTGAGCCACAACGCGAAGGGCGTAGTCCAGTATGTCCGGCGTCGTGTTATCGCAGTCGACAAGTACGGCAACACGAGATTCGGCAACAAGAGGTGGTGCGCTCATCTGTTCGCTCATTGTGTGACGAAGGGTGACGTCATGATAATGGCAAATCGGCGCCTAATACGCGGCTCTTCAACTAGCGGGAGCCTTGCGCGGCAGCAATAGACGTTGTCAATTCCAGAGTCCTCCCAAAGCCCGCCGAGCCCGGCGCAATGACAATTCTCCGATTCCCAAAGATCGCATTTGTCTGTGGTTGTCATTTGACAACCTGCCATCGAACATCTAGTATCGGAGGTACCAGTGACCCGCGCCAAGCACCCGAAGAAGGAAGTCGAAGCCGCGCTAAGGCACGCAGAGTCGCAAGGCTGGCGCGTCGAGATGGCAAAGGGAAGCGGGCACGCTTGGGGCCGTATCTACTGCCCCTGTAATGACAAGGAATGCCGCTGCGGCGAGTTCTGTGTCTCCAGCGTCTGGAGCACGCCGAAAAGCCCGGGCAACCATGCCAACGCAATCCGGCGGATCGTTGACAACTGCTTGCATCAACATGAATGACGGTGCCGTACACATTGCCGATCGGGAAATAGCCATGGAATACGCCTTCACTCTCAGATTCCTGCTGTCGCAAGCCGACCACGATATCGATGTACTGGTCGAACGCCTGGGCGAGGCGGGCTGTGATGACGCACTCGTGGGTACCGGCCTGCCAGGACGCGTGGCGTTGTCGTTTGTCCGCGAGGCAGATTCAGCGAAGGCAGCCATGGTGAGCGCCCTTGCCGATGCCCGGCGCGCCATGCCGTCCGCCACGCTGATCGAAGCGGCTCCCGATCTGGTGGGTCTCACCGATATCGCCGATGCCGTCGGCATGTCCCGCCAGAACATGCGCAAGTTGATGATCGGCTATCCCGAGTCGTTCCCGGCGCCGGTGCATGAAGGCAGCACCACACTGTGGCACTTGCTGGATGTGCTGGTATGGCTGGATCAGCGCGACTACAGCATTGACCCGGTCCTTGTCGACGTTGCCGCCACGGCCATGCAAGTCAATCTCGCCCGTTGCGCCAGTCAGGTGGCTCCTGCCATGGCGCGCGAGTTGCGGGCACTGGTGGCGTAGCGGCACTGTCAGACCGCCTGTTGCATCGCGCCAGCCCCATGGCCGGCCAGCGTAGCGGCGTAATCCTGGAACCGGCGAAGCTCCTCGGGCGGGACGAGCGAGCCGCCGGTGGCCCAGATCACATGCGTGGCGTCGTGCATGGGCAATCCGTGATCGCGCGCATACGCCTGGCCCTCGGGCGAGCGGCGCAGCCAGCCCGGGCCTCCGATGCCGGCGGCCGCTGACGGCTCGACTTCCACGCCCATCGACGCCTTGAGCGCGAGCAACTGAATGTAGAGCTGATCATCGGGGACGGTGAACACGCCGGCGAGTTGGGAAGCCATCAACGGGCTGACCAGATGGGAGGCCTGGCCGACGGCGAGGCCATCGGCGTCGGTCCGGTTATCCAGGCCGATGTCGTAGACGGATACGGGAGCTTGCGCACCCGAGGCCAACTGCACCAGTACGCACGGCGAGGCCACGGGCTCGGCGAAGAAGCAGTGCACATGTTCACCGAACAGTGCCTTGAGCCCGTAGGTGATACCACCGGGTGCGCCGCCGACCCCGCAGGGCAGATAGACGAAGAGCGGATGCGCGGCATCCACGACTCGGCCGGCGTCGGCCAGCTGGCGCGCCAGATGGCGTGCCGCGGCGGCGTATCCGAAGAAGAGCATGGCGGAGCGCTCGTCATCAACGAAATGACAACGCGGCGCCGCCAATGCCTGGTCGCGGCCAGCCGCCACGGCTTCAGCGTAGTCGCCTTCATGTTCGACGACGCGCACGCCGCGTTTGCGCAGGCGGTCCTTCTTCCACGCCTTGGCGTCCGCGGACATATGTACAACCGCATCGAATCCGAGAGCGGCCGCCATCACGCCGATGCTCAGGCCGAGGTTGCCGGTGCTGCCGACCGTCACCGAGTACTGCGAGAACAGCGCGCGCGCTGCCGCCGTCGCCAGCAAGCGGCGATCACCGTCCGGGTCGAGGATGCCATGCTCGATCGCGATGGATTCGGCAATCGCCAGCACTTCATGGAAGCCGCCGCGTGCCTTGATCGAGCCGGCCACCGGCAGTTCGTCGTCTCGCTTGATGAACCACGTACCTTCGGCGCCATCGTTGCCGAAGATCGCATGCTGGAGTGCGGTAGCCGGCATCAACTGCGATTCCACGTGCCCTTGGCTCGCCCCCAGTTCGGGAAACAGCGTCGCCATGAGCGGTGCACAGCGCGCCAGACGCGCCTCGGCCGATGCGATCCCTTCCGTCGATGGGGCGGAAGCCGGCAGGGATTGCCCCAGCCTCGGATTCAGCCAAAGCAGTGGCTGTCTCGATTGAAGTCTTGCTAATAAATCGCGAGGGAGCGGCAGAGTGGCCATTACGTCCTTCTCCAGGGGGTTCCTTTATGAGCCGTGATCGTAGACGCTGCAGTCGTGCAAAAATAGCGATCGTTTCTAACGTATGCATTAGTCAGGCTAATACAAATGCAGCTCGATTCCTCTGTTCTTGGGGCGCTGCGGTGTTTCGAAGCCGCGGGGCGCCTGCTGAGCTTCACCAGGGCTGCCGAGTCGCTGAGCCTCACCCAAAGCGCGGTGAGCCAGCAGATCCGCCATCTGGAAGACCGTCTCGGCTACGTGCTTTTCGTGCGCCAGCCGCGCAACCTGAAACTGACGCCAAAGGGCGAGGCGCTGTTCGAGACGACCACGCGTGCGCTGCACGAGATCCAGCAGACGATTCAGCGACTCGGCCTGCCAAACGCGCCTTTGCAGGTCAATTGCCTGCCGTCGTTCGCGCTGCAATGGCTGATGCCGCGCCTGACCGAGTTTCACCGCGAGCAGCCCGATGTGTCCGTGCGCCTGAAAGCCGAGTTCCAGTCGCTGGACAAGCAAGCGATGGACGCGGAAGACATTGACGTGGCAGTGCGTTACGACCCGGTCCGCTACAGCCGGTTGCACGCTGACGTCTTACTGGATGAATACCTGATTCCAGTGGCCACGCCCGAGTACCTCGCCCGGCATCCCGGGTTATCCTATGGCGCTTCGCTCGACGGCGTCGTGTTGCTGCATGACGCATCGCCGTGGATCGGCGCGGCCGAGTTCGTGGAATGGCGCACATGGCTTGAGGCATTTCACCCGGCATGGATAGCGCATCTGGAGGGGCCGCAGTTCAATCTGTCGAGCCTTGCCATCAGCGCGGCGTTGAACCACCAGGGGGTGGCCATGGGACGGACGGCCCTGGTCTATGACGAGATCAGGAGCGGACGGCTGGTCAATGTCTTCGGCAAGCACGTACGCGCGCCGGCCCGCTACGTATTGCTTTCGCGAAACCCTGACGATCGGCGCGTGACCATTTTCTCTACATGGCTCAAGGCGGAGTGCGCGCGATTCGATACTGCGCGAATGGAGTTGTTTTCGCCGGTCGGAGTGCCGCGGGGAGCCGGGTAGGGGCCGACCTCATGCCCGCGTCTGGCCTAAGATTTCTTGCCCTTTTTGATGCAGCTGTCGGCGCCGCCCGCGAGACCAGTCATCGCACCGGGACTGGCCGCCGGTTTGCACATGCACGGAATCAGTCGGCGTCAACTTTCAGGTTGCGCAACAACGGCTGCCATTTGTCGCTCTCGGCCTTCAGCCATTGCTGCAGCCCCTGAGGAGTCTGTTTGTCCAACGGGACGATCTGCGCACCCAATTCGGTGAGCTTGGCTACGACTGCCGGGTCCCGCAGTCCCTTCTGCAGAGCCTCCGTGATGCGCTTCGTGATGCCGGGCGATGTGCCCTTCGGCGCATAGATGCCGTGCCAGACCTTGACCTCGAAGCCTTTGAGGCCGCCTTCCTGAAGCGTTGGGGCCTGGGGTAGCGCGGCAATCCGTTGAGCCGTGGTGACGCCGAAGAGCTTCACTCGACCAGCCTTGATCTGCGGTAGCGTCGCAGTCGTCTGATCGCACAGCAGGTCGACTTGCCCGCCCAGCAATGCGGTAAGTGCGGGCCCGGCACCGGGATAGGGAACCGCCGTCATCCTGGTCTGCACCGACTCTTCAAACAGCAGGCCACACAATTGCGATACCGCGCCCAGGCCTGCATTAGCCAGCGAGACTTTGTCGCGGTTCTGGCGAACATAGCGGATCAGTTCCGGCAGCGTCGAGGCGGGCAGGTCTTTGCGGCCCATCAGCGTCATGGGTACATCGGCGACTTGCCCGATGTACTCGAAGTCCTTGAGCGGATCGTAGGAGAGCTTTTTGTAAAGCGCGGGCGCTGTCGCCATCCCGTTGTGGTGAATCAGGATGGTGTATCCGTCGGGCTGGGCACGGGCCACGTACGCTGCCGCCACCGTGCCGCCGGCGCCGACGCGGTTCTCCACGATGACACTTTGGCCAAGCTCACGTGTCATGGCAGCCGCGAGCGAGCGGGAGACCACATCGGTGGGGCCGCCGGCGGAGTAGGGGACAACCAGAGTAATCGGCCTGGACGGGTACGCGTCCGCGGCCTGGGCGGCGGTCGATGCCACCATCGCTGTTGCAAGCAGGCCAGACATGAACACACTGGCAATCCTGTATCCAAGCATCGTTGTCTCCATCTTGACTTGCCGGCACGCGAGAGATCGCCAGCGAAAGGCGCGTTGCACGTACGATGGAAGCTGCCGCTTAAAGCGGCAATTCTTAATTCCCGAAGAGGCGTTTTGTGGTGGATGAACGCTGCGCTGAACCAGGGCGATGACGTGCCGGCGTGGAAGCAGCGCGGGAGGGAGCCATCATCGGCGGCAGACTGAGGCGATGTGTGGGATGTCGATGCGAGACGTCGAGGATGGCCTGATCCAGCTTGTGCCGTGCCGGCCCTGGCTCACTCGCACCTCAATCAGTTGCGACGCATCGGGAACATTGCACCCACCTATTCCTGAGGGCACCGATATTGCCTGGAAGGCGGCTGGCCCAAGGTATGCAGCCGCCGCCTCCTCCGCTACAGCAAGTTCATCTTCAACTACCGATCACTGCGACGCGGACCATCCCGCCGGGTTCAGTCAAGCCTCACCGATCCCGGCTGCGTCGCGCTCCCAAACGGAGCAGGGCGTTACGCCAGGGCGCCGTCAAGATAGGGATCGACATTGCGAGCAGGAGCGTCCGAAGGCCACTTCTGGTCCAGCCCGGCCACGAAGCGAGCGCCGTCGTAGTACGGGTCCACATTGCGCGCACCGTCGACATACGGGCTGCGGGGCTCCTGCACTGAACGGGCCCCCTCGGTGTACGGGTCGCGCGCATCGCTGACCGCACGGGCACCATCGGTGAACGGGTCGCGTGCGCCAACGTGCGACAGGCCGGCGGCCTGCGCACCTGCGGCAGCGGCAAGCAGGGCGATAGCGAGGACAAAGCGCTTGGCGGTGTTGGTAGTCATGATCGATTTCCTTTAGCAATGGGCGGAGTAGAGGTCCGGTGGAAACCGCATCGTTGCAGTTCGTCGCCTGGCCTTGGAAAGCATTAAAGGAAACCGATGTATCTCGCCCGTAGAGCGTGCCAGCCCGGTTTGTCGGCGCGAGTGTCATCGCCGCGGCGCGATACAGAGCGGTACAAACTCCCCGCTACGGACCCTGCGGCAAACACGCTGGCTATCCCGTCAGAGTGACGAGGAGTGCGGCTTCGACCGCAGCGCGGCGCTTGTAGCGCAGAGGCGGGCCGGATGGAATCGAAGGCAGTTTGATGGTATGTGGCCCCCATTTCACATCCATGGCGCCGCTGACTTCAGCGCCTCAACTTGCGCCGGCACATGCCGTTAAGACGCCTGCCATACCAGCCGCTATCAAGCGCCCCGCCTCCTACATCAAAAGCCCCCCGGCAATGAAAATCGCACTCAAACTTCCGCTGGCCTTCGCCGCAGCGCTGCTCGTCATGTTCGCCGGCGCGCTATACGGGCTCAGCACCCTGAACAGCTCCATCGACGAATACAACAACGTAGTGCTCAAGCGTGTAGAAGAAGAGCGGCTCGTCACCGCGATGCTCGTCGACTTCAAGGAGCAGATCCAGGAGTGGAAGAACACGATCCTGCGCGGACGCGATCCGGCCAGGCTGGAGAAGCACTGGTCCGCATTCGTTGCCCGGGAGGCGGAGATCCGCGAACGTGGCGCGCTGTTGGGCAAGCGGCTTGCGGAGGGAAAATCCAGGGAGCTGGTCACGCAGTTCGACCGCGCGCACGAAGCGATGGGCCAGGGGTATCGTCGCGGCTTCGAGGCATTCAAGGCGGCCGATTTCGAACCCACCGCAGGCGACCGGGTGGTCGCGGGCGTCGACCGGGAGCCCGCGCGGCTGCTGCAGGAAGCCGCGCGCCTGATCGCCGCGGACACTGCGGCTGTGTCCGCGCAGACGGCAGCCGCGGCGAGCCGCGCTGCCACGCTGAGCTACGTCCTGATGTTCGCCGCGTTTGTTTGCGGGCTGGCCGGCGCGATGCTGTTCAGCCGCGCGCTGACCCGGCCGCTGTCCCGGGCGCTCAATGTCGCCCAGACCGTTGCAAGAGGCGACCTGTCGACACAGATCGACACGCGCGGCAAGGACGAAATCGCGGCGCTGATGCACGCCCTGCGCGACATGCAGCACAGCCTGTCCGAAGTCGTTGGCCTGGTCCGCACTAATGCGGAAGGGGTGGCTGCGGCCAGCGCCCAGATCGCGAACGGCAACTTCGACCTATCCGCCCGCACCGAGCAGCAGGCTGCCTCGCTCGAGCAGACCGCTGCCAGCATGGACGAGCTGACCGCCACCGTGCGCACCAACGCGGAGAATGTCGAACAGGCATCCCATCAGACCACCGTCGCCCGCGACATCGCCCGGCGCAGCGCCGATGTGATGGGCGACGTCGTTGCCACCATGCAGGAGATCGCGGACCGCTCGGCGAAGGTGGCCGATATCGTCGGCGTGATCGAGGGCATTGCCTTCCAGACCAATCTTCTGGCGTTGAACGCTGCCGTCGAGGCGGCGCGCGCCGGCGAGCAGGGGCGCGGCTTCGCCGTGGTCGCCAATGAAGTCCGCACGCTCGCGCAGCGTAGCGCGGTGGCCTCGCGCGAGATCAAGGCGCTGATCGACGTGGCGGTCGAGCGGGTCGCGGCCGGCCATGCGCTGGTCGGCAACGCCGGCGGCACCATCGAGGAGATGACTGCCGCGATGGCGCAGGTTTCCCGCTTCGTGAACGAGATCGCTGCGGCGTCCGGCGAGCAGAGCAACGGTATCGAGCAGGTCAATATGGCCGTCGGCCAGCTCGATCAGGTCACCCAGCAGAATGCCGCGCTCGTCGAGGAGGCATCCGCGGCCACGCAGTCGATGGCGGAACAGGCGAGGGCGCTGCGAGAGGCGGTGGCGGTGTTCCGGATTGGCGGGAAGGAGATCCTGGCTGTCTGAATCCATCCGAGCCTTTCAGGCCGCAAGCTATCCGCAAGCGGCCCGGAGACGTGCTTGGCAGCAATAGACGCCACCAATTCCAAAATTCTCTCAAAGCTCGCCAGGCCCAGAAAAAAGACAATGCTCCGATTCAAATTGATCGCACTGTTGCTTGACTGATCGATCTGTGCCGCGGCGCGCCACCGCCCCATCGGATGCGGCCGCTCCTTGCACCAGATACACTGTGCGCTGCCGTTCAGTCCGACCCGCGCGGCACCGCATGCACGCCGGCAAACAGTCCTTCCATTTCCCAATCCGATTCCGATGAAAGCCATCCTCTGCGCCCTGACTCTTGCCCTGCTGGCCCCCGTCGCCGCCCACGCCGCCAACGAATGCGACAAGTACCGCACCAGCTACGACAAGACGTACTGCTTCGCCAGGCTGTTCCTCGAATCCGACAAGGAGCTGAACGCGAGCTACAACGAGCTGCGAGGTTTAGTCGGAGACAGCACGAAGCAGCAGCTGAAGGACACCCAGCTGGAATGGATCAAGTACCGCAACGCGTCGTGCGAGTCCAGCGGTGCCATCGATGTCGACTGCAACTACCGCGTGAACCGCGACCGCGCCGAATACCTGCGCGACCGCGTGCGCGAATGCAAGGCAGGCACCTGCCGCAACGACATGATCAGCAAGAAGTCCTGGAACTGATCCCATGACGCGGGCGATCTCTCGCGGCCGCCGCGCGGTGCTGGCAGGGCTGGCGGCCGGCGTTTCGGCCGTCGCCTGCGCGTCGCAGTCGCCTGCCAGCCCGCGCGCGGTCCGCATCGTGGTGGACCCCGGCCATACGCCGGCGCAAGGCGGCGCGCTGGGTGTACGTGGCATCCGTGAGGTGCTCTACAACGACCGGCTGGCAGCGCAGCTGGTCCAGGCGCTCACGCTGGCCGGGTTCGATGTGGCCCTGACCCGTGGCCCGACCGAGAACGTGTCACTGGAAGCGCGCGCCCAGTACGCGAATGCGCGGCAGGCGGACCTGTTCCTGTCGATCCATCACGATTCGGCACAGTTGCAGTATCTCGAGAAAGTCACAGCGGGCGATCTCGATGCGTATCGGACTACGCGGCCCATCGCCGGCTATTCGATCTTCGTGTCCCAACGCAATCCGCGCTTCGCGCAAAGCTATGCCTTTGCGCAAGTTCTCGGCGAGGAGATGCGCAAGCTGGGCCGGGCGCCGACCTTGCATCATGCGGAGCCAATCGCGGGTGAATCGCGGGAATTGCTGGCGCCCGATATCGGCATCTACCGCTTCGACGACCTTGTTGTCCTGCGGCAAACCGTGATGCCGGCAGTGCTGCTGGAGGCGGGCGTCATCGTGGATCCGGCTGACGAGGGCTATGTCAGTGACCCGGGGAACCAGGCTCGCATGGTTCATGCGGTGGTTGTCGCGGTGCGGCGCTATGTGATGACAGCCGGGAAAACGGCTGGCCGGATGTAAAGCCTCGCTGATATCGGCATGACGCGGGAAACCCGCAATTGCTGATGCCGGCCGTAGAGCGGACAATCGGCGGGCACAGATAGCCTTTTCCCAAGGTGCTCATGGATTTGCCGACATCCACCTGTAGCCCGCCCCCGTAACGGCGCCCAACCGCGCCCCAACAGCGCGCAGACCACTGTGACGTCCTCCGCTTCCTCACGTAGCCCCCGCCTCCATTTCGACCTCACCACCATCCAGCTCTTCATCGCCGTTGCCGACCAGGGCAGCATCACCCGCGGCGCGGAGCGCCTGCATCTGGCCGCAGCCGCCGCGTCCCGCCGCATCCTCGAACTGGAATCCCAGCTCGGCATCTCCTTGTTCGAACGCCTGCCCCACGGCATGGCCCTGACCGAAGCCGGGCGCGCGCTGCTGGCCCACGCCCGTGGCATCACGCATACGGTCCAGCGCATGCAGGACGATGCGTCGTCGTTCGTCGGCGGCGACCTGGGCGTGGTGCGGGTGGCGGCGCCCAAGTCCGCCGTGATCCAGTTCCTGCCGTTCGACATCCAGCGCTGCGCCACCGCCTGCCCGGGCGTGCGCATCGACCTGCAGGAGATGAACAGCCAGGAAGTCCAGCAGTCGTTGCGCCGCGGCACCGTGGACATCGGCATCTACGAAGGCAGCCTCGGCGTGATCGACATGCCGACCGAGCCGTACCGGACCGACCGGCTGGTGCTGGTGGTGGCGCGCGGCCATGCGCTGGCGCGGCGCAGGCAGGTCACGACGGACGACGTGCTGGACTGCGACCTGATCGTGCTCGGCGAGAGTTCGGCGATCTCGATCGGGCTGGAGCGGCTGGCGGAGGAGGCCGGCCGCGTGCTGCGGATGCGCATGCGGGTGGGCGGCTTCGACAGCATCGCCGCGCTGGTGGCGCAGAACCTGGGTGGCGGGGTGATGCCGGAGGCGATTGCGGCCGAGGTGGCCGCCGGCAGCCGCTTCGTCCGGCTGCCCATCGCCGGGCCGCGGGCGCAGCGGCAGTTCGTGCTGTGCCACCGGCCCCACGGCGCGCTGTCGTCGGCTGCGCAGGGCGTGCTGGCGGTGCTTGCGCAAAACGCGAAACCTGAATCCCCCAAATAGCGATAGCCCGCGGCGGGCGCATTGCGCATCATGGGCTCCATAACTACCAGACACAGGACGGAGACACGCAATGCAGCGCAGACAATTCATCCTCGCGGCTGCGGCCGGACTGGCGGTGCCGGGCCTCGTGCGTGCCGCCGCCGACGTGCATGGGCCGGTGCGGATCGTGGTCGGCTTTGCGCCGGGCGGCGGCACCGATGTGCTGGCGCGTGTCATCGGGCAGAAGCTCGGGGTCATGTGGAACACCAGCGTGCTGGTGGAGAACAAGCCGGGCGCGACCGGCGCAATCGCCGCCGCCTATGTCGCCAAGCAGCCGCCCGATGGCACCACGCTGCTGATGGCCCACGTGAACAGCCATGCGATCGCCCCGGCGCTGCTCGACGTCAAGTACGACCCGCGCACCGACTTCTCGCCAATCTCGATGGTCGGCGTCACGCCCAATATGCTGACCTGCCGCCCCGAGCAGAAGGTGCGCACGGTGTCGGAGATCGTGGCGCTGTGCCGCAAGAACCCGGGCAAGATCTCCTTCGGTTCATCGGGCATCGGCTCGGCCCAGCACCTGGCGCTGGAGATGTTCCGGATGCAGGCGAAGATCGACGTGGTGCACGTGCCGTACAAGGGCTCGGGCCCGCTGGTGGCGGACCTGCTCGGCGGCCAGATCGACTATGCCTTCGACACCATGACCGCGGCCACGCCGTTCATCCAGCAAGGCAAGGTGATCGCCATCGCGCAGACCCGCCTGAAGCGCGCGGCCAGCCATCCGAATGTGCCGACGCTGGCGGAGTCCGGCTTCCCCGGCCTCGACGCTGCCTCGTGGTATGGCCTGGTGGGCCCCAGGGGCATGGCGCCCGCACTGGTGCAGCGCATGAACGAGGACGTCAACCGCGTGCTCGCCATGCCCGATGTGGTCGAGCGGCTCAAGAGCTTCGGCGCCGAGGACTCCGGCGGAACGAGCCAGCAGTTCGCCGCCTTCATCGTGTCCGAATCCGGCAAGTGGGCCAGGGTCGTGAAAGACGCCGGCGTGAAGGCAGAGGCCTGATGGCGGAGCGCCGCCGCACACTCGCACGTCACCCGATCTCTTTATCCAGGAAGTACCCGATGACAGAATTCACCGATACCCGCGACCAGGCTTGCGCTCGCCCCTTGCCGCTGGCCGGCGTGCGCGTGCTCGACGTCAGCCAGGTCATGGCCGGCCCCTATGCCTGCATGCTGCTGGCCGACCTTGGCGCCGACGTGATCAAGATCGAACCGCCCGACGGCGGCGACCAGACGCGCGGCGCGATGGGGTTCAAGATGAAGGGCCCGGACAGCATGGGCTTCCTGAACATGAACCGCAACAAGCGCAGCGTCACGCTCGATCTCAAGACCGAGTCGGGCCACGAGGTGCTGTATCGGCTGGCGGAGACGGCCGACATCCTGGTCGAGAACTATCGCCCGGGCGTGATGAAGCGCCTCGGCATTGACTACGAGACGCTCAGCAAGATCAATCCGAAGCTGGTCTACTGCAGCATCTCCGGCTTCGGCCAGAGCGGCCCGTGGGCCAGCCGGCCCGGCTTCGACCTGATGGCGCAGGCCATGTCGGGCGTGATGAGCGTGACCGGCTACCCGGGCGGTGCGCCGGTCAAGGCGGGCGTGCCGGTGGCCGACATCGGCTGCGCGCTGTTCGCGACCTACGGCATGCTGTCCGCGTATATCGGCGCCAAGGCGACGGGCAAGGGGCAGTATGTCGATGCATCGCTGTTCGACTCCGCGCTGGCGTTCTCGGTGTGGGACACCTGCGAATATTGGGGCACCGGCCGCGAGCCCGAACCGCTGGGCACGGCCAACCGCATGAGCGCGCCATACCAGGCGATGAAGGCCGCCGACGGCTACTTCGTCATGGGCGCGACCAACCAGAAGCTGTGGCAGCTGCTGTGCAAGACCATCGACCGTCCGGACCTGCTGGCCGATGAACGCTTTGCCACGGTGGCGCTGCGGCTGAACCACCGCAAGGAACTGATCGCCGCGCTGGAGGAAAGCTTCGCCAGCCAGGGCTGCGACCACTGGATCGAACATCTGCTTGAAGTCGGAATCCCGGCCGGGCCGATCCTGACCTATCCGCAGGCCTTCGACAGCGAGCACGGCCGGCACCGCCAGATGCGCATCGAGATCGATCACCCGATCGAAGGCAAGGTGCCGAATATCGGCTTCGCGGTGAAGATGGGCGGCACGCCGCAACAGGTACGGCGCCCGCCGCCGCTGCTGGGCCAGCATACGGAGGAAATCCTGGCCGAGCTGGGCATTTCGCGGGACCAACAGCAGTCGCTGGCGGCGGCCGGCGCCTTCGGCGCATGAGTGCCCCAGCCTCCCAGCCCGGCGAAGGGCAGGTCACGCTCACGATGCACGGGCAGGTTGCCACGCTGACCTTCGACCGCCCGGCGGCGCGCAATGCGATGACGTGGGCCATGTACGAGCAGCTCGCCTCGCACTGCCGCACGCTCTGCGCCGAAGGCAACGCAGGCGCGCGCGTGGTGGTCATGCGCGGCGCGGGCGGCGAGGCCTTTGTCGCGGGCACCGACATCGCCCAGTTCCGGCAGTTCTCCGGCGGCGACGACGGGGTGGACTACGAAGCGCGCATCGACGAGGGCATCGGGCTGGTAGAGCGGCTGCCGATGCCCACCGTGGCAGTCGTCGAAGGGTGGGCGGTGGGCGGCGGGCTTGCCATCGCCACCGCATGCGATTTCCGTGTCGCTACGCCCAAGGCGAGATTCGGCGTGCCGATTGCGAAGACGCTCGGCAATACGCTGTCGGCACAGAACCTCGCCAAGCTGCGTGCGGCGTGGGGGTTGCAGCCCGTGCGCCGCATGCTGTTGCTCGCGCAGATACTCGATGCCGATGCGGCGCTGGCGTGCGGCTTTCTGGAAGGCGTCCATGCGCCGGAGGCGCTGGACGGCGAGGTCAATGCGCTGTGCGACAGGCTCGCCGCGCTGGCGCCGGTTACGCAGCGGGTCGTGAAGGAGTCATTGCGACGCCAGACCGTGGAGGCGGTGGCCGATACCGATGACCTGGTGCGGCAGTGCTATGGCAGCGAAGACTTCCGCGAAGGCGTGGAGGCGTTCGTAGGCCGGCGGCCACCGGAGTGGAAGGGCAGGTGAATGGTGGACATGGGTGACAGCCATTGCGCTGTTACTCCTCCACGACGAGTGCCTGCACGGCCCTCCGCGCCACCGGCGTCACCAGCAGGACGGCCGGGAACGCAACCAGCCACGCCGTCAGCCATGCGCTGACCCACATGCCGGCAAAGTCCGGTACCAGGCCGACAGCGCGATACGTCGAGATGCCGGCAACGATCAGGGACATCAGCCCCGACAGCACCAGGCTGAACAGTTGCGGCCCGTATTTCTTCGGGATCATGGGAGTTCCTCGTATTCGTTGCGCAGGACGAGCATTTCAGCGGACGCGATGCAGCGTCTCGGCGAAGTTCCTGCCGAACATCCTGGCGGTCTTCACATCGCCGGGCGCGAACGCGTCCGCCGCCGCCGAGTGCCCGGACTGGGCCATCAGGCCCGACCAAGATCCCAGCCGGTTGGCGGCCTCGTCATAGGGAACGCCGGCGTGCTGCTCGGGCAGGATCGGGTTGCCGACCCACAGCATCCCGTGCTGCATGGAGAACACGAAGATCGACATCAGCGTCGACTGCTTGTCGCCTGCAGGCAGCGACGACACGGTGAAGCCGGCAGCGAGCTTCCCCTTGAGTTGCTGCGTTCGCCACAGGCGCCCCGTGGCATCCATGAAGGTCTTGAAGGTGCCGGAGACTCCGCCGAGGTAGGTCGGCGAGCCGAGGATGTAGGCGTCGTACCCGAGCAGTTCCTCCGGGGCCTCTGCCAGGTCCGTGGCCTTGAGCAGCCGGGCTTCGGTATCGGCGACGCTCGCTGCGCCTTCCCGCACACGCGCGGCAATGTGCGCGGTGTGGCCGTGGGCGCTGTGATAAATGACGGCTAGCCTTTTCATGGGATCCCTCCGGTGGTGTTTGGCCTGGCTTTGGGAAATGTGGCGTTCATTGCGCTAGACATGCGATGACGAGCGCGGACAGGTACAGGCCAAAGCCAAAGACGGTGTGGTTGGCGAAGCTGCGCATGCAGTTCCTGAGCGGCGTCGGCGTGCGCGAGGCGGCGAAGCCGGAACCCATCGCCGGCTGCATGACGAACAGCGGCGCCGCGACGGTGGCCATGCCGACAAGGACGGCCGGCAACACGGTTGGGCTCTGTGCCCACTCCATCCCGTGGATCGCTATGAGCAACCCTGCGAAGGCGATGCCGGTCGCATAGTGCGTGAGCCAGCCCAGCGCACGTTCGCCGGGAATCGGGGATGCCTGCCCGATCGACGCATGCGCGAACGTGCCATGAAAGAGGTGTCCGACCCACCGGCCAATGTATGCGAAATTGAGCGTCGGCACGCCCATGCGCTTGAGGAACGTCAGCCAGACGTCCATCAGGACGGTGGCGCCGATCCCGATGGCGATGATCGTGGCGATTTCAGGCAGGCGTGTCATGAGAGCCTCTTGCGGTTGACTTGCGGAAACGGTGTGGCCACTATAGAAGTTGAAGTCAACTTCAAGTCAAGGGCCATCTCATGGACATCTCCGAAGTCGCCAGGCGCACGGGCGTGCCGGCGTCGACACTGCGCTACTACGAGAAGAAGGGGCTCATCGTGTCACTGGGCCCGCAAGGCGCCCGGCGCAGGTTTGCCGATGGCGTGGTGGATCAGCTGGCATTGATCGCGCTCGGGCAAGCGGCGGGGCTCTCGCTGGACGAGATCCGTTCCATGTTCTCGCCCGATGGCCAGCCACAGATCGACCGGCAGTTGCTGCGGGACAAGGCTGATGAGATCGACGCGCTGATCCAGCGGCTTCGGGCGATGAGCCACGGCTTGCGGCATGCGGCGGAATGCCCGGCGCCGAGTCATGCCGAGTGTCCGACCTTCCGCAAGCTGGTCAAGGCCGCCGGCTCTGGCGCGATGGCAAGGGGCCTGGGCAAGGCCGAGTCGAAACGCGGCGCCAGGTAGCGCCTTATCGCCGGGACGCCGTCAATGAAGCACTACATCCTCCTGCTGAGAGGCATCAACGTCGGCGGCAAGAACGCCTTGCCGATGAAAGAGCTGGTTTCGATCCTGGAGGACCTGGGGGCGGTGGAGGTCGGAACCTACATCCAGAGCGGCAACGTGGTGTTCCAGGCCGGCAAGGAGGCAGCGGACCGCATCGCATCCGATCTGGGCCGTCGCGTCAAGCGCAGTCGTGGCTTTCTGCCCGCGTCGCTGCTGCTGTCGCAGAATGACCTGCGCCGGGCGATCGAGCGGAATCCATTTCCCGATGCCGAAAGCGACGCGAGCCGCCTGCAGGTCGGGTTCCTCGCCGAGGCGCCCGCGCGTCCCGACATGGAGCGCCTCGCTGCTCTCAAGCTGGAGTCCGAACGCTTTCACCTGGATGGCAAGGTGTTCTATCTGCATGCTCCGAAAGGTGTCGGAACATCGAAGCTTGCCGCGAACAGTGAACGACTGCTCGGCGTCGCGATGACGGCCCGGAACTGGAGAACGGTCTGCCGGCTGATGGAAATGGCGGGGGCTTGAGGACGGGCGGCGTGCCTGGATAGCGACGAAATCGCTGTTACACGGGAATCGTCCGCGACCACTCGCAGCAATTTGCAATTCCTTGTCACCCGGTCCGTCGCACACCGTGCATTTTTTGCATGCTGCGCAGCGGCGGTGCCGTCGCATCCCCGCCGAGGCCTCGATGGCGGGAGCTTCGCCGGCTGGCATGTTTTTCGCGTCACAGTGCCATCCCACCCCGGCGTGCGCGTCCCCTTGCGCGCCGTCCGTACAGGAGCCCGTGATGACGACAACACCCTTCCTCACAGATGTAAAGACGCTGCGCGAACGTGCGCGCAAGCATATCGACGATGGCGCGGTGACGGCCGGCTATGCGGCGGAGCGCGATACCGTGATCCGGCTGCTCAATGATGCGCTGGCCACCGAACTGGTCTGCGTGCTGCGCTATCGCCGCCACTATTTCATGGCCAAGGGTCCGAACTCGAAAAGCGTGGCGGAGGAATTCCTCGCGCATTCGAACGAGGAGCAGGGCCATGCCGACCAGATTGCCGAGCGCATCGTGCAGCTCGGCGGCGAACCCGACTTTGCGCCGGATGGCCTTACGAGCCGCTCCCACGCCGAGTATGTCGAAGGCAAGACGCTGACCGAGATGATCCGCGAAGACCTGGTTGCCGAGCGCATTGCGATCGACAGCTACCGCGAGATCATCAAGTTCCTCGGCGACCGCGATCCCACGTCGCGCCGCATGATGGAAGAGATCCTGGCCGTGGAGGAAGAGCACGCCGACGACATGGCGGATCTGCTGGCCCGCCAGGGGACGGAACGCTGATCGGGCAGCTTTCCGGCGGTGTCTTTCAGCTCACGCGCGGAGGCGCTGGCGACAGCGTCTCGGCCGGCTTGGGCTCCGCGGTTTCGACAGGGACGGCGGCAGGGTCGTCGACCCACAGCCAGAACAGGCGGTAGCCGACCGACAGCATCACCGGCCCGATGAACAGCCCGATGATGCCGCCGCTGACCATCCCGCCGAGCGCGCCGATGAGCACCACCGGCATCGGCACGTCCACGCCGCGACCGAGCAGCAGCGGCTTGAGTACGTTGTCGGCTAGGCCGGCCACGAACACATAGACCGAGAACACGATCGTCGCGACGCTGGTGCCCTCCGTGGCGAAGACATAGACGATGACCGGTATCGTGATCAGCGTGGCCGGCAACTGCATGATGCCCAGCAGCAGCACGGCCAGCGCCAGCAGTCCGGCGCCGGGGATGTCCTTCATGATGAACGCGACACCGATCAGCAGCATCTGGATGAAGGCGATGCCCACCACGCCCTGCGCCACGGCGCGGATGGTCGCGGTGCACAGTTCCACGATGCGCACGCCCCGGTCCGGCCCGACGATGCGCGAGGCAATGCGCTGCGCGCTGAGCGTGCCCAGTTCGCCATAGGCCATGATGATGCCGGCGATGATCAGCGCAAACACGAATATGAGCAGGCCGGTGCCGACCCCGGCGAGCTTGCCCAGCAGAACGACGCTGAAGTCCTTCAGCTGCGGCGCGACTTTCATCAGCAGGCCGCTCAGGTCGGTGGCGGCTTGCTGCCAGAACCCGTAAAGCTGCTGGCCCACCAGCGGCCACGCGGACACGGAGTCGGGCGGCTGCGGGATGCGCACGTCTCCGCTCTTGACGACGTCGATCGCGTGCTCCACCGAATCGAACACCGCGAGGCCCAGCAGGTACGCCGGCACCAGGATGATCGCGATCGAAAACAGGATGATCAGCGTGGCGGTGTGCCCCTCGCTGAGGCCCAGGCGCCCGCGCATCCGCACCTGCAGCGGATAGATCGTGACGGCCAGGATCAGCGCCCACACCACCAGGTCGAAGAACGGGTGGAAGATCTCGAAGCAGAAGATGACCAGCGTGGCGACCAGCCCCGCGCGGATCAGGACGTCCAGCAGCCCGCGGGACAGCGCCCGCTCGGAAATGGAGGTTTGCAGCATCGCTTGTCTCCTTGCAGGGCGCGGCATGACGCCAGCCCTGCGACGGAACGCCGGCAGCGCGGCGGCCGCGCAGGTGCACGGCGCAGAACGCCGGAATTCAGTCTAGGTCAGCCGGAGTGCCGGAACAAGCTCAAAAGCCCGGGTGCCGCGTGCCTATTCGCGCGAGTCCTGAGGCGGAAGCAGCAGCGCCAGAGCGGGATTGAGCGCCAGCCATGGCTGCCAGGTCGCGCGGACCATGTCCGCCCACCACTGGACCACGTCTTCAAACGGCAGCGGCGGGGACTGCGCGAGCCAGTGCTCCATGGCGGCGAAGGCAGGCGTGGCGCGGAACAGTACGGAAATGACATCGGCATTCTCCTCGGGCACGCTGTGCCGCGCGAGTTCGATGTCCATCGTCGGAAGATGTGCGGTGATGCTTGCTTCTGGCATGGTCGTCAACTCCTGTTGGAAGAGAGGCATTGCCCATTCTTGACGACGAATGTGTCAGCTGCAAGCCCGCATCGCCGGTTGTGGCGCGATCGCCGTGAATACACCGTGCTGCGCACCAGGCATTGACAGCCCGTGGGGCAGGCCACGCAGCAAATTGACGGGCCACGCGAACAGGCGCACGCTGGAGGCATCGTTCCACCTCTCAGCGGAGTTCGCCATGCCCACCGACGAATTCAAACCGTTCAAGGCAACCCTGGCGATGCTGCTGCGCGACATGCCCGCCGGCACCACTGCCGACTTCTCCGAAGTGGCGGTGGCCTACTGGGACGGCACCTGCGTGGCGGGCTTCTACCTGCGCGACGGCGGGCGGCTCGACGAGGAATTCGAGTTCGACGAAAACGCGTGGGAGAACTGGCGCGACGAACTCGGAGCCTGGCTGGCCGCGCCGCACTTCAGCGAGCGCGCCGAACTCAAGGCCCGTCTTGCCCGGCCCGGGCCCCGCGCCGCCGGCACGCGCCCGGCAACTGTTACCTGGCTTACGCCGGCGTCGCTGCGCTGAAGGTCTTGTTGGCGATGCCCCACACGCCGTTGATTTCCAGCAGCGTGAAGTAGTCGGTGAACGTCACGCCCGGATACTGCAGCACTACCTTGGCCGCGCCGGCGTTGCCGGTGACATCGAACTGCGTGATGAAGCGCTTGCGCTGGGCCTCGTCCGCGGCGGGCTCGCCCTGGAACCGTGCGGAGATGAATTCCTCGACGGTCAGGCTGTAATGGACGCCGTCGCGGAAGGAGATGATGCGCGCGTCCGGGTGGAACGCCTTGCGGATGTACTCGCCCTTGCCGGTCGCATGACCTTTCAGGTAATTCTCAATGGGCTCCAGGGCGGCAACGTGCTGCGTGATCGGGCTGGTTTCGCGGGATGTCATGGTCTCCTCCTGTCCGGGGTATGCCGGCTCACTACGGTTCAAGGATGGTTATTGTATTCCAAAATTGTATGCAATATGGCGGACGCTCCCCGATCACCTTGGTGCCGTTCGCGCCGCAGACCCAAGCCATGATGAATCCGGCTGCCGAAGGTCGAGGTGGTGCCGTCCGGCGTGCGCGTATTCGCACGGACCGCATCACCTATGTGTTCGAGCACGCCGGACCCCTGAGACCTGCTGGCCGAACCGGCCGGATCGACTATGATGGGCGCCTCGCCGCCAGCCTGCCGGGATTGAATGATCCTTGCGCACGCCGGACGGTGGCTTCCTGTCCACTCTGCCCGATGCCGCCATGGCCCGTCTTCAACTCGACTTTCCCGACGACCAGTTCTGCTATTCGACCCACCTGACCGTGCGCGTCACCGACATCAACTCGGCCAACCACCTGGCCAACGATTCGATGATCTCGATGATTTCCGAGGCGCGCGCCCGCTTCCTCTTCGAGTTTGGCAGCGAGGGCGACAGGGTGGAGGGTCTCGGCATCATCGTCACGGACCTGGCCACCATGTACCGCAATGAAGCGCACGCGCGCGACCAGCTGCTGTTCGAGGTCGGCGTGATGGATTTCAACAAGTACGGCGGCGACATCATCTTCCGCATCACGCGCCCGCAGGACGGCGCGCTGATCGCCATGGCCAAGTCGGGCTTCGTGTTCTTCGACTACCACGAAAAGAAGGTGATGCCGATGCCGGCCGGTTTTGCCGGCCGCTTCCCGGCGGTCAACTGGCTCGACTGAGGCTAGCGGGGCCGGGCAGAAAAAACGGCCGCGCAAGGCGGCCGTCGAACGATTTCAAGAGCGTGTGGCGCTGGCCTCAGACCTTGCGCTCGCCGCCGAGCGCCTCGGTCAGGTCGCCCAGCATGCCGGCCAGTTCTCCGGCCATCAGCGCGAAATCGGCGTCGAAACGCTCGTCTTCGTCGCTGCCGGTGTTGTCGGCCTGTTCCTTGATCACATCCAGCGGCGCCACGCGCTTGATCGCCAGCGAATCGGTCAGCACGAACGACACGCGGTCGTTCCAGGTCATGGCCAGGCGCGTGCAGCGCTTGCCGCCGGAGATATGGCGGCGCAGGTCTTCGGCATCGAGCGGATGGCGCACGTAGCGCACGGTGGCCTTGCTTTCGGCGCCGGACTGGAGCTCGATCTCCTGGTCCACCGTGAAGCAGGCGGGCGCGGTGTCGGTGGCCAGCCAGTCGGTCATGGCGGCCACCGGCGACTGGTTCACGTGCAGGTTCGCGAGCGGCAGCGGGTCGAGTGCCTTGAACAGCATGCCGCGCACTTCATCGGCCTTGGCCGCGCCGGCGGCGTCGATGGCCAGCCAGCCGTTGTCGGGGTCGATCCACACGCGCGTGTCGCGGCGGATGCTGAAGGCCCGCGGCAGCAGTTCTTCGGTGACCTGCTCCTTCAGTTCCTTCATTTGCTTGCGGCCGGGCTTGTAGCCCTGCTGCTCCTCGATCTCGGCGGCGCGCGCCTTGGTCACCTGGTTGACCACGGTGGCGGGCAGCAGCTTCTTCTCGGTGCGCAGCGTCAGGAGCATCTGGCGGCCCACGGTGTGGACCAGCTGGCCGTTGTCGCGCGGCGAGGCCCAGCCCTGCGTCTGCATTTCAAGGCTGGTGCCGGGGAAGAAGGCGTGTTTGGCCAGGCTGGCTTCGACTTCGTCGGCGCCGGGTGACCATGGAGCGGAAAAACGGTGGAGCTGCAGGTTCTTGAACCACATGGGAGGAATTCGGCCAAAGGGACGAATTCTATCCGGTCGCCGCGGTGCCGCCGGAAAAAACGGCGGCACCACGTGGTGGCGCGCTACAGATCGAGCTTGGTGATCTTGCTGCCTTCGAGGCTCAGTCCGGCCATCAGGCCGGCATTGGTCATGACAAAACCGACGATCGGATGCTGCGCCGTGTTGGTGTCCAGCACGCCGTTGGCGCCAACGGTTGCCAGTGCCACGGTGGCGTCAACGCCGGCGGTCCAGCCGTTGCTGCGCACGAACTTCTCGTAGGCGTCCTGCGTCAGGAACATCAGGATGATGGACTTGGACTGCGCGCCGATCTGCCAGCCGACGGAGCCCGCGATCAGGCGGTAGTAGCCGCGCGTGGCACCGCCCGAGCGCAGCGCGCCATCGCCATACTCGCCGCCGACGACGAAGCCCGCCGTCAGTGTCTTGGGGAAGACCAGGATGCCGCGCGCCTTGTTCGCCAGGTCACGCGAGCCATTGACGGTGCTGTAGAGACGGCTGAGCGTGCCATCCACGCCGGAATCCAGTTCGCGGCGCTGCGCGGCCTTGTCACTTTTCGCCTCGGGGCCCGTGGTGGTGCAGGCAACCAGCGACAGGCTGCCCAGGACAAGACCCGCACCAGTTTGGAGGAATGAGCGGCGCTTCATGGGATCTCCTTCTGCTTGTTTGTGTTCTTTGAAGCATAGTGCCCGGCCGCTTGCGGACCAATCGCGGACCGTATGCAACACGTTGAAGTCGTTTCCATTTGTTAATGTTGTGGCGTATGGTCGACTTTGGCGCGGCGAGGATGCGCACGCTGCGGTACAGTCCCGACGCATGAAGACGATCCTCCATGCCCCCAAGCTTTCCATCCTGCTGCTCGCCGCGCTGCTCGGTGCCTGCGGGTCGCAACCGCCCGCGCCCGATGCGGGCGAGGCCGCCAACGCCACCAATGCCGCCAGCGCGGGCACGAACGCCGACAACGGCTGGCAGGCGCTGCGTGCCCGCTACATGGATTGCGTGCAGCACCAGGCCGACGCAGGTGTGTCCGGCAAGGCGCAGACCAAAGACGTGGTGTCCTCGGCGCTGGCTGCGTGCAACGGCGAACTGAAGGCCATGCACGATGCCTTCGGCACCTATCTCGGTGGCCAGATGGTGTCCTCGCACGGCAAGTCCGGCGCTCGCCAGGCGGCCGACCGCGTCACCACCGACACGCGCGAGAAGGCGCGCGCCTACCTGACGCGCTACGTCGATCGCGAGCGCTATATCGCGCGCACGCAATAACACGCATTAACACTCACTAAGGCCGGCGGCCCGCTACAGCATTTCCAGCGGCCCGGGTCCGCCCGGCGGCGGGAACAGGCGGTCGAGTTCCTGCAGTTGTTGCGGCGTGAGCGGGTGCTGCAGCGCGCCGAAGTTCTCGCGCAGGCGTTCGCGGTGTCCGGTCTTCGGGATTGCGATGATGTCGTCGCGCGCAAGCAGCCAGGCCAGCGCGACGTGAACCGGCGTCATGCCGTTGGCCTGCGCGAAGCGCACCAGCTTCGGATGCCGCACCAGCCGCGCCTGCTCGATCGGCGAGTAGGCCATCGCCGGCACGCCACGCGCGTGCATCCAGGGCAGCAGGTCCCATTCGATGCCACGGCGGGTCAGGTTGTAGAGCAGCTGGTTGACCGCAACCTGGTCGCCGCCGGGAACGGCCCACAACTCCTCCATATCGGACAGGTCAAGGTTGCTCACGCCATAGTGGCGGATCTTGCCGTCGCGCTGCAGGCCTTGCAGCGCCTGCACGGTTTCCTCCAGCGCGATGCCGCCGCGCCAGTGCAGCAGGTAGAGGTCGATGCGGTCGGTGCCAAGGCGGCGCAGGCTGCGTTCGCACGCGGCCACGGTGCCGCGCCGGCTGGCGTTGTGCGGGTAGACCTTGCTGACCAGGAAGACCTCGTCGCGCCGGCCGGCGATGGCCTCGCCGATCATCTCTTCGGACTGGCCCTCGCCATACATTTCGGCGGTATCGATCAGGCTCAGCCCCAGGTCCAGGCCCAGCCGCAGCGTGGCGATCTCCTCGGCACGCGCGGCGGGGTGTTCGCCCATATTCCACGTTCCCATGCCAAGCGCGGGCACGCGCTCGCCATCGGGCAGGGTGACATGTTTCATGGTGGCTATTCCTTGTGGCGGGTGGTGCGGCTGACGGCACACGCTCACACTGGTTGACAAGCCATCAATCTACAAGAAGCAGGGAGCGGGATTAAGGGGGGAATTGTCCCGTCAGCCTGTACGTGGCTCGTGGGGCATGCTTCCGCATTGGTTTCTCCGCTCTCCCATGCATGGGAGAGCGGGCCCGGCTCGCCGCTGTGTTCACTCAGCCATGCTGATGCCGGTACTCCTGCGTCAGCCCGCCATACCCATAGGCCGCGGCACGCGCATCGATCACGTGGATATACGAGACCGGATGCACATTGCCGATCAGCTCGGACAGGGCTTCGAACACGGCTTTCAGGTACGCGGCCTTCTCCGCCTTGGTATTGGTTTCATCGGTCACGCTGATATCGAGATGGAAGGCATTGCGCCCGGTTTCGGACAGCGGCTCGCCGCCGATGATCCACTGCTCGCGCGGCACGTACTGGACCGCGATGGCGATGACGTCGGGTTTCTTGCCGAGCACGAGCTGCGTGAGTTCGGCCACCGCGGCGGCGCTGCGGCGGGTGAGGGCGGCGTCGGGCTGGCCGGAGATCTGCAGGTTGATGTGGGGCATGGCTGGGCTCCTGTTTGCGTCGGTGATGTCATGGTAGGTGACGGTGTAATATCGGAAAAGCGGGAAGTTCCGATATGAACCATCGGATTCTCCGAATCAACAGGATCATCAGGAATCGGGGGATTGCCATGCGCGGATTCGACACCGACCAGTTGCGCACCTTCGTCACGGTAGCCGACAGCGGCAGCCTGTCCGCGGCCGCGCCCCGGCTGTTCCTGTCGCAGTCTTCCGTCAGCGAGCAGTTGCGCAAACTGGAGGAGCGCGCCGGCGTGCCGCTGCTCACGCGCGGCCGGAAAGGCGCGGCGCCGACGCCGGCGGGGACGCGGCTGCTGGAGCATGCGCGGCGCATCCTGGCCCTTAACGACATGGCGCTGCAGGAGCTGCGCGGCCGCGTGCTGGAAGGGGAGTTGCGGCTCGCGGTGACCGATTACTTCCGGCCGGCGGAGATCGCCGGCATGCTGCGCCGCCTGCGCGAGCGCCACCCGCTGCTGCGCCTGCACGTCACGGTGATGAAGAGCGCCGTGATCGACGCCACGGCGGACATGGACGCCTTCGATATCGGCCTGAGCATGCGTATCGTCGGCACGCGCGGCCAGGCGGCGGCACGGCGCGGGACACTGCTGCGGCGCGAGTCGCTGTCATGGGTGACTGCGCAAGGGGAGGCCGGCAACCTGCCGCCGGTGCTGCCGCTCGTGCTGTTGCCCGACTCCTGCTCGCTGCACCAGTTCGTGGTGAAGCTGCTGGTGCGCAAGCATCGTCACTTCGAGATCGCGCACTCGGCGTCGGGCGTGGCCGGATTGCACCTGGCACTGGCCGCGGGGCTTGGCCTTTCCTGCCTCAATGCGTCGGCGATTGGCCCGGGAGTGGCGCCGCTGGATGCCGCCGGCCAGCGCAGGCTCGGCCTGCCAGCCCTGCCGGAAGCGGAATTTTTCCTGTTGCCGGCCAGGCGCGGCGAACCGGATTTCATCGCCGCGGCGCGCCACGCGCTGGCAGAACAGTTCGGGTGAGAAGTCGCGGGCGCCTGATCCGAATGTGACGTAACACGTTCCTTGTCCGCAAGGCAAATGCGGATATTTGTCCGCAAATTTGACCTATTCCTCCCTGTAAATGATAATGCGTCGCATTTTGTCGATAGCATTACAAAAAATTACAGGGAAATGAGCCTTAAACTGCATCCGGTACACCGCGCCGTTCTGACGGTATTCGCCTGCCAGCCCATGCTGGCCGGCATCGTCCATGCCCAGGAGGCCGGTGCTGCTGCGGCGCCTCAGCAGAGCCTTCCCGAGGTCACGGTCAGGGCCGACGCCAGCCAGGACCTGGGGAGCGGCTATAACCCGTCCAAGACGGTCAGCGCCACCAAGACCGAGGCGCCGCTGCGCGACGTCCCGCAAACGGTCAACGTGGTCACGGCCGATGTCATGCGCGACCAGCACGCCACCTCGATGCAGGATGCCCTGAAGAACGTGCCGGGGGTGTCGTTCTCCACCGGCGACGGCCAGCGTGACCAGGTGTCGATCCGCGGCTTTACCGCGATTGCCGACCAGTTCGTCGACGGCATCCGCGACGATGCGCTGTATTTCCGCGACCTGTCCAACGTAGACCGGGTCGAAGTCATCAAGGGGCCGGCGGCGGTGCTCTACGGCCGCGGCTCCTCGGGCGGCCTGATCAACCGCGTGACCAAGAAGCCGGGCATCGACGTAACCGACTTCGCGCTCAGCTACGGCATGTGGGCCGACCGCCGCGCCGAGGCTGACGTCGGCCGCGTGTTCGCCGATGGTGCCGCCGCATTCCGCGTGACCGGGGCCGTGGAGAAGGCCAACAGCTACCGCTCGCAGCAGTTCCTCGATCGCAAGGCCATTGCGCCGTCGCTCGAACTGCGAATCGCGCCCGAGACCACCGTGCTGCTGCAGGCCGACTATCTCGAGGACCGCCGCGTGACGGACTTCGGCATCCCGGCCTACAAGGGCCGTCCGGTCGACGTGCCGGCCTCGCGCTACTACGGCGCGGCCAACGCGCGCGATGCCGACTACTCGCAGTCGCGCGTGTACTCGGGCACGGCGACGATCAACCACCGCTTCAACGACAACTGGTCGATCCGCAATGCCACGCGCTATTACCACTATTCGCTGGACCGCAACAACACGCTGACCAGTACGGTCAACGAGGCGGCCCAGACCTTCACCATGAACCACGGCAATGTCGGCCGCGAGGAGCATGGCTGGTTCAACCAGACCGACCTGACGCAGAAGGCCAGCATCCTCAGCATGCAGCACGAGCTGCTGTACGGCGTGGAGATCGGCCAGCAGAACAAGAACCAGGTCAACAACACCAGGCCCGTGCTAGGTGCCAACGGGCAGGTAGCGAACTTCGACCTGTTCAATCCGGTGCTGCCCACGCTGGCGCGCCTGGCGCCGGGCACGCCGGCTACCAACAACCTGGGCGTCTTCAATACCCTGGCGTTCTACACGCAGGACATGCTGACCCTCAGCGAGCAATGGAAGGCACTGGTGGGCCTGCGCTACGACCGCTTCGAGCAGGAGACCCGCCAGAACATCGCCGGCCAGCCGAACCTGTCGCGCACCGACAACGCGTGGAGTCCGCGCGCCGGCCTGGTCTGGCAGCCGACGAAGGCACAGTCCTACTACGTGTCGTGGAGCAAGTCGTTCCAGCCGTCAGGCGAGGCGTTCGCGCTCGCGGCCAACAACACGCAACTGGCGCCCGAGACCACCAACAACACCGAAGTCGGGGCCAAGTACGATTTCCTGGACGGCAAGGCCAGCGCCACGGTCTCGGTCTTCCGCCTGGAGCGCACCAATATGAAAGTGGCCAACGCCACCGCCACGGCGCTGATCCCGATCGGCGAGCAGCGCACCGACGGCGTGGAGCTCTCGGGCGCGGCCGAGCTCGGTGGCGGCTGGCGCTTCCTCGCCGGCTACGCCTACCTGGACACCGAAGTGACCAAGTCGTCGGCGGCGTTCCAGGGCAAGCGCGCCACGATCACGCCCAAGCATTCGGGCAACGTCTGGCTGACCAAGAGCCTGGGCTATGGCTTTGGCGTGGGCGCCGGCCTGAACATGGTGGGCGCGCGCTACGCCGATCCGGCCAATACCGTGACGCTGCCCGGCTATGTCACGGCCGACATGATGGCCTGGTATCGCCGCGGCGCCTTCGAGGCCCAGTTGAACCTGTACAACCTGTTCGACAAGAGCTACATCGTCTCGGCGCACGGTACCAATCCCAACCTGAATATGCCGGGCGCACCGCGCAGCGTCATGGCGACGATCCGCTACCGGATGTAAGGCAGTACGGAAACCGGCAGCCAGCAAAAAGGCCGGGCGGTGTGTAACCGCCCGGCCTTTTTTCCTTCTGTCACGGCATTGAACCGGCTCAGGTCTCGCTCCACTGCCTCAGCAGGTTGTGGTAGCAGCCCACCAGGGTCCGACGCGCGTCTTCATCGGCGCCGGTCTGGTTCAGGCGCTGGATGGCGTTATCCATGTCGAACAGCAGCGCGCGCTGGGTGTCGTCGCGCACCAGGCTCTGGATCCAGAAGAAGCTGGCTACGCGCGTGCCGCGCGTGATCGGCGTGACCTGGTGCAGGCTGGTGGCCGGGTAGACCACCATGTCGCCAGCCTCGAGCTTGACCGCGTGCATGCCGTAGGTGTCCTGCACCTGCAGCTCGCCGCCGTCATAGCTGTCGCGCGGCGACAGGAACAGCGTGGCCGAGATGTCGGTGCGCAGCTTGCGCCCGTCGTGCGGATGGATGCGTACGCTGCCGTCCACATGGGCGCCGAACGTCATGCCCTCGCTGTAGCGGTTGAACATCGGCGGATAGACGATATTGGGCAGCGCGGCGCTGATGAAGCGCGGGTTGCGCTCGAGCATGCCAAGGATCAGGCGCTGGCACTCCAGCGCCACGTCCGAGCGTTCGTCGATCTGCTGGTTGAACTTGACCGGCGCGCCCGAGTAGCCGGCCGTGACGCGGCCGTCGACCCAGGCATCGCCCGCCTGTTCCAGCCGTTCGCGCACGGCGCCGACCTGTTCGGCGTTGAGGACCTGGGGGATGACGACCAGCATGGCGGCTTTCCTTGCGGGCTTACATGCGATAGGTGAACGACAGCATGGCGGTGCGGCCGGTGCCCGGCACCGAGCGTCCGCCGTCGGACTGGATCAGCGCATCGTAATACTTCTTGTCGAAGATGTTGAACAGGTTCAGGCGCACATCGTACTTCGGCTGGTGGTAGGCCAGCATGCCATCCCAGCGCACGAAGCTGCCCACCTGGACCGTATTGGTGTTGTTGGCAAAGCGCTCCGACATATAGAAGGCGCCGCCGCCGACCTCCCAGTTGGGCAGGAAGGTGTAGCTGGTCCAGGCCGTGGCGGTGTGCTTGGGGGTGTTGGTGGGCACCTTGCCGGTCGTGCCGGTGGCGATGCCGTTGATGATCTCGCCGTCCAGGTAGGTATAGCCTGCGAACACCTGCCACTTGTTGGTGATATGTCCCGTGGCGCCGGCGCGGAAACCCTTCACGCGGATCTTGCCGGACAGCGCGTAGGTGGTGGCGTCGATCTGGCTGCGGGCATTGTCCTTGGTGATCTGGAACACCGCCGAGGTCAGCGACAGGTCGCCGCCCATCAGGTCCCACTTGCCGCCCACTTCATACGACTTGTTCTTCTCCGGGTCCAGGCTCTGCTGGCCGACGGTGCCGACCAGCTGCTCCAGCGACGGGTTGAACGACGTGCCATACGACACATAGTAGGACTGGGCTTCGGTCGGCTGCCAGATGCCACCCAGGCGCACGCTGGTGTAGTTGACGGTCTGGTCGGCGCTGGCCAGCGCGGTATTGCCCAGCGTGTTCGTCGAGTTGATCGAATTGCTGATGCTGGCGATGTAGCGGTCGTAGCGCAAGCCTGCGACGGCCTTCCATTGCTTGGTGAACTCGATCGAATCGTTCAGGTAGGCGGCGAGGGTGTTGGCCGAGCCGCCTTGCAGGTTGCCGGTGCTGGTCGGCACGTTGGCCGGCGATGCCGTGTAGGTCGGGTTGACCAGCGGCTCGCAGGCGACGAAGCCCGACGTGCCGGCGGCCGCGGTCGAGGTCGCGGCCGGGTTCAGCGCGACGCCGTTGCAGCTGCCGTTGCGGTAGTAGTTCTGGTTGTTGTAGCCGTCATGGCCAATCTCCGCGCCCATGAGCAGCGTGTGCTTGACGGAGCCGGTGTCGAAGTTGGCCGTCAGCTCGGTCTGGTTGAAGATCGAATAGTCGCGGATCTTGCGGTCGTGGCTCTGCAGGCGCACGAACAGCTGGTCCAGCGGCAGGGTACTGGTGGTCAGCGGCGTGAAGCCGCGTGCACTGACCGAGCCGACCGAGTTCGGCGCCGTTTCCCGCGCGTCGGTTTCCACGTAGTTGAACTGCGTCTGGTTGCGCAGGCGCAGGTTGGGCGAGAACTTGTGCGTGATGCCGGCGCTCAGCGAGGCGACGTCCTGGTTGGTGCGGTCGTCGGTGAAGCCGTAGAAGGTGTTGCGGTCGACATTGGTCGGATGGCCGTTCAGGTTCGAGAAGCCATAGTCCGGCATGTCGTGGTTGTGCTGCAGCAGCGCCGACAGGGTGATTTCCGTGGGCGTGCCGATGCCGAACCGCCACGACGGCGCAATGCCGAAATCCTGCACCGTCATCTCGTCACGCGTGCTGGGCCGCCCGTCCTGCGCCATGGCCGAGATGCGGAAGGCCGAGGTATCGCCCGTGGGCGTGTTGTAGTCGGCCGTGGCGCGCACCAGACCATTGGTGGTGACCGAGCCCGTCACTTCGGTGGCCGCCTTCATCTGCGGCTTCTTGGTGGCCTGGTTGATCACGCCGCCGGTGGAGCCGCGGCCGAACAGCATCGACGACGGGCCCATCAGCACTTCGACGGAATCGAGCGCAAAGGTATCGCGGTAGTACTGGCCGCGATCGCGGAAGCCGTCCAGGTAGATATCGGTGCGGGCCGAGAAGCCGTTCAGGTTGATGTTGTTGCCGATCTGCCCGCCTTCGGCGCCGCCGATGGTGATGCCCGGCACATTGCGCAGCGCATCGGCCAGCGAACTTACCCCCTGCGATTCCATCAGGGCCTTGTTCACGATCGTGACCGATTGCGGCACGTCGTGCAGGTCTTCAGGCAGCTTGCTGATGGAGCTCTTGCCCGCGTTGAAATCGTCGCGCGAGGCCGCGCCATTGACGACCACCTCCTGCAGCGTCGTGGCGGGTGCCGCGGACTGCTGCACGGGTGTGGCGGGTGCCTGCTGGGCAAGCGATGCAGCGGGCGCGGCAAACAGCGCGATCAGCGCGGTTGCGATGGGGGTACGTTGGGAGCGGCGGTTCATTAGCGTGTGTCTCTTGTTCGCCCCGGACCCGGCCGGCGCCGCCGCCAGCGCGAATGCACGGGAATCGACGATGCGGTCATGGGGGCGATGATTTTGGCTCGGCGAATATAAATGCGAATGATTTGCGTTGCAATTGACGTTGCGAACAAGACACAGACATTGTTTGCCACATACGCATGTCTCTAATAGAAAACAATAAGAGCGAAGTAAGTGCGTAAAACGCCATAACTAGCGCTGCGCAAGACTGCTCTGGCCCCAAGGACTGGGTGCGGAAAAGAAAACGGCCCTTCGCAAGAAGGGCCGCCTCAATACATTGGCGAAAATAACCGGCTGGTCAGTTTGAAAATATTTCTCAGTCGGCGCTCATATTGGCTTTCTTTGCAATCCGGCCCAGCCGCTCGCGTTCGGACTTGATGAAGGCGACAAAGCTCTCCCGCGAACCACCGGCCGGCTCGATGCCATTTGGCAGCAGGCGTTCGCGTGTCTCCTGCGTCTGCATGGCCGCCGTCATTTCCGCATTGAGCTTCTTCAGGATGGCGGGGTCGGTGCCCTTGGGTGCAAAGATGCCGGCCCAGTGTCCGATGCGGACTTCAGGCATGCCCTGTTCAGCCGTGGTGGGAATGTTCGGCGCGGCGCTCATGCGCTTGTCCCATGTTGCGCCGAGCGCCTTGAGCTTGCCCGCCTTGATATGCGGCAGCACTACCACGCTCGCTTCGGACGTCGCGGCGACCTGGCCGCCCATCACCGCGGTGATGCTCTCCGAACCGCTCTTGTATGGCACCGGCGTCAGCGACGCACCTTTCTCCTTGAGCATCTCCTCGACGAAGTGTGGCGTGCTGCCGCTGCCCGCCGTGGCGAAGTTGACGCCGCCGCTTTGCTTCTTCGAGTAGTCGATCAGCTCCTTGAGATTGTTCGCCGGCAGAGACGGCGAAGCCACGATCACCGACGGGCTCACCGCGATCAGCGACACGGGCACCAGGTCGTCCGCTGCGTAAGGCATCTTCGTGCGGATCAGGCTGTTGGTCACGGTGCCGACCGCGCCGACGAGAAAGGTGTAGCCATCGGGTTTGCTCTTGGCCACAAAGTCGGCGCCGACCACGCCGCCCGCGCCGGGATGGTTCTCGATCACGACAGGCTGGCCCAGGCGCTTGCTGACGGCGTCGGCCGCGGCACGCGCCACCAGGTCGTTGGCACCGCCTGCGGTGAACGGCACCACGAACTTGATGACGTGGCCGGGCCATGCATCGGCCGCGTGCGCTTGCAGAGGAACGGTGGCAACGGTGAGGGCCGCAGCCGCGGCAAGAGATGGCAAGGCAAGGGCCAGCGCGCGGCTGGCGGGGATCTGTCGCATGGTCGTCTCCGGCTGGATCTGTTGGATCGATCCGCGGCGCAACAGCGCTCGCCTCTGCCGCGGATGCCGGACCATGTTACCGGGACTGGCCGTCAGTTCGCTTGACGTGCGCCTTGCGGTGCTTTCTCGCAAGGCGCGATAGCGGGCGTCGTGCCCGCATCGATGATGCGGAGAAACCCTGACGCGCTGCAATGTCCTGTCCACACACTGCCATCGCGCCGACCACTAAGCATCAGTGCTCGCGCTCCCAGGTCTGCGTGCGGCCCAGCAGGCTGATGCCGATGAAGCCGCGCACGTTGAGCTTGTTGCCATCGTCGGACAGCGACATCTTGCTCTTGTAGACCTTGCCGTTCTCGGGGTCGAGGATCTCGCCGCCGCTCCATTCGTTGTCGCCGGTCTTGCGCAAGCCGGAGAGGATGGTCATGCCGATGATGGGCTGGTCCTTGCGCGCGTCGGTGCATTTGTCGCACACCTTCGGCTTGCCGTCGCCGTCGACGAAGGTCTTCACCAGGCGGCCGCTGAAGACGCCGTTCTTCTCGGTGATCTCCACCAGGCCGCGCGGCTTGCCGGTGGCGTCGTCAATGGTCTTCCAGTTTCCGCTCGGCGTGGCCTGGGCGAGCGCCGCGGCGCTGGTGAGCATGACGGCGGCGAACATGCCGGCGCGCAGCAGCGTGCGCGCGGCGATGGCTTGGGGGTGAATGCGCATGAAGTCTCCTCTCGGGTGGTGGCGGCTGCCGGCACCGATGCCGGCAGCCATGCCGCGCAGCCAGTCGCACAGCCTGGCAGCGTCAAGCGTGTCCGCCAATCTACTGGCGCGGCTGGCGCTCCGCAATCGGCGGACTGGTGCGGCCAAGGTCCGCGCCGCTCTTGCACGCTTTTCCGAAAGCCGCATGCACAAGCCGTTTGCGGGAATTTTGTGTCGCAGCAAAAGGCGCCGCGCGTGTGCCCGAAGCAATCCTCTAAGCCTTGCGCCTCGCGCGGTTTCACTGGCGTCCACGCACGCGGCACGAACGTGTCTCGCGAAGACTGTCCTGAGGACAGCGGCATCGCGTGACGGGTGTCGATGCGCGTGTCGATCGTTGCCTTCGGGCATCGCGATGCGAGTTCGTTGCGAAAGCTTTGCCGGATCGCAACGCTTCTGAGGACGTCGAGCTGTTGCTCCGATACAAACCGTTGCGTTGGCGCATCACTGTCGCGCGCAGTCGGAGGCATCGATGCGAGAGACCAGCGTGCGCGTCGTCGTCGCGAGTGAAACATCGCACGCGAGGCGCGTCGCATCCGGTGCCTCCGCCGTGACCGCAGATGGCAGCGCGCTCGGCGACACACTCGCTGCGCGTGCATTGGAGCGCGCCTCTTCCGGTTTTGCTTCGTCTGCCGTAAAGCCTTTGTTCATGCGGGTTTCCAGTCTGTGCGATGAGCGTTGCGCGTGCCTTTTAATGCCGTGATACACCGCCTCCATGCGTGCGACCACGCATGACGCGAGCGGCGTGACGCTCGTGTTGGAGTGCGTGCATTCGCGTGGGTCGAGGCGCGTGTTCGCGTCGCCGATGAGGACATGCGTCGAGGCATGCAGGCGTCGTTGCGCGATGGTGTTGGCGATGTCTTCGCGAAGCGGTGCGCGCCGGCTAGATCGACTCGCGCGCGCACGCAAGTTTTTTTGCACTTTTTTCTTAACATCATCGTGCAAACGAATTATGATTCGCCTTGACAAGAGTCTCACTTCATTGCAGCGAAGCCGAAAGCAAGAAGCAAGATTGAACGACGAGCGCGATGCGCGCTTCGATGCAGTGACACAGTGATGCGGGTAGCTGAGGAGCACGAGAACTTTGACGCAGACCAGGCCGAACCGGCTTCTTAAAACGCGTGCAGTCTCCTTTGGCCCACTGACGGGATGGGCCGGCTACCTCAAGATGAATGCCGTCTGCCGTGCGCGAGGCCAGGCCCGCACCGCAGGCAAGCCGTCCGATATCTCCTCATTGCTGGCTGCGCGCCGACTCGACGGGCGGCGCGGGCTGATCGAATATTCGGGGGCGTCGCCGTGGGCGACGGCCCTGCTACCGAATTCATTAGCGTGCGGTGGAGGAAGTGCCGTGCGCCGATGAATCGCTCGCTCGACTGAGGCAGTGGCAGAGTGCTGCGCCTCGGGTCGGTCGGGTCGCCAACCTAGGTCATTCGATATTCACTCACTAGTGAAGGAGTTATCCATGGCAACGACTGCGAAGAAGAAGCCGGCGGCCAAGAAGGCCGCCAAGCCGGCAGCCAAGAAGGCTGCACCGGCCAAGAAAGCCGCTGTGAAGAAGGTAGCCGCCAAGAAGGCAGCGCCGGCCGCCAAGAAGGCCGCCGTGAAGAAGGTCGCCGCCAAGAAGGCAGCGCCGGCCAAGAAGGCTGCAGTGAAGAAGGTCGCCGCCAAGAAGGCAGCGCCGGCCAAGAAGGCTGCAGTGAAGAAGGTCGCCGCCAAGAAGACAGCGCCGGCCAAGAAGGCTGCAGTGAAGAAGGTCGCCGCCAAGAAGGCAGCACCGGCCAAGAAGGCTGCAGTCAAGAAGGTCGCCGCCAAGAAGGCAGCACCGGCCAAGAAGGCCGCTGCCAAGAAGGCTGCACCGGCCAAGAAGGCTGCTGCCAAGAAGACCGCCGCCAAGAAGCCGGCTGCCAAGAAGGCCGCTGCCAAGAAGCCGGCTGCGAAGAAGGCCAAGGCTGCCCCAGCGGCTGCCCCTGCCGCTGCGCCCGCCGTTGCTCCTGCTGCCGCTGCCAAGACCGCGCTGAACCCGGCTGCGGCCTGGCCGTTCCCGACGGGCAACCGTCCGTAAGCCTCACTCGGTCGAGTGGGGGCCACGACTACCGCAAGGAGTCGCCCGGGCACGTACAGCGTGCCATAGTGGCCGGATACACCGTATCCGGCCTGCAAGACACCAGTCTTGCCCAACCCGCCGACGGCGCATGCCCGGCGGGTTTTTCTTTTGGGCTTCCCGCCGCGGAGAGGCCATGGCTTCGCTGTCCCGGGC
Organism: Cupriavidus yeoncheonensis; assembly: GCF_905397275.1. Classification (GTDB taxonomy): domain Bacteria; phylum Pseudomonadota; class Gammaproteobacteria; order Burkholderiales; family Burkholderiaceae; genus Cupriavidus; species Cupriavidus yeoncheonensis. The sequence goes on along the minus strand of NZ_CAJPUY010000002.1, from coordinate 355,272 downwards.
AGCCTGACCCGGCCTCGCAAAAGAAAAACGCCGCATCCTCTCGGACGCGGCGCCTTCAGCAACCGGGACGCTGGCGGATCAGTGCGTGACGCGCGTCACGCCGCCGGCGGTCAGCAACCGCACCTGATCGCCGGGCCGGAACAGTTCGTCGGCTTCCTGCGTGATCGCGCGCATCTCGCCGTTTTCCAGCCGGACCGTGATCTCGAGCGCGCGCCGCTGGTTGACCTTGTTTTCGGCCGCGCTGCCGGCAATGCCGCCGAGCACCGCGCCCAGGATGCCGGCCGCCACGGAGCCGTTGCCGCTGCCGATTAGGCTGCCCGCGGCCACGCCGCCAATCGCGCCACCGGCAAGGGTGCCGGCGCCGGTCTGGCCGCCCTGGATCATCACGTCGCGCACGCCTTCGACCACGCCGTAGCGCACGGTCTGTTCGCGCTGTGCCTGTCCGGTCGAGTAGACGCTGTTGGAGCTGGAGTCCGTGGCACAGCCGCTGACCAGCGCCGCCACGGCAAAAACGGCGACGACACCGGTTCGGATCTTGCTGTTCATTTCCATTCCCGTAAAGGTGCCACGCCCGTGCCGCAGATCAGGCGTAGCGGTAGCCGAATGCAGACTGGAAGCGGTTGCCGATTTCGTCGAGCGGCAGCCCGTGGTTCTGCGGACCCTGCTGTGCGATCTTGATCGATCCCATCAGCGATGCCAGGCGGCCAGTGGTTTCCCAGTCTAACCCGTTTTCAATGCCGAACAGCAGGCCACCGCGGAAGGCGTCGCCACAGCCGGTCGGGTCCACGATGCGCTCGGCCGGAACGGCCGGGATCGCGTACTGCTGACCATCGGCATAGATGCTGGCGCCGCGCTCGCCGTGCGTGACGATGAAGGCACGAACCTTGGCGGCAACCTCGGCGCTGGTCCAGGCGGTGCGGGACAGCAGGACCTGCGCTTCGTAGTCATTGACTGTCACGTAGCTGGCGAGTTCAACGAACTCCCGCAGGTCTTCGCCGTTGAACAGCGGCATAGCCTGACCGAGGTCAAAAATGAAAGGAATACCGGACTCGGCGAACTGGCGCGCGTGGTGCAGCATGCCCTCGCGGCTGTCCGGGGCGACGATGCCGAGTGCCGGCGCGGGGTTGCCACCCAGCGCATCCTTGACGTTGGAGAGCTGAGACTGGCTCATCGCGCCGGGGTGGAAGGCGGTGATCTGGTTGTTGTCCAGGTCGGTGGTGATCATGGCCTGCGCCGTGAAGGTATCGGGCAGCACGCGGATATGCGTGGTGTCGATGTTCAGGCCGCGCAGGTACTGCAGGTAGGGTTCGGCGTCCGTGCCCACCGTGGCCATTACCACGGGCTCGCCGCCGAGCATCTTGAGCGTATAGGCGATATTGCCGGCGCAGCCGCCGTACTCGCGCCGCATGCCGGGCACCAGGAACGAGACGTTCAGCATGTGGATCTGGTCCGGCAGGATGTGTTCGCGGAAGCGTCCGTCGAACGTCATGATGGTGTCGTAGGCGACGGAGCCGCAGATCAGGCTGGCCATGCTCTCTCCAGGTACTTGGGATGTTCGGGCCGCTTGCAGCCCGTGGGGTTTCGTAAAACAGAAGCGGCCGCCCCGGGAATGCGGGCGGCCGGTGCGAGATACGGGTGCAGCTTACTTCAGTGCGGCGAGCGCGGCGTCGTAGTCGGGCTCGTTCTTGATCTCGGGCACCAGCTGGCTGTACTTGACGACATTGTTCTCGTCCAGCACCACCACGGCGCGCGCGGTCACGCCGGCCAGCGGGCCGGTCTTGATGTCCACGCCGTAGTTGCCCTTGAATTCCGCGCCGCGCATGGTCGACAGCGGCACCACGTTGGCCAGGCCTTCAGCGGTGCAGAAACGGCCCATGGCGAACGGCAGGTCGGCCGAGACGGTCAGCACCACGGTATTGGCCAGGCCGCTGGCGGCTTCGTTGAACTTGCGCGTGGAGGCCTGGCACACCGGGGTGTCCAGGCTCGGTACGATATTCAGCACTTTGCGCTTGCCGGCGAAGTCGGCCAGCGTCACGTCCTTCAGGTCCTTGCCGACCAGCTTGAAGTCGGCGGCCTTGTCGCCGGGTTGCGGGAACTTGCCTGCCACTTCAATGGCGTTGCCGCCGAGAGTCACGTTGCTCATCACTGCTCCTTCCTGTTCAGGATCTTCGGGGGGGCGCAGCTTGCGGCCGGACTCGATTCGGCCCTTGGCAGCAAGCCTGCGGAATCCAGGGACCGTTCACCGGGTAAGGCGCGCGCGCCTTGTACGGGAACAGGCCCTATGGATAGAAAATCAGCACGCGGTAGTTGGCCGCCGCCTGCTGAGTCCGGAATCGTACCCGAACCGGCAGCTCCGTGCCCGCACGAAGGCCATGCGTGGCAAAGGCCTTCTGCGCCGGTTCCAGGTACTCGGATGGCTCCAGGACGCGCCGCAGCAGCAGCTGGTCCTGCAAGTCGGTCATGACAAGTTCGATCGCCGGGAGCGCGGTGGTGGCGCGCCCCTGGTTGCGCAGCGTGACCGCCAGCACGTAGGCATCGCTGCCTTCGTCCTGCTTCTGCAGCTGCGAGGTATCGATGCGCAGCGCGTCGATGTCGCGCCACGGCGGCACCGTGCAGCCCAGCGGCCCGCATGCGGCTTCCAGCACGGGGCGCAGCACCGGGAACTGCCCGGCGAGCTGTCCGCGCATCAGGTACAGCCCTTGCAGGACGACACCAACGGCCAGCACGCCGGCGGCGATATGCCAGCCGAAGCGCAGGCGCGGCGGTGCCGGCGTCGCAGCGGCCTCGCGCGAGCGTTCGCGTTCGCGGGCCTGGCGCAGGAAATCGGGCGCGAATACCGGACCCATCTGCGGTTCCTGGCGTGCCCAGCGCCGCGCGACGTTCTCGCGTGCAATCGCGCCGGCGGTGGCGCTGAAGGCATCGCTGGTGCCCGCTCCGCTCGGTCCGTAGGTGGGCCCGTAGTTAAGGCCGTAATCGTGGCCAGGCTCGTGGCCAGACTCGTGCGGCGTTTCGGAGGCGGGGGCTTCTGCCGGCGTGTCAGCCTCGGCCGCTGGTGCTTCGGTGCTGTCGCTGGTCTGCGCGCGCAGGAATTCGCTGGCGCTGCGCAGGACGGGTTCGGCGGCAGATTCGCCCGCCGGCGCATCGGCCAGTTCGTCTGGCGCCTCGGCTGCCTGGGAGGCCGGCGTGTGCGCGGATGCCTCTTCGTCTCCGAGCGCGGAGCGATCGAGCGTCGGCCACGGCTCATGAGCGGTGACGATGGCGGCTGATGCCTCGTGTGCCTCGTCGGCATGATGCTTGCCGTTGGCGGTCGAGACCGGACTGTCGTCCGGGTGTCCTGCCGCCGCTGGCTGCGCGTCTGCGAGCTCGGCTTCGGAGGGTTCGGCTTGCGTGGGGCGCGCGTCTTCGTATCGCGCGTCTTCGTGTTCGGTCGACCCGGCCGGCGTTTCTGCCGTGTGCGCGCCATCGCGATCGGTCTCGCCGGGCACGGCCGTCATGGCTTCCTGCAGTGCCGGTTGCGCGAGGTCTTCGGCAGCGGGGGCCGGTTCGACGGATGCGGCGTGCGCGTCCTGTCCGAGCGGCGCCTCCTCCTCCGCGGAAGCCTCTTCCTCCTCGGTGGGCGCCATCATCATGGTGGGCGAATCGAGCGCGGGCACGTCGTACCCGGGGTCGTAGCCGGGGTCGAAGTGCGTGGCGGACGAAGCCGGCCTGGCTTCGGTTTCCGCTTCGGGGGGCGCGGCGGGCGCAGCCGCCGCGGGTTCGGGCGAGGGCTGCGGCGAGCGCGCGGCAGCCGAGGCTGCCGGCGCTGGCACCTGGATCAGATGCTCGCGTGCATCGAAGACCGTTTCACAGTGTCCGCAACGCACCAGTCCCTGGCGCAGGCGCAACTGGTCGGCCACCAGCCGAAAGGCGGTGCGGCAGGCCGGGCAGCGCGTGACAAGCTTGGCGGCGGCCATCGGCTCACCTCAGGGGCGCGTGCCGTGCAGGCAGACCCAGCCTTCCTCGCTGCGCCAGACCGTCAGCGGCAGCCAGGTGGCATAGGCGGCGGCCACTTCCTCGGCCTGGCGCTCGAGCACGCCGGACAGCACCAGGCGTCCGCCGGAGCGCACGCGGGCGCTCAGCATCGCGGCCATCAGCTTGAGCGGGTTGGAGAGGATATTGGCGACGACGAGGTCGTAGGTCGCTTCCGAAACCGATTCCGGCAGCGCGAACTCCGCCTGGACGCGGTTGCGCTCGGCGTTGTAGCGCGATGCCTCCACGGCATTCGGGTCGATGTCGATGCCGAGCGTGTCGCCGGCGCCGAGCTTCTTTGCCACGATGGCGAGGATGCCGGAGCCGCAGCCATAGTCGAGCACGGTTTCGCCCGCCTTCAGGTTCAGCTCCAGCCACTGCATGCACAGCCGCGTGGTCGGGTGGCTGCCGGTGCCGAAAGCCAGGCCCGGGTCGAGTTCCAGCACCACGGCATCGGGCTCCGGTGCGTCATGCCACGACGGCACGACCCAGAGGCGTTCGCCGACGCGGATCGGCTCGAACTGGGATTGCGTGAGGCGCACCCAGTCCTGGTCCTCGACATCGCGCAGGATATAGGCCGGTACCGGATCGATGCGAAGCGTATTCGACGCGGCCGCGACGACGAGCGCCGGGTCGGTATCGTCACCGAACAGCGCCACCACGCGCGAGCGGTTCCAGGCGAGCCGTGTAGGCTCCATCCCCGGCTCGCCGAACAGCGGCTGCTCGTCCGGCGTGTCGGCGTCGGCATCTTCCACCGACACCGACAGCGCGCCAAGGTCGAACAGGGCGTCAGACCAGGCTTCGGCCTGGTCCTGCGCCACTTCGATCACACATTCCTGAAAGGCCACGGGCTTCCCTTTGTACAGCAGTGCGGCAGTTGCCGCGTCAGGCTTTCTCGCGCTGCGCCAGCCGATGCTCGAGATAGTGGATGCTGGTGCCGCCTTCGATGAAGTTGGCGTCCATCATCAGCTCGCGGTGCAGCGGGACGTTGGTCTGGATACCGTCCACCACCATTTCCGACAGCGCGATCCGCATGCGGGCAATGGCCTGCTCGCGGGTGGCGCCGTAGGTGATGATCTTGCCGATCATCGAATCATAATTCGGCGGGACGAAGTAGCCATCATACGCGTGCGAGTCGACGCGTACACCGGGGCCGCCGGGCATGTGCCAGGCGGTGATGCGGCCCGGCGACGGGGTGAACTTGAAGGGGTCTTCGGCGTTCACGCGGCACTCGATCGCATGGCCACGGAACTGCACATCCTTCTGGCGGAAGCGCAGCTTTTCGCCAAACGCGATGCGGATCTGCTCCTGCACGATGTCGATGCCGGTGATCATCTCGGTGACCGGGTGCTCCACCTGCACGCGCGTGTTCATCTCGATGAAGTAGAACTCGTTGTTCTCGTACAGGAACTCGAACGTGCCGGCACCACGGTAGCCCATCTTGCGGCAGGCCTCGGCGCAGCGGTCGCCGATGCGCTCGATCAGGCGCCGCGGGATGTGCGGCGCGGGCGCTTCCTCGATCACCTTCTGGTGGCGTCGCTGCATGGAGCAGTCGCGCTCGCCCAGCCAGATGGCCTGCCTGTGCTGGTCGGCCAGGATCTGGATCTCCACGTGGCGCGGATTCTCCAGGAACTTCTCCATGTAGACCTCGGGGTTGCCGAAGGCGCGGCCGGCTTCTTCGCGCGTGGTGATGACGGCATTGATCAGCGCGGCCTCGGTGTGCACCACGCGCATGCCGCGGCCGCCACCGCCGCCGGCGGCCTTAATGATGACCGGGTAGCCGACCTGGCGCGCGGTGGCCAGGATTTCCTTCGGGTCTTCGGGCAGCGCGCCTTCCGAGCCCGGCACGCACGGCACGCCGGCCTTGATCATGGCCTGCTTGGCCGAGACTTTGTCGCCCATCAGGCGGATGCTCTCGGCGGTCGGGCCGATGAAGACGAAGCCGGACTGCTCTACGCGCTCGGCAAAGTCGGCGTTTTCCGACAGGAAGCCGTAGCCCGGGTGGATGGCCTGCGCATCGGTCACTTCAGCGGCCGAGATGATGGCAGGCATGTTCAGGTAGGACAGCGGCGACGGGGGCGGTCCAATACAGACGGCTTCGTCGGCCAGCTTGACGTACTTGGCTTCCTTGTCGGCTTCCGAGTACACCACCACAGTCTTGATGCCCAGCTCGCGACAGGCGCGCTGGATGCGAAGGGCAATTTCACCGCGGTTCGCGATCAGAATTTTTTCAAACATGGTCTCTCTCTGCGAGAACGGGAGCGGTCCCGTCAGGTGCCGCAGCGGCACACCGGGCGTGCGGCCAGGACACTGGCGATGCCAGGGGCCGCTTCATGGGATGCGGGCCGCAACGTGCGAACATCCACGAGATCCGGAGTGCCGCGCAGTCCTGCGCGGCACTCCGGACAGCATCAGCCGATGACGAACAGCGGCTGGCCGTATTCCACTGCCTGGCCGTTCTCGACCAGGATTTCCTTGATCACGCCGGCCTTGTCGCACTCGATCTCATTGAGCAGCTTCATGGCTTCGATGATGCAGACGGTCTGGCCTTCCTTGACGGTGTCGCCAACGTTGACGAACGGCGCGGCGCCCGGCGACGGGGCACGGTAGAAGGTACCGACCATGGGCGAGGTCACCACGTGGCCAGCCGGGAGCTGCGCAGCGGCAGGCTCGGCAGCAACCGGTGCGCTGGCTGCGGGGGCGACGCCGGGCATGGGCGGCAGCGCCTGCATCTGCGGCATGGCCATCGGCGCGGCGATGACTTGGGGCGGTTGCTTGACGATGCGTACCTTGCCGTCGCCTTCAGTGACTTCCAGCTCCGAGATGCCGGATTCGGCCACCAGGTCGATCAGCGTCTTCAGCTTGCGCAGGTCCATCTTCTATCCTCCTGAATCAGGTTGTCCGGGCGTGCCCTGGCGGGGCAGCGGCGGAAGAAATCGTCGGTACGGCCACCGGCTGTCCACGCCCGCGGTGCCTTGCCGCACACGCTGCGGGCGCGGCCGACAGGCGGCGCGCATCATTCATGTATTCGGGTAAAGCCTTGTATGCCGGCGGGCCTCAGCCCCCTGGCGGCGGCTGTTCCAGCCCGAGGGCATAGTCCAGCGCCATCAGGTAGCCTTGCCAGCCCAGCCCGCAGATCACGCCGACCGCGAGGTCGGAGAAGTAGGAATGGTGGCGGAAGCTCTCGCGGCGATGCACGTTCGACAGGTGTACTTCGACAAACGGAATGGCCACGCCGGCCAGCGCATCGCGTATCGCCACGCTGGTATGCGTGTAGGCGGCGGGGTTGATGATGATGAATTCCACCCCTTCCGTGCGTGCGGCATGGATGCGGTCGACGAGCGCCCCTTCATGGTTGGACTGGAACGATGACAACGCGATACCGGCATCGGCGGCATGCCGGGCCAGTGCGGCGTCGATATCGGCCAGCGTGGTGTGCCCATACGTCTCCGGTTCGCGCGTGCCCAGCAGGTTGAGGTTCGGCCCATGCAGGACCAGCACCTTGCGGTAGCGGGCAGAGCGACGGATAGAGCGGGTTGCAGTCACGGCGGCTCGACCAGTTCAACGAAATTGCGCGGAGATTACCGTAGCTTAGAGGGATTTGTCTAGCGGGCGATACAAGCCTTCACATGCCGGCACGGTCATGGTGCGTTGATTAGGCCACATTGGACCCGTTCCACCAATATGCGCCCGGTTTCAGTGCAGTTTCGACACGGTTCGGCGAACTTGGCTGAAGAAGGCCCTTATGCCGCCGACTGCACCTACGAACGGGGCAGAACGGAGCGCAATTCATCCGACGTGATGCGGCCCATCTTGCGGTACTTGACCGAGCCATCCGGGTTGATCACGACCGTATAGGGAAGGCCCCCGGCATCGTTTCCGAAATTGCGCGACAGCTCGGTGCCTGCGAAGCTAGCTACCGCGAGCGGGTAAGCCACCGGCACCTTCTTGATGAACTGCTGGATATTGGCGGCGGAATCGATGCCGATGCCGACGAACTCGACCTTGCGGGCCGCATACTCGGCATGCAGGGCGGTCAGCTCGGGCATTTCTTCCACGCAGGGTCCGCACCACGGCGCCCAGAAGTTGACCACTACGGTCTTGCCCCGCAGCTTGCCGAGATCGATATCGGTGCCGCCCGGGTCGGGCAGGCGGGTCTGGAAGAAGGTTTCCACCGCGTGGTCCGATGCAGGCTTCGGCGAGAACACGAAGTGACCGGCCAGCGCGCCGGCGGCGCAGGCCACCACGGCCACGGCAATCCACAGCCACAGGCGGGAACGGCGGACAGGATTCTGGGTGGGAGTGCTCATGGTGTCTCGGTAAGCGGGCGGCGGTTCGGCGCAGATGCCGGCAAATGGTGAATCTGACAGGTCAGGTGTGCTTCAGTTCGCAGCGTCGGCGTCGCCAAGCAGCGCCCGCACGGCTTGCAGGTCGGCCCGGGCCGCACGGCCGCTCGCATCGGTGCGCGCGGCGCCGCGTTCGTCGTCGGCATCATACAGAGCAATATGAATACCGACCGGCGTGCCCAGCGCGGCGCGTACCTCGCCGGCCAGCAGGCGCGCTTCGCGCCGGTCGGGCCACTGGCCTTTCCACAGGAAGCTCAGGGTCTCCACCTCGCCGCGGCCGGCGAAATGGCGGGATTCACTGGTCTCGAAGCCGACGCCCGCGTTGAGCAGGTGCAACGTGGCGTCCTTGGCGCTGTCGCAGAAGCACTGCAGATAGATATCCGAATGCTCGGTTGCGGTGCCATTGAGCACGGCACCCACCAGGTACGGCCGGAAGCCGGCCAGGTCCTCCATGGCCAGGATGGCCAACCGGCGCAGCAGCGCCAGGATGCGCGGCTGCGTGTCGCTGTGGAAAAGTGCCTGATAAGCGCGAACTTCAGCCTCGATCATCTCGTTATCGGGCAGCCATTCGCCGGCCACGCGCTGGTCGCCGAGCAACTGGCGCGCGGCCTTGCGCTTCGCGGTGGCGTAGTCGGCGCCGTCTTCGGCAATCATGCGTGCCGCGGCCTGTGCGATCTCCTCGCGCAGGCGGACGGGGTCGGAAAGGGCGTGGCGGGACATGTCCCGATGATACCGGAGCGGGGCGCGCATCCGGTGGCGCAGCGCTGCCGCAGTGCAGCGAAGCGCGCAGGCGCTCGGGTACAATCAGTGGCTTCCTGCCCGGCATGGTCCCGCTGGACCACAAGCCGGCATGCCGACCGGCCCGGCCGGTCTCAAGTCTTTCCGGGAACCCCATGCATATTCATATCCTTGGCATCTGCGGCACTTTCATGGGCGGCCTGGCGGTCCTCGCCAAGCAGGCGGGTCATCGTGTCACCGGCTGCGATGCCAATGTCTATCCGCCGATGAGCACCCAGCTCGAGGCCCAGGGTATCGAGCTGATCGAAGGCTTCGATCCCGCCCAGCTCGCGCTGGAGCCTGACTTGTTCGTGATCGGCAACGTGGTGTCGCGCGGCAATCCGCTGATGGAAGCCATCCTCAACCGCAACCTGCCTTACGTGTCGGGCCCGCAATGGCTGGGCGAGCACGTGCTGGCCGGCAAGTGGGTGCTGGCGGTCGCCGGTACCCACGGCAAGACCACCACCACGTCGATGCTCGCGTGGATCCTGGAAGATGCCGGCTACAACCCCGGTTTCCTCGTGGGCGGCGTGCCGCAGAACTTCGGCATCTCGGCACGCGTGACGGAATCGGATTTCTTCGTGATCGAGGCCGATGAGTACGACACCGCCTTCTTCGACAAGCGCAGCAAGTTCGTCCACTACCGTCCGCGCACGGCCATCCTGAACAACCTCGAATACGATCACGCCGACATCTTCCCGGATCTCGACGCGATCGAAACGCAGTTCCACCACCTGGTGCGCACGGTGCCGGGGCAGGGCCGGCTGATCGTCAACGGCCTTGAAGCGAGCCTGGCCCGCGTGCTCGAGCGCGGCTGCTGGAGCGAGGCGGAGCAGTTCGGCGTCGGTGACTGGCGCGAAAGCGACGCGGGCAACGCAGGCAACGCAGGCGGCGGCAAGGATGCCTTCGACGTATGGTTCGGCGAGACCGTGCAGGGCCGCGTGACCTGGGACCTGCAGGGCACTCACAACCGCATGAACGCGCTGGCCGCCATTGCCGCCGCGCGCCATGTCGGCGTGCCCCCGGCGCAGGCCATCGAATCGCTCGGCCGCTTCGCCAATGTGAAACGCCGCATGGAGGTGCGCGGCGTGGCGGGCGGCGTGACCGTCTATGACGACTTCGCCCATCATCCCACCGCGATCCAGACCACGCTGGAAGGCCTGCGCCGCCGGGTCGATGGCGCGCGCATCCTGGCCGTGCTGGAGCCGCGCTCCAACACCATGAAGCTCGGCGTGATGAAGGCGCAGCTGCCGGCCAGCCTCGAGCAGGCCGACCTGGTGTTCGGTTATGGCGCCCCGAGCGGCAAGGACGCGCTCGGCTGGGACCTCGCCGGCGCGCTGGCCCCGCTTGGCAAGAAGGCCGCGGCTTTCCACGATCTCGGCGCACTGGTCGAGGCCGTGCGCGCCGCGGCGCGCCCGGGCGACCAGGTGCTGGTCATGAGCAACGGCGGTTTCGGCGGCGTGCACCAGAAGTTGCTGGATGCGCTCGGCCAGGGCGCCGCCGGCTGAGGACAAGGACATGCTGCTGTACCTGCACGGATTCCGCTCCTCGCCGCAGTCGTTCAAGGCGCGGCTGGTGCAGGAGCGCATGCGCGAGTGGGGCGTGGGGCGCTACTACGCCTGCCCCTTGCTCAATGTCTCGCCCGCCCAGGCGATCGCCCAGGCCGAAGCCGCCATCAGCGCGGCGCGCGCGGGGGGCGACCAGGACATCGCGATCATGGGTTCCTCGCTGGGCGGCTTCTATGCACGGTGGCTCGGGGAGCGTCATGGTTGCCGCACGGTGCTGCTGAACCCGGCCATCCACCCGTGGACCGACCTGCAGCAATACATCGGCGAACAGCCGCTGTGGCATGGCGGCGGCTCGGTCACGGTCGAGCCACGCCACATGCAGGAACTGATCGACCTGCGCGTGGACACCATCACCCGGCCGGAACGCTATTACCTGCTCGCCGCCACGGGCGACGAAGTCCTCGACTACCGCGAGATGGTTGCCGCCTGCACGGGCGCACATATCCGCATCATCTCGGGCAGCGACCACGGCATCAGCGAGTTCGCGGACTACGTCGACGACGTGCTGGCCTTCTGCGGCTATGGGCCCGGCGGCGTAGTGCCGGGCCGCGCGGCATGAGCGCGCAGTTCGCGCGCCGCTGCGGCTGGACCTGCCACCTGCCCTTCGATCCGGCGATCCCGCCGAACCTGCGGCATTGGGTCACGGGCGAAGGTTCGCTGACCGCGCGGCTGGTGGCCGCCTCCGAACGCTTTCGCGTGCGCCGCCTGCTGCAGGATTCGGCGCGGCCCTATCCGGACGAATGGCAGGCGCTCGGTCAGTGTTGCCGTGAACCGGCGCTGACCCGTGAAGTGCTGCTGATCTGCGACGAGCAGCCGGCCATCTACGCGCACACCGTCGTGCGCGAGCGCCACGCGCGCCGTGACTGGCCTTTCCTGCGCGGGCTCGGCGAACGCCCGTTGGGCGGCCGCCTGTTCGTGGACCCGGCCGTGCGGCGTGATCCGTTCGAGTTCGCGCGGCTGCTGCCGCACCACCCGCTGCGCCGTGCGCTGCAGCGGATCCTGCCGGCCATGGCGCCGGTACCGATGCTGCCGGCGCGCCGTTCCGTATTCCGGCGCGGCGCCGGCATCATGCTCGTGACAGAGGTCTTCTTGCCTGACCTGCTGGCACGGCCTTCTCGGGGACCCCGGCAACGCAGTCCATCAGACCGGAGCCCCGACTGACTGACACACTACCCAGAGTTATATAAGAGAAGACATCATGAAATTGCAGGGTCGCGTTGCCATCATCACCGGTGCAGCTGCCGGTATCGGGTTTGCCACGGCCGAGCGCTTTGCCGCGGAAGGCGCCATTGTCATCCTGTGCGACGTCCAGGAAGCGCGTGTGCGCGAGGCCGCCGCGAAGCTGGCCGCCAATGGTGCCACCGTCAAGGCCTTCCGCGTCGACGTGACGCGCCGTGACGAGGTCGACGCCATGGTCGCCGCAGTGCTGGCCGCGCATGGCCGCATCGACGTGCTCGTCAACAATGCCGGCATCACCAAGGATGCGCGCCTGGCCAAGATGACCGAGGCGCAGTTCGACGCGGTCATCGACGTCAACCTGAAGGGCGTGTTCAACTGCGCGCAGTCCGTGGCCGCCGTGATGACCGAGCAGGGCAAGGGCGTGATCCTCAACGCGTCGAGCGTGGTCGGCCTGTACGGCAACTTCGGCCAGACCAACTACTCGGCCAGCAAGTTCGGCGTGATCGGCTTCACCAAAACCTGGGCGCGCGAACTCGGCCCCAAAGGCGTGCGCGTGAACGCCGTGTGCCCGGGCTTTGTCAACACCGAGATCCTGCGGACCGTGCCGGAGAAGGTGCTCGACGGCATGAAGGAATCATGCTGGATGCGCCGCCTGGCCGAGCCGTCGGAAATCGCCAGCGTGTACGCCTTCCTGGCCAGCGACGACGCCAGCTACATCAACGGCGTAGCCATCGAGACCAGCGGCGGCATGTCGCTCTGACGCCACCCCCATCCGGCCGCCGAACCCGCCGAACCCGCCGTACCCGCCGTACCCGCCGTACCGTTCGCCGGCCGGCCGGCGGGAGGCCGGAACCAGTGCGGTATCATTCTGACTTTGGCACTTGCGGCCAGCCCGCCCGTCAGGGGCCCTCACTCTATCTCCCCGGAACCCGCGTCTTTGCCGCCTGAGCGGCAGGGTTCCCGGCATTTCTGAAAGTACCGATCGATGCAGTTGCTGTTCGAAGAAGGCGGCGAGATTCGCGCCGGCACCGTGCTGACCCAGCAGGGCGAGGCCTACCAGGTCGAATTGCCGGCCGGCAAGCGCACCAAGGTCAAGTCTCGCGACGTGCTGCTGCAGTTTGCGCAGCCGTCGGCGATCGAACTGGTGCGCCAGACCGGCGAAATGACCGCCGAGATCGACCTCGACTTCCTGTGGGAATGCGCGCCGGAGGCCGAGTTCGGCTTTGCCGAGCTGGCCGCCGAATACTACGGCGCGGATGCCGGTCCCGTGCAGCAGGCGGCGCTGGCCATGGCCCTGCATGGCAACCCGGTGTACTTCCGCCGCAAGGGCCGCGGGCGCTACCAGCGCGCGCCGGAAGACCAGCTCAAGGCCGCATTGGCCGCGCTCGAGCGCAAGAAGCAGCAGGCGCTCCTGCAGACCGAATACGAAGACCAGCTCAAGGCGCTGACCCTGCCGGAACCGTTCCGCAACAAGGTGCTGCAACTGCTGTTCAAGCCGGACAAGAACAGCCTGGAATACAAGGCGATGGACGCCGCCTGCACGGCGCTCGGCATGACGCCGATGCGCCTGATGGTGGCCGTCGGCGGTGTGGCCAGCGCGCGCGCGCTGCACGAGGCCAAGTTCCTCGCCGAGTGCTTCCCGAAGGGCACGGGCTTCCCGGAGATCGACGTACCCGAGCCGCTTGCCGACCTGCCCGTGGCCGACGTGCAGGCGTTCTCGATCGACGACGTCACCACCACCGAGATCGACGACGCGCTGTCCGTCACCGAGCTGCCGGACGGCAACCTGCGCGTCGGCATCCATATTGCCGCGCCCGCGCTTGGCATCCGCCGTGGCGAGCCGCTCGACGCGATCGCGCGCCATCGCCTGTCCACGGTCTACTTCCCGGGCGACAAGATCACCATGCTGCCCGACGCCGTGGTCGAGCGCTACACGCTGCAGGAAGGCCGCCAGTGCCCCGCGCTGTCGCTCTACGTGACGGTCGAGCCACGGTTCTGGCAGGTGCTGGGCAGCGAGACGCGCGCCGAGATGGTGATGATCGCGGCCAACCTGCGCCACAACCTGCTCGACGATGTCATCACCGAGGCGTCGCTCGCCGACGGCACCGGCGACTATCCGTTCCGCGCCGAACTCACGCGCCTGTGGCACTTCGCCGGCGCACTGCATGACGAACGCCAGAAGGCCCGCCTGGCCAGCGGCCTGCGGCCCGAATCGCACAATCGCGCGGACTTCAACTTCTATCTGGACGACCAGGATGATGGCAGCCAGCGCGTGCGGATCGAACAGCGCAAGCGCGGCTCGCCGCTGGACAAGATCGTGGCCGAGCTGATGATCCTGGCCAACAGCACGTGGGGCAAGCTGCTGGCCGACAATGGCGTGCCGGGCATCTACCGTACGCAGAAGGCCTGGGGCATGCACCGCACCCGCATGCAGACCTACCCGGCCCCGCACGAAGGCCTGGGCGTGGCGCAGTACGCGTGGAGTACCTCGCCGCTGCGCCGCTATGTCGACCTGGTCAACCAGTGGCAGATCCTGGCGGTGGCGCAGCATGGCATCACGGCCAAGCTGGTGGCGCCGTTCAAGCCGAAGGACGCCGACCTGCTGGCAGCGGTGGCGGATTTCGAAGGCACCTACGCGGCCTATGCCGACCACCAGTCCACCATGGAGCGCTACTGGTGCCTGCGCTGGCTGCAGCAGGAAAGCCGCGAGCGCATGATGGTTACCACGCTCAAGGAGGGCGCGGTGCGCTTCATGGAGATCCCGCTGGTCACGCGCGTGCCGGAACTGGCGCAAGCCCAGCGTGGCACCCAGGTGCTGCTGGAGATCGGCGCCATCGACGAGATCGCGCTCGATGTGTCGTGCCGGGTGCTTGAAGTGTTTGCCGGTGAGGGCGCGTTGCCCGAAGAAGAACTCGAAAGCGACGAGGAAGCCGCTGAAGTCTCGGCGGAAGCCGCGGCGGAGATCGCGGCCGAGCACGCTGCCGAGCAGTCCGCGGAAGGCGCCGAAGCCGCTGAACCCGCCGCAGGCGGAGCTGGCGAGCCGGCCGAAGGCGGCGGTGGCGACGGGGCGTCTGCCGCGCGCGACACCATTGTTCCCGGCCAGGGCTGATTCCTTCGGAAAAGCCGGCGGCTCACATACAATGCCCATCTGACCCGGTGCCGCTACCGGGCGGAGGGCGCATGACGCCATGCTGCCCTGGCGGATCTCCCAAGCGATTCCCCCAAGCCATTGTCCAGCCAGCTCTCCATCGTGAACGCCGCTCTCGTCGATCCCCGCCACTGGTGGCATGCCAGCAACACGCTGGTCAAGGCGCTGGCCATCTCGGTAGCCGTGCACCTGGTGCTGCTGATGGTGCGGATCGCGGCACCCGAGGTGTTCGAGATCAAGCGCAAGGACGCGGCGCTGGACGTGGTGCTGGTCAATTCCAAGTCGGCGCAGAAGCCGCGCAACGCGACCGTGCTGGCACAGGCCAATCTCGACGGCGGCGGCGACCACGACCAGCAGCGCGCCACCACGCCGCTGCCGGCCCAGACCGTGTCGCAGGACGGCGACCTCGTGCGCCAGGTGCAGCGCCGCGTCGAGCAACTCGAGCTGGAACAGCAGCGCCTGATGACGCAAACGCGCGAAGCCGCGCCGTCCGTGCGCAGCCAGCCGCTCAAGCCTGGCGAGCAGCGCCAGGACAATCCGCTGCGTGGCCAGGACGAGCGTACCTCGACGGACGAGATGGCCAAGCTGGAGGCGGAGATCGGCCGCAACCTGGAGCAATATGCCAAGCGGCCCAAGCGCTACCAGCTCACCGCCACCAGCGCGCGCGAGGTCGACTACGCCCAGTACTATGACCGCCTGCGCCACAGGATCGAGGCGCGCGGCACCAGCGATTTCCCGCAGCACAATGGCAAGCCGCTGTACGGCCAGCTGATCCTGGTGATCAACGTGAACCGTCTGGGCAAGCTTGGCTACAACCGCGACGGCTACAACGTCGATGCCATCGACGTGGTCAAGAGTTCGGGCGATCCGGCGCTGGACCGTCAGGCCGTCGCCATCGTCCGCGCTGCCGCGCCATTCGGGCCGTTCACGGCCGAGATGGCGGCGCGCCAGGACATCCTCGAAGTCATTTCCACATTCAAGTTCTCGCGCAGCGGGCTGGAAACCCGCTTGCAGGCCCGCTGATGACCTCCACTGAATCCTCCCAGCTGGCTGACCGCTACGTCGTGGTCGGCAACCCGGTTGCGCACAGCCGCTCCCCATACATCCACGCCGCGTTTGCGCAGCAGACCGGCGAGGCCGTCGAGTACAGCCGCCTGGAAGCGCCGCTCGACGCGTTCGCCGAGACCGTGCGCGCGTTCCTGCAAGGCGGCGGCCACGGCTTCAACGTGACGGTGCCGTTCAAGCTGCAGGCCTATGACCTGGCCGATCGCCTCACGCCGCGAGCGGAAGCCGCCGGCGCGGTCAACACGATGTGGATCGAGGACGGGCTGATCCACGGCGACAACACCGATGGCGTTGGCCTGGTGCGCGACATCCAGGACAACCTGGACACGCTGCTGGAAGACAAGCGCGTGCTGTTGCTCGGTGCGGGCGGCGCGGCCATGGGCGCGATGCTGCCGCTGCTCGAATGCCGGCCTGCGCGCATCGTGGTGGCCAACCGCACGGCTTCGCGTGCGAGCGACATGCTGGAAGAGTTCGTGGAAGCCGCCGATTCCTTTGGCGTGGAATTGTGGGGCGGCGGCCTCGATGCGTTGGAGCACTTGTCCGAGGACGAGGCCTGCGACGTGGTCATCAATGCCTCGTCCAGCAGCCTGCACGGCGAACTGCCGCCGGTGCCGGAGTTCCTGCTCGGCGAGGGCGTGCTGGCCTACGACATGATGTACGGCGTCGAGCCGACCGTGTTCCTGCGCCATGCCGCGCAATGTGGCGCGCGCACGGCCGACGGGCTGGGCATGCTGGTCGAGCAGGCCGCCGAGGCCTTCTACATCTGGCGCGGCGTACGTCCGCGTACCGCGCCCGTGCTGGCCGACCTGCGCGCCGCGCTGCAGGCCGAGCGCAAGGGCTGAACCACTGCCTGCGCCAGTGGCCACCCGACAGCGCACCCTGCGCGCCGCCGGCACGGCGTTCGCCCCGATGCGCTGGGCCGGCTATCTGATCGCCTGCATCGCGGCCGGCATCCTCGCGATGCAGGCCTACTTCTTCCTGCAGATCGCGGCCTGGCAGTACGTGGCGCCTTCGTCCACGTCATTCATGCGCGCCGAGCGCTGGCGCCTGTGCGGCTTCAAGGTCTGGAGCTGCGATATTGACCGCCGCTGGATGCCGTACGACCAGATCTCGCGCAACCTCAAGCGCGCGGTCATCGCGAGCGAGGACGCGGACTTCGTCAACCATCCCGGCTACGAGATCGACGCCATGCTCGATGCCTGGGAGCGCAACAAGAAGCGCGGCCGCGTCGTGCGCGGCGGCTCCACCATCACGCAGCAGCTCGCCAAGAACCTGTTCCTGTCGCCCGAGCAGCATTACCTGCGCAAGGGCCAGGAACTGGCCATCACGTGGATGCTGGAGTTCTGGCTGGACAAGCAGCGCATCTTCGAGATCTACCTGAATTCCGTGGAGTGGGGCGAGGGCGTATTCGGCGCCGAGGCCGCGGCCCAGCACTACTTCCGCACCAGCGCGGGCAAGCTCGGCGTGGGCCAGGCCGCGCGCCTGGCGGCGGCGCTGCCGGCGCCGAAGTGCTTCGACAAGAAGGAGTATTGCGCCAATGTGCGCATCAACTTCAAGGTCAAGGCGGGGATCATCGCGAGGCGGATGGGGGCGGCTGCGCTGCCGGATTAATTGACCTCAACCGCCGGACGCCAACCGCCGCCCGGCCTCAGCCCTCGGTCCCTTAGCTCAACCAGCCTTTGCGCCGGAAATATACCAGCGGAATCGCCGCGGACACCGCCATCAGCGCGATCGCCCACGGATACCCCGCGGCCCAGTCCAGTTCCGGCATGATCTTGAAGTTCATGCCGTAGATGCTGGCGATCAGCGTGGGCGGCATCAGCGCCACCGACACCACCGAGAACAGCTTGATGATCTTGTTCTGGTTGATGTTGATGAAACCGACGGTCGCATCCATCAGGAAGTTGATCTTGTCGAACAGGAATGCGGTATGGTTCTCGATCGAGTCGATATCGCGCAGGATCTGGCGGGCCTCGTCCTGTTGCTCGGCTGACAGCAGCTGGCTGCGCATCAGGAAGGACACCGCGCGGCGCGTGTCCATGACGTTGCGGCGGATGCGGCCGTTCAGGTCTTCCTCGCGCGCGATGGTTTCCAGCACGTCGGCGGCGGCGGCGTCGGTCACGTTCTCGGCCAGCACGCGACGGCTCGCTTCTTCCAGGCGTTCGTAGACTTCCTCGATCGAGTCGGCCGAGTATTCGGCGTCGGTCGCGTACAGGTCCATCAGCACGTCCTTGGCGTTGCGCACCGAGCCCGGGCGCATGCGCGCGCGCAGCCGCACCAGGCGGAACACCGGCAGGTCTTCGTCGTGGATGGAGAACAGCACGTCGCGCGTGAGCACGAACGCCACGCGCACGTTGCGCGACGCTTCTTCCTCATCGAGCAGGAAGTCCGTGCGGATGTGGATGTTCTCGTCCTCGCCTTCGAAATAACGCGCGGACGCTTCCAGGTCGCCCAGGTCTTCCAGTTCGGGCAGGGCGACGCCGTAGGCTTCCTTGATCCAGGCCAGTTCCTCGTCGTCGGGGCTGACGACGTCGATCCAGATCGGCTTGTGCTGCAGCAGCTCGTTGCGCTCGTCGACCTGCTCCTGGGCAAGCCGGCCTTTTTGCAGGACGAACAGGTTGATCATCCCCGGGATTCCTTATTACTAATGCTGATTGCGACGAAAAACAAAGACAAGCGCGAAGACAAGCGCAGGCAGGCTCGCCGCATCCCAGGTGGTCCGGACCGGTTCAGTGCGGAATCACGGGCAAGCGTGATCGCGCTGCGTGGACGGCGAAAAGGCCGGCGGGCGCAAGGCGATGGCGTTTGCCTGGGGTGGCTGGCAAGCCGGGAGAGGGAAGATCCGCAATGGCACGGCGCGCGCTTCGGCGGCCGTCGGCGATACGGAAAAACACTCGCCCGCATGGATTCTGCGGGCGATGCGACGAGGCGGGAGCGCGTGGCGGCTCCGGCGGTTCGTCTACGCAGCCCGCAGTGACATGGCATCCGACGAAGCTGCGTTACCGCGGCATCTCGAACACCCGATGCTACTGCCCACGTAGTTTCTCCGGGATTGTGATGGCCGCGAGTGTAGCCCAACGCAGGGGGGCTTGTTAAGTGAAATCTCCACGCGCCGCGCCGGCCTGCAGGCGTCGCCGCAACAGTGGCACCAGCATCACCGACGACAGCGCCGCGAACATCAGCGCAATGGCCGTGTAGTCCTGCCAGTGCGGCTGCTCGCCGAGCATCCACATGCCCGAAAACACGCCGACCACGGGAATGAACATGACCGACAGGCTCGATACCACCGGCGGCAGGTTGCGGGCGAGCGCGAACCAGACCAGGTGGCAGTAGGCGAACACCACCACGGCGTTGTAGGCGATGGCGCCCCACTCGGCCGCGTCGGGCATGCGCCAGCCGGTCTCGAGCAGCAGCGTGCCCGCGGCCAGGAAGGGCAGCGTGACGGTCAGCATCCAGAACGTGAGCGTGCCGATCGGGATGTCGATCTGCGTGCGCTTCATGAGTTGCGTGCCGAAGCCCCAACCGGCCGCCGCCGCGAGCATCAGCAACGTCCCGGCCGGGCTGCCGGTCAGCGCGCGGATCTCGCCCGACAGCAGCAGGATGGTGCCGGCCAGCGCGCAGCCGATACCGACCCAGGCCGACGCGCCAATGCGGTCGCGGTACAGCACCAGGCCCCACACCACGGCCCAGATCGGCATGGTGTAGCCGAGGATCGCGGCGCGCCCGGACGACAGCATCTTGACCGCGCAGATCGCCAGCAGATGCCAGAGCACCATGTTCGGGATGGCCAGCTTGACGATGGTGGCCCATTGCGCGCGCGGCACGCGCAGGGATTCGCCGCGTACGCGCAGCGCCAGGCCCAGCGCCACCACGCCGCCGGCCATGCAGAGCAACCGGAAGCCCATGGCGGGGAAATGCGCCACGCCGATTTTCATGATGGGCCAGTTGACGCCCCAGGCGATGGTCAGGATGACCAGCAGGATGAGGCCGCGGCGATCGAGAGACATGGCAACGATGGCGGCAGCGTGTCACGCCGCTCTTTGTTTTGACTTTGAGCGCAAAACGATAGCATGCAGCGGGTAAAATTGCCGGAAACGACATATGCTGCGATACAGGAGGGGCCTAATCGTCCCAGCGCCCCAGCCCGCAGCGACCGGGTCGCCCGCCACGCGCAGGCGACGCCGGAGCAAACAGGATATCGAGTAGCCCATGACCTTCATCGAGCAGCTGTCTGCCGCCTGGCAGCGCAACGATTCCCTCCTCTGCGTCGGACTCGATCCGGATCCGCAGAAGCTGCCGCTATCCCTGACCGGGGCGGGCGGCGCGATCTTTTCCTTCTGCCGCGAGATCGTCGACGCCACCGCCGACCTGGTCTGCGCATTCAAGCCGCAGATCGCCTACTTCCATTCGCAGCGTGCCGAAGACCAGCTCGAGCAGCTGATCCACTATATCCATGACGCCCACCCGGGTATCCCGGTGATCCTGGATGCCAAGCGCGGCGACATCGGCTCCACCGCCGAGCACTACGCCAGCGAAGCATTCGAGCGCTACAGGGCCGATGCGGTGACCGTCAGCCCCTATATGGGCTTCGATTCGATGCAGCCGTACCTGGCCTATCCGGACCGCGGCGTGATCGTGCTGTGCCGGACGTCCAACCCGGGCGGATCGGACGTGCAGTTCCTGCAAGTGGATGGCAAGCCGCTTTACCAGCTGGTGGCCGAGGCGGCCAGGGAGCGCTGGAACACCACGGGCCAGATGGGCCTGGTGGTCGGCGCCACCTTCCCGAACGAGATCGCGCGCGTGCGCCAGATCGTCGGCGATATGCCGTTGCTGATCCCGGGCATCGGCGCTCAGGGCGGCGATATCGAGGCCACCGTCAAGGCTGGCCGCACGGCGGACGGCACCGGCATGATGATCAACTCGTCGCGCGCCATCCTCTATGCCAGCCGCGAGAAGGACTTCGCGACCGCGGCGCGCAATGTGGCGTTGCAGACGCGGGATGTCATCAACCGCTATCGCCACGGCTGAACCGCGGCGCACAGGCGGCAAGCGTCACGACAACTGAAAGGCCGCGCCTTACCGGGCGCGGCCTTCGTCGTTTCAGGGTTCGTTGCGCACCATTCAGGCCTCGTTGCGCACCAGTTCGAGCAGCCCGCGCATGGCGTGCTCCGCCGCCTGGCGGCGGATCTGGGCGCGGTCGCCCTTGAAGCGCTGGGTATCGGTGCGCGTGGTAATGCGGTTGCTCCAGCCGAAACAGACCATGCCGACCGGCTTGTCGGGGGTGCCGCCAGTGGGCCCCGCCACGCCCGTGATCGACAGCGACACTTGCGCGCGGCTGTTGAGCAGCGCGCCATCGGCCATCGCGCGTGCCACTTCTTCGCTGACGGCGCCGTGGTCGCGGATCAGCTTGGCGGGCACGCCGATCATCGTGCTTTTGGCCTCGTTCGAATAGGTGACAAAGCCGCGCTCGAACCATCCGGACGAGCCGGAGACGTCGGTGATGGCCGCGGCCACCAGCCCGCCGGTGCAGGATTCGGCCGTGGCCAGCATCAGCGATTTTTCGGCGAGGGCTACGCCGGCCTGGATGGCCAGCTGGTCAAGCAAGCGGCTGATGGACATGGGTAAAAGTTGCCTGGCGATTGGGTGGACTTGGCGGACAAACGATGGTGCGGGCGGGGCGAAGACGTCAGAACGACCGCCACAGCGCAAACACCAGAAGGGTGTAGAACGCCGCGAAGATGTCGTCGAACATCACGCCGAACGCGCCGCGCAGCCCCGGGCCCTTGAGCGTGCGGTCGTAATAGGCGATGGGCGCCGGCTTGGCGATATCGAACAGCCGGAACCACAGGAAGGCGGCGAACTGGCCCCAGAGGCCCGTCGGCGTGACGAACGTCAGCACCAGCCAGAACGCGATGATCTCGTCCCAGACCATGCTGCCATGGTCGTGCACACCCATGTCGCGCGCCGTGCGCGCGCAGGCCCACAGCCCGATCAGGAAGCCGGCGCCGATGATCCACAGCCAGGTGGTCGGCTCGATCCACAGCGAGAGGACGACAAAGGACAGCCACCCGTAGAGCGTGCCCACGGTACCGGGGCTGACCGGCGACAGGCCGGAGCCGAAGCCGAGGGCGATCAGGTGCGCCGGGTGCGCCAGCATGAAGCGGGCCGTGGGCCGGGTGACCTTGACGGTTTGCCCGGCTTCGAGGGTTATGGCGGGGTCGCGCGGCGCGGCCGCGGGAGGTGAGGTCGACATCAGAGTGTGGCTCGTGTGCTTATGTTTTATGTCTGCGGCGCCTTGCGTGCCAGTTTCCCGGGTTCCCTCCCGGGCATGCCGGCGCAGCCTGTGCCGGCATCATGACACGCGCGCGTGCCGGCTGTCAGGGCGAGGCGAAGTGGTCGAAGCTGGCGCCGGCATAGGTCACCGGGCTGCCATGGCCGTCGACCAGTCGCAGTCCCGGCTCGGGCGTGATCGCGCCGACCCGGGTCAGTGGCAGTTCCAGGCGATCCGCGATCGCGGCGATGGCCTCGCGGTGGCCGATGGGCGCGGTGAAGCAGAGTTCGTAGTCGTCGCCGCCGGCCAGCACGCATTCGCGCTGCAGGGCGTCGGGCTGGCTGGCCAGCACTTCGGAGCGCGGCAGCGCATCGACATCGAGCAGCGCGCCCACTTGCGAACGCGCCAGGATGTGGCCGAGGTCGCCGATCAGGCCATCGGAGATATCCAGTGCGGCATGCGCCACGCCACGCAGGGCGAGGCCCAGCGCGATGCGCGGGGACGGCGTTTCCATGCGCGGGCGCACGCGGCTGAATTCGGGTTCGGGCAGCAGCCATTCCCCGCGGCAGTCGCCAAGGGCCAGGCGGGCGTCGCCGAGCGTGCCCGACACCCAGATATCGTCGCCCGGACGTGCGGCGTCGCGTCGCAACGCGGCGCGCGGCGGTACATCGCCGAATACGGTCAGACTGAGCGTGAGCGGCCCGCGCGTGGTGTCGCCGCCGATCAGTTCGCAGCCGTGGGCGTCGGCCAGTGCCAGCATGCCGGCGGCCAGTTCTTCCAGCCAGGCGGGATCGGCCTCGGGCAGTGCCAGCGCCAGCGTGAACGCGCGCGGCTCGGCGCCCATGGCCGCCAGGTCGGACAGGTTGACCGCCAGCGCCTTGTGGCCGAGCGCGCGGGGCGGGACATCGGCAAAGAAATGCCGGCCGCTGACCAGCATGTCGGTGCTGATGGCGAGGTGATGGCCGGGCCGTGGGTCGATCAGCGCGCAGTCGTCGCCCACGCCGAGCACGGCCTTGCGCACCGGCCGGGTAAAGAAGCGGCGAATCAGGTCGAACTCGGAGAGTTGCGCGCGGCGGATCGTTGACATGGGACTAAGCGGGCAGGGCGGCGCCGGCGCAAAAAAGGCGGATCGGGACGACTATGCTGCCATGCCAGAGGCTCGGCAAGATACCGCAGCGGGCGGCAGCATTGACTGTTGCTTGCTGTTCAAGGCCTGCGGCTTGGGGCATATTGTACCGAAACACAATGCCGGTCCCCGCAAAACGCTTATTGTGAAATAATATTTCACAATGTAAAATGCCGGGTCCGGAGGAAGAGATGGGCGGGCACGTGGAGCCGGTCCGCCATTATCCGAAGCCACGTCAATGACGGCTCCACCGATTGGAAAATGCGCCGATGACCAGCCCTCAGCAGTCCCCGTCCCAAGACGATCTGAAACAACAGCAGCGTGAGGCGCTGCGCAAAGCGGCGCTCGAATACCACGAGTTTCCGACCCCCGGGAAGATCTCCGTCACGCCGACCAAGCCGCTGTCCAACCAGCGCGACCTGGCCCTGGCCTATTCGCCGGGCGTGGCGGCCGCGTGCGAGGAGATCGTCGCCGACCCGGCCAATTCGTTCCGCTACACCGCGCGCGGCAACCTGGTGGCCGTGATCACCAACGGCACCGCCGTGCTGGGCCTTGGCGATATTGGCGCCGCGGCTTCCAAGCCGGTCATGGAAGGCAAGGCCGGGCTGTTCAAGAAGTTTGCCGGTATCGACGTCTTCGACATCGAAGTCGACGAAAAGGACCCAGAAAAGCTGGTGCAGATCATTGCTGCGCTGGAACCGACCTTCGGCGGCATCAACCTGGAAGACATCAAGGCACCGGAGTGCTTCTACGTCGAGCGCAAGCTGCGCGAGAAGATGAAGATCCCGGTTTTCCATGATGACCAGCACGGCACCGCCATCGTGGTCGCCGCCGCCGTCATCAACGGCCTGACGGTCGTTGGCAAGGACATCAAGAAGGTCAAGCTGGTGGCTTCGGGCGCCGGTGCGGCGGCTCTGGCCTGCCTGGACCTGCTGGTGGACCTGGGCCTGCCCATCGAGAATATCTGGGTGACCGACCTGGCCGGCGTGGTCTATGAAGGCCGTACCGAGCTGATGGACCCGGAAAAGGCCCGCTTCTGCCAGAAGACCGACAAGCGCAAGCTTGGCGAGGTGATCGATGGCGCCGACATCTTCCTTGGCCTGTCCGCCGCCGGCGTGCTCAAGCAGGACATGGTTCAGCGCATGGCCGACAAGCCCCTGGTGCTGGCCCTGGCGAACCCGAACCCGGAAATCGCGCCTGAACTGGTCAAGGAAGTCCGTCCGGACGCCATCATGGCCACCGGCCGTACCGACTACCCGAACCAGGTCAACAACGTCCTGTGCTTCCCGTTCATCTTCCGCGGTGCGCTGGACTGCGGCGCGACCACCATCACGCGCGAGATGGAAATCGCCGCCGCCAATGCGATTGCCGAGCTGGCGCGCCAGGAACAGAGCGATATCGTGGCCTCGGCCTACGGCATCCAGGATCTCTCGTTCGGCCCGGATTACCTGATCCCGAAGCCTTTCGACCCGCGCCTGATCGTGTGGGTGGCCCCGGCCGTGGCGGAAGCCGCCATGAAGTCCGGCGTGGCCTCGCGTCCGATCGAGGACATGGACGCCTACCGCCTGCAGCTGCAGCAGTTCGTGTATCACTCGGGCACGCTGATGAAGCCGATCTACGCCGCCGCCCGCAAGGTCGAGATGGCGAAGAAGCGCATCGTCTTCGCCGAGGGCGAGGAAGAGCGCGTGCTGCGCGCCGTGCAGGTGATCGTCGATGAAAAGCTGGCCAACCCGATCCTGATCGGCCGCCCGGCGGTGCTGCAGCACCGCATCGAGCGCTTCGGCCTGCGCCTGCGCCCGGGGGTGGACTTCACCGTGGTCAACCCCGAGCACGACGACCGCTTCCGCGACTACTCCGATACCTACTATCGGACCATGGCGCGCGAAGGCGTCACCCCGCAGTACGCCAAGCTCGAACTGCGTCGCCGCACCACGCTGATCGGCTCGATGCTGGTCAAGAAGGGCGAAGCCGACGGCATGATCTGCGGCACCGTCAGCAACACTGCGGCGCACTTGCGCTACATCGATCAGGTGCTCGGCGGCACCAACAAGGTCTACGCGGCCATGAACGGCCTCGTGCTGCCGGGTCGCCAGATCTTCCTGGTGGATACGCACGTGAACGTCGACCCGACCGCCGACGAACTGGCCGAGATCACGCTGATGGCCGCCGAAGAGCTCAAGCGCTTTGGTATCGAACCCAAGGTGGCGCTGCTGTCGCACTCGAATTTCGGCTCGTCCGATGCGCCTTCGGCGCGCAAGATGCGCGATACGCTCGCCATCCTGCGCGAACGCGCCCCGGAACTCGAAATCGACGGCGAGATGCACGGCGACAGCGCGCTCGATGAGAAGCTGCGCGACAGCCTCGTGCCGGACGGCTCGCTCAAGGGCGAAGCCAATCTGCTGGTCTGCCCGAATATCGACGCGGCCAATATCTCGTACAACCTGCTGAAGGTTGCGGCGGGCAACAACGTCGCCATCGGGCCGATCCTGCTCGGCGTGAAGGCGCCGGTGCACATCCTGACGCCGTCGGCGACGGTGCGCCGCATTGTCAACATGACCTCGCTGGTCGTGGTGGATGCTGCAGCCAAGCGTTAAGCAGGCTGCGCCTCAGTGTGGCGAAAAAGCCGGGCTTGCCCGGCTTTTTTTGTGCCTGGAAATGGCCTGTTAGTATGCGCACACATCCCATTAACATATTGAAACAATGGGGGATTTTGCGCTGGCCGTGGCCCGGGATTGATTAATTGCCTGCATGCGCGTACCCTTACGCCTTTGATGCAGGCGCTCGCCACGGGCGCTCCGGTGAGGTCGGCGGCTTGCAAGCCGGCCAGGGTGGCCCGGACAACTTGTCTACCCAGCAGGCGGCAGGCTCGATTTCCGGTTCAACCAAGACAGACCAACGTGGGTTCCCAGATTCCCCTGATTCAGCAGCGGCAAGCGCAACCCTTGCGCGGTCCGCGCGTACTGGCGCGAGCCCTGTCGGGCATAGTCCTGGCGCTGGCACTCATCCAGCCGTCACTGGCAAGGCAGCAGGCCGAGGGACTGCCGGGAACCATTGCCGTGCAGCAATTGCCCAATGAAGCACGGCAGACGCTGGAGCGCATCGAAGCCGGTGGCCCGTATCCCTATGAGAAGGACGGTTCGCGGTTCGGCAATTACGAACGTATCCTCCCTCAACAACAACGCGGCTATTACCGTGAATATACGGTCAAAAGCCAAAGCAGCCGGAACCGGGGAGCAAAGCGAATCGTTTGCGGCGGCGACCAGCGCGCGGCGAACGACTGCTACTACACAGAAGACCATTACAACAGCTTCAAACGGATAACCAAATGATGACTGACATTTTCGGATTGGGCGACGCCCTTGCCGCCCGCGAGGAGCGCGGCGCCGGAGATGGCTGGCAGCGGGCACAGCATCAGGCCCAGAACCTTTACGACAACGTGCTGATGATGCCGCGCCAAGAGCTCACGCACAAACTTCCGCCCGCCGCTCCGGTCGCCGTGCCGGCCATTGCGAGCTGGGCCGACGGGGCCGAGGGAGCCATGAACCTGTTCAAGTCGGTGCGCCCGAACATCGTCCAGTCGATCCGCGCGTTCCGCGTGCCTGAGCTTGCCCAGGCCGCCGCCGAGCTTGGCCAGCATTTCCTGTATGCGAACTGCGCCCATTGCGCGAGCAAGGCGGAGATCCTGGAAACGATCGCGACTTCGTTCACGTTCCCCAAGCATTTCGGCAAGAACTTCGACGCGCTGGCGGATTGCCTGACCGACATGATCCACAAGGCCGGCCAGCAACCGGGCTTCGTGATCGTGCTGGAAGGCCTGCCGATCGCGCAGAAGTTCGACAAGGAAGGGCGCGAGGTTCTGCTGGACGTATTCCGCGACGCGGCCGAGTTCTGGGGCGAACGCAAGGTCCAGTTCCGCGTGTTCTATTCGTTCGCCTGATCGCTGTTCGCTGCCCCGGGGCTAAGTGCTCCGGCCGTGAAGAAAACAAAGCCCGCGATCATCGGTGACGATCGCGGGCTTTGGCTTTAGTACGGACCCGACCGCGATCCGTTCAGGATTGCGACGGCAAGTGCCCGTGCGGCGTCAGGCGGTCGATCAGTTCGGGCAGGCCTTCGCTCAACTGTGCCGCAACGTCGTCCTGCGACATGCCCGTGGAGTTGGCCAGCGAGGCGAGGGCGCCTGTGTCGCCGAGCGCATTGCTCAGGGCTGACGGCGTCACCGGCTGATTGCTGCCCGAGCCGATCCACGAATCGACCTGTTCACCCAGGCCAGCGTGCGCGAGTACATCGCGCAACGCACCGATGCCGCCGCTTGCGGCACCAAGCGCCTGGCTGTTTGCGGGGGCGCCGCCCTGGCCGCCAAGCAGGCCGCCGAGCAGCGAACCCAGATCCAGGCCGCCGCTGGTGCCGCCGCCAGCCCCGCCGGCCAGTCCGCCCAGCAAGCCGCCCAGGCTGCCCAGCCCGCCAAGCCCGTCATCGTGGCCCGGCTGCGCGCCGCCTTCCGTCGCTTCGCCCTTGTGGCGCATCGCCATCATGGCCAGCAGCCCGAGCGCCATCATCAGCTTCGGGTTGAGACCACCGGCGCTTTCGCCTTCGCCCTCGCCCTGGCGTGCCCCGCCGAGTTGCCCGAGCACTCCGCCCAGCACGCTATCGAGTAATCCCATGGTCTACTCCTTTTCATGAACGATGGCGTGCACCGCCATCAGAATCCGCCGAGCAAGGCGTTCAGGGTTGCCAGGCAAGCCAGCCCGGCGGTTTCGGTCCGCAGGATGCGCGGGCCGAGTGACACTGCGGTGAAGCCGGCTTGCAACGCCGCCTCTTCCTCTTCCGGCGCCAAGCCACCTTCCGGTCCGATCAACAGCGTGACACCGGTGGCCAGCAACGTTTCCCGGTTTGCCACGGCGTAGGCGGGCAGCGATTGAACCGCGCGCGGCGACACCAGCAGCCGCGCGCCTGCGCCCGACGCACGCAGCCACGTATCCAAGTTAGCTACCGGCGCGACCGCCGGCAAGCGATTGCGTCCGCATTGCTCGCAGGCGGCTTCGACCAGGGCCTGCCAGTGCGCTTGCCGCTTCTGCGCGCGCTCGCCGTTCAGCCGCACGACCGAGCGGGCGGCCTGCAACGGCTGGATCGCCGCGACGCCGAGCTCGACGGCTTTCTCGATCAGCCAGTCCATCTTGTCGCCGCCGGCCAGCCCTTGCGCCAGCCTGACCCGGAACGGCGGCTCGGTTTCAGTCGTGTCGTGGGCGCCCACGCTCGCGAGCGCATGGCGCTTGCCCAGTTCGGTCAGTGTGGCGGCATGGCTGCCGCCACGCCCGTCGAAGAGGGTGATGGCATCGCCGGCCGCCAGGCGCAGCACCTGCACGTGGCGGACCACGGCTTCGGGCAGTGCGAAATCGGTACCGGCGGCAAGCGCGGCCTCGGCGCTGCCGACAAAGAAACGTGGTGGCATCAGCTTGCCTTGCCTTCCTGGTTGGCGGCCACGGGCTTGCCGAAGCCCCAGCGGTAGCCGTCCTGGTCTTCCACCATGCAGTAGCGGTCGCCCCAGAACTGGTCGGCGGGCTCCATCAGGCTGACGGCGCCGGCTGCCACGGCTTGCGCGTGCATGGCGTCGACATCGTCGCAATAGACGTAGAAGGTCTGCGGGCACTCCACGCCGAGCGAGCGCGGAGTGCGTGCCGTGCTGCCCCAGGCGCCCTCGGGCGCGAACATCACGATGAGTTCGCCCTGGTAGTGCATCTCGACGTGGGTCGGCACGCCGTTTTCGTCGACCACGTTGCCAGCCGCGAAGCCGAAGGCATTCCGGTAGAAGTCCAGGGCGGCGCGTGCGTTGCTGACGGTCAGGTAAGGGGTGAGCCTCGGGGTATTGGCCGGTCTCGTCATGATCGTCTCCTGTGGGGGAAACCTCGCGCTGCCGAAAGGAACGCGGTGCGAGTGTGCATCTTACGCGTGCAGCACGACGCTGTCGAAGTGCGCCACCCGGCATGGAAAGTGCGGCAACGGCAATATGCGGGCGCTTCCGGGCTTGTGCGATTACCGCCCCGCGCCCGTCCTGTCCGCCCGCGCCGCCACGACCGGTTTTGCCCCCGGTATCTGCTAAAATTCCGGTTTTCCTGCCGCCAGGCCCAGCGCCATTACGCCCGCATGTCCGCCCTCGCTCATCCCGCCACAAGTCCTTTCGCTTCCCAGCCCGCCAAGCTGATGGCCGACGCCATTCGCGTGCTTGCCATGGACGCCGTCCAGCAGGCCAATTCCGGCCACCCGGGTGCGCCGATGGGCATGGCCGATATCGCAGTGGCACTGTGGGGCCGGCACCTGAAGCACAACCCGGCCAACCCGCACTGGGCCGACCGCGACCGCTTCGTGCTGTCCAACGGCCACGGCTCGATGCTGATCTACGCGCTGCTGCACCTGAGCGGCTATGACCTGCCGATCGAAGAGCTGAAGAACTTCCGCCAGCTCCACAGCAAGACCGCGGGCCACCCCGAGTACGGCATTACCCCCGGCGTGGAAACCACCACCGGCCCGCTGGGCCAGGGCATCACCAACGCAGTCGGCATGGCGCTGGCCGAACGCCTGCTGGGCGAGGAGTTCAACCGTCCGGGCTTCGACATCGTCAACCACCACACCTATGTGTTCCTCGGCGATGGCTGCCTGATGGAAGGCATCAGCCACGAGGCCTGCTCGCTGGCCGGCACGCTGAAGCTTAATAAGCTCATTGCGATGTGGGACGACAACGGCATCTCGATCGACGGCGACGTGGTGCACTGGTTCAACGACGATACGCCGAAGCGCTTCGAAGCCTATGGCTGGAACGTGATCCGCGGCATCGACGGCCATGATGTGACCGCCGTCGACCTCGCCATCGCGCGCGCCAAGGCCAGCGACAAGCCGACCCTGATCTGCTGCCGCACCAAGATCGGCAAGGGTGCGCCGAACAAGGAAGGCGGCCACGATGTGCACGGCGCGCCGCTGGGCGGCGCCGAAGTGCTGGCCACGCGCGAGGCGCTGGGCTGGGCCCATGCCCCGTTCGAAGTGCCGGCCGAGGTCTACTCGGCCTGGGACGCCAAGGCCAACGGCTTGGCCCTGGAAAAGGCCTGGAACGCGCTGTTCGAAGGCTACGCCGATCGCCATCCGTACGAAGCCGGTGAATTCCAGCGCCGCATGCGCGGCGAGCTGCCGGGCTCCTTCGACGCTGCTGTCGACGCCTTCATCGCCAAGTGCGAGGAAAAGGCCGAGACCATCGCCACCCGCAAGGCCAGCCAGAACACCATCGAGGCCTTCGGCCCGGTGCTGCCCGAGTTCCTCGGCGGCTCGGCCGACCTGACCGGCTCGAACCTGACCAACTGGTCGGGCAGCCAGCCGGTGCGCGTCGATGCCTGGGGCAACCACATCAACTATGGCGTGCGCGAGTTCGGCATGAGCGCCATCATGAACGGCATCGCGCTGCATGGTGGCTACATCCCCTACGGCGCAACGTTCCTGACGTTCTCGGACTACAGCCGCAATGCGCTGCGCATGGCGGCGCTGATGAAGATCCGCTCGCTGTTCGTGTTCACGCACGATTCCATCGGCCTGGGCGAGGACGGCCCGACGCACCAGTCGATCGAGCACGTCGCCAGCCTGCGCCTGATCCCGAACATGGACGTCTGGCGTACCGCCGACACCACCGAAACCGCGGTGGCCTGGGCCCAGGCCGTGCGCCGCGAGAACGGCCCGAGCTGCCTGATCTTCAGCCGCCAGAACCTGCCGTTCCAGCAGCGCGACGACGCTACCCGCGCCAATATCGCGCGTGGCGGCTATGTGCTGCGCGACGGTACCAACCCGAAGACCGGACGTCCTGACGCCGCGATCCTGGCGACCGGCTCCGAAGTCGGCCTGGCTGTCGGCGCCGCCGTCCAGCTGGCCGCCGAAGGCGTGCACGTGCGCGTGGTGTCGGTCCCGTCGACGAGCGTGTTCGACAAGCAGGAAGCCGCCTACAAGGCCAGCGTGCTGCCCGCGGGCGTGCCGCGCGTGGCCGTGGAAGCCGGTGTGACGGATTTCTGGTGGAAATACCAGGTCCAGGCTGTTGTGGGCATCGACACCTTCGGCGAATCGGCTCCGGCGGGCGTGCTGTTCAAGCACTTCAGCTTCACCGTCGACAACGTGGTCCGGACCGTCAAGGACGCGCTGCAATAAATTTCCGGCGGACAACCCGACGCCCCAGTTTTCTAGCATCAGGCATCTCAGGAGATAAACATGACCATCAAGATCGGCATCAACGGCTTCGGCCGCATCGGGCGCATGGTGTTCCGCGCCGCCGTCGCCAACTTCAAGGACCTCGAAGTCGTTGCCATCAACGACCTGCTCGAGCCCGACTACCTTGCGTACATGCTGAAGTACGACTCGGTGCACGGCCGTTTCGACGGTGAAGTGTCGGTTGACGGCAACACGCTGGTCGTCAACGGCAAGAAGATCCGCCTGACCGCCGTCAAGGACCCGTCCGAGCTGAAGTGGGGCGAAGTCGGTGCCGACGTGGTGGTCGAGTCGACCGGCATCTTCCTGACCAAGGAAGGCGCACAGAAGCACCTCGACGCAGGCGCCAAGAAGGTGATCATGTCGGCCCCGTCCAAGGACGACACCCCGATGTTCGTGTACGGCGTGAACCACGACACGTACAAGGGCGAAGCGATCATCTCGAACGCCAGCTGCACCACGAACTGCCTGGCCCCGGTGGCCAAGGTGCTGAACGACAAGTGGGGCATCAAGCGCGGCCTGATGACCACCGTTCACGCTGCCACCGCCACGCAGAAGACCGTTGACGGCCCGTCCAACAAGGACTGGCGCGGCGGCCGCGGCATCCTGGAAAACATCATCCCGTCGTCGACCGGCGCCGCCAAGGCCGTTGGCGTGGTGATCCCGCAGCTGAACAAGAAGCTGACCGGCATGTCGTTCCGCGTGCCGACCTCGGACGTGTCCGTGGTCGACCTGACCGTCGAACTGGAAAAGTCGGCGAGCTACGACGAAATCTGCGCCGAGATGAAGGCCCAGAGCCAGGGCGCGCTGAAGGGCGTGCTGGGCTACACCGAAGACAAGGTCGTTGCCACGGACTTCCGCGGCGATGCACGCACCTCGATCTTCGACGCCGAAGCCGGCATCGCGCTGGACGGCACCTTCATCAAGGTCGTGAGCTGGTACGACAACGAGTGGGGCTACTCGAACAA
This sequence comes from Cupriavidus yeoncheonensis, assembly GCF_905397275.1. Lineage (GTDB taxonomy): Bacteria > Pseudomonadota > Gammaproteobacteria > Burkholderiales > Burkholderiaceae > Cupriavidus > Cupriavidus yeoncheonensis. The sequence continues at coordinate 322,584 of NZ_CAJPUY010000002.1, read as the reverse complement.
GGTTCTGGAAATGGCCCGAGTGGTGGCCAAGTAAATCGGGTTCGCCTGTCGTGAAAAACGCGCCTTCGGGCGCGTTTTTCTTTTTGCGTCAGTCGGCGCGCCGTGCCGCCAGTGGCCGCGCGTCCACGGCGGCACCGTCGACCAGGAAATGGCCGCCCGCCACATGGTGGATGGTGCGCAGCGCGTCATGTCCCTCGAAATGCCACCTTCCGTTGCTGAACACGCGTGCATCGGCGTGCGCCGCGACCACTTCGCCGAGGAACAGGTCGTAGGTTTGCTGGATTGGTGGCTCGGGCAGCAGCCGGCATTCCAGCCAGGCCGCGCAGCCGGCCAGCAGCGGGGCGCCGATGGCGGTGCCCGCGAAGGTTTCCAGGCCGAACGCCTCGAACTTGTCCGTGCCTTGCTGTTCGGCGAGTGTTTGTCCGGAACTGGAGCCGAGCGCTTCCGTCAGGTCGACCTGGCTCACCGTCGGCACCTGCAGTACGAATTCGCCGCTCTGTTCCAGCAGCCGTCGCGTCCAGGTGCTCTTGTCCAGCACCACCGCGACCTTGGGCGGGGAGAAATCCAGCGGCATGGCCCATGCGGCGGCCATGATGTTGCGGTGCCCACCGGCGGCGGCGCTGACCAGCACGGTGGGGCCGTGGTTCAACAGCCGGTACGCCTTTGCAAGGTCAACGGCATGAATGTGTGGCGACATAGGCGCATGATCGAGATCGGGAATCCCGACTATACGCCGCCCGCGATGCGTTTGCCGGCCTGTGGCAAGCGCCGGAATTTCACGGAAAAGGTGAGGAATTTCCTCATATTGATGGGAAAAGGCTGACCATTGCGGGGAGCGAAATGCCGAATCTGCTTTCCGCTGCCGTTTTTTCCACTTACACTGATAACGAGCCGTTGATATCTGATGTGCAGCCAGTGCAAGTCGCGGGGCCATCGTTAATGAGAATAAATCGGAACAGGGCCTGATCATGGTGAACGTGGACACCAAGCTTCTTGTGATTTTCACCGAACTGCTGAGCAAGCGGAACGCGACCTATGTCGCGGAGAAAATGCACATGACGGCCCCGGCCGTGTCGCATTCGCTGGGCCGGCTGCGCGAGATCTTCGACGATCCGCTCTTTATCCGCGTGCCGCACGGGCTTACGCCCACGCCGCGCGCGCTTGAACTGGGCCCCAAGATCCGCGACATGCTGGACCTGTGGTCGTCGATCAATGAAGGCGATGCCGACAATTTCGATCCGGCCATCGCGACCGGCACGCTGAGCATTGGCTTTGCCGCCGAACTCGGCGACACGGTGTTCAACCGCTTCGTGCTGCGCATCAAGCAGCTCGCGCCCGAGCTGCATATCAAGCTGGTCGAATCCCATTCCTGGGAAAGCGACGTGGCCTCGATGCGCGCCAACGAGCTTGACCTGGCGTTTTCGCCGTTCCCGACGCGGCACCCGGAAATCGTCGAGGAAATGGTCACGTCGCTGAGCCTGTGGGTGTGCGCGCGCAAGAACCATCCCTTGCTGAAGGGCCAGTGCACGCTGGAGCAGTATCTCGACTGCGGCCACATCTTCATGGCGCACTCGGGCAGCGCGGGCCGGCCGGCGCCCTCGCTGATTCCGCTGGACTACGCGCTGCAGCAGCGCGGACTGAAGCGCAATGCCACGCTGACCGTACATTCGTGGCGCGCGCAGGCCGAACTCGCGGCGCAGACCGACATGATCTTCACGGTCAATGCCCTGACCAAGGACATGGCCTGCGAAACCTACGGCCTCAGGGCGTTCCCGCTGCCAGCTGAACTGAACACCACGGTAGGCCTGAATATGTTCTGGCACCGCAGCCGCAACACGCACCCGATGCTGGTATGGGCGCGTGGCCTGTTCCGCCAGGTGGTCGGTGAATTCGTCGGCGTGCCCGCGGCCAGGCCGCTGCGCATGGTGGCCGAGCAGGACGTCGAGGCGCCCTGACCGGAGGCCGCACGCGGATCCATGAAAAACCGGCGCCTCGGCGCCGGTTTTTTCTTGCTTGCGTCCCGCCGCGCGCAGGCGGCGGCCGGCTTATCGTTTTGGTCTGTGGGGACAGTCGGTCTTGGTGCAATTGCCATACAGCGACAATGCATGTTCCTGCAGTGCAAAGCCGCGCTCGCGCGCAATGCTTTGCTGGCGTTGCTCGATCTCGCCGTCGAAGAACTCTTCCACGCGGCCGCAATCGAGACACACCAGGTGGTCGTGGTGCTTGCCTTCGTTGAGTTCGAAGATGGCCTTGCCGGACTCGAAGTTGTTGCGCGAAAGCAGGCCAGCTTGCTCGAACTGCGTCAGCACGCGGTAAACGGTCGCCAGACCGATATCCATATGCTCATTGAGCAGGATTCGGTAGACGTCTTCAGCGCTCAGGTGGCGCTGCTCACTGGTCTGAAAAATCTCAAGGATCTTCAGCCGGGGGACGGTCGCCTTCAGGCCGATATTCTTGAGGTCTGCCGGACTCGGCATGGGCGTGACTCCCTAGAGTACAATGTCTGGATAGTTGAATCATAAGGGTTTTGGCGACAAAAGTCGCCCGGTGCCAAGGCCAGCCAAGGCGGCTTCAGCCCGCCGGATGCCGTGGCAGACCAGGCAGCCGCCGCACGGCGGAAATGCCCCTGTCGGCACTTTCCTTTCCCTCTGGAAGCGAGATAAATGCGTTCATCCCGTTCGTCTGCCATGCGCCCGACGCTGGTGTTTTCTCTGCTGGCCGTCGCGCTGCTGGCCGGCGCCTGCTCGACCTACGACTCCACCTCGCGCAAGGTCGCCAACGTCATCACGCCGTACCGGATCAATATCGTGCAGGGCAACTTCGTCTCGCGTGAGGCGGCTTCGCAACTGCACGAGGGCATGACCCGCGACCAGGTCAAATTCCTGCTGGGCACGCCGCTGCTGACCGACGTCTTCCATAGCGATCGCTGGGATTACGTCTTCTCCTTCCGCCGGGGTAATACCCCGGTCGTGCAGCAGCGCCGCTTCACTGTCTACTTCGATGGCGACAAGCTGGTGAAGTTTGGCGGTGACGAGCTGCCGTCCGAATACGAGCTGATTGCCGAAATTGACGGCATGAAGAAGGCGCTGAAGGACCAGAGGCCCGGTATCGGCGGCAGTTCTGGCGCCCAGGCCGCGGCGCCCGCGCCAACGGCGGCACCCGCCACACCGCAAGAGGCCCCTGCGGCACCCGTTGAGCAGCAAGGCGCAGCGCCGGCGGCCACGACGGCGACGCCGGCGGCCGGCACGCAACAGGAAGCCGCCAAACAGGAAGCCGCTACGCAGTCGAACTGAAGCACGCCGCAGCGGCCAGGCCGCCCGCATCCAGACTTCCGGCCGGCGCTTTGCGACCGGCCGTTTTCCGATATCGCCAGGTAAAACACCATGAACATCGCCATTGCTGGCGCATCCGGCCGCATGGGCCGCATGCTGATCGAACACGTTCTTGCCACCGAAGGGGTCTCGCTGTCGGGCGCGCTCGACGTGCCCGGCTCGCCCGCGCTGGGCCAGGACGCCGGCCTGCTGCTGGGCCGCCAGACCGGCGTGGCGATTACGGACGACCTGGATGCCGGCCTGGCCGGAGCCGACTGCCTGATCGACTTCACCCGCCCCGAGGGCACGCTGGCCCACCTGGCCGCTGCCAGGCGCCTGGGCGTGAAGATGGTGATCGGCACGACCGGCTTCGATGATGCCGGCAAGGCCGCGCTGGCCGAAGCCGCCAAGTCCGTCGGCATCGTCTTCGCCGCCAATATGAGCGTGGGCGTCAATGCCACCTTCAAGCTGCTCGAAGTGGCGGCAAAGCTCCTTTCCACCGGCTACGACATCGAGATCATCGAAGCCCATCACCGCTTCAAGGTCGATGCTCCGTCGGGCACGGCGCTGGCCATGGGTGAGGTGGTGGCCAAGGCACTGGGCCGCGACCTGAAGACCTGCGGAGTCTTTGCCCGCGAAGGCCACACCGGCGAGCGCGATCCGGATTCCATCGGTTTTGCCACCGTGCGCGGCGGGGACATCGTCGGCGACCACACCGTGATGTTCGCCGGCATCGGCGAGCGCATCGAGATCAGCCACAAGTCGTCGAGCCGCCAGTCATACGCCGATGGTGCGGTGCGCGCGGCCCGCTTCCTGGCCGACAAGCCGAACGGCCTGTTCGACATGCAGGACGTGCTCGGCCTGAAGTAAGGCCGGGCCTGGCAGCCGTGGCCGTGATGGCGCTGCCGCACGGTTATAATCACCTTCTTTCGCATTGCACGACTGGCGGGCGCCGCTCAAGCGGGCGCCCGCCGTCTGCCTTCCTGTCCCCCGGATGCGGGCATGCCAGACGCCGCGCAGACCGTTGTCCTGAACGTTGTCCCCGACCATGCAAGACAAATATCTTCCTTCCGCCGTTGAACAAGCCGCCCAGCAGCACTGGCAGGCGATCGACGCCTACCGCGTGCCTGAGCATGCCACCGGCCCCGACGGCAAGGAGAAGCCCAAGTTCTACGCCTGCTCGATGCTGCCGTATCCGTCGGGCAAGCTGCACATGGGACACGTGCGCAACTACACCATCAACGACGTGATGGCGCGCTACCTGCGCATGAACGGCAACAACGTGCTGATGCCGATGGGCTGGGACGCCTTCGGCATGCCGGCGGAAAATGCGGCGCTCAACAACGGCGTGGCGCCGGCCGCCTGGACCTACGACAACATCGCTTACATGAAGAAGCAGATGGAGTCGATGGGCCTGGCGATCGACTGGTCGCGCGAAGTCGCCACCTGCAGCCCGGACTACTACCGCTGGAACCAGTGGCTGTTCCTGAAGATGCTCGAGAAGGGCATCGCCTACCGCAAGACCGGCACCGTCAACTGGGACCCGGTCGACCAGACCGTGCTGGCCAACGAGCAGGTCATCGACGGCCGCGGCTGGCGCTCGGGCGCCATCGTCGAGAAGCGCGAGATCCCGATGTACTACCTGCGTATCACCGACTACGCAGAGGAGTTGCTGGGCGACCTGGACAACCTCGGCTGGCCCGAGCGCGTCAAGATCATGCAGCAGAACTGGATCGGCAAGAGCGTGGGCGTGCGCTTTGCGTTCAAGCATGACATCCAGGGCGATGACGGCAAGTTGATCCAGGACGGCAAGCTGTACGTGTTCACCACGCGCGCCGACACGATCATGGGCGTGACCTTCTGCGCCGTGGCCGCCGAACACCCGCTGGCCACGCATGCCGCCGCGAACAATCCCGTACTGGCTGCCTTCATCGACGAATGCAAGCACGGTTCGGTCATGGAAGCCGACATGGCGACCATGGAGAAGAAGGGGATGCCGACCGGCCTGCAGGTCACGCATCCGCTGACCGGCGAGCAGGTCGACGTGTGGGTCGGCAACTACGTGCTGATGAGCTACGGCGACGGCGCCGTCATGGGCGTGCCCGCGCACGACGAGCGCGATTTCGCCTTCGCCAACAAGTACCATCTGCCGATCAGGCAGGTCATCGACGTCAAGGGCCAGCCGTATTCGACCGAAGCCTGGCAGGAGTGGTACGGCGACAAGGAAAACGGCGTCTGCGTCGAGAGCGGCAAGTACAACGGCCTCGGCTACCAGGCCGCGGTCGGGGCGATTGCCGCCGACCTCGGCGCGATGGGCCTGGGCGAGAAGAAGGTGACCTGGCGCCTGCGCGACTGGGGCATTTCGCGCCAGCGCTACTGGGGCACGCCGATCCCGCTGATCCACTGTGACAGCTGCGGCGTGGTGCCCGTGCCCGAGCAGGACCTGCCGGTGGTGCTGCCCGAGGACCTGGTGCCGGACGGCACCGGCAATCCGCTGAACAAGGACCCGCGCTTCCTGCAGTGCACCTGCCCGTCCTGCGGCAAGCCGGCGCGGCGCGAGACCGACACGATGGATACGTTCATCGATTCGTGCTGGTACTACATGCGCTATACGTGCCCGGACGCGACCAGCATGGTCGATGCCCGCAACGACTACTGGATGCCGATGGACCAGTATATCGGCGGCATCGAGCACGCGATCCTGCACCTGCTGTACGCGCGCTTCTGGACCAAGGTCATGCGCGACCTGGGCCTGGTCAAGTTCGACGAGCCGTTCACCAACCTGCTCACGCAGGGCATGGTGCTCAACGAGACCTACTACCGCGAGGACGCCTCGGGCAAGAAGCACTGGTACAACCCGGCCGAGGTCGACCTGCGGACCGACGAGCGCGGCCGTCCGGTGGGCGCCACGCTGATCGCCGACGGCCAGCCGGTGGTGATTGGCGGTGTCGAGAAGATGTCGAAGTCCAAGAACAACGGCATCGATCCGCAGGCGCTGATCGACCAGTACGGCGCCGATACCGCGCGCCTGTTCGTGATGTTCGCCGCGCCGCCGGAGCAGCAGCTCGAGTGGAGCGGCTCGGGCGTGGAGGGTGCCTCGCGCTTCCTGCGCCGCGTGTGGAACTATGGCTATGCCAACGCCGCCGCCGTGCGCGATGGCGCCGGTGCCGCGCCGACCGCGGATGATGCGGACCTGCGCCGCGAGATCCATGGCGTGCTCAAGCAGGCCAACTACGATTACCAGCGCATCCAGTACAACACCGTGGTGTCCGCCACGATGAAGATGCTGAACGCGCTCGAAGGCGCCAAGAATGCCTCGCCGGCCGCGCGCCGCGAGTGCTTCGGCATCCTGCTGCGCGTGCTGTACCCGGTGGTGCCGCACATCACGCACGGCCTGTGGGAAGCGCTGGGCTACGCCGCCGCCGCCGGCGACCTGCTCGACGCCCCGTGGCCGCAGGTGGATGAAGGCGCGCTGGTGCGCAGCGAGATCGAACTGGTGCTGCAGATCAACGGCAAGGTGCGCGGCAGCGTGACCGTGCCGGCTGACGCCGACCGCGCCGCCATCGAGGCCGCGGCCGCCGCCAGCGAGACCGTAGCCAAGTTTGCCGAGGGCAAGGCGCCGAAGAAGATCGTGGTCGTGCCCGGCCGCCTGGTCAACGTGGTGCTGTAAGCGCAGGGATCGGAAACCGATAAGCGGATGAAGGAATCGCCGAGAATGGATCGACTGGACAAGGGCCGCCGCAAGCTGCTCGCCGCGATGCTGGCCACCGGCCTGCTGGCGGGCTGTGGCTTCCATATGCGCGGCAATGCCGACTTCGCGTTCAAGCGGCTCTATATCGGCATTCCGCCCAATACGCTGATGGGCTCGGACCTGCGCCGCGCCATTCGCGGCGGATCGGACACCGCGGTCGTGAGCGACCAGAAAGAGGCCGACGCGCTGCTGGACGTGCTGCAGGACACCCGCACCAAGACCATCCTGTCGATCACGACCGAAGGCGTGGTGCGTGAATACCGCCTGACGCAGCGCTTCAGCTTCCGCCTGCGCGATGCCGCCGGCAAGGAGCTGATCCCGCCGTCGCAGCTCGTGCTCACGCGCGACCTGACCTACAACGAAGCCAATACGCTGGCCAAGGACTACGAAGAGCAGCAGCTCTACCGCGACATGCAGCGCGACATCGTGCAGCAGCTGATGCGTCGCCTGGCTGCGGTCAAGGTCATCTGAGTACGGGCCACCGCACGGGCATGCAACTCAAGCTAGACGGACTCGACGCGCACCTGCGGCAGGCCAGGGCCAAGGGCCTGGCGCCGCTGTATGTGGTCCATGGCGACGAGCACCTGCTGGTGCTCGAGGCCGTCGACCGCCTGCGCCAGACCGCGCGCGAGGCCGGTTTCTCCGAGCGCGACGTGCTTGTGGCCGAGCGCAATTTCCACTGGAGCCAGCTGGTCGAGGCGCAGCAGTCGATGTCGCTGTTCGGCGACCGCAAGATCGTCGAACTGCGCATTCCGTCGGGCAAGCCAGGCAAGGACGGCGGCGAGGCGCTGCGTGCCGTCGCGGCCCAGCCGTCGCCCGACGTGGTGATGCTGGTCACGCTGCCGCGACTCGATTTTGCCGCGTCCAAGTCGGCGTGGTTCCAGGCGCTGGAAGGCGCGGGCGTATCGATCAAGGTCGACTCCGTGGACCGCACCCGGCTGCCGGCCTGGGTGGGCGAGCGCCTGGCGCTGCAGCAGCAGCGCGTGGAAGGCGGCGAGCCCGGCCGGCGCGCGCTGCAGTTCATTGCCGACAAGGTCGAAGGCAACCTGCTGGCTGCCCACCAGGAAATCCAGAAGCTCGGCCTGCTGTATCCGCCCGGAGAGCTGACCTTCGATCAGGTGCACGATGCGGTGCTCAACGTGGCTCGCTACGACGTCTTCAAGCTGTCCGAAGCCATGCTGGGCGGCGACGTGCCGCGCCTGGTGCGCATGCTCGAAGGGCTGCGTGGCGAGGGCGAGGCCACGGTGCTGGTGCTGTGGGCGCTGACCGAGGAAATTCGCGTATTATCCAAGGTCCGGCAAGGCATTGCGGCCGGCAAGCCCGCCGCCGTGCTGATGCGCGAGCTGCGGGTCTGGGGCCCGCGCGAACGCCTGGTGCCACAGGCCGCGCAGCGGCTGACGCAGGCGCGGCTCGATGCGGCGCTGGCCATGGCCGCGCGGCTGGACCGGCAGGTGAAGGGTTTGTCCGACCTGCCGCCACTGGGCAGCGGCCCCTTGCCAGCAGAGCCATGGGATGGCCTGCAGCAGCTGGCGCTGCTGATCGCGCGCTGATCCTTGCCCCGCTCTCCCGCTCGCGGGAGGGAAGAAACATTCTCAGACGGCCGTCGTCTGAAGGCCACGAACATGACCGAGCTCGACCTCAACCAATACATGGACCGCGTCGGCCGCCAGGCACGCGCGGCATCGCGCGCGATGGCGCGTGCCTCCACCGCCGACAAGAACCGCGCGCTGCTGACCATCGCCGCGGCGATCCGTCGTGACGCCGACAAGCTCAAGGCCGTCAATGCGCGCGATCTCGAGCGCGCCCGCGCCAACGGCCAGGACGCCGCCTTCATCGACCGCCTGACGCTGTCGGACAAGGCCATCAAGACGATGGCCGAGGGCCTGGAGCAGATCGCCGCGCTCGCCGACCCGATCGGCGAGATCTCGAACATGAAGTTCCGCCCGACCGGCATCCAGGTCGGTCAGATGCGCGTGCCGCTCGGCGTGATCGGCATCATCTACGAGTCGCGCCCCAACGTGACCATCGACGCGGCGGCGCTGTGCCTGAAGTCGGGCAATGCCACGATCCTGCGCGGCGGCTCGGAAGCGATCGAATCCAACACCGCGCTGGCCGCGCTGGTGGCCGAAGGCCTGGCCAGCGCCGGCCTGCCGCCCGAGGCCGTGCAGGTCATCGAGACGACGGACCGCGCCGCGGTCGGGCGCCTGATCACGATGACCGAATATGTCGACGTGATCGTCCCGCGCGGCGGCAAGAGCCTGATCGCGCGGCTGATGGAAGAAGCGCGCGTGCCGATGATCAAGCACCTGGACGGCATCTGCCACGTGTTCATCGACGCCGACGCCGACCTCGACAAGGCCGTGCGTGTCTGCGACAACGCCAAGACCCAGCGCTACGCCCCGTGCAACACCATGGAAACGCTGCTGGTGTCGCAGGACATTGCCGCGCGCGCGCTGCCGCCGCTGTGCCGCATCTACCAGGAGAAGGGCGTCGAGCTGCGCGTCTGCCCGGCTACCCGTGCCACGCTGGAGGCCGCGGGCTTCAGTGGACTGGTCGATGCCACCGAGGACGACTGGCGCCTGGAATACCTGGCCCCGATCCTCGCCATCAAGACCGTGCCCGGGCTGGACGAGGCCGTCGCGCATATCAACGAATACGGTTCGCACCATACCGATTCGATCATCACCGAGAACTACTCGACCGGCATGCGTTTCATCCGCGAGGTCGATTCGGCCAGCGTGATGATCAATGCGTCGACGCGCTTTGCCGATGGCTTTGAATATGGCCTGGGGGCGGAGATCGGTATCTCCAATGACAAGCTGCACGCGCGCGGCCCGGTCGGGCTGGAAGGGCTGACGTCGCTGAAGTACGTGGTGTTCGGCCACGGCGAGATCCGCACCTGAGAACCGGCGCGGCATGCCATGCCCGCCGCCAAGAACAACAACTGCTGCTGCAACGTTTCACGGAATGCTCTGGGTCAAAGCGCTTCATATCGTCTTTGTCGTGTCCTGGTTTGCCGGCCTGTTCTACCTGCCGCGCATCTTCGTCAACCTGGCCATGGAGACCGAGCCCGCCGGCACGCAGCGTCTGCTGCTGATGGCGCGCAAGCTGTACCGCTTCATGACCATGCTGGCCGTGCCGGCGGTGGTGTTCGGGCTGTGGCTGTATCTCGGTTACGGCATCGGCCGCGGTCCGGGGCAGGGCTGGATGCATGCCAAGCTGGCGCTGGTGGTGGTGCTGATCGGCTACCACCACGGCTGTGGCAGGCTGCTGAAGAAGTTCGAGGCGGGCGGCAACACCCGCTCGCATACCTTCTACCGCTGGTTCAACGAACTGCCCGTTCTGGTATTGCTGGCGGTGGTGATCCTGGTGGTGGTCAAGCCGTTCTGAAACCCGGTCCGTCGCGACTCTCCCAATCGAGCGAAAGATGAGCAAGCAGGTCGATTACTATTTCTCGCCGCAGTCTCCGTACGTCTACCTCGGGCATGAGCGCTTTGCCGCCATCGCGGCCAGCCACGGCGCCCAGGTCAACCTGAAGCCGTGCGATCTCGGCAAGGTGTTCTCGGTGTCCGGCGGCCTGCCGCTCGCGCAGCGCCCGCCGCAGCGCCAGGCGTACCGGCTGGTCGAGCTGGTCCGCTGGAGCGAGTTCCTGGGCAAGCCGCTGAATGTGCAGCCGACGTATTTCCCGGTGTCCGGCGACCCGGCCAGCAAGCTGATCATCGCGACCCAGCTGGCACATGGCACCGCGCGCGCCATGGAGCTCCTCGGCGCCATTGGCACGGCGCTCTGGGCCCAGCAACGCAATATCGCGGATGCCGCCACGCTCGCGCAGCTGGCCGACGAGGCGGGCCTCGACGGCGCCAGCCTGCTCAAGGCCAGCGAGGCGCAGGCCGTGCTGGCCGCCTACGCGCAGAACACCCAGGACGCGATCTCGGCAGGCGTGTTCGGCGCCCCGTGGTACGTCTATGACGGCCAGCCCTACTGGGGCCAGGACCGGCTCGACTTCCTCGACCGCGCACTGGCGGCTGGTTGAACCGTCGCCTAGGCTAATCTGATCTTACCGTCCGCCACGGCGGACGTTTTTGTTTGCAGGAAACCTGAATCCATGACCCAAGCTTTCTTTGCTCCCTGCCCGCGCGGCCTCGAGGGCGCGCTGGCCGAAGAACTGCGCGAGATCGCCGCGCGGCCCGGAATGGCGTCGCTGGCTCCGTTCGAGGTGCATCGCGAGGTGCCGGGCGGCGTCAGCTTTTCGGGCGAATTGGCGGCCGCATACGCCGTCAACCTGCATTCGCGCATAGCCAGCCGCGTCCTGATGCGCGTGGCCGCGCGCGGCTACCGGCACGAGGATGATATCTATGCACTGGTGCGCAGCCAGCGCTGGGAGCAGTGGTTCTCGCCCGACGAGTCGATCCGCGTGGACCTGACCTCCACCAAGTCGCCGCTGCGCAGCCTGAATTTCACGGCGCTGCGCATCAAGGACGGCGTTTGCGATGGCATGCGCGAGCGACTGGGCGCGCGGCCCAGCGTGGATACCGTCAGCCCGGATGTGCGCATCTATGCCCACCTGACCGAGCACGACTGCACGCTGTATCTCGATACCACCGGCGAGCCGCTGTTCAAGCGCGGCTGGCGCATGGAGAAAGGCGAGGCCCCGCTGAAGGAGAACCTGGCGGCGGGCATCCTGCGCCTGGCGGGCTGGGTGCGGGGCCAGACCAGCCGGCCGTTCTATGACCCGATGTGCGGCAGCGGCACGTTCCTGATCGAAGCCGCGCAAGTGGCGCTCGATATCGCGCCGGGCGGCAGCCGCAGCTTTGCCTTCGAATGGCTCAAGGGTGCGGACACCAAGGCCTGGCAGAAGCTCAAGGCGGACGCCCAGCGCGCGCGCATGCTGGCTTCGACCGATGGACTGCAGATTGCCGGGTCGGACATCTCCACCGACATGCTGGCCATGGCGCACGCCAACTGGACGCGTGCCGGCCTGCACGACGAAGCCCGTACCAAGCAGGTGGATGCGCGCTTCGCGCAGCCGCCGTTCGCCGAGCCTGGCCTGCTGCTGATGAACCCGCCGTACGGCGAGCGGATCGTGGTGCGCGGCGAGCGCCGCATGGCCCAGGACGAAATGCCGCGCGACGAGGCCGAGGAGGCCGCCGCCAACCAGTTCGCCAGCGCCTTCGCCACCACGCTCAAGCAGAACTTCGCGGGCTGGCAGGCCTGGGTCTTTACCGGGGATCTGTCGCTGCCGAAGCGCCTGCGGCTCAAGGAGTCGCGGCGCACGCCGCTCTACAACGGCAATATCGAGTGCCGCCTGTTCCGCTTCGACATGGTGCGGGGCGGCAACCGCGGGCCGCAGCCGGCCTGAGTGGCCTGAAGGGCGGCGTGGCGGCCGCCTGAACGTCAGGGGCGCTTGCGGCCCGTGAGCGTGTCGGGATTGCGCGCGAAGTCGGCCAGGAAGGCTTGCTGGCTGACCACGGGCTCCTGCAGCAGGTGACGCGGCAGGTCGAACAGGGCGTAGACATATTCCTCGCGCCCCTCGCAGCGTTCGGCCGGCAGGCAATATTGCTCCCAGTCGACGCAGGCCGGCGTGTACATGCCGTTGCCAGGCCAGAAGAAGGGCACCAGGCGGCCTTCGCGCAGGCCTTCGATCAGCGCCGCCGGCGCGTCATAGGCCTCGGCCGATTCGACCTGGCTCATCAGCCCGGCGCGGGTTTCGATCACCATCAGCGTGGCATGGCCCTGCGCCGTCAGCATCAGGATGCCGACCGGATTGGGGTACAGGTAGTACTCGACAAAGCCATAGCGCGCGGTGATCTGCCGCACGCGCTCGGTCATGGCCGGATCCGACAGGAACGAGTACGAATGCCGCGTCAGCAGCTCGCGCAAGGTGCGCGACAGCGTGGCGAAGTACTGCTGCTGCAGGGCAGTGATTTCCTGGTCCAGGCGCTCGACCATATTGGCTTCGTGCTTTTTCACGTAGCGATCGATCAGGCCATGGTTGAAGCCCTGCACGGCAATGCTTTCGTCAGCGGTGCCGGTCAGCAGGATGGTCTTGCATGGCAGGTCCTGCAGCGCCTGGCAGAATTCCAGCCCATCCATCTGGGGCATCGAATAATCCACCACGATCACGCCCGGCTGCAGGAAGCGGTTGACGTCGTGGATCTGGCGGTGGATGCGGTCGATGTCGAGCTGCACCGTACGCCGCTCGGTAAGGAAGGTCAGGTCGTCGTGTGTGACCCGCACGGGCAGGAAGGCGGGAAAGCGGGTGGCGTAGGCGTCGCGGATCCACTGCAGCGCTTCGCGCGGGTCGGTGAACGTGACCACCGCGCGCGAGGCGTCCATCTGGAATGCCAGGCTGTCGATGAACGACTTGCTGTCATCGACCAGGACGGTCAGGATCGGGTGATGGAAAACCGACAGGTTCCTGTCGTGCGGGTTGAAGGTCATGGTGCGTTCGGGCCATGCAGCAACGCTGGGAATTCAGCGCAGGCCAGTATAACGCGCTGCCGCCCTGGCGGGCGGCAGCGTGGCTGACCATGCACTAGTGCACGGCCTTCAGCATGTCCTCGACCACCTTCTTGGCGTCGCCAAACACCATCATGGTCTTGTCCATGTAGAACAGCTCGTTGTCCAGGCCGGCATAGCCGGACGCCATCGAGCGCTTGTTGACGATGATGGACTTGGCCTTGTACGCCTCCAGGATCGGCATGCCGGCGATGGGCGAGTTCGGATCGGTCTTGGCCGCCGGGTTCACCACGTCGTTGGCGCCCAGCACCAGCACCACGTCGGCCTGGCCGAACTCGCTGTTGATGTCCTCCATCTCGAAGACCTGGTCGTAGGGCACCTCGGCCTCGGCCAGCAGCACGTTCATGTGGCCCGGCATGCGGCCCGCCACCGGGTGGATCGCGTACTTCACGGTCACACCCTTTTCGGCCAGCAGTTCGGTCAGTTCCTTCAGGGCATGCTGGGCGCGCGCCACCGCCAGGCCATAGCCCGGCACGATGATGACGGTCTCGGCATTGCCCATCAGGAAGGCCGCATCGTCGGCAGAGCCCGACTTGACCGGGCGCTGCTGCTGGTCGCCCGCCGCCGCCGCGCCCGTCGCACCGCCGAAGCCACCCAGGATCACGTTGAAGAACGAGCGGTTCATCGCCTTGCACATGATGTACGAGAGGATGGCACCGGACGAACCCACCAGCGAGCCGGCGATGATCAGCATCGGGTTGTTCAGCGAGAAGCCGATGCCCGCTGCCGCCCAGCCCGAGTACGAGTTCAGCATCGACACCACCACCGGCATGTCGGCACCGCCGATCGGGATGATGATCAGCACGCCGAGCACGAAGGCGATGGCCAGCATCACCAGGAACGGCAGCCAGTCCTGCGTCATGAAGAACGCGATGCCGAAGCCGAGCATGGCGACTGCCAGCGCCAGGTTCAGCATGTGCTGGCCGGGGAACACCACCGGCGCACCCTGGAACAGCCGGAACTTGAAGCGCCCGGCCAGCTTGCCGAAGGCAATCACCGAACCGGAGAAGGTGATGGCGCCGACGAAGCAGCCGATGAACAACTCGACCCGGTTGCCCGTGGGGATGTCATGCGAACCCGCCGCCGCGATGCCGAAGGCCGAGGGTTCCGCCACGGCGGCCACGGCGATGAACACCGCGGCCAGACCGATCAGCGAGTGCATCGCCGCCACCAGCTCCGGCATCTTGGTCATCTCGACCTTCTTCGCCACGTAGGCGCCGATGCCGCCGCCCACCACCAGCGCGCCGAAGATCAGCGCCAGGCCCGAACCAACCGAGGACTGCGCCGTACCGGCCGCGAGGAACTCGTTCTTGAGCTTGACGATCAGCACCAGCGTGGTGACCACCGCAATGGCCATGCCGATCATGCCGAAGGCATTGCCCTTGCGGGCCGAAGCCGGGTGGGAGAGCCCCTTGAGCGCCTGGATGAAGCAGACCGAGGCGACCAGGTAGAGCAGGGTGACAAGGTTCATGCTGACGAGTTCGATCATCACGCACCCCCCTTGGCGCCGGCCTTGGCCTTGGGCTCTTTCTTCTTGAACATCTCCAGCATGCGCTGGGTCACCAGGAAGCCGCCGAACACGTTGACGGCAGCCAGGGCCACGGCCAGCGTGCCCATGATGCGGCCCGTGGCGCCCTCGGTGAGGCCGGCCGCCAGCATGGCGCCGACGATGATGATGGCCGAGATTGCATTGGTCACGGCCATCAGCGGGGTGTGCAGCGCGGGCGTTACCGTCCACACCACGTGGTATCCCACGTAGATCGCCAGCACAAAGATGATCAGGTTGATCACCGTGTGGTTCACCATCTCCATCGACTTCTCCTCCCTTGTATTGAATCCTGGATGCCGCTTGCGTTGTCTGTATTGGAATGCGAACGACCGGGATGCCGCGGGCCCGTTAAGGCGCCTGCGCCCGCACCGGTGCCAGCGTTGCCGCCGCCGCGCCCGGGGCCGGGAACACACGGGCCCAGTCGCGCTTCATGCTCACCACGGTCCAGCCGCGCTCCGAGGCCGCGTGCAGCGACCCGCCGTCGTTTTCCGAATATGCCGATTCGCGCTCTGCGTCGTCATGGTTGACCAGCAGCTGGAACGACGGTCCCTTGCGCCCCTGCGAATACGACAGCATGGCGATATCGCCCTTGCCGCCGACATTGCCCGCCGCGAACACCGGCCGCTTGCCGATCTGCAGTGCAATGTTGACCGGCTTCATCTGCTTGTCGTTGAAGCTTTCGATCTTCGGCTCGCGCCAGATTTCGTTGTCGCGGCCGTGCTCGCGGAACTGTGCGGCAAGCCGGGAGCCGATCACCTGTTGCGGGGGAATGCCGTAGAAGGACTGGGACACGACGCGCATGAAGTCCGTCGTGCCGCCCGAGCAGATCCAGGTCTGGTAGCCATGGGTGCGCAGCAGTGCCAGCAGCTCCAGCATCGGCTGGTAGGTGCTTTCGCGCAGCGAAGCCCTGGATTTCGGATGGCGCGCGTTGGCGACATAGCGCCGCGCGTCTTCCTGGAACGTGTCGAGAGAAGTGTTGCCGTAAATCTCGTTGAGCAGGCGCACGGCGCCTGCCTCCCCGGTCGATTTGAAATAGGCCGCGGGGTCGGCCAGGAATTCCTTGTAGGGCGAACGACTGGCGAGTGCCGGTTCGGCCCGCGCGCGCTCCTGCGCACGGTTGACCACGAACAGCAGCTCCACCACCGGGTCTTCGCGCCACAGCGTGCCGTCGTTGTCGAATACGGCGATGCGGTCTTCGGGCGCGACGAATTCAGGGCTGCCCGGCGTGGTGGTCTTGCTGACGAAATTCAGGATGGACTGCTTGGCCGCCCCGTCGCGCCACGCGGGCAACGGGTCGAGCAGCCTGGGGCCGCTGGTGGCGGCAGCGCTTGCAGCACTGGACGAACTGCCGCCGCCCGATGTACCGCACGCCGCGCATAATGCCAGCAGGCCGATGCCGGCCGCCTGCGCGAACCGCATGCCAAGGCGGGCACGCCACGGTGCCGCCTTCGCTACGGAATTCCGACACAGGCTGGCCGTCATGCGCTTACACCTTCTTGATTTCCTTGATGCCGTTCTTCTCGTCGACCAGGATGATCTTCGGCTTGTACGTGGCGATCTGCTCTTCGCTCATCGGCGCGTAGGTGCAGATGATCAGATGGTCGCCGATGTGCGCGCGGCGCGCGGCGGCGCCGTTGAGCGAGATCTCGCCGCTGCCACGCTGGCCCTTGATGATGTAGGTGGAGAAGCGCTCGCCGTTCTGCACGTTGTACAGGTCGATCTTCTCGAACTCCTTCATGTCGGCAGCTTCGAGCAGGTCCTCGTCGATGCCGCACGAACCCTCATAGTTGAGGTCCGCCTGCGTCACGGTGACGCGGTGGAGCTTGGCGCGGAGCATGATGCGTTGCATGGGTGATACGTCCTTATATTGATGCGGAATGCAGCCGGCGCCCGCGGGCGCCGGGAAGACTCACGCCGCCTTGCGCACGACTTCGCCGCCGTTGCACATCAAGCAGGCCGCGACGATGTCGTCTTCGAGGTTCAGCGTGAACTGGCCTTCCTTGTCGATGACCAGCTTGAGGAAGTCCAGCACGTTGCGGGCATAGAGCGCCGAGGCGTCGGCCGCGACCATGCTGGCGAGATTGGTGTGTCCAATCAGGGTGACGCCATGGCGTTCGACCACTTCGTCGGCCACGGTCAGCGGGCAGTTGCCGCCTTGCGCGGCGGCCAGGTCGACCACCACCGAGCCCGGCTTCATCTGCTGCACGGTCGCTTCCTGCAGCAGCACGGGTGCCTTGCGGCCCGGGATCAGCGCGGTGGTGATGATGATGTCGGCCTGCCTGGCGCGCTCGTGCACCAGTTCGGCCTGGCGGCGCATCCAGTCCGGCGGCATCGGCCGGGCATAGCCGCCCACGCCCTGTGCGATTTCGCGCTCTTCGTCGGTGATGAACGGGACGTCCAGGAACTTGGCGCCGAGCGATTCGATCTGCTCCTTCACGGCCGGGCGCACGTCCGAGGCCTCGATCACCGCGCCCAGGCGCTTGGCCGTGGCGATGGCCTGCAGGCCCGCCACGCCGGCGCCGAGGATCAGCACGCGTGCCGCCTTGACGGTGCCCGCGGCGGTCATCAGCATCGGCATGAAGCGCTGGTAGTGGTGGGCCGCGACCAGCACGGCCTTGTAGCCGGCGATATTGGCCTGCGAGGAGAGCACGTCCATGCTCTGCGCGCGCGTGGTACGCGGCGCGGCTTCGAGCGCGAAGGCCGTGATCGACGCCGCTGCCATGCGCGCATTGTTCTCGACATCGAACGGATTGAGCATGCCCACCAGCACCGAGCCCGGCTTCATCTGGGCCAGCTCTGCGGCTTCCGGCGCGCGCACCTTCAGCACCAGGTCGGCGCCGAGCGCCTCGGCGGCGCTGCCGATGGTGGCGCCGACGGCCTCGTAGGCGCTGTCGGGCTGGCTGGCCCGTACCCCGGCACCCGCCTGCACCACGACCTTGTGGCCTTGTGCGACATACTTCTTGACGGTTTCAGGGGTGGCGGCGACACGAGTCTCGCCGGCCCGCGTCTCCTGCGGGATGCCGATGTACATCGTCAATTTCTCCTTTTGCTGGCGTCATATCTGATGGGCGAGCCGACGTCTGGCCCGTTGCGCGCCAGGGTTGTTGACACCCGCAGCGCACAAATTTTCACGCAGCTTACAGGAATCTGACGATTGTTGGTGACTGATCGGTCGGGTTTTGGCAGGGCGCCACGTGATGGCCGGAGCGCTCCCGCCGCGCTGCACAATGCCGGCGCAACCGGTAAAATGCCGAATTGCCTAAAAAATGTGCATCATGCCACGTGACTGGAATGCCAGCGTGACGGTTGCCGCGGTCATCGAGCGCGGCGGACGGTTCCTGCTGGTGGAAGAAGAAACCCGTGACGGCCTGCGGCTGAACCAGCCGGCGGGCCACCTGGATCCGGGCGAAAGCCTGATCCGCGCCGTCATCCGCGAAACGCTGGAAGAGACCGCGCACACCTTCGAGCCGCGCGCGTTGCTGGGCTGCTACATGGGCCGGGCGCTGTCGTCGCGCACCGGCACGGACGTGACCTATGTGCGCTTTGCCTTTACCGGCGACCTCGGCTCGCTCGACACGGGCCGTCAGCTCGATACCGGCATCGTGCGCACGGTGTGGATGAGCGCCGACGAGATTCGCGCCTGCCCCGAGCGCCACCGCACGCCGCTGGTGCTGGCCTGCGTCGACGACTATCTGGCCGGCAAGCGCTTTGCGCTTGACGCGCTCTACACGCACCCGTCCGTGCTGGCCACCGGAGACGCATCGTGAGCGGCAAGCGGGTCGTGGTCGGCATGTCGGGCGGGGTCGATTCGTCGGTCACCGCGTGGCTGCTCAAGCAGCAGGGCTATGAGGTCATCGGCCTGTTCATGAAGAACTGGGAGGACGATGACGACAGCGAATACTGCTCCACGCGGCAGGACTGGCTTGACGTGGTGTCCGTGGCCGACCTGATCGGCGTGGATGTCGAGGCGGTGAACTTCGCCGCCGAGTACAAAGACCGCGTGTTCGCCGATTTCCTGCGCGAGTATTCCGCTGGCCGCACGCCGAACCCCGATGTGCTGTGCAATGCGGAGATCAAGTTCAAGGCCTTTCTCGACCACGCCATGTCGCTGGGCGCCGAGACCATCGCCACCGGCCACTATGCGCGCGTGCGGCAGAATGCGGCCGGCCGTTTCGAGTTGCTCAAGGCGGTGGACCACACCAAGGACCAGAGCTACTTCCTGCATCGCCTGAACCAGGCGCAGCTCTCGCGCACGCTGTTCCCGCTGGGCGAGATGCCGAAGACCCGCGTGCGCGAGATCGCCGCCGAGATCGGCCTGCCGAACGCGAAGAAGAAGGACTCGACCGGCATCTGCTTTATCGGCGAGCGGCCATTCCGCGATTTCCTGAACCGCTACCTGCCAACCAGGCCGGGTCCGATGAAGACGCCCGACGGCAGGGTGGTCGGCGAGCATATCGGGCTGGCCTTCTACACGCTCGGGCAGCGCAAGGGCATCGGCCTGGGCGGCAGCCGCGACGGCAACGGCGACGCGTGGTACGTGGCGCGCAAGGACATGGCGGGCAATACGCTGTACGTCGTGCAGGGCCACGATCATCCGTGGCTGCTCACGCCCACGCTGGTCGCCGCCGACCTGTCCTGGGTGGCGGGCGAGCCGCCCGCGGCCGGGGCCGCCATGGCGGCGAAGACACGCTATCGCCAGAGCGATGCGCCGTGCGTGGTCAGTGCGGCCGATGGCGACACGCTCAGGCTGGCGTTTGCCGAAGCGCAGTGGGCTGTCACGCCGGGCCAGTCGGCGGTGCTGTACGAGGGCGATGTCTGCCTTGGCGGCGGCATCATCCAGTCGGCGCAGTAAGCGGGCGCAGTAAGCGGGCGCAGTAAGCGCGGCCGGAAAAAAACGCCCACGCGGGCGTTTTTTTCAGAGGCCGGGTTCAGGCCGCCGGTGGTTCCGTGTCGATGAACGACTGGCGCTTGGCGAGCTTCTCGTGGTACGCCGCCAGGTTCGGATGGCGCTCGCGCCAGTTGATGTCAGGGAAGCGGAAGTCCAGGTAGGACAGCGCACAGCCCACGGCCACGTCGGCCAGCGAATAGTGGTTGCCGCTGCACCACGGGCGATCCGCCAGGCCGTTCGACATGGCGGCCAGGGCGGCGTTGATCTTGCCGAGCTGGCGCTGCACCCAGCGCTCGCTGCGCTCGTGCGGTTCGCGCTGGGTGTTTTCCAGGCGCGCCAGCAGCGCGGCATCGAGCAGGCCATCGGCCAGCGCTTCCCAGCAACGCACTTCCAGGCGTTCGCGGCCGCCTTGCGGAATCAGGCGGCTGACCGGCGTGAGCGTGTCGACGTATTCGACAATCACGCGCGAGTCGTAGATCGAGCTGCCATCCTCCATGACCAGGCAAGGCACCTTGCCGAGCGGATTGTATTGGCCGATCACCGTATCGGGCGACCAGACGTTCTCTTCGATCAACTGGTAGTCGATCTTTTTTTCCGCCATCACCACGCGCACCTTGCGCGCGTAGGGACTGGTATGGGATGCGAACAGCTTCATTTTCTCCCCTCGAGCTTGTTATGAAGTGCATCGACGCTCGGCGGCAAGCGGCGCAGGAGCCCTTTGGCTTCAACGCTTGCCCGATGCACTTCATAACAGGCTAGTGGAACGGCGAGCGCGAGTATACCCGCGCCGCATGACGAATGAGGCCTCCCCCACGGATGTCCGATGGCCGCGCTGGAGCGTTGCCCCGCGACTGCGGCATGGGTGGTAAAATCGCCCGTTGCGCGGCGCCGGCCTGTCAGCGCCGTCAACCGCAGGACGCACGCGGTGCGGCGCATCGGCCGCTTGCCGCTTGCCAGTTGCCCGCGGGGCGCCCCCCACGCATGGCGCGCGCCTGCGATTCCATCCCGTACTCCCCCTCATTTTCCCCGGTTGCCAGCATGTCCACCTCTTCGCTTTCGCCGCTCACCGCCCTGTCCCCCATCGATGGCCGCTATGCCTCCAAGGCCGATGCGCTGCGCGAATGGCTGTCCGAAGCGGCCTTCATGCGCAACCGCGTCAAGGTCGAAGTGCACTGGCTGATCGCGCTGGCCCAGGCCGGACTGCCCGACATGCCGAAGTTCTCGGCGGCCTCCGAAGCCGCGCTGCTGGCGCTGGTCGACAAGTTCTCCGAAGCCGACGCGGCCCGCATCAAGGAGATCGAGGCCGTCACCAATCACGACGTCAAGGCGGTCGAGTACTGGCTCAAGGAGCAGGTCAAGGGCAACGCCGAGCTGGAAGCGGCCAGCGAATTCATCCACTTCGCCTGCACGTCGGAAGACATCAACAACACCTCGCACGGCATGATGCTCAAGGGCGCCCGTGAAGGCGTGGTGGTGCCGGCGCTCAAGCGCCTGCAGGCACGCCTGGTGGAACTGGCCAAGGCCAACGCGACCCAGCCGATGCTGTCGCGCACCCACGGCCAGCCGGCCAGCCCGACCACGCTCGGCAAGGAAATGGCCAATGTGGCTGCGCGCCTGGCGCGCGCCATCGAGCGCATCGAGCGCGTGGAGCTGCTCGGCAAGATGAACGGCGCCGTGGGCAACTACAACGCGCACCTGTCGGCGTATCCGACGTTCGACTGGGAAGCGTTCTCGAAGCAGGTCATCGAAACCCGCCTGGGCCTGGCCTTCAATCCGTACACCATCCAGATCGAACCGCACGACTACATGGCCGAGCTGTTCGACGCCGTGGCGCGCGCCAACACCATCCTGCTGGACCTGAACCGCGACATCTGGGGCTATATCTCGGTGGGCTACTTCAAGCAGAAGACCAAGGCCGGCGAGATCGGCTCGTCGACCATGCCGCACAAGGTCAACCCGATCGACTTCGAGAACTCGGAAGGCAACCTGGGCCTGGCCAACGCGGTGCTGCGCCACCTGTCGGAGAAGCTGCCGGTGTCGCGCTGGCAGCGTGACCTGACCGATTCGACCGTGCTGCGCAATATCGGCGTCGCCTTCGGCTACAGCCTGCTGGCCTACGAGGCCTGCCTGCGCGGCCTGGGCAAGCTGGAAACCAACCCCGAACGCCTGAACGAAGACCTCGACAACTGCTGGGAAGTGCTGGCCGAGCCGGTGCAGACCGTCATGCGCCGCTTCGGCGTGCCCAACCCGTACGAGCAGCTCAAGGAGCTGACCCGCGGTAAGGGCATCTCGCGCGAGGCGCTGCAGACGTTCATCACCGGCCTGGCCATTCCGCAGGACGCCAAGGACCTGCTGCTGGCCATGACGCCGGCCAGCTACATCGGCAAGGCCGTCGTACTGGCCGAGCGGATCTGACGCGCTCCTGCCTTCGCGCAACGCAAAAAAGCCACCCGATCGGGTGGCTTTTTTGCTTGATTCGGTATGAAGGGGCGGTGCGAACCGTGCGACAGAATGCCACTTCAAATCATTTGAATAACTTAATTAAGGACTGTCCTGCACCCACGCACATTCCGCCGCAATAATGCGAGAATCTGAAGCGCGGGGCCAGATTCCCCGTTGCAGACTTGCCCAAAGATTGTGAAACGCCCGCGACACGGGCTGAGGAAATTGATGCGTTCGAACGCCACTGCTACCGGCTACGGTGCCACGGCCATCTCCCTGCACTGGATCATTGCCCTGCTGATCTTCGCCGCCTTCGGGCTCGGCCTGTACATGACCGGCATCCCGGGGCTGACGCCGACCAAGCTCAAGCTGTTCTCGTGGCACAAATGGCTTGGTGTGACCGTGTTCATGATCGCCGTGCTGCGCGTGCTCTGGCGCGCCACGCATGCCGCGCCGCCGGTCGCGCCAGGCACGCCGGCATGGCAGGCCAGGGCCGCCGCGGGCGCGCACCACCTGCTCTATGTGCTGATCATCGTGGTTCCGGTCACGGGTTACCTGTACAGCCTGGCCGCGGGCGTGCCCGTGGTCTACCTGGGCCTGTGGAAGATGCCGGTGCTGATCGAGGCCAATGAAGAACTCAAGGCGGTCTTCAAGGTCGCACATGTCGCGCTGAACTACCTGATGGCGGGCGTGGTGGCGGTGCATGCGGCCGCTGCCATCAAGCACCAGGTCGTCGACCGCGACGGCACGCTTGGCCGCATGCTGCCGTTCCTGCGCTAGGCCACGCGTCCGGAGGCTGGTCGCTCCGGTAGCTTTTTCGGGAAGTCCCTTTTCGGTTCCGATGCGCGGCGCAGGGCGCCGCCCACTGACAGGAGTCATTGATGAAACGCATTCCCCGCCCCGGTTCGCTGCTGCTGGCTGCCGTGCTGGCCACCACCGGCGTTGCCGCCAACCTTGCCTGGGCGCAGATCGACACCGCCAAGAGCTCGGTGACCGCCGTGGCGCGCCAGATCGGCGTGCCCATGGAGGGCAAGTTCAAGAAGTTTGACGCGAACGTCGACTTCGATCCGGCCAAGCTCGCGACGTCGTCGGCCAAGGTCGAGATCGACGTGTCGAGCTTCGAGATCGCCGACGCCGAAACCACCAAGGAAGTGAAGGGCAAGGACTGGTTCGATGCGGCGAAGTATCCGAAGGCCGTGTTCCAGTCCACCAGCATCAAGAACGGCACGCCGGGCAAGTACGAGGTGTCCGGCAAGCTGACCATCAAGGGCAAGACCCAGGACATCGTCATCCCGGCCACGTATCGCCAGGACGGCGCTGCCCAGGTGTTCGAAGGCGTACTGCCGATCAAGCGCACGGCCTTCAATATCGGCGACGGCGAATGGAAGGATACTTCCGTGGTCGCCGACGACGTGCAGATCAAGTTCCGTATCGTGACGGCGGCAAAGAAGTGAAACCCGGCGGCGCCGGGCTTCACGTACTGAAAAGCTGCTGCCATTTCCGTTGATGTTCCTCTCCAACCTTTTGTCGGGAGATCCCATGAAACTGCGTACCCTCATGACCGCCGTGGCGGCCGTTGCTGCAACCGCCGCCTTTGGCGTGGCTTCGGCCAACACCGTCACCTATAACCTCGATCCGACCCATACCTACCCGAGCTTCGAGGCCGACCACCTCGGCGGCCTGTCGACCTGGCGCGGCAAGTTCGAGAAGTCCAGCGGCGTTGTCACGCTGGACCGCGTCGCCAAGAACGGCACGGTGGACGTGAAGATCGATCCGGCGTCGATCGACTTCGGCAATTCCAAGCTGAACCAGCATGCCAAGAGCCCCGACATGTTCGATGTCGAAGCCTTCCCGGAAGCCAGCTACAAGGGCAAGTTCAGCAAGTTCAAGGGCGACATCCCGACCGAAGTGGAGGGCGTGCTGACCCTGCACGGCGTGTCCAAGCCGGTGAAGCTGGAAATCCGCGACTTCAAGTGCATCCAGCATCCGATGCTCAAGCGCGAAGCCTGCGGCGCCGACGCGATCGGCCAGTTCAACCGCGCCGACTTCGGCCTCGATTACGGCGTGAAGATGGGCTTCAACCCCCAAGTCAAGCTGGCGATCCAGGTCGAAGGCATCCGCGCGGAGTGATACCGAGGGCTGCAGCCCTGTTGCGAGAAGGCCGGCCTTGCCGGCCTTTTTTGTTTTCCGCGTGGTGCCCGTTATGCCTTGGGGGACGTTTCATGCACTCGGTTGTATGGGCCGCTGTTGCCACAGTACAATGACCCGCAGCAAATTGTCTTGAATCAGATTCTCTCCCAGATCCAGGCAGGAAACCGGGGCGCCTGCCCCCGGGGCCCAAGCCTCCAACAGGCATTCGCGCACCCGACATGAGCATTCGCTGTACATTCCCATACCGGTAGCCGTCTCCGCGACCCTGTTGCCCCTCCTGTGCTGTACCTGGCCATCCGGTCCGTCCGGCCGTATGGCCTCCAGCTTTTCTCGGATTTCCCTGGCGCAAACCGTGTATTCCAAAACGCAAATCGATCCGGTAGTGAGCTTCCGCAACTCGCAGGGCGAGCAGGTGCGGGGCACCATCATCAATCTCCAGAGAAAGTCGCTGGTGATGGAGATCTACAATCCGTATTCGATCGTGCAGGTCAGCGAGGTGCTCAGCGAGCTCAGTGTCCGCATGGGGGCAAAGAACGCCTACCTTGGCAAGGCCGTGGTCATGAGCCTGGTGAATACCGGCCTGACCGCGGTGGTGTCGTTGACGCTGATCGACGAATGGCTGGAACTGAGCAACCTGGACAATGAGCCGAATTCGGTCTCGCGCGAGTCACGGCAGTTCGTGCATGACTGGGATGAGCGCTTCAATATCCGGCGCGACTACCAGATCGTCGTCAATGAAATGCGCGCGTTTCTGTCGGAGGTTTCGCGCTGGGTGGAGCAGGTTGACATGACCAGCGCGTTGCCCAAGGATGGCGACACGCTGCGCATGGACATATTCGAAGAGCTGGCCACGCCGATCGCTCTGAAGATACGTCACTATTCCGCGTTGCTCGACGGCGAAGCCGCGAATGTGCCGGCAGAGCATACCGTGATGCACCGCACCTTTACGCAGGCAGCGCTGCATCCCTTGCTGCTGCGCTCGCCGTTCGTGTACCGTACCTACACCAAGCCGCTTGGCTATGCAGGCGACTATGAAATGGTGAACCAGATCCTCTCGGATCCGCGCGAGGGCCCGAGCACCTATTTCCAGATCGTCAACGCGACTTTCCTGCAATCGGCGGTAGCCGCAGCCCACCGCAACCGCATTGACCTGCTGGTTGATTTCCTGGTGCGTGCGGCTGAGCAGGCCCGGGCCGCAGGCAGACCGTTCCGGTTGCTCAATGTGGGCTGCGGGCCCGCGGTCGAGATCAATCGCTTCATTGCCGAATACCCGGAACCGCAGTGGTTGTCGTTCCAATTGCTCGACTTCAGCCAGGAAACGCTGGACTACACCCGAGCGCGCATCGAGGAAAGCTGCCGGCAGGCAGGTGCGAAGGTCCAGGTGGAGTATGTCCATCACTCGGTGCACGAACTGCTCAAGCGACGCATTGAGGTGGACCCGTCGCTGCGCGAGTTTGACGGAGTCTATTGCGCCGGACTGTTCGACTACCTGTCGGATCGCGTCTGCGCTCGCCTGCTGAGTTATTTCTCGTCGCGCACCCATCCCGAGGGCCGCATCCTGGCCACCAACGTCCACGTCAACAATCCGGAACGGTACAGCATGGAACATATGCTGGAGTGGTACCTGATCTATCGCGACGAGGCCGGCATGCAGGCGCTGCTGCCGACCAATACGCGTGAAGGCCGCACCTATTTCGATTCGACCGGCGTCAACGTGTTCCTGGAAGCAGTCGTGACCGACCCGGCCAAGGCTTGACCATGCTGAAGCGGACCGCAAGCCACTATTCCCGGTATGAGGCCGAGCTGGGCGAGTTCCGCTTGCTTTCGAGCAGGGCAGGCGCACTGACAGCCATTGTGCTTGTGATGGCCGGCGTCGGGCTCGATTACGGAATCTATCCCGGCCACCAGTTGCAGTTCTTCGTGGCACGCCTGCTGGTCTCGGTGTTGATCGGGCTGATATTCCTGCTGCTTGTGAATCAGGCCGGCCGGCGCTTTGTCCTGCCGCTTACGCTAGCCTGGCTGTTGCTGCCGCAGATAATGATCGCCTGGATGATTGCCATCACCGACGGCGCCTCATCCATTTACTACGCGGGTCTGAACCTTGTCATCTTCGCGGTCGGCATCGCGATGCCCATGGGCCTGTGGCAGACGGTCGGCTTCGGCGCAGTCACCTACCTGCTGTACGTCATTGCCTGCCTGGCCCACCCCGAAGGCCTGGCCCAGCACGACCATTTCATCGTCAATTCGTTGTTCATCGTGTTCTCGATTGCGGCCAGCGCTGTTTACACGTTCATGAATGAACGCGGGCACTTCCACCTGATCCGGCTCAAGGAGGAAGTGGCGAGGAAGAACGAGGAACTGGCCGACATCAACCGTCGGCTTGCGGACATCAAGGGCCAGATGCTGCAGCAGGAGAAAATGGCGGCAATCGGCACACTGGCCGCTGGCCTGCTGCACGAGGTCAACAATCCGGTCAACTTCTGCCTGATGGCGATCGAGGTGGCCCTGGAAGAACCGCAGGCCAAGGAGAACCCTTCGCTGGAAGAGTGCCTGGTCGATGCCAAGCAGGGGATGCAGCGCATCCAGCATATCGTGTCGGACCTGAAGACCTTTGCCTACCGCAAGCCTGGCGCGGAGGTCGAGGGCACGCCGTTCCTGTTCGAGAAGGCGCTCGACTCCTCCATCCGCCTCACGGCCCACGAACTGCGCGGCGTCAAGGTGACGCGCGACCTGCCTGATGACACGCTGGTGCTCGGCGACGAAGCCGCCGTCATCGGCGTGCTGATCAACCTGTTCTCCAACGCCGCGCTGGCCATGCGCAAGGCAGGCACGCAGGCGCCGGCCATCCATACCACGATCCGGTGGGTGGAAAGCCGCCTGCATGTGCGTGTCCAGGACAACGGTCCGGGCATTGCATCGGAGAACCTGGCGCGCGTTTTCGAGCCGTTCTTTACGACGCGCGACGTGGGGCAGGGGCTGGGGCTGGGCCTGTCGATCAGCTATGCGGTGATCGAGCGGCACGGCGGCCAGCTGTTCGCCGAGAGCGAATTCGGCAAGTGGGCCGCCTTCAGTTTCGACCTGCCGCGCGCGGAGTGATCTGGCCATGAGCGAAGTCCAGCAGGCACGGCCAACCGTGCTCTACGTCGACGATGAAGACATGGCGCTCAAGTACTTTGCGCGCGCCGTGGGCAACGAGTATGAAGTGCTGACCGCCGCCGGCGCCGACGAGGCGATCGGCATCCTGCGCGGCGCGGGCGCGCGCACGGCCATCCTGGTGACCGACTTCCGCATGCCGGGGCGGGATGGCGGCGACCTGTTGCGCCAGGTGGCTGAGGAATTCCCGCAGGTCGTCCGCATTCTCGTCACGGCCTATGCCGACAAGGACGTGCTGCTGCAGACGGTCAACAGTGGCGAAGTGTTCCGCATCCTGGAAAAGCCGCTGAGCGTCGGCGATGTGCGCAACGTCCTGCGCCTGGCGGTGGAGCGCTCGCGCGAGCGGGCCCTGCGGCAGCAGCGGCTGATGGCGATCGACGAAACGCTGGCCTTCCTGGCCCACGAGCTGAATACGCCGCTGGCGGCCATCGCCAATTTTGCGCGCGGCATCGAAGGCCGCGTCACGGCCGAATACACCGCGCAGCGCCAGGGCGAAATCGGCCAGGCCGCGAGCGCCATGCACGACAACGCCCAGTATTGCCTGGCGGTACTGTCGTCGTTCCTGCAGTCCGTGCGCAGCAGCGCGGGCGGCACGCCGGCGCGGCAGGAGCCGGGCACCGAAGTGAGCGCGGGCGCGCTGGTCGCGTCGCTGCTCGACAGCTATCCCTTCAATGGCGATCAGCGCAACTGGGTCCAGGTGGAGATGCACGGCGATTTCCCCGTGCAGACGCTGCCCAACTGCGTGGCGCTGGTGCTCTCCTCGGTCATGAGCAACGCGCTGCGCGCGCTCGGCGACGTGGGCGCACCGTTGCTGCGCTTTGTCGTGGTGGCGAAGCCGCGGCAGGAGATCCGCATCTGCGACAACGGGCCGGGGATTCCGCCCGAAGTGATGGACCGCCTGCTCGTGGACCCTGTCACCACCCACGCCGGGGCCGGCGGCAGCGGCCTTGGCATGATTTTCTGCAACCGCGTCATGCAGTCGTTTGGCGGCGGCATCCGGATCGCCTCAGCGTCCGGAGCCGGCACGACAGTGACGCTGGACTTCCCAAATTTCAAGAATCGAATGCACAGGAGTGACCGATGAGCGAACCGAATGCCAACCAGGCACCACCCCCGGCGATTCTGTTCGTCGACGACGAAGCGACGGCCGTCAAATACTTCCAGCGCGCGATCGGCGCGCTGGCCCCTGTGGTGACCGCCGGCTCGGTGGAAGAGGGCAAGGCGCTGCTCGAAGCGCACGCCGGCAGCCTCGCGGTGCTGGTGTCCGACCAGCGCATGCCGGGCGAATACGGCAATGAGCTGCTGCGCCATGCGCGCGAACGCTATCCCCATATCGTGCGGATCCTGACCACGGCCTATTCGGAACTGGACCAGACTGTCGAGGCCGTCAACCAGGGGCAGATCCACCGCTACATCAAGAAACCGTGGGACATCACCGCGCTGCGCATGGAACTGAAGCAGGCGCTGGAGATGGCTGGCCTGCGCAAGGAGCGCGACCAGCTCTTGCGCGAGAAGCTGAGCGTGCTGCAGACCCAGACCGTGGCCACGCGCATCGGCATGATCCACGCGCTGTGCGCGAGCCTGATCGGCCCGGGCCGCTTCCAGCCCGTTGAAACGTACCTCGCCGGGACCGAGCTGGCGGGCGCGCGCAATATCGAACCCGACTGGCGGCGCATGGACTATGCCGACCTGGTGGGCGCCGAGAGCGAGCGCAGCGGCACCTTCGGCCATGCCGTGGGTACGCAGCTGGCGGCCTTGCGCACGCGCCATGCCGGGCGCGGCGCCGCCGATGCGCTGCAGGTCGTCGCCGAGGCGCTGGGCGACAGCACCGTGCGCCGCGAAGGCGAGACGGTAGTATGGACCTCGCCGTCCGCGCTCGGCGAATTCCTGGCCAAGCCGGTGGGCGAGGCGGTTTCCGCGCAGCATGCGGCGTGGCTGGCCAGCCTGCTGTGGCTCGAAGAAGCCGGCGGCGCGCTGCAGTTCACGCGCGAAGGCGGCACCATTGCCTGCCGCGCCGGCGCACGCGCGGCCAGCTTTTCGACGGACCGCCTGGCAATCTGGATCGAGCGGTTCTCGGAATCGGCCTGAGCGGCCGCCCTGGCCGGGTAACCCCGGGCAACAAAAAAGCGCACCCAAAGGTGCGCTTTTCTTTGTCCAGCGTCAGGCTCAGGCCTGCGCGCCGTAGTTCGGGTCGTCGCGATCCGGGCCGCCGGCCTTCTTCTCGCCCTTGACCAGGTCTTCGCGCTTGACGCCAAACCACATGGCCAGCGCCGCGGCAACGAATACCGACGAGTAGATGCCGAACAGGATGCCGACCGTCAGCGCCAGTGCGAAGTAGTGCAGGGTGGGGCCGCCGAAGAAGAACATCGACAGCACCATCATTTCGGTCGAGCCGTGGGTGATGATGGTCCGCGACATCGTGCTGGTGATCGCGTGGTCGATGACTTCGTGCGTGGTCATCTTGCGGTACTTGCGGAAGGCCTCGCGGATCCGGTCGAAGATCACGACCGACTCGTTCACCGAGTAGCCGAGCACCGCCAGGATGGCCGCCAGCACCGACAGCGAGAATTCCCACTGGAAGAACGCGAAGAAGCCCAGGATGATCACCACGTCGTGCAGGTTGGCGATGATGCCCGCCACCGCGAACTTCCACTCGAAGCGGAACGACAGGTAGAGCACGATACCGATCACCACGCACAGCAATGCCAGCAGGCCGTCGGTCGCCAGTTCCTTGCCGACCTGCGGCCCGACGAACTCCACGCGTTGCAGCTTGACGTCAGGCGTGGCGGCCTGCAGCGCGCCGATGACCTGCTCGCTCTGCTGGGCCGAGGTGACGGGCTTGCCGTCGGGGCCCTTCTGCAGCGGCAGGCGGATCATGACGTCGCGCGAGGTGCCGAAGTTCTGCACCTGGATGTCGTGGTAGCCCAACTGGCCGACCTGGCCTCGGATCTTTTCGAGGTCGGCCGCCTGCTGGTAGTTGACCTCCATGACCGTGCCGCCGGTGAACTCGATCGACAGGTGCAGGCCCTTGTGCCACAGGAAGAATACGGCCGCGGCAAACGTCAGGAAGGAGACCACGTTGAAGACCAACGCGTGCTTCATGAACGGAATGTCGCGCCGGATGCGGAAGAATTCCATGATGTTGTCCTGATGAATCCGTGCTTACTTGGCGACCGGGGTGTCCGCACCCGGTTTCCAGATCTGGCCGATGGCCACGCTCTGCAGCTTCTTCTTGCGGCCGTACCAGAGGTTGACCAGGCCGCGGTTGAAGAACACCGCCGAGAACATCGAGGTCAGGATGCCCAGGCAGTGCACCACGGCAAAGCCGCGCACCGGGCCGGAGCCAAAGGCCAGCAGTGCCAGGCCCGCGATCAGCGTGGTGACGTTGGAGTCCAGGATGGTGGCCCACGCGCGGTCGAAGCCGACGGCGATCGCCATCTGCGGCGAGGCGCCGGCGCGCAGTTCCTCGCGGATACGCTCGTTGATCAGCACGTTGGCGTCGATGGCCATACCGAGCACCAGCGCGATAGCGGCGATGCCCGGCAGCGTCAGCGTGGCCTGCAGCATCGACAGCACCGCGATCAGCAGCAGCAGGTTGATGCCCAGCGCCGCCACCGAGAACACGCCGAACAGCATGTAGTACAGGACCATGAACACGGCAATGGCGCCGAAGCCATAGGCGACCGAATCAAAACCCTTCTGGATGTTGTCCGCGCCCAGCGACGGGCCGATCGTGCGTTCCTCGATGATCTCCATCGGCGCGGCCAGCGAGCCGGCGCGCAGCAGCAGGGCCAGGTCGTTGGCGGCTTCGGTCGAGTAGGAGCCGGTGATCTGGAAGCTCGAACCGAGTTCGGACTGGATCGTCGCCACGGTCAGGACCTCGCCCTTGCCCTTTTCGAACAGCACGATGCCCATCGGCTTGCCGATGTTCTCGCGCGAGACGTCGCGCAGCACGCGGCCGCCCTGGGCGTCGAGCTTGATGTTGACCGACGGGCGCTGGTTCTGGTCGAAGCCGGCCGAGGCGCTTTCGATGCGGTCGCCGGTGAAGATGACCTGCTTCTTCAGCACCACCGGGGCGCCGTTGCCCTGCGTGAACAGCTCGCTGCCAAACGGGACCGGGTCGCCCGCGCGCGGGTTGCGCGGTGCGTCGGGGTCGGCCAGGCGGGCTTCCAGCGTGGCGGTACGGCCGATGATGTCCTTGGCCTTGGCGGTGTCCTGCACGCCTGGCAGCTGCACCACGATACGGTCGGAGCCTTGCTGCTGGATCACGGGCTCGGCCACGCCGAGCTCGTTCACGCGGTTGTGCAGGGTGGTGATGTTCTGCTTGACGGCGGCGTCCTGCACGGCCTTGCGGGCGGCTTCCGTAAAGGTGCCGACCACGTTGTTGCCGTCCATGGCGAAGGCCAGCTCGCGCAGGTTGTCGGCCAGGATGGCGCGGGCGCGGCTGCCGTCGTCGGCATTGCTGAAGCGCACGGTCAGCTTGTCGCCTTCGCGGTCGATGCCGCCGTGGCGCACGTTCTTGTCGCGCAGCAGGGTACGGGCGTCGCCCGAGAGGCTGTCGAGTTTCTTGTCGACGGCGCCCTTCATGTCGACCTGCAGCAGGAAGTGCACGCCACCGCGCAGGTCCAGGCCCAGGTACATCGGCAGCGCGTGCATCGCGGTCAGCCAGCGCGGCGAGCCCGACAGCAGGTTCAGCGCGATCACGTAGGTCGGATCGGCCGCGTCGGGGTTGAGCGTGCGCGTCAGGACGTCCTTGGCCTTGAGCTGGTCGTCGGTGGTGCGGAAGCGCGCCTTGACCGAGCCGGACTGGCCGGAAACATCGAAGAACACGCCGTCAGGCTGGAGCTGGTTCTGGGCCAGGATCTCTTCCACATGCTTCTGCATGGAAAGGTCCACCTTGACCGTGGCCTTGCCCGAGGAGACCTGCACGGCAGGCGCCTCGCCGAAGAAATTCGGCAGGGTATAGATGATGCCGATGGCCAGGGCCACCAGGATCACGACATATTTCCAAAGCGGATAACGATTCATCTCTGGCCAGTCATTCTGCGGTTGGCGGATTCGCCGGGGGCCCGAGGGGCACGCCGGCAGCGCCGGACCGGTTGGCAAACAGCCGCCTGGCCGCCACGGGAAGACCCTTCACGGGCCCACGGGCTGATCAGGCGGCTGCCAGGGCATGCGCACGCGGGCACGCCGGAAAAGATAAAGGGCAGTGTCGCGAACGGGAATCAGAGCGACTTCAGCGAGCCCTTCGGCAACACTGTGGTCACGGCGTTCTTCTGCACGGTGATTTCGGTGCCCGGGGCGATTTCCAGGCTGACGTACTGGTCGGTTACCTTGGTCACCCTGCCCAGGATGCCGCCGGCCGTGACGACTTCGTCGTTCTTGGCGAGGGCTTCCAGCATGGCCTTGCTTTCCTTCTGGCGCTTCATCTGCGGGCGGATCATGATGAACCACAGCACGCCGAACATCAGAATGATGGGCAGGAAGCTCATCAGGCCACCCGCTGCGCCGCCGGCACCGGCGGTCTGGGCGAATGCATTAGAAATCAGCACGTTGATTCTCCGTCACAAAAGTATTCAAGTAATCGATCATTCTATCACCCGTGTCGGGCCCGCCCCGGCATTCTAGGGCGGAATTCGGGTTTGTTCGGGGTGCGTTGCGGGCGACTTGCCGCCAATGCCGGCAAGGCCCGCCACAACCCCGGTATTCGACCGCGCCGGGACGGAAAGTTCGCGGCTCAGCGCGTGCCGCGCGCGCGGTCGCTGGCAAACTGGCGGCGGAAGTCGCCGAAGCGGTGTTGTTCGATCGACTCGCGCACTTCGCGCATCAGCTGCAGGTAGTAGTGCAGGTTGTGGATGGTGTTCAGGCGCGCGCCGAGGATCTCGCCGACGCGGTGCAGGTGGTGCAGGTAGGCACGCGAGAAATTGCGGCAGGTGTAGCAGGCGCAGCTTTCGTCGAGCGGGCGCGGGTCGTTGCGGTGCGCGGCGTTCTTGATCTTGACGTCGCCGAAGCGCGTGAAGAGCCAGCCGTTGCGCGCGTTGCGGGTCGGCATCACGCAGTCGAACATGTCGACGCCGGCGGCCACGCCGGCCACCAGGTCTTCGGGCGTGCCCACGCCCATCAGGTAATGCGGCTTGTCGGCCGGCAGGCGCGGCGCCACGTGCTCCAGCACGCGCATCATGTCTTCCTTGGGCTCGCCCACCGACAGGCCGCCGATGGCGAAGCCGTGGAAATCCAGTTCCGACAGGCCGGCCAGCGATTCGTCGCGCAGGTCTTCGAACATGCCGCCCTGGACGATGCCGAACAGCGCATTCGGGTTGGCCAGGCGCTCGAATTCGTCGCGCGAGCGCTTGGCCCAGCGCAGGCTCATGCGCATCGACTTGGCGGCCTCTTCGTGCGTGGCGGGACGGCCTTCGATCTCGTATGGCGTGCATTCGTCGAACTGCATGACGATGTCCGAGTTCAGCGTGCGCTGGATCTGCATCGAGATTTCGGGCGACAGGAACAGCTTGTCGCCATTCACGGGCGATGCAAACGTGACGCCATCTTCGGTGATCTTGCGCAGATCACCGAGCGAGAATACCTGGAAGCCGCCGGAGTCGGTCAGGATCGGCTTGTCCCAGCCGATGAAGCGGTGCAGGCCTTCATGTGCATTCACGACGTCCAGCCCCGGGCGCAGCCACAGGTGGAAGGTGTTGCCCAGGATGATCTCCGCGCCGATCTCGTTCAATTCGAGCGGAGACATGGCCTTGACCGAGCCATAGGTGCCGACCGGCATGAAAATGGGCGTTTCGACCACGCCGTGGTTCAGGGTGACGCGGCCGCGGCGCGCGTTGCCGTTGGTGGTGAGGAGTTCGAAGTTGAGCATGGCGGGATTCGGTTCTGGCTTCAGGGCTGGCGCTTGTCTGCAGATTTCACTGGCGGGTCAGGAACATCGCGTCGCCGTAGCTGAAGAAACGGTAGCGCGCCTCGACCGCGTGTCGGTAGGCGGCGCGGATGGCTTGCACGCCGGCCAGCGCCGACACCAGCATCAGCAGCGTCGACTTGGGCAGGTGGAAGTTGGTGATCAGGGCATCGACCAGGCGGAACTGGTAGCCCGGCGTGATGAAGATGTCGGTGTCGCCGCTGCCGGCGTCCAGCGTGCCGTCGGCCTTCGCGGCCGATTCCAGCGCGCGCAGCGAGGTCGTGCCCACGGCGATGACGCGCCCGCCGCGCGCACGCGTTTCGCGCACGGCCGATGCCAGTTCCGGCGAGATCGCGTACCACTCCGAGTGCATCTTGTGTTCGGCGATATTCTCGGTGCGCACGGGCTGGAAGGTGCCGGCACCGACGTGCAGCGTCAGGAAAGCGCGGCGCACGCCGGCGGCGTCGAGCCGGGCAAACAGCGCATCGTCGAAATGCAGCCCGGCGGTCGGCGCGGCCACGGCGCCGGGGTTGCGCGCGTAGACGGTCTGGTAGCGCGTTTCGTCGTAGGCGTCAGGGTCGTGCGTGATGTAGGGCGGCAGCGGCAGGCGGCCGTACTGCTCGATCAGGTCCAGCGCGGGTTCCGGGAAGCGCAGCGTGAAGAACTGGTCGACACGCGGGCCGACGGTAACGGCAAAGGCATCCTCCGCCAGGTGCAGCTGGCTGCCCTCGGCGGGGGTCTTGGACGCACGCACCTGGGCCAGCACGGTGTGGGTATCCAGCACGCGTTCGACCAGCACCTCGACCTTGCCGCCGCTGGCCTTGTGGCCGAAGAAGCGCGCCTTGATCACGCGCGTGTCATTGAAGACCAGCAGGTCGTCGGGCCGGAGGTATTCGGTGATGTCGCTGAAGGCACGGTCGGCCAGCCGGATTGCGTCGGGCTGCTCGCCGGGCGCCAGGCGCTCGACCACCAGCAGCCGGCTGGCGCTGCGGTCGGGCAGGGCGCTCTGTGCAATCAGTTCGGGCGGCAGCGGGAAATCGAAATCGGACAGCGTCAGCATGAGGAAACGGCAAGGCCCGGTCAGGCGCCGTATGGAGCGGTACGGAGCGGCAACCGGGATAGGTACAATCGGCGAATCCGATATTGTAAGGCTTGGGCGCCAGGCGCCGCCCGGCCCGGTGTGATACCCCTTATTTCTCCGCCTGCCCGACTGCCGATGCCCGGAACCGCCACCGAACCGACCCAGGACAAAGCCGAAGCCCCAGACTCGGCGCCGTCGTCAGCACCGTCTTCAGCGCCGTCTGCGAAGGGCAAGGCCGCAGGCAAGGACGGCAAGCCATCGTCCGCGGTCGCGCGGCTGGCCAAGATGGGCCTGCGGCGCAGCGTCGACCTGGTGCTGCACCTGCCGATGCGCTACGAGGACGAGACCACGCTGATGCCCATCTCCGAAGCGATCCGCCGCGCCGGGCTCGGCCAGCCCGCGCAGGTCGAGGGCGAGGTCATCTCGAACGAGGTCACCTTTCGCCCGCGCCGCCAGCTCGTGGTGAAGATCGCCGATGACAGCGGCGAGCTGACGCTGCGGTTCCTGAATTTCTACGGCAGCCAGACCAAGCAGATGGAGGAAGGTGTGCGCCTGCGCGTGCGCGGCGAAGTCCGCGGCGGCTTCTTCGGCGCCGAGATGGTGCACCCCACGGTGCGCCCGGTGGTGCCGGACGAGCCCCTGCCGGACCGGCTCACGCCGGTCTACCCGGCCACCGCAGGCATTTCGCAGGCCTATCTGCGCAAGGCGATCTCCGGCGCGCTGTCGCGCACGCCCATGCCCGAAACACTGCCCGCGGCCGTGTTGCAGGGCCCGCTCGCGAAGCTGAAGCTGCGCCCGCTCGGCGAATGCCTGCGCCTGCTGCACACGCCGCCGCCGCAGGAGAGCGAGGCGGCGCTGGCCGACCGTTCGCATCCGGCCTGGCTGCGCATCAAGTTCGACGAACTGCTGGCGCAGCAGATCTCGCTGCGGCGCGCCCATGAGGCGCGGCGCGAGAAGAACGCGCCCTCCATGCCCCGGCACGAAGGCGGCCTGCTGACGCGGTTCCTGGCAGCCCTGCCATTTCGCCTGACCGGCGCGCAACAGCGGGTGGTCGGGGAGATCGCGGCCGACATGACCGCGCAGCACCCGATGCACCGGCTGCTGCAGGGCGACGTGGGCAGCGGCAAGACCATCGTGGCGGCGCTGGCGGCGTGCCAGGCCATCGACGCCGGCTACCAGGCCGCGATCATGGCGCCGACCGAAATCCTGGCCGAGCAGCACTACCGCAAGCTGTCGGCGTGGCTGGAGCCGCTTGGCGTGCCGGTGGTGTGGCTGGCCGGCAGCCTCAAGGCGCGCGAAAAGCGCGCGGCCGTGGCGCGCGTGGAATCGGGCGAGGCCCGGCTGGCGATCGGCACGCACGCGCTGATCCAGGACACCGTGCGCTTTGCCCGGCTCGGCCTGTCGGTGGTGGACGAGCAGCACCGCTTCGGCGTGGCGCAGCGGCTGGCGCTGCGGGGCAAGGCCGCCGGCACCGAGCCGGCGCCGGCTACGGCTGCGGTCGCGCCGGAAACCGTACCGCACCAGCTCATGATGTCGGCCACGCCGATCCCGCGCACGCTGGCCATGACCTACTACGCGGACCTGGATGTGTCGGTGATCGACGAACTGCCGCCGGGCCGCACGCCGATCGTCACGCGCCTGGTCAACGACGAGCGCCGCGACGAAGTCATCGAGCGCATCCACCATGCGGCGGCCGAGGGCCGGCAGGTCTACTGGGTCTGCCCGCTGATCGAGGAAAGCGAGGCGCTGCAGCTGCAGACCGCCGTGGAAACCTACGAAACGCTGGTTGCCGCCTTGCCGGACCTGCGCGTCGGGCTGGTCCACGGCCGCCTGCCGCCGGCCGAGAAGGCGTCCGTGATGGACGACTTCAGCGCCAACCGCCTGCAGGTGCTGGTGGCCACCACGGTGATCGAAGTGGGCGTGGACGTGCCCAACGCCTCGCTGATGGTGATCGAGCATGCCGAGCGCTTCGGCCTGGCGCAGCTCCACCAGTTGCGCGGCCGCGTGGGGCGCGGCACCGCCGAGTCGGTCTGCCTGCTCATGTACCAGGCGCCGCTGTCGCCCACCGCGCGCGAGCGGCTGGCGACCATGCGCGAGACCACCGACGGCTTCGAGATCGCGCGGCGCGACCTCGATATCCGCGGGCCAGGCGAATTCCTCGGTGCGCGCCAGTCCGGCGAAGCCATGCTGCGCTTTGCCGACCTGAACACCGATGCCTGGCTGGTCGAGTACGCGCAGGAAGCCGCGCAGCTCATGCTGACGCAGTTTCCGGAAGCCGTGGAGGCCCATCTGTCGCGCTGGCTGGGCGGCCGCGAACACTACCTGAAAGCCTGATCGGCGGCTGATCTTCGCGTTTCGGTGTCCTATGCGCCGCATTCGTGCAGTGTTCTGACAGATTCCGCAATCGAAGGTAAAATCTATCGCCTATCGAAAATTGATTAGTCATGACGCTCACCGAACTGAAGTACATCGTCGCCGTAGCGCGGGAGCGCCATTTCGGCCGTGCTGCCGAGGCTTGCTTCGTGTCGCAGCCCACCCTGTCGGTGGCGATCAAGAAGCTGGAAGACGAACTCAACGTGCAGATCTTCGAGCGCGGCACCTCGGAGGTCTCCGTGACTTCCGTAGGCGAGCAGATCGTGGCCCAGGCCCAGCGCGTGCTCGAACAGACCATGGCCATCCGCGAGATCGCCAAGCAGGGCAAGGACCCGCTGGCCGGCCCGCTGCGCGTGGGCGTGATCTACACCATCGGGCCCTACCTGCTGCCGTCGCTGGTCAAGCAGATGATCGGGGCCGTGCCGCAGATGCCGCTGATGCTGCAGGAGAACTACACGGTCAAGCTGATCGAGCTGCTCAAGCAGGGCGAGATCGACTGCGCCATCATGGCCGAGCCGTTTGCCGACTCCGGCCTCACCGTGCGCCCGCTCTATGACGAGCCGTTCGTCGTCGCGGTCCCGCGCGGGCACCAGCTCGCCGAGGTCAGCCACGTCGATCCGGATGAACTGAAACAGCAGACCATGCTGCTGCTCGGCAGCGGCCATTGCTTCCGCGACCACGTGCTGGGCGTCTGTCCGGAGCTGTCGCGCTTCTCGCAGGCATCGGACGGCATCCAGAAGACGTTTGAAGGCTCGTCGCTCGAAACCATCCGCCATATGGTCGCCAGCGGCGTCGGCATTACCGTGCTGCCGCGCACCTCGGTGCCCGACATGAAGGCCAAGGGCGATATGCTGGCCTACGTGCCGTTCGCCGACCCGGTGCCGGACCGCCGCGTGGTGCTGGCCTGGCGCAAGAGCTTCACCCGCCTGCCCGCCATGGAGGCGCTGGCCGGCGCGGTGGCGGCGTGCGAGCTGCCGGGCGTGCGCAAGCTCAATGCCAAGGAGTTGGCCGAGGCGGCCTGACGCACTTCCGCATGCCGTGAATCGGGGCCGCCATGAGCGGCCCTTTTTCATGGCGTACGCGGCAATGGCTTTGCTGAATGCCGGACGGAAATCTTCCGCGCGCAGGCCGGGCCCTTCAAGCGGTGGGCAGGCTGGGGTTTGTCCGGGCTTGCAGGGTAGTGCAATAATGTCGGGGCTATGCCGCTCGGCTCGGTCGTGTGGCAATCCTCGTGCTTTTCCAGAATGGAGCGTACTTACCATGGCAAAGAAGAATGAGATGAGCGTGAATATCGGCATCTCCGACAAGGACCGCAAGAAGATCGCGGAAGGCCTGTCCAAGCTGCTGGCCGATACCTACACCCTCTACCTCAAGACCCACAACTTCCACTGGAACGTGACGGGCCCCATGTTCAACACGCTGCATCTGATGTTCGAGACGCAGTACACCGAACTGGCGCTGGCCGTGGACTCCATCGCCGAGCGGATCCGCGCGCTGGGCTACCCGGCTCCGGGCACCTACAAGGAATATGCGCGCCTGTCGTCGATCCAGGAAGAAGACGGCGTGCCGGAAGCCACCGAGATGATCCGCAAGCTGGTCGAAGGCCAGGAGTCCGTGATCCGCACCGCGCGTTCGATTTTCCCGCTGGTCGATGCCGCCAGCGACGAGCCCTCGGCCGACCTGCTGACCCAGCGCATGCAGACGCACGAAAAGACGGCGTGGATGCTGCGCTCGATGCTGGCCTGATTGGCCGTCTGATTGGCCGTCTGATTGGCCTGACTGCCATGCCGGCACGACGCGCCGCAACCGTCCTGGCTGCGGCGCGTTTGCGTTCGATGCGCCGCTGCGCGCTGAACCCGTGTCCCTCCGATTCCTCCTGCCTCCGCTGTTGCCGTGCTGCTTTCCTGTCCCCGAGCCCCCATGTCTGAACGCCTTGCCCTCTATGCCCGCCTGGTGCGCATCGACAAGCCCATCGGCACGCTGCTGCTGCTGTGGCCCACGCTGTGGGCGCTGTGGATGGCAGCCGGCGGCCCGCCGGCCCTGACCGTGTTCTGCATCTTCTTTGTCGGCACGTTCCTGATGCGCTCGGCGGGCTGCGCCATCAACGACTACGCCGACCGCGACTTCGACAAGCACGTCAAGCGCACGAAGGAACGGCCGCTGACGGCGGGCAAGATCGCGGCATGGGAAGCGCTGCTGGTAGCGGCGGTGCTGGCGCTGGCCGCATTCGCGCTGATCCTGCCGTTGAACAGCCTGACCAAGTGGCTGGCAGTCGTGGCCGCCGTGGTCGCCGGAACCTATCCGTTCTTCAAGCGCTTCTTCGCGATTCCGCAGGCCTACCTGGGCATCGCGTTCGGCTTCGGCATTCCGATGGCGTTTGCCGCCGTGCAGGACCAGGTGCCGCCGGTGGCGTGGGTGATGCTGCTGGCCAATGTGTTCTGGGCGGTCGCCTATGACACGGCCTATGCGATGGTCGATCGCGACGACGACCTGCTGATTGGCATCAAGACCTCGGCCATCACGTTCGGCCGCTTCGATGTGGCCGCGATCATGGTTTGCTACGCGGCCTTTCTGGGGCTGATGGCGTGGGCCGGCTCGCTGCTGTCGCTGGGATGGCCGTATTGGGTGGGCCTGGCCGCAGCGGCTGTCTGCGCGGGCTATCACTACACCCTGATTCGCGACCGCGACCGCATGCGCTGCTTTGCGGCGTTCCGCCACAACAACTGGCTGGGCGCGTGTGTGTTTGCCGGAACGGCGCTGGCCTACGCCATCCGCTGATGTTCTTCCCCTCCGCCCGCTTGCGGGAGAGGGGAGCGACCTTGCCGCATGGCAGGCGGTGTCGGCACCAGGCGTGCCCGCCACGCCATGCCGCTCAATCCTTGCCGAACTCTTCCCCCATCTCCTTCCCACGCGCCGCGGCGGCGTGCATGGCCCGCACGAACGCATCCGCGATGCCGGCGCCTTGCATGGCCGTCAGCGCGGCATACGTCGTACCGCCCTTGGACGTCACCCGTTCACGCAACGTGGACACCGCTTCCGGCGACTCGCCGGCCAGCGTGGCGGCGCCCAGGAAAGTCTGCACCGCCAGTTCACGGCCTTGCCGGGCGCTCAGTCCGAGTTCGGCAGCGGCACGTTCCATCGCTTCGATGAAGAAGAACACATAGGCCGGGCCGCTGCCGGAAATCGCCGTGACGGCGTCGATCTGGTCGTCGCCATCGACCCACGCGCACTTGCCCACGGCTTCGGCCACCGCGGTGGCAATGGCGCGGTCCTGCGCCGACAATCCGGCAGGTGAAGCCAGGCCCGTCATGCCCATGCCCGAGAGCGCGGGGGTGTTCGGCATGGCGCGCACCAGCCGGGCACGGCCACCCAGCCAGCGCTGCATGTCCTGCAGGCGGATGCCGGCGGCCACGCTGATGACGAGGTTGCCGGCGCCGCTTGCGGGCAAGTAAGGCAGCAGGCTGGCCGCGGCTTCGCGGAACTGCTGCGGCTTGACGGCCAGCACCAGAACGTCGGACGCGCCGAAGGCCGCATCCGGCGCGCCGGACGCATGCACGCCCAGGTCGCGCGCCAGGCGCTGTTGTGCGTCGGCGAACGGGTCGACCACGCGGATGGATCCGGCAGGCACGCCGCGCGCGATCAGGCCGCCGATCAGGGCGGTGGCCATGTTGCCGCCACCAAGGAAGCCGAAGGTCAGGGTTTCGAGCATGTCAGTCTCTGGCTGGAAGGGAATTGGGGAATGCTGTCGTGGCGCTCACGCGCGCGCCGAAGATGGCCGTGCCGATGCGCACGATGGTGGCGCCTTCGGCGATGGCGGCATCCATGTCGCCCGACATGCCCATCGACAGGGTATCGAGCGGCAGGTCCGCCGTTCGCAGCGACTGCAACAGGGCGCGCATCGCGGCAAACGGCCGGCGCTGCGCGGCCGGGTCGCTCGCGGGCTCGGGAATCGCCATCAGCCCGCGCAGGCGCAGTCCGGGCAGGGCGGCCACCGCGCGGGCCAGTTCCGGCACGTCTTGCGGGGCGACGCCGCTTTTGCTGGCTTCGTCGCTGATATTCACCTGGATGCAGACCTGCAGCGGCGCCATGCCGGCCGGACGCTGCTCGGACAGCCGCTGCGCAATCCTGAGTCGGTCGATCGCATGCACCCAGTCGAAATGCTCGGCCACCAGCCGCGTCTTGTTGCTTTGCAGCGGCCCGATGAAATGCCACGCGATCCGGCTGCGCAGATCGCCCAGCGCCACGATCTTTTCGACGCCTTCCTGCACGTAGTTTTCGCCAAAATCGCGCTGTCCGGCCTCGAATGCCTCGCGCACGATGCCGGGCGCGACGGTCTTGGAAACGGCCAGCAAGGCCACGTCTTCAGGGACTCTTCCGGCTTGTTGTGCCGCCGCCGCGATGCCGCGGTGCACAGCTTGCAAGTTGGCGGCAATTACAGACATAATCCGGCGGACATACAGAAGAAGTAAAAAGAAGTACGAAAAGTACTAACTACAATTATTCGGGTGGGGTCATTATAGATGGACATCGCGCAGCTATTGGCTTTCGCAGTCAAGAACAAGGCGTCCGATCTACACCTCTCGGCGGACATGCCGCCGATGGTGCGTATCCACGGCGACATGCGGCGCATCAACGTCGCTCCCATGGCGCACAAGGATGTCCACGCCATGGTGTACGACATCATGAGCGACTCCCAGCGCAAGAGCTACGAAGAACGGCTGGAGATCGATTTCTCGTTTGAAATCGCCGGCCTGTCGCGTTTCCGGGTCAATGCCTACAACACGCAGCGCGGCGCGGCCGCGGTGTTCCGTACGATTCCCTCCAAGGTTCTCTCGCTCGAAGAGCTGCGCGCGCCGGCGGTATTCGCCGACCTGTGCATGAAGCCGCGTGGCCTGGTGCTGGTGACCGGGCCGACCGGCTCGGGCAAGTCCACCACGCTGGCGGCAATGGTGGACCACCGCAACGACAACGACATGGGCCACATCCTCACGGTGGAGGACCCGATCGAATTCGTGCACCAGTCCAAGAAGAGCCTGATCAACCAGCGCGAACTGGGCCCGCACACGCATTCGTTCGCCAACGCCTTGCGCTCGGCGCTGCGTGAAGACCCGGACGTTGTGCTGGTCGGCGAATTGCGCGACCTCGAAACCATCCGCCTGGCGCTGACCGCGGCGGAAACCGGCCACCTGGTCTTCGGCACGCTGCACACCAGCTCCGCGGCCAAGACCATCGACCGTGTGGTCGACGTGTTCCCGCCCGAAGAGAAGGACATGGTGCGAACCATGCTGTCCGAATCGCTGGAGGCGGTGATCTCGCAGACGCTGCTGAAGACGCGCGACGGCAACGGCCGTACCGCCGCGCACGAGATCATGATCGCCACGCCGGCGATCCGCCACCTGATCCGCGAAAACAAGATCGCGCAGATGTACTCGATGATGCAGACCAGCAGCGGGCTGGGCATGCAGACCCTGGACCAGTGCCTGTCGGACCTGATCAAGCGCAGCATGATCAGCTACAGCGACGCACGGGCCATTGCCAAGAACCCCGACGCCTTCATGGGCTGAGGCCCGCGCCTTGCCCTCCGGCCGCGCCACCGCGGCGGCCGCTTCCTCGCAGGACCATGCCATGCTCGACCGCGAATCCACCGCCAAGTACATCAACGACCTGCTCGAGATCATGGTGAGCAACCGCGGGTCGGACCTGTTCATCACATCCGACTTTCCGCCGGCCATCAAGGTCGACGGCAAGATCACGCCCGTCTCGCAGCAGCCGCTCAACCCGGCGCAGGCTCTCGGCCTGGTGCGCTCGATCATGAACGAGCGCCAGGTCAAGGAGTTCGACGACAGCCGCGAATGCAACTTCGCCATCTCGGCG
Source organism: Cupriavidus yeoncheonensis (assembly GCF_905397275.1). Lineage (GTDB taxonomy): Bacteria > Pseudomonadota > Gammaproteobacteria > Burkholderiales > Burkholderiaceae > Cupriavidus > Cupriavidus yeoncheonensis. The sequence continues at coordinate 278,588 of NZ_CAJPUY010000002.1, read as the reverse complement.
GCCAAGGCCGGGCGCTTCCGCGTGTCGGCGTTCATCCAGCAGGGCAAGGCGGGCATGGTGGTGCGGACCATCAACACGCGCATTCCGTCGGTGTCGGACCTGGACCTGCCGCCCACGCTGCATGAGATCGTCATGTCCAAGCGCGGCCTGGTGATCGTGACCGGCGCCACGGGCTCGGGCAAGTCGACCACGCTGGCGGCGATGCTGGACCACCGCAACGCGCATTCCTACGGCCACATCATCACGATCGAGGACCCGATCGAATACGTGCACGCGCACCAGAACTGCGTCGTCACGCAGCGCGAAGTGGGCATCGACACCGAGTCCTGGCACGTCGCGCTGAAGAACACGCTGCGCCAGGCGCCCGACGTGATCCTGATCGGCGAAATCCGCGACCGCGAGACCATGGAATACGCGATGCAGTACGCGGAGACCGGCCACCTGTGCCTGGCCACGCTGCACGCCAACAACGCCAACCAGGCCATCGACCGCATCGTCAACTTCTTCCCCGAGGAAAAGCGCCAGCAATTGCTGATCGACCTGTCGCTGAACCTGAAGGGCATGATCTCCCAGCGCCTGCTGCCGCGCGCGGGCCGCAAGGGGCGCGTGCCGGCCGTGGAAATCATGATCGGCACGCCGCTGGTAGCCGACCTGATCTTCAAGGGCGAGATCCACGAACTCAAGGAAGTGATCAAGAAATCGCGCGAGCAGGGCATGGTTTCCTTCGACCAGGCATTGTTCGACCTGCACGAAAGCGGCAAGATCACGTACGAGGACGCGCTGCGCAATGCCGATTCGCTCAATGACCTGCGGCTGATGATCAAGCTGCACAGTGCCACCAGGAAGGACGCCGACCTCGGCGCCGGCACCGAGCACCTGAACGTGATCTGATCCGCGCGGCCCGCCCGCGTCCGATCCAGGAGGCTAGTCCATCATGAGCAATGTCTACCAGTTCGAAGCCAATTCCCTTGCCGGCCAGCCGGTGCCGCTGTCGCAGTTTCGCGGCAAGGTGCTGCTGATCGTCAACACCGCCAGCGAGTGCGGCTTCACCCCGCAATACGCCGGCCTGCAGGCGCTGCACGATGCGTATGCCGCGCGCGGGCTCGAAGTGCTGGGCTTCCCGTGCAACCAGTTCGGCAAGCAGGAGCCCGGCGACGCGCAGCAGATCGGCCAGTTCTGCGAAGCGCGCTTTGGCGTCACGTTCCCGATGTTCGCCAAGATCGACGTGAAGGGCGCCGACGCGCATCCGCTGTACCAGTGGCTGACCAGCGAGAAGCGCGGCGTGCTCGGCACACAGGCCATCAAGTGGAATTTCACCAAGTTCCTGCTGCGTCGCGACGGCACGGTGTACAAGCGCTATGCGCCGATGACCAAGCCCGAAGAGATCCGCGCGGACATCGAGACGCTGATGGCCGATCCCGCCGCCTGAGGCGCTAGGTTCGGCGCTACGTTCCGCTGGCCCGCACCGCGCGCAGGAAGCCATTGAGCGAGCGGTCCGGCGTTTCGTGGAAATGGTCGTCGAGCATGCTGATCGCGCGGCAGCGGTCCAGGCGGAAACTGCGGTAGTCGGTGCGCGTCGTGCACCATGCCGCCAGCAGCCACGCATTGCCCCAGAAGAACAATCCCAGCGGCTGCACCACGCGTTCGGTGACGCGCTGTTCCGCGTCGCAATAGTCGAGCAGCAGCAGCTTCTGCGCGCCCAACGCACCGTGCACGACATCGAACGCCTCGCGCACCTGCGCGCGGTTGACGTACTCCGGCGCGAACACGCGGCTTTGCTGCGCGGCCAGCCGGCGCGGCGGCGGCAGCGCGGCCATCAGTTTTTCCAGCGCCGGGTCGGCCGCGGCTGCCAGCGCGCCGCCGCCCCAGGCCTTGAGCAGGCGCAGGCCGGCCACCAGCGCTTCGACTTCGAGAGCGGTGAACATCAGCGGCGGTATATCGAAATCGGCGCGCAGCCGGTAGCCGATGCCGGCCTCGCCCTCGACCGGCACGCCTGACAGCGACAGCGCCTGGATGTCACGGTAGACGGTGCGCTCGGACACGCCGAGCCGCTGCGCGAGCAGCGCCGCCGTGGTCAGGCGGCGTCCGCGCAGGACCTGGACGATCTGGAACAGGCGGTCGGCGCGGCGGCTCATCGGTCCTCCGGTGTGGCGGGCGTCAGCCCGCGATCGGCTCGTGCAGGCCGATGCGGTTGCCTTCGCTGTCGGCGATATGCGCGATGCGGCCGATGTCGCCGGGCAGCTGCAGCGGGCCGAACACGGTCTTGCCGCCGGCATGGGCCACGCGCTGGAGCAGGGCGTCGAGCCCCGGCGCATGCAGGTAGGGCACCGGGCCGTAGTGCTGGCTGGGCCGGTAGCCTTCACCGGCCACCAGCGCGCCGCCGGGGTCGGGATTCGGGAACACCGCCATGTCGACCTGGCTCATGGTCTCGCGCCTGAGCGTCGTTTCGAACACCTGCTCGTAGAAGTGGATCGCACGCTTCATATCGTCGACGGGGATCTCCAGCCAGTTGATCAGGCCATTGCTCATGATGGACTCCTTGGTCACGGGGAAAGGAGTCCGCATCTTGCGCCGGGGCTGCTGACAGCGTCCTGTCAGGAGCATGGCAGCAGGAATCAGTGCGGCATCCACGCCGCCAGCACCGGCACCATGATGGCTGTCAGCACGCCGTTCAGGCCCATGCCCAATGCGGCGAACGCGCCGGCCTCCTGGTTCACCTGGAACGCGCGCGCAGTGCCGATGCCGTGCGCCGCCACGCCGGTGGCGAAGCCGCGCACGGTGTAGTCGCGGATGCGCAGCAAGTTCAGCACGCTGGTCGCGCTGACGGCGCCGATGATGCCGGTGGCCATCACCAGCACCGCGGTCAGCGAAGGCAGTCCGCCGATCTTCTCGGCCACGCCCATCGCGATCGGGATCGTCACCGACTTGGGCGCGAGCGACAGCACCGTTTCGCGCGAGGCGCCGAGCAGCCATGCGATGCCAACCGCCGACACCACGGCCACCAGCGACCCGGCCACCAGCCCGACCAGCAACGGGAAGACGTGCGTGCGCAGCTTGGGCAGTTGCAGGTAGAGCGGTACGGCCAGTGCCACGGTGGCGGGGCCGAGCAGGAAGTGCACGAACTGCGCGCCGTCGAAATAGGTCTTGTACGGCGTGCCGGTGACCGTCAGCACCGTGACCAGCAGCGCGACGGCGATCATCACCGGGTTGGCGAGCGGCGAAAAGCGCGAGCGCTCGTAGATGCGGAACGCGAAGACGTAGGCGAGCAGCGTGGCGGTCAGCCCCACCAGCGGGCTCGCGGCCAGGTAGACCCAGATCTCGTTGAGGCGCGGCGTCATCATGCCTGTTCTCCGCTGTTGTCCGCGACGCTGGCCGCCTGCGGCGCCGGTCCCGCGGGCTTGCGCATCAGCATGCGCGTGACCACGGCGGTGGTGGCGATGGCAAGCCACGTCGATACCACCAGCGCGATCAGGATCGGAAACCACTCGCCCTCGATGCGGCTGGCGTGGACCATGATGCCGACGCCGGCCGGCACGAACAGCAGCGACAGGTGCTTGAGCAGTTCGCTGGTGGTGCCCTGGATGATGGGCAGCAGGCGGTCGTCGAAGACGAGCCAGCCGAACAGCAGGATCATGCCCAGCACGGGGCCGGGCACCGGCAGGTGCAGCGCGTAGCTGATCACCTCGCCGACGGATTGGAAAACCAGGAGGATGGCAAAGGTCTGGAGCATGGGGCGTCTTGGGTTGTACTGATTTCCCCTCTTCCGCAGGCGGGAGAGGGGCGACAACCACACCGCCCCGATTCCGGGGCTCTTCAGCCCAGCATCTTGTCCACCAGTTCGATCCAGTGCATGACCGGCGTTTCGGTACCGCCCTGCAGGTGGGTGATGCAGCCGATATTGGCCGACACGATGGCTTCGGGCTGGGTCGCCTGCAGTTTGGCGAGCTTGTCGTCGCGCAGGCGGTAGGCCAGTTCCGGCTGCAGCACCGAATACGTGCCCGCCGAACCGCAGCACAGGTGGCTGTCAGCGCAGAGTTTGACTTCCACGCCGAGGCCGGTCAAGAGCGCTTCCACCTTGCCGCGGATCTGCTGGCCGTGCTGCAGCGTGCACGGCGGATGGTAGGCCACGCGGCGGCCATCGCGCGGCACCGCGCCGGCACGCGCACGCAGCGCATCGGCAAAGTCCGGCAGGATCTCCGACAGGTCGCGCGTCAGCGCCGAGACGCGGCGCGCGCGCTCGGCGTACTGCGGGTCGTTGCGCAGCAGGTGGCCGTAGTCCTTCACCATCGCGCCGCAGCCTGAAGCGGTCATGACGATCGCTTCCGCGCCGGCTTCGATATGCGGCCACCACGCATCGATATTGCGGCGCATATTGTCGAGGCCGCCATCGTGGTCGCCCGTGTGGAAGCGGATGGCGCCACAACAACCGGCTTCGCGCGCCACCACCAGTTGTACGCCGACACGGTCGAACACGCGCGCCGTCGCGGCATTGATGTTGGGCGACATCGCGGGCTGCACGCAACCGTCGAGCAACAGCATCTTGCGCGCGTGCGCGGTGCGTGGCCACTGGCCGGGCGCGGCGGTCTTGCCGAGTTCCGGCACCTTGTTGCGCAGCGTGGCCGGCAGCATCGGGCGCACCATTTGCCCGAGCTTCAGTGCCGTGCCGAACAGCGCCGGACGCGTCAGGCCTTCGCGCAGCACCCAGCGCGTCACGCGTTCGCGCGCGGGGCGGCGGATGCCGCGGGCTTCGAGCTGGTCGTCCACCACCTGCCGGCCGATGTCCACCAGCCGTCCGTAGCGCACGCCCGACGGGCAGGTCGATTCGCAGTTGCGGCAGGTCAGGCAGCGGTCCAGGTGCAGCCGCGTGCTTTCGCTGACGGCATGGCCTTCCAGCACCTGCTTCATCAGGTAGATGCGTCCGCGCGGGCCGTCGAGTTCATCGCCGAGCAGCTGGTAGGTCGGGCAGGTAGCGGTGCAGAAGCCGCAGTGCACGCATTTGCCGACGATGGACTTGGCTTCCTCGCCTTCGGGCGTATTGCGGAGAAAATCGGCCAGGGTCGTTTGCATGGTGTGGGGTGTGGTTGCCTTGGCGTTGAACGGTGCGCGCGGCTCAGAGGCCGGGATACATGCGCTGCGGATTGAAAATGCCGGCCGGGTCGAAGCTGGCCTTCAGCCGCGTATGGATCGCGGCCAGCGGCGACGCCAGCGGCGTGAACACGCCCACCGACTTGTCGCCGTTGCGGAACAGCGTCGCATGCCCGCCGACCGCCTGCGCAATGCCGCGCACGAGCCCGGCATGGTTGCCGTCCGGACCCGCACCCGCCCCCGCACCGGCTTCAGGCAGCCACCAGCGCTGTCCGCCGCCCCACTCGACCAGTTGGGAGCCGGGCAGGTCCAGTGGCGCCGAGGTCGGCGGCACGGCCAGGCGCCACAGCGCACGGCCTTGCAGGGACGGAGCGAAGAACGCATGCGTCTGCTCGCGCAGCGACTGCCAGAACGCCAGGCCGTCATCCGGTCCGACGGCCTCGCCGCCGAGCCGCGCGCGCGCGGCCCGTACCGCCGCGGCAGCGCCGGACAGGCGCACATGCAGCACGCCTTCGTGCCAGGCCGATGCGGCGATCGGCAACGGCTGGCCGCCCCACTGGTTCAGGCGGTCGATGGCCTCGGCCTGGCTCATCTCGAAGCGCAGCGTGGCGTCGTCGAACGGGGTCGGCAGCACCTTGACCGAGACCTCCAGGATCAGCCCGAGCGTGCCGAGCGAGCCCGCCAGCAGCCGCGACACGTCATAGCCAGCGACGTTCTTCATGACCTGGCCGCCGAAGTTCATCACCTCGCCCTGGCCGTCCATCATCTGCGCGCCCAGCACGAAATCGCGCAGCGCGCCGGCCGATTGCCGGCGGGGCCCCGACAGGCCGGCGGCCACGGCGCCGCCGAAGGTCGCCGCGCTGGGTTGGCCCGGCGCCGCGAAATGCGGCGGCTCGAATGCCAGCATCTGGCGCTTTTCCGCCAGCGCGGCCTCGATCTCGGCCAGCGGCGTGCCGCAGCGCGCGGTGATGACCAGCTCGGCCGGATCGTATTCGACGATGCCGCGATACGCGCGCGTATCCAGCAGCTGGCCGTCCATGGCCTGGCCGTAGAAGTCCTTGCTGCCGCCGCCGCGCAGGCGCAGCGGCGTGCGCGTCTCGGTGGCATGCCGCACGGCATCGCGGAAGGAGTCGAGAGTGGCTTGCATGTGGGTCCGGTTCTGGTGCTGGTACGTGTCGCCGTGGTCAGGCATCTTTCCGGCGTCCGCCGGCGGGATCGCCCGGGACCTCCGGGCGATCATTCTGGTATTCGGGCAACTGGCTGCCGCAATGCTTGCAGTACTCCGCGTCCGGGTCATGCCCCTCGGTCAGGCAGTGCGTGCAGCTGCGCGTGGTGAGCGGACGCTTCATGATGCTGGCCGCCAGCTCGGCACCGACAATGCCGGTCGGGAACGCGATGATGCCGTAGCCCAGCAGGATCGTCAGCGAGGTGATGAACTGCCCCAGCGGCGTCTTCGGCACCATGTCGCCGAAGCCGGTGGTGGTCAGCGTCACCACGGCCCAGTACATGCTGACGGGGATGCTGGTAAAGCCGTGCTGCGGGCCTTCCACCACGTACATGATGGTGCCCAGGATCACGGTGATGATGAACACCGTGCCCAGGAATACGAAGATCTTGCGCCGGCTGTTGGCCAGCGCGCGGTACAGGATCTCGGCTTCCTCGAAGTACACCGTGAGCTTGAGGATCCGGAACACGCGCAGCAGCCGCAGCAGCCGCACGTCGATCAGGAACGCCAGCTCCGGCAGGAAGAACGCCAGCCAGGTCGGCATGATCGAGAGGAAGTCGATGACGCCGAAAAAGCTGAAGACATAGCGAAAGGGCCGCCGCACCACCAGGATGCGCATCACGTACTCGGCCGTGAACAGCAGCGTGAACATCCATTCCAGCACCGTGAACAGCTGGCGCAGGTGTTCGTTCACGCCCTGCAGGCTGTCGATCATCACCACCAGCACGCTGGCCACGATGGCCACCAGCAGCGCGATATCGAACAGCCGTCCCGCGCGGGTGTCGGCCTCGAAGATGATCGTGTACCAGCGCTCGCGCCAGCCGGTCTCGGGCCGGCCCAGGCGCTGGCGCAGGGTCTCGTTGGTCTGGCGTGGCGGCATGGCTGGCGTGCCGTTCAGAAGCGTGGCAGGTCGGGGTGGGGCAGCAGGCCCTTCTTCACGTGCAGCTTGCCGTATTCGGCGCAGCGCGCGAGCGTGGGAATGGCCTTGTCCGGGTTCAGCAGGCGTGCCGGATCGAACGCGGCCTTGACGCCGAAGAAGGCTTCGCACTCGGCGCGCGAGAACTGCACGCACATCGAGTTGAGCTTCTCGACGCCCACGCCGTGCTCGCCGGTGACCGTGCCGCCCAGTTCCACGCAGGCTTCCAGGATGTCCGCGCCGAACAGTTCGGCGCGGTGCCATTCGTCCTGGTCCGCGCCATCGAACAGGATCAGCGGATGCATATTGCCGTCGCCGGCATGGAACACGTTGATGCAGCGCAGCGCGTACTTGCGCTCCATTTCCTCGATGCGCCGCAGCAGCGTGCCGATGTGCTTGCGCGGGATGGTGCCGTCCATGCAGTAGTAGTCGGGCGAAATGCGGCCCGCCGCCGGGAAGGCGTTCTTGCGCCCGCTCCAGAAGCGCAGGCGCTCGGCCTCGTTCTGCGATACCACGATGCGCGTGCAGCCCGAGGCGGTCAGCACTTCGCTCATGCGTTCGATTTCCTCGGCCACTTCCTCGGGCGTGCCGTCGGACTCGCACAGCAGGATGGCGGCGGCGTCGAGGTCGTAGCCGGCGTGCACGAATTCCTCCACGGCGGCCGTGGCGGGCTTGTCCATCATCTCCAGCCCGGCCGGGATAATGCCGGCGGCGATCACCGCGGCCACCGCGTTGCCGCCTTTCTCCACATCGTCGAAGCAGGCCATGATCACCTGCGCAAGCTGCGGCTTGGGGATCAGCCGCACGGTGACTTCAGTCACCACGCCGAGCATGCCTTCGGAGCCGATCATCGCGGCCAGCAGGTCCAGGCCCGGCGCGTCCGGGGCTTCCGAGCCGAACACCACGACTTCGCCTTCCATCGTCACCGCGCGCACGCGCAGCACGTTATGCACGGTCAGGCCGTACTTCAGGCAGTGCACGCCGCCGGAGTTCTCGCTGACATTGCCGCCGATGGTGCAGGCGATCTGCGACGACGGGTCCGGCGCGTAATACAGGTTGTGGGGCGCGGCCGCGTCCGAGATGGCCAGGTTGCGCACGCCGGGCTGGACCACGGCGGTGCGCGAGTGCGGATCCACCTTCAGGATGCGCTTGAACTTGGCCAGCGACAGCACCAGGCCTTCGGCGATCGGCATGGCGCCACCGGACAGGCTGGTGCCGGCGCCGCGCGGCACCACGGGCACACCCAGCTTGTGGCACAGGCGCAGGATCGCGCAGACCTGTTCCTCGGTGTCGGGCAGGGCCACGGCCATCGGCACCTGGCGGTAGGCGGCCAGGCCATCGCATTCGTAGGGAACGGTGTCTTCCGGTTTCCACAGCAGCGCCGCGTCGGGCAGGATCTGCGCCAGGCCCGCCAGCAGCGCGCTGCGGCGGCCGTCGTCGGCGCCCTTGCTGCCAGGGCTGGCGCTGGCGCTCAGTGGGGCTTCGTGCGGGGCATTCATGGCAACTCCTGTGGGGCCGGTCTGCGAGGCCGGCGTGCGGCCGGAGGGGACGGGTGACGACGGGTGACTATAGCGCAGCGCCTGCGCCGCCAGCACGCCGGGGTACGTGAATTCGGCGCGCCAGGCCGATCAATAATGCTCATCATGCGCGCAGCCCATCGCGCTGGCGTGGCCTGTCAATTCAGCGTAGCACCGGGCGGCGCGTGCAGGAAAGGCCGCGCCGTGCAGGGTCAGGACGCCGCCGGGGCAGGCAGGCGGACCATCATGTCGACCTTGTCGTGGAAGTGCGGCGCAATGTACAGCGCGTCGGGTTCGAGCCCGAAACGCACGAAACCGAGCGACTCGTACAGGCGCACGGCGCCGGTGCTGCCCGCGTTGACGCACAGCGTGACCTGGCGTACGCCCGGCATGGCCGCGGCGCGCCGCAGCGCAAGCTCCATCAGCGCGCGGCCGAGCTTGCGGTCGCGCCAGGCGGGCGCGACGTACATGCCCCAGATAAAGGCCTTGTGCCGGTGCTTGGCCCTGGCTTCGCGCATCACGCCGACCACCCCGGCCAGCGCGGCGCCGTCGAAGGCCCCGAACACGGCGCCATCGTCGCTCGCCGCGAGGCGGCCGGCCACGACGGGGATCGGCAGGTCCTTTTCCTCGTCCAGGCTGGAGGCGAATGCCTCGGGCGCCTCGACCAGTCCTTCCAGGCGCAGGGCCTGGAACACGGCGGCATCGGCGGGGCTCAGCAGGCGCAGTTCCATCGCAGGTTTCGTCCTTACCAGTCCAGGCTCAACAGCCAGTCGACGAAGTAGCGCGCCTCGGGCTTGAGCGGCGCGTGTTCGCGTTCGACGATGTAGTAGCCGTGCGGCGAGACCGATTCGACATCGAGCAGCCGCACCATCTGCCCCAGCGACAGCCAGTGCCGCGCCATGCGCTGGCGCACCAGCGCCACCCCCTGGTTCGAGGCGATCGCTTCCAGCATCAGGCCGATATCGTTGAACTGCGGTCCGGTCTGCGGCTCGGGCCAGTCCAGGCCGGCGGTCTCGAACCACGGCTTCCAGGGCTCCAGCGGGCTGCGCAGCAGCACCAGGCCGTGCAGGTGTTCAGGCCTGGTGATGGCGCGGCCGTTGACGCGCTCGTAGTACTCGCGCCCGCAGGCCGGGAACACGGGCTCGACCAGCAGCCTGGTGGTCTTCAGGTCCGGGTAGCGGCCGGTGCCGTAGCGGATCTCGACATCGCTGTCCTCGGCCTTCACGTCCAGGAACGGGATGGCCAGGTGCAGTTCGATGTCGATATGCGGGTACAGCGCGCCGAACTCGGGCAGGCGTGGCACCAGGTGCTGGCGCCCGAAGGTCGGCGGGATCGCCACGCGCAGGCGCGTGCGCAGCTTGTTGTACTCGGGCCGCGCCAGTTCGTTGAGCGACTTGAGCGCGTCCTGCACGTTGCGCAGGTAGCGCGTGCCGGCCGCGGTCAGGCGCAGCGCGGCGTTCGAACGCACGAACAGGTCTTCGCCCCAGAGTTCTTCGAGGTTCTTGATGCGATGCGACACCGCGCTGGGCGTGACCGACAGCTCTTCGGCCGCGCGCGCGAAACTGCCCAGGCGCGCCGCGGCTTCGAAGGCCACCAGCAGGTGCAGCGGCGGGACGCGGTTGAACATCGACGCCATCCCGCTCAGCCGGCCGGGCCGCGCACGGAGCGGAAGATCTTGCCCGGGTTCAGGATGCCGTTGGGATCGAGCGCTTGCTTGATCACGCGCATCAGGTCCAGCGCATCCTCGCCGTGCTCGCGCACCAGGAAATCCATTTTGTGCAGGCCCACGCCATGCTCGCCGGTGCAGGTGCCGCCCATCGCCAGCGCGCGCTCGACGATGCGGCGGTTGATGTCCTCGGCCTCGGCCATCTCTTCCGGCTTGCCGGGGTCGACCAGGATCGCCACGTGGAAATTGCCGTCGCCGACATGGCCGACGATCGGGCAGGGCAGCGACGAGGCGATCAGGTCCTGCTCGGTCTCGGCGACGCAATCCGCCAGGCGCGAGATCGGCACGCACACGTCGGTGGTCACCGCGCGGCAGCCGGGCTTGAGCTGCAGCATGGCGAAGTAGGCGGTATGGCGCGCGTTCCACAGGCGGCTGCGGTCTTCGGGCCGCGTGGCCCATTCGAAGTCCTGGCCGCCATGCTCGGCGGTGATCTGCTGCACGGTCTCGGCCTGCTCGCGCACGCCGGCCCCGGTGCCGTGGAACTCGAAGAACAGGTGCGGCATTTCCGGCAGCGTCAGGTTGTCGTGCCGGTTGATGGCGCGGATGGCCAGCGCATCGACGAACTCGACGCGCGCGACCGGCACGCCAAGCTGGATGGTCTGGATCACGGCCTGCACCGCGCTGCTCATGCTCGGGAACGCGCAGACCGCGGCGGAAATCGCCTCGGGCTGCGGGTACAGGCGCACGGTCACCTCGGTGATGATGCCCAGCGTCCCCTCGCTGCCGACGAACAGGCGCGTCAGGTCATAGCCCGCCGACGACTTGCGTGCCTGCGTGCCGGTGCGGATCACGCGTCCGTCGGCGGTCACCACGGTCAGTGCCAGCACGTTCTCGCGCATGGTGCCATAGCGCACCGCATTGGTCCCGGAGGCCCGCGTGGCGCACATGCCGCCCAGCGACGCGTCGGCGCCCGGGTCGATCGGGAAGAACAGGCCCGTATCCTTGATCTCCTGGTTCAGCTGCTTGCGCGTGACGCCCGGCTGCACGGTCACGGTCAGGTCTTCCGGCTGGATCGCCAGCACCCGGTTCATTTGCGACAGGTCCAGGCTGATGCCGCCGGCTACGGCCAGCAGATGCCCTTCGAGCGAAGAGCCCGCGCCGTAGGCGATCAGCGGCACGCCGTGCTGGTTGCAAAGGCGCGCGACCTCGGCGACTTCCTCGGTGCTGTGGGCGAACACGACGCCGTCCGGCAGCGCCGGCGGGAACGGCGATTCATCGCGGCCATGGTGCTCGCAGACGCCGGCCGAGGTCGAGAAGCGGTCGCCGAAGCGGGCCTGCAGCGCGTCACGCAGGGCGGGCGGCAAGGGGCGGCGTGCCAGGGCGGCGTGTGGCGTGGGGTGGTTCATGCAGGTCTCCGGCGGGTCGCCGCGGCGTGCAGCCAGGCTTCCGGAACCGTCGGCGGGGTGTCGGCGGCGGGTGTGGCGGCGGAAGGAGCGCGACCCGATTGTTGATTGGCGAATGCCGCCATTCTACGCCGCGCGGCGCCGGATGCACCCCCGCGCCAGTCCGGGACGATCGGAATTCCCTTGCGGCGCGAGCCGTTCGCGCGGGAGGCAAAGCACGCCATAATGCGCGCCATCCCCAAGACTTCCAGAGGAGACCGGCATGGGCCACCGCCTGTCCAAGATTGCCACCCGCACCGGCGACGCCGGCACCACCGGCCTCGGCGACGGCAGCCGCACGGGCAAGGACAGCCTGCGCATCGCCGCCATCGGCGACGTGGACGAACTCAATTCGCAGATCGGGGTGCTGCTCACCGAAGCGCTGCCGGCCGACGTGCGCGATGCGCTGCTGCACATCCAGCATGACCTGTTCGACCTCGGTGGCGAACTCTCCATCCCCGGCTATACCTTGCTCCAGCCCGGGCAGGTGGCGCAGCTCGACGCCTGGCTGGACCACTACAACGCCGGACTGCCGCGCCTGGCCGAGTTCATCCTGCCCGGCGGCAGCCGGGCCGCCGCGCTGGCCCATATCTGCCGCACCGTCTGCCGGCGCGCCGAGCGTGCGCTGGTCGCGCTTGGCGCCATGGAGGCGCTCAATGAAGCACCGCGCCAGTACCTGAACCGGCTGTCCGACCTGATGTTCGTGCTGGCCCGGGTGCTCAATCGCGTCGACGGGGGGAGCGACGTGCTGTGGCAGCGCGGGCGCGATACGGCAAATATCCCGAAAAAAAGTGATTGAAGGACTGCTTTTTGCCGCCGCGGATCGTTTGCAATGGCCTTGCGCAGCGTATCGCTCAAGGCCGGACGCGGGCGCGCCGTTGATCGGACGGAAGTAACCGAGAAAATTACTCGGATTTGCAGGTTCCGCCCTTGAAATGGCCTTGGACGGCCACATTTCGCACTCAGGATGAATTGCAGCCGCGCGCATAGCGATGGCTCAATAGGAGAGAATAAATGGGTAAGATCATCGGTATCGACCTCGGTACCACCAATAGCTGCGTATCGATCCTGGAAGGCAACACGCCCAAGGTCATCGAAAATTCGGAAGGTACTCGCACCACCCCTTCGATCATCGCCTACATGGAAGACGGCGAGATCCTGGTCGGTGCCCCCGCCAAGCGCCAGGCCGTTACCAATCCGCGCAACACGCTGTATGCCGTGAAGCGCCTGATCGGCCGCAAGTTCGAAGAGAAGGAAGTCCAGAAGGACATCGGCCTGATGCCGTATGCCATCGTCAAGGCCGACAACGGCGACGCATGGGTGGGCGTGCGCGACCAGAAGCTGGCGCCGCCGCAGGTTTCCGCCGAAGTGCTGCGCAAGATGAAGAAGACCGCCGAGGACTACCTGGGCGAGCCGGTGACCGAGGCCGTGATCACGGTGCCCGCGTACTTCAATGACTCGCAGCGCCAGGCCACCAAGGACGCCGGCCGCATCGCCGGCCTGGACGTCAAGCGCATCATCAACGAGCCGACCGCGGCCGCGCTGGCCTTCGGCCTGGACAAGAACGAGAAGGGCGACCGCAAGATCGCCGTGTATGACCTCGGCGGTGGCACCTTCGACATCTCGATCATCGAGATCGCGGACGTGGACGGCGAGAAGCAGTTCGAAGTGCTGTCGACCAACGGCGACACCTTCCTGGGCGGCGAAGACTTCGACCAGCGCATCATCGACTACATCATCGCCGAGTTCAAGAAGGACCAGGGCGTCGACCTGTCGAAGGACGTGCTGGCACTGCAGCGCCTGAAGGAAGCCGCTGAAAAGGCCAAGATCGAACTGTCGAGCTCGCAGCAGACCGAGATCAACCTGCCGTACATCACGGCCGATGCCTCGGGTCCGAAGCACTTGAACCTGAAGATGACCCGCGCCAAGCTCGAATCCCTGGTGGAAGAGCTGATCACGCGCACCATCGAGCCGTGCCGCACCGCGATCAAGGATGCGGGCGTGAAGGTCAGCGACATCGACGACGTGATCCTGGTCGGCGGCATGACCCGCATGCCCAAGGTGCAGGAACAGGTCAAGGAGTTCTTCGGCAAGGAAGCGCGCAAGGACGTGAACCCGGACGAAGCCGTGGCCGTCGGTGCCGCGATCCAGGGTTCGGTGCTGTCGGGCGACCGCAAGGACGTGCTGCTGCTGGACGTGACGCCGCTGTCGCTGGGTATCGAAACCCTGGGCGGCGTGATGACCAAGATGATCACCAAGAACACCACCATCCCGACCAAGCATGCGCAGGTGTTCTCGACCGCCGACGACAACCAGCCGGCCGTGACCATCAAGGTGTACCAGGGCGAGCGTGAAATGGCGACCGGCAACAAGCTGCTGGGCGAGTTCAACCTCGAAGGCATTCCGCCGGCCCCGCGCGGCACGCCGCAGATCGAGGTGTCGTTCGACATCGACGCCAACGGCATCCTGCACGTGGGCGCCAAGGACAAGGCGTCCGGCAAGGAAAACCGGATCACCATCAAGGCGAATTCGGGCCTGTCGGAAGACGAGATCCAGCGCATGGTGAAGGACGCCGAGGCGAACGCCGAGGAAGACAAGAAGGCCCGCGAGCTGGCTGACGCCCGCAACCAGGCCGACGCGCTGATCCACTCGACCAAGAAGGCGCTGACCGAGTACGGCGACAAGCTGGACGGCGGCGAGAAGGAAAAGATCGAAGCTGCGATCAAGGAACTGGAAGACGCCGCACGCGGTGGCGACAAGGCCGAGATCGACGCCAAGGTTGCCGCGCTGTCGGAAGTCAGCCAGAAGCTGGGCGAGAAGGTCTACGCCGACATGCAGGCGAAGGCCGGTGAGCAGGGCGCGGCGGGTGCCGCAGGTGCCGGTGCCCAGCAGGCCCAGCCGCAGGACGATAACGTGGTCGACGCCGAGTTCAAGGAAGTCAACGACAAGAAGTAATCGGGAAGGGCGGTGGCGCGGGCATGCGCCGGCGCCGCCCCGTCCCGACGCCGGGCGAAGGACATCGGACCCAGCGGGAAACCGCAGTCGGATGCCTCGCTCGGCTTTTTTGCTATTCGCCGGGAGCCGCCGCAGTGGCGGTTCCGGGCCAAACGGTAATGAGCCACCATGGCAAAACGTGACTACTACGAAGTGCTCGGGGTGGGCAAGAACGCGAGCGACGACGAGATCAAGAAGGTTTATCGCAAGCTCGCGATGAAGTACCACCCGGACCGCAATCCGGACAGCAAGGATGCCGAGGAAAAATTCAAGGAGGTCAAAGAGGCCTACGAGATGCTTTCCGACCCGGAGAAGAAGGCGGCCTACGACCAGTACGGCCACGCCGGCGTGGACCCGAACATGGCGGGCGGCTTCGGCGGCGCCGGCGGCTACGGCGGGTTCGCCGAGGCCTTCGGCGATATCTTCGGCGACATCTTCGGCCAGCAGGGCGGTGGCGGACGCCGCGGCGGCGGCGGTCCGCAGGCCTATCGCGGCGCCGACCTGCGCTACAGCATGGAAATCTCGCTGGAGCAGGCTGCCCACGGCCACGAGGCCCAGATCCGCGTACCGCACTGGGACGAGTGCGACCATTGCCACGGCAAGGGCGCCGAGCCCGGTTCGAGCGTGGAAACCTGCCCGACCTGCCACGGCAACGGCCAGGTGCGCGTGTCGCAGGGCTTCTTCACGATGCAGCAGACCTGCCCGAAGTGCCACGGCAGCGGCAAGTTCATCCCGAAGCCATGCACCAAGTGCCACGGCCAGGGCAAGCTGAAGTCGCAGAAGACGCTGGAAGTGAAGATTCCGGCCGGCATCGACGAAGGCATGCGCATCCGCTCGTCGGGCAATGGCGAGCCGGGCATCAACGGCGGCCCGCCGGGCGACCTGTATGTGGAAGTCCACATCAAGGCGCACCCGGTGTTCGAACGCGACGGCGACGACCTGCACTGCCAGATGCCGATCTCCTTCGCCACCGCGGCGCTGGGTGGAGACCTGGAAGTGCCGACGCTGAACGGCAAGGCCACCTTCCCGGTGCCCGAGGCGACGCAGTCCGGCAAGACCTTCCGCCTGCGCAGCAAGGGCATCAAGGGCGTGCGTTCGGGCTATCCGGGCGACCTCTACGTGCATGTGAACGTGGAGACGCCGGTCAAGCTGACCGAGGCCCAGAAGGACATGCTGCGCCAGTTCGACCGCTCGGTGCACGAAGGCGGCTCGCGCCACAGTCCGCAGGAGCAGTCCTGGCTGGACAAGGTGAAGAGCTTCTTCAGCTAAGCCAGGCCCCGCAAGACCGGTCACGCCAGCGCGTGGCCGGTTTGCTTTTGTGCCCGCGACGCGGGCCGGCAGCGCATAATGCAGGCGCTGCGTTTTCCCCGCTTGCCGCCGTGCCTTCCCCGCATTCTCGCCCCGATTTCTGCCCGGATTCCTGCCCGGATTCCTGCCCGGATTCCGAACCTTTCGTGCTGCTGGACGATGCCACTGCGTCGCCCGGCGCAGCGGCCTCGCGCCTGTATATCGGCCTGGTCCGCGAAGTCCTGCTGCCAGCCGGTGGCGACACCGCGCAGATGGATACCCTGCTCGCCGAAGGCTGGCGCCGCGGCTGGCATGCCACGCTGTTCGCCCCTTATGAATTCGGCGGTGCGCTGGTAGGTGCGCCTGCCCATACGGACCATACGGACGGCAGCCTGCCGTTTCATGACGGCGCCGTGCGCCTGCTGTGGTTCCGCGAGATGCGGCGGCTGGACGGCGATGCCGTGCGCACGTGGTTGCCGGCGCCGGACGCACAGTCGCCGGCCGGGCTCATGGATATCGCCGCCGATACCCCGCGCGAAGCCTTCGATGCCGCGATCGCGCGCATCCACGCCTGGATCGAGGCCGGCGACACCTACCAGGTCAATTTCACGCAACGGCTCGCGTTCTCGGCCTTCGGTGATCCGCGCGCGCTCTATGCGGCGCTGCGCGCCGCACAGCCTGTGCCGTTCGGCGTGCTGGCCTGCCTGCCCGGCGATACGTGGGTACTGTCCCTGTCCCCCGAGTTGTTCGTGCAGCACGACGGCGATGGCCGTCTGGTGACGCGGCCGATGAAGGGCACCGCGCCGCTTTCGGGCAATGCGGAAAAAGACGCGCAAGCCGCTGCCGCACTCGCGGCCGATGCCAAGAACCGCGCGGAGAACGTGATGATCGTCGACCTGCTGCGCAACGACCTGGGCCGCATCGCGCAGCCGGGCAGCGTGGCGGTGCCCGACCGCTTCGTCGTGCAGCCGTTCGGCGCCGTGCTGCAGATGACGTCGACCGTCACGGCGACCGCACGGCCGGATACGCGCTTTGGCGAGCTGTTCGGCGCACTGTTCCCGTGCGGCTCGATCACCGGTGCGCCCAAGCGGCGCACCATGCAGATCATTGCCGAGCTGGAAGCCGCACCGCGCGGGCTCTATACGGGCGCAATCGGCTGGCTGGACGCGCCAGCCCCCGGCGATCACGGCTTGTGCCGCTTTGCCATGTCGGTGGCCATCCGCACGCTGGCGCTGTCGCCACGCGCGGCGGACGGCTTGCGTGCCGGCGAGATGGGCGTGGGCGGCGGCATCGTGCACGACAGCGTGGCGGCGGACGAGTTTGCCGAGTGCGGCTGGAAGGCACGCTTCCTGACCCGCCATGATCCGGGCTTCACGCTGTTCGAGACCATGCGTGTCGAGGATGGCCATTGCCTGCGCCGCGAGCGCCATCTTGCGCGCCTGGCCTCATCGTCGGCGACGTTCGGGTTTGCCTTCGACAAGGCGGCCGCCGCGGCCGCTGTCGAGGCCGAGGCCGCGCGTCTTGGCGCCGGCAACTGGCGCCTGCGGATGAGCGTCGACAAGGCCGGCAAACTTGCCTTCGCCAGCGGTGCGCTGCAGCCGCTGGCCGCGCAGACCGTCGCACTCGACCTTGCTGCCGAACCGCTGCCGGACGCCGAGCCGCTGCGCCGGCACAAGACCAGTGTGCGCGCGGTCTATGACGCCGGCTGGCAGGCGGCGGAACGCGAAGGCTGCTTTGATCGGCTGTTCTTCAACACGCGCGGCGAATTGCTCGAAGGCGGCCGCAGCTCGGTGTTTGTCAAGGTCGACGGCGCATGGCTGACCCCGCCGCTGGTTGCGGACATCCTGCCCGGCGTGATGCGGGCGGTGGTGCTGGAGGAGGGCGATGCGCTGCTCGATGGCACCGCCCGCGAGGCAGTTGTGACGCGCGCGATGCTGATGCGCGCGCAGGCGATCGTGGCAGTCAATTCGCTGCGCGGGGCGATGCGGGCTGTTCTACAGGGGTAGCGGTCGCACCGCTACCGATGGTGCGTATCCAGAATTCCGTCGCCCAGCTTCCACCGCACCACGCCAGGCAGATTGATCAGGTCGCGGTCGTGGCAGATCATCACCACGGTGCGGCCTTCGGCCGCCAGTTCGCGAACGAGCGCAATGACCTGTTCGCGTGCCTGGCCGTCCAGGCTGGAAGTAGGCTCGTCGAGCAGCATCAGTTCCGGCTCCAGCACCTTGGCGCGCGCCAGCGCGACGCGCTGGACCTCGCCGCCCGACAGCCGCTCGGGAGCAGTGTCCTGCAGGTGCGCGACGCCCGCCCATGCCAGGGCCTCATCCACCCGCCGCGTGATCTCCTGCTGCGGCAGCCCGCGTGCGTGCAGGCCGTAGGCGATGTTCTCGCGCACGGAAGTGCGGAACAGGTAGGGGTGCTGATGCAGGTAGGCGATGCGCTCGCGCAGTTCGCGAGGCAGCGGGTCCAGCGGTGCGCTGCGCGCAGCGGCGTTTTCGCCGGTCCAGTGCACGGTGGCACCAGGCGCAGGCTCCAGGCCGGCGACCATGCGCAGCAGCGTGGTCTTGCCCGCGCCGTTCTGTCCCGTCAGCACGATGGCCGTGGCGCGCGGAAAGACCAGTTCGCCGACCTCGAACAGCCGGCGTGCGCCAATGGAGCGCGACAGTCCGCGCAAGGTCAGCAAGGGCGTGGTCGAACCGTTCATCGGCGGAAGCCTCCGGCGCCCTGCAGCCAGGCCAGGGCAATGTTCACCAGCAGCGCCAGCGCCACCAGTACGATGCCAAGCGCTATGCCTTGCGCGAATTCGCCTTTGCTCGTTTCCAGCGCGATCGCCGTGGTGATGGTGCGCGTCGAGCCTTCGATATTCCCGCCGATCATCAGCGCCGAGCCCACCTCGGCAATCACGCGGCCGAAGCCCGCCACGATGGCCGCCATCAGCCCGAAGCGCAGCTCCCGGACAACCGTGACGAACGTACGCCAGCGTCCCGCGCCGAGCACGCGCGCGGTTTCGCGCAGGCGCGGGTCGGCGCCCTGCAGCGTGGACAGCGAGAACGCGAGGATCACGGGAAAGCCGATCACCGCCTGCCCGAGCACCATGCCGGCCGGCGTGAACAGCAGCGCCAGGCTGCCCAGCGGTCCCTGGCGCGTCAGCAGCAGGTAGAGGATGAGCCCGACCAGCACGGTTGGGAAAGAGAGGAAGGCCTGCGCCACCACGACCACCGCGCGGCGCCCCGGAAACCGGTGCGTGGCGATCAGCCACGCAGCGCCTACCGCCGGGGCGGTGGCGACGGCCAGCGCCAGCACCGCCACCATCAGCGAGGTCCAGACAATGAACCAGAGCGCCGCGTCGCCGCTGGCGAGCAGGCGGAATGCGGCCAGCGTGGCGGCGCCGATCTCCACCGGTCAGGCGGAGAAGGTGTGCTCTGCCGCGGGGAAGCTGCCGTCCTTCACGGCGGCCACGTAGGCACGGATCGCGCCTTCGATCGAGGTCTGGCCGTCCATGAAATTGCGCACGAACTTGGCCTTGCGACCCGGGTAGACGTTGATCATGTCCTGCAGCACCAGCACCTGGCCGGAGCAGTCGGCACCGGCGCCGATGCCGATCGTCGGTACCTTGAGCTGCTGCGTGATCTCGCCGGCCAGCGTGGCCGGCACGGCCTCCATCAGTACGATCTGCGCGCCAGCGGCTTGCATGGCGAGCGCGTCGCGCTTGAGCTGGGCCGCGCCTTCGTCGGTCTTGCCCTGCACCTTGAAGCCGCCGAACGCGTGCACGGATTGCGGCGTCAGGCCGATGTGGGCACACACCGGGATGCTGCGTTCGACCAGGAATTTCACAGTCGGGGCGAGCCAGTCGCCGCCTTCGAGCTTGACCATGTGGGCGCCCGCGCGCATCAGCGCGACCGCGCTGGCAAAGGCCATTTCCGGCGTACCATAGGTGCCGAAGGGCAGGTCGGTCACCAGCAGCGCGGTCTGGTTGGCGCGCGCCACGCATTCGGTGTGGTAGGCCATGTGCTCCAGCGTCACGGGCAGCGTGGTCTGCTGGCCTTGCATCACGTTGCCGAGAGAGTCGCCCACGAGGATGACTTCCACGCCGCAGAAGTCCAGCAGTGCGCCGAAGCTGGAGTCGTAGGCGGTCAGCATGGCGATCTTTTCACCGGCGTCGCGCATGGCCTGCAGGCGGGTGACGGTGACGGTCTTGCGGGTGGGGTCGAGGAGGTAGCTCATGGCAGTGACGAGTCAGGAGAGAGGCGCCCGGCGTTGTGGCGGCCGGCGCGGCAGTCGCTATGGTTATGTGCCGCCCCGGGTCATGGCCCGGAGGGGTCAGGGCGCAGCCAGATTGAGAAAGGCCCTGCGTCCGCGCATGTTCTCGATGCGCGTCAGTAGTGTACGGAAATCCCCATCGTTGTCCACCGGATTGAAATGGGCCGTATCCACGATCAGCACCGGGGCTTCGTCGTAGCGATGGAACAGTTCGCCGTAGGCGTCGGTCAGCCGTTGCAGGTGTTGCTCGTCGATGCCGGTGGCCTCGCCGGGCTCGCCACGGCGGGCGATGCGCTCGCGCAGCAGGGACGGGGTGGCCTGCAGCATGATCACGAGGTCGGTGCGCTGCGGTGGCAGCTGCAGCCGGGCGGCAATGGCGTCATAGAGCGCCAGTTCGTCTTCGGGCAGCGTCAGGGAAGCGTACAGGCGGTCCCGTGCGAAGAGGAAGTTGGTCACCATGCGCTGCCCGGCCAGCAGGGCGTTCTGCCATTGCTGGAGCTGGTCGGCGCGCTTGTTCAGGCAGGCGAGCTGCAGCGGCAGCGCGTAGCGTGCAGGTTCGCGGTAGAAGCGTTCCAGGAAGGGGGTGGCGCGGGCGCCATCGAGGAGCTCCGCCGCGTGCAGCGTGTGCGCGAGGCGTTGGGCCAGCGCGGTCTTGCCGGAGCCGACCGGGCCTTCCACCACGATGCGACGCAGGTGTTCGAGCATATCGTTGCCGGCGCGGGTCGGACTGCCCGGCGGCTCAGTCGCCGGTGCCGGCGCCGCCGGCCGCCAGCGCCCGCAGGCACTTGCAGGAGGAAACCTTCTCGATGCGCTGGTCGCCGACGCCCGCGAGGTAGTCGACGGCCGGGCCCATGCCGGGGATCACGAGTTCCGGGGCCAGTTCGAGCAGCGGCACGAGCGTAAAGGCACGTACGGTGACACGCGGGTGCGGCACCGTCAGCTGTTCGTCGTTGTGCAGCTCGTCGCCGAACACCAGCAGGTCGAGGTCCAGCGTGCGCGGTGCGTTGCGGAACGGCCGTTCACGGCCGAACTGGTCTTCGATGTGGTGACAGATGCGCAGCAGCTGCGCAGCGGTGAACGAGGTCTGCACCTTGACCACCGCGTTGTAGTAATCGTCGCCACCGGCATCGACGGGCGCGGTCCGGTACAGCGAGGACCGTGCCAGCACCGTGATGCCGACCTGCTGGGCCAGGCACACGATGGCGTCTTTCAGCGCCTGGCGGGCATCGCCCAGGTTGGCGCCGATGCCGATGAAGGCGAGTTTCATTGATGTTCCTCCGGCTGGTCGCGGCCGGCATTGACTTCCTGCCCCGCTTCCGTGTCGCTCCGGGAAGAAACTTTATCCGATTTCCGCGGACCGCGTCGGCGGCGCTTCTTGCGCGCCGGGCCTTCGCCTTCGGCCGCCGGGCCACGCGCCGTGCGCGCGCCATCGATCAGGC
The DNA here is from genome assembly GCF_905397275.1 of Cupriavidus yeoncheonensis. Classification (GTDB taxonomy): domain Bacteria; phylum Pseudomonadota; class Gammaproteobacteria; order Burkholderiales; family Burkholderiaceae; genus Cupriavidus; species Cupriavidus yeoncheonensis. Next base: position 256,757 of record NZ_CAJPUY010000002.1, on the reverse strand, counting down.
CTTCGCGCTCGTCGGGGTCGGCGTCCTGGAAGTCCTGCCACCAGCGGGACAGTTCCTCCGGCATTTCGCCGGACTGGCAGCGCAGGTGCAGGAAGTCGAAACCGGCGCGGAAGCGCGGCGACTCCAGCAGGCGGAACGGCATGCGGCCCACGCGCTTCTCGAAACGCGGCTGCATGCCCCAGATGTCGCGCATGTCGGTGACGAAGCGGCGCTGGATGGCGAGCTGGCCGGTCTGCTTTTCCAGCACGGCGTCCATGGCCGTGTTGAGGGCCGCGATCGGGTGCTCGCCGCGCGCGCGCTCGGCATTCCAGTGCTGCAGCACGTGGTGCCACAGCAGCGCGGCGAACAGGAAGCCCGGCGATACCGGTTTGCCGGCCTGCACGCGACGGTCGGTGTTGTCCAGCGCCAGCTGCACGAAGCGCTGGCCCATGGGCTGCTCCAGCGCCACGTCCAGCAGCGGCAGCAGGCCCTGGTGCAGGCCGGCCTTGCGCAGTTCCTGCAGCGATGCCCAGGCGTGGCCGGACATCAGCAGCTTGAGCATTTCGTCAAACAGGCGCGCGCTGGGCACGTTGTGGATGAGCGTGGCCAGGCCCGTGATCGGCTCGCGCGTGGCCTCGTCGATGCCGAAGCCGGTCTTGGCCGCGAAACGCACCACCCGCAGCATGCGCACCGGGTCCTCGCGGTAGCGCGTGACCGGGTCGCCGATCATGCGCAGCGTGCGTGCGCGGATGTCTTCCATGCCGTGATGGTAGTCATGCACGGTCTGCGCGGCCGGGTCGTAGTACATCGCGTTGATGGTGAAGTCGCGGCGTTCCGCGTCTTCTGCCTGCGAGCCCCACACGTTGTCGCGCAGCACGCGGCCCGAGGCATCGATCGCATGGGTCTTGTTGTCGAGCTCGGAGCGCTTGAGGCGCCGGCCTTCGGGCAGCGTTTCGCTGGCCACGGCATCGACCAGCGCGCGGAACGTGGAAACCTCGATGATCTCCTGCTCGCGCCCGCCATAGAACGTCACGTGGACGATCTGGAAGCGTCGCCCGATGATGCGCGAGCGCCGGAACAGCGCCTGCACCTGGTCGGGGGTGGCATTGGTGGCGACGTCGAAATCCTTGGGCTTGATGCCCAGCAGCACGTCGCGCACCGCGCCGCCGACGATAAAGGCCTGGTAGCCCGCCTGTTGCAGCGTTGAAGTGACTTTCACGGCATTGCGCGACAGCAGCGTCGGGTCAATGCGGTGCTCTTCCACGGTAACGATGCGCGGCGTGTGGGCGCGGCCGATGCGGCGCTGCTTGGGGCCAGGATTGCCCAGCAGCCGGTTGATGAGTTTCTTGATCACGTCAGAACAGATCCATGATGCGCCAGCCTGCTGCGGCGGCATGCTGGCGCAGGCGATCGTCCGGGTTGGTGGCGATCGGCTCGCTGGCCTTTTCCAGCAGCGGCAGGTCGTTGACCGAGTCGCTGTAAAAGAAGGTGGTGCCGAAATCGTTCCAGTGCGCGCCCTGGCTCTTGAGCCAGGCGTCGACGCGGGTGATCTTGCCTTCGCGGAAGCTCGGCACGCCGTCGACCTCGCCGGTGAAGCGGCTTTCAGGCTTGCCGTCGACCGTCGCCGGTTCGGTGGCGATCAGGTGCTTGATGCCGAACGCCGCCACGATCGGCGCCGTGACGAAGCTGTTGGTGGCGGTGACCACGGCGCACAGGTCGCCGGCTTCCAGGTGCTTGCAGACCAGCGCGCGGGCCTGCGGCGTCATGACCGGGTCGATCACTTCGTGCATGAAGCGCCGGCGCAGGGCGTCGAGTTGGTCGCGCGAGTTGGCGGCCAGCGGCGCCAGCGCAAAGCGCAGGAAAGCCTGGATATCCAGGGTGCCGGCCTTGTAGTGGCCATAGAACTCGTCGTTCTTGCGGCGGTAGGATTCCTCGTCGACAACGCCCTGGCGCACCAGGAAGCGGCCCCATTCGTGGTCGCTGTCAGTCGGGATCAGGGTATGGTCGAGATCAAAGAGTGCCAGATTCATGGGGCGCGATTTTACCTTAATGGAGGTGACCGGTCGGTACGCGACCGCTCCGGCCAGATCGAAGCTGGTGGCGATTATTCCCGGAACTCCGCGAACATTTCGCGAAGCAGGGGCAGGGTCACCGGGCGCTTGCGCTCCAGCGAGTATGTGTCGAGCGCATCGAGCAGCGCCATCAGGCTGGGCATGTCGCGGTAATGACGCGTCACCAGCCAGTGCGTGATTTCCGGGGAGAGTTGCAGTCCGCGCTCGCGTGCCGCCTGCAGCACCGCGGACATCTTGTCTTCGTCCGACAGCGGCTGCACCTGATAGACCAGGCCCCAGCCCAGCCGGGTGCGCAGGTCTTCACGCACCGGCATGGCGCGCGGCGCCAGGCCACCGGCCACGACCAGCGCGGTGCGCACGTGCGCGCGGACTTCGTTGTACAGCGAAAACACCGCGATCTGGCGTGCCTCGTCGAGCAGATCGACATCGTCCACCGTATAGAGCTGGCAGGACGGATCGAACAAAAAGTCCGACAGCGGATGGTGCGGGCTCAGGTAGCGGCAGTCGATGCCGGTCTGGGGCGTGGCTTCGCACACGGCGTGCAGCAGGTGTGTGCGGCCGCAGCCCACTTCGCCCCACAGGTAGACCAGCCGGTCCACGGCCCGCTCCTGCGCGACCGCGTTGGGCAGGTCGCGCAGGCGCTGCACCGCCTCGCGATTCGAAGCCACGACGAAATTGTCGAAGGTCGAAGGCGGAGGGCTGCCAAGCTCGAGCGAGAGTTGCTTGGGACGCGGGGACATGACGTATGGCTTGCTTGCGGGGGACAGCTCGCGCGGTGCGCTTGGAATCGGCTCAAGCCGACTATTGTCCGTCATTTTTCCCGTTGCTTCCGTTATTTCCGATAAAGGTCGCTGGCCAGGTACACGCGGCGTACCTGCCTGGCGCCGACCAGCAATACGGCCGATGTCGGCAGCGCCAGCAGCACGCCGAAGAAGCCGAACAGCTGGCCGAAGGCGAGCAGCGCGAAGATCACCACCAGCGGGTGCAGCCCGATGCGCTCGCCGACCAGGCGCGGCGTCAGGTAGAAGCTCTCGATGAACTGGCCGAAGCCATACACGACCGCGACCGCCGCCAGCCCGTACCAGTCGCCGAACTGCAGCAGCGCGGCCAGGATCGCCAGCACCAGGCCGACGCCGAAACCGATATAGGGGATGAAGACCGCCAGCCCCGTGAACACGCCCACGGGCACGCCGACGTCAAAGCCGGCAACGGTCAGCCCGATCGAATAGATCGAGGCCAGGATCACCATCACCAGGATCTGGCCGCGCAGGTATTGCGACAGCAGCACGTCGGTCTCGCTGGTGAGTTCGTTCACCTTCGGCACCCAGCGGCGCGGCACCACGCCTTCGATACGCCGCATCACCATGTGCCAGTCCATCATCAGGTAGAACATGACGATGGGTACGATGAACAGCAGGCCGGCGACCTCGATCAGGGCCGAGCCGGACACCTTGGCATAGTTCAGCAACACCACCAGCAGGTCTTCGGGGCTGGCCGAGAAGCGGTCCGACAGCATGCTGCGCAGGCCCGGGAAATCGAAGCGCACGCGCACGCCGAAATCAGCCAGGCGCGGCGCCACCACCGCATTGAGCTTTTTCAGCAGCACCGGGAGCTGCTCGCGGACCTGCGGGATTTCACGCTGGAGCACGGCGATCAGCAGCAGCACCAGCACCACGCCGACCACGGCCAGCAGCAGGATCATCAGCGCCACGCCGACCGCGCGCGGCACGCGGCGCCGCTGCAGCCAGTCCACGCCGGGGGTCAGGATGTAGGCGAAGATGAACGCCAGCAGGAACGGCGTCAGGATCGGCGCCAGCGCGACGATGGCCGCAAACAGGCCCGCAGCGACCGCAATCCACAGCAGGACGCGCTTGGTCTCTTGGTTCAGCAGGGGAGCGTTCATCGATGGGCGCATGGGATGGAACTGGCGAAACTGGTAGCCGGGCGCCTGTATCCGTTAAAATCGCGATTCTACTGGACTCGCGCCCGCCCCCCGCTGTTGCTGGGGCCGCCGGAGCGGCGAACTCACCACTTTATCTCCTCTGACACAAGCAGGTTCCCATGAGCGCTTCCCCGACCGCCGGCCAGGCAGGCCTTTCCTACCGCGATGCCGGTGTTGACATCGATGCCGGCGATGCCCTGGTCGACCGCATCAAGCCGTTTGCCAAGCGGACCATGCGCGAAGGCGTGATGGCCGGCATCGGCGGTTTTGGCGCGTTGTTCGAACTGTCGAAGAAGTACCAGGAGCCCGTGCTGGTGTCGGGCACCGACGGCGTGGGCACCAAGCTCAAGCTGGCGTTCCAGCTGAACCGCCACGACACCGTGGGCCAGGACCTGGTGGCCATGAGCGTGAATGACATCCTGGTGCAGGGTGCCGAGCCGCTGTTCTTCCTGGATTACTTCGCCTGCGGCAAGCTGGATGTGGACACTGCCGCCACCGTGATCCAGGGCATCGCCCGTGGCTGTGAACGGTCCGGCTGCGCGCTGATCGGCGGCGAGACCGCCGAAATGCCGAGCATGTACCCGGACGGCGAATACGACCTGGCCGGCTTCGCGGTCGGCGCGGTGGAAAAGAAGAAGATCATCGACGGCACCACGATCCAGCCGGGCGACGTGGTACTGGGCCTGGCCTCGTCGGGCGCGCATTCCAACGGCTATTCGCTGGTGCGCAAGATCATTGAAGTGGCCAAGCCGGACCTGAACGCCGATTTCCACGGCCAGCGCCTGCAGGACGCCATCATGGCGCCGACGCATATCTACGTGAAGCCGTTGCTGTCGCTGATCGAAACCCTGCCGGTCAAGGGCATGGCCCACATCACCGGCGGCGGCCTGACCGAAAACGTGCCGCGCGTGCTGCCGCAGAACACCACGGCCGTGCTCCAGCGCGACGCCTGGACGCTGCCGCCGCTGTTCCAGTGGCTGCAGTCGCAGGGCCGCGTGGCGGACGACGAAATGCATCGCGTGTTCAATTGCGGTATCGGCATGGTGGTGATCGTGGCGAAGGAAGATGCCGAACGTGCGATCCGCCATCTGCAGGCTGCGGGTGAGGCTGTGTGGCAGATTGGCGAGATCCGCGAGCGCGCGGAAGGTCAGGCGCAGACTGTGGTGGTCTGAGCGGGCCTTGCCATCCGCCGGCTTTCCGGCCTGTGACGGTCATTGAAGAGGGCACATGCATGGCATGTGCCCTTTTTGATTTTTGGGCGACGCCGGACAGGACCGCCCGGCAAAAAGCCTGAGCCCGAAACGCTATCCCTTCAGCCTGGTCAGGAGGTTCATCAGCTTCATGGCCCTTCCCGCGTACGGCGGCTGAAACAGCTTCTGCACCAGCGACACCGGCCCCTGATAGAACACCGGCCGCAGCTTGGAGAAGGTATTGAACCCCTCCCGGCCGTGGTAATGCCCCATGCCGCTCGGCCCGACGCCGCCAAACGGCAGGTCATGCTGCGCCACGTGCAGCAGCGCATCATTCACCGATACGCCACCGGACATCACATGCGTGATGTAGTACTGCTGCAGCGCCTTGTCATGCGTGAACGGGTAGATCGCCAGCGGCCGGTCATGCGCATTGATGTAGTCCGCCACTTCCTGCCGGTCGCGATAGGTACGGATGGGCAGGATCGGCCCGAAGATCTCGCGTTGCGATACCAGCATGTCGTCGCCGGGATTGAGCACGAGGCACGGCGCGAACTTGCGCGTTGCGGCGTCGGCGGTGGCAAGCTCTATGATCGTGGCACCCTTTGCCCTGGCATCCTCCAGCGTCGCGCGCAAGCGGTCATAGGCGCGCTGGTCGATGATGGCGGTGTAGTCGTTGCTGTTCAGATCGGGGAAACGCCCGGCAATCAGCCGCCTGGCATGCGCGACGAACGCGTCTACCGTGCCCTCGGGCAGGAAGACGTAGTCGACATTGGTGCAGATCTGCCCGGCATTGAACATCTTGACCCACAAGATGCGCTCGGCGGCGGTCTGGACGGGAAAGTCCGGTGCCACGATCGCGGGGGCCTTGCCGCCCAGTTCCAGCGTGACCGGTGTGAGGTTGCGTGCCGCATTGGCCATGACCGCGCGACCCGTGGCGCCCGAGCCGGTGAACAGCAGGTGGTCGAAGGGCAGCGAGGAAAAGGCCGGCCCGCGCCCGCCGCCATCTTCGAAGAACCTCAGCTTGTCTTCGGGGAAGTATCGAGGGCTGATGCGTGCCAGCAACTGCGCGAGGTGGCGCGAGTTTTCCGACATCTTGACCATGGCCCGGTTGCCGGCCGCGAAGATCGCGGCAAGCGGGCAGAACGCCAGGTTGAGCGGAAAATTCCACGGCACGATGACCCCGACCACGCCCAGCGGCTGCGGGATGACGCGGTTGCGCGCGCCCGGGTACATCAGCACGTCGATATGGCGCCGTTGCGGCTTCATCCACTTGCGCAACTGCTTGCGGGCGTCGCGGATCGATTCGAGCGCGACGAAGAACTCCGCGAACAGGGTCTCGAACTCGGAGCGGCTGCCGTAGTCGCGTCCGATCGCTTCGACGATCTGCGCGCGGTTTTCCTTCAGCATGCGCGACAGCATCGCAAGGTCGGCGATGCGTTGCGCGCGACCCGGCTCGGGGTCGGCGAGATAGGCCTGCCGCTGACGTGCAAAACAGGCCTTGAATTCCTCCGGCATCACCACGTGATCGGCAAGCAGGTCGATGGCACCCACGGGGTCTCCTGTTGATTGGTTCCGGTTGAAGCGGCAAGTCGTGCCGATGGCGCTGCGCGTCATGGATTGCCAGCGGCCGTGGCATCGGTGGCGGCGTCCTGGTCGCCGTAGGCCTGCCCGCCGAAGCGCAGCGCCGTATGCTGGCGTTGCGAGTGGCGCAGCGGGTAGAACATCTGTGCGGCCCAGTGCTCGGCGCCGAAGCGGCGGTCGTCCTCCAGCCCGACCTTTGCCGGGTACTTGCGGGTGATGTGGGCCGTGCCGAACAGCACATCCCAGAAGAACAGCAGGTTGCCGAAATTGCCCTTGTAGTGGCCGATGCCGTCGGCATTGGTCAGCGCATGGTGAGCCCAGTGCGTGGCCGGCGTGGAGATGGTCCTTTCCACCACCCACATCAGCGGGCGCAGCACGCGGACGCGGTACAGCGGCTCGTCCCAGCGCCATGCGCAGTGCGCGCCGAGGATCACCAGCATCTTGACCACGATGTACACGCCATAGACCTTGCCGAAGCCGAGGTACAGCAGCACGCCCGCGCTCCACAGCCCCGGCATCATCAGGTAGTAGAAGAAGTTGTTCCGGTACGTGACACGGATGCTCATGTACGACGCCGAGTGATGCGCGCGATGCAGCGGCCACAGCCATGGTGTGTGGGACGCGCGATGCCACCAGTACTGCGTCATGTCGTCGGCGACCAGCAGGATCGCGGCCATGGCCCACCACGGCAGGTGGGACCACGCGCCGCGCATGCCGGGCATGAGCCCGTTGCACAGCCAGTTGGCGCCTAGCAGCGCGAGCGGCTGCGTCACGGCGATCAGGCTCACGAACATCAGTACTTCGAGCTTGGTGTCGTTGGCGTCGGCACGCACGCTTTGCTGGTAGCGCCGCGTGGCGAATTCCATGGCGGCAAAGCCAAGGATGATGCTGCCGATCAGCAGGTTCTGTAGCTGCAGGTTCATGCGCGTTGTCTCCCGATATCTTCGGTCGTGCTGGGTGTGCGGAAACTCTAGGTTGGCGCCGTCAATGCGTCCAATGCATAATCAACATCGTTCTAATGTGTCATACGCAACGAGGATTGCCATGGACCTTCGCCGGCTCAACCATGTGATCGCCCTCGCCGACACGCTGCACTTCGCCCGCGCCGCAGAACAGGTTCACCTGAGCCAGCCGGCGTTCAGCCGCAGCATCCAGGCGATCGAAAGTGATCTCGGCGTGCGGCTCTTCGAGCGCGATGCCGGTGGCATCCGGCCCACTCCGGCTGGCGAATTCGTGCTCGAACGCGCGCGGCGGCTGCTGTTCGAGGCGCGCTGCATGCAGCGCGATGTCGCTCTTTACCGGGACACCCAGCTCGGCGACACGGCGTTCGGCGTCGGACCGTTTCCGGCCGTGACGCTGATGCCGCGGGTGCTGTCGGAGCTGCGGCGCCAGCATCCGCAGGTCTCGTTGCGTGTCGAGGAGAGCAACTGGGTCCTGCTGCTGGAGCGCCTGCGCGCGGAGGACATCGAATTCTTCGTCGCCGACGTGCGCGACCTGCCGGAGGACGCGTCGCTCGACGTTCGCCCGCTGCCGGGTCAGTCCGCGCGCTTCTTTGTCCGTGTGGGGCATCCGCTGGCCGGTGCGGCATGCACGATCGCCGAGGCCTGGCAGTACGGTGTCGCGGGCGTCAAGGCGCCCCGCGTGGTGAAGGCGGCGTTCTCCCGCGCGCTCGGCTTGCCGGCCGGCCAGCAGGCCGTGCTGGCGCTGGAGTGCGACGACTTCGCCGTGATCCGCGCGGTCACCTTGTCCACGGACATGGTGCTTGGCGCAACCGATGCGTCGGTCCGGGCGGAGCTGGCCTCCGGCGAACTGGTTGCGCTGGACGTGGAGGGATTGCCGGCGATGAAGGCCGGCATGGGCATCGTGAGCCTGCGCAACCGGACGCCCTCACCGATGGCGGTGAAAGCGATCCGCTGCGTCGAGCGGGTGGCGGCGGAGATCAGCGGCGAGCGCGATGCCTCGCCGCAATAGGCGATAGCCGGGATCAGTCCGGCGTGCCAAGGCGGGCCAGCGCGTCGCCGGTGACGCGGCAGATGCGCCAGTCCGGCATCACGTCCGCGCCCATCGCCTTGTAGAACTCGATGGACGGCGTGTTCCAGTCGAGCACCGACCATTCGAAGCGGCCGCAGCCGCGCTCCACGGCCAGCGCCGCCAGGTGCCTGAGCAGCGCCTTGCCAAGGCCATGCCCGCGCCACGCCGGTTCGACGAACAGGTCTTCGAGGTACAGGCCGGGTTTGGCCAGGAAAGTCGAGAAATTGTGGAAGAACAGCGCGAAGCCGACGGGCTGCGCGCCATCGGGCGTATGGGCTTCGACCAGCACGGCCTCGGCCTGCGGCTGCGCGCCGAACAACGGCCTGTTCCAGCTTCTGCGGCGTGGCCTCGACCAGATGGGTCAGCTTTTCGTATTCGGCCAGTGCCGAGATCAGGCGGAACAGCGTGGTGCTGTCGGCGGGCGTGGCGGGGCGGATGGCAAAGGAAGGAGACGGCATGGGGCAGGACATCGTCGGGACGGGCGACGATTATCGCCGCTCTCGTCACATCCCGGCCAGACGCGCGACTTGCGCGACGTAGTCCGGCGCGAGGCAATCGACGGACAAGCGCTCCGGCGTACTGCGCAGCCATGTGATCTGGCGCTTGCAGAGCTGGCGCGTGGCCGCAATGCCGCGTTCGCGCATGGTCGCGTAGTCGCTGTCGCCGTCCAGGTATTCCCAGACCTGCCGGTAGCCCACGCAGCGGATCGAGGGCAGGCCGGCATGGAGATCGCCGCGCCGGCGCAGGCGTTCGACTTCCTCGATCAGGCCGCCGGCCAGCATGGCGTCGTAGCGCGCGGCAATGCGCGCGTGCAGCACGGCGCGGTCCGACGGCTCCAGCGCGATCACGCGGTAGCGCTGGTCCGCCGCGCCGGTAAAGGTGCGGCCGTCTGCCTGCCGCGCCAGCAGCTCGGACATCGCTTGTCCGGACAGCCGGTGGATCTCCAGCGCGCGCTGGATGCGCTGGGCATCGTTGGGCGCGAGCCGCGCCGCCGTGACCGGGTCGACTTGCGCCAGCATCGCATGCAGCGCGGGCCAGCCGCGTTCGGCGGCGAGTTCGTCCAGTTCGGCGCGCACGGCCGGATCGGCCTGGGGCAGGTCGTTCAGGCCCTGCGTCAGCGCCTTGTAGTACAGCATGGTGCCGCCGACGATCAGCGGCTGGCGCCCGCGCGCGCGGATCTCGCCGATCAGCCGTTCGGCGTCGGCGACGAACTGCGCGGCCGAGTAGCTGTCGGCCGGATCAATGATGTCGATCAGGTGGTGTGGCACCGCGGCCAGCTCGTCGGGCGTGGGCTTGGCCGTGCCGATATCCATCTCGCGGTAGACCAGCGCGGAATCCAGGCTGATGATCTCGACCGGCGCCTGCTGTGCCAGGGCCAGCGCGGCAGCGGTCTTGCCCGAGGCGGTCGGGCCCAGCAGGCAGACGATGGGCGGGTGTTCGGACGATGGCAAGGCGGACATCAGGGCTCAGGCAGGGCGTGGTGCGCGAAGGCGGGCTTACTGGCCGCGCAGGAACAGGCGGTCGAGTTCGGCCACGCTGAGCTGCACCCAGGTCGGGCGGCCGTGGTTGCACTGGTCGGCGCGCTCGGTCTGCTCCATCTGGCGCAACAGCGCGTTCATCTCTTCGAGCGTGAGCTTGCGGTTGGCGCGCACGGCGCTGTGGCAGGCCAGCGTGGCCAGCAGTTCATTGCGGCGCTCGGCCAGCACGCGCGAGCCGCCGTAGGCGTTCAGGTCGCGCAGCACGTCGCGCGCCAGCGCCTCGGCGTCGGCCTGCTGCAGCAGCGCCGGCACGGCGCGCACGGCGAGCGTGGTCGGCGACACCGGCGTGATGTCGAAGCCGAGCAGCTCCAGCGTCTCGCGATGCTCCTCGGCCGTGCCGATCTCCACCGGGTTGGCGGGCAGGGTCACGGGCAGCAGCAGCGGCTGCACGGCGAGGTCGCGCGCATCCAGCGCATCCTTGATCTGTTCGTACAGGATGCGTTCGTGCGCCGCATGCATGTCGACCAGCACGAGGCCGCGCGCATTCTGCGCGAGCACGTAGACGCCATGCAACTGGGCGATGGCGTAGCCGAGCGGGTGGTCGTCGGTGGCCTGGGCCGCGTCACCCGAGGGGGGCAGGGCGACCTTGGCCACGGCGATGCCGTCGAGCAGGCCGGGCGGCTCTGCGGCCCGCGCGGCCTGCGCATCGGCCAGCCACGCGGGCGGCTGGGACGACGGCATATAGGGCCGCGGTGCCGTGGCGTCACGCACCATGCCCAGGTAGGCCTGGCGTGGCTGGGCGATGCCAAGTTCGGTCTGGCGTGCCGCCGAATAGTTGATCCACTGGCTGCCGCCGCCTGCGGCACCGCCGTAGGCGGCGCGTGGCTCTTGCAGCTGGATGGTGCCCGGTGCGGGCACGGGTTCATCGTCCGCGCCGGTGTGCAGGCTGTCGCCGTTTTCGCCGGCCTGGCGTGCCAGGCAGCGCTGCACCGCGTGATAGACAAACTGGTGCACGGCGCGCGATTCGCGGAAGCGCACCTCGATCTTGGACGGGTGGACGTTCACGTCCACCGTCTCCGGCGGCAGGTCCAGGCACAGCACGTAGGACGGGAAGCGGTCGCCGTGCAGCACGTCCTGGTAGGCGCTGCGCACCGCGTGGTTGAGCAGCTTGTCGCGCACGAAGCGGCCGTTCACGAAAAAGTACTGCTGGTCCGGCCGCCCGCGCGAGGCGGTAGGCAGGCCGGCGAAACCATAGAGATGCAGCTCGCCGGCTTCTTCATCGAGCGGCAACCGCGCCCGCGCAAAGTCGCTGCCGAGTACCTGCGCCGTGCGGGTGGCCACGTCGCCGGCGTTCCAGTGTTCGAGCGGCTTGCCGTTGTGGTGGACCGAGATCGCTACGTCGGGACGGGCCAGTGCTGCACGCCGGACCATTTCCAGGCAATGCCCGAGCTCGGTCTGTTCCGATTTGAGGAACTTTCGGCGCGCCGGCGTGTTGAAGTAGAGATGCTGGACGTCGACCGTTGTGCCGACTCCGCCAGATGCCGGCTGCAATGCGCCGGTATCGGCACTGACCTGCGTGGCGTGCGGGTCATTCGCGGTACGGCTGGTCAGGGAAAGCTGGGACACGGAAGCGATCGAGGCCAGGGCCTCGCCGCGGAAACCGAGGGTCAGCACGGCCTCGAGTTCGTCCAGCGAAGCGATCTTGCTGGTAGCGTGGCGCAGCAGCGCCACTGGCAGTTCGGACGCCGGGATGCCGCAGCCGTTGTCCGTGATGACGATGCGACGCACGCCGCCTTCTTCAAGCCGGATGCCGAGCTGGCTGGAGCCCGCGTCGAGCGCGTTCTCGAGCAGTTCCTTCACCACGGAGGCCGGGCGTTCCACGACCTCGCCCGCGGCAATCTGGCTGATGAGCTGGTCGGGCAGGGGACGGATCGGCCGCGGCGGCTGCGCGGTTCGGGAGGCGGAGGCTGGCATGCGGCGATTATACGTGCCGTGCCGCACGCGGGACGGCTACGCCGGGCCCCGCAGGTGACCGATACGTCGGGCGGCTCTTGTATGATGTCGCGCTGGTTGGATCAACCTACAACACAACGGGGAAAGACTTGGATCTCGCTCTGCAGCTCATCGACATGCTGGTGCACGTCGACAAATATCTCGGCACGGTCATCCAGCAGTATGGTGCCTGGGTCTACGCCATTCTGTTCGCGATCGTGTTTGCCGAAACCGGGCTGGTGGTGCTGCCGTTCCTGCCGGGGGATTCGCTGCTGTTCATCGCCGGTGCGTTCTGCGCCACGGGGGCGATGAACGAATGGGTGCTGATCGGGCTGCTGCTGGCGGCGGCGATCTCGGGCAACACGGTGAACTACTGGGTCGGCAGCTGGATCGGCCCGAAGGTGTTCGACCACCAGTGGCGCTTCCTCGACCAGAAATCGCTGCGCCGCACGCACGATTTCTACGAGCGCCACGGCGGCAAGACGCTGGTGATGGCGCGTTTCGTCCCGATCGTGCGCACGTTCGCGCCCTTCGTGGCAGGCGTTTCGCAGATGACGTTCGCGCGCTTCCAGTTCTTCAACGTGATCGGCGCGCTGGCGTGGGTGGCGGGACTGGTGTTCGCGGGCTACTTCTTCGGCAACCTGCCGTTCATCAAGCAGTACCTGAACCTGATCGTGCTGGCCGGTATCGGCGCGGCCGTGGTGCCGCTGTTGCTGGGCGGGCTGTGGAGGCTCGTGCGCGGCAACAAGGGCCGCGCGTCGAGTGCCGAGCGCTGAGCATGCGCAGCCGCAGCTGCCCTAGCTAAGGCTGCGGCTCATCATGCGCAGGGCCGGCATGCGGTCGCGGATCTGCGCAATATCGGCGGCATCCGGGCGCGCCTGCACGTAGGCCTCCAGATCCTCCAGCGCCGGCCGGAAGCACTCCAGGTTGGCATAGGCGAGGCCTCGGTCGCGCACTTCCTCGATCGATCCGGGCAGCAGGATAACCAGGCGGTTCTGCACCGCCAGCAGCCGCTGCCAGCGTGACTCCTGCAGGTAGATCGCTTTCAGGTTGCGCAGCAGGCGCGCAATGATCTCGCGGTGGCTGGCTGCCTGCAGGAACAGGCCCAGCGGCACCTGGCCGGGATCGGAAATCCCCTCGCGCTCCAGATAGGGGTCAAGCATTTCCTGAAGCTGTTCCTTTGACAGGGTCTCGCCGGTCAGGGGGTCGAGGATGACTTCCCCGGCGGGGATCGTCATGCGCACCAGGAAATGGTTCGGGAAGGACACGCCCTTGAGCGGCAGGCCGATCTGCTGGCCGAGTTCCATGTACAGCACGGCAAGTGAAATCGGGATGCCGCGCCGCTGCTTCAGGACCACGTTCAGGTACGAGTTGTCCGGGTCGTAGTAGTCGTTGGCGTTGGCGCCAAAACCCAGGTCGCGGTAGAAGAAGTGGTTCAGCAGGCGCAGCCGCTGAATGGCAGGTGTGCCTTCGGCGATCCTGCGTTTCAGGCGCAGCGCCAGCACATCCAGCGCGGCCAGTTCGGCTTGCAGGTCCACGTCGGGGAAGGCGTCCTGCGCGATGGAGAGTGCGGTTTCAGTCAGGGGGATGCCGTTCTCGTCCGCCACAAGGCTGGCGAAGTAATCAAGGACTTTCGTACTTGTCATTGCGGATTCCTGATGCGGCACGGCCGTGCCGTGCCCTCGCGCTCACTTGATGGCTACGGCCCGTTCCATCGATGAACGTGCCCCATCGATGAACGTGCCCTAGACCGTCCGGCGCTTGAAGGCGGCGTATCGCAGTCCCATGAGCCACAGTGTACCGAAGTAGACCACCGCTGCAAGTACCAGGCAGGAAGCCAGCAGCGCGATGCGCAGCAGTGGCGTGGCGCCCAGCCCGACCCAGTCGAAGTTGCGCACGAACCAGAGCAGCAGGCCGGACAGCAGCAGCACCGCGGTGACCAACTGCGCCAGGAACAGCCCCCAGCCGGGCGCGGGCCGGTAGTAGCCGCGCCGGACCAGGCCGGCAAACAGCAGCAGCGCGTTGAGGGTGGCGCCGACGCTGATCGACAGCGCCAGGCCCGCATGGCCCATCCACGGCACGAACACGTAGTTGCAGGCCTGCGTGATGAGGAGCACCACCAGTGCGATCTTCACCGGCGTGCGGATGTCCTGCCGGGCATAAAAACCCGGGGCGAGGATCTTGATGACGATGAGGCCGAGCAGGCCGGTGCCGTAGGACACCAGCGCCTGGCGTGTCATTTCAACGGCGTGCGCGTCGAACTTGCCGTAGTTGAACAGGACCGAGGTCAGCGGCGCGCCGAAGACATAGAGGCCCACCGCGCACGGCACGGCGAGCAGGAACGTCAGGCGCAGGCCCCAGTCGAGCAGTCCCGAGTACTCGTCGCGATTGTCCTGGGCGCTCGCTTTCGACAGGCTCGGCAGCAGGATGGTGCCGAGCGCCACGCCGAGCAGCGCGGTCGGGAACTCCATCAGCCGGTCGGCATAGGTCAGGTACGACACGCTGCCCGCGGCCAGGCGCGAGGCAATATTGGTATTGATGATCAGGCTGATCTGCGCGACCGACACGGCCAGCAGCGCCGGACCCATCTGCCGGAGGATGCGGCGCACGCCGGGGTCGGCCCAGGCCTGGCGCACGCTGAAGCTCACGCGCGGCATGGCGCCCAGGCGCTTGAGCGCGGGCACCTGGATCAGCAGTTGCAGGATGCCGCCAACCAGCACGCCCCACGCCTGCGCATAGATCGGCTGCGCCATGCGCGGGCCGACGAACAGCGCCGCGAAGATGAGGCACAGGTTCAGCAGCACCGGCGTGAAGGCCGGCACCGCGAACTTGCGCCACGTGTTCAGGATGCCGGACGCCAGCGCCACCAGCGAGATCAGGCCGATGTACGGGAACATCACGCGCGTCATGAAGACGGCTGCGGTGTAGGTCTCGCCCTGGCCGCGGAAGCCGGTCGCCACCACGGTCATCACCAGTGGCGCGCCGATCACGCCCAAGAGCGACACGCCCATCAGCGCCCAGGTCATGATCGTTGCGACGGCGTCGATCAGGTGCCTGGTGTCGGCGTCGCCGCGCTTGGCGTGGTACTCGCCCAGGATCGGCACGAAGGCTTGCGAGAACGCGCCTTCGCCGAAGATGCGCCGCAACAGGTTGGGGATCCGGAACGCCACGTTGAAGGCGTCGGTCATGTCCGACGCGCCGAACGCCCGGGCAATCAGAATTTCGCGCACCAGGCCCGTGATGCGCGAGAGCATGGTCAGGCTGCTGATGGTGGCGAGCGCTTTGAGCAGGTTCAAGGTGAGTCGGCGGGAAGCGGTGGATCGGGCAGGCGCGGGCTGGCGCATCGCGGCGTGCGTGCCGCGTATCGTGCGGATCGCGCGCAGGCACGGGGATGGCGGTTCAGACGCCCGGCGCGCGGCAAAGTTGCCGCGGCGGCACGCCGCGTGCGGCGAAGTGGCGCCTATTATACGGATCGTCCCGGCCGCAACCCGGTGCTGCTCAGCGGCGTTGCTTGGTATACCCAGTCCGGCCTTGCGTGTGGCTCCGCCGTATGTGTATAATTGCCGATTCACAAGGACAGTTGCGTTCCGGATTCGTGTGTCAGTGCATCCCGGGTCGCTTGATATGACTTAATTGTTGTGTCCCCCGCGGCACGCATCTGAATTCAGGATATTTAATTAAATGGCAAATTCCGCACAAGCCCGCAAGCGCGCTCGCCAAGCCGTTGCGCAGAACGCTCACAACTCCAGCCTGCGCTCGCGCCTGCGTACCGCCGTCAAGGCTGTCCGCAAGGCCATCGACGCCGGCGACAAGGCTGCCGCTGCTGAAATCTTCAAGAATTCGCAAGCGACCATCGACAGCATTGCCGACAAGAAGATCGTGCACAAGAACAAGGCTGCGCGTCACAAGTCGCGTCTGTCGGCCGCCATCAAGGCCATGGCTGCCTGATAGTTGCCAGGGCCGCCACGGCGGCCCCGACGGGTACCGCAAGGTGCCCGCCCAATAAAAAAGCTCGTCATGCGACGAGCTTTTTTGTTTTCCGGCTACCGCTTCGCGCGGTGCCGGGCGTCTTATTCCAGCGAGCAGGCTTCGACCAGTTGCAGGTTGTTGTCGCGTGCGAAGTTCAGCACGAAGTCCAGCGCCTTGGGTTCGATCTCGCGCAGGCGCACATCGACCACCACGCATTTGACGTTGCCCGAGAAGATCGGGCGCACATAGGGGGAATAGGTCAGGCGGGGATCGCCGGAATCGCCTTCGGGGCGGAATTGCGCCATGACGCCGCAGAGTCGTTCAGCCCAGTCGCTTGGACGGAAGGTCTTGCCTTCCTTGGTAATGCCTTGGATGAAGTATTCGCGAACATTGGGGTTCATGAGACTGGGCGACTGCGGGTGAGGCGAGGTGACTCGACGGAAAACCCGCGGAACGGGCGCCCGTTTGACGCGGCCGGCGAGTGTTTGGTTCGCTCTTTCCGGCCGGGGTGGCGGGGCGTCGGTGTCTGCGGGGGCACTTTTGATGCCGGCGGCGGGCGGCGGCAAGGGTATGCCGGGCCCCGCGTGAATCAGCGAGTATTATATCTTATATAAGACTTGCGCATAAGCCCGAAATCCTGTCAGGAACCTGTCAGGCGGGTGCCGGACCGGGTTCTTCCGGGCTCGCCAAAGCAGAAATAATCCCTTATGATCGACGCACGTAAATTGCGTATGCGACGCGAAAGGCGGCTCCGCGACGCGCTTCTGTCATGCAGGTTCATGACGGCGTGTCTCCTCCGGGCCGCCTTCTTTGTTTTATGAGCTCAACCCCGATCAAGCATTACCTCCAGTTCAGCGACTTGTCTCCGGACGAGTACGAGTACCTGCTGGACCGCGCACGGATCCTCAAGGCCAAGTTCAAGAACTACGAGACATGGCACCCGCTGCATGACCGCACCCTGGCCATGATCTTCGAGAAGAACTCGACGCGTACGCGCCTGTCGTTCGAAGCCGGCATCCACCAGCTTGGCGGCCACGCAGTGTTTCTCAACACGCGCGACTCCCAGCTGGGCCGCGGCGAGCCGATCGAAGATGCGGCGCAGGTGATTTCGCGCATGGTCGACGTCATCATGATCCGCACGTTCGGGCAGGACATCATCGAACGCTTCGCCGCGCATTCGCGCGTGCCGGTCATCAACGGCCTGACCAACGAATACCATCCTTGCCAGGTGCTGGCCGACGTGTTCACCTACATCGAGCAGCGCGGCAGCATCCGCGGCAAGACCGTGGCATGGATCGGTGACGCCAACAACATGGCCTACACCTGGATCCAGGCGGCCGAGCGACTGGGTTTCACCTTCAATTTTTCGGCGCCTCCGGGCTACCAGCTCGATCCGGCGATGGTGCCGGCATCGGCCGCGGGCCAGCTCAAGGTGTTCGACGATCCGCTGGCTGCGTGCCAGGGTGCCAGCCTGGTGACCACCGACGTGTGGACCAGCATGGGCTTCGAGGCCGAGAACGATACCCGCAAGCGCGCCTTCAAGGACTGGATGGTGACCACGGCCATGATGGACCGCGCCGAGTCCGATGCGCTGTTCATGCATTGCCTGCCCGCCCACCGTGGCGAGGAAGTCGAGGCCACGGTGATCGACGGCCCGAAGAGCGTGGTCTGGGAGGAGGCGGAAAACCGCCTGCACGTGCAGAAGGCGCTGATGGAATACCTGCTCTGCGGCCGCTACTGAAGCAAGCGCCGACAGGCACAAGGGGAGGGGCCGCGATGGCCCCTCTTTTTACGTGACCGCATCCACATGACTGCAATCAAGGAGATGGAAGTGAGCCAGTTCGACAACGTATCGGTCGTCAAGAAGGCCAACCTGTATTTCGACGGCAAGTGCGTAAGCCACACGGTGCTGTTTGCCGACGGCACGCGCAAGACGCTGGGCGTGATCTTCCCGTCGACGCTGACGTTCAACACCGGCGCGCCGGAGATCATGGAAGTCAACGCGGGCGTGTGCCGCGTGCGCCTGGCCGGCTCGGACGCCTGGCAGACCTATGGCGCCGGACAGCAGTTCAGCGTGCCGGGCAACAGCAGCTTCGATATCGAAGTGCAGGAAACCCTCGACTACGTCTGCCACTTCGCCTGATCGCTGATAGTGGCCACGGAGCCGGTCAGAGCACGACCGGTTCCGGCTCGATGCGCACGCCGAAGCGGGCCTGGACCGTATCGGCGATGCGCGCGGCCAGTGCCAGCAGCGCTGCGCCGCTACCGCCGCCATGGTGCACCAGCACCAGCGCCTGCTTGCCATAGACGCCCACCGGGCCGTCACTGACACCCTTGAAGCCGCAGCGGTCAATCAGCCAGCCCGCAGCCAGCTTGAACGTGCCGTCGGGTTGGGCATAGCTGACGAGGTCGGGGTGGCTGGCCAGCAGCGCGTGCCGTTGCTCGGCGCTGACCAGTGGATTCTTGAAGAAGCTGCCCGCATTGCCGATCTGCGCGGGATCCGGCAGCTTGCGCGAACGGATCGCAATCACCGCATCGCGGATCGCCGCGGCATCGGGCGTCGCATCGCCTTCGAGTTCCCGTGCCAGTTCCCCATAGGCGAGCACTGGCTGCCAGTTGCGCGGCAGGCGCAGCGTCACCGCCGTGATGATGTAGCGATCGCGGCCCGCCTGCTTGAACAGGCTGTCGCGGTAGCCGAATGCGCACTGTGCCAGGTCGAGGTCCACGAAGCGCAGCGTCTGGCGGTCGAGCGCGCGCAGGCCGGCAAAGCGCTCGCGCAGTTCCACGCCATAGGCGCCGATGTTCTGGATGGGTGCCGCACCCGCGGTGCCCGGAATCAGCGCCAGGTTTTCGAGGCCAGGCAGGCCGTCGGCAATGGTGCGGCAGACCAGGCCATGCCAGTTCTCGCCGGCACCGGCCGTGACCAGCCATGCATCAGTGCCCGTTTCGACGCGGTATCCCGGAATCTCCATCAGCAGCACCAGCGCGTCGAGATCGCCGGTCAGCACGACATTGCTGCCGCCACCGAGCACCACCAGCGGCAGGCCCCGGCCGCGCGGGTCTTCCAGCGCGGCCAGCAGGTCGGCTTCGCTGCGGACATGGACGGCATAGCGCGCGCGGACATCGAATCCGAATGTATTGTGGCGGCGCAGGGGATAAAATTCGTGGAAATCTGCCATGCAAGCTAGAGGGGTGATGCGGCCGCCACAGCGGGGCCAGGCGCCTCATGGGTGCGAGGCAGGCTGGATTATACGGAAGTGCCGGCGTGGCCCGATCGGGCCATGGACGCCGTGCAGGCAAGTGACAAGGAGAATGCAATGCCGTCGTTTGACGTAGTGTGCGAAGCCAATATGGTCGAGATCAAGAATGCGGTCGAACAGGCCAACAAGGAGATCTCGACGCGTTTCGATTTCAAGGGTTCGGACGCACGAGTCGAGCAAAAGGAGGGCGAACTGACCGCCTTCGCGGACGATGACTTCAAGCTGGGCCAGGTCAAGGATGTGCTGATCAACAAGATGGCCAAGCGCAATGTCGATGTGCGCTTCCTCGACTACGGCAAGGTCGAGAAGATCAGCGGTGACAAGGTCAAGCAGGTCATCACCATCAAGAAGGGCGTGACCGGCGACCTGGCCAAGAAGATCGTGCGCATGATCAAGGACAGCAAGATCAAGGTGCAGGCCAGCATCCAGGGCGACGCCGTGCGGGTTTCCGGCACCAAGCGCGACGATCTGCAGGGCGTGATCGCGATGCTGCGCAAGGACGTGTCCGAGGCGCCGCTGGACTTCAACAACTTCCGGGACTGATTCCCGTACGGGCACCGGTGCAATGCCGGCGCCTGGCGAGGCTGCCCGCTGCGCTCAGCGCGGCTGCGGCAGCCCGCCGATCTTCGCGCCGGCCCGGATGCCCTTCTGCGCGAACCATCCCTTGTTCATTTCGAGCGCGTAGCGGATCGCTGCCTTGGGGCAGTGATTGTCTTGCGTCTGCGGCGCCATGTCCTCGATATTGACGATGCTGCCGTCGTCAGCCAGGAAGGCGATCGACAGCGGCAGGTCCGTATTCTTCATCCAGAAGCAGTGCCCGGCCTTCTGCTCGAACATGAACAGCATGCCGGCATTGGCCGGCATCGACTTGCGGTACATCAGCCCTTGCTCGCGCGCCGCGGGCGTCGACGCGACCTCGGCCTGAATGGCGTACATCCCGGCCGTGAGGGGCACTACGGGCAGGTCGCTCTGTGCGTGGACCAGGCCCGTGACGGTGGCGGCCAGCAGGATGCAGCGGGAAAGCAGGGTCTTGGTCAGGATTCGCATGGCAATGCGGCTTGGGTTCGATGGCAGGCGCAAGCATAACGCACGCACGCGCAGACTGAGCGGCATCCGCACGACGCCAGGTGGATACAAAAAAAGGCAGGTTGCCGGGCAACCTGCCTTTCACACGTGCGTCGGATATCCGACGCGGCCGCGTGCTTACTGTGCGGCGCCTTCGGCCTTCGGTGCCGAAGCAGCTGCCTTCTTGGAGTGGTGCTTCTTGTGCGAGCTCTTCTTCGTGCTCGCCTTCGGGGCTTCCTTGGCGGCCGGAGCTGCCTCGGCGGCGGCCGGAGCCGAAGCCTGGGCGAAGGCGCCGGTGGCGAACAGGCCAACAACCAGAGCAGCGATCAGTTTTTTCATTGCTATTACCTCGAAGAGTGACTGTAGTCGGAAAGTTGGCGCGCAATTGGACGCGTCACCGACAACAACGACGACACCGCCCACTGCGTTGACGTGCCGGGTGTTAGTTTTTGTAACGCACTCGACCCTTGTTGCCGGCGCCAGCTCCGCGTGCCCGGACGGTATCCTGCCCGGAACCGCGCGGCGCAGGTTGCGATGCGCGCGTGGGCGGCAGGCCGAGCAGCTCCGGCGCCACGACGCAGGACTGCCCGGGCTGCAGTTCCAGTTCGCGCAGGTCAAGCCGGCCGATGGTGGCGCGCACCAGGCGCAGGGTCGGGAAGCCGACTGCGGCGGTCATGCGGCGGACCTGGCGGTTCTTGCCTTCGCGGATCTGCAGCTCCAGCCAGCTGGTCGGGATCGCTGCGCGATAGCGCACGGGCGGATGCCGGGGCCAGAGCCACGACGGTTCTTCAACCGCGCGGACCTTGGCCGGCAGGGTATGGAAGTCGCCGAGATCGACGCCTTGCCGCAGGCGCGCCAGCGCGGGCTCGTCAGGGATGCCTTCCACCTGCGCGAAGTAGGTCTTGGCCAGCTTGTGGCGTGGATCGGCGATCCGTGCCTGCAGGCCGCCGTCATCGGTGAGCAGCAGCAGGCCCTCGCTGTCGGCGTCGAGGCGGCCGGCCGGGTACACGCCGGGCGTCGCGATCCACTCGGCCAGCGTCGGGCGCGAGGGGTGCTCGGAAAACTGGCTCATGGTGCCAAAGGGCTTGTTCAGGGCAATCAGCGTCATGGGACAGCAGTATGCCGCAGCCCGGCCGCTTGCCGGCGTTCCTTGGCCGGGCGCGGCCTGGCGGCATGGCAGAGCACAAGGAATTGCTGCATAATAACTAGCTGGTCTTGTGTCTTATATAAGACTGGCATGGTGCGGCGCAACGCAGGCGGCCCCTGGCCTCCAGCTACAATGCCTTCGCTCCACCTCCCTCATTTTGCTGCCGGGTCGTGTGCCGGGCGGCCGTCTTAACCGTTCCGTACTGGAGACGTCATGTATCAACATATCAAGGTCCCGGCTGGCGAGAAGATCACGGTCAACCAGGATTTCTCGCTGAATGTCCCGGACCAGCCGATCATTCCCTACATTGAAGGCGATGGTACGGGCCTGGATATCACCCCGGTGATGATCAAGGTGGTGGACGCCGCAGTGGCCAAGGCTTACGCCGGCAAGCGCAAGATCTCTTGGATGGAGATCTACGCCGGCGAGAAGTCCACCAAGGTCTACGGCCCGGATGTGTGGCTGCCCGACGAGACCCTGGACGTGCTCAAGGAATACGTCGTCTCGATCAAGGGCCCGCTGACCACGCCGGTCGGCGGTGGCATCCGTTCGCTGAACGTGGCGTTGCGCCAGCAGCTCGACCTCTATGTGTGCCTGCGCCCGGTGCGCTACTTCAAGGGTGTGCCTTCGCCGGTGCGCGAGCCGGAGAAGACCAATATGGTCATCTTCCGCGAGAACTCCGAAGACATCTACGCCGGCATCGAGTGGGAAGCCGAAAGCGCGCAGGCCAAGAAGCTGATCGCCTTCCTGCAGAACGAGATGGGCGTGAAGAAGATCCGCTTCCCCGAAACCTCGGGCATCGGCGTCAAGCCCGTGTCGAAGCAGGGCACCCAGCGACTGGTGCGCAAGGCCATCCAGTACGCCATCGACAACGACAAGCCGTCGGTGACGCTGGTGCACAAGGGCAACATCATGAAGTTCACGGAAGGCGGTTTCCGTGACTGGGGCTATGAACTGGCCCAGGCGGAATTCGGCGCCGAGCTGGTCGACGGCGGCCCGTGGTGCAAGTTCAAGAACCCGAAGACCGGCCGCGACATCGTCATCAAGGACGCCATCGCTGACGCCTTCCTGCAGCAGATCCTGCTGCGTCCGGCCGAATACTCGGTGATCGCCACGCTGAATCTGAACGGCGACTACATTTCCGACGCGCTGGCGGCGCAGGTCGGCGGCATCGGCATCGCGCCGGGCGCGAACCTGTCCGACTCCGTGGCCATGTTCGAAGCCACCCACGGCACGGCGCCGAAGTATGCCGGCAAGGATTATGTGAATCCGGGCTCGGAAATCCTGTCGGCTGAAATGATGCTGCGCCATATGGGCTGGACTGAAGCGGCCGACCTGATCATCGCCTCGATGGAAAAATCGATCCTGTCCAAGAAGGTCACGTACGACTTCGCCCGCCTGCTGGAAGGCGCGACACAGGTGTCGTGCTCCGGTTTTGGCCAGGTGATGATCGACAATATGTGATCCACAGGTCCGGCAGGCGCCAGCGCGCCTGCATGCAAAAGCCCCGGCACCGCCATGCGGCTGCCGGGGTTTTTCTTGCCTGGCGCGCACGCCTTGGCTAGAACGTGAAGGTGTCCGGAATTGCTGGGAGAGCTCAGATGGAAGACCCGTTTCGCCGCACCGCACTAGCCCCGGCCCTGTTCTACAGGGAGCCGCTGGGCGCGCTCGACTGGCTGGAACAGGCGTTCGGTTTCGCGCGCACCATGGTCATCACGGACGACCAGGGCCGGCTGGCGCATGCCGAAATGCGTTTCGGTGACAGCTACCTGATGATCGGGAGCGAGTGGACCGACTACACGGCAAGCCCCGCCAGCGTGAACGGCAAGAACACGCAGTCGGTCCATGTCCACCTGCGGGACGGGCTGGACGCGCATTGCGAACGCGCCCGCGCCGCCGGCGCGGTGATCGTCAGCGAGCCGGAAGACCAGTTCTACGGCGACCGCGTCTACACTGCCCGCGACCCCGAGGGCCATGTCTGGACCTTCGGACAGACCGTGCGGCAGGTCAGCCGGGAAGAAGCGGAGCAAGCCAGCGGGCTGAAGATCGACGGCTGGATCTGAGCGGTCCGGGTTTGCTGCAACGCCACTGGCGCAGCATGCAGAAAGCCCGGCGCGAGGCCGGGCTTTCGGTCGGATGCGGTAGCGTGCAGCTGAGAGCCGTGCAACGGCGTTGCCACTGCCCCGAGGGCGGCGGCAAGGCTGTTTTTCGTGGATCCCGTTCCGGGGGAGTTCCCCCCGCATCCTTGGTGACCACCCCGGAACTCTGTCGGCCCGGGTGCGGTCGCGGCGCACTTCAGGCCTGGGCGTCCTGGATGTTGGTGGCCTGCTTGCCCTTGGGGCCCTGGGTCACCTCGAACGAGACGCGCTGACCTTCCTTGAGCGTCTTGAAGCCCGCCATCTGGATTGCCGAAAAGTGCGCAAACAGTTCTTCATCGCCTTCGTCCGGCTTGATGAACCCGAAGCCCTTGGCGTCATTGAACCATTTGACGATACCGCTTGCCATATACTCCCCCCAACGAAATAGCAGATTTCAAAGCGGGGAAGCCTGCGGCCAGCTGGATGACACGCGCAGCGGCGCCATGGCAGCCGCTTCCTTTCGGGATGCGGACGGCAATGACGCAGCATGGGTGAATCGCGTGGCGACGCTTCCGGCCAATGTATGCCAGTATTGCCACCACTGTTCGTAAGCCTCCCTGCTCACGGATCACCCGGTCCGGCCTTTTGCTTGGCTCGCTGGCCTGAACCCGGTGTGCGACCGATTTTTCTGGCAAACCAATCCACTGTCAAGCTGGCGGATTCCCCACTCCCGGCAGGGTGTGGCGGGAATGGGACGGCGGCTGATGGTACCGTGTGGGGGGCGCACAGGGGAGCGGCGCGCATTGGCGATAGCCCGACGGCATGCGCCACCCACGTGCATTGCAGTGCCTTTGGCGCTGTCCGAACGACGCGGAATGAGTGGCAGGGCTCTTGAATCCTGCCACAGTTCCCCAAATTGCAGAGTTGCGAGTAAGGGTTAGAATAAAGCCATGGCTACACGGCTGGCGAATGTCCCACAACGCGAAGCAGGCACCATTCTGGAGCGGAAAGAGCAGGCGCTCAAACCGCCCGCTATGTACAAGGTGGTGCTGCTCAATGACGACTACACTCCGATGGAGTTTGTAGTCATGATCCTGCAACAGTATTTCAGCAGGGACCGTGAAACGGCGACGCAGATCATGCTCACCGTTCATCGGGAAGGTAAGGGCGTCTGCGGTATCTACACCAGAGATATCGCCGCGACTAAGGTCGAGCTGGTGTCAACGCACGCGCGGCAGGCGGGCCACCCGCTGCAGTGCGTGATGGAGGAAGCATGATTGCGCAAGAATTGGAAGTGAGCCTGCACATGGCGTTCGTTGAGGCCCGGCAGGCACGCCACGAGTTCATTACCGTGGAACACCTGCTGCTGGCGTTGCTCGACAACCCGACTGCAGCTGAGGTCTTGCGCGCCTGCGCGGCCAATATCGAGGACTTGCGCACCAGCCTGAAGAATTTCATCGCTGACAACACACCGGTCGTTCCCGGCACGGATGAGGTCGACACCCAGCCCACGCTCGGGTTCCAGCGCGTGATCCAGCGCGCGATCATGCATGTGCAGTCGACCTCCAACGGCAAGAAGGAAGTGACTGGCGCCAACGTGCTGGTCGCCATCTTCGGCGAGAAGGATTCGCATGCCGTCTACTACCTGCAGCAGCAGGGCGTGACGCGCCTGGACGTGGTCAACTTCATCAGCCACGGTATCCGCAAGGATCAGTCCGAGCCGGCCAAGCACGGTGATGGCACGGGCGAAGGCGAAGGCGGCGACGGCAAGGAAAGCCCGCTCGAGCAATACACCCAGAACCTGAATTCACTGGCCAAGGCCGGCAAGATCGACCCGCTGATCGGCCGCGAAAGCGAAGTCGAGCGCGTGGTGCAGGTGCTGTGCCGCCGGCGCAAGAACAACCCGCTGCTGGTCGGCGAGGCCGGCGTCGGCAAGACCGCGATTGCGGAAGGCCTGGCCTGGCGCATCACCAAGAACGAGGTGCCGGACATCCTCGAAAAGGCCACGGTGTACTCGCTCGACATGGGCGCGCTGCTGGCCGGCACCAAGTACCGCGGTGATTTCGAGCAGCGCCTCAAGGGCGTGCTGAAATCGCTGAAGGACAACCCGAACGCGATTCTCTTCATCGACGAAATCCACACGCTGATCGGCGCGGGCGCCGCGTCGGGCGGCACGCTGGACGCGAGCAACCTGCTCAAGCCGGCCCTGTCGTCGGGCCAGCTCAAGTGCATCGGCGCAACCACCTTCACCGAATACCGCGGCATCTTCGAGAAAGACGCGGCGCTGTCACGGCGCTTCCAGAAGATCGACGTGGTCGAGCCGTCGGTCGACCAGACCGTGCAGATCCTGCGTGGCCTGAAGTCGCGCTTCGAGGAGCACCACGGCGTCAAGTACGCGGCGTCGGCGCTGACCGCGGCGGCCGAACTGTCGGCGCGCTTCATCACCGACCGTCACCTGCCTGACAAGGCGATCGACGTGATCGACGAAGCCGGCGCGGCGCAGCGCATCCTGCCGAAGTCGAAGCAGAAGAAGACCATCGGCAAGGGCGAGATCGAGGACATCGTTTCGCGCATTGCCCGCATCCCGCCGCAGAGCGTGAACCAGGACGACCGCAGCAAGCTGCAGACGCTGGAGCGCGACCTGAAATCGGTAGTGTTCGGCCAGGACCCGGCCATCGAGGCGCTGGCCTCGGCGATCAAGATGTCGCGCGCGGGCCTGGGCAAGACCGACAAGCCGATCGGCTCCTTCCTGTTCTCGGGCCCCACGGGCGTGGGCAAGACCGAAGTCGCCAAGCAGCTTGCCTTCATCATGGGCATCGAGCTGCTGCGCTTCGACATGTCCGAGTACATGGAACGCCATGCGGTCAGCCGCCTGATCGGCGCGCCGCCGGGATACGTTGGCTTCGACCAGGGCGGCCTGCTGACCGAGGCCGTCACCAAGAAGCCGCACTGCGTGCTGCTGCTGGACGAAATCGAGAAGGCGCACCCGGATATCTTCAATATCCTGCTGCAGGTCATGGACCATGGCTCGCTGACCGACAACAACGGCCGGCGCGCCGATTTCCGCAACGTGATCATCATCATGACCACCAACGCGGGGGCGGAGACCATGAACCGCGCCACCATCGGCTTCACCACGTCGCGCGAGCAGGGCGATGAAATGGCCGACATCAAGCGCATGTTCACGCCGGAGTTCCGCAACCGGCTGGACGCGATGATCAGCTTCCGTTCGCTGGACGAGGAAATCATCCTGCGCGTGGTGGACAAGTTCCTGATGCAACTGGAAGAGCAGCTTCACGAGAAGAAGGTGGAAGCCAGCTTCACCGAGAAACTGCGCAAGTTCCTGGCACACAAGGGCTTCGATCCGCTGATGGGCGCCCGCCCGATGCAGCGCCTGATCCAGGACATGATCCGCAAGGCCCTGGCCGACGAGTTGCTGTTCGGCAAGCTGGTGTCCGGGGGCAAGGTAGTGGTCGATCTCGACGAACAGGACCAGATCAAGCTCGACTTCTCCGAAGCCGATCCGGAGCCGCCGGAGTCGGAAAGCGAGCAGCGCGCGGAGGCCTGAGTGGCGACCTGAGCGTCGCACGAGGACATTGTCTGCAATTGCGGCCATCCTCGGGCAAAATACAGGGGCGGCAGAAATGCCGCCCCTTGTTTTTTGTCCCGGCAGCCAGCTGGCTGCCTCTTCCTGAAAGACCGATGTCCCGTCCCGAACGCACGCGGCTGCGCCGCATGCTGCTCAAAGCCCTGCCATTAGCCGCCACGCCGCTCACCGCGGTGCAAGCCGTTGCCGCCAGCGCGCCCGCCGAATCGCCCGCCAGCGGCCGTCCGATCACGATGGTCCTGCCGTTCCCGCCCGGTGGCAGCGTCGATATCGTGGCGCGCCAGTTGCAGCCGGGCCTCAAGGCCTTGCTGGGCCAGACGGTCGTGGTCGACAACAAGCCGGGGGCGGGCGGGCTGATCGCCTCCAGTACGGTTGCACGGGCCAAGGGCGACGGCAATACCCTCCTGATGGCCTTCGATACCCACGCCATCAACCCGTTTGCCTACAAGCAGCTGCCCTACGACACCTTCCGCGATTTCACCCCGATTTCGCAGCTGGTACGCTTTCCGCTCGTGATCGCCGCCAACCCCGCGCTGCCGGCCTCGAATGTGCGAGAGCTGGTGGCACTGGCCAAGGCCAGGCACGACGGCGTGCGCTATGCCTCATCCGGCATCGGCAGCCTCAACCAGCTTGCCGCCGAGGCCCTGGCGACCGAAGCCGGCGTGCACATGCTTCACGTGCCGTACAAGGGCGGCGGTCCGGCCGTGCAGGCCGTGCTGTCGAACGAGGTCGACATCTTTTTCAGCAGCTACGCGGCCGTGCAGGCCCATATCGCGGCCAAGACCATCAAGGTGCTGGGCGTTACGGGCACCAGCCGGCTGAAGCAGTTGCCGCAGGTACCGACGGTGGCGGAGCAGGGCGTGCGCGGGTTCGAGGCGTACTCGTGGATCGGCGTGTTCGGTCCGGCAGGCATGGCGCCGGCCACCGTGAGCCGCATCCATGATGCGCTGGTGGAATCGCTGCACCAGCCGCGCGTGGTCGATGCCCTGGCGGCGCAAGGCTTCGAGATCGTCGGCGGCAGTCCCGCCGAGCTTGGCAACCTTGTACGCCATGAGCACGACAAGTGGCAGGCCGTGGCGCGCAAAGCCAATATCCAGTTCGAGTAATGGCCAGCAAAGCTGAAATGTTCGACCACGCTGTCGTGGTCTGCCCCGATCTCGATGCCGGCGCCGAGGCCTGGCGCCGGCTCGGCTTTACGCTGACGCCGCGCGGCTATCACACGCTGGGTTCCCAGAACCACTGCATCATGCTGGCGCGCGACTATGTCGAGCTGCTCCATGTCACGGCACCGAGCCCCAGCCGGCAGTATTACTGGGACGCGCAGGTGCGCGGCGGCGGCTGTGCGGCCATGTCATGCAAGAGCGCCGACGCCTTCGGCACGGCGGCCCGCCTGCGCGAGGGCGGCTGGCATACCTCCGAGCCGATCGAGTTTTCCAGACCAGTGGTGCTCGACGATGGCAGCGAGCACGCTGCCACGTTTCGCGTCACGGCGCTGGACGATGCGCCAGGCGCGCGCTACTTCGTCTGCGAACACCGCACGCCCGAACTGCTCTGGCGGCCGGAATGGATCCGGCACGCCAATGGCGCGCAGGGTATTGCGTCGATGTTCATGGTGGTGGCGCCGGCGCTGGTGGATGCGACCGGCCGCGCCTATGCGGAGCTGACCGGCGGCGAGATGACGCAGCTGAGCGACCACATCTGCAGTCTCGCGGTGGATGATGCCACGCTGGTCATCAGTACGCCCCAGGCCCTGGCGGCGGCAACCGGCACCTCGCACATCCAGCGCGATGTGCCCGGCTATGCGGCGATCCGCCTGCGCACGGGCGCGCTGGCAGAAGCGCGCCAGATCTGGCGCGCGGCTGGCATTCCTGCCCAGGACCTCGGGCCGCAGGAGACCCTGATTCCGGCGAGCGCCGCCGGCGGTGTAGCCCTGCTGTTCGAACAACAGGGCTGAAGCACGGCAGGTTCAGGCGCTGGCCTTGGCGTGGTGCACGCCGGTCGAGCCGAAACCGCCGGCACCGCGCTCGCTGTTTTCCGAGAATTCTTCCACCGTCGTGAACACCGGGCGCAGCACGGGCACGAACATCATCTGCGCGATGCGCTCGCCGGGCTGGATCACGATGGGCTCGGTGCCGGGAGCGTTGCGGTTCCACACGCTGACCATGATCTGGCCCTGGTAGTCGGCGTCGATCACGCCGATCGAATTGCCCAGCACCAGTCCCTTCTTGTGGCCCAGCCCCGAGCGCGGCACGATGGTCGCTGCCATGTACGGGTTGCCCATATGCACGGCGATGCCGGCCGGCACCAGCTGCGCGGGGGTGCCCGGTGCGATCGACACCGGCGCGTCGACGCAGGCGTGCAGGTCGATGGCGGCAGCCATGTCGCTCTGGTAGGCGGGCAGGCCCCACTCGTTCAGGCGGGAATCCAGCACCTTGATTTCGACGGACGGGTTCAGTTCTTGGCTCATTTCGGGATCGGTTTGGCGAATCTCCGGCAAGGCGGCTTGCCCTGCCGGTTTCAGTTTTCGGAATTCAGTTCAAACGCCTCGGCCAGCAGTTCGTACGTGCGCAGCCGGGCAGCGTAGGTCGCGGTCACGCTCAGCACGACCAGCTCGTCCGCGGCGAACTGCTCGCGCAGGGCCAGCATGCGCTCCGTCACGCGTTCGGGCGTGCCGCAGATCGTGCGCGGGCGCTCGCGCTCGATGATCAGCTGGTCGCGCTCGGTCGCAACGTGGCTGTGAGCCTGTTCCAGCGACGGGATCGGCGCGTTGACGCCATAGGCCATCTGCAGCCGGCGCAGGTCCACGGCGCGTTCCAGTTCGGCCGCTTCGGCATCGGTGTCGGCGCAGATCACGAAGATCGCGGCGGCGCTGTAGGGCCGTGCCTCATAGCCGGGCTGGAAGTCCTCGCGGTATTGCCGTGCGACATGATGGCCCGTGTGCGCGTTGATGAAATGCGCAAACGCGAACCGCAGCCCCAGGCGCGCGGCCAGCGCGCCGCCGTAGTCGCTGGAGCCCAGTATCCACAGTTCGGGCTTCGTATCCACCACGGGCTGCAGCAGCACGCCCTCGGCCAGGTGACCGGGCGGCACGTCGCCACGCAGCAGGCAGGACAGGTCGCGCACCTGCTCCTCGAACTGCGCGCCACGGTCGTACTGGCCCATTGCCACGGCCTGCGCCGTGCGCATATCGCCGCCGGGCGCGCGGCCCACGCCAAGGTCGATGCGGTTCGGGAACAGGCCTTCGAGCATGCGGAACTGCTCGGCAACCTTGAACGGGCTGTAGTAGGGCAGCATGACGCCGCCCGAGCCCAGCCGGATGCGCTGCGTGACGCTGCCGAGGCGAGCCAGCATGACTTCGGGCGCCGGATTGCAGACGCCGCGCAGGCCGTGGTGCTCGGCGCACCAGTAGCGCGTGTAGCCAAGCGCGTCGGCCATCTGCGCCAGTTCTACGGTGGCGGCCAGCGCGTCACGCGCGGTGTGGCCGGCGATCACCGGGCTCTGGTCGAGCACGGACAGGCGCAGCCGGGGTCGGTTCGCGGTCATGATGCGTCAGGGTTGGCCGCGGCCCGGCAGGCGCTGGCCGATGGCCGCCACGAGCTGGCGCGCCAGGGTCAGCTTGTCGGCGCGCGGCAGCCGGGTCATGCCGGCGGCATCGAACAGCACAATCTCGTTGTCGTCGAGGCCGAAGGTATGGTGGCCGATATTGCCCACCAGCAGCGGCACGCCCTTGCGCTGGCGCTTCTGCTCGCCGTACTGCTCCAGGTTCTCGCTCTCCGCGGCAAAGCCGACGCAGTAGGGCGCATCGGCGCGCGCGGCGACGGCTGCCAGGATGTCCGGGTTCTGCACGAACTGCAGGGTTGGCGTATCGGTATCGTTGGCCTTCTTGAGCTTCTGCTGCGCTACCTCGGCAGGGCGCCAGTCGGCCACGGCCGCGACCGCGATGAAGACGTTCACGTCGCGCAACTGGGCCAGAACCGTGTCATGCATCTGCTGAGCGCTGCGCACATCGGTGCGCACCACGCCACGCGGCGTGGGCAGGCTGGTCGGGCCAGCGACCAGCAGCACCTCGGCGCCGGCTTCGCGCGCGGCGCGGGCGATCGAAAAGCCCATCTTGCCCGACGAAAGATTGGTGATGCCGCGCACCGGGTCGATGGCCTCGAAGGTCGGGCCCGCGGTGATCAATACACGCTTGCCGGCCAGCGGCTTGGGCTGGAAGAAGGCAATGATGTCATCGACCAGTTCTTCCGGTTCCAGCATGCGGCCGTCGCCGACTTCGCCGCAAGCCTGGTCGCCACTGCCCGGGCCCAGGATCGCGACACCATCCGCCCGCAACTGCGCCGCGTTGCGCTGCGTGGGCGCGGCGGCCCACATCTGGCGGTTCATGGCCGGTGCCACGAGCAGCGGGCAGTCGCGCGCGATGCACAGCGTGGTGAGCAGGTCATCGCACAGGCCATTGGCCAGCTTGGCCAGGAAATCGGTCGATGCGGGCGCGATCACGATGGCGTCGGCCTCGCGCGAGAGGTCGATGTGCGCCATGTTGTTGTCGACCCGCGCATCCCACTGCGACAGGAACACCGGGCGCCCCGACAAGGCTTGCATGGTGACCGGCGTGATGAAGTGGGTCGCCGCCTCGGTCATGGCCACCTGTACTGTGGCGCCTGCCTTGGTCAGCAGGCGGACCAGCTCGGCGGACTTGTAGCAGGCGATGCCGCCGGTCAGGCCGAGAACGATGTGCTTGCCGCGCAAATCCATGTGGGACTCGTCAGAGAAAGGGGTTTCGGCATGATACCGGCAGCCCGCGGGGGCTGCCGGAGGCGGCTCGGTGCCGGCTCAGTGCCGACGAACGCGCCGCAGCTCGTCGACGATCAGCAGTACCGCGCCCACGGTGATGGCGCAGTCGGCGACGTTGAACGCCGGCCAGTGGTAGTTGCGCACGTAGAAATCGAGGAAGTCGACCACGTGCCCGTAGACCACGCGATCGACCACGTTGCCCACGGCGCCGCCCAGGATCAGCGACACGGCGAAGCAGAACAGACGCTGGCCCGTATGGCGGTACAGCAGCCAGACGATGAACGCGCCGACCACGAGCCCGAGCCCGGTGAAGAACCAGCGCTGCCAGCCACCGGCATCAGCCAGGAAGCTGAACGCCGCGCCCTTGTTGTACACCAGGACCAGGTTGAAGAAGCGCGTTACCGGGCGCGATTCGCCGTACGTGAACGTACGCACGATGACGATCTTGAAGAACTGGTCCAGCACCACTACCAGCAGGGCGAACGCCATCCACAGCAGCGGCGTGGTGTTGCCCGAGGCCTTGTTGTTGTTGCGGCGTGCCGGGCGGGCGGAACGGGTCGTGGACGATGCCATCAGGCATGGCTCCTGTGTTCACCGGCGCCGAACAGGTTGCTGTCGCAGCGGCCGCAAAGGGTCGGATGGTCGGGATTCTGGCCAACGTCGGCGCGGTAGTGCCAGCAGCGTTCGCACTTCGCATGCTCCGAAGCTGCCACGGTGACCAGCAGGTCGCCCGCCTCGGGCGCGTGCTCGACCGTGGCCGCGGAGGTCAGCAGCACGAAGCGCAGGTCGTCGCCCAGGCTCTGCAGCGCGGCCAGCACCGGGCCGCCGGCCTGGATGGTGACTTCAGCCTGCAGCGAGGAGCCGATGGCGCCTTCCACACGTACCGCCTCGAGCTGCTTCGTGACTTCCGCCCGGACTTCGCGCAGGGTATGCCATTTCTGCAGCAGATCGTCGGCCTCATCCACTTCCGGCAGCGTGTAGTACGTGCTCGTGAAGATGGTGTCGGTGTGGCCGGTGCCGTGCGCGAACACCTGCCAGGCTTCCTCGGCAGTGAACGAGAGGAACGGTGCCATCCAGTGCAGCATGGCCTGCGTGATGTGGTACAGCGCGTTCTGCGCCGCGCGACGGGCCTTCGAGTCCGGCGCGGTAGTGTAGAGGCGGTCCTTCAGCACGTCCAGGTAGAAGCCACCCAGGTCTTCCGAGCAGAAGGTCTGCAGCTTGGCCACCACCGGGTGGAACTCGTATGAGTCGTAGTGCGACAGCACTTCCTTCTGCAGGCGCTCGGACAGTGCCACGGCGTAGCGGTCGATCTCCAGCCATTCCGAAGCCGGCAGTGCGTGCCTGGCGTGGTCGTAGTCGGACAGGTTCGACAGCAGGAAGCGCAGCGTATTGCGGATGCGCCGATAGCTTTCCACCACGCGTTTGAGGATCTCGTCGGAGATCGACAGCTCGCCCGAGTAGTCGGTCGAGGCCACCCACAGGCGGATGATCTCGGCGCCCATCTTGTTCGCGATGTCCTGCGGCGACACGGTGTTGCCGACCGACTTCGACATCTTGCGGCCTTCGCCGTCGACGGTGAAGCCGTGCGTCAGCAGCGCCTTGTATGGCGGCTTGCCATACAGCATCGACGCGGTCAGCAGCGACGAATGGAACCAGCCGCGGTGCTGGTCCGAGCCTTCCAGATACAGGTCCGCCAGACGGCCATCGGCTTCATCGGCCGACGGGTCGTACAGGTCGTCGCGGTGCGAGCCACGGATCACGGTCCAGTGCGTGGTGCCCGAATCGAACCACACGTCGAGCGTGTCGCGGTTCTTCTCGTACTGGTCGGCCTCGGCGCCGAGCAGTTCCTTCGGGTCCAGTGCCTGCCACGCCTCGATGCCGTGCTGCTCGACGCGCTTGGCCACCTCTTCCAGCAGCTCCGGCGTGCGCGGGTGCAGCGCGCCGGTTTCCTTGTGGAGGAAGAAGGCCATCGGCACGCCCCACTGGCGCTGGCGCGACAGCGTCCAGTCCGGGCGGTTGGCGATCATGTTGTGCAGGCGCTGCTTGCCCCAGGACGGGAAGAACTCGGTGGCCTCGATGCCGGCCAGCGCGGTTTCGCGCAGCGTGGGCACCGGCTGGCCGTCCTGCTCGACCGGATCCACGTCCATGCCCGCGAACCACTGCGAGGTGGCGCGGTAGATGATCGGCGTCTTGTGGCGCCAGCAGTGCATGTAGCTGTGGGTGTACTTGTGCGAATTGAACAGGTTGCCGGACGCCTTCAGGACCTCGACGATCTTCGGGTTCGCATCCCAGATCGACAGGCCGCCGAACAGCGGCAGCGTGCCCGCGTACACGCCGTTGCCCATTACCGGGCTGATGATGTCGTGGTCGCTCATGCCGTGCGCCTTGCACGACTGGAAGTCTTCCACGCCATAGGCCGGGGCCGAGTGCACGATGCCCGAGCCGGTGTCGGTGGTCACGTAGTCGCCGAGGTAGATCGGCGACAGGCGGTCATAGCCGGCGTCCATCTTCGCCAGCGGGTGGTGGAAGCGGATCTCCGACAGTGCGGCGCCGGTGCTGGTCGCCACGACCTTGCCTTCCAGTTCGTAGACCTTGAGCTGTTCCTCGACCCGCTCGGTCGCCAGGATCAGGTAGCCGCGCGGCGTGTCGACCAGCGCGTATTCGACTTCCGGATGCACGTTGAGCGCCTGGTTGCTCGGGATCGTCCAGGGCGTCGTGGTCCAGATCACGATCCAGCCCGGCTTGGCGTTGATCTGGTCGATCGAAACCTTGAAGGCGTGCGCCAGCTTGTCGGTCTCGGCGAACGGGAAGCCCACGTCGATCGACAGGTCGACCTTGTCCTTGTACTCGACCTCGGCCTCGGCCAGCGCCGAACCGCAGTCGAAGCACCAGTTCACCGGTTTCAGGCCGCGGAACACGTAGCCCTTTTCCATGATCTTGGCGAGGGCGCGGATTTCGTCGGCCTCGTTGCTGTAGTTCATGGTCAGGTAGGGGTGGTCCCAGTCGCCGAGCACGCCCAGGCGCTCGAAGTCCACCATCTGGCGCTTGATCTGCTCGGTGGCGTAGGCGCGTGCCTTGGCCTGGACTTCCTGCACCGGCAGGCCCTTGCCGAACTGCTTCTCGATCTGGATCTCGATCGGCATGCCGTGGCAATCCCAGCCCGGCACGTAGACGGCGTCCAGGCCGGTCAGCCCGCGCGCCTTGACGATCATGTCCTTGAGGACCTTGTTGACCGCGTGGCCGATGTGGATGTCGCCGTTGGCATACGGCGGGCCATCATGCAGCACGAACTTCCTGGCACCCTTGCGAGCCGCGCGGATCTTCTTGTAGAGCTGCTTGTCCTGCCACTGCTTGACCCACTGCGGTTCACGCTTGGGCAGGTCGCCGCGCATCGGGAAGGTGGTGTCCAGCAGGTTGACCGGATATTTGCTTTTCTCGGGCTTGGCGCGTTTGTCGTTGGACATGTCGATTCTCGGGGCAATTCGTTTGGCGCGCACCGGGCCGCTGATTTGGCCACGCATGGGTCGCACTTGGGCGTGCGCGCAGGAAAGACTGGATGGGGCGGAACGCGAACCGGCACCGTGGGGTGCCGGGCCGCTAGCTAATTCGGTCGGTGGCGGAGGTGGCGAAGTCGCGGCCGCCGGTGCCCTCGGCTTGGCCGGTGGAGGCGTCCGGCGAGGTCAGGCCGAAGAAGCCGCGCGCGTCGGCGCTGTCCTTGGCGATGGCCGCGGTCAGGTCTTCCAGGTTGTCGAAGCGCGCCTCGTCGCGCAGCTTCTTCATGAACTCCACCCGGATCAGCTTGCCATACAGATTCTGGTTGACGTCGAACAGGTGGACTTCCAGCAGCACGCGGCCGGCATCCTCGATGGTCGGGCGCACGCCGATGCTGGCCACGCCGGGCAGCGGATGATCGGCAATGCCGTGCACCTGCACGACGAAAATGCCGTTGACCGCGGGACGCTTGTGCGAAATGCGCAGGTTCAGCGTCGGAAAGCCCAGGTCGCGGCCCAGCTTGCGGCCGTGGATCACGTGGCCGCTGATCGCATAGCCATGGCCGAGCAGTCGACGCGCGTGTTCGAGGTCGCCCTCGGCCAGCGCTTGGCGCACGGCCGAGCTGGAGATGCGGATGCCGCCCTCGGACACCGAGCCCATCTGCTCAACGTCGAAGCCGAAGCGCTGGCCCGCGTCCTGCAGGTAGGTGAAATCGCCGGCGCGCTTGGCCCCGAAGCGGAAGTCGTCACCGACCAGCACCCAGCGTGCGTGCAAGCCATGCCACAGCACGTTCTCGACGAACGCCTGCGGCGACTGGCCGGCAAAGTGGGCGTTGAAGTGCTCCACCACCACGCGGTCCACGCCGTTGCGGCGCAGGCTCTCGAGCTTGTCGCGCAGCAGGGCGATGCGGGTCGGGGCCTTGTCCGGCGTGAAGAACTCGCGCGGATGCGGCTCGAACGTCATCACGCACAGCGGCAGGCCGCGCGCATCGGCCGCCGCGCGCGCGCGCGCAAGCAGCGACTGGTGGCCGCGATGCACACCGTCGAAATTGCCGATGGTGAGCGCGCAAGGCGCCCGGCTCTCGGCGTTGGGCAGGCCGCGGAAGACTTTCACGGGGACGGCGGGAAATGATTCGGGTAAAGCGGGCATTATAAGGCGAATGGGTCCGATTGCCCTTTCCGGGCGCCTACGATCCGGCCAGCCCCGCGGTTTTTGTGGCGCAACCGCCCTGTCGTCGTGGCGCGATGCGGCAAAAGGCGGCATGATAGGCGCCACCCAGACGCGCGGCGCATTGGCTGCCGGCGTGTCCAAGCCTCGATCCACTCATTCACTTGAACGCGCTTCTCAACCGGCTGTTGCCGCGATTCCTGCCGCCTGCCGGCGCCCAGCTTGATACCGAGACGCGCGCCAAGCTGATGGCGATCGTCCACAAGGCGTCGCCGTCGGGCACGGTGGCGGCGGTGCTGCTGCCGGCGCTGACTATCTTCGCCTTCTGGGATTCGGCCGACCATGCCGCGCTGCTCGGCTGGGGCGCGGTGATGCTGTTGCTGGCCGGCGGGGGCCTGTGGTTCTACCTGGGCTACCAGCGCGACAGCGCCTCCATGAGCCGTTCCGCGCACACGCGCAAGTGGTGGGGCCATATGCGCGGGGTGGCTTTCCTGACCGGGCTGACGTGGGGCAGTTCGGCGCTGCTCCATATGTACACGGGCTCCGCGGTCTTCTCGAGCGTGCTGTACCTGCTCAGTCTGGGCGTGCTGGCGGGCGGAGCGGTATCGCAAGCGCCGGTGCCGTCGAACCTGATCTATGCCGGCGTGCCCGTCCTGGTCCCGAACCTGCTGCTGGCCGAAGTTGCCTTCCCGGGGCACGGCATCTACGTACAGTTGCTGCTGATCATCTACGCGCTGATGCTGGGCCGCCACGCGCTTGGCCTGCAGGGCACGCTGGTCAGGGCGATCCAGCTCGAGGGCGACAGCCGCCGCCTGGCCAAGCAGTTCCAGGAAGAAAAGGAGCGCGCCCTCCATGCGAGCGAGGAAAAATCGCGCTTTCTGGCGGCGGCGAGCCACGACCTGCGGCAGCCGGTGCACGCGCTGGTGATGCTGGTGGAAGCGTTGCGCGCGCGCAACCAGTCTACGGTGCTCCATCCGCTCGTCGAGCAGGTGGCAGCCGGTACGCAGACCATCGACTTGCTGTTCCGCTCCTTGCTCGACCTGTCCAAGCTGGAGGGCCGCAAGGTCCTGCCCACGCTTGAACCGTGCGAACTGAGCGCGTTGATCCGCGACGTAATGAGCCAGTTCGCCGCTGACGCGCGCGAAAGCGGCCTGACGCTGACGCCGCGTGTGCCGGACGAGCTCTACGCCATGGCCGAGCCGGTCCTGCTGCGCCGCGCGCTGTTCAACCTGGTGCAGAACGCATTGCGCTATACGAAGCGTGGCGGCGTGCTGATCACCGCGCGCCAGCGCCGCAAGCACGTGCGGTTGGAGGTATGGGACACGGGGGCCGGTATCCTGCCCGATCACTTGCCTGACATCTTTTCGCCGTACTACCAGGTCCATAACCCGCAGCGCGACCCGTCGCAAGGCTTGGGGCTTGGGCTGGCCATCTTCAAGGAATGCGTGCGCCTGATGCGCGGCACGTATGGCGTGCGTTCCGTGCCCGGCAAGGGCTCGGTTTTCTGGTTCGCGCTGCCCCCGGTGCCGGCTGAGACAGTAGCCAGCGTGCGTGAAATGCGCGCCATGGCCGCCGCCGAGGATTCCAAGCCCGACAAGCTGCAAGGCACGGTGCTGGTGGTCGATGACGATTCCCAGATCCGCAAGGCCTGGATCGCGCTGATGGAGGCCTGGGGGATCCGTGTCGCCTGCGCCGCGCATGGCGCGGAAGCCGACAAGTTGTTTGCCAAGGGCTTGCGGCCGGACATCATCTTCTGCGATCTGCGGTTGCCCGGCAGTGAAAATGGCCTGGATTTGCTGGAACGCTGGCAAAACACCCAGCCGCAGGCGCGCAGCGCCCTGCTCACGGGAGATCTGAAATCCGCCGCGCTGGCGGCAGCGGAAGAGGCGGGATATTTTGTGCTGTCGAAGCCCGTGGACCCGGCCTCACTACGGATACTGCTGCGCCGCTGGCTGCGCACTGCGGGCTGAAAGCCGGCGCGGTGCGGAGACGCGCGCTTACTGACGCAGGCGGAAGCGTTCCATGCGTGACATGACCTGCATGCGCGTCCGGACACCGAGCCGCTGCAGGATGGCCGAGACGTGTTCCTTGACGGTGTTCTCTGTCAGCCCGAGTCGGCGTGCGATCACCTTGTTCGGCAGTCCTTCCAGGACCAGCGCAAGCACCGAGCCCTGGCGCGGCGTCAGGCCAAGCTCGGCAGGCGTGACCGGGATGCCGTGGGCCGGCCCGAAGGACTGGGCGCGGCCGCTGAGCGCTTCATCGCTCGGAAACGAGGTATCGCCGGCGAGCACTTTGCGTACGGCGGAGGTGAATGCGTGGGCGTCCAGGTGCTTGCCCACAAATCCGCAGGCTGACAAGGCGCGGGCGCGCCCGACGATTTCGGGCGTGGCTTCGGCCGACATGAAAATGAAGCGGGCGCCCGGGATGACGGTCTTGAAGGACTGCATGGCATCGAAGCCGGTGCCATCGTTCAGCCAGATATCAAGCAGCACGATATCCGGGCGCAGGCCCTGCTGAAGGCTGGTCAGCGCTTCCCTGGCGCTGCCGGCGGCATGGACTGCAACATCTGGCATCACCTCCGTCAGGAATGCGGTAGTGCCTGACAAGGCCATAGGATGATCATCGACCACCAACAACGTCGGTGCAGCGTTCGACATGCTAATTCCCGTCTAATTTCCCGTTTCGTCCTTGTTGTCACCAGCTGGCACAAAACTGGAGCGTGGACGTAGGGCCCACTCTATCAGAGGGTGCGAAGCGTCACAATCCATCAAATGGGGGTTTGGGGCCTCGCTGTCGCGTGCCGGTTGCATGTCCCGACGCCGATTGTCGTGAATTAAGCGCCTAATGTATTAGCTTTGCCGGAGTTTGGTGTCTGCCCTTGGTAGAATTGCGCGATGAAAAAAATCGTTATCCTGATTTCAGGGCGGGGCTCCAATATGGAAGCCATCGTCCAGGCCTGCGCGGCCGGCGGGTGGCCGGCGCGCATCGCCGCGGTAATTTCCAACCGGCCGGAAGCGGCCGGACTGCAGTTCGCAAAGGACCACGGTATCGCCACCAGCGTGGTCGATCACCGCCAGCATCCCGATCGCGCCAGCTTCGATGCGGCGTTGGCCGAGGCTATCGATGGCTACGCGCCCGACCTTGTCGTGCTCGCGGGCTTCATGCGCATCCTTACCACCGGCTTCGTCGATCGTTATGCCGGTCGCTTGCTCAATATCCATCCGTCGCTGCTGCCTTGCTTCCCGGGCCTGAATACCCACAAGCAGGCACTCGACGCCGGCGTGAAGCTGCACGGCGCCACCGTGCATTTCGTCACGCCTGAACTCGATCACGGCCCCATTGTGATTCAGGCGGCTCTTGATGTATTGCCTCTCGATACGCCTGAGAGCCTCGCCGTCCGCCTGCTCGATTGCGAGCATTTGATTTATCCCCGTGCAGTCCGGTGGTTCGTCGAAGGACGCCTGCAGGTCCAGAACGGGGTCGTTCACGTCAATCCGGCCGAGCCGCAACTGCTTATGGCCATCTCCGCCGGTGTACCGGCGGCAGGAGCAAAGCCATGAGTCGTCATCAGACAGGGGCGCGTCCGGCGTCCAAGGATTCCCGCCAACCTTCGCGGGCCCGCAAGTCCAGTCCCATCCGCAAGGCGCCAGGGGCGCGTTCGGCCCAGGGCGCCCCAGGGGCGGACGGTCAGCAGGTACGGGCATCGGGCGGACTTCACGCTTCGCATATCCAGCATATCGACAGGCTGCTTGGCAAGGTCATGCTGTTCGCGCGCCCGGCCGATGCCGTGGTGAGCCATTACTTCCGCGAGAACAGCAAGCTCGGCCATCGCGAACGCGGCATCATCGCCGAGGCGATCTACGCGGTACTGCGCCGGCGCGTGGAGTTCGGCCAGTTTGCCGAAAGCGGCAGCGGCGCGGCGTCGCGCCGCCTGGCGCTGCTGGGCCTGGCGGCAACCCTTGGGCGCGATATGCTCACGCCTTTCCTGCATCCCGACGAGGCCGAGTGGCTCGATCGCCTGACCACGATCGAGCGTTCCAGCCTGTCACCGCGCGTACGCGCCAACCTGCCTGAGTGGCTGTTTGACAACTTGGCGGCACGCCACGGTGAAGCGTTTGCATCCGCCCTTGGGGATGCCTGGTTGCGCCCGGCTCCGCTGGACCTGCGCGTGAACCTCGGGAAGGCCACCCGCGAAGCCGTCCTGACCGAGCTGGAAGAGGCGGGCCTGCGCGCCGAGCCCACGCCGATGGCACCGGCCGGCATCCGGATGCAAGGCAAGCCGGCGCTG
Source organism: Cupriavidus yeoncheonensis (assembly GCF_905397275.1). Lineage (GTDB taxonomy): Bacteria > Pseudomonadota > Gammaproteobacteria > Burkholderiales > Burkholderiaceae > Cupriavidus > Cupriavidus yeoncheonensis. Next base: position 215,625 of record NZ_CAJPUY010000002.1, on the reverse strand, counting down.
AACAAGCTGCCGCTGTTCGTGAATGGCCTGGTGGAGGTTCAGGACGAGGGCAGCCAGCTTCTGTGCAGCCTGGTCGCCCCCAAGCGCGGCGAGATGGTGGTCGACTTCTGCGCTGGCGCCGGCGGCAAGACGCTGGCGCTCGGCGTGGCCATGCGTTCGACCGGCCGTCTGTACGCCTTCGATGTATCGGAAAAGCGTCTCGCCAATCTCAAGCCGCGCCTGGCGCGCAGCGGGCTGTCGAACGTGCACCCGGTGCTCATCGATTCCGAACGTGACGCCAAGGTCAAGCGCCTGGCCGGGAAGATCGACCGCGTGCTCGTCGATGCGCCTTGCAGCGGCCTTGGCACGCTGCGGCGCAATCCGGACCTGAAATGGCGCCAGAGCCCTGAATCGGTGCTGGAGCTGACGGCCAAGCAGAGCGCGATCCTTGATGCGGCAGCGCGCCTGCTCAAGGGCGGAGGCCGCGTAGTCTATGCCACGTGCAGCGTGCTGGAAGCCGAAAACGAGGCGATCGTGCGCAACTTCCTGGCTTCCCATCCGAATTTCCGTCTGGTTCCGGCGGCAGAGGTCTTGGCCGAGCAGAAGATCGACGTGCCCGAGTTGCCGACAGAAGGCGGCATGTTCGCGCTGTATCCCCACCAGCACCAGACCGATGGCTTCTTTGCCGCGGTCCTGGAGCGTACGCAGTAATTCCCTCCCCACCGGCCGGCCGCGCAGTACGCGCGGCGGCCGGCGCGGCAACAGGGTATCCAGGCAGATTCTCCATGAGCGGAAACCCACTGGCCGACCTGACGGCCACGCACACGACATTCGGCAGGATGCTCGACGACCTGATCCGGGATGCGGGCGGCCCTGGCTTCATCTGGCAGCTTGGCGTGCTGGCCGGCTGCCTGCTGGCAGCCTGGCCGCTCGCGCGCTTTATCGTCAAGCGGCTCGAGCATCATCACGCATCTTCAAGCTTCTCGCTGCGTTTCGCCGCCGCCAGCCTGGAGCGGGCCATGTTCCCGCTGTTTGGCTGGCTGCTGGTGATGGCAGCTCGCTTCGCGCTGGAGCCCATGATGGCAATCAGCGTGCTGCGGCTGGCGCTGGTGCCGCTATTCGGCATCACTTCGCTGTACTTCACCTTTTACATCCTGCGGCGCGTGCTGTCCGGCAGCGGCCAGTTGCACGGCATGCTGCTGCTGGTCGAGAAGGTGCTGACCACGCTGGTCTGGGTGGCCATGGCGCTCTATGTACTCGGCCTGCTGTCCGACGTGACGGTGTGGATGGAAACCATGCGCTTCTCGCTCGGCAAGCAGAAGGTGAGCCTGGCCGACATCCTCATGGCGGTGGTGTGGATCCTGTTGACGGTGCTGGTTGCGATGTGGTTCGGCTCGTGGCTGGAAGAGCGCCTGATGCGCTCGGCCAGTCTCGACGTGAACCTGAAGGTCGTCCTGACCCGCATTTCGAAGGCGTTGCTGCTGCTGGTCTCGTTGCTGCTGAGCCTGTCGCTCGTCGGCATCGATCTGACGGTGCTGTCCGTGTTCGGCGGCGCGCTCGGCGTCGGCCTGGGTCTTGGCCTGCAAAAGATCGCCAGCAACTACATTTCCGGGTTCATCATCCTGCTCGATCGCTCGGTCAAGCTGGGTGACCAGATCACCGTGGACAAGTACTCCGGCACCGTCTCGCAGATCCGCACCCGCTACACGGTGGTGCGCAACGGCGACGGCGAAACCTTGGTGCCCAACGAGCAGTTGGTCGCGCAATCGGTGCAGAACCACTCGTTTTCGAACACCAATGTCCGCGTCGCGACGCGCGTGCAGGCCGACTATGCTGCCGACCCCGAAACCGTGATCATGCTGCTCGCCGAATGCGTACGCGAACTGCCGCGCGTGCTGCAGGACCCGGCGCCGGCGGCATTCCTGGTGATGTTCGCTGACAGTGGTATCGAATACGAGGTCGCCGTCTATATTGCCGATCCGCAGAACGGCAAGCTCGGCGTTCAGTCGGCCATGAACCGGGCGATCTGGCGCACGCTGCGCGAGCACCACATTTCGATTCCGTATCCGCAACGGGAAGTCCGCGTGCTGAGCGCCTCCGCGTCATTGCAACCACTCGATGATGTTTCCACATCACCCGTTGAAGTGGCGAAATCGGCATGACTGCATCGGAAAACAGGCGAGGGCAGCACAAGGGAACAAAAATCGCCACACCTCGTCAAACTCCGGGAAAAAGCGTATGACTCAGGCTTGCGCGATCCGGTAGAATATCGGGTTGTCGCGGGTTGCGAGCATCCCGCCCCCACACCGACAGCCGCCAGATTGCAGCGGCTCGTGCCTGTCCCGCCTGCCAATAGCCGGCGCCGGAACTGCGCGCCAGGGGTTCCCGCCACCAGATGGCGGGTCCGTGGCGGACGCCAGATCATTTCGCAATCAGTAGATTTGCAGTCTTTTTTCTGCGCGTTGTGCACGGCGCCGGGGCAGCCGCAAAGGAAAGCCCCTGTTTAACCGACGGAGAACAGAGTTTGTTCGACACTATTCTTGACTGGGCCGCGAATGGCCTTGCCAACTGGTCCTGGTGGGAGATCGTGATCTACACGCTGGTGGTGACGCATATCACCATCGCCGGGGTCACCATCTTCCTGCATCGTTGCATGGCGCACCGATCGCTGGACCTGCACCCGATTGCCCAGCATTTCTTCCGCTTCTGGCTGTGGCTGACCACGGGCATGGTTACCCGCGAGTGGACTGCCATCCACCGCAAGCATCACGCCAAGTGCGAGACCGAGGACGATCCGCACAGCCCGCAGACCCGCGGTATCCGCAAGGTGCTGCTGGAAGGCGCCGAGCTGTATCGCGAGGAAGCCAAGAACAAGGAAACCGTCGCCAAGTTCGGCCATGGCTGCCCCAATGACTGGGTGGAGCGCAATGTGTACTCGCGCTTTGGCTGGCAGGGCGTCGGCCTGATGCTGATCATCAACCTGGCGCTGTTCGGCGTGATCGGCATGACGGTGTGGGCGGTGCAGATGCTGTGGATCCCGATCCACGCGGCCGGCATCATCAACGGCCTGGGCCACTGGTGGGGCTATCGCAACTACGATTGCGAGGACGCTTCGACCAATGTCTCGCCGTGGGGCCTGATCATCGGTGGTGAAGAGCTGCATAACAACCACCACACCTATCCGACTTCGGCCAAGTTCTCGATCAAATGGTACGAGTTCGATGTGGGTTGGGGCTACATCCGCGCCATGCAGGCCGTGGGCCTGGCCAAGGTGAAGAAGACGCCGCCCAAGGCTCGACTCGTCGAAGCGCGTCCGGTCGACGACAATACGCTGGAAGCCATCATCGCCAATCGCTACGACGTGATGGCGCGCTATGCCAAGGCTGTGAAGAGCGCGTTCCGCCAGGAACTGGAGCAACTCAAGGAAGGCCGTGGCGCCGAGTATCGCAACCTCAAGCCGGCCAGCAAGTGGTTCCACCGCGACGAGGCCAAGCTGGCCGCGCCACAGCGCCAGCAGTTGGCCAGCATTGTTGAACAGAGCAAGTCGCTGAACACCTTCGTGGAAATGCGACGTGAACTGGCCGCCATCTGGGGCCGTTCGAACCTGACGCGCGAGCAGCTGCTGCAGCAGCTGCAGGCCTGGTGCCATCGTGCCGAGGCCAGCGGTATCCAGGCGCTGCACGATTTTTCGCTGCGCCTGCGCCGCTACGCCTGATACAATCGGCCCGCGCCCGAATGGCTACACAAGGCCCCGCCCATGGCGGGGCTTTTGTTTTAGATAAACTCCCCCATGTTCTGGCCACCCGCATGAAGTTGCATGCCTGAGGGGCCAAGAGGAGTACCGGAGATGACCCCAGAATCGATCAAGACCGTCGAGTTCGAAAAGCCGAACCTGGCGGATGCCGACAATGCCGCCGGCGGTAGCTGCGTGGCCCATGCCTGGGCCAAGGTGCCGCCCGTGCTTTCTCCCGACGAACGGCAGGCCCTCAAGGCGCGCATCAGGCGGTTGCTGAAAGAGCGCAACGCCGTGCTGGTCGCGCACTATTACGTGGACGCCGACCTGCAGGACCTGGCCGAGGAAACCGGCGGATGTGTCTCGGACTCGCTGGAAATGGCCCGCTTCGGCCGTGACCATTCTGCCCAGACCCTGGTGGTGGCCGGCGTTCGCTTCATGGGCGAGACCGCCAAGATCCTGAGCCCGGAAAAGACCATCCTGATGCCGGACCTGGACGCGACCTGCTCGCTGGACCTGGGATGCCCGGCCGACGAGTTCGCGGCCTTCTGCGACGCCCATCCGGATCGCACTGTGGTCGTGTACGCCAACACCAGCGCAGCGGTGAAGGCCCGCGCCGACTGGATGGTGACATCGAGCATCGGCCTGAAGATCGTCGAGCACCTGCATGCGCGCGGCGAGAAGATCCTGTGGGCACCGGACAAGCACCTCGGCGGCTATATCCAGAAGCAGACTGGTGCCGACATGCTGCTGTGGCAGGGTTCCTGCCTCGTGCACGACGAGTTCAAGGGCGTCGAGCTGGACCTGCTGCGCCGCGAGTTTCCCAAGGCCAAGATCCTGGTGCATCCGGAGTCGCCGGCCAACGTGGTGGCGCAGGCGGACGTGGTCGGATCCACGTCTCAGATGATCGCGGCCGCGCAGGAACTGGACGCGACCGAATTCATCGTGGCGACGGACAACGGCATCCTGCACAAGATGCGGATGGCGGCCCCGGGCAAGCGCTTTATCGAAGCGCCGACTGCGGGCAACAGCGCCACGTGCAAGAGCTGCGCTCACTGCCCGTGGATGGCGATGAATGCGCTGTCGAACCTGGCGGAAGTGCTCGAGACCGGCCGCAACGAGATCCATGTGGATCCGGCCACGGGCCGCCAGGCGGTGGTCTGCATCGACCGCATGCTGGATTTCGCCGCGCAGCAGAAGGCCAATGTCCGCCCTGCGGCCGACCTGGCGAAGGAGCAGGCCTTGTTCCAGGGAATCGGTCCGGCATGAGCGTGAATTCCGTTTTCGATAGCTATGGTCCGGCGCTGAAGACGGCACTGGAAGCCAATGTCGGCGCGGCGATTGCCGAAGACGTTGGCACTGGTGACCTGACCGGTCTGCTGGTGCCGGCTGACAAGCAGGCGCTGGCGCGGGTGATCGTGCGCGAGCAGGCCGTGCTGTGCGGCCAGCCGTGGTTCGCCGCCTGCATGAAGGCAGTCGACGAGCGGCTGGCAGTGACGTGGAAGCAGGAAGAGGGTGCCCGCATGGCTCCCGATTCGGTCGTCTGCGAAATCACCGGGCCGGCGCGCGCGCTGCTGACCGCCGAGCGGCCGGCGCTGAATTTCCTGCAACTGCTGTCTGGCGTGGCGACGGCCACGCGCCGCTATGCCGACCTGATCGCCGGCACGCGAGCGCGCGTGCTGGACACCCGCAAGACGCTGCCGGGCCTGCGGCTGGCGCAGAAGTACGCGGTCAGGGTGGGGGGCGGCGAGAACCAGCGGCTGGCGCTCTATGACGGCATCCTGATCAAGGAAAACCACATTGCCGCGGCTGGCAGCATCACGTCTGCAATGCGGGCCGCGCTGGCGCTTGGCGTCGATGCGACGATCCAGGTCGAGGTGGAGTCGCTGGCCGAACTGGAAGAGGCGCTGGCTGCCGGCGCCACGTCGATCCTGATCGACAATTTTACGGTGCCGATGATGCATGATGCCGTGCGCATCAATGCCGGCCGTGCGCTGCTGGAGGTATCGGGTGGCGTCAATGCCGAGACCATCCGCACCTTTGCCGAGACCGGCGTGGACCGTATCTCGGTGGGCGCGCTCACCAAGGATGTGCGCGCCACCGATTACTCGCTGCGCATTATCGTCTGATCGTCGGCTGCGCAAGAACGAGAACGGCCCGCTCGATGCGGGCCGTTTTGCTTGCTGCTCTCTGCTCGTAGGGTAGGCGCTGGCTGTCAGCGCTTGCGCGCGGGCTGCATCACGGTGGGCAGCGCCTTGGGCAGGGTTTCCGGATAGTCGCGGCTGAAATGCAGCCCGCGGCTTTCGTGGCGCGAATACGCGCTATCCACGATCAATGACGCGACCTCGACCAGGTTGCGCAGTTCGAGCAGGTCGCGCGTGACGCGGAAGTTCGCGTAGTACTCCGCGATCTCTTCGCGCAACAGGCGGATGCGGTGCTGCGCGCGCTCCAGCCGCTTGCTCGTGCGCACGATGCCGACATAGTTCCACATCATGCGGCGCAGTTCATCCCAGTTGTGCGAGACCACGACTTCCTCGTCAGCGTCGGAGACGCGGCTCTCATCCCAGGCCGGCAGCGGGAGGTCCGGCAATCCGGCCTTGTCCTGGCCTGCAATGTCGGTGGCGGCGGCGCGGCCGATCACCATGCACTCGAGCAGGGAATTCGATGCCAGCCGGTTGGCGCCGTGCAGGCCCGTGCAGGCGGTCTCGCCGACGGCGTACAGGTTGCCGATATCGGTGCGACCCGCGGTGTCGGTCACCACGCCGCCGCACGTGTAGTGCGCGGCCGGGACCACAGGGATCGGCTCGCGCGTGATGTCGATGCCCAACTCCTGGCAGCGCGCATGGATGGTGGGGAAATGCTCCTTGAGGAAGGCCTCGGGCTGGTGCGTGATGTCGAGGTAGACGCAATCCAGGCCGCGCTTCTTCATTTCGAAATCGATCGCGCGCGCCACGACGTCACGCGGTGCCAGTTCGGCGCGTTCATCGTGTTCGGGCATGAAGCGGGTACCGTCCGGCAGCTTCAGCAGCCCGCCTTCGCCGCGTACGGCTTCCGAGATCAGGAAGGACTTGGCATAGGGGTGGTACAGGCAGGTCGGATGAAACTGGATGAACTCCATGTTCGACACCCTGCAGCCTGCGCGCCACGCCATCGCAATGCCGTCGCCAGTGGCCGTGTCCGGGTTGGTGGTGTACAGGTAGACCTTGCCGGCACCGCCCGCGGCCAGCACCGTGTGCGTCGCGGTGATGGTCCGAACCTCTTCGGTGCTGTCGTCGAGCACGTACAGGCCGTAGCAGCGGTTGCCTGGCAAGCCGAGCTTGCGCGAGGTGATCAGGTCGACGGCGAACTGGTCTTCGAGGATCGTGATGTTCGGATGCTGGCGCGCCTGCTCCGACAGGGTGCTGACGACGGCATGGCCGGTCGCGTCGGCGGCATGGATGATGCGGCGCCGGCTGTGTCCGCCCTCGCGGGTCAGGTGATAGCCGAGTTCGGCCTGCTCGTCCTTGGTGAACGGCACGCCGCGATCGATCAGCCACTGGATGGCTTCCCGCCCGTGCTCCACGATGAAGCGCGTTGCCTCCTCATCGCAAAGGCCTGCGCCGGCGACGAGCGTGTCCTGCGTGTGCTCGTCATGGCTGTCGCCTGAGTCGAGCACCGCGGCGATGCCCCCCTGGGCCCAATCGCTTGCGCCTTGCGTCATGGCGCGCTTGCTGAGGATGACAACCCGGTGGGTGTCGGCCAGTTGCAGCGCGACCGTGAGACCGGCCAGCCCGCTGCCTACGATGGCGACGTCGAAGTTCATGGTGCAGGAGGTGCCCGCGCGAGGGCGCGGCATTGGGAGGAAAGCTCGAAAGTCTACACCCGGGGGTGCCCTCATGCATCAGCGCCGTCGCAGGCGCGGGCTTCAATCGCACTGTGAATGAACCATGCAGCACATCACAAGCCGTGCTGGCGCCATAAAACAAAAAGCCCCGCAGTTGCGGGGCTTTCCGGCCGGAACCTGGATCAATTACTTGATCTTGGTTTCCTTGTAAGCGACGTGCTTGCGGGCGACGGGATCAAACTTCATGATCTCCATCTTTTCCGGCATGGTGCGCTTGTTCTTGGTGGTGGTGTAGAAATGACCCGTACCTGCAGTCGATTCCAGCTTGATCTTGTCGCGTCCGCCTTTGGATGCCATGTTGCTCTCCTAATTCCGACTTCAGACTCAGACTTCGCCGCGGGCGCGCAGATCGGCCAGCACGGAATCGATGCCCTTCTTGTCGATCAGGCGCAGACCGGCGTTCGAGACGCGCAGGCTCACCCAGCGGTTTTCCGATTCAACAAAGAAGCGACGATTCTGCAGGTTGGGCAGAAAGCGGCGCTTGGTCTTGTTGTTTGCGTGGGAAACGTTGTTGCCGACCATCGGCGCTTTCCCGGTCACTTGACAGACGCGTGCCATGAAGCACTCCTAACTCTTCTATTCGTGGACAATGTTCGCAACAATCAACAAAAGGCGCGCGGGCCCGGACTGCAGCGGATGAGACTTCAGCAAAACGGGCATTATAGACCGGAAACCATCGCCGAATCAATGCCTTCGGCACTTTGGCGTCGTATACCGGCCTGTCGTGCCGTGGGCATCACGTGACGGTCTTCAGTTGGCCATGCTCGGCAAAGGAGTGGACCTGGGTGCCCGCGACGACGAAGTGGTCGAGCAGCCGTACGTCGATCAGTTCCAGCGCGCGGCCCAGCATGCGGGTCATCTGCACGTCGCTCTGGCTCGGCGTGCAAGAGCCGGAAGGGTGGTTGTGCGCAACGATGACGCTGGCCGCATTATGCGCCAGCGCCCGGCGCGCCACTTCCCGCGGATAGACCGCGGTCTGGGTCAGCGTGCCCCGAAACAGCTCTTCGGTTGCGATCATGCGGTTGCGTGTATCGAGGAACAGGCAGATGAAGACCTCGTGCGCGAGCGGGGCCAGCGTCAGGCGCAGATAGCTGCGTACCGCGGCGGGCGAGTCCAGGCCGCACGGCAGCTGCAGTGACTCGGCCAGCATGCGGCGCGCAAGTTCGGGCACGGCCTGTAGCTGGGTGTACTTGGCCTCGCCCATGCCCCGGATGTCCAGGACGGTGCGCGCATCGGCCGAAAACAGGCGGGTCAGCGAGCCAAAGCGGACCATCAGGTCGCGCGCCAGCTCCACCGCGCTCTTGCCGGTCGCGCCAACGCGCAAGAACACGGCCAGCAGCTCGGCGTCGGACAGGGCGGCGGCGCCGCTCTCCTGCAGCTTTTCTCGCGGCCGCTCGCAGGCGGGCCAGTTTGTGATGCTCATGTCTCGGCAGTCTCTGAACGGGTGAGTCCGGGTCAGGCAGGCGTGGATGGGCAGGGCGGCCGGCAGCCCAGTCGAATACAATACGGGTTGTTGGTGCGACACGCACACTCGTGTCCGTCCGCGTCACGTTAGACGCATCGACCCTGGGAGAGTACTCCCACCTGCTAGTGAAACGAAGCCCACCATAGCTCACGACGCTAGCGCCTGCTTACTTTTCAGAGTTGTCTGAGAAGTGTTGCTTGCAGTACTGGCCTACCCGCCAGTGCCCGCCCAATGGCGCGAACCACGCCCTCGGGTGTGGCTCAGTCTGCTCTTTCGAGAGCAGATTGTTGTTTTACATGCCGAAGTTTGGCACCAAGTTTGAGCGCGGCCACGTCGGCCGCCAAACGCCAAGTGGGCGAATGTCATCTGCCCACAAGGCGGAGCATTTGCATTTCCGGTCCAGTGTGGATCGGCAGGTAGGGTTCGGGCGGAGCGAAAGCTCTGCGCGCTATGGTTCGGTCAAACACGTCCGCGAGGGCGCTTTGATAGAGAACCTGCTATGCGACTAGCAGTAGCCTAGGGAGACATGCGTCACTGGTAACGGTGGGGTATGAAGCTCTCCTGACAATGTAGCCCCCGCAAGGGTGCAGGGGGACCGTGAGGTTCTCAGGCAGAGGCTCCGAGCAGCAACGGGGTCGAGGAGCTAGGCTGGCTGGTATGGGTAACGGAAGTGAACTGCTGATAAACGTCGTGAGTATTGCGGTGCCAAAGCTGCTGACAGGCACTAACCAAAACGGTATTTGGTCGGTTGCTCCGCTCAACATTCGGAGCACGTCGTCACTAGACCATCGGCGAATAGGCAGACCCTAACCCGGTCTTGTAGCGTGCAGGGAACGTGGTAAGCCCGTATGGCTGCCCGAGCGCAGTGTGGCTCAGGCAGGCGAACCGCAAGGAACGCTGTTGGCTGTGCGGGTATGGGAGGTTGGAGGAAGCGAACGCCGGGCTGTAATGGCCCGGATAGGGGTTGAAACATCACCTCACGCGAAAGCGGGCAGACTTCCAACTGGTCTTTCGTCGCAGGACGACTGGCTAACCCGCTTGAAACCGAAATTTCTTCCCCTGAGGGGCAATATGCCCCTCAGGGGGCATGTTGTCTCTGTGTTTTGGGGAAGACCTCAAGATAGGAGAGCAGCATGGAAGCATTGATCCGCGAGGATGAATCTGCGCTCTCCGGCGCACCGCAACGCTGGGATGCCATCAACTGGCGCCGAGTGGAACGGAACGTCCGGGCAATGCAGATTCGAATTGCGAAGGCAACACAGGAAGGGGACTGGCGCAGGGTGAAAGCCTTGCAACGGTCTCTGACCCGCTCGTTTTCCGCCAAGGCATCGGCGGTGAAGCGAGTGACGGAGAACCAAGGTAAGCGAACGGCAGGCGTCGATCGCGTACTGTGGGACTCGCCTGAAGTCCGGTGGGAAGCCATCGGGCGGTTGAAGCGCCGAGGGTACAGGCCCCTGCCTTTGCGGCGGGTCTTCATCCCTAAGGCCAACGGGAAGGAGCGCCCACTAGGCATTCCGACCATGTTGGATCGAGCCATGCAGGCATTGCACCTGCTGGCGCTGGAACCGGTGTCCGAAGGGACGAGCGATCCGAACTCTTACGGGTTCCGGATCAATCGTTCTACGGCGGATGCCATGTCACAGCTATTCGTCAACCTGTCCAGGGGGCACTCAGCCCAATGGGTACTGGAGGCGGATATCAAGGGCTGCTTTGACCATATCAGTCACGACTGGCTGGAGCGCAACGTCCCGATGGACCGAGCCATCCTGCGGAAGTGGTTGAAAGCTGGCGTGGTATTTCAGGGCCAGTTTCAGGCGACCGAAGCCGGAACGCCGCAGGGAGGAATCATCTCCCCGACACTGGCAAACGTGGCGCTGAACGGGTTGGAACGACAACTGGTTGCTTCCTTCGAGAAGAGGCTGGGGGTCGCCAACACGCGAAAGCTGAAGGTGAACGTTGTGCGCTATGCGGACGACTTCGTGATCACGGGTAACACGCCTGAGATCCTAGAAAACGAAGTGAAGCCGTGGGTGGAGCAGTTCCTAGCAGTACGGGGGCTGACGCTATCCACGGAGAAAACGCGGATCGTCAACATAGCTGACGGCTTTGACTTCCTTGGGTGGAATTTCCGGAAGTACTCCGGAACGCTGCTCATCAAGCCGAGCAAGAAGAACGTGCAGACGTTCTATCGCAAGGTGAAGGATGTCATCAGTGCCAACAAGACGGTGAAACAGTCAGAGCTGATTCGACTGCTGAACCCGATGCTACGAGGTTGGGCGCAGTATCACCGCGCTGTAGTGGCGAAGGCGGCTTTCAACCGTCTGGGGCACGACATTTTTCGTGCTCTGTGGCGGTGGGCCAAGCGGCGACATCCCGGAAAGAAGGCCGATTGGGTGCGGCAGAAGTACTTCGCCTCAGTCGGTCAGCGCAACTGGGTGTTCGGAACCACAGTAGTGAAAGATGTCGATAGTGAGGTATGGGTTGAGTTGTACTCGCTCCGAGCACGCCCATCCAACGGCACAAGAAGGTCAAAGGGGAGTTCAACCCCTTCGACCCGGCGCAGGAGGTGTATGGCGAAACATTGCGACAGGAGCGGCTGCTGGACAGCATGGCGCACCGCAAGCAGTGGATCAAGCTGTACATGTCCCAGCGGGGCTTGTGTGCTCTGTGTCAGTGCAAGATGACCAAGGAGACGGGGTGGCATGACCATCACATCGAGTACCGCGTGCGTGGTGGCTCGGACGCTCTGAGGAACCGAGTGCTGCTGCATCCGAACTGTCACGTCCAAGTACATAGCCACGGGCTCTCTGTTGTTAAGCCGGTGCCATCGATTTGATGGTATTTTGAGAAGGCTTGAGCCGTATGCGGGGAAACCCGCACGTACGGTTCTTAGGGGGGAGTGGGCCAGCGATGGCCTGCTCCTACCCTACACCGGTTGATCACCCATGAATTTGCAAACTTTTGCGTCGGAAGCCGACGGCGGCGCAGCTGGCCGCAAGATGGTCCAGGCTGATTCTTTCCTGACCCTCCATTACAGTCTCTCTCTCGAAAACGGCACCGAAGTCGTGAGCACGTTCGAGGACAAGCCCGCCACGCTGCTGCTTGGCCAGGGGCAGTTCGCCCCGACCCTGGAGCAGGCGCTGCTCGGCATGCCCGAGGGCGAGCGCATGACCTATCGCCTCGCGCCCGAGCAGGCGTTCGGCCCGCGCAACCCGGAACTGCTTCAATGGGTCTCGCTGGCCACGCTGCGCGAGAACAGCTCGTTCGAGGAGGACTACAGCCCGGGCGACCTGGTGGAGTTCAACGCGCCTGGTGGTGGCAAGTACGCCGGCGTCCTCAAGGAGATCGGCGACACTGCGGCGCTGTTCGATTTCAACCATCCGCTGGCCGGGCAGACCATCCTGTTCGACGTGCAGCTGATCGGGATCCTCTGATTGCGCTCACCTGTCCTGACATTGCAGCATGCCTGACCTGACTACCGCACCCGATGCCGAGATCCTGATGGCGCAGCCGCGCGGCTTCTGCGCCGGCGTCGACCGCGCCATCGAGATCGTCGAGCGCGCGCTGGCGCGCTTCGGGGCGCCGATCTACGTGCGTCACGAGATCGTCCATAACGCCTATGTCGTGGCGGACCTGCGCCGCAAGGGTGCCGTGTTCGTGCACGAGCTGGATGAAGTGCCCGCCGGCGCCACCGTCATCTTCAGTGCCCACGGGGTGTCCAAGGACGTCCGCGCCGACGCCGCCGCGCGCGGCCTCAATGTGTTCGACGCGACTTGCCCGCTGGTGACCAAGGTCCATGTGGAAGTGGGCAAGATGCGCACGGAGGGCTGCGAGATCGTGATGATCGGCCACCGCGGGCATCCGGAGGTCGAGGGCACGATGGGGCAGGCCGAAGGCGGCATGCTGCTGGTCGAGTCGGTGGCTGACGTCGCCGGGCTGCTCGTGGCCGATCCCGCGCGCCTCGCATACGTGACGCAGACCACGCTGTCCGTGGACGAGACGCTCGAGATCGTGGCGGCGCTCAAGGCGCGCTTCCCGCTGATCCGGGAGCCCAAGAAGCAGGACATCTGCTATGCCACGCAGAATCGCCAGGACGCCGTCAAGTTCATGGCGCCCCAGGTTGACGTCGTGATCGTGGTGGGCAGCCCCAATAGCTCCAATTCGAACCGGCTGCGCGAGCTGGCCGCGCGCCTGGGCGTGCCGGCCTATATGGTCGATGCGCCGGAGCAGGTGCGCCCGGAATGGGTCGCCGGCAAGCGACGCATCGGCCTGACCGCGGGGGCTTCGGCGCCCGAGGAACTTGCGCAGTCCATCGTTGCGCGCCTGCGCGAACTCGGCGCCGGCCACGTCCGCGCCCTGCAGGGCATCGAAGAAAACATGGCGTTCCCGCTTCCGCGCGGGCTGCAGGCCACGCTCCCGGTCGGCGTTACCGCCTGAACCTCCCTGGCGCCGCGTTCTGCGGCGCCCCGCTCCTCGTCTTCGCCTTCCTGCTGTCCGCGTTTTATGTGCGCGGGCGTACGGACATTCCGCTCCGATCAGTCGGATGCTTTTGTCGTCACAACGATAATCTCCCGATCCAATCGAGAAATACGCCCCTTCAAGGTGCAGTCATTACTTACCTGTCGAGGCAAGCAGACAAATCAGGGTAATCCCCGTGACTGGGGTTTTCCCTATTATGGTGCGGCGCTACATTCTGCACATTAGATAGCGGTGCAGGGGTTTTGAAATGAAACGCCTAATTAATACGGATGGATTATGCGTGGCACCGGGCGCGTGTATTTCAATGGGAGAGAGGAAGCAGGCACGGATCTTGTAAGCAATGGCGATGACGCCACCGGGCGATCGGGAATTGCCCCAATCTGTGCATTGGGGAAATTCCCTAGCTCAATTGGCGGGTAATTCGTCCAGGTTGTTGCGTCGCGTATTGCATCGCCGAAGAAAGGGGATACAATGCGCGCGTTTCAAATTGAAACTAAACAAAGGCGGTACGGGGAGACGCCCGGGAGGCGTCGCAAATCCCCGTTTTGTGAATCCCTAGGAGATCACTCATGCAAATCTCGTTTGCCAAGATTCTGCCGATTGCGGCCGCAGTGGCGCTCGTTGCAGCTTGCGGCAAGAAAGAAGAAAAGCCGGCTGAACCGTCGGCATCGGCTCCGGCGGCTACCGCTCCGGCCGCCGGCGGCGGTGAAGTTGTCGTCAAGATCGGCCACGCGGCACCGCTGACCGGCGGTATCGCCCACCTTGGCAAGGACAACGAAAACGGCGCCCGCCTTGCCGTGGAAGAAGTCAACAAGACCGGCCTGGAGATCGGTGGCAAGAAGATCAAGCTGGAACTGGTCGGTGAAGATGATGCCGGCGATCCGAAAACCGGCACCGCCGTGGCGCAGAAGCTGGTCGACGCCAAGGTTGCGGCTGTGGTCGGCCACCTGAACTCGGGCGTGTCGATCCCGGCCTCGAAGATCTACAGCGATGCCGGCATCGTCCAGATTTCGCCGTCGTCGACCAACCCGGACTACACCAAGCAGGGCTTCAAGACGACCTACCGCGTGGTCGCCACCGATGCCCAGCAGGGTCCGGCACTGGCCAACTACGCCGCCAAGAGCCTGCATGCCAAGAGCGTGGCCATCGTCGACGATGCCACCGCCTACGGCAAGGGCCTGGCCGACGAGTTCGAGAAGACCGCCAAGGCGGCTGGCGTGAACGTGGTGGCCCGCGAAGCCACCAACGACAAGGCCACCGACTTCAAGGCCATTCTGACCAAGATCAAGGGCAAGAAGCCTGACGTCATCATGTACGGCGGCATGGACGCCACCGGCGGCCCGTTCGCCAAGCAGGCCAAGGAACTGGGCATTTCGTCCAAGATCGTTGGCGGCGACGGCGTCTGTACCGACAAGGTGGCCGAGCTGGCCGGCGATGCCGTGTCCAACATCATCTGTTCCGAGGCAGGCCTGGCCCTGTCGAAGATGGAGACCGGCGCCGACTTCGAGAAGCGCTACCAGGCTCGCTTCAACGCCCCGGTGCAGATCTATGCACCGTTCACGTATGACGCCGTGATGGTCGTCGTGGACGCCATGAAGCGCGCCAACTCGGTCGAGCCGGCTGCCATCCTGGCCGAAATGCCCAAGACCAACTACAAGGGCGTGATCGGCAACATCGCCTTCGACGAGAAGGGCGACATGAAGGAAGGCACCATCACGCTGTACGAGTACAAGGACAAGAAGAAGTCCGTCCTCGACGTCGTGAAGATGTAATCCGGGCTTACCGGCCCATCCGAACGGCACCGTGAGTATTTTGCGGTGCCGTTCTTTTTAGCCTCGCCTAATGTAGAAGCATCCTTACCCTGGATGGAGCATGGCGGGCCGCTTACCAGCAAACCAACCTCAGCAACGTTACCCCTCACACACTATGGTCCCCCCGGCATCCACACCATGCCGCAAGGTTCGGGACTGAAGCAGGAGTTTTCATGGATATCTTTATCCAGCAGATCGTGAACGGTCTGGTGCTTGGCAGCATCTATGCGCTGATAGCACTGGGTTACACCATGGTCTACGGCATTCTGGGCATCATCAACTTCGCCCACGGCGACGTCCTGATGATTGGCGCATTGACCGCTTTGTCAACGATTTTGGGCTTGCAGAAGTTTGCCCCCGGCCTGCCCGAATGGCTGACGCTGGTGCTCGCCACCCTCGTCGCCATGCCGGTCTGTGCAGTACTGGCCTATACGATTGAACGGGTCGCCTACCGGCCCTTGCGAAATGCGCCCCGACTGGCGCCGCTGATTACCGCGATCGGCGTTTCCATCATCCTCCAGACGATGGGCATGCTGATCTGGTCGCGCAATCCGCTGACCTTCCCGCAACTGCTGCCTTCCGAACCGATTGACATCGGCTCGACCGGCGCCACCATCACCGGCAAGGAAATGGTGATCATCGGCATGGCCGTGATGGTCATGGCCGGCCTGCTTGCCCTGGTCAACCGCACCAAGCTCGGCCGCGCGATGCGCGCCACCGCCGAGAACCAGAAGGTGGCGGGCCTGATGGGTGTGAACCCCAACTTCGTCATCTCGGCCACCTTCATGATCGGCGCCACGCTCGCCGCGCTGGCTGGCGTGATGATGGCCACCAACTATGGCAACGCCCACTTCTACATGGGCTTTATCCCCGGCCTGAAGGCGTTCACCGCCGCGGTGCTGGGCGGCATCGGCAACCTGGCTGGCGCCATGGTTGGCGGCATGCTGCTGGGCCTGATCGAGGCCCTGGGCGCCGGCTATATCGGCGACCTGACCAACGGGGTGTTCGGCTCGAACTATCAGGACGTGTTTGCCTTTATCGTGCTGATTACCGTACTTGTGTTCCGTCCGTCCGGCATCATGGGCGAGCGGGTGGCCGAACGCGCTTGAGGAGCGAATCCATGAATACTCCGATTCCATCCACGGCGGCCGTTGCTGCGCCTTCCCGTGTTCCGGCCAAGACCCTGGCCGCGCTCATGGGCTTCCTGGTGGTAGCACTGTGCGCGCCGTTCATCGTGCAGACGCTGGGCGGCAACTACTGGGTGCGCGTGCTCGACTTTGCGCTGATCTACATCATGCTGGCGCTGGGCCTGAACATCGTGGTGGGCTTTGCCGGCCTGCTCGATCTCGGCTATATCGCGTTCTACGCCGTCGGCGCCTACCTGATGGCCTTGCTGGGCTCGCCCCACCTGTCCAACCAGTTCGAGTGGATCCATCAGTTGTTTCCCCACGGCCTGCATCTTTCGATGTGGTTCGTGTTGCCGATCGCGGTCATGGTGGCGGCCACCTTCGGCGTGCTGCTGGGAGCGCCGACGCTCAAGCTGCGTGGCGACTATCTCGCCATCGTGACCCTGGGCTTTGGCGAGATCATCCGCATCTTCATGAACAACCTCGACCGCCCGTTGAACATCACCAACGGGCCGAAGGGGATCACGGCGGTGGACCCGGTCCATATCTTCGGCTTCGACTTCTCGAAGTCCCATGAGATCTTCGGCCTCAAGTTCACGCCGGTGTTCATGTACTACTACCTGCTGGTGTTCCTGGTCATCGTGATCGTGTTCATCTGCCTGCGGCTGCAGAACTCGCGCATCGGCCGCGCGTTCGTGGCCATCCGCGAGGACGAGATCGCCGCCAAGGCCATGGGCATCAACACCCGCAACATCAAGCTGCTGGCCTTTGCCATGGGTGCGTCGTTCGGTGGCGCTTCGGGCGCGGTGTTCGGTGCATTCCAGGGCTTCGTCTCGCCGGAATCGTTCGTGCTGTGGGAGTCGATCTACATCCTGGCGATCGTCGTGCTGGGCGGTATGGGCCACATCCCGGGCGTGATTCTGGGCGGCATCCTGCTGGTCGGTTTCCAGGAACTGCTGCGCGTCGTGGCCGAGCCGGTGCAACACTTGATTCTCGGCAAGGTCGTCGTCGATGCGGAAGTCCTGCGCCAGCTGCTGTTCGGCCTGGCCCTGGTCGGCGTCATGCTGTATCGCCCTGCGGGCATCTGGCCGTCGCCGCGCAAGGAAGACCGCCCCGTGGCACGCCGCGCGGGCAGCGTGGGCCGTTTCTGACCAGGAGGACAACATGAGCAATGACAATTTCCTCCTGTCCGTACAGGGGGTCAACAAGCGTTTCGGCGGCCTGCAGGCGCTGTCCGATGTGGGCCTGCAGATCAAGCCGGGCGAGATCTACGGCCTGATCGGCCCGAACGGCGCCGGCAAGACGACGTTCTTCAACGTGATCACAGGTCTGTACACGCCGGATTCCGGCGAGTTCGTGCTGGGCGGCAAGCCGTACCAGCCGACCGCGGTGCATGAAGTGGCCAAGACCGGTATCGCCCGCACGTTCCAGAACATTCGCCTGTTTGGCGATATGACCGCGCTGGAAAACGTGATGGTGGGCCGCCACGTGCGCACCAAGGCCGGCCTCTTCGGCGCGGTGTTCCGCCCGCCGTCGGTGCGCCGGGAAGAAGAGAACATCGAGGACATGGCGCACGACCTGCTCGACTATGTCGGTATCGGTAAATACGCCAACTTCACGTCGCGCAATCTCTCGTACGGGCACCAGCGCCGGCTCGAGATCGCCCGTGCGCTCGCCACCGAGCCCAAGCTGCTTGCGCTCGATGAACCGGCGGCAGGCATGAACGCGACCGAGAAGGTCGAGCTGCGCGGCCTGCTCGACAAGATCCGCAATGACGGCAAGACCATCCTGCTGATCGAGCACGACGTGAAGCTGGTGATGGGCCTGTGCAACCGCATGACGGTGCTGGACTACGGCAAGGTGATTGCCCAGGGCCTGCCACAGGACGTGCAGAGCAACCCCGCGGTGATCGAGGCCTACCTCGGCGCATCGGCGCACTGATGGCCGGAGGACAAGCAATGACACAGACAGTACTGAAGATCTCGGGCCTGAAGGTGGCCTACGGCGGCATCCAGGCCGTCAAGGGCATCGACCTCGACATCAAGGATGGCGAGCTGGTGACGCTGATCGGCGCCAACGGCGCCGGCAAGACCACTACCATGAAGGCCATCACCGGCCTGCAGGGCTGGGCCGGCGGCGACGTGGAATACATGGGCAAGTCCATCAAGGGCGTGCCCAGCTACGCGCTGCTCAAGCAGGGCCTGGCGATGGTGCCGGAAGGCCGCGGCGTGTTCGCGCGCATGACCATCACCGAAAACCTGCAGATGGGTGCCTACACGCGCAATGACGACGCCGGCATCCAGGCCGACGTCGAGCGCATGTTCGGCATCTTCCCGCGCCTGAAGGAGCGGGCCAATCAGCTCGCGGGCACCATGTCCGGCGGCGAGCAGCAGATGCTGGCCATGGCGCGTGCGCTGATGAGCCAGCCCAAGGTGCTGCTGCTGGACGAGCCGTCGATGGGCCTGTCGCCGATCATGGTCGAGAAGATCTTCGAGGTCGTGCGCGACATCTCGTCACAGGGCGTGACCGTGCTGCTGGTGGAGCAGAACGCGCGCCTGGCGCTGCAGGCCGCGCACCGTGGCTACGTGATGGAGTCGGGCCTGATCACGATGAGCGGCGAGGCCAAGCAGATGCTGGACGACCCGAAGGTGCGGGCTGCGTACCTGGGCGAGTAAAGCGCTCCCGAGCAACAAAAAAGCCCCGCGAAAGCGGGGCTTTTTGTTTTGAAGCGCAATATCAGGCCAGCTTCTTCAACAGCGTGCGCAGCATGCCGATCATCTGGTCGATCTCTTCACGCGTCACGTTCAGTGCCGGCATGAAGCGCAGCAGGTTGGCACGCGGCGCGTTCAGCAGCATGCCCTCCGGTCCCATGTCGCGGGCTTCCTCGACCAGTTGCGGGCCGATGTCCTTGCCGAGCTGCAGCGCGCGCAGCAGGCCTTCCCCACGTTCCCCCTCGAGGCCGAATTCACTGCACAGCGCCAGCAGCTGTTCCTTCAGGTACTCGCCCTTGGCGTTGACCTCGTCCAGGAAGCCGGGAGCGGTCAGCTGTTCGATCACCGAGCTGCCGACGGCCGTCATCAGCGGGTTGCCGTTATAGGTGCCGCCCTGGTCGCCGGCTTCGAAGCTGGCGACTTCGGCCTTGCACAGCAGCGCCGACAGCGGCACGCCGCCGCCGATACCCTTGCCCAGCGTCATGATGTCCGGCTCCACGCCCGACAACTGATAGGCGAAGAGGGTGCCGCAGCGGCCGCAACCCGTCTGCACTTCGTCGACGATGAGCAGCAGCTTGTGCTTGTCGGCCAGCGCGCGCAGGCCCTGCATGAACTCGCGCGTGGCGGGGATCACGCCGCCTTCGCCCTGCACCGGCTCCAGCATGATGCCGACCGTCTTGTCGGTGATGAGCTTCTCCACCGAGGCCAGGTCGTTCAGATCCGCCTTCGGGAAACCCGACACCTGCGGCGCGAAGATGGTGTCCCAGCCGGCCTTGCCCGACGCGCTCATGGTGGCGAGCGTGCGGCCATGGAAGCTGTGGTCCATGGTGATGATCTCGAAGGCGCCGTTCTTGTGCTTGCGGCCCCATTTGCGCGCCAGCTTGATCGCGCCTTCGTTGGCTTCGGCGCCGCTGTTGGCGAAGAAGACCTTGTCGAAGCAGCTGTTGTCGGTGAGCTGCCTGGCCAGCTTGATCATCGGCTCGTTGTAGAACGCCGGGCTCGGGTTGATCAGCTTGCCAGCCTGCGCGACCACGGCGTCGACCATGCCCTGGTTGGAGTGGCCGAGGCAGTTCACTGCCCAGCCTTGCACGAAGTCCAGGTATCGCTTGCCGTTGTGGTCCGTCAGCCAGGAGCCCTTGCCCTCGGTAAAGACGAGCTCGGGGCGGTTGGTGATGTACATCAGGGATTGAACGGGATACTCAGCAAATGCCATGGCGGACTCCAGGGGTCGGCGTGAATCGTTAGACGGGATGGCGAAATGACGAACCGGGCAAGCAGGGCGAAACCCGGAAGGGCGAAGCCCAAAGCAAAAAGCCACGGGGGTTGCCCGTGGCTTTTTGACCTGAACAGACGCTGTCGACGGTCAGCCGCGCGGCACCCCGGTGGGGAGCAACGTACGGAAGCTTCGGAAGCTGCGTCGGATCATGGCGGTGTTCATGCGGGCAAATATAAGGCGCATGGCCCCGGGTGTCAAAACGAATTTTGGCAGTCGGGGGCATTGTTGCGCTGACGGAACGGCCTGGGCGACCCGGCTCAGGCCGCCGGTGCGGAGCCGGCCGGGTGCATGTCGGCCTCGGACGTGAACGAGTCGGCGAAGAACGCGTCCTCATGCAGCTTGCACTGCTTCGTGAAGTCGGTGCGGGCCGCGTTGATCATCACCGGGGCGCCGCAAGCGTAGACCTCGTGGCCGGACAGGTCCGGGTGGTCCGCGATCACGGCCTGGTGGACGAAGCCGGTGCGCCCGCTCCAGTTGTCTTCCGGCAGCGCATCGGAGATGACCGGCACGTACCTGAAGTTGGGCAGGTCGCGCGCCCACTGTTCGCACAGCGCGTGCATGTACAGGTCCTTCGGCCGGCGGCCGCCCCAGTACAGCGTCATCGGGCGCGTGATGCCAGTGTAGGCGGCGTGCTCGACGATGGCCTTGATCGGCGCGAAGCCCGTGCCGGAGGCCAGCAGGACGATCGGCGCCTCCGCGTCCTCGCGCAGGAAGAAGCTGCCCAGCGGGCCTTCGAAGCGCAGGATGTCGCGTTCCTTCATGGCCGGCGCGCCTTCCTTGGCGCCGAACACGTAGTCGGTGAACGCGCCGCCGGGCATGTGGCGGATATGCAGTTCGAGCGGGCCGTCCTCATGCGGCGGCGTGGCGATCGAATAGCTGCGGCGCTTGCCGTCGCGCAGCAGGAATTCCACATACTGGCCGGCCAGGTACTGCATGCGCTCGGTGGCGGGCAGTTGCAGCTTGATGGCGATCACGTCGTCGGCCAGGCGTTCCAGCGAGGTGACGCGGCACGGCACCTTCTTGATGGGGATGTCGCCCGCGCCGTGGACCTCGCGGCTTTCGATGGTGATGTCCGAGCCGGCGTTGGCGCAGCAGAACAGCGCCCGGCCCTCGGTCTTTTCCTGGTCGGTCAGCGCGGCCGGGGCGTGGTCGCCCTGTACGATCGTGCCTTCCAGCACGCGGCCCTTGCACGAGCCGCATGCACCGTTCTTGCAGCCGTAGGGCAGGCCGATGCTGTGGCGCAGGGCAGCGCCCAGGATGGTTTCATCGGCAGCCACTTCGAACTTGTGGCCGCTGGGCATGACGGTTACTTGATAAGCCATAATCGATCTATGAGCGAAATTCTTCCGAAGCTGCAGCCATCGCGCCGCCCGGGCCCTGCCGTTCGCCTGGGCCGCCCGCGCCTGCTGATCATGGGGTGCGGGGATGTGGGGACGCGCTGCCTGCGAATCCTGTCGGCGCGCATGCGTGTCTTCGCCGTGACGTCGCAGCCGGCGCGCCGGGCCGAACTGCGTGCCGCCGGCGCCGTGCCGCTGGTCGCGGACCTGGACCGGCCCGCCACGCTTGCACGCCTGCGCGGCCTGGCCGGCCGCGTGCTGGACCTGGCGCCGCCGCCCGGAGCGGGAGAGGGCGATCCGCGCACACGCGCCTTGCTCGCCACCCTGCGCCGCACCGCATGGCGCCGCGCCCGGGCGCACGCCGGCAAGCCCGTCATTCTACCCGAGCGGCGCAGGGCCCGTCCGGCCTTCGTCTATGCCAGCACATCGGGCGTCTATGGCGACCGCGCCGGCGCGCGCGTGGCCGAATTCGCCCGCGTGCGCCCGCAGACGGCGCGTGCGCGTCGCCGCGTGGCGGCCGAGCGCACCGTGCGCGAGTTCGGCCGCGCCGGCAACTGGCGCGCCAGCATCGTGCGCATTCCGGGCATCTATGCCGAGGACCGCCTGCCGCTGGCGCGCCTGAAGCGCGGCACCCCGGCGCTGGCGCCGCAGGACGACGTCTACACCAGCCACATCCACGCCGACGACCTCGCGCGCACCATGGTGGCGGCACTGTTCCGCGGACGACCCCAGCGCGTGGTGCATGCGAGCGACGACACCGAGCTGCGCATGGCCGATTACTTCGATCTGGTGGCCGATCGCCGTGGCCTGCCGCGGCCGCCGCGCATCACGCGCCAGCAGGCGCGTGAAGTGATCGATCCCACGCTGCTGAGCTTCATGAGCGAATCGCGCCGCCTCGACAACCAGCGCCTGAAGCGCGAGTTGCGCCTGCGGCTGCGCTATCCCACTGTCTCCTCCTTCTTCGACGCCTGAACGTAAGACACAAGCGCCGTGCTGTTTCCGGCACGGTGCTTGCGTTCCTGCCGGCGCGTCGGTTCCTGTCTATACAGCAAACGGCTCCTTGCCCTGATGCGGTGCATCCACTTTGACGGCTGGACGCTGCTTCATCGTGCACTTCACGCGCAAATTCCCCGCGAAAGTGCCAGATTGGCCGCCCGGAACCGGCCAATGCTTCGGGCAAGTACTACGTTGACTTGTATATACAGGCTTGTAAAATCTCCCGAAACCGAGCAGTGCCACAAGCATGGCGCCGCCGCTGGACGGACAAACCAAAGGAGCTAACCGATGAGGATTCAGAGCCGGATTGCAGGTCAGGCCGCCATGCGCGTGGCCCGTGCGTCGCTGATGGCAGCCGTTGCCGTGGCCGGGGCGGCTCACGCCCAGAGCACGCAGGTCACGCTCGGCATGAGCGGGTGGACCGGCTTCGCGCCGCTGACGCTGGCCGACAAGGCGGGAATCTTCAGGAAGCACGGCGTCGACGTCGACATCAAGATGATTCCGCAGAAGGACCGCCATCTTGCGCTGGCCTCTGGCGCCATCCAGTGCGCAGCCACCACCGTGGAAACGCACGTCGCATGGAACGCCAACGGCGTGCCGATCACGCAGATCGTGCAGCTCGACAAGTCCTACGGTGCCGACGGCCTCGCCGTGCGGGCCGACGTCAAGGGCTTTGCCGACCTGAAGGGCAAGACCATCGGCGTCGATGCACCCGGTACCGCGCCGTACTTCGGCCTGGCCTGGATGCTGAAGAAGAACGGCATGACGCTCAAGGACGTGAAGACCACCACGCTGTCGCCGCAGGCGGCCGCGCAGGCCTTCGTAGCCGGCCAGAATGACGGCGCCATGACCTACGAGCCGTATCTTTCCACGGTTCGCCAGAACCCGGACAAGGGCAAGATCCTGGCCACCACGCTTGACTACCCGATGGTGACCGATACGCTCGGCTGCGCGCCCAAGTGGCTCAAGGACAATCCCAGGGCCGCGCAGGCGCTGGTCGACAGCTACTTCGAGGCGCTCGAGATGATCCGCAAGGAGCCCGAGAAGTCCAACGAAATCATGGGCGCGGCGGTCAAGCAGACCGGCGAGCAGTTCGCCAGGTCGTCGGCCTACCTGCGCTGGCAGGACCGCGAGGCCAACCGCAAGTTCTTCTCGGGCGAGCTGGCCAGCTTCAGCAAGGAAGCCGCCGGCGTGCTGCTCGACATCGGCGTGATCCGCCAGGTGCCGGACGTCACCGCGCTGTACGACGCACGCTTCCTCAAGTAAGCAAGGGGCCGATGTCATGGCGCAAGTTCAAGTGAGTTCCCCGGCGCCGGTCGCCATGGCCGCCAGGACGGCGCCGGCGCGCCGCCGGCATCCGTGGCTGTCGCCGCTGGTGCCGGTGTCGCCGCAGGCGCGCTGGGTGCTGGGCCTGTCCTTCTTCGTGCTGTTCTTCGCGGTATGGGCCGTGGTAACGCTGGGTGGCTTCGTGCCGCGCACTTTCCTGGCCGATCCGCTGACCATGGCGCGTGAGGGCATGACCCTGTTCGCGCAGTACAACTTCATCGGCGATATCGGCATGACCGTGTGGCGCGTGCTCGGCGGCTTCGTGCTGGCGGCGGTGCTCGCGGTGCCGCTGGGCATCCTGATGGGCGCGTACAAGGCGGCCGAAGCGTTCTTCGAACCGTTCGTCTCGTTCTGCCGCTATCTGCCGGCCTCGGCCTTCATTCCGCTGCTGATCCTGTGGGCCGGCATCGGCGAGACGCAGAAGCTGCTGGTGATCTTCATCGGCTCGTTCTTCCAGATCGTGCTGATGGTGGCCGTCGCCGTGGGCGGTGCGCGCAAGGACCTGGTGGAAGCCGCCTATACGCTCGGCGCCAACAGCCGCGGCATCGTCAAGCGCGTGCTGATCCCGGGCGCGGCGCCGGAGATTGCCGAGATCCTGCGCCTGGTGTTGGGCTGGGCCTGGACCTACGTGATCGTCGCGGAACTGATCGGCTCGTCCTCGGGCATCGGCCACATGATCACCGACAGCCAGGCGCTGCTGAATACCGGCCAGATCATCTTCGGCATCATCGTCATCGGCTGCATCGGGCTGGTGTCGGACCTCGTCTTCAAGCAGGCCAACCAGCGCCTGTTCCCGTGGAGTTCGATCTGATGAGCGCACTGTCCATCCAGCAGGTCTCGCGCACCTTCACCAACCCGCGCGGCGGCCAGACCCAGGCGCTGCTGCCGGTCGATTTCGAGGTGCGCGACAACGACTTCGTCACCATCCTGGGCCCGTCGGGCTGCGGCAAGTCCACGCTGCTGCGCATCGTGGCCGGCCTCGACACGCCCTCCAGTGGCACCGTGCTGCTCGACGGCCAGCCGGTCAGCGGCCCGGGCGCGGACCGCGGCATGGTGTTCCAGTCCTACACGCTGTTCCCGTGGTTGACGATCGAGCAGAACGTGCGCTTCGGCCTGCGCGAGCGCGGCATGAGCGAGGCCGAGCAGCGCGAGCGCAGCGATTTCTTCATCCAGCGCGTGGGTTTGCGCGGTTTCGAGCATCACTACCCGAAGCAGCTCTCTGGCGGCATGCAGCAGCGCACCGCGATTGCGCGCGCGCTGGCCAACGATCCCAAGATCCTGCTGCTCGACGAGCCGTTCGGCGCGCTCGACAACCAGACCCGCGTGCTGATGCAGGAATTGCTGCTCGGCATCTGGGAAGCTTCGCGCAAGACGGTATTATTCGTGACCCACGATATCGACGAGGCCATCTTCATGGCCAACCGGGTGGCGGTGTTCTCCGCCAGGCCGGGTCGGATCAAGAGCGAGATCGCGGTGGATTTTCCGCATCCGCGCCATTACACGATCAAGACGTCGCCGGAGTTTTCCGCGCTCAAGGCGCGGCTGACCGAGGAGATCCGCGCCGAGGCCATGGCCGCGGCCGAGCACTGAAAGCCATGAACCACGCCGCAGGCCAGGGGCCAGCCACTTCCGCCACGAACTCTCCCACCGCGCTCTACCAGCAGGTGAAGGAGTACATCGCGCGCCAGATCCAGAGCGGCGCGTGGCAGCCGGGCGACCGGGTGCCGTCGGAGCAGGAGCTGGTGACCCGCTTCGGCGTGTCGCGCATGACCGTCAACCGCGCGCTGCGCGAGCTGTCCGAGCAGGGCAGGGTGGTGCGCGTGGCCGGCGTGGGCACCTTCGTGGCCGAGCACAAGCCGCAGTCCACGCTGCTCAGCGTGGTCAACCTGCAGGACGAGATCCGCATGCGCGGGCATGACTATGCCTGCGACGTGATCCTGGTGGAACGCGTGGCGGCCTCGATCGAAGTGGCCGCGGCGCTGGAGCTGCGCACCGGCGAGTCGGTGTTCCATTCCGTCTGCGTGCACCGCGAGGACGGGGTGCCGGTGCAGCTGGAAGACCGTTACGTCAACCCGCGTGTGGCGCCGGATTTCATCAGCCAGGATTTCAGCGGCATCAAGCCCGGCGAGTACCTGCTGCGCAATGTGCCCTATGACCAGGTCGAGCATGTGGTCGACGCCATTTCCGCAACGCCCGACCAGGCCGCGCAACTGGAAATGCCGCCGACGCAACCTTGCCTGATGCTGACCCGCCGCACCTGGACCAACGGTGTGCCGGTGACCTTCGTGCGTTGCCTGCACCCGGGCAACCGCTACCGCCTCGGCAGCCGCTTCCGCGCCGACGGCAATCCCGCCTTCGGCTGATTTCCGCCTGATTTCCACCGGAAGTCAGCCAACTCACCCTAATTTTGTTCTAAGCTGTATAGACAGGAACATACAAGACAGGATCGACTCATGACCGCCAGCCAAACCGTACCAGCCTCCCGCCCCCCGTTGACCCTGAATCCGGGCCAGGTCACCCTGGCCGACCTGCGCCGCATCTATCGCGGCGAAGTGCGCGTGGAAATGGCCGACTCGGCCTGGGCCGGCGTGCGTGCCGCACAGGCCACCGTGCAGGACATCATCGACGCCGACGCCGTGGTCTACGGCATCAACACCGGCTTCGGCAAGCTTGCGCAGACGCGCATCCCCAATGACAAGCTGGCCACGCTGCAACGCAACCTGGTGCTGTCGCACAGCGTCGGCACGGGCCCGGACCTCGCCGAGGACACGGTGCGCCTGATCCTCGCCATCAAGGCGGTGAGCCTCGCGCGCGGCCATTCGGGCGTGCGGCCGGAAATCATCGAAGCGCTGCTGGCGCTGGCCAACCACGGCGTGACGCCGTGCATCCCGGCCAAGGGTTCCGTCGGCGCCTCGGGCGACCTGGCGCCGCTGGCCCATATGTCGTGCACGCTGATCGGCGTCGGCGACGTGCTGGTCGATGGCCGCCGCGTGCCGGCCGCCGAAGGGCTGGCGCGTGCCGGCCTGTGCGCGTTCGAACTGGGCCCCAAGGAAGGCCTGGCGCTGCTCAACGGCACGCAGGTATCGACCGCGCTGGCGCTGGCGGGCCTGTTCGCCGCCGAAGACACCTTCGCGGCCGGCTTGGTGGCCGGCGCGCTGTCGCTGGAAGCGATCAAGGGTTCGGTCAAGCCGTTCGACGCCCGCATCCATGACGCGCGCGGCCAGGCCGGCCAGATCGCGGTGGCCGCTGCCGTGCGCGCCATGCTCGACGGCAGCGAGATCGTCGATTCGCACAAGACGTGTGGCCGCGTGCAGGACCCGTATTCGATCCGCTGCCAGCCGCAGGTGATGGGCGCCTGCCTCGACAATCTGCAGCACGCCGCGCGCGTCCTGCAGATCGAAGCCAATGCCGCATCGGACAACCCGCTGGTATTCCCGGAGCAGGGCGACGTGGTGTCCGGCGGCAACTTCCACGCCGAGCCGGTGGCTTTCGCCGCCGACATCATCGCGCTGGCGATCGCCGAGATCGGCGCGATTTCCGAGCGCCGGCTGGCGCTGTTGCTGGACACCGGGCTGTCGGGCCTGCCGCCGTTCCTGGTGCACGATGGCGGCCTGAACTCGGGCTTCATGATCGCGCAGGTGACGGCGGCGGCGCTGGCGTCGGAGAACAAGTCGCTCGCGCATCCGTCCAGCGTGGACAGCCTGCCGACTTCGGCCAACCAGGAGGATCATGTGTCGATGGCCACGTACGGCGCACGCCGGCTGGGCGACATGGCCGCCAATACCGCGGTGGTGGTCGGCATCGAAGCGATGGCGGCCGCGCAAGGCATCGAGTTCCACCGGCCGCTGAAGTCGTCGCCGCTGATCGAAAGCGAACTGGCCCGCATCCGCGCGCGCGTGGCGTTCGTGGAAGCGGACCGCTACCTGGCACCGGATATCGAAGCGATGAAGCAGTGGGTGGTGCAGGGCGATGCCGGCGCGGGCTGGCCGGCTGCCGTCCGCGACATCCTGCCGACCAACGCCATGAGCGCCTGAGTCCCTGAGTCTCGCAAGGACCGGACCTCCATCATCAGGTATCGCAGCAAGGAGAGAACACACATGAACGCCAGCGAATCCCAATTCCTCCAGCGCGGCCGGCGCGAGATCCGCGCGCCGCGCGGCACGCAGCTGCATTGCAAGAACTGGCTGATCGAAGCGGCCTACCGCATGATCCAGAACAACCTGGACCCGGACGTGGCCGAGCGCCCGCAGGACCTCGTGGTCTACGGCGGCATCGGCAAGGCCGCGCGCAACTGGGAATGCTTCGACGCCATCCTCGACAGCCTGCGCCGCCTGGGCGAGGACGAGTCGCTGCTGGTGCAGTCGGGCAAGCCGGTGGGCGTGTTCCGCACGCACCCGGACGCGCCGCGCGTGCTGATCGCCAACTCCAACCTGGTGCCGCACTGGGCCACCTGGGACAAGTTCAACGAACTCGATCGCGCGGGCCTGATGATGTATGGCCAGATGACCGCGGGCTCGTGGATCTACATCGGCACGCAGGGCATCGTGCAGGGCACCTACGAGACCTTTGTCGAAGCGGGCCGCCAGCACTACCACGGCGACCTCTGCGGCAAGTGGATCCTGACCGCGGGCCTGGGCGGCATGGGCGGCGCGCAGCCGCTGGCCGGCGTGCTGGCCGGTGCGTGCGTGCTGGCGATCGAGTGCCAGGAATCTCGCATCGATTTCCGCCTGCGCACGCGCTATCTCGACAAGAAGGCCACCACGCTCGACGAAGCGCTGGCGATGATCGCCGAGGCCACGCAGAAGAAGGAAGCGATCTCGGTAGGCCTGCTCGGCAATGCCGCCGACATCGTGCCCGAACTCGTCAAGCGCGCGCAGGCGGGCGGCATGCGTCCGGACATCGTCACCGACCAGACCTCGGCGCATGACCTCGTCAACGGCTACCTGCCGCAGGGCTGGACCGTCGTGCAATGGGAGCAGGCGCGCCAGCAGGATCCGAAGTCGGTGGAGTCGGCCGCGCGCCCGTCGATCGTGAAGCATGTGCAGGCGATGCTCGCCTTCCAGCAGATGGGCGTACCCACCGTGGACTACGGCAACAACATCCGCCAGGTCGCGTTCGACGAGGGTGTGAAGAATGCCTTCGACTTCCCGGGCTTCGTGCCCGCGTATATCCGTCCGCTGTTCTGCCGCGGCAAGGGACCGTTCCGCTGGGTTGCGCTGTCTGGCGATCCCGAGGATATCTACAAGACCGATGCCAAGATGAAGGAGCTGTTCCCCGAGGACAAGGCCCTGCACCGCTGGCTCGACATGGCGCATGACCGCATCGCCTTCCAGGGCCTGCCCGCGCGCATCTGCTGGGTGGGGCTGGACGAGCGCCACCGCGCGGGCCTGGCGTTCAACGAGATGGTGAAGTCGGGCGAGCTGAAAGCCCCCATCGTGATCGGCCGCGACCACCTCGACTGCGGCTCCGTTGCCTCGCCCAACCGCGAGACCGAAGCGATGCGCGACGGCTCCGACGCCGTGTCCGACTGGCCGTTGCTTAACGCGCTGCTGAACACCGCGGGCGGCGCAACGTGGGTCAGCCTGCACCATGGCGGCGGCGTCGGCATGGGCTTCTCGCAGCATTCCGGCGTAGTGATCGTTTGCGACGGCACCGACGCCGCGGCGAAGCGCATCGAGCGCGTGCTGTGGAACGACCCGGCCACTGGCGTGATGCGCCATGCCGATGCCGGTTATGACCTCGCCATCGACTGTGCACGCGAGAAGGGCCTCAACCTGCCGATGGTGGACCGCGCATGACCCGCTTCGCACTCGACACCCTTTCGCCCACGCCGTGGAAGAACGGCGGCGGCACCACGCGCGAGGTCGCCGTGTGGCCACCCGATGCGGGACTCGATGACTTTGCGTGGCGCATCAGCGTCGCCGACATCTCCGCGGACGGGCCGTTCTCGGCGTTCGCGGGCATCGACCGGCAGATCGTGCTGCTCGACGGCGCAGGTGTGCAACTTCGAGCCGCCGACGGCAGCTTCAACCATCGCCTCGATACCGTCGGCGCACCGTTCGCGTTTTCCGGCGACGTGGCGGTGGACGCCACCCTCATTGCCGGCACGACGCGCGACTTCAACGTGATGTCGCGCCGCGGCGTGTGCCGCGCGCAGGTTCACGCCATGCGGCACGGCTTCTCGTTCAGCTCGGGCGAGGACGCCGTGGCGCTGTTCGTGCTCAGGGGCGCCTGGCGCGATCCCGGCGCGAGCCTGATGGAGCCCCTGAGCGCCAACGAGGGCGTCTGGTACCCCGCCGGCGTCACCGCGGCATTCCATGCGCTGGCGCCGCTCGACGATGATTCGCTGTGCCTGTGCATCACGCTGCAAACGGAGACTGACCAATGACCGCGCCATTTGCTCCGGGACTGTCCGAAGCCCGATCCGCCGACGGGGTCTGGCACCGCTGTCACCTGCTGCCCGATGCCGACCCGGAGCGCGCCGTGCGCGACGGGGCGCTGGTGGTGGAGCAGGGCCGCATCGCCTGGCTCGGCCCCGAAGCGGAACTGCCCGCCGACTATCGCGGCCTGCCACGCCATGACGCGGGCGGGGCGTGGATCACGCCGGGCCTGGTCGATTGCCATACGCACCTGGTCTACGGCGGCCAGCGTGCCGATGAATTCGCGCTGCGCCTGGCCGGCGCCAGCTATGAAGAGATCGCGCGCGCGGGCGGCGGCATCGTATCGTCGGTGCGCGCTACGCGTGCAGCGGATGAAGACACGCTATTCGCGCAGGCCGCCGCCCGCCTCGCGCCGCTGCTGGCCGAAGGCGTGACGGCCATCGAGATCAAGTCCGGCTACGGCCTGGAACTGGAGGCCGAGCGCCGGCAACTACGCGTGGCGCGCCGGCTCGGCGAAGCCTTCGGCGTGTCGGTGCACACGACGTTCCTCGGCGCGCACGCGCTGCCGCCGGAGTATGCGGGACGCGCCGACGATTACATCGAGCTGGTGTGCAACACCATGCTGCCGGCTCTCGCCGAAGAAGGACTGGTCGATGCCGTCGACGCCTTCTGCGAATCGGTCGGCTTCTCGCTGGCGCAGACCGAGCGGGTGTTTGACGCCGCCGCCCGTCATGGCCTGCGGGTCAAGCTGCACGCGGAGCAGCTGAGCAACCTTGGCGGCGCCGCGCTGGCCGCGCGCCATCGCGCCCTGTCGGCGGACCACCTGGAGCACCTGGACGAAGCCGGCGTGGTCGCCATGGCTGCCGCGGGCACGGTGGCGGTGCTGCTGCCGGGCGCCTACTATTTCCTGCGTGACACGAAGCTGCCGCCGATCGCGCTGCTGCGCCGCCATGGCGTGCCGATGGCGATATCCACCGATCACAATCCCGGTACGTCACCGGTCACATCGCTACTGCTGATGATGAATATGGCCTGCACGCTATTCCGCCTGACAGTGCCCGAGGCGCTCGCCGGCGTGACCGGGCACGCGGCGCGCGCACTCGGCGCAGCCGACCGGCATGGCTTGCTCGCAACGGGCCGCCCGGCGGACTTTGTGCTCTGGCGCGT
Source organism: Cupriavidus yeoncheonensis (assembly GCF_905397275.1). Taxonomy (GTDB): domain Bacteria; phylum Pseudomonadota; class Gammaproteobacteria; order Burkholderiales; family Burkholderiaceae; genus Cupriavidus; species Cupriavidus yeoncheonensis. Next base: position 183,955 of record NZ_CAJPUY010000002.1, on the reverse strand, counting down.
CGATTCCCCGGCGGAACTGGCCTACTGGTTCGGCCGCAATCCGGCTGCCGCGGTGGTGCGGCAGGGACGCATCCATCCGGCGCCGTCGCAGCATGGCGGGAGGGCATGAGAGCATGAACGAAGCACGCATTCTTGCGCCTCACGCATTGCTGCCCACCGGCTGGGCTCGCGACGTGCTGCTGGCATGGGACGCCGATGGCCGCCTGACCTCGGTGCAGGCGGGCGCGTCAGCCGCGGCCGACGTGCCGCGCGCGGCCGGCCCGGTCTTGCCCGGCATGCCGAACCTGCATTCGCACGCATTCCAGCGCGGCTTTGCCGGCCTGACCGAGTACCGCAGCGTGGCGCAGGGCGCAGACCCCGCCGGGGCCGACTCGTTCTGGAGCTGGCGCACGCAGATGTACCGCTTTGCGCTGCGCCTGTCGCCCGGCACGCTGGAGGCCATCGCCACGCAGCTCTACATCGAGATGCTGCGCTCGGGCTATACCAGCGTGTGCGAGTTCCACTACGTGCACCATGACATCGACGGCAAGCCCTATGCCGACGCGGCCGAGATGTCGCTGCGCCTGCTGCGCGCGGCCGCACGTGCCGGCATCGGCATGACGCTGCTGCCCGTGCTGTACCAGACCGCCGGCTTCGGCGACAAGCCGCCGATGGCGGAACAGCGCCGCTTCCTGCACGACACCGACGCCATGCTGAAGCTGCTCGAGCGGCTGGCACCGGCCTGCAGGGAGCACGGCGCCCGCCTCGGGCTGGCCCCGCATTCGCTGCGCGCGGTGCCGCAGCAGAGCCTGGCGCACGCGCTGGCCGGCCTGCATGCGATGGATCCGACCGCTCCGGTGCATATCCACATCGCCGAGCAGCAGCGCGAGGTGGACGACTGTATCGCCTGGACCGGCATCCGCCCGGTCGAGTGGCTGCTCGACCACGCCGAGGTCGATGCCCGCTGGTGCCTGGTGCATGCGACCCATATGGATTGGGACGAGCGCCGGCGCCTCGCGCACAGCGGCGCGGTGGCCGGCATCTGCCCGACCACCGAGGCCAACCTCGGCGACGGTGTGTTCGAGGCTGCGCCCTACCTGGCCCAGCACGGCGCATGGGGCATCGGCTCGGACAGCCATGCGAGCGTCAGCGTGGCGGAGGAACTGCGCATGTTCGAGTACGGCCAGCGGCTGGCGCTGCAGCAGCGCAATGTGCTGGCGTCCGAGTCGCACATGCAGGTCGCGGACCACTTGTACCTCGAAGCCGTGGCCGGCGGCGCGCGCGCCTCTGGCCGTGCGGTGGCGGGGCTGGCACCGGGCCAGCAGGCCGATTTCGTCGTGCTCGATAGCGCGCATCCGGCACTGGCGGGGCTCGATGGCGCGCAGGCGCTGGCCACGCACGTCTTTGCCAACCACGGTCATGAGACACTAGCGGAAGTCCGCACGGCCGGCCGTTGCCGCGTGCAGCATGGCGCGCATCCGCTGCAGGCGGAAGCCGGCCGGCTGTTCGTGGCCGCGCGCGCGAGCCTGCTGGGCGACTGAAACCGGCAGCCGCCGCCCTGGCGCGGCGTGCTGCCCAGCATCACACAGACCATGTCCTTTTCTACCGATATCCCCGCCTTTACCCTGCATCGCGGCACCCGCCCGCTGCTGGTATCGATGCCGCACGTCGGCACCCACCTGCCGGCCACCGTGTCGCAGCGGCTGACCGCCGAAGCGCGTACCGTGCCCGATACCGACTGGCACCTGGAACGCCTGTACGACTTCGCGCGCGAACTTGGCGCCTCCGTGCTGGCGGCCACGCATTCGCGCTATGTGGTGGACCTGAACCGTCCGCCCGACAACGCCAACCTGTATCCCGGCCAGGACACCACTGGCCTGTGCCCGGTCGACACCTTCGACAAGACGCCGCTGTACGCCAACGGCGCGGGCCCTGACGAAGCCGAGATCGGCGCGCGCCGTGATGCCGTATGGCGGCCCTACCATGCCGCGCTGGCCGAAGAACTGGCGCGCCTGCGCCAGCAGCACGGCACCGTGGCGCTGTGGGACGCGCATTCGATCCGCTCGGCGCTGCCGCGCTTCTTTGAGGGCAAGCTGCCGGACTTCAACCTCGGCACGGCCAATGGCGACAGCTGCGACCAGGTGCTGGCCGACGAACTACTGGAGATTGCGCAAGACGTGCCGGGCCATACCGCCGTGCTGAACGGTCGCTTCAAGGGCGGCTATATCACGCGCAACTACGGGCAGCCGCGCGACGGCGTGCATGCCGTGCAGCTTGAACTCGCGCAGTCGGCGTATATGAGCGAGTCGTATCCGTTCGCGTATGACGAAGCGAAGGCCTCGGCGCTGCAGCCGTCGCTGAAGCAGATGCTGGTGGCGGTGCTGGGGTTTGTGGAAGGGCGCTGAGCGGCGCGACTTGCAGGGCTGGGGCTGGCGGGAAAGGCCGGCCCCTTGCCGCTACAGCAACGAATCCGCCAACCTGCACAGGTTCTGCCACGTCCGCGTCCGCAACGGACGCGCGGCCCATTTTTCCCGTACCACGGTATCGCTGTCCGCCAGGTAGCGCTGCTGGATCCGCACCATCTTCTTCACGACCTCGCGGTCGTAGATCACCAGCGCCGCCTCGGCATTGAGCGCGAACGAGCGGATGTCCATATTGGTCGAACCCACCATGGCCACCGTGTCATCGATGGTCACATGCTTGGCATGCAGGAAGGCGGCGCGGTATAGATGGATCTGCACGCCGAACTCCAGCAGGACGCCGAAATAGGCTTCCTGCGCCGACTGCGTGAAGCGCTGGTCGATGCGCTGCGACAGCACCAGGTGGACCTCCACGCCGCGGTAGCAGGCCACGTGCAGCGCCTGCAGGAACGATTCATCCGGCACGAAGTAGGGCGTGGTGATGACCACGCGGCGCATGGCGTTGTGGATCATCGAGACCAGCACCATCTGCGCGTTCTGCGTACCGTAGCCGGGTCCGCTCGGCAGCATCTGCGCGATGCTCGGGCCGTCCGGCGCCAGCGGCGGGAAATCCGCCGCGCCAAGATCCCTGTCGCTGGTTTCCAGGTAGCGGTCCGCCAGGAAGACGGCCTGCAACTGAGACACCGCCGGACCGGTGACGCGCGCCACCAGTTCTTCGTTGGGCAGGCCCGGCATCGATTCTGCATCGACGATATTCTGCGAGCCGATATAGCCGACGCGGCCATCGAGCACCACGATCTTGCGGTGGTTGCGCAGGTCGAAGCGCGCGCTCTTGCCCTTGAGCACCGCGGACAGCGATTGCACCGGCAGCGCCGGCACCACCTGCACGCCGGCATGCCGCAATTCGTCCGTATAGGCCTTCAGGCCGCCGCGCGCGCCCAGCGCATCGAGCAGCACGCTGCAGCGCACGCCACGGCGCGCGGCGCGCAGCACCGCGTCGGTGATCGTGCGGCCGGTAGCGTCGGCGGCATAGATGTACATGAGGATGTGCACCGACTGCGCCGCAGCGTCGATGTCGGCCACCATCGCGGCCACGACCTCGTCGTAGCGGTCCATCAGCGTGACCGTGTTGCCGCGCATCGGTGCGAACGAGCCGACGCGCTCGATCAGGCCGGCGCCCGCCTGGCACAGCGCATCGGGCAGCGGGCCCTGGGGAAGTTCATGGCTGATGCGCGTGCGTAGCTGTTCGATCCCCCGGTTGATGCGAGCCAGCTTCAGGCTGCGCGACTTCGGATAGTAGATGCGCCCGAACAGCGCATAGAGCAGCAGGCCGAGCCAGGGCAGGAAGAACACCAGCAGCAGCCACGTGCGCGCGGCCGCCGGCGCGCGCCGCTGCGGTACATAGACCAGCATGGTCAGGCGGATTGCCCATTCGCTCAGCGTGAACAGCGGCCCCCACCACAGGGCGGGGTCGGGCAGCGAAGACAGGAACGGCGGAAGCGGCATGCCAGGGCTCGGGTATTCGGGTATGGCGGCGGAATCGTCCCCGACCATACCAGAGCCGGCTGTCCGCGGCCACACGCGGCCACATGTGGCCACACGCGGGCAACCGTGGCCGGCACCTCGCGATGCCGGCCAGTGCGACGACTACTTCTTCACCACGTTCTTGTTGGCCTTGCTGCCGGTGGCGGCGTTGTACTTTTCCACATACTCCTCGAACAGCTTGCGGATCGAACGGCCGATCTTCGCGTAGTCCGATTCGTTCAGGTTGGCCAGCGAGACGCGGCCCGACGGGTGGCGCGTGCCGAAGCCGCGGCCGGGCAGCAGCACCACGCCGGCATCCTCGGCCAGGTGGAACAGCAGCTCGTTGGGCTCCACCGAGGCCATCACCCATTTCACGAAGTCGGGGCCGATCGCCTTGCCGCCCAGCACCTCGATATCGAGCAGCGTGTAGTAGTCGACGACGTTCGGGTCGTCGGCCTCCGGCGCAATCCCGATCTCGCGGTACAGCGCGGCCTTGCGGCTGCGGATCAGGCGCTTCATCGCGGCCTTGTAGTTGTCCGGCGTGTCCATCAGCGAGAACAGCGAGAACAGCACCATCTGCACCTGCTGCGGCGTGGACAGGCCGGCCGTGTGGTTCAGCGCCACCGTGCGGCTGTCAGCCACAATGCGGTCGATGAACTTGAGCTTGTCCGGCTCCGTGGTGATGGAGTGATAGCGCTCGTGCAGTTCCTTGCGCGCGGCCTCCGGCAGCTGGGCGATCTTTTCGTCGAAGACGTTGTCGCGGTGCGTGGCAATCACGCCCAGCCGCCAGCCCGTGGCGCCGAAGTACTTGGAGAACGAGTACACCAGGATGGTGTTCTTCGGGCACATGGCGAACAGCGAGACGAAGTTGTCGGCGAAGGTGCCGTACACATCGTCGGTCAGGATGATCAGGTCCGGGCGCTCTTCGACGATCGACGCCAGGTACTCCAGGCTTTCATCGCTCATGCGCACCGAGGGCGGGTTGCTCGGGTTGACGAGGAAGAAAGCCTTGACCTTCGGGTCGCGCAGCTTGTCGAGTTCCTTGTTCGAGTACTGCCAGCGCTGGTCGGGGTCGGCATCGACCGACAGCTCGACCAGCTTGTAGTCGTTCAGCTCGGGGATCTCGATGTAGGGCGTGAAGATCGGCATGCCCAGCGCGATCGTGTCGCCGGCCTTGAGCAGGTGGTTTTCGCGGATCGAGTTGAACAGGTACGTCATCGCGGCCGTGCCGCCTTCGACGGCGTACAGGTCGAACTCGCCGATGAACGGGTGCTTGCCGATCATTTCCTTGCGGATGTACTGGCCGACGATGATTTCGGACAGCTTCAGCATGCGGTCCGGCACCGGGTAGTTGCAGGCGAGGATGCCTTCGCACATTTCATACAGGAAGGCGCCAGCGTTCAGGCCGAGCTGGTCGCGCACATAGGAGACGGCGCCGGCCAGGAACGCTACGCCCGGCACGTGCGCGAATTCGCGCGCGAACAGGTCAAAGCGCTCTTCGATGCCTTCCCGGCGCGGGAAGCCGCCCACGCCTTCCGGCATGTAGGAGAAGGAACGCTCGGACTCGCGCATGGCGAACAGGCCAAGCTGCCAGAAACCATGGCGCGGGATGGTGGCAAGGAAGTTGGGGTTGCCGCGGCCGGCATTCAGCATCAGGCGGTCGGCATCGCTGCTGGCGAGCTTGATCAGTTCATCCTTCAGTTCAAACGGCGAAAGGCTGGCCAGCTTGGACATATCCGGTTTGGTCATGGCTTGCTCCTGTTGAGAGGCGTGTCAGGTTGAGGCTGGCGGGCCGGGTGTGTCGGCGATGGCCCGCGCAGCGAGGAAAGAAGCAAAGGTTGTTGCGCCAGCTAGACCAGCCCGACGATGAGCGGGCCAAGCAGCGTCAGCAGGACATTGGCAATGGCGTAGGTGATGGCGAAGGGGACGGTCGGCACGGGGCTCTCCGCCTTGTCGAGAATCCCGCCGAACGCGGGGTTGGCGCTGCGCGATCCGGACAGCGCGCCGGCCAGCACTGCGGCGTTGTCGTACTTGAGTACATAGCGGCCGAACAGCATGGTCAGGAACAGGGGCAGCAGCGTGACGACGGCACCCAGGATGAATATGGTCAGGCCCTGTTGCTTCAACGTGGTGGCAGCCTGCAGGCCCGAGTTGATGCCGACGATGGCCACGAAGGACGCCAGGCCGAAGTCCTTGAGCAGCTGGCAGGCGGCGGTCGGCATCGCGCCGAACATCTTGTGCTTGGACCGGGCCCAGCCGAAGACCAGGCCGGAAAGCAGCGCGCCGCCGCCCGAGCCCAGGGTCAGGGGAATGCCGCCGACCCGCCATACCAGCAGGCCAATGAGCAGGCCGACCAGGACACCGGCGCCGAAGTAGACAAAGTCCGTCTTCTCGCTGGGTACCAGCTCATAGCCGGCCATCTCGACGGCGCGCTTGGTATCGGCGGGAGTGCCGTAGAGCGTAATCACATCGCCGTGCTGCAGTTTCAGATCCGGCAGCAGCGGCAGCGGGTGGTCATAGCGCTCGAGGTGCTCGATGTAGACACCGTGGCGCATGTCACGCCCCACGATCTCGACGATTTCCGCCACGGACTTGTTGTTCATGCCCTTGGCAGTGAAGACGACCTTGCGCGTCTGCATGACGACGCCCATGCCTTCCGCGTCGGCGACTTCCTCGCCGATCAGGGCGGCGGTAGGCACCATGGCGTCGCGGCGGCCCACCAGCAGGACCAGGTCGCCGTCCTTCAGCACCACGTCCTGCTTGACCTCGAGCGCCTTGCCGCCGCGCTGGATCTTCTCCACCGTGACCAGGTCCTCGCCGCCGATCTCGATCTGCGAGACCGTCTTGCCGGCCGCGCCGGCGACGCGGAACAAGCGCCCCACCAGGCGCGGCAGCGCGCCTCGCTGGCCCGGGCCGAGCTCCGGCAGTCCGCCATGCAGCTTGAGTTCCATCTTCTTGGCGTCCGTCTTGAGGTCCGCGCCCATGAAACGCGGCAAGATGTTCACGCAGACGATGATGGCGCCAAGCGAGCCGAACACATAGGTCACGGCATAGCCGATCGCCACGTTCGCCTGCAGCCGCTTCACCTCCTCGGCCGATAGTCCGAGCTTGGTGATCGCGTCGCCCGCCGTGCCGATGATGGCCGACTGCGTCATGCCACCCGCGGCGAGGCCGGCGGCAATGCCCTTGTCGAGATCAAAGACCTTGGCCAGTATCACCACCGTGGCCAGGCCGCATACCGCCATGAAGACCGACATGGCGATCTCGCGCAGCGCACTGCGGTTCAGTGAGTTGAAGAACTGCGGACCGCTTTCGTAACCCACCGCGTAGATGAAGATGGCAAACATCACCGCCTTGACGCCATTGTCGATCTGGACCCCGACCTGGCTGATCAGCACCGCGGCCAGCAGCGAGCCGGCCACGCCACCGAGCTGGAAGCGCCCGAAGGTGATCTTGCCTATGGCGTAGCCGACCGCCAGCGACAGGAATAGCGCTGATTCCGGTGATTTCTGGAAGATGACATGCAACCATTCCATGGTGCCCTCCTGAAGCAATCGATGCGAGTTGAGACGACGTTTTCGACAAGCTGCTGCCGGGTGTTGCAGGGACAATCCTCGCGCGCGGTATCTGCGTACCGTGTCGGGTCAGTGCCTTGCCAGCGCCCCTGCCATGGCCACCGATATGGGGCCCAGCAGCGGCAGCAGGACATTGGAAATCGCGTACGTGATGGTGTAGCCGATCACCGGGGTGCCGTTGCCGGCGGCCGTGGTCAGCGCCATGATCGTCGGCGTGCTGCAGTGCTGTCCGGCAACGGCGCCGAGCAGGATCGGCGTGTCGAGCTTCAGCAAGCGGTGACCGATGAGCAGCGAGATCCCGGCCGGCACCACCGAGACCAGGATGCCCGCCACCGGCAGGATCAGGCCGTATTCGCGGATGAGCTTGATGGCGTCGGGGCCGGCGGACAGGCCCACGGCGGCGATGAACGTGGCCAGGCCGAAGTCCTTCAGGATCTCGGCGGCAGAAGAGGGTAGCGAGCCGAACAGCGGCAAGCGCGCGCGCAGCCAGCCGAACATCAGGCCCGACACGAGACAGCCGCCACCGGTGCCCAGCGTAAGATCGGCCTGGCCGAGCTTGACGCTGAATCCGCCAATCAGCATGCCCAGCAACACGCCGATGCCCAGGAATACGAAGTCCGTCTTGATGGTCGGCGTGACCGCGTAGCCGAGTTCGGGTACGACCCGCTGCACGGCTTCCTGCGGCCCGGTCAGCGTCAGTACATCGCCACGCCTGAGCACGGTTTCCGGCAGCGTCGGAACGCTGTGCTGCATGCGCGCGATGCGCTGGACATAGACGCCGCGGCCCATGCCGACATCGGCCATCTGGCGCAGCCGTGCAAGGGTCAGGCCGCCAACTTCGCGCCGCGTGAGCAGGACGTCCTGCTCGCACTGCACGGCTTCCATGCCGGGCTCTTCGGGGAGTTCGGGGCCGACCCGGCCGGCAAAGGCCACCATGGCATCACGCCGGCCGACCGCGAGCACCACGTCACCGGTTCGCAGGATCTCCTCAGGTGCCGGACGGAACGTGGTCCCGTCGCGCCGTACTCGGCGGATCGTCACGCCCAGCGCGACCAGCTTCTCGGTATCGAGCACCGTCTTGCCGGCCACACCTTCCACGCGCAGGACGCGTCCGACCAGCAGCGGCAGCGCGCTGCTCTGGCCTTCGCCCAGGTCGTTCTCGCCACCGAGCTTGTGCCATAGGTTCTCGGCCGATTCGCGCAGGTTCACGCGCAGCAGCCATGGCGCCAACTGGCTCGTGAACAGCACGATCGAAACCAGGCCGAACAGATAGGTCACGCTGTACGCCGTGACGATATTGGTCTGCAGTACGCGTATCTGTTCCGACGAGATGCCCAGCCGCGCAATCGCTTCGGATGCGGTGCCGATGACGGCCGACTCGGTCGCGGCGCCGGCGAGCAGGCCGGCGGCCGTGCCCTGGTCGAGCCCCAGCAACGGCACGGCGATGGCCAGCAAGCCCAGCAGCACGAAGACTTCCACGAGCGAGAGCAGGCCGATGCGCCATTCGCGCCCGACATTGGCGAAGAACTGCGGCCCGCCAGTAAAGCCCAGCGCGAAGATGAACACGGCGAACGCGACGTTCTTGACGTCGGCATCGAGGCGCGCGCCGCTTTGCCCGATCACGAGCGAAGCGATCAGCGTGCCGCAGATGCCGCCGAGCTGGAACGGGCCGAACCGGATCGCGCCAATGGCGTGGCCGACTGCGAGCGCGAGGAAGAGCGCAATCTCCGGTTGCGAGGCAAGCAGGCCTGATAGCAATTCCATGTCGCGGCAGCGATATCCTTGGGGCGTGCGGCGTGGCGCGGATACGTGCCGTCGCGCAGGGCCGCCCGAAACGCGTGGCCCTGCGGGCCGGAACGCATCAGCATCCGCAAGGGGATGCAGCGTGATGGATTATCACTGTCGGGTTGCAACCGGCGTACTGAAAGCTTTTGTCCGTGAATTAAATAATTAAACGCGGTCAGTGGCCGCCGCGCGGCGGCACGCGGCAAGCCAGTTGCGCCTCCCCCGATTGGGTGCGGCGCCGCAATGGCAGCGCGGCGCGCTACTTGCCGCCGGCGAGCCGCGCGTCGATGTGCTTGGCGCGTTCCAGCGATCCAGGGTGGCTGCTGAGCATGCTGGACTGGCCACCATCGAGTGTCGCCAGCTTGCGGAATGCGGACGCCAGCGCCTGCCGGTTGGCGCCGTTCTTGGTGAGCAGGTCGAACGAATAGTCGTCGGCGGCGCTTTCCTGCCGTTGCGAGAACTGCGCATTGACGAACTGCTCGCCCAGGTCGGCGAGTTGCGACGATGTCAGCGCGGTAAGGGTCGGACTGCCCAGCGAACCAAGCAGGCCGCGCGCGGCCGCCGTGCTGTATGCCACCTGCATGGCGTGCTTGGTATGGCCCAGCGCAACGTGGCCGATCTCGTGGCCCACCACGCCGCGGACTTCATCGTCGCTCATCAGGTCCATCAGGCCGCTGTAGACGCGCACGCAGCCGTTGGCCATGGCCCAGGCATTCACGTCCTTGGTCATGTACACCTTGGCGTCGAGCGGCAGGCCGGTGTTGCCGAGGCCGCTCATCACGTTGGCGAGCCGCTTGGTGTAGGGGCTGTCGGCCGCCGCAACGGTGTTTTTCTTGTCCATTTCCGCGCAGGACTGGTCGGACAGGGTCTTGACGTTGGCGTCGGTCAGCGAGGCGGCCGAGAACAGGCTGCCGCCGGCTTGCGTCATGCTGTCCATGTTCATGTTGGCGCAACCTGCCAGGGCAATGCAGGCAACGGCAGGGACGGCATATCGCGCGAATCGGGTCATGGCTGGGCTCCAGGGCGAGATTGACCAATGCATAGCATAGGAAAACCGGGAGCGGATGCGCCAGTGGATTCCGTCCGACAAGGGGAGGGCCGTCTCGCGCATGCGCCGGGACGGCTCCCGGCGATGGCGCTCACTGTCCCGGCAGTTCGTAGGCGATTGTGCGGATGACGCCACCGCTGTCTGGCACCTCGCAGAGAATCCGCGCGGACCGTACCTTCAGGTTGAACGGCGGCGCGGTCAGCACGAGCCCGCTCGGTTGCGCCCCGAACAGGCGCAGGTGCGAGCCGATCGTCTTGTCGAGATTGGGCGTGAAGTTCGCGCTCTGCGGCAGGTACTCGGTCAGCACCAGCACCTTGTACGGGCCCAGCTTCGACAGCACGGTGGCAATGCGCGCGTTGTCCAGATGATCGAGCACCTGGCGCAGGAATACGATATCGCCCGGGGGCAGCGGGTCGGTCGTGATGTCGACGCAGCGGAAGTCCACGTCGAGATCGGCGAACCGCGTCCGGTTCGACTGGACCGCCGCGTCCACGACATCGCAGCCGATGTAGCGTCCGCAAACGGCGCGAAGGCGCTTGCCGACATTGAAGTCGCCACAGCCCAGATCGACGACGGAAGGCCGCTCCGGCATGGCCGTGAGGTACGCCGTCACCGCCTCGACATAGGGTTCGACGATCTTCGGATCATGGGAACTGCTGCCGCTGTAGAACCCGGACTGGTCTTCGGCCACGCCCCAGGCGCCGGTTTCGTACACATGGGTGAACACCTCGCCCAGTGACTTGCCATCGTACAGCGAGCCTTCCCTGCGGATCACACGGTCGCGGTGGAACTTCAGCACCCACGCCGGCATCAAGGGCTTCAGCCGTTGCTTGAATCGTTGCGCCAGCACGGAGCGTGGAGAAGTGGCTGCTGTCGTCATGTTGCCTCCTGTCTGGGTACCGGTGTGGAAGGGTTCCGGATGTTCGAGCTTAGTAACAATGACGGGCCGCTTCATCCCAAAGGCTGATGACATTTGTGCGGAAGGCCTCAGAACGGCTAATCCTTTTGGCGCGTGCGCGCAGCCATGCATGCGCGCGGGGCATTTCAATGAGAGCTGAGAGGGCCGATCCGGAAATCCTTTGTCAATCAAAGGGTTGATCGGTATTGATGGTGCCCGGGGTCGGACTCGAACCGACACGCCTTGCGGCGGGGGATTTTGAGTCCCCTGCGTCTACCTGTTTCACCACCCGGGCAGGTGTGGGCGCCGGAGCCGGCACCGCGCTGAGCCGCGAATTATGCCGGAAATCGCCCCTGTCGACAACCTGCAGGTGCGCTCAGCGGCCCCGGCGGGCGTTGGTGTGGCGGCTGCGATCGTAGTATTCAGGCGGTTTGCGGGCGATCCAGCGGATGAAGTCGGCCATGGCCGGGTGGTGCCGCAGCGCTTCCCAGTCGTGGAAGCCGCCCGCCAGCTCGGCCTCGGTGAAGACCGAGTGGATCTTCTGGTGGCAGACGCGGTGCATCGGTACGGCTTCGCGGCCGCCGTGGCTGCGCGGCACCGGATGGTGCAGGTCGGTGCTCGGGCCTTCCACGAGTTCCCGGCCGCAGAGCGGGCAGCGGCCCGCGGCCGCGTCCGGCACCGGGTCTGGCGGGCCGAGCTGGTCGCCCCGGCCGCTCCGGAGACTGCGTTTGACGACCATGGCGGGGTCCGGTGAGTGGTATTGGCACGGATATCCGCGCGGGCCGGGCCGGGGCTACGATGGTGGTTTGCCACCCACGCCGAGCACGCCATGCCCGCACAATCCTCCCTGGCCAGCCTGGCCCGGTTGCCTTCGCAGGACCCGGCCTTCTACGAGCGAGAATACAACAACCGTGCGCGCGTGCCCGACAACGCCGAGCACATGGCGCGCTGGGCGACGCTGTCGGCGCAGGTGCGCGCGCGCGGCGGCTACCAGGAGGATCTCAGCTACGCGGCACCGGGTTCGGCCCGCGCGCAGGACGAGCGGCTGGACTACTTTCCGGGCGCCGGCGAGCGCCCGCCACTGCTGGTATTCGTGCACGGGGGCTATTTCCGCGCGCTGGACAAGCGCGACCACAGTTTCGTGGCCAGCGAGCTGCCGCGGCTGGGCGTGTCCGTGGCGGTCGTGAACTATTCGCTGTGCCCGTCCGTGACGGTGCCGGCGATCGTGCGCCAGGTGGTGGGCAGCCTGGCGTGGCTCTACCGGCAATCGGAGCGGCTGGGCCATGACCATTCGCGCATCTTCGTGGCGGGCCATTCGGTTGGCGGCCACCTGGTGGCCATGCTGATGGCGGCGCTGTGGCCGCAGGTGGGCCCCGACCTGCCGGACGACCTGGTCAAGGGCGGCCTGGCGATCAGCGGCCTGTATGACCTGGAGCCGCTGCGCCGCGCCGAATTCCTGCAGCGCGACCTGCGCCTGTCGGAGGCCGACGTAGCGCGCCTGTCGCCGGCGTTCATGCAGCCCGCGACGCATGCGCCGCTGGTGACGGCCGTGGGCGAACTGGAAGCCGCCGAATACCACCGCCAGAACGCCCTGATCCGCGCCGCGTGGCCGGCCAATGCGGCGCAGGATGTGCCGCTGCCGGGCCGCCACCATTTCAACGTGATGGACGACCTGGCCAATCCCGACAGCACGCTGCTGCGGGCCGTCCTGGCGCTGACGGGCGTCAGGACATAGCTGCCACGCTCAATCCTCCAGCACGCGCAGCAGGGACGAGGTATCGTCCTTGCCCCAGCCCTTGTCCATGAGCGTCCGGAGCTGGCCCGAGGTGGCCTCCATGGCCGGCAGCTTCAGGCCGATTTCCTGAGCGATATCGCGCGCGAGCCCGAAGTCCTTGTCATGCAGCCGTGCCTCGATGCCGGCGGCGAAGTCGTGCGCGACCATCTTGGGTCCCATCATGTCGAGCATGCGGCTGCCGGCCATGCCGGTGGACATGGCCTCGAACACGCGAGCGGTGTCGACCTGCTGCGCGGACGCAAAGCGCATGGCCTCGGCGATGCCCTCGATATTGACCACCTGCGCGATCTGGTTGCACAGCTTGGCCACCTGGCCGGCGCCGTGGTCGCCGATGTGGGTGATGGTCTTGCCGATCAGCGCCAGCAGCGGGCGCACGCCTTCCAGCACTTCGGGCTTGCCGCCGACCATGATGGTCAGCGTGGCGGCCTCGGCCCCGACGGTGCCGCCCGATACGGGGCAGTCCAGCATGTCGATGCCGCGTGCGGCCAGTGCGGCGGCGATTTCACGCGTGACGATCGGCGAGATGGTGCTGTGGTCGACGCAGACGGTGCCGGGGGCGGCGCCGTGGATCACGCCGCTCTCGCCGAGCAGCACGTCGCGCACGTCCTCGGACGAGGTCACGTTGGTGAACACCACGCTGGCGCCGCGCGCGGCTTCGGCGGGCGTGAAGAACGGCTCGGCGCCGAGGGCGCGCGCGGCTTCGGCCGCTTCAGGGCGGCGCACGAAGGCGCGCACCTGGTGGCCCCCTGCCAGCAGGTGGCGGGCCATGTGCGTGCCCATGGCGCCCAGGCCGATAAAGGCGACGGTGCGTGCGGAGGATTGGGGAGAGGCGGTGGTCATGCGGTGTTTCCTGTTCAGTCCGGGCGGTGCCGGTCATGCCGGTCGTAGTGGCTGCGGCTGTTACTCTTCGCCCGCGTAGGCGAACTTGCCGTTGCGGACGGTTCCCATCACGCGCGAACGCTGGTCGAAGCCCTGGTGGTCTTTCGCGTTCATGTTCATGACGCCGTTGGGAATGGTGAGGTTGGAGGTGGTTTCAATGGCGTTGCGCAAGGCGTTGCGGAATTCGCGCGTGCCCGGCTGCGCACCGGTCTTCAGTGCGCGCCGCGACGCATCGTCGAGCAACTGCCACGCGCCCCAGGCGTCGCCGGCGAACTGCGTCACGCTCTCGGCGCCGTACTTCGCTTCATAGCGCGTGACGAAATCGAGTGCCACCTTGCGCACGGGATGGCTGGCCGGCAACTGGCGCGCGACCACGACGGGGCCGGTGGGGAACAGGGTGCCTTCCACATCCTTGCCGCCTACGCGCAGGAAGTCCCACGTGGCGATGCCGTGGGTCTGGTAGATCTTGCCCTTGTAGCCGCGCTCGACCAGCGTCTTCTGGGGCAGCACCGCGGGCGTGCCCGAGCCGGCGATGAGGATGGCGTCAGGGTTGGCCGACATCAGCTTGAGCACCTGCCCGGTCACGGAGGTGTCGTTGCGGCCAAAGCGTTCATTGCCGACCACCTTCAGCTTGCGCACTTCCGCCAGGCGCGAGAACTCGCGCCACCAGCTTTCGCCGTAGGTGTCCGAAAATCCGATGAAGCCGACCGTCTTCACGCCATGGTTGCTCATGTACTCGGTCAGCACCGTGGCCATGTGCGAGTCGTTCTGCGGCATCTTGAAGGCCCAGCGCCGGCGCGCATCGGTCAGCGGCTCGATGATCGCGGCGGAGGCGGCCAGCGCCACCATGGGCGTTTCGCTCTCGGCGATGGCGTCCAGCGCGGCAATCGCATTGGGCGTGATGTTGGGGCCGACGATGACGTCGACCTTTTCCTCGGAAATCAGCTTGCGCACGTTGCGCACCGCGGCGGCCGGGTCCGAACCGTCGTCCAGCAGCACGTAGTGGGCCTTCTGTCCGCCCAGCGTCTGCGGCCACATCAGCACCGTGTTCTTCGACGGAATGCCGATCGACGCAGCCGGCCCGGTGGTCGAGACATCCACGCCAACACGGATGTCGGCCAGCGCGGCATTGGCGATCAGCGCGGTGGCGCAGGCGCAGGCGACAGCAAGCGCGCGGCGCGGCAGGTTGGGCATGGGTTCTCCTCTCGATGTGTTTTCTTTTTTTTCTCTGCGGCCACTCTCCCCGGATGTGGAGAGAGAAGCCGTCGGCAGCAAGCATAGCGGAGCGGCTGGCAGGCCGCACCGCCCCGGGCGGCGGGTGCTTACCGCGCCCCCAGCCGCCAGAGCGAGGTCACTTCCGCCGAGCGCGCCGCATGGAGCGCGTCGGCGGCGTCCGCCGCGCGCGGGTGGCGCGGGCGGATGTCCGTGCGGCCCAGCACCTGCAGACCGGCCGCTTCGATCCAGCCGAGCAGTTGCTCGCGCGAACGCAGGCCGAGGTGCTCGGCCAGGTCGGACAGCAGTAGCCATCCCTCGCCGCCAGGCTCGAGGTGGGCCGCCAGGCCGTCCAGGAAGCCGCGCAGCATGACGCTGTCGGGATCGTAGACGGCGCGCTCCACGGGCGAGCTCGGACGTGCCGGCACCCAGGGCGGGTTGCAAACGATCAGCGGCGCCCGGCCCGGCGGGAACAGGTCGGCTTCCACGACCTCTACCTGGCCAGTCACGCCAAGCTGTTCGAGGTTCTCGCGCGCGCAAGCCAGCGCGCGCGGGTCCTGGTCCGTGGCCACCACGCGCTTGACGCCACGCCGGGCCAGCACGGCCGACAGCACGCCAGTGCCCGCGCCGATATCGAACGCCAGCGCCTTGGACGGCAGCGGGGCGTTGGCGACGAGGTCCACGTACTCGCCGCGCACCGGCGAGAACACGCCGTACCACGGGTGGACGCGCGCGCCCAGCGCGGGAATCTCCACCCCTTTGCGACGCCATTCGTAGGCGCCGATCATGCCGAGCAGCTCGCGCATCGACGCGACGTAGGGTTCGCCGGCGCTGCCGTAGACCTGCTCGCAGGCCTGCGCGACGTCCGGGGCGCGGCGCAGCGGCACGGTATGGCCGGCGTCGAACGGCAGCAGCAGCATGCCCAGCGTGCGGGCGCGCTGGGACTGTGCCAGCCGGTGCTGGTGGAAGGCCTCGGTCGGCGACTCGGCCGCGGCGGGCTTGTGTCCGGGCCGGCTCTTCTTCTTCGGCTTGCGCTCGGTGCGGCGGGCCATGGCCTGCAGCAGCTGGCGCGCGTTCTGGAAGTCGCCGCGCCACAGCAGCGCGGTGCCTTCGCAGGCCAGGCGGTACGCGGTATCGGCGGACGTGGTGTCATCGGCCACCACCACGCGGCGCGGCGGCGGCAGGCCGGCTTCCGAGCGCCAGTGCGCACTGTGTTCCGCGCCGTCCTCGGTCCAGTGGATTTGCGGCAATTCGCTCACGGGCGGGCCTCCGGCTGCGGGTGGCACGGGCGTGCCAGGAAAACGTGCATGAAAGTGTCCTGCATAGATAGAAGGAAGGGCGGAAGGAAGGGCGAGTACCGCGAGGCTCAGAGTTCGTAGACCTCGTGCTCGCCCGACATGGCCTGCTCCACGAGCTTGCGATTCAGCGTGGGCGAGAACAGTTCGATGAAGGTATAGACAAAGCTGCGCAGGTAGGCGCCCTGCTTGACGGCCAGGTGGGTCACATTGGTACCGAACAGGTGGCCGGCAGGAATGCCGCGCAGGTTGCGGTCGCGCTCGGGGTCGTAGGCCAGGCCCGCGACAATGCCGACGCCGAGCCCGATCTCCACGTACGTCTTGATCACGTCCGCATCGATGGCTTCCAGGATGATGTCAGGCTCCAGGTGGCGCAGCGCGAAGGCCTTGTCGATCTTGGGGCGACCGGCGAAGTTGGGGTCATAGGTGATGAGCGGGTAGCCCTTGAGGTCTTCCAGCGCCAGATGCTTCTTTTCCAGCAGGGGATGGTCTGGTGGCGTAATCACCACATGTTGCCATTGGTAGCCGGGCAGGGAGACCAGGGATTTTTCGTTGGTGATGCCTTCTGTCGCAATGCCGATGTCCGCCTGGTCATGGAGGAGCATGTCGGCAATCTGCGCCGGGTTGCCCTGCTGGATCGACAGGCGCACCTTGGGGTAGCGCTTGGTGAACTCGCTGATGACCCGCGGCAGCGCGTAGCGTGCCTGCGTGTGGGTGGTGGCAATGGTGAAGTTGCCCTGGTCCTGTGCGGCGTAGTCCATGCCCACGCGCTTCAGGCTTTCCACCTCCTGCAGGATTTTCTCGACCGAGTTGAGGATGCGCCGCCCCGGCTCGGTCAGGCTGCGGATGCGTTTGCCGTGGCGTGTG
Source organism: Cupriavidus yeoncheonensis (assembly GCF_905397275.1). Taxonomy (GTDB): domain Bacteria; phylum Pseudomonadota; class Gammaproteobacteria; order Burkholderiales; family Burkholderiaceae; genus Cupriavidus; species Cupriavidus yeoncheonensis. The sequence goes on along the minus strand of NZ_CAJPUY010000002.1, from coordinate 166,678 downwards.
AAGATATCGACACCCAGCTCTTCTTCCAGCTCGATGATGGCCTTCGACACACCCGGTTGTGATGTGTAGAGCGCTTTTGCGGCCTCCGTCAGATTGTAGTTCTGGCGTACCGCTTCACGCACAAAGCGAAACTGGTGCAGGTTCATATATCTTGAGTCGTATAAACAAACAACTTCTTATTAGTTTGAGGTATGAGGCCAGTTTATTACGATTCTCGAACTTTGTTAATAAACGGCCAGCCCGCATTGCGCCCGCAGCCGCCACCCTGAACGTGGCGCCGGCAAGACGGACTGGCCCAGCCGAGCCTCATCCATGTCCCTTGCCTATACCGTTTCCGGTTTGTTCGTAGGCGTCCTCGTCGGTCTGACCGGGGTGGGCGGGGGCTCGCTCATGACGCCGCTGCTGACGCTGCTGTTCGGCTTTTCGCCGGCCACGGCGGTCGGTACGGACCTGGCCTTCGCGTCGATCACCAAGGGTTTCGGCACGCTGGCGCACCGTGCGCACGGCCATGTGCAGTGGCAGGTCGTGCGCCGCCTGTGCATCGGCAGCCTGCCGGCCGCGGTGGCCGCCATCCTCGTGCTGAAGAGCGCCGGTGAACTGAATGGCCAGTGGCTGCACGCGATTCGCCTGACGATCGGCGTGTCGGTGCTGCTGACGGTGCTGTCGCTGCTGTTCCGCAAGCAGATGCTGGCCTGGCTCGAGCGCAACCCGCGCTTCCAGCTGCAGGGCCGTGCGCAAGTGATTGCCACCATCGTGGTCGGCGCCGTGATCGGCGTGCTGGTCACGGTGTCGTCGATCGGTGCCGGCGCGGTTGGCGCCACGCTGATCCTGCTGCTGTATCCCCATATGAAGCCGGCCGAAGTGGCCGGCACCGATATCGCCTACGCCGTCCCGCTGACGGCGCTGGCCGGGCTGGGCCATGTGTGGCTCGGCACGGTCGACTGGAATCTGCTGCTGGCGCTGCTGGTGGGCTCGATCCCCGGCATCTGGCTGGGTGCGCAGCTCTCCCGCGCGCTGCCCGAGCGCCTGGTGCGCGCGGCCCTGGCCACCACGCTGACCCTGGTCGCCATCAAGCTCGTCTCCTGAATTCAACGAATACTGAACGGACCCCGCCATGTATCAGTACGACCAATATGACCAGCGCATCGTCAACGAGCGCGTCGCCCAGTTCCGTGACCAGGTGCGCCGCCGCCTGTCGGACGAACTGACCGAGGAAGAATTCCTGCCGCTGCGGCTGCAGAACGGCCTGTACATGCAGCGCCATGCCTACATGCTGCGCGTGGCGATCCCATACGGCCTGCTGGCCTCGAAGCAGATGCGCAAGCTGGCCCATATCGCGCGCGAGTACGACCGCGGCTATGGCCACTTCTCGACGCGCCAGAACATCCAGTACAACTGGATGGAACTCGAGCGCGTGCCCGACGTGCTGGCCGAGCTGGCCAGCGTCGAGATGCACGGCATCCAGACCTCGGGCAACTGCGTGCGCAACATCACCACCGACCACTTCGCCGGCGTGGCGCCGGACGAGTCGGTCGACCCGCGCGTGCTGGCCGAACTGCTGCGCCAGTGGAGCACGTTCCAGCCGGAATTCGCGTTCCTGCCGCGCAAGTTCAAGATCGCCATCTCGGCCTCGAAGGACGACCGCGCCGTGGTGCAGATGCACGACATCGGCATCTACGTCTACAAGAACGACGCCGGCGAGACCCGCATCCGCGTGCTGGCCGGCGGCGGCCTGGGCCGCACCCCGATCCTCGGCACGGTCATCAAGGACGACCTGCCGTGGCAGCACATGCTGACCTACGTCGAGTCCGCCATCCGCGTGTACAACCGCTATGGCCGCCGCGACAACAAGTACAAGGCGCGCATCAAGATCCTGGTCAAGGCCATCGGCGCCGAGAAGTTCGCGCAGGAAGTCGAAGAGGAGTGGCAGTACAGCAAGGACGGCCCCGGCACGCTGACGCAGGACGAGTTCGACCGCGTGGCGCAGTACTTCACGCTGCCGGCCTATGAGAAGCTGGCCGACACCGACGCTTCGTACGAGAAGCACCTGCTGGAAGACAAGGCTTTCGCCCGCTGGGTGAGCCGCAGCGTGCACGGCCACAAGGTGCCGGGCTATGCCGCGGTGACGCTGTCGACCAAGCCGGGTCCGGTCTCGCCTCCGGGCGATGCCACTGCCGAGCAGATGGAAGCCGTGGCCGACCTGGCCGACCGCTTCGGCTTCGGCGAGCTGCGCGTCGCGCACGAGCAGAACCTGGTGCTGCCGGACGTGAAGAAGCACGACCTGTACGACCTGTGGCAGCTCGCGAAGAAGGCTGGCCTGGCTACGGCCAACATCGGCCTGCTGACCGACATCATCGCCTGCCCGGGCGGCGACTTCTGCTCGCTGGCCAATGCCAAGTCGATCCCGATCGCGCTGGCCATCCAGGAGCGTTTCGACAACCTGGACTTCGTCCATGACCTGGGCGAAGTGTCGCTGAACATCTCGGGCTGCATCAACGCCTGCGGCCACCACCATGTCGGCAATATCGGCATCCTCGGCGTCGACAAGGATGGCTCCGAGTGGTACCAGGTCACGCTGGGCGGTGCCCAGGGCAACAGCACCGCGCTGGGCAAGGTCATCGGCCCGTCGTTCAGCGCCGAGGAAATGCCGGACGTGATCTCGCGCATCATCGAGACCTTCGTGGCCAACCGCATCGAAGACGAACGCTTCATCGAAACCGTGAACCGGATCGGCATCACCCCGTTCAAGGAACGCGTGTACGCCGACAAGCAGCCGCGCGAGCGCGCCGAAGCCTGAGGACCGGAGATAGACACATGGCAAAGATCATTCAACTGCAACGTACCGCCGACGCGGTCACCCCGGCCATCGTCGAAGACAACTGGAGCGTGCTGCGTGGCGCCGAAGGCCAGCCGCTGACGGAAGAGCAGATCACCGCCGCCGTGCAGAGCCAGGACGCCGTCCTGTTCCCGCTGACGGTGTGGAAGTCGCATCAAGACCTGCTGGCCGGCCGCGCGCGCGAGCGCACCGGCGTGTGGCTGGCACCCGAAGACGAGCCGGGCGATGCCCAGCCGCTGTTCGACGGCGTGGCCGTGGTCGCGGTGGATTTCCCGGTGTTCCGCGATGGCCGCGGGTTCTCCACGGCCTACCTGCTGCGCACGCGCTACCAGTGGAAGGGCCAGCTGCGCGCCATCGGCGACGTGCTGCGCGATCAGCTCAACTTCATGAAGCGCTGCGGTTTCGACACCTTCGCGGTGCGCGCCGACAAGGACATCGAGGACGCGATCAAGGGCTTCACCGAGTTCACCGTGACGTACCAGGCATCGGTCGATGAGCCGCTGCCGCTGTTCCGCCGTGCACGCGCCGAGGTTGGCGCAAGGGAATCGGCATGAGCGCTGCATTGAGCGACATCGCGGTGGTGGATGCCGGTGCGCCGGCATCGGCGCTGCGTCCCGCGCTGTGGACCATGCCCGAGTACACGGGCAGCCTGGCGGCTCTGGAAGAGAAGGAGCGCGCGCTGGCGACCCGCCTGACGGGGATTGCCGGGCGTTTCTTCCGCGCGCGCTTTGCCACCAGCCTCGCTGCCGAGGACATGGTGCTGACCGACGCGATCCTGCGCGGCACGCAGGCCGTGCGCGCGGGCATCCGGGTGTTCACGCTGAATACCGGCCGCCTGCACGCGGAGACCCTGGCCGTCCTCGATGAGGTCAAGGCGCACTACGGCTACACCGTCGAACAGTTCACGCCGGACCCCGAGGCGGTCGAGAACTACCTGAAGAAGCACGGCCTGAACGCGTTCTACGACAGCGTCGACCTGCGCAAGGATTGCTGCGGCATCCGCAAGGTTGAGCCGCTCAACCGCGCGCTGTCGCACGCGGACGCCTGGATGACGGGCCAGCGCCGCGAGCAGGCCGTTACGCGCGCCGAACTGCCGTTCGAGGAAATGGACGATGCCCGCGGCATCCCCAAGTTCAATCCGCTCGCGGACTGGACCGAGTCCGAGGTGTGGGCCTACCTGAAGCGCCACAACGTGCCGGTCAACGCGCTGCATGCCAAGGGCTACCCCAGCATCGGCTGCGAACCTTGTACGCGTGCGGTGCGCGCCGGTGAAGACGTGCGTGCCGGGCGCTGGTGGTGGGAGAGCAAGGACTCGAAAGAGTGCGGGCTCCACGAACAGAACATCAAGCATTGAGATTGGGCCGAACGACATGGGCATCATGAACGATATCGCAAGCGCTGCCAGCAACGTGGCGCACCTGCTGCAGGTACAGAACGACCACCTCGACCGCCTGGAGGCCGAGTCGATCTACATCATCCGCGAGGTGGTGGCCGAGTGCCGCAACCCGGCGCTGCTGTTCTCGGGCGGCAAGGATTCGATCGTCATGCTGCACCTGGCGTTGAAGGCCTTCCGCCTGGGCGACCGCAAGATCGAGCTGCCGTTCCCGCTGGTGCACATCGATACCGGCCACAACTACCCGGAAGTGATCACCTTCCGTGACCAGCGCGTGGCCGATCTCGGCGCCCGCCTGGTGGTCGGGCATGTGGAAGATTCCATCAAGCGCGGCACCGTGCGCCTGCGCAAGGACACCGACTCGCGCAATGCGGCGCAGGCCGTGACGCTGCTGGAAACCATCGCCGAGCACCAGTTCGACGCGCTGATGGGCGGTGCCCGCCGCGACGAAGAGAAGGCGCGCGCCAAGGAACGCATCTTCTCGTTCCGCGACGAGTTCGGCCAGTGGGACCCGAAGGCCCAGCGCCCCGAGCTGTGGAGCCTCTACAACGCCCGCATGGCGCAGGGCGAGCAGATGCGCGTGTTCCCGATCTCGAACTGGACCGAGCTGGACGTGTGGCAATACATCGCCCGCGAGAAGCTGGCGCTGCCGCCGATCTACTACACGCACCAGCGCGAAGTGGTGCGCAAGAACGGCCTGCTGGTGCCGGTGACGCCGATCACGCCGAAGCAGGACGGCGACGTCAGCGAAGTACTGTCGGTCCGCTTCCGCACCGTGGGCGACATCAGCTGCACCTGCCCGGTGGCCAGCACGGCGGATTCGCCGGAAGCGATCATCGCCGAAACGGCGGTGACCGAGATCACCGAGCGCGGCGCCACGCGCATGGACGACCAGACCAGCGAGGCGTCGATGGAGCGCCGCAAGAAGGAAGGCTATTTCTAAGCCGACGCAGCCAAGGATTACGACATGACTCACCAATCTACCCACCAGGGCCTGCTGCGTTTCATCACCGCCGGCTCCGTCGACGACGGCAAGAGCACGCTGATCGGCCGCCTGCTGTTCGACAGCAAGGCCGTGCTGTCCGACCAGCTGACCGCGCTGACCAACGCCAAGAACAAGCGCACCGCCGGCGAGCAGATCGACTTCTCGCTGCTGACCGACGGCCTGGAAGCCGAGCGCGAGCAGGGCATCACCATCGACGTGGCGTACCGCTACTTCTCGACCGCGCGCCGCAAGTTCATCATCGCCGATACGCCGGGCCACGAGCAGTACACGCGCAACATGGTGACAGGTGCCTCGACCGCGGACGCGGCCATCGTGCTGGTCGATGCCACCCGCGTCACGGTCACCGACGGCCGTGCCGAACTGCTGGCCCAGACCAAGCGTCACTCGGCGATCCTGAAGCTGCTGGAGATCCGGCACGTGATCGTGGCCGTCAACAAGATGGACCTGGTCGACTACAGCGAACAGCGCTTCAACGAAATCCGCACCGCCTATACCGAACTGGCTGCCCAGCTCGGCCTGAAGGACGTGCGCTACGTGCCGGTCTCCGCGCTGCGCGGCGACAACATCGTGCACGAGAGCGATGCCATGCCCTGGTACCAGGGCGAGCCGCTGCTGCCGCTGCTGGAAGAACTGCCGGTGGAAGAAGCCGCGCCCGAGGATGACGCCGCGTTGCGCTTCCCGGTGCAGCTGGTGATCCGCCAGGACGGTTCGCAATCGGACGATTTCCGCGGCTATGCCGGCCGGATCGAAGCCGGCACCGTGCGCGTGGGCCAGAAGCTGCGCGTGCTGCCCGCCAACCGCGATGCCGTGGTGGCGGAAGTGCTGACGCCCAACGGCGCTGCCGAGTCCGCCAATGTTGGCGACACCGTCACCGTGCGACTGTCCGAAGACGTCGATGTATCACGTGGTGATATGTTCGTTGCCGCCGATGCGACCGCGGCCCCCGCCAAGAAACTGCAGGCCGACCTGTGCTGGTTCGACGACGAGTCGCTGAACCCGGCGCGCAAGTACGTGCTCAAGCACACCACGGCCAGCGTGTTCGCGCGCGTGTCGGCAGTGGACCGCGTGCTGGACGTACACACGCTGTCGCACGAAACGGGCCGCCGCGACATCCGCCTGAACGACATCGGTTCGGTGCAGATCTCGCTGCAGAAGCCGATCGTGTGCGACACCTACGGTGACAACCCGGCGACCGGCGCATTCGTGCTGATCGACGAGGCGACCAATCATACGGTGGCCGCGGGCATGATCCGTGCATACTCCTGAGCGTTACGACACGCAGTCAAGCGCAGGCGCAAGGGGCAGACGATGAGCAAGACAGGCAAAGCGACCGGCAAGGTCTACCTGATCGGGGCAGGCCCCGGGGCGGCGGATCTCATTACGGTGCGTGGTGCACGATTGTTGGGCGAAGCCCAGGTCGTGCTGCATGATGCACTGGTAGCGCCGGAGATGCTGGCCTGGTGTCCGCAGGCGAAGCTGGTGGAAGTGGGCAAGCGCTGCGGCAAGCGTTCGACGGCGCAATTGTTCATCAACCGCCAGATCGTCGACATGGCCACCAAGTTCGAGCGCGTGGTGCGCCTGAAGGGCGGCGACCCGATGCTGTTCGGCCGCGCCGATGAAGAACTTCAGGCGCTGGAAGCCGCGGGCATCGCGTACGAGGTGGTGCCCGGCATCACTGCTGCACTGGCGGCAGCATCGGCCATCGCCAGGCCGCTGACCAAGCGCGGCGTGTCGCGCAGCGTTGCCTTCGCCACGCAGGCCAAGGCGGCGGACGGCTCGGAAGTGCCGGCGGCGGCCGATATCCAGGCCGATGTGCGTGCCGATACGCTGGTCTACTACATGGGACGCGATCAGGCTGCGGCCATTGCCGCGCAGTTGATCGCGCACGGCAAGGCGCCTTCGACGCCGGCATGGGTGGTGGAGTCCGTCAGCACCCCTCGTCAGCGCAGCCATGCTTTCACGCTGCAGCAGATGGCGGCGGGCGAGGCTGCCGGCTGGATCGACCCGGCGCAGCCGAGCCTGCTGATGATCGGGGCGGCGCTGGCAGCCCGGGCGACGGAGCCGGTTCTCGACGTGACGGAGCCTGTTGCGGCGAAAGCGGCCTGAGGCAGCTTAACGAGGCTTAAGAGAGCAGGCGAAAGAAAGACCGGGCATCTGCCCGGTTTTTTTTCAGGCGCCGCCAGTCGCGGCCGGGGCGAGCGAGGCCACGCAGTACGCGGCAATCGCATCCAGCACGCTGTCGTCCTCACCGACCGCTGCCGCGCAGCGAATCGACAAGGCGGGATATTGCTGCCTGCAGGTATCGACCAGCGCCGGCAGGTCCCGCCGCAAGTGACCGCCCTGCCCGAAGAACACGGGCACCACAGTGACTTCACCGATGCCGGCGGAAGCCAGCTCAGCCAGGGCCTCCGGCAACTGCGGCGACATCAGTTCCAGGAAGGCAAGCCGGACCGGCGTCCCCGGCAGGGCAGCGCAGAGCTTCCGCGCCAGCCGGTCAAACGGTTCGCGCCAACGCACATCGCGCGCGCCGTGCGCGAACAACACGAGGGCCTGGCGGCGGGGCGGGGCTGCGGTCGGAGGCATCATGGCCCTTGCGTCAGTGACGATCCACCCAGCGCAGCGCCGTCAGTGCAAACAGCAGGTACAGCGTGCCGGGCACCAGTGCCGAGAGGATCGGCGGCCAGGTATGCAGCAGCCCCACGTGCGAAAACAGCGTATTCGACAGGTGGAAAGACAGCCCCAGCATGATCCCGCCGAACACCTTGACACCCACCGCGCCGGCACGTGCGTGCAGGTAGGCGAAGGGCAGGGCCAGGGCCATCATGACGAACAGGGTCAGCGGGTAGACCACCTTCTTCCAGAAGGCGATCTCGTAGCGCTGCGTGTCCTGCTTGTTGTCACGCAGGTGCCGGATATAGCGGAACAGGTCCAGCGTGGACATGCGTTCGGGCGTGACCAGCAGCACGGACAGGATCTGCGGGGTCAGCTCGGAATGCATGGTGATGCTGGGGAACCGCACCTGCTCGGCGCGGAACTCCGGCGCGAGCCCGTCGCCCGGCGCGCCGGGCGGCTTGCCCAGTTCGGAGAAGCGCGTCTCGTTGACGTCGCTGAGCAGCCACGACTGGGCGCCCTGGTAGCGGCCTTCCTTCACCACCCGGATGACGCGCAGGCGGTACTCGGCATCGAACTCGTAGACCGTAATGCCCGTGATGGTCTGGTCCGGCCGCAGCCCGGCCACGTTGACGAAGCGGGTGATCTCGCCGCTGCCGCTCGGATCCTTGTCGCGGTCCTTGACCCAGACGCCGGAACGGAAGTCCGACGATACCGTGGCGCCGATGGCTTCCAGCTTCACCTTCTGCGCGAACTGCTCGGCGCGCGGGCCGATGAACTCGCCGAAGATGAAGGTGATGAGGGCCAGCGGTACCGCCAGCTTGAACAGCGAAAACAGGGCCTGCCGCGTATTCAGCCCCGCCACCCGGAAGATCGTGTACTCAGACTGGCTGGCCAGCTGCGAAAAGACGTAGATTGCGCTGATCAGCACCGCGATCGGCAATACCTCATAGACGCGCGTCGGCGCCTGCAACACGACGTGGAAGAATGCGATCAGCGAGGTGTACTTGCCGTTGACGCTTTCCAGCTCATTGAGCAAATCGAAGAAAACGAACAGCGACAGCACCGCGAACAGGATGAAGATGAACACCCCATAGACCTGGCGCGCGAAGTAGCGCTCGTAGACACGCAGCAGCCTCATGCCGTGCCCCCCTTGGCGGGCGCGGGACGACGCCCGAACACGGCGCGCCAGCCACCGAGGCTGCGGTTCTGCCGGTAGCGGAACATCAGCAGCGCGGCCAGGAACACCACCAGGTGGATCGGCCACCAGGCCAGCCAGAACGGGACCGAGCCGGAGCGCACCCAGGACTGGGCCAGGTTGATCATGTTGCTGTAGGTCAGGTAGATCAGCACCGCGAACACCAGCGGCGTGTAGCGGCCGAGCCGCGGGTTCACGTACGCCAGCGGGATGGCGATCATCACGAAATTGAAGGCAAGGATCGGCAGCGAAATGCGCCAGAGCAGCTCGCCGAGGTTCTCGCGTGTGGGATTGCGCAGCAGGTCGATGGTGTTGCGGCTCTTGGGCGGCTGCTCGTTCTGGCTTTCAGGTGGCTTGTTGTCCACCTTGACGGCATAGCGTTCGAATTCGACGATGCGGTAGTCGATCTGGCCCGGCGTGCCGGCATAGCGGCGGCCGTTTTCCATGACCACCAGGCGGTCGCCATTGGGCATGGTCTCGAACTTGCCCTTGTGGGCCAGCGCGACCCCGACCTTGTTGGCCTCGGCATTGGCGACGAAGACGTTGCGCGCGTACTCCATGTTGCCGTCGATGCCTTCGATGAACAGCACGTAGTTGCCGTTGGACGGCTCGATGAAGCGTCCCGCGGCAATCATCGACAGCACGCCGCGCTGCTCGAAGCGGTCGCGGAACAACGCGCTCTGCTGGTTGGCCCACGGCCATGCGAACACGCCGAGCAATAGTGCCAGCAGGATGAAGGGCGCCGCGAACTGCAGCACCGGCTTGACCAGGTCGCGCAGCGAGATGCCGGCCGAGAACCACACCACCATCTCGGAGTCCTTGTACCAGCGCGTGAGCACGATCAGCGTCGAGATGAACAGCGTGGCCGAGAGCAGGATGGACAGGTAGCCGATGGTGGCCAGGCCGATCAGGATCAGCACGTCGTTGGGGCTGGCCTTGCCATTGGCGGCCAGGCCCAGGATACGGATCACAAGCGACGTGAGCATGAAGGTCAGCATCACCAGGAACACCGCGCCGGCGGTGTAGGCGAGCTCGCGTCGCAGGGCTTGTTGAAGGATCATGCGGTGTCGGTTCCGGACTGCCGGCCGGCGCGGGCGATGTGCCGTGTGCGAAGTGCCTCGCAGGACAGCGGGCTGGCGGCGGGGCGGATCGGCAGCGGCAGGTCGCTGGTAAAAATCGCGGATAATGGAGGCTTTCGTGTCTACAAGCCCCTAGAAGGAAGCGCGATGGAATTTAGCACAAAAGCCCTGGATTGGAGTAAAGCCGGCCAAAATGGTTTCCTGGCGACCAAGACCGACTGCCTGGTGGTCGGTGTGTTCGAAGGCCAGAATCTGGCGGGCGTGGCCAAAGCCCTCGACGTGGCAACCAAGGGCTTGGTCGCACGGTTGCTGAAGCAGGGCGACTTCGAAGGCAAGCGCGGCACGCAGCTCACGCTGCACGAAGTGGCCGGCGTGGGTGCTGCCCGCGTGCTGCTGGTCGGGCTGGGCAAGGAGGCGGACTTCAGCGACAAGGCGTTTGCCGAAGCCGTGCGCACGGCCGTGCGTGCCTTGTCGGCCACGCGCGCCACCTCGGCGCTGTGGTGCCTGTCCCAGCAGCCGCCGCAGCAGCGCGACATCGGCTGGGCGGTCATTACCACCATCACGCTGGTGCGCGATGCCGGCTACCGCCTGCTGGAGCGTCACCCGGGCCTGAAGCGCCCCAACGGCAAGCCGGGCGCCGCCGACAAGCCGACCCTGCGCAAGGTGGTGCTGGCCGTGGACGCCAACGATGCCAAGGCCGCGACCCAGGCCGTGGTGCGAGGCACGGCCATTGCCAACGGCATGGAACTGACGCGCGACCTGGGCAACCTGCCGTCCAATATCTGCACCCCGACCTACCTGGCCAACACGGCGCGCGCCATTGCCAAGCGCCACAAGCTCAAGGCGGAAGTGCTCGGCCGCAAGCAGATCGAAGCGCTGAACATGGGCTCGTTCCTGTCCGTGACCAAGGGCAGCGTCGAGCCGCCGCAGTTCATCGTGCTGCGCTATGACGGCGCGGGTGCCAAGCAGGCGCCCGTGGTGCTGGTGGGCAAGGGCATTACCTTCGATACCGGCGGCATCTCGCTCAAGCCGGGCGAGGGCATGGACGAAATGAAGTACGACATGTGCGGCGCGGCCTCGGTGCTGGGCACGCTGCAGGCCGTGGCCGAGATGGGCCTGAAGCTCAACGTGATCGCCGTGGTGCCGACCTGCGAAAACATGCCCAGCGGCGTGGCCACCAAGCCCGGCGACGTGGTGACCAGCATGTCCGGCCAGACTGTCGAGATCCTGAACACCGACGCCGAAGGCCGCCTGATCCTGTGCGACGCGCTGACCTACGTAGAGCGCTTCAAGCCGGCCGCCGTGATCGACGTTGCCACGCTGACCGGCGCCTGCATCATCGCGCTGGGCCACATCAACAGCGGTCTCTACGCCCGCAGCGATGCGCTTGCGGACCAGCTCCTGCAGGCCGGCCGCAAGTCCATGGACACCGCCTGGCGCATGCCGCTGGACGACGAGTACCAGGACCAGCTCAAGTCGAACTTCGCCGATATGGCCAATATCGGCGGCCGTCCGGCCGGCAGCGTGACCGCCGCCTGCTTCCTGGCGCGCTTCACCGAGAAGTACGACTGGGCCCACCTGGACATCGCAGGCACGGCCTGGAAGAGCGGCGCGGCCAAGGGTGCCACCGGCCGTCCGGTGCCGCTGCTGGCGCAGTTCCTGATGGATCGCGCCGCCTGACGGGCGCAAGGGGCAGGCAGTCATGACGCGCATCGATTTCCACAGCAACGTGCCGGACAAGCTGGGCTATGTCTGCCGGCTGGTCCGCAAGGCGTACGGCGCCGGCCAGAAGGTGGTGGTGCACGGCCAGCCGCCGCAGCTCGCGGAACTCGACGCGCGCCTGTGGACGTTCTCGCCGCTGGATTTCCTGCCGCACTGCGGCGTGGACAGTCCCAACGCGGCCGTCACGCCGATCGTGCTGGCCGCCCGGCTGGACGACTTGCCGCACCACCAGCTGCTGATCAACCTGGACGCGCAGGCACCGGCGCAGTTCGCCAGCTTTGAACGCCTGATCGAAGTGGTGGGCGCCGGCGCCGAAGACCGCGAGGCCGGGCGCGAACGCTACCGCTTCTACCGTGAGCGCGGCTATCCGCTGACGCACCACGACCTCAGCCAGCCCAAGGGAGATTCCGCATGAGCGAACGCACGACCTCGCGGGTGATCCCGCGGCTGGGGCCGAACGACAGCATTCCGCTGCTGACCGAGGTGGTGGACTTGCCGGATGCCGCTGCGACGCCCTCCGATGCCGGTGTCATCGATACCGCGGGCATGGCCGAATCGGGCGTGGTCACGCACGTGGGCGACACCGGCGAGCCCGATGCGCTGGCCATACCGGTCCTGACCGATGAGCTGGACGACGGCGACACGGCTTTGCCGGTGACCGAGCCTGAGGACAACGCCTTGTCCGGCCGCTACCTGTCCGATGCGCCCGGAGAAGACGACTTGCGCGCAGTGCGCACCGAACTCCTGACGCGCGTCATGATGCGGTTCCGCACCGAGTGGCCACAGGTGGTGGAGGCGCATACCGAGGCCACGCTGCGCGCGCGGCTGGCGCCGCTGACGGCGCAGCTTGCGGCCGAGCTGACACAGGCGCTCGAGGCGCGGCTGGTGGAATGGCTCGATGCAACGCTGGAGGAGATCGAGAGGGATCCGGGGGGGATGTGAGGGGGGATTGGGCGGTGGTTCCCTGGTCGGGGTTGGCGCTTCGTGCTTGGCAGGCGGGGTTGTTTCGCTGGGGTAGCCGATAGGGGTTTGATTGGCGTGTCGTGCTTGGCAGGCGCTGCTGTTTCGCCGGCGTAGCCGGCGAAAGGCAGCGTCCGCCAAGAACGACAACCGGTCAAGTTAAGACTCGCCGGCTACGCCTGGCGAAACAGCGGCACCTACAAGGACCCCGCCAGCCAGACCAATCCCCTCAATCCGTCACCGCCCCCTTGCTAGCGGTCGACGCCAGCCGGGAAAACTTGGCCAGCACGCCCCGCGTGTAGCGCGGTGCCGGCTGCTTCCAGCCGGCCCGGCGGCGTGCCAGTTCTTCGTCGGACACATTCACCTGCAGCAGCAGCTTGTGTGCATCGATGGTGATCGAATCCCCTTCCTGCACCAGCGCAATGGTGCCACCCACGTACGCTTCGGGCGCGACGTGGCCGACCACCATGCCCCAGGTGCCTCCCGAGAAGCGGCCGTCGGTGATGAAGCCGACCGACTCGCCCAGGCCCTTGCCGATGATGGCCGAGGTCGGGGCCAGCATCTCTGGCATGCCCGGTCCGCCCTTGGGCCCCAGGTAGCGCAGCACCAGCACGTCGCCGGCGTTGATCTTGTCGGCCAGGATGGCGTCCATGGCGCTCTGCTCGTCCTCGAACACGCGCGCCGGGCCGGTGATGACCGGGTTCTTCAGGCCGGTGATCTTGGCGACCGCGCCTTCCTCGGCCAGGTTGCCCTTCAGGATGGCCAGGTGGCCTTCGGCGTAAAGCGCCTTTTCGATCGGCATGATCACGTCCTGGTCGGCGCGCGGCTGGTCGGGCACGTGCTCCAGTTCCTCGGCCAGCGTGCGGCCGGTGATGGTGAGGCAATCGCCGTGCAGCAGCCCCGCCTTCAGCAGGATCTTCATGACCTGCGGGATGCCGCCGGCCTTGTGCAGGTCGGTGGCCACGTACTGGCCCGACGGCTTCAGGTTGCAGATCACCGGCACCTTGCGGCGGATGTGCTCGAAGTCGTCGATGGTCCATTCGACTTCGGCCGAGTGCGCAATGGCAAGGTAATGCAGCACGGCATTGGTCGAGCCGCCGGTCGCCATGATCAGGCTGACCGCATTCTCGATCGACTTGCGCGTGATGATGTCGCGCGGCTTGATGTCCTTCTTGACGGCCTCGACCAGCACGCGCGCCGACTCGGCCGCGCTGTCGACCTTTTCCTGGTCGGGGTTGGCCATGGTCGACGAATACAGCAGCGACATGCCGAGCGCCTCGAATGACGAACTCATGGTGTTGGCGGTGTACATGCCGCCGCAGGAGCCGGTGGACGGGCAGGCGTTCTGTTCCACGCCCTCGAAGTCTTCCTTGCTCATGCGGCCGGCGGTGAATTCGCCCACGGCCTCGAACGACGACACGATGGTCAGGTCCTTGCCTTTCCAGTTGCCCGGCCGGATGGTGCCGCCGTAGACGTAGATGCCCGGCACATTGGTGCGTGCCAGCGCGATCATGCCGCCCGGCATGTTCTTGTCGCAGCCGCCGATCACGACCACGCCGTCCATCCACTGGCCCTGCGCGGCGGTCTCGATGCAGTCGGCAATGACCTCGCGCGAGATCAGCGAGTACTTCATGCCTTCGGTGCCCATCGACATGCCGTCGGAGATGGTGGGCGTGCCGAATACCTGCGGGTTGGCGCCGGAGGCCTTCACGGCGTCGATCGCGGCATCGGCCAGGCGCTGCAGGCCGGCGTTGCACGGCGTGATCGTCGAATGGCCATTGGCGATGCCGACCATCGGCTTGTCGAAGTCCTCCTTCTTGTAGCCGAGGGCGTAGTACATCGAGCGATTCGGGGAACGGGCCACGCCTTGCGTGATGTTCTGGGAGCGCTTGTTGAATGCCATGGTGGGGGTCTCCGGGGGATGTTTCTCGGCCGCCGCCGCGCGGCGCAGGCAGAGCGATGTTTGCCGAAAGAATGCGACTTGCATTTTGGCGTGTCAAATATATTATTTGACCGCTATTGAGTCGAAAAACATATCAGGAGCGCCATTGGACCTGCGCCAGCTGCGGTACTTCGTCACGGTGGCGGAAGAGTTGCATTTCGGGCGCGCGGCCACGCGGCTGGCCATGACGCAGCCGCCGCTTTCGCAGCAGATCCAGGCGCTGGAAGACGCAATCGGCGTGCAGCTGTTCGCGCGCACGCGCCGTTCGGTGATGCTGACACCCGCCGGGCAGCAGTGGCTGCCCGAGGTCCGGCGCGTACTGGCCGATGCGGCGGCGCTGCCGGGGCTCGCGCAGCGGTTCGCGCGCGGGGAGATCGGCTCGCTCGCGCTGGCGTTCGTCAGTACGGCCGACTACGGCATCCTGCCCGACCTGCTGCGGCGCTTCCGCGCGCAGCATCCCGAGGTCCAGCTGCAGTTGCGCGAGGCTACCAGCGACATCCAGCTCGAGGCGCTGATCGACGGCAGCATCGACGCCGGGCTGGTCATCCGCCCGCAGTTGCCGGCCATGCCGCGCGGCCTGTCCTACCTGCCGCTGGTCAGCGAACCGCTGGTGCTGGCCGTGCCGGACGGCTGGCGGCCCGCGCACGGCGCCGCACCGGCCGATGGCAAGGTCTCGCTGCGCGACGCCGCGCAGGAACCGCTGAT
Source organism: Cupriavidus yeoncheonensis (assembly GCF_905397275.1). GTDB lineage: Bacteria > Pseudomonadota > Gammaproteobacteria > Burkholderiales > Burkholderiaceae > Cupriavidus > Cupriavidus yeoncheonensis. The sequence goes on along the minus strand of NZ_CAJPUY010000002.1, from coordinate 151,227 downwards.
CATTTTCCCGCGACGAAGCGCGCCGGTGTTTTATGACATCATTACGGGCTACTATGCGCGCGACGGCTTGTCGCCAGTGATCGCGCAGGAAGCCATCCAGATGCAGACCATCGTGAGCCTGGTGTCTGCGGGCATGGGGGTGGCGCTGGTGCCGGCCTCGCTCTGCAACCTTCGCCGCACCGGCGTGTCGTACCTCGCGTTGCGCGAGGCGGGGCCGCAGATCGAGACCGGCCTGGTCTGGCGCGAAGGCGCCGCCGGCGTCGCGCCGGCGCTGCGGTCCCTGATCGACATCGCGAGCGGGCTGGCATCTGCGGGATCTGCGGTATCCGTGGCTGCCGGGCCTTTATAACTTCCACCCACCTCACCATGCTGATTCATCCCCAATTCGATCCGGTCGCCATCCATCTTGGCCCGCTTGCCATCCGCTGGTACGGGCTGATGTACCTGGCCGGGTTCATCATGTTCCTGTGGTTCGGGCGCCTGCGCATCCACCAGCCGCATATGGCGGCGAAGGGCTGGGTGACGCGCGATCTCGACGACATGCTGTTCTTCGGCGTGCTGGGCGTGATACTGGGCGGGCGGCTCGGCTATGTGCTGTTCTACAAGCCGTCGTACTACCTCGCGCATCCGCTTGAGATCTTCAAGGTGTGGGAGGGCGGCATGGCCTTCCATGGCGGCTTTCTCGGGGTGCTGGTGGCGATGTGGCTGTTCGCGCGCCTGCGCAAGCGCCACTGGCTGGAGGTCACCGACTTCATCGCCCCCATGATCCCGTGCGGGCTGGCAGCAGGGCGCATCGGCAACTTCATCAACGGCGAGCTGTGGGGCCGGCCCACGGACCTGCCTTGGGGCATGATCTTCCCGCAGGCGGGCGACAACATTCCGCGCCACCCGTCGCAGCTCTACCAGTTCGCTGGCGAAGGCGTGGCGCTGTTCATCATCATCTGGCTGTTCGCCCGCAAGCCGCGGCCGATGGGCGCGGTGTCCGGCGTGTTCCTGATCGGCTATGGCTGCTTCCGCTTTGCCGCAGAATTCGCGCGCGAGCCGGACAATTTCCTGGGCCTGCTGGCGCTGCACCTGTCCATGGGCCAGTGGCTGAGCCTGCCGATGATCCTGATCGGGATTGCCATGGTGGTGTGGGCTTATCGCAGGCAGGCGCGTTCCGCCGATGAGCAGCCTGTGGCGGGATCGGGCGCCTGACAGGTCGTCCGCGCGCGGTCAGGAGCCTGCCGCGCGCAGTGCCTCGATCCGTTCGCGCGTGTGCGGGTGCGTGGAGAGGAAATCGTCCAGCGCAGGTTCTTCCGCCCTGGCGCCGGACGCGGGTTCGTTCTTCTGCGCGACACGGTTCTGGTTCTCGAGCGCGACCAGGACATCGGCGAGCGCTGACGGCGGCAGCCGGTTGCGCTGCATGATCTCGATGGCATAGGCATCCGCCTCGCGTTCGTGTTCGCGTGAATAGCGCAGCGTCAGCATCGCGGCGGGCACGCCCGCCAGCACCGAAGAATAGTCGCCGAACATATAGGCCGCCAGCGCGCCGACCGCCGAGGCCTGGATGACCTGCTGCAGGCCGTGGCGTTGTGCGATATGGCCCGCCTCGTGTGCGAGCACCCCGAGCATGCCGGCGCCCGTGCCGGCCAGCCCCACCAGTTCGTCCGTGACCACGATGGTGCCGCCGGGCAGGGCCAGCGCATTGGCGCCCAGGCGCCCGCCGCGGCGGAACACGATCTGGTAGTCATGGCCTGGATCGTCGGGCCGCTTCAGCCCGGCGAAGCCCGTGCGGATGCGCGCCTGTTCCGCGGGCGGCAGGCGCGTGGGCTCGACCAGCCCGTTGTCCAGGCTTGTCAGCGTGGCGCGGCCGAGCTGCGCCTCGAGCGCGGGCGGTACTGCCTGCGCGATATGCGACGCCCCCCACGGCAGCACTACGTAATAGCCGAGCACGAACACGGCAACCAGCGCAGCCACTGCCATGCCCGCCATGCGCCAGCTGTTCTGCGCCTTGACCACCCAGCCTTCCTGATGCCCCGTCTCGGCGAGCAGCCGGTCGAACCCGGCGTGGTCGCTGACCTGGCAGAAGGCGCCGTCCGCGAACGTGACCAGGCGCGGCGCGCGCCGTACCCGCTCCGATACGCGCAGCGACGACAGCGCCGCGCGCCGCAGTTCCGCGCCATCGGCATCGCGCAGCACGGCCTGCCCGGCGTCCACGGCCAGTGTGGCCGGGTGCGCTCGCGAAGAGCGGCCATCGAAGTAGGTGACGGGAATCATCGGCGCAATTTCATCGGTGAGTCATTTCGGGCTCCGGCTGCGCACGCAGGATCACAGCGCAATGTCGATGTCGTACCAGTCCGCCGCGGCATCGCCGAGCGCTCCCACGCTCTCGGCCTGGCCCGCGACGAAGGCGTCCAGCGGAGCGCGCGCCAACAGCGACATGCACTCCACGCGATAGCGTGCGGACCTGACCCGTGCAAATGGCAGGAACAGGCCCAGGGTCAGTGCGATGCCAATCATGTTCGTCAGGAAAATATAGAACAGACGGCCTGCATTCACTTCGCTGCGCAAGCCGTGCGGGACCAGCGTGGTGTGGTTCCAGACAAGGTTCTGCAGCGAGGCATTGAAGTACGGGCCCACGGCCAGCACGGCGACATAGATGCCGATGGTGCCGAACAAGCCCGCCAGCACCGCGGCGCCACGGCCCGAACCGGCGCCGGCACCCAGCGCGATGCCGCCGACCACGGCGACCAGCACGACCACGATCGTCATGGCGAAGGTGCGCAGGTACACGCCATAGAACGAGCCAGCCGACGCATCGAATGCAAAGGGCGCCGTGCCGAAGCGCGTGTGGTTGTGCTGGTAGTGCTTCAGGCGCTGATGCGCCAGCGGTGCCAGCGCGCCGAGCGTGAACACCGTCAGCAGCGGCCACAGCACGAACACCTTGTACGCGTCGGCATCGCCGCCAGTGAAGGCGAAACGCAGGCCGCGATAACTCGAGTTCGCCATGCGGAAGCGCAGCGACCGCACCAGCAGGAGCGGGAATACCGCGGCCAGCGCCAGTGCCAGCACGACTGCCAGCATCGGCGACACCTTGCCGGCAAGCTGGAATGCGAGCGCCAGCACGAACACGATGGCGCGTCCCTTGAGGATGGCCGCCGGCTTGCCGTGATAGTCGAACGTGGCGCCGTCCAGGCTGGTATTGCGATAGAAGTACTGCAAGGTGCGGACCTTGGCCCACGCGGAATAGATGCCGAACGTGACGATGGTCAGGAGCGTGTTGACGATCCAGATCCGGAAATACTCCGATCCTGTGCCAGTGAAGGCGAGCCGCAAGACGATGGGCTCCACCGGGCGTGTCGCCGGAGGCTGCCCGCTGTCGGGCGTTTCAGGGTAAGCGGGGACTGCGCTGGTGTCGCCGGTCTGCATGGTCGGAATTCCGGTCGGGTGGGATCGCGGACATGGTGCCGCGTTGTTTCATGGGCGCAACCAATTTGCGTGTGTCGATTGTGCCTTACTCCACATAATGTTGGCGGTTGAACTGGCAAATTCGCCACAAATGCCAATGTCTACCGCGCGCACCAAAACTCGCGGCATGCCGCCCGCACGGCGTTGGTCGTAACAAGCGAGAAACATTCTGTTACATCGATAGGGTCTTGTAACAAGTTTCTCATTATCGACCTCAATAAAAACAATGGTTTATCGTTCGTGGCACGATCCTCGCTAACCCTTCTGTTACAACAAGAGCGGGCCATGCCGAGGCCCGCCAGGACGGCGCCAGGGAGGACCTGCGGGTCAGGCAGGGGGCACCGGACCGCCAACGACGGCAGACGGGAAAATCTGCGCACACATCAGTGTGCGACAACAGGGGGGGCGCAGGGTCGGCGCCGGAAGTCAATGACCCACGCGGGACGATGCCATGCAGGCAGCGACCCTGCGATGACATAGTCCGCAGCTGTTCTTTCAGGCGCGGGTGGATGCTGGCGGGGAGGCCTGGCATCCACCCGCCGCACCTCTTCTCATTCCCCGAATCGACCTCGCAGATCCATCAGTCGTTGCAGCGCAGCATCGAAATGCCTTGCCTGAGACTTCCGCTTATTCATAATTATGAATTATGGAGCCACCTGCACAGGATGGGTCCGGACCGATCCCTGGCGGAGGCTTATGCGTATCGTCCAGCAGGCGCTGTATCTGGAAGTGGCGGACCGCATGCGCGGCATGATCGACGCGCACGCGCTCGTCCCCGGAGCATGGATCGACGAAAGCACGCTCGCCGGCCAACTCGGCATTTCGCGCACGCCGCTGCGTGAAGCGCTCAAGGTGCTTGCCGCCGAAGGCCTGGTTCGCCTTGAGCCGAGGCGCGGCTGCTTCGTCAACGAGCTGTCCGAGCGCGATCTCGACGAGATCTTCCCGCTCATGGCGCTGCTGGAAGGACGCTGCGCGTACGAGGCCGCGCGCAATGCGACCACGCAGGACCTGGAGGCGCTGGAAGGGTTGCACGCCGAGCTTGCGCGGCATGCCGGCGCGGGCGATATCGATGCCTACTACGAAACCAATTTCCAGATTCATGAAGCGATCCAGCGGCTGGCCGGCAACCGCTGGCTGTCGGGGCTGATCAGCGACCTGCGCAAGGTGCTGCGCCTGTCGCGGCACAAGAGCCTGAAGCTGCCGGGGCGCATCAATGAGTCCTGTGCCGAGCACCTGAGCATTTTCTCGGCGCTCAAGGCGCACGACCCCGACGGCGCCGAGGCCCTGATGAAGACCCATCTGCTGCGCCAGCGAGTTGCACTGACGGCCCTGTCGGTGCCGGACCGCACCGCCCAGGCCGAAGCGGCCGCGCTGCACGCGTTCCCGAACTCATCACGCACCCAGGCAGGTACCCCATGAGCTCCCTCGACTCCGGCGACCAGAAGATCAGCGCCCCGCTGGGCGTCAGCGAACCGTCGGGCCCCAACCTGTTGTCCAGGATCGGACGCTGGTGGGGCCGCAAGGGCGATGCCGATGCGACGCCGGCACCGTCCAAAGATGCGGAGGCGGCGCCATTGCCCGCGCGCGTGGCACGCCGCCAGCGTGAACAACTGCGGCTGTGCCTGGAGGCGCGGCTGACAGACGGCAATGCCAACGCCGCCGCCCAGGCCTGGCAGGCCGAGTACGAAGCCGCGGACGAGGGCCGACGTCGCGGCATGCTCGAAGTGCTGGCAGAAGTGGCCGGTGGTACGGTCTCCGAAGACGGCTCCGCGGACGCAGACAAGCCCGGCAAGCCGGCGCGCGGCGGCTCGGGGCCGGGTCAGTCCAATGCGCGCATCCGCTTCTTCAAGCGGCTGGCCGCGCTGCATGGCCAGAGCGGCAATAGCGCCTGCGGCCTGCATTTCCTGATCCACCTGCGTGCCGACATGCTGCGCTGGCAGCGGCGCATTGCCGGCTTGCGCGTGCTCGATGAAGACCTGGAAGCGCTGTTCTCCAACTGGTTCGATGTCGGCCTGCTGGAACTGCAGCCCATCACCTGGGACTCGCCGGCCTCGCTGCTCGAGAAGCTGATCCGCTACGAAGCGGTGCACGAGATCTCGTCGTGGACGGACTTGCGCAACCGCCTCGATTCCGACCGTCGCTGCTATGCATTCTTCCATCCGCGCATTCCGCGCGAGCCGCTGATTTTTGTCGAAGTGGCCTTCGTGCCCGAGATGGCGGCCAATGTCCAGACGCTGCTCGACGAGGCCGCGCCGCTGGAAGACCTGCGCCGCGTGAAGTGGGCCATTTTCTATTCGATCTCGAATACGCAGGCGGGCCTGCGCGGCGTGAGCTTCGGCAACTTCCTGCTCAAGCGCGTCATCGAGGAGCTGCAACGCGAGTTTCCCAAGGTCAGGCAGTTCGCTACGCTATCGCCGATTCCCGGGTTTGCCGACTGGCTGCGCAGGCAGGACGGCACCGCCGTGGCCGACGCGCTGGGTGCAAGGCGCCTGGCGCGCTGGCAGGACCGGCACGGCCCGGCGCCGGCCGACGGCGCGGGCTGGCTCGCGGCGTTGCCGCCCGATTCCCAGGACGCCGTGGTGCGCGACACCGCGTTGTCGCTCGCCGCGCATTACCTCGTGCGCGAGCGCAGCCAGTCCATGCCCGCGGACCCGGTGGCGCGCTTCCACCTGGGCAACGGTGCGTGCGTGGAACGGCTGAACTGGGGCGGGGACCTGTCGCGAAAAGGCTGCATGCAGTCGTGCGGCATGATGGTGAATTACCTTTACGCGCCCGAGGCACTGGATGACAATCTAGCGCGCCTTGGCGAAGGCAACCCGCGCATCAGCCGTGCCGTGGGAAAGCTGCTGTGACTCTGGTCAGGTCACACAAGACATGCCATGGCCGCGCCGTTCCCTGAACGCAGGGGATGGCAGTTGTCGGGACTTACAACAAGCGGCATCCGGATCAACTTTCCACTTCGAGAGAAAGAGGAGACAGTGAAGATGAATCGTCGTCAGTTCAGCCTGGCCGCGTGCGCGCGCGCCGCCGTCGTGGTCGCTGGCCTTGCCGGCATGGCATGGCAGGCACCGTCCGCGCTGGCGGATACCTGGCCGTCCAAGCCGGTCACGGTGATCGTGCCTTTCCCTGCAGGCGGTGGCACCGATGCCTTCGCCCGCCCGCTGACCGCGCAGCTTTCCAAGCAGATCGGCAAGCAGTTCGTCATCGACAACCGCGGCGGCGCTGGCGGCACCGTGGGCGCGAGCCTGGCGGCCAAGGCCGCGCCGGATGGCTACACGGTCTTCATCGGCGGTGCGCACCACGCCATCGCGCCGTCGTTCTACAAGAAGCTCGACTACGACATCGAGAAGGACTTCATCCCGGTCACCGTGATTGCGCAGCCGCCGCAGGTCGTGGTGGTGAACCCGTCGCGCGTGCAGGCCAACAACCTGAAGGAACTGCTCGACTATGCCCGCAAGAATCCGGGCAAGCTGAACTACGGGTCGGCGGGCAATGGCTCGTCGCACCACCTGGCGGGCGAACTGTTCAAGCTGCAGACCAAGACCTTCATCACGCATATCCCGTACAAGGGCGCGGGCCCGGCGCTGTCGGACCTGATCGCCGGCCAGGTGGACATGATGTTCGACGGCCTTGGCTCGTCCGCGCAACATATCCGCGCGGGACGCATCAAGGCCCTGGCGGTGGCATCGGCCAAGCGCTCGCCGGCATTCCCGAACGTGCCGACCGCGGCGGAGGCGGGCGTGCCGAACTACGAGGTGTCGACCTGGTACGCAATGTGGGTGCCCAAGGGCACGCCGAAGGAGATCGTCGACCGCCTGTACACCGAGACCGAGAAGGCGCTGAACACGCCGGAGCTCAAGCAGGTCTGGATCAGCAATGGCTCGGAAACGCCGCAGTTCACGCAGGAGCAGTTCGCCCAGTTCCAGCGCAGCGAGATCAAGCGCTGGGCCCAGGTGGTGCAGGCCTCGGGCGCGAGGATCGACTGAGCGATGAGCGGTACGGTCCAGTTCGCTGTCGAAGGTACGACGGCCACCGTCACGCTGTCGCACCCGGGCAAGCTCAACGCGATCTCGGCGCAGATGTGGCAGGCGCTGGCCGACGGCTTCACGCAGCTGTCGGCCGACCCTTCGCTGCGCTGCGTGGTGGTGCGCGGCGCCGACGGCAATTTTGCCGCCGGCGCCGACATTGCCGAGTTCCCCGCCGTGCGCGGCGACGAGGCCGCGGTGCGCCGCTACCATATGGAGATCATCGCTCCGGCGCTGGCGGCCATTGCCGGGTGCCTGCACCCGACCGTGGCGATGATCGAGGGCGTGTGCGTCGGGGGCGGGCTGGAGATTGCCTGCCATTGCGACCTGCGCATCGCGGCGGACAACAGCCGCTTCGGCGTGCCGATCAACCGGCTCGGCTTTCCGATGGCGCCGGGTGAACTGCAGGGCCTGCTCGCGCTGGCCGGGCGTGCCGTCGCGCTGGAGATCCTGCTCGAAGGCCGCGTCTTCGATGCGGCCGAGGCGCGCGACAAGGGCCTGCTGACGCGCGTGGTGCCCGCGGCCGGACTGGCGGCCGAGATCGATGCCACGGTGCGCAGGATCACGGCCGGGGCACCGGTCGCGGCACGCATCAACAAGGCGACGATCCGCCGCCTGTCGCCCCAGCCCGAGCCTTTGACCGCCGAGGATCTGGCCGCACATTTCGCCTACGCCGAGGGCGGCGACCACGCCGAAGGCGTGACCGCCTTCCTCGCGCGCCGTCCCCCGCGCTTCGAGGGGAACTAGCGCGTTTCCGCATTACAATCGCCCATTGATTTTCGCGCCCGGATTCCGGAAGCCCTTGTCTTCATCCGCACCATGAACGCCAACCTGTTCGCTCTGTTCGAAACGCGCTTTCCCGCCGACCGCACCGCCTGCTGCATCGAAACGCACGACGGCCTGTACTACAGCTGGGACGATCTCGACCGCGCCACCGCCAAGCTGGCCAACCTGCTGACCGGCCTGGGCCTGCCTGAAGGGGCGCGCGTGGCCGTGCAGGTGGAGAAATCGCCCGAGGCGCTGTTCCTGTACCTGGCCACGCTGCGCGCCGGCTATGTCTACCTGCCGCTGAACACGGCCTACCAGGAAGCGGAGATCGACTACTTCGTCGGCAATGCCGAACCGTCGGTGGTCGTGTGCAGCAGCAAGAATTTCGCCTGGGTATCGAAGGTGGCGTTCCGCCACGGCACCAGCTACGTCTTCACGCTCGACGAAGACCGCTCCGGCTCGCTGCTGTCGCGCGCCGCGGCGCGACCCGATACGTTCGAGACCGTGCCGCGCGCCGACGGCGATCTGGCCGCCATCCTCTATACGTCCGGCACCACCGGCCGCAGCAAGGGCGCGATGCTCACGCATGGCAACCTGGCATCGAACGCGCAGACGCTGCATGAATACTGGGGCTGGCGCAGCGATGACGTGCTGCTGCACATGCTGCCGATCTTCCACGTGCACGGCCTGTTCGTGGCATCGCACGGCGCGCTGCTGGCCGGTGCCAAGATGATCTGGGCGCCCAGGCTCGACATGGCGCAGGTGCTGAAATTCCTGCCGCGCTCCACCGTGATGATGGGCGTGCCGACTTACTACGTACGCATGCTGCAGGAGTCGCGCTTCGACGACGATACCTGCCGCCGCATGCGGCTGTTCGTGTCGGGTTCGGCGCCGCTGCTGCTGGAGACCTTTGAAGAGTTCCGCAAGCGCACGGGCCACACCATCCTCGAGCGTTACGGCATGAGCGAGACCGTGATGCTGGTCTCCAACCCCTATGACAGTGCACTGGGCGAGCGCATCGGCGGCACTGTCGGCATGCCGCTGCCCGGCGTGTCGGTACGCGTGGTCGATGGCGAGGGCAAGCCCAGCGCGATCGGCGAGATCGGCAATATCGAGGTCAGGGGCCCGAACGTGTTCAAGGGCTACTGGCGCATGCCGGAGAAGACGCGCGAGGAATTTACCGCGGACGGCTGGTTCAAGACCGGCGACGTGGGCCGCTATGGCGGAGCCATCGTCAGCCAGGCAGGCGAGCGTGCGGTGCCCGGCAACTACGTGACCATCGTCGGCCGCAGCAAGGACCTGATCATCTCCGGTGGCTACAACGTCTATCCGAAGGAGATCGAGAGCTTTATCGACGAGATGCCGGGCGTGGCCGAAAGCGCGGTGATCGGCGTGCCGCATGCCGATTTCGGCGAGGCCGTGGTGGCCGTGGTGGTGAAGAAGCCCGGCGTCGAACTCGATGAGGGCGAGTTGATCGGCACCCTGAAGGGACGCATCGCCAACTTCAAGGTGCCCAAGCGCGTGCACGTGGTGGACGAACTTCCGCGCAACACCATGGGCAAGGTACAGAAGAACGTGCTGCGGCAGCAGTTCGCCGCGCTCTGAGGGGCGGTGAGGCGGCCTGCCGGCGCGGCCGGCCGCCCGGGTTTTACTTGAGCATCTGCACCGAACCGTTCACCGACACGGTGACCTGCGTCTTGCCGCCCTCGACGGGCACTGGCGCCGCGGAGTCGGACATCATGGCCTTGGCGGCGCCATACATGCGTGGCATCGGCGGCACCACGCCGCTCTCGTTCACGTTCACTTCGCGGATCGTATAGCTGCTGTAGCCGAACAGCTTCGAGGCGGACTGCGCCTTTTCGCGGAAGGCGCCCACGGCCTGCTCGGTCAGCTTGCCTTCGGCGGCCTGGCGCGCTTCGCGCGACAGCGAGAAGGCGATGCCCTGTACCTGCATCTGGTTGGCCAGTTCACCGGCCAGCTTCGACACGGCCGCAAAATCGCGCGATTGCAGGATGACTTCGGAACGGCCGCGCCAGGTGCTGATACGGCCATTGCGGTCGGTGCTCGGACGGATCGTGAAGCCACCCGACTCGGCTTGCACGCCGGGCGTGCGCTTGGCCTGGCTGATGACGGCCTGCGTGCGGGTCGAGAGCTGCGACGAGATCGCGCCCGGTTCCGCGCCTTCCTGCTCCGCCGCCAGGGTCAGGTGCACGACGTCGGTCGGCACTTCGGTCACGGCCTGTGCCGAGAGCGACAGCACGCCGGCCGGCGCCGGCATGCTCTGCGCGGATGCGACCAGCGCCGAGGTGCCGAGCAGGGTGGCTGCAAGCAGTTGTTTCATCTTGTTCTCCCAGTCAAAGTGATGGGTATGAGACGCAGTCGCCTCGCAATCGTTCCCTGCACTACCGCGTACGCATATACAGCCGACATACAGCCGACGCGTCAGAATGCCTTCCAGGCCTTCCAGAACATGTAGCTGGCCAGACAGAGCAGCAGGACCGCGAACGCTTTCCTGAGCTGCGCCACGTCCATGCGGTGCGCGGTGCGCGCGCCCAGCGGTGCGGTCAGCACGCTGGTGACGGCAATGGCCACCAGCGCCGGCAGGTAGAGATAGCCGAGCGACCCGGCCGGCAGGCCCGGCTGCTGCCAGCCGCTCCAGATGTAGCCGATCACGCTGGCCACCGCAATCGGGAAGCCCAGCGCGGCCGAGGTGGCCACTGCATTGTGGATGGGCACATTGCACCAGGTCATGAACGGTACCGAGACAAAGGCGCCGCCCGCCCCGACCAGGCTGGACAGGAAGCCGATCGCCGACCCCGCGCCCACCATGCCCGGCGTGCCCGGCAACTGCCGGCTTGGCTCGGGGCGCCGGCTGCGCAGCATCTGCAGCGCCGAGAAGCCGACGAAGCAGGCGAACGCCAGCGAAAGCCAGCTCGTCTTGAGCGCGGCGAACACCTTGCCGCCGCCGATCATGCCGCCCAGCAGGATCCCCGGTGCCAGCGCCAGCACGATCGGCCAGCGCACCGCGCCGCGCTTGTGATGGGCGCGCACCGACGACAGCGAAGTGAACAGGATGGTGCCCATCGACGTGGCGATGGCCATATGCACAATGGCCTCGCCGGCAAAGCCGAGGCTGGTGAACAGCAGCGTCAGGAAGGGCACCATCATCATGCCGCCGCCCACGCCGAGCAGGCCGGCGCAGAAACCGGTAAAGGCGCCCAGCGCGAGCAGGGCGGGAATCAGGGCAAGGCTCATGGGAAAGGAAAACGCCGCGTCGCGTGTGGTTGTACTGGTGATGGACATCCGCCGGTCCGGCGGCGCGACTCAGCCCATCAGCCGCGTGGTGATGAAGCGCCATTCGGCCGGCGTGACCGGCGTGATCGACAGCCGGTTGCCGCGCCTTAGCACGACCATATCGGCCAGTTCTTCGTGCGCGCGCAGTTCGGCCAGCGGGATCAGTGCGCTCTTGCGCACGAACTTCACGTCGACGAGCTGCCAGCGCGGCTCGTCAGCCTTGGACGCGGCATCGAAGTAATCGCTCTTGCGGTCGAACTGGGTCGGGTCGGGGTAGGGCTGCGAGCAGACCTCGGCGAGCCCCGCAATGCCGGGCTCCGGGCAGGACGAGTGGTAGAACAGCACGCCGTCGCCGATGCGCATGACGTCGCGCATGAAATTGCGCGCCTGGTAGTTGCGCACGCCGGTCCACGGCAATGTCCCTTCCCTGGCGAGGGTATCGATGCTGGCCTCGTCCGGTTCGGACTTCATCAGCCAGTATTGGCGGGCACGTGCGGGCGCTTTTTCTGTGCGGCTGTTCTCTGCGCGGCTCATGGCAATCGGGGATGCGGGCGTTCTGGAAAACGCGCTGCACGCGCGACGCGGCAGCGCCCGGCAAGAAAAAAGGCGGTGGTCTGTGAAAACCACCGCCTTTTTGAGGGGTCCCCGCCTCGGCCGTTGGGTCGGCATCCTGAACCCAAGTGAGGTTCAGAGTGGCTGCGGAAGTCGTATTTCGGGTACATCACCTATTCAGGGAGTCCAAGCCAGGCCCGGACTATGAATGTAGCGACGCGCTCGCCCATACGACATGATCCCGCACCATGCGATGCATATCGGTTCAAGGAGTTTATGACCCTCGCGAACCAGGCAGGGAAACTGTCAAACGTCTGACGCTCCGGACATCCCGACGTGACCAGAATTCGGACTCGCGGGCGGGATGTCAGACGTTTGCCGTTTCTAACTAGGATGGGATGAGAACGGCGGCCAGGCGCGATAACCCGGCCATTTTGCTGCACATCTGTGGTGCCTCGTGCAGTCTGGCTACACTATACACCTCGATGTGTTGCATACCAAGTCCACCCGACCGCATCGTTACATTTTGCTCGACAGCGCACATCCAGCGCACATGCGCGTGCGGGCCGCGCTCAGTTCGGCTGTGCCTGCGTGCCCGTGCCGACATGCGCGTACTGGCGCAGGGCCTCGTCGGCGCGCTCGTTGAGTTCGCGAATGCGCGCGCGGATGGCATCCACGGGGATTGCGCCATCCGACTGCTGCTTGCGCTGCAGGGCCAGCAGGTCTGACGCGATGCTGATCGCCGCCATCACCGCCACGCGCTCCACGCCCTTGGCCGAGGCGTTGTTGCGCAGCTTGTTCATCTGCGTGTCCACCAGCGCCACGGCGTCCAGCAGCGCGGCCTCGTTCTCGGGCGCGATCGCGAAGCGGTAGGGCTGGCCGGCGATGTTCACTTCGACTTGCTTGTTGCTCATGCGTGTTCTCCGGAGGCCTTGTGCGCGACGCGTTCCTGGGCCGACGACCCGGTGTCTTCGCCGAGCAGGTCGAGCTGGCGCGAATCGCCCGCGGTGGGCAGCTTGTCCAGGATGGACTGGATGCGCTGTTGCGCTTCCTCGATCTTGATATTGAGCAGTTCGCGATCGGCGGCCATGGCTTCGCGCTCGCCGCGCAACTGTGCGGCCTCGCCTTCCAGGCGCGCGATTTCGTCGCGCAGCCTCTGGTTCTCCGCCGCCAGGGTGTCCGCGTGATGGAGCACGCGTCCGATCTTGGCGGCCAGCTGTTCGAGTTCGTTAAGCATAGGGCCTGTCATGGTGAAAGGTGTCAGGTATCGGGATTCTAGCCGAAGCGTCGTCGCGCACAATGAAAGGCAAGGCGGGTGTGACCGCCATGACGCGCGGAAGTTGCCCGCTTCTGCGCCGAAATCACCGTTTGTGCGCCATTTGCGCGTCGACAAGGGCGGTCGGGGGCCGCATTGACTCGGCTAGGGAAACTGCCTACACTCGCGCTCGTTCCAGGTGCTCGCCATTTCGCCCAAGGCAAGTGGCAGTTCAACGGGAAACAGGGAGCCGCGGCCGACAGACTGCTCGGCCAGGCCAACCTGTGCTGCCCCCGCAACGGTAAGCGGCCGCGATACCTGTCCACACGCGGTATCGCAGGGCTGGCCCATTGCCACTGAACCACAAGCGTTCGGGAAGGCGGCCAGCCTGGCGCCGTCAGCCCGGATACCGGCCTGAACGCGGGCTGCCGCCCATGCGCGGCACGCCTCATCGCCATCTGGCCCGCGGGGGAACGGGTCTGGCTGTCCTATCCATTCCTGCATCATGCGTTCATCGCTTTACAGGTCGAACCGTCCGGCGCTGCCGACGGTGCGTCCGTCCGTGGCTGCCGTACTGGCTGCCCTGTCTTCCCTTGTCCTGAATCCCGCCGTGGCACAGACCGAGGCCCCGGCCGTGTCCCAGCCGGCCGCCGACGCGGCGCCCGCGCAACTCACGCAACTCGCGCCGGTGGTGGTCACGTCGACCCGCACGGCGCAGCCGCTCACCGAGGCCCTGCCGCACACCACGGTCGTGACGCAGGAAGACATCGTCAATTCGCAGGCACCGGACCTGCGCACGCTGCTGCGCAACCAGGCCGGCGTGGAGCTCACCACCAATGGCGGCATGGGCACGAACACCTCGCTGTTCATGCGCGGCGCCAATTCCAACCAGACGCTGATCCTGATCGATGGCGTGCGCGTGTCGTCCGTGAGCAGCGGCACCGCCCAGCTGGCCAACATCCTGCCCGACCAGATCGACCATATCGAAGTGGTGCGCGGCAACGTGTCGGCGCTGTACGGCTCGGACGCGATCGGCGGCGTGGTGCAGATCTTCACCAAGAGCGGTGCCGGCCAGGCACCGGCGGCAAACGCGCAGGTCGAATACGGCAGCAACAACACGCGCCAGGGCACGGTCGGATACGGCGGCCAGATCGACGATACCTCGTTCAACGTGACCGGCTCCGCGTTCAAGACCGACGGCTTTTCGTCGATCAACACGCAGCAGGCGCCGCGCGCCAACCCGAACGACAACCCGTACGAGAACCAGAGCGTGTCGGCGCAGGTCAAGCACCGCTTCACGACCGACTGGGACGCGGGCGTGGCCGGCTACTACTCGAAGAGCAAGCTGTCGTACGACAGCAGCTTCGGCCGGCCCACCGACGACAACCGCTCCAACAGCGATCTGTACACCGTATCGGCCTTCGTCAATGGCAAGGTGCTTCCCGACTGGGCCACGCACTTCAAGCTCGCGCAGAGCGAGGACCGCAGCGAGAACTTCCTGAATGGTGCGAACAACGGCACCTTCAACACGCGCAACCGCCAGTTCAACTGGCAGAACGAGTACGCGCTGGCCGCGACGCACACGCTGCTGTTCGGCACCGACTACCTGCAGCAGGAGCTCGATTCCAGCTCGTACGTCGCGCCCTCGCGCAATGTCTTCTCGGTGTTCGGCGGCTATGACGGGCGCTTCGGCAAACACCAGCTGCAGCTCAATGGCCGCAACGACCACTATTCGGATTTCGGCAACCAGGGCAGCTTCTTTGCCGGCTATGGCTACAACCTGACCGAGGCGTTCAAGCTGATCGCCAATGTCAGCAACGCCTTCCGTGCGCCGACTTTCAATGAGCTGTATTTCCCGGGGTTCGGCAATCCGAACCTGCAGCCCGAGCGCGCCAAGTCGGCCGAAGCCGGCGTGCAGTACAACACGCCGCAAACCGGCCTGCTGCGCGTGACGGCCTTTGAAACGCGCTACAGCGACCTGATCGTCACGGTGGCGCAGCCGAATGGCTTGTTCCTGCCGAGCAACGTCAACAAGGCCAAGGTACAAGGCCTCGAAGCCTCCTGGCGCGCGACGCTGTGGAACACCGATGTCGGGGCCAGCGTCACGTTCCAGAATCCGGTCGACGAGCAGAGCAACACCCAGCTCGTGCGCCGCGCGCGCCGGCATGCCGCGTTCGACGTGGGCCGCAACTTCGGCAACTGGCGCTTCGGCGGCGAGTGGCTGCTGTCGTCGTCGCGCCTGGACGCGGGCTCGCGCACACTGGGCGGATACGGTATCGTCAACCTCAACGCGCGCTACAACATCGACAAGCAATGGTTCGTTGCCGCCCGGGTGGAAAACCTCTTCGACAAGAACTACCAGCTGGCCTTCCCGTACAACACGCAGGGCCGGGCCGGCTACATCACGCTGGGCTGGCGCCAGAAATGACGGGCCGCGTGGCGCGCCATGTCTGAGTTCCGGCGCGCCCTGGCGGTATGGCTCGCGCTCGCGGCGGCGGCAGGTGCGGTGTTCCTGCTGTCACTGGCGCTGGGCAGCGTGCGTCTGGATGCCGGCCAGCTCTGTCAGGCGCTGAGCGGGGCCGACACAGGCACCGCCGGTGCCATCGTGCGCGAGCTGCGCCTGCCGCGCGCCGCGGCGGCGTTTGCGTGCGGCGGACTGCTGGCCTTGTCCGGTGCGCTGATGCAGGTGCTGCTGCGCAACCCGCTGGCGGAGCCCTATGTGCTGGGCGTATCCGGCGGCGCCGCCACCGGCGCGCTCGGCGCGATGCTGCTGATGCTGCCGCTGTGGGGCGTGCAGGCTGGCGCCGCGGGCGGCGCGCTGCTGTCGATGGTGCTGGTCGCCACGCTGGCGCGGCGCGACCTGTTGCATCCTCAGGTGCAGGGCGGCCACCATGAGGCCGGCGCGCGCCTGCTGCTGACCGGCGTGATCCTGGCTTCGGGCTGGGGCGCGCTGATCACGCTGATCCTTGCCATCGCGCCCGAAGCGCGGCTGCGCGGCATGCTGTTCTGGCTCACGGGCGACCTGGGCGGGACCGCCGAATACGGTGCCGCGCTCGCCATGCTGGCGCTGGCGGTGCTGCTGGCCATGCCGATGGCGCGCTCGCTCAACGTGATGCTGCTCGGCGAGACCGTGGCGCAATCGCTGGGCGTGCGCGTGGGACGCGTCCGGCTGGCCACGTTCGTGCTCGCTTCGCTGTCGATCGCCGTGGCCATCACGACCGCCGGCTCCATCGGCTTTGTCGGCCTGGTGGTGCCGCATCTGGTGCGCCTTGCCTGGGGCAACGACCAGCGCCTGCTGCTGCCGGCCTCGGCCCTGCTGGGCGGCGCGCTGCTGATGGCCGCCGACCTGATCGCCCGCACCGTGATTGCGCCCGCGCAGCTGCCGGTGGGCGTCATCACCGCGCTGCTGGGCGTGCCAACCTTCCTTTACCTGCTGCTGCGGAGGCCGCGATGACGCCATGGTCCGAACCCGTGGCCGCATGCCCGACGCTGGCGCTCCACGACGTCAGCCTGCGCACCGGCACCCGCGTGCTGCTCGGGCGCCTGTCGCTGCAGATCGCGCCGGGCCAGCTCTGGTGCGTGGCCGGACCCAACGGTGTGGGCAAGTCAACGCTGATGGCGGTGCTGTCCGGCCTGCGCCGCGCGGATGCCGGCGCTGCCAGCCTGGACGGCACGCCGCTGGAGCGCCTGTCGCCGGCCGCGCTGGCCCGCCAGCGTGCCTATCTGCCGCAGGCGGTGCATGACACCTTCTCGATGTCCGTGCTGGATGCCGTGCGCGTTGGCCGCCATCCGCACCTGTCCGGCTGGGGCTGGACCGGCCGGGACGACGATGCCGTGGTGCGCGCCGCCATCCACGCCATGGATCTCGACACGCTGTCCGCACGCGATGTGCTGACGCTGTCCGGCGGCGAACGCCAGCGCGCGGCGCTGGCCGCCGTGCTGGCGCAGCAGGCGCCGCTGCTGCTGCTCGATGAACCGGTCTCGCACCTGGACCTGCGCCACCAGATCATGGTGCTCGAAGCATTGGCGGCGCTGGCTCGCGCCGGCCGCCACGCCATCGTCGTGATCCTGCACGACCTGAACCTGGCCCGCCGCTACGCCACCCATGCGCTGCTGATGGCGGAAGACGGCACCGCGCTGCATGGCCCGGCGCAACAGGTGCTGACCCCCGAACAATGCTCGCGCGCGCTGCGCACGCCGATCGTCAGTGTGACTGACGGCGTCCACACCGCGCTGATTCCAGATGGAGTTCCCCGTCCGGCGGGGACATCACCCGACTTGCCATGAACGACAAACCGACAGAACAGAACGACGGCCAGGACGACGCTGGCCGCGATGCGCGCCACAAGGCACGCATGGTCCGCAAGAAGGAAGTGGTCGACGCGAAGATTGCCGCCGCGCAGGACGAGCGCGGCGTGATCGTCGTCACCACCGGCAACGGCAAGGGCAAGTCCAGCTCGGGCTTCGGCATGGTGGTGCGCGCGCTGGGCCATGGCATGCGGGCCGGCGTGGTGCAGTTCATCAAGGGCGCGCAGCCCACCGGCGAGGAAATGTTCCTGCGCCGCTTTCCCGAAGCGTGCGCCTTCCACGTGATGGGCGAAGGCTATACCTGGGACACGCAGGACCGCGCGCGCGACGTGGCCAAGGCCGAAGCGGCCTGGGAAGTGGCCCGCGGCATGCTGCGCGACCCGTCGATCGGACTCGTACTGCTCGACGAACTCAACATTGCGCTCAAGCTGCACTATCTTGATGTGGAGCAGGTCGTTGCCGACCTGCGCGCGCGCGCGCCGATGCAGCACGTCGTGGTCACGGGCCGCGGGGCGCCGCCGGCCCTGGTGGAAGCCGCCGACACCGTGACCGACATGGTCCCGGTCAAGCACGCTTTCCAGCAAGGCATCAAGGCGCAGCGCGGCGTGGAGATGTAGCGGTACACTGCGGCCGGTCCGTTCTTACTCGTACTCATTGCGCATCATGATGTTCCCGGAAATCGCCCCTCTCGACGACGCGCTGCGTCCGGCCCTGCGGGCCGCCATCGACGACAAGACCAAGCCGCTCGGCGCGCTCGGCCGCCTGGAAGACCTCGCCATGCAGATCGGCCTGATCTGCGGCACTACGCAGCCTGCGCTGAAACGCCCCACCGTGATCGTCTTCGCGGGCGACCACGGCGTGGCTGACGCCGGCGTGAGCGCCTATCCCGCCGAAGTCACCGCGCAGATGGTGCTGAACTTCCTGAAGGGCGGTGCGGCCATCAATGTGTTCTCGCGCCTGCACGGCATTGCGCTCGAAGTCGTCGATGCCGGCGTGCGCGCGCCGTTGCCCGCTTCGCCGGGACTGGTCAATTGCCGGATCGCCGACGGTACGCAGAACTTTGCCGAAACGCGCGCCATGAGCATGGAGCAGGCCAGCGCGGCGATGATGGCCGGCATGGCCCGTGTGCTGCGCGCCGCGCAGCAGGGCTGCAATGTGATCGGCTTCGGCGAGATGGGCATCGCCAATACCTCGTCCGCGGCCTGCCTGATGAGCCGGCTCACGGGCCTGCCGCTGGCCGACTGCATCGGCCGCGGCACCGGGCTCGACGACGACGGCCTCGCGCGCAAGCGTGAAGTGCTCGAACGCGCGCTCGCCCTGCACGCGGACGCCGTGGCACCGCTGGATGTGCTGGCCGCGTTCGGCGGCTTCGAGATCGCGATGATGGCCGGTGCCTTCCTGGCCGCCGCGGCAAGCCGCATGGTGATCCTGGTCGATGGCTTCATTGCCTCGGCCGCGCTGCTGGTGGCGCAATCCATTGACGCCCGCGTGCTGCATTACTGCGTGTTCTCGCACTGCTCGCACGAGCGCGGCCATCGCGCGCTGCTCGACCATTTTGAGGCCGAGCCGCTGCTGGCGCTGGATCTGCGCCTCGGCGAGGGGACCGGCGCGGCGCTGGCGTGGCCACTGGTGGCCTCCGCCGCGGCCTTCCTGAACGAGATGGCCACCTTCAGCGGCGCCGGTGTCAGCGGCGCTTCGGCCTGATCGCGCCCGCATGGCCGACGAACTGCGCTTCTTCCTGACCGCGCTCGGCTACTTCACCCGGGTGCCGCTGCCGTCGCCGCTGGCGCGCTGGGTCGGCTACGAGCCGCGCTACCTGAACGCGGCCGCGCGCTACTTTCCGTTCGTCGGCCTGCTGGTCGGTGCCGTGGCCGCATTGGCCACGTGGGGCGCGCTGCAATGGTGGCCGCCCGGCGTGGCGGTGCTGCTGGGCATGGCGGCAAGCTTGCTGCTGACCGGCGCCTTCCATGAAGACGGCCTGGCCGATTGCGTGGATGCCTTCGGCGGTGCGTGGCGGCGCGAGGACGTACTGCGCATCATGCACGATTCGCGCATCGGCGCGTTTGGCGCGATCGCGCTGGTCGTGGCGCTGCTGCTCAAGTGGCAACTGCTGGTGGCCATCGGCGCGCGCGGCGGGCCGGCCGAGTTGCTGCTGGTGCTGGTCGCCGCGCATGGCGCCAGCCGCGCCATGGCCGTGAGCTACCTGGCCACGCTGGACTATGTGCGCGACGAGGGCAAGGCGAAACCCGTGGCGCAGCGGCCCGGCGCAGCGGGGCTGGCCTTTGCGCTGCTGTGCGGCGCCGCGCCGCTGGTGCTGGTGTCGCCGGCCTTTGCGGGCGTGGCGCTGGCCGCGCTGGCGATCCTGCGCTTCCTGCTGGGCCGCTACTTCGTGCGCCGTATCGGCGGCTACACGGGCGACTGTCTCGGCCTGGCCCAGCAACTGGCCGAACTGCTGATCTACCTGGTGGCCGCGGCATGGACGTGGTCCTGATCCGCCACGCGCGGCCAGATATCGACCCCGGCATCTGCTATGGCCGCCTGGACCTGTGCCTGGCCACGCCGGTCGTGCCGGCACCGGCTGCCATCGTTGCGGCGCTGCCGACACCGCAGCGCGTGCTGACGAGTCCCCTGCGGCGCGCCGCGGACACGGCCCGGCTGCTGCTGCAGGCCTTGCCTGCGCACACGCTGGAGCCCGAATCCGAGCCGCGGCTTGCAGAGATCGACTTCGGCGTGTGGGAAGGACGCGCATGGGACGATATCCCGCGCGGTGAACTCGACGCGCTCGCGCAGGACCTGCTCGATGCCTGCCCGCATCGCGGCGAAACCGCGGCACAGGCCATGGCGCGCGTGTGCGGCTGGGCGGCTTCGCTGGCGCAACCGGGCGCATCCGATGACTGCCTGTGGGTGGTCGGCCACGCGGGACCGATGCGCATGCTGGCCGCGCACTGGCTCGGCCTGCCCCTGGGCACGACGCTGGGCTGGGAGCTGGGCTTCGGTGCGAGCTGCCTGTTCCGCCTCGGCCGCGGCACGCCGCAACTCGCCTGGTGGAACCGCAGCGCTGGCTGATCAGCGCGCGGGCCGGCGGCTGCGCGCCGTGTCGAGGTCCTTGCAGATCTGCTCGGCGCCCTGGACCACGCGCGGGCCGGCGCGGTTGACCAGGTCGCCGTTGATCGTGAACAGGTTGCCGCGTGCGACCGCGGTGACCTGCTTCCATTTCTCCCACATCGCAAAATCCGCCAGCGGCCGGTCCGATGGCGTGGCGCCCGTGCCCGCGGTCAGCATGACTTCCGGATTGCCGGCCACCACGGCCTCGACGGATACGGTGGGAACCAGCGGAGACTCGGCGGCAAACAGGTTGCGGCCGCCGCACAGCGCCAGCAGGTCGCTCACGAGGTGCTGGCCGTTCAGCGTCATCAGCGGCTGCTGCCACACCTGGTAGAACACCGTGACGGCCGGCTTGCCCGCATAGGTCTTGCGCAGCGTTGCCACGCGCTGGCGGAAGTCCTCCGCCGCACGGCGGGCCACGGCTTCGGTGCCCAGCAGGGTGCCGAGCTTCTCCAGGTTCTCGGGGATGGCATCGAGCCGGCGCGGCTCGCTGTAGAACAGCGGCAGGCCAAGTGCGCGCAGGCGGTCGGTCTGCTTCTGCGCATTGCCGTGGCGCCACACCACGATGAGGTCCGGCTTGAGCGCGGCAATGCGTTCGAGGTCCAGCGCCTTGTTGTCGCCGACGCGCGGGATATCGCGCGCCTGCGGCGGATAGTCGCTGTAATGCACGGTGCCGACGATGCGCTCGCCGCCGCCCGCGGCGTAGATCAGCTCGGTCACGTGCGGTGCCAGCGACACCACGCGTCGCGCGGGCTGGGCGAGCGTGACGGTCTGGCCGGCATCGTCGACGACGGAAATGGCGGCCATGGCCGGCGCGGCAGCGCAGATCCATGCGGCGACAACGAGGTGGCGTACAGCGGCAATACGATCAGGCATCGGCTTGATGAGTGGGTTCGCGGTGGTGGCGCGGTGGTGGCGTTCAGCGGCGCATCACGGCAGCCAGCGCGGCTTCCAGATGCCGCCATGTGAGCGGTGTATCGGGCGGCAGGCCGAGGCGCAGGCCCGGCGGGCAGTCGCCGGCGGCATCGAAGCGGCGGGTCCAGACGCCATGCCTGGCCAGCGCATCGTGCAGGCGGGCCGCGTCTTCATGGGGCACCCAGCAGAACAGCGGTTGCATCACAGGCTGCAGGCCGCAGCGGCGCAGCAGCGCCGACAGGCGCTCGCCACATGCGGCCAGCCTGTCACGGTTGGCGGCCTGCCATGCGGTATCGGCCAGCGCCGCCCGGGCGATCACGCGTGCCGGGCCCGACACGGTCCAGTGGCCCAGGCGCTCATCCAGCGCATCGAGCCAGGCGCGCTCGCCGAGCACGAAGCCGCAGCGGACGCCGGCGAGCCCGAAGAACTTGCCGAGCGAGCGCAGCACCACCAGCCCCGGCGCGCCGCTGCGAGCCGCGATGGAGTGCCCGGGCGTGCAGTCGATGAAGGCTTCGTCGACGATCAGGGTGCCGCCGCGCCGGGCCAGGGTCGCGTGCCAGTTCAGCAGCGCTTCTGGCGGGAGCAGCCGGCCGGTCGGATTGTTCGGGTTGACCACGACAAGGTGGTCCAGGCCATCGGCCAGCGAAGGCTGTGCGAAGTCCGATTCGCCGAGCAGCACGACGTCATGACCCGCAGCGGCGAACGCAGGGGCGTACTCGCTGTATCCGAGCGCGGCAACGCCGACGCGGCCGCGCCCAAGCAGTTGCGGCAGCGTGCGGATCGCGGCCTGCGAGCCGGCGACCGGCAACGCCTGTTGCGCGCCGAATGCGCGGGCCGCGATTTGCGCGAGACCGTCGTCGTCCTCGGGCAGGCGCCGCCACGCGTCGCCGTGGATCGGCGGAACCGGATAGCCGGTCGGATTGATGCCGGTGGACAGGTCCAGCCATTCGGCGGCAGGGCGTCCGTAGCGGCGCACGGCCGCCTGCAGGTCGCCGCCGTGGCGGATGGGGGACAGAGCGGGTTTCATGTGAGTGGCAGGGCGGGAAACGCGTACAGTGCCGCGGCGCTCGCGAGGGCCAGCGCAAGCCACAGCCACAACGTGCGCCGCACCAGCCGCAGGCAGGCCACCACATGGGCCGCATCCGGCCGGGCGCCGGCGCCTAGCGGCGGACGCGCCTCGAGTTCGCCGTGGTAGCGGGCCGGACCGCCCAGCGCCACGCCAACCGCGCCAGCGCCGGCGGCCATCACCGGACCCGCGTTCGGGCTGGACCAGGCCGGTGCCTGTGTCCGCCAGCAGCGCAGGGCCTGCGCGGTGGCGCCGAGCAGCGCGTAGGACAGCGCCGTCAGCCGCGCGGGCGCGAGGTTGAGGACATCGTCCAGCCGTGCGGCGGCCCAGCCGAAATACCGCAGGCGCGGCGTGCGGTAGCCCCACATGGCATCGAGCGTATTGGCCAGCCGGAACGCGATCACCGCAGGCGCGCCGCCGACAAGGAACCAGAACAGCGCGCCGAAGATGGCGTCATTGCCGTTCTCCAGCGCCGATTCGCACGCGGCGCGCGCGAGCGCTTCGCTGTCGGCATCGGCCGTATCGCGTGAAACGATGCGAGCCGTCAGTGCGCGCGCTGCGTCAAGGTCGGCACGTGCCAGCGCTGCGGCGATCGGGGCGATATGCTGCTGCAGGCTGCGCGCGCCCAGCGCGGCGTAGAGCGCGACGACGTGCACCATCCAGCCGAGCCACGGATGCCGGCCCGTTGCGACATCGGCCAGCAGCGAGACCAGCGCGGCCGGCACCAGCACCATCACCGACCATGCGGCAAGGCCGGCGATTCGCTGGCGCCAGGCGGGAGTCGTCTGCGGAGAACGGTTGAAGCGGCGTTCCAGCGCATTGGCCAGGTGGCCGAATCCGACCAGCGGATGCCAGCGCTTCGGCTCGCCCAGCCATTGGTCCAGCAGCACGCCTGCCAGCGCCGCGGCCGCGCATGCCGGCCAGGACAACATGATCATGCCGGGTCGGGGCCTTTGACGGGAATGGGAATGCCGGCGACGAGCAGACGCACGCAATCCGCGGCCGCGGCCAGCTTCTGGTTCAGGCGGCCGAGTTCGTCGACGTAGAAGCGGGTGATGGCGCCCATCGGCACCACGCCGAAGCCGATCTCGTTCGAGACCAGGATCACGTGGCCGGGGAGCGTGGGCAGGGCGTTGAGCAGCGCTTCGATTTCTTCGGCGAAGATGTCCGGCGGCGTGATCACACCGTGCTCGGGATACGCGCGGTCCTTCGGGAACAGCAGGTTGTTGAGCCACAGCGTGACGCAGTCCACCAGGATGCAGCCATCGTGGCGCGCATGCGCGTAGAGCGCATCGGCCAGGCGCACCGGTTCTTCGACCAGGTGCCAGTCGGCCGGCCGGCGGGCGCGGTGCAGCGCGATGCGCAACTCCAGCTCTTCGTCGGTCTGGTCGGGGTCCTGGCGCGCCGTGGCAATGTAGGTGACCGGCCCGCCCTTGATGGTGGCGTGGTCGGTCGCCAGCTGCTCGGCGTAATGGCTCTTGCCCGAGCGTGCGCCGCCGAGCACCAGCGTGAGCTGGCGCGGGCCATGGCCGTTCGCGGCCCGGCGGGGCTCCACGGCCGTGGCGGACGCGGTATCGATGGCCGGTGTTTCCATCCGGGTATTGTAGCGGTCGCATCCGGTCGTCGCACGGACAGGTGAGATGGACGGGTGAGATAATCGGCCGCTATGCAATGTGATGCTTCTG
Organism: Cupriavidus yeoncheonensis; assembly: GCF_905397275.1. Lineage (GTDB taxonomy): Bacteria > Pseudomonadota > Gammaproteobacteria > Burkholderiales > Burkholderiaceae > Cupriavidus > Cupriavidus yeoncheonensis. Next base: position 126,804 of record NZ_CAJPUY010000002.1, on the reverse strand, counting down.
AAACGACTGACGACGGCGACACGGGTGCCCTGCGCGGCACGCTGATGGTCCAGGGCACGACTTCCGACGCCGGGAAGAGCACGATCGTCGCGGGCCTGTGCCGCGTGCTGGCCCGCGCCGGCACGCGCGTGGTGCCATTCAAGCCGCAGAACATGGCGCTGAACAGCGCCGTGACGGCCGACGGCGGCGAGATCGGCCGCGCCCAGGCGCTGCAGGCGCTAGCCGCCGGGCTGGCGCCGCATACCGACATGAATCCGGTGCTGCTCAAGCCCAGCAGCGACACCGGCGCGCAGATCATCATCCACGGCCAGGCCCGGCTCGATCTGGATGCGCGCGCCTATCACGCCTACAAGCCCGAGGCCATGAAGGCCGTGCTGGCTTCGCACGCGCGCCTGACGCAGGCCTATGACGTGGTCGTGGTGGAGGGCGCCGGCAGCCCTGCCGAAATCAACCTGCGTGACCGCGACATCGCCAACATGGGGTTTGCCGAGCGCGTCGATTGCCCCGTCGTGCTGGTGGCCGACATCGACCGCGGCGGTGTCTTCGCGCACCTCGTGGGCACGCTGGACTGCCTGTCGGACAGCGAGCGCGCGCGCGTCACCGGCTTCATCATCAACCGCTTCCGCGGCGATATCGGCCTGCTGGAGCCCGGGCTGGACTGGCTGGAGGCGCGCACCGGCAAGTCGGTATTCGGCGTGCTTCCCTACCTGCATGGCCTGCATCTGGATGCGGAAGACGCCATCATCTGCACGCAGTCGGCCAAGCAAGGCGCGCCCGACACGCTGCTGCGCGTGATCGTGCCGGTGCTGCCGCGGATCTCGAACCATACCGATTTCGATGCGCTGCGAGCCCATCCGCAGGTGGACCTCCGCTTCATCGGGCCGGGCATGCCGGTGCCGCCCGCGGACCTCGTGATCCTGCCCGGCAGCAAGAGCGTGCGCGCCGACCTGGACTTCCTGCGGGCCAACGGCTGGGAGCCCGCCCTGCGCCGTCACCTGCGCTATGGCGGCAAGGTGATCGGCATCTGCGGCGGCATGCAGATGCTGGGCCGGCAGATCCATGATCCCGCCGGGCATGAAGGGCTGGCGGGCAGCAGCGCGGGCTTCGGCTGGCTCGACTATGAGACCACGCTCGCGCCGCACAAGCAGCTTCGCCATGTCAGCGGCCGGCTGTCAGGCGCGCAGGCCGCGGTCAGCGGCTACGAGATTCACATGGGCGTGAGTCGCGGCGCCGGGCTCGATCGCCCGGCACTGTGGCTGGATGAGGGCGATGGCAAGGCACGCCCCGACGGTGCCTGTTCCGAAGACGGCCAGGTGCTGGCGACCTACGTGCACGGCCTGTTCGACGAGCCGGCGGCCTGCCAGGCGCTGCTGCGCTGGGCCGGGCTGGACGGCGCGCAGGGGATCGACCTGGCGGCCCTGCGCGAGGCCTCGATCGAGCGGCTGGCCGACAGCGTCGCGAGCCACCTCGATCTGCACGCCATGTTCGCGCCACTGCGCCGCTGAGGCGCCTTCGGCTGTAGCCGTGCGAGCCGTGCGGGCACGGGGACATCAGCGGCAGGGCGGCGGGTCGTCATTCCGCCGCACCGGCGCAACCGCGTGCCTGCGGCCTGATAGAATTGCGAATCTTTCCCATTTGCATCGCTTGGCCCGTGGCGTGCAGCATGCTTCATGCGTCATTCCCGCCGGCTTTCGCATTTCCTTCTGTCGCCCCATGGTCACTGGCCGCCTTCGCGTCGTCATCGTCAAGCTGCATCTGTATATCGGCCTGGTTTTCGGCCTGCTGTTCGTCCTCATGGGGCTCACCGGCACCACCATTGCGTGGCGCGACGAGCTTGATGCGTGGCTGAACCCTGACCTGCTCGTGGCATCCGCGCCGGTGCCGATGCCGGTGTTGCCCGATACGGTCCAGGCCGTCACCGAGCGCCTGTCCGGTCCCGGCTATGGCAAGCCCAACCTGCTGATGCTGCCGGTCGAGGAACATGGCGTCTTTGTCGCCTGGTACCCGATCAAGGGGCCCGACGGCGCGGTGCCGGGGCGTTCGCGCCAGGTGATGATCGACCCGGTCACGCTTGAGGTGAAGGGCGAACGCGTGTGGGGCGAGCCCGGCCTGACGCGCCAGCAACTGCTGCCCACGCTGTTCCACCTGCATCGCTACCTGCTCAGCGGCGAGACCGGCAAGACCATCACCGGCGTGGGCGGCATGATGCTGCTGATCACCGTGCTGCTCGGCATCGCGGCCTGGTGGCCCAAGCTGCGGCCGCGTTCGATGCTGCAGGCGTTCCGTATCACGCACGGTGGATCCTGGTCGCGCTTCACCTATACGCTGCATCGTGCGGGCGGCATCTTTGCCGCACCGGTGCTGGCGATCATCGCCTTCTCGGGCTGGTATCTGAACCTGCCGAAATGGGTCACGCCGATCGTGTCCAGCGTGATGACGGTGACGCCGCCGGCCAGGCACGTGTCGGCGCCGGCCGAGCCGGGCACGCGGCCGCTGGGCGCGGCGCAGATGATGGCAGCCGCCCAGGCGGAATACCCGCATGCCGCCGTGACCCGCATCAGCTTCCCGCGCAAGGCGGGCGACGCCTACGAGGTGCGCCTGCGCCAGCCGGGCGAGGTGCGCCAGGACAGCGGCGCCACGCGCCTGTGGCTCGATGCCTATACCGGCCGGCGGCTCGGCGTGCGCGACCCTGCCGATGCGCCCGCCGGCGACACCTTCCTGAACTGGCTGTTCCCGCTCCATACCGGCGAGGCCTTCGGCGTACCGGGCCGCGTCTTCATCACCGTATTCGGCCTGGCGCCGCTGACGTTCGCCATCACGGGCGTGCTGATCTGGTGGAAGCGCCGGCGTGGCCACCGGCGCCACGTGGCCAAGGGCAGCCAGCGGGCCAGCCAGCGGGCCGGCCTGCGTGGCACCGGCAAGGCCGGCGCCTGAAATGCAAAGAGCAAGCCCGCGGGCTTGCTCTTTTTGTCTGGTCTGGCGGCGCGGCCGCCGGGCTCAGATCTCCAGGTTGTCAATGAGTCGCGTGGCGCCCAGCTTGGCCGCCGTCAGCACCACCAGCGGCTCGCCGGCGGCGAATTCCTCGGGCGTCGGCGCCTGCAGGTTGCTGCGCTTGCGGATGGATACGTAGTCCGGCTTCCAGCCGCGCTGCGCCAGGGTGTCACAGGCGCTGGCCTCGACGGTGGTCAGCGCAGTGGCAGCACGGTCGCTGCCCAGCACGGTGTCGCGCACGTCATGCAGCGTGCGGTAGAGCATGGGGGCCTCGGCGCGCTCGGCTTCGGTCAGGTAGCGGTTGCGCGACGACAGCGCCAGGCCGTCGTCGGCGCGCACGGTCTCCGCCGGCACGATCTCGATCGGCAGCGCGAACTGCTGGACCATGCGGCGCACGATCATCAACTGCTGGTAGTCCTTCTTGCCGAACACCGCCACGCGCGGCTGCGCGCACGTGAACAGCTTCATCACCACGGTGCAGACGCCCTTGAAGAAGCCGGGGCGGAACTCGCCTTCCAGGATGTCGCCGAGGTCGTGCGGAGGATCGATGCGGTACTCCTGCGGCTCCGGATACATGTCGCGCTCGGTGGGGGCGAACAGCACGTACACGCCTTCCTTCTGCAGCTTTTCGATGTCGTCCTGCAGGGTGCGCGGGTACTTGTCGAAGTCCTCGTTCGGGCCGAACTGCAGGCGGTTGACGAAGATGGAGGCCACCACCGGGTCGCCATGCTGGCGCGCCAGGCGCATCAGCGACAGGTGGCCTTCGTGCAGGTTGCCCATGGTGGGGACGAACGCGGCCCGGTTTTGCCCGCGCAACTGGTCACGCAGCTCGTGGATGGAGGAAATGACTTTCATGAACGTGGTGTGCTGTCGTGGTATGGGTGACCCTGGCGCCTTCTGGCGGGCGCGCCGACATGCCCGGCGGACCTTGTACGGACTCTTCGCGGGTTGTCGGCGGATTGTAGAACATGTAGCCGCGCGGCGGGCGCGGCGCGACGGGGGGTCAGGCGGGGGTGTACGCCAATCGCACATAAATTGGCGCGAACGGCTCGGGCTGCGTGATCTCCACCAGGGACTCGCGCGCGAGTTCCAGCATGGCGATGAAGTTCACCACCACCACCGGTACGCCCTTGCCGGAGCGGATCGCGTCTTCGAACAGTTCGGTGAACTCCATGAAGCGCGCATGCTGCAGCCTGCGCAGGATCTGGCTCATGTGCTCGCGCACCGACAGTTCTTCACGCGAGATCTTGTGGTGCTGGTTGAGCTTGGCGCGCTTGAGCACGTCGGCCCAGGCCGCCTGCAGGTCGATCGTTTCCACGTCCGGGAAACGTGGCGCGAGGCTCTGCTCGATATAGACCTGCGAGCGCAGGAAGTCGCGGCCCAGCTGCGGCACCGTGTCCAGGCGCTGCGCGGCCAGCTTCATCTGCTCGTATTCGAGCAGGCGGCGCACCAGCTCGGCGCGCGGATCCTCGGCATCCTCGTCGCTGTCGGCCTTCTTGACCGGCAGCAGCATGCGCGACTTGATTTCGATGAGCATGGCCGCCATCAGCAGGTATTCGGCCGCCAGCTCAAGGTTGGTCTTGCGAATCTGCTCGATGTACGAGAGGTACTGCCGGGTGACCTGCGACATCGGGATGTCCAGGACGTTGAAGTTCTGCCTGCGGATCAGGTACAGCAGCAGGTCCAGCGGGCCCTCGAAGGCTTCCAGGAAGATCTCGAGCGCGTCGGGCGGGATGTAGAGGTCCTGCGGCAGTTTGAACAGCGGCTCGCCGTACAGGCGCGCGAACGCCATCCCGTCGACCACGTCGGCCGGGCTGCCCGACTGCGCCGGCAGCGCGGCAGGCAGTTCCACGGCAAGCTGCAGCTTGTCCTGATCGCTCTGGTTCATGGAAGGCGCGCGGTGTCCGCCGGATCGGCCCGGATCAGTTGTCCAGCGAGTAGACGTAGGGCTTTTGCGTCACACGCGAGGCCTCGCCGCGGGCGCGCTCATCGAGGTCGATCGGTTCCTTGTCCCACAGCAGGGCACGGCCTTCGCGCTGCTCGGTTTCGAGGGCGGGACGTTCCTGCTTGAGCGACTTCAGGAACTGGGTGACTTCCGATTCGTACATGGCCATGGTGGGATTCTGCTAATGCGCCGCGAAGGCGGCTGAAAGGTACGGTGCGCCAGGATTTTACAGTATCCGGCCCCTGCAACGGTCCGTTCCCCGTGCGCGGCCTGCCGGAGCGTTGCGTTGTGGCGGTCCATGGTTACGGCCATGGGCGGGGGTGTGGTCAAATACCGACTTCGCGTACTGCGCACACGCGCCCACCAGCGCCCACAGGCGCCAATTCCGCCCGTCGGAGCAACACCAGCGAATGAGGACCGAATCGGCCCGCATGGCGGCCACCACTGACTGGAAGACCGGGCCGGACGCGCGGCGGCGGATACCCGCGCGCCTGCGCCGGCTGCTCCTGTCCGCGCTGGCGGCAGTGTGGCTGCTGCCGGCGCACGCCGCCTACAAAGTGGAGGTTGAGGCGCCCAAGCCCTTGCGCGAGATCCTGGAAAACCACCTTGACCTGTCCCGCTACAAGGACCGCACCGACCTGTCGCCGGACCAGTTCGACTATATGGTGGAGACCGTGGGCGACCAGGTGCGGCAGTTCGCCTCCACCGAAGGGTATTTCGATCCCGTCACCACCACGCGCCTGGAGGGCGAGGGCGACAAGCGCGTCGTGCATGTGATGGTCGACCCCGGCGCGCGCACGCTCATCCGCAACGTCGAAATCAAGGTGGAGGGACCGGCGGCGACACGTTCGCCGGAGCAGGTTGCCGAGATCCGGAAGAAATGGGGCCTGCCCGTCGGCGAGCCCTTCCGGCAGGCGGACTGGGACAAGGCCAAGGAAGATGCCCTGGTGACGCTGCAGAGCCGGAGCTACTATGGGGCGCGGCTGGCCCGGTCCCAGGCCCGGATCGAGCCCGATGAACTGCGTGCGGACTTGTCGGCAAGCTACGACAGCGGGCCGGCCTACCTGCTGGGGCCGTTGCACGTCAGCGGCACGCGCCGCTATCCCGAGCAGATCGTCCATAACGTGAATCCGCTCAACGAAGGCGAGCCCTATCGCGTGGAGCGGTTGCTGGAACTGCAGCGCGCCATCCAGAACCAGCCCTATTTCTCGAACGTGCAGGTCGAACTGGTGCCGCCGGCAGGGCAGGCGGCCAATCCGCCCGACGGCGTGATTACCGCGCCGGTGGAGGTGAAGGTGCGCGAGTATCCCGAACACCGGCTCAACAGCGGTGTCGGCTTCACGACCGATACCGGCGCGCAGGTGGAAGGCCGCTATTCCTATTACAACCTGTTCAACCGCGCCTGGGTGTTCGATTCCCAGGCCCGCATCGAGCAGAAGCGCTCCTACCTGTTCGCCGAAACCGCCATGCCGCCGGACCGCAGCACATACCGCAACAGCCTGTACGGCAGCTACGAACGCACCATCGACGTCGAGAACACCGACACCACGAGCTGGCGCGCGGGCCTGAAGCGCTCGCGCTCGCGCGAGAAGTACGACACCACGCTGTCGCTCGATTTCTACTACGACAACCTGCTGCCGCAGAACCAGCCCGCGCAGATCAGCAAGGCGCTGGTGCCGGCCTTCGCGTGGACGCGGCGCGATGTGGACAACCCGGTCTTCCCCCGCCGCGGCAATGTGATCGCCACCCAGCTCGGCGTGGCGGCCAAGGGGCTGCTCAGCGATGCCACGTTCTTCCGCATGTACGGGCGCATCCGCCAGTACGTGCCGGTGGGCAACCGCGACCTGTTCATCGCGCGGCTGGAACTGGGCGCCAACCTGACCAGCGCCGATTCCAGCAAGATCCCGGCCACGCTGCGCTTCCGCGCCGGCGGTACCGATTCCGTGCGCGGATACAGCTACCAGTCGATCGGCACGGCAAGCGGCTCCAGCGTGCTGCCGGCCAAGTACCTGGCCACCACCGGGCTGGAGTACCAGTACTGGTTCAAGCCCGACTGGGGCATGGCGGTGTTCTGGGACGCCGGCACGGCCGCCGACGCGCTCAATGACGTGAAGATCTTCAATGGCGTAGGTGTCGGCGCACGCTGGCGCAGCCCGGTGGGGCCGGTGCAGCTCGACATCGGCTACGGTATCCAGGAGAAGCAGTTCCGTCCGCATATCTCGCTGGGGGTGGCGTTCTGATGGGCCTGGTGGACATGCCTTCCGTGCCGGGTCGCGGCGACGACGCACCGCCGCCTGACGGCCCGCCGCCACGCCGCCGGCGTTTCGGGCGCGTGCTGGCGTGGATCGCCGCGGGCCTGCTGGCCCTGCTGGTGGCGCTGGCTGCCGCCGGCGTGCTGGCGCTGCGCTCCGAGGCCGGCACGCGGCACCTGTGGACGCTGGCCACGCGGCTGTCGGCGGGGATGCTGGCGGGCAGGTATGAGGGCGGCACGCTGTTCCAGGGCCTGCGGCTGCGCGACGTGGTGTTCGCGAGCGGCGCTACGCGCGTCACGGTCGACCGGATCGACAGCAGCTGGAACATGGCCTGGTCGCCGCGGCGCTGGCACGTGGCGTGGCTGCGCATCGGCAAGGTGGACGTGCAGCTCGGCCCGTCCGCACCGAGCACGACGCCGGCGACGATGCCGACTTCGCTCGAACTGCCGCTGGCCATCGATATCGACGTGCTGACGCTGGAGCGGCTGGCCCTGCGCACCAGCCCGGCGGCAACGGCACAGCCGATGGTCTTCTCGGGCCTGGCGGGCGCGCTGCATTCCGACGGATTGCGGCATCGCCTCAGTGTCGACCGGCTCGAGACACCGTATGGCAAGCTGGCCGCCACCGCGCAGATCGCGGCCCGGGCCCCGTTCGCGCTGAACCTGCAGGCCTTGCTCGAGGCAAGCTGGCAAAAGGAGGACTTCACGGTCAGCGCCACCGCGCAGGGTTCGCTGGAGGCATTGCGCGCCGAGCTGGAGGCCAACGGGGAGCGCATCCGCGCACGCGCCAGCGCCGACGTGACCCCGTACGGCAAGGTGCCATTCACGCACCTGCTGGTCGATGGCGAGCGCATCAACCCGCGGCTGTTCAGTCCGTCGGCGCCGCAGGCGAACCTGACGGTCCATGCCGATTTGCGTCCCGTCGATGCAGCCGGTGCGCCTGCGAAGCCGGCGGCGCCAGCCTCGGCGCCGGCTTCAGGCCCGGCGGCACCGGTCCCCGCGGAAGCGCTCACGGTCGCCGGCGACATCGTGGTGCGCAACCTCGAAGCGGGCCGCATCGACGCCGGCAGACTGCCGGTGCAGTCGGTGCAGGCCCACGTGCAGCTCAACGAGAAGACGCAGGCCTTGCGCGATCTGCGCATCGCGCTGACGGGCAAGGCCGAGATCACGGGCAGCGGCGCGCTGCAGGACGGCCGCGGCGCCTTCGACCTGGACGTGCATCGCCTCAATCCCGCCGCGCTGCATGGCTCGCTGAATGAAGCCAGTTTGTCCGGCCCGCTGGCCGTGCGCCTGGACCGCGGCCGCCAGAGCGTGGCGCTGGACCTCAGCGGCGGCGAACTCAAGCTCTTTGCCGATGCCAGCATGGACGACGAAACGCTGACGCTGTCGGCGTTGCGCGCGACGCTGGGCGCGGGCACGCTCACGGCCGACGGCAAGCTCGGCCTGAAGGACCAGCAGGCCTTCGAGTTCAAGGGCAAGCTGGCGGCGTTCGACCCGGCGCGCCTGGCCAAGGTCGCCAGCGGCCGCATCAACGCGGACTTCAGCACGACCGGCACGCTGGCCAACGAGATTCGCGCCGCGGTGGATTTCACCGTGCGCGAGAGCGAGTACGCCGGCCTGCCGATGACCGGCGCGGGCAAGATCCGCCTGGCTGGCGAGCGGCTGCTGCCCAGCGAAGCCGCGCTCAGCATGGCCGGCAACCAGGTCGACCTGCGCGGCAGCTTCGGCGCGCGCGGCGACCGCCTGCATGTCGCCGTGGACGCGCCGCAACTGGAGCGGCTGAAATTCGGCGTGGCGGGCAAGCTCAAGCTCGACGCGGACGTAAGCGGGACGATCAAACGGCCCGAGATCGTGGGCGACTACAGTGCGCAGGCGCTGACGTTCGGACCGCACAGCGTGGCGACGGCCAGCGGCCACGCCGAAGTGCGCGGCGGGCTCGACGGCACGCTGTCGGTCCAGCTCGCGGCGCGCGGCTACAAGGGGCCGCAGGCAAGCCTGAGCACGCTCGACGCCACGCTCAACGGTACGCAGGCCAGCCACGTTTTCGATGCCAAGGCTGCCGGCACGCTGCACCAGCGGCCGCTGCAGTTGGCGCTGTCCGGCCAGGGCGCGTGGAAGGGGCCGACCGACGGCTGGCAAGGCACCATCCGCACGCTGGAGGAACGCAGCACCGTCAACGTGAAGCTGGCGGCGCCGACACAGCTCATGGTGGCCGACCAGCGGCTGCGGCTCGGCGCGACGCGCCTGCTGTTCGACCGTGCCGTGCTGCAGATCGACAGCCTGGACTGGGACCACGGCCGCATCCGCACGCAGGGCAATCTGGATGGCGTGCAGGTCGGCCACGTGCTGGAACTCGTCGAAACCGTGACCGGCGAGAAGCCGCCGCTGCGTTCGGACCTGGTGCTCGACGGCCGCTGGAACCTGACGCTCGCGGAAACCGCCGCGGGGTTTGCCGAGATCCGACGCCGCAGCGGCGACGCGTCGGTCAACGCCGGGCGCGGCTTCACGTCGCTGGGGCTCGGCGAGACGTCGCTGCGCGCGGATATCGCGGGCAACCGCATCACGCTGCGCGGCGGCACCGTGGCCGAACGCATCGGCAAGGTGGCGGTGGATGTGTCTGCCGGACTGGTGCCGGACCAGGGCCTGCTCAGCGTGGGGCCGGCCTCGACGCTGGGCGGCACGGTACAGCTCGACGTGCCGCGGCTGAAGTCGCTGGAAGCGCTGAGCGGGCCGCAGTATGCCTTCGAAGGCAAGCTTGCGGCGGCGCTGCGGCTCTCCGGTACGGTCGGCGCGCCCGCGCTGACGGGTACGGTCGATGGCGATGGCATCGCGCTGACGATGTACGATCTGGGCATCCGCCTGACCGACGGTATCGTTCGCATCGTGCTGGACCAGAACACGGTCGAGCTGAAGCAGGTGGAGTTCCACGGCGGCGACGGCAAAGTCACGGCCACCGGCAACGTCAAGCTGGGCGAGGCCGATCCGAACCTGACAGCCAAGATTGTCGCCGACAAGCTGCAGCTGTTCGCCAGTCCCGAACGCACGCTGATCCTGTCGGGCAACGCGACCATCGGCAACGAGAACCGGCAGATGGTGATCCGCGGCAAGTTCCGCGTCGACCGAGGCCTGTTCGACCTGCCGAAGGCCGGCGCGCCGGAACTCGGCGACGACGTCGTGGTGGTGCGCCGCAAGGACCAGCGCGAACTGAAGACGGCGGCCACGCCGGCGCCGGAAGCCAAGCCCGCGAGCAAGTTCAGCCCGCTGATCGAGATCGCCGTGGATCTCGGCAACGACTTCCGCTTCCGCGGCGCCGGCGCCGATCTCAAAATGGCCGGGCAGATGACGGTGCGCAGCGAGCCGCTCGCGCCGATGAGGGCCACCGGCACCGTGCGCGTGACCGAGGGCACCTACGAGGCCTTTGGCCGCAAGCTGAACATCGAACGCGGTACCATCAACTTCAACGGCCCGATCGACAATCCGAACATGTACATCCGCGCGATGCGCCGCGGCCAGGAAGTCGAAGCCGGCGTGGAGGTGACCGGCACGGTGCGGCTGCCGCGCGTGCGGCTGGTGTCGGAGCCCAATGTGCCGGAGGAAGACAAGCTGTCATGGCTGATGTTCGGCTATGGCGCGGAAAGCGCGGCGGCGGGCCAGCAGAAGCAGCTCGGCGGCGCGGCACTGGGTGGCGCAGCGCTCGGTATGATCGGCGGCAAGGCGGGGAAGGGCGTCGTGCAGCACTTCGGCCTCGACGAGTTCTCGATCGGTCCGTCGACGGCCGGCCTGAACGACCAGCAGGTGGTGAGCGTGGGCAAGGCCGTGACCGAGCAGCTCTCGGTCGGTTACGAGCAGAGCCTGACGTCGGCTTCCAACGTGGTCAAGCTGACCTGGGCGTTTTCGCGGCGCTGGTCGCTGATCGCCAAGGGCGGATCCATCAACGGCCTGTCGGTCTTGTTCAACCGCCGCTTCGACAACTGGGGCGTCCTGTTCTCGGGGGCTTCGAATCGCAGCGGCACCAGAAGGAGCCAGGAAGATGGCAACCCGGAATCCGATAGCGAAAACGCGGCGCAGGCCGCATCGGCTGCTGCCGCAGAGCCGGTCAAGCGTTGACCGTCACCCCCCAACTCATGCGTCGCCGCGACGCCTTGCCGCCATGGGATTGTTCGCTTCCTTGCTTGCCCTGTTTGGCTGCGACCAGCAGAAGGTCGATGAAACCATGAAGAAGGCCGGCGACACCGCGCGCGCGACGTGGAACTCGGTCAAGCCGGACAGCCAGTTGTTCAAGGGCATCGAGCCGGGGCAGTCCACCGAGGCCGACGTGCTGCGCCAGGCCGGCAAGCCGGAGACCACCTGGGAAGAAGAGAACGGCGCGCGGCGGCTGGAATATCCGCGCGGCCCGGAGGGCGCCACCACGTGGATGGTGACGGTCGATGCCGATGGCAAGGTCGCGCGCATCGAGCAGGTCCTGACCGCGGAGAATTTCGCGCGCGTGCGGCCCGGGATGAATCAGGACCAGGTCAGGCGCATGCTTGGCAAACCGACCAAGATCGAGAAGTTCGCGCTGAAGAAGGAAGAGGTGTGGGGCTACCGGTGGTGGGAGTCGTCGCAGGAGAAGGCCTTCTTCAATGTGCACTTCAATCCCGACGGCATGGTCACGACGACCTCGCGAAGCGACGATCCTTCCCGCATGGGGGGAGGATGATCGTCCCGCTGCGATGAAGAAAAACGGCGGTCTGCCCGAGGGCGCCGCCGTTCTGCTTTCCGCGAGGCAGATCAGCCGATCCGCATCCCCGGCACCGCGCCACTGTGCGGTTCCAGGATATAAAGCCCCGGATTGGCCTTCTCATCGGCTGCCGAAGCTGCCAGAACCATGCCTTCCGATACCCCGAACTTCATCTTGCGCGGCGCCAGGTTGGCCACCACCACGGTCAGCTTGCCTACCAGCTGTTCCGGCGAATAGGCGGACTGGATACCCGAGAACACATTGCGCGTGCGGCCTTCGCCGAGGTCGAGCGTGAGCTGCAGCAGCTTGCTGGAGCCTTCGACCTTCTGGCATTCGACGATTTTCGCGACACGCAGGTCGATCTTGGCGAAGTCGTCGATCGTGATAGTGTCGGCGATCGGCTCGATCGATGCGGCCGCGGCCGGCGCCGTGGCCTGCAGCGATTCGCGGTTGGCGGCCAGCAGCGCGTCGACCTGCTTCGCATCGACACGGGTCATCAGGTGCTGGTACGGCTGCACCGGGCTTGCGGCCGACAGCTGCTTGTCGATCGCGCGCCAGTCCAGCGGCTCGACGCTGAGGAATCGCTCCACGCCAGCGGCCATCGTCGGCACCACCGGCTTCAGGTAGATCGTCAGCAGGCGGAAGGCTTCCAGGGACACCGAGCACGCGGCGTGCAGCGCGGCGCGCCTGGCTTCGTCCTTGGCCAGTTCCCACGGCTTTTCCGTGTCGACGAAGGCATTGACGGCGTCGGTCAGTTCCATCACCTGGCGCAGCGCCTTGCTGTACTCGCGCGCTTCATACAGGTGGGCGATCTGCGGCGCGGCCTGGCGCAGTTGCTCCAGCAGCGGATGGGCCAGCGCGGCCTCATCGACCTTGCCCTCGAAGCGCTTGACCAGGAAGCCCGCCGCGCGGCTGGCGATATTGACGTACTTGCCGATCAGGTCGCTGTTGACGCGGGCGATGAAGTCGTCCAGGTTCAAATCCAGGTCTTCCATGCTCGCATTGAGCTTGGCGGCGAAGTAGTAGCGCAGCCATTCCGGATTCATGCCGGTGTCGACGTAGCTCTGCGCGGTGATGAAGGTGCCGCGCGATTTGCTCATCTTGGCGCCATCCACTGTCAGGAAGCCGTGCGCGAACACATTGGTCGGCGTGCGGTAGCCCGAAAAGCGCAGCATGGCCGGCCAGAACAGCGTGTGGAAATACAGGATGTCCTTGCCGATGAAGTGATACTGCTCGGCCGTGGAGTGCGGACCGACCCAGGCGTCGAAGTCGATGCCCTTCTTCTCGGCCAGGTTCTTGAAGCTCGCGTAGTAGCCGATCGGCGCGTCCAGCCACACGTAGAAGTACTTGCCCGGCGCGCCCGGGATCTCGAAGCCGAAGTAGGGCGCGTCGCGCGAGATGTCCCAGTCGGACAGGGTCGAGGCTTCGCCTTCGCTGCCCAGCCATTCCTGCATCTTGTTGGCGGCTTCGGGCTGGGCCAGGTCGGCCACCCATTCGCGCAGGAAGGTTTCGCAGCGCGGGTCGGACAGCTTGAAGAAGAAGTGCGTGGACGACTTGCGCACCGGCGTGGCACCGGACACCACGGAATACGGGTTCTTCAGGTCGGTCGGCACGTAGGTGGTGCCGCAGACTTCACACGAATCGCCGTACTGGTCCTTGGCGCCGCACTTCGGGCACTCGCCCTTGATGAAGCGGTCCGGCAGGAACATGTTCTTGACCGGGTCGAAGAACTGCTCGACTTCGCGCTCGGCAATCAGGTCATCAGCCTTCAGGGCCAGGTAGATCTTCTCGCACAGCGCGCGATTTTCTTCCGCGTCGGTGCTGTAGTAGTTGTCGAACGACACCAGGAAGCTGTCGAAGTCGCGCTTGTGTTCGGTCCAGACGCGGTCGATCAGCTGCTTCGGCGTGATGCCTTCCTTCTCGGCCCGCAACATGACCGGCGTGCCGTGCGTGTCGTCGGCGCCGACGTAGTAGACCTCGTTGCCCATCATGCGCTGGAAGCGCACCCAGATGTCAGTCTGGATGTACTCCACCAGATGTCCGATATGGATCTGGCCGTTGGCATAAGGCAGGGCAGATGTGACGAGGATACGACGTGCGGTCATGGAAAAGAGCCGGTGGGATGACGAGAAGCAATCGGGACAGCAGCCGCGGCGGAGCCGGGCGCCGGCCGCGAAAGGGATATTCTAGCAAGCACCGCGTGGCAGGGCCGGTATTGCGCATGGTGAAACCCGCAAGAATGGCGGGTGCCTTTGCGGGCGCATGGATCGCTGCGACCAAAAAAAAGCGCCGGTCAGCGCCGGCGCAGCTTTCCACAACGGAAAAGGAGGAGAAATCAGGTACCGCCCGGGAGGTCAGCCACCCATCGCGAGCCAGCAACGGTGGCAAGCGGTACCTGTCTCTATGACCGGGTCATCCCTGAATTGGTTTCAAAAAAATTTCAACTCGGCGATTTTGTGCCCGGCCGGCCTCGGTGGCGTTCTCCGCCACGGGCTGGGTCTGGCCCCGGCCCTCGGCAGACAGGCGGGTGCGGGCGACCCCGCGATCACCCAGGTAGCTAGCCACGCTCTGGGCGCGGCGCTGCGAGAGCTGCATATTGTATTGCGCGTTGCCGGTACTGTCGGTATGGCCGACGACGCTTGCGCTCACGTCCTGGTGCTGCCCCAGGGTCTGGGCCACCTGGTCCAGCACCGTACGGAACGACGGCTTGATGGTGGCGCTGTCCGTGTCGAAGGTGACCTGGCTCGGGATGTTGACCTTGAGCGAGCCATCCGGCTGTTCGGTGATCTGGGTGCCGGTGCCGGCCGTGTCCTTGTTCAGCTTGCCGCGGATGGCGTTCCAGTTATAGCCGGTGGCGCCGCCGACGGCTCCGCCCACCGCCGCGCCGACCAGCGTGCCAGTGGTATTGCCGCCGATCAGGTTGCCCAGGCCCGCGCCCACGGCAGCGCCCACGCCGGTCCCGACGGCCGTGTGGGTCTGCTGTTCGGTGGCGCAGCCGGCGGCCAGAAGCGTGGCCGCGGCGAGCGAGATGGTGGCGAACTTGAATTTCATGCTTTCTCCTTCTGATGTTCCCGTAGAAGTATTTTTGCTTGCTGCAACGAGGATGTTAGCGTCGATAGTAACGCCGATAGTAGCGCCCGGCGCACGCGAGATGCCGCCAGCGCGGAGTCAGGCAGGCACGGCGGGGCCTTGTGCAACACTGGGGCACTACAATATGGATATGGCGGCGCGCGCACAAGTGCAAGCTTGTGAGATTTGTAAATGTGTGTAATCCCACAAAGCAGGAAAGGGCTTGCGCGCCGATTCGCGGACCTTGATGGCCGCTGCTGCATACTTTGATACATTAGCCCGTCCCCACCCTCTAAAAAAGCGGAGTTTGTCTTGAGCCTCAGCACTGAACAGGTCACGGAAGTCCTGCGCACGGTCATCGACCCCAACACGGGCAAGGACCTGGTGTCCACCCGCTCGGCCAGGAATATCCGCGTCGACGGCGGCGACGTGTCGCTGGAGGTGGAACTGGGCTATCCGGGCAAGAGCCAGTTCGAGCCGATTCGCAAGCTGGTGGTTGCTGCGGTGCGGCAACTGCCCGGCGTCAGCAATGTGAGCGTCAGCGTCAGCATGAAGATCGTCGCCCACGCGGTGCAGCGCGGCGTCAAGCTGCTGCCGGGTGTGAAGAACGTGATCGCCGTCGCCTCGGGCAAGGGCGGTGTCGGCAAATCCACCACGGCGGTCAACCTGGCGCTGGCCCTGGCGGCGGAAGGCGCGCGGGTCGGCATGCTCGACGCGGACATCTACGGCCCCAGCCTGCCGATGATGCTGGGGATCGACGGCCGCCCGGAGTCCTCCGACGGCCAGACCATGGAGCCGCTGGAAGGCCACGGCCTGCAGGCCAATTCGATCGGCTTCCTGATCGAACAGGACAACCCGATGGTATGGCGCGGCCCGATGGTCACGTCGGCGCTGGAACAACTGCTGCGCCAGACCAACTGGCATGACCTGGATTACCTGATCGTCGACATGCCCCCCGGCACCGGCGACATCCAGCTCACGCTGTCGCAGAAAGTGCCGGTGACCGGCGCGGTCATCGTGACCACGCCGCAGGACATCGCGCTGCTGGATGCCAAGAAGGGCCTGAAGATGTTCGAGAAGGTGGGCATCCCGATCCTGGGCATCGTCGAGAACATGGCGGTGTACTGCTGCCCGAACTGCGGCCACGTCGAACATATCTTCGGCCACGGCGGCGGCGAGAAGATGTGCGCCGACTACGGCGTCGATCTGCTGGGCAGCCTGCCGCTGAACCTGTCGATCCGCGAGCAGGCGGATTCGGGCCGCCCCACGGTGGTCGCCGATCCCGACAGCCCGGTGGCGGAGCTGTATCGCGGCATCGCGCGCAAGGTGGCCATCAAGGTGGCCGACAAGGCGCGCGACATGACCAGCAAGTTCCCCAGCATCGTCGTGCAGAACACCTGAGGCCACGCCATGGACACGCCCGCGCCGCAAGCCCGCCCCGCCGTCACGATGGCGGTGGTCATGCGAAGGGTGGCGCTGGCAAGCCGCTGGCAGTCCTGGAAATGGGAGCTTGACGCCGTGTGGCCCGACCTGGGCGAGTTCGGCGCCGCTCCCATGTGCCTGGAACAGGACGAGCACGGCGCGCGCTGGCTCTATCCCGGTTTCGAGGTCGTGCTGTTCCATGACCAGGGCGAGGGCTACTACCTCAACCTCACCTCGACGCAGCCCTGCTGGTTCGTGCACTGGCGCATGCAGGAGGACATTGCCGCGGACGAGGCGCGGCCGGTGCCCGTCACCGTCTCGCTGTCCTACAACGAAGCGGGGCGCTGGCTCGATGCCGGCGAAACCGTGGAGAACGTGCCGCTTGCACCCGACCAGCGCGAATGGCTGCAGGCCTACGTCGACCAGAACTACCGCCCTGAACCCAAGCAGCGCCGCCGGCCAGAGTCGTTCAAGGCGCCGGAGGATCGCGCGCGCTACTGACGGCTGCCGGCCATGAGCGAATCGTCCTTCCTGTCACGCTGGTCGCGCCGCAAGGCCGCGGTGCGGGAGGGCGCTTCCGTGCCGGACGAGCCGCCGCTTGCCGAAGCGGTGACCGAACCAGTTCAGCCCGAGCCGCTGCCCGCAGCCGTCGCGCAGGCACCCACCACGCCCACCACGCCCAGCGAAGCGCCGGCCGACCTGCCGACCATGGCGGATGTGGCGCTGCTGCGACCCGGCGACAACATCGCGCGCTTTGTCGCGCGCGGCGTGGACGAGGGCGTCAAGCGGGCCGCGCTCAAGACCTTGTTTGCCGATCCGCACTTCAATGTCATGGACGGCCTCGACACCTATATCGACGACTACGGCAAGCCGGACCCGATTCCGCCGGACGTGCTGCGGCGCCTGCGGCAGTCCGAGGCGCTGGGGCTGTTCGATGACGAGGAAACGCCGGAAGCGCCGGAAGCGGTGGATTCCGCGGCATTGCCGGGGCCCGTAGCGGAGACCGCCGCGGCCTTGCCACAGCAGGAACCGGATGATGCCGGAGTCCCCGCGCCACCTGTCGAAGTGATCGCCCCGGACCCGGACAAACACGCGTAGCTGCGCAATTACGCCGGGCCTACAATAGGGCTCCCACAATTCCCGGCCTGCAGACCCTCACTAGCCCACTGCTCTGTCGAAAACGCACCCGTTCGGCCGCACCTCGAAGCCGCATGCGTCGTTGCAAATGCTCGCAATAGCCCGCTATTGCTGCGCTTTGCGCCTAGCCTGCGACCTCGAGGCACAGCCGCCCGGACGCGTTTTCTCGGACGCAGTGGGCAAGAAGGGCATCCGGGCCGGTCAGCCGCATTCGCCATGCCGACGCTGATCTGCAATTGCAATGACACCATGCCGCTTGACGGGGCGGCGCTGTCCCGGGCCAGCGGTGAGCCGCTGAAGGTCCACCGGCTGCTGTGCCGCAGGGAGATCGGCGATTTCACCGCCGCGCTCGACGGCACCGATGACGTGATCGTCGCCTGCACGCAGGAGCGGCACCTGTTTACGGAGGTGGCGGCCCAGGCCGCGTCTGGCACGCATGGCCGTGCCGTGGTGGCCGCACCCGTGCGCTTCGTGAATATCCGCGAGACCGGGGGCTGGTCCCAGGGCGCGAAGCGCGATCCCAAGACCGCCAACGCAAAGATCGCCGCCTTGCTGGCCGTGGCCGCCTTGCCCGAGCCGGATCCCGTGCCGGTGGTGGACTACCGCTCCGAAGGCGCCGTGCTCGTGATGGGCCCAGCCGACCGCGCCTTGCCGTGGGCCGAGCGTCTCGCGGCCATGTCGCTCGAAGTCACCGTGCTGCTGACGGCCGGCACCGCGCCTGGTGCCCGCTTGCAATCAGGCATTGTGCCGGCAGCGCGGGCCTACCCCGTCCACAGCGGCACGCTGCAAACGCTGACGGGCTGGCTCGGCGCGTTTGCGGCCGCTTGGGAGACTGGCGCAGGCCACAGCAATCCTATCGATCTTGACCTCTGCACGCGCTGCAATGCCTGCATCGAAGCCTGCCCGGAACAGGCGATCGACTTCAGCTACCAGATCGACCTGGACCGCTGCCGCGCGCACCGTGATTGCGTGCGGGCATGCGGCGCCGCCGCCGCGATTGATTTCGAGCGGCCGCCGGCGATCACCGAGGCCCGCTTCGACCTCGTCTTCGATCTCAATGACGCGCCGGCCTTCACCATGCACCAGCCGCCGCAAGGCTACCTGCATGCCGGCGCGGATGCGCTGCGCCAGCAGCAACAGGCACTGGCCCTGACGCAGCTCGTCGGCGAGTTCGAGAAACCCAAGTTCTTCCGCTACAAGGAAAGCCTGTGCGCCCACGGCCGCAACCAGACCACCGGCTGTACCGCATGTATCGACATCTGCTCGACGCAGGCCATCCATTCGCAGTGGCATGACGGCAAGGGCCGCATCGAGGTCACGCCCAATCTCTGCATGGGCTGCGGTGCGTGTACCACGGTCTGCCCGAGCGGCGCGATCAGCTACGCCTATCCCGGTCCGGAGATGCTGGGCACGCGCTTGCGCACGCTGCTGTCGGCCTACCGGTCGGCAGGGGGGCGAGATGCCGTGGTGTTGCTGCACGGGGAAGCGTCCGGCACGCCGGCCCTCCTGGCGCTGGGCCGCGCCGCGCGCGCCGGGCAGGCGCAAGGCGTGCGGCCGAATGTGATGCCGGTGCAGGTATTTCATCCTGCTTCCGCCGGGCTGGAACTCTGGCTTGCGGCGCTGTGCTGGGGCGCGGCGCGCGTGGCGGTGCTGCTGACTGGCGACGAAGCGCCGCAGTACCGCGCCGCATTGATCGAGCAGATCGATGTCGCCCGTTCGTTGCTGGCCGGGCTCGGCTACGACGGCGATGCCGTGTCGCTGGTCGAGGCAAGCGACGCGGCGTCGCTGGACCAAGGGCTTGCCGCGCTGCGCCCGGCGCTGCAGGCATTGCCGCCCGCGCCGTTCGGTGCGGTAGCTGCCAAGCGCGAGATGCTCGAGTTCGCGCTCGACCACTTCGTACGGCACGCGCCGGTTCCGGCCGACATCGTGCCGCTTCCGGCGGCGGCGCCAATCGGGGCGGTGGCCGTGGACACAGCCGCCTGCACGCTCTGCATGGCTTGCGTGGGCGCGTGCCCGGCACAGGCGCTGCGCGACAACCCGGAGCGCCCGGTGCTTGGCTTCCTCGAGCGCAACTGCGTGCAGTGCGGCTTGTGCGAGAAGACCTGCCCGGAGAATGCGATCACGCTCGTCCCGCGCCTGCTGACAGGTGATGCCGCGCGGCACACCGTTACGCTCAATGAATCGCAACCGTTCCATTGCGTGCGCTGCGCCAAGCCGTTCGGCACCGCGCAGATGGTGGAATCGATGCTGGTGCGCCTGGCCGGACACCCTGCCTTTGCCGGCGCGGCCGCCGAGCGCCTGAAGATGTGCCCCGATTGCCGCGTGATCGACATGATGGAGCGCGATCCGGGCGCGATCAGCGGAGCCACGCTCCGCTAAGCGTTCCCGCCCAGACAATAAACATCACGACATGACAGATTTCCAGCCGATCCAGCTGACAGCCGCGATGCCCGCGGACGATGCCGAAGACATTGCCCGCGCCGATTTGTATGGCCTCCTGGCCACGCTGTTCTACCGGGCCCCGGACGCGGCACTGCTCCATCACATCGCGGCCAACCGTGCGCCGGACGGAGATTCGGGCACGGTACTCGGGCGGGCGTGGAATGCGTTGTGCGATGCGGCATCGACCACCACCGCGACCGAGGCCGCGGAGGAGTACCGTGAACTGTTCCTGGGCGTAGGGCGCCAGGAAATCTTCCTGTACGGGTCTTATTACCTCACCGGCTTCCTGAACGAGCGCCCGCTGGTGGTCCTGCGCGACGACCTGGCCCGCTATGGGCTGGTAAGGCACGACGATGTCAGCGAGACCGAGGACCACGTCGCCACGCTGTGCGAGGTGATGCGGTTCCTCGTGGCGGGGGATGATATCGCCGTGTCCAACCTGGGCGAACAACAGCGCTTCTACGCACGGCACCTGCAGCCCTGGATCGGGAAATTGTGCGATGCATTAAGCGGGCATCCAAAGGCGCGCTTCTATCGCAGCGTGGCCGGATTGATGCAGGCCTTTGCGGATGTCGAGGCCGTGGCACTCGAAATGCACTGAGTACATTGCTATCTGTAATAGGGATTAACCCGGTATCGGCATGGTCTTTCAGCGAGGTTGCACCTAGAATATGCATAACAACGCATAACGGCTGAATCATCGGCACCCCAGTGCCGAACCGAGGAGTGCCCACATGAAAGAGAAGCAACCCAGGGTCGCGCGCCGCACGTTTCTTGCGGGCGCTGGAGTTGTCGCTGCCGCCACCGGCGCAGCGGTGCTAACTGCGCGCAGTCCGGCCACGCCAGTCCAGAGTGCTGCCATTCCCGAGCCTGCCGACGTGCCGTCGGACAACAAGGGCTACCGGGTGTCTGAACATATTCGCAAGTACTACCGGACCACGCTGGTGTGAGCATGCTGGCGGGCCGGTGCATTCGGCCCAGCCAGTCCGGCATGTACTGATTGCTGCTTTCCTCTGCTGAGGTGAGACATGATCTTGACCCGCAAACGCGCGGCGCAGGGCGCATCAACCCGGCTGGCAGACGGCCTCGCACAGGCCAGCGCGACAGCTGGAACGGGCCGGCTTTCGACACGGCTCGCCGCAGGCCTGGCCGGCGCCATGCCGACCATGGACCGGCGCAGCTTCCTCAAGCGTTCCGGCATTGGTGTCGGGGCCGGGCTGGCGGCTTCGCAACTGACGCTGCTGCGCAAGGCCGATGCCGCTGACGACAAGACCGTCGCGGCCGCGGAAGGCAAGGGCGGCATCGTGGTGAAGCGCACCGTGTGCGGACATTGCTCGGTGGGCTGCGCGGTCGATGCCGTGGTGCAGAACGGCGTATGGGTGCGGCAGGAGCCGGTGTTCGACTCGCCCATCAACATGGGCGCGCACTGCGCCAAGGGCGCCGCGCTGCGCGAGCACGGCCACGGCGAATATCGCCTGAAATACCCGATGAAGCTGGTCAATGGCAAATACCAGCGCATCGGCTGGGACCAGGCGCTCGACGAAATCACCGCGAAGATGAAGGAGATCCGCCAGCAGACCGGCCCGGATTCGATGTTCTTCGTCGGTTCGTCCAAGCACAGCAACGAGCAGGCCTACCTGATGCGCAAATGGGTGTCGTTCTTCGGCACCAACAACACCGACCACCAGGCGCGGATCTGCCACTCGACCACCGTGGCGGGCGTGGCGAACACCTGGGGCTACGGGGCGATGACGAACTCGTACAACGATATGCAGAACGCCAAGGCGGCTCTGTATATCGGCTCCAACGCGGCGGAGGCGCACCCGGTGTCGATGCTGCACCTGCTGCATGCCAAGGAGAATGGCTGCAAGGTGATCGTGGTGGACCCGCGCTATACGCGTACGGCCGCGAAGGCGGACCACTACGTGCGCATCCGCTCGGGTACCGACATCTCCTTCCTGTTCGGTGTGCTGTACCACATTTTTCAGAATGGCTGGGAAGACTCCAAGTACCTGAACGACCGCGTCTACGGCATGGACAAGGTCAAGCAGGAAGTACTGGCCAAATGGACGCCCGACAAGGTGGAGGAAGTCTGCGGCGTGCCCGAGGCGCAGGTGAAGATGGTGGCCGAGATCATGGCCAAGAACCGGCCCAGCACGCTGGTCTGGTGCATGGGGCAGACCCAGCACACGATCGGCAATGCCATCGTGCGCGCATCGTGCATCGTGCAGCTGGCGCTGGGCAATATCGGCGTGTCGGGCGGCGGCGCAAACATCTTCCGCGGCCATGACAACGTGCAGGGTGCCACCGACGTGGGCCCCAACCCGGACTCGCTGCCGGGCTACTACGGCCTGGCCACCGGCGCGTGGAAGCACTACGCCGCGGTGTGGGGCGTGGACTACGAATGGATCAAGAAGCAGTTCGCCTCGCAGGCGATGATGGAGAAGTCCGGCACCACGGTGTCGCGCTGGATCGATATCGTCACCGAGAAGAACGAGCTGATCGACCAGGACAACAATGTGCGCGGCGTGTTCTTCTGGGGCCATGCCCCGAACTCGCAGACGCGCGGCCTGGAGATGAAGAAGGCGCTGGACAAGCTCGACCTGCTGGTGGTGGTCGACCCCTATCCGTCGGCGACCGCGGCCATGGCCAACATGCCGCCGGCCGAGGGCGACAAGGTCAACCCGAACCGCGCGGTCTACCTGCTGCCGGCCTGCACGCAGTTCGAGACCTCGGGCACGTGCACGGCATCGAACCGCTCGCTGCAATGGCGCGAGAAGGTCATCGAGCCTCTGTTCGAGTCGATGCCCGACCAGACCATCATGCAGGCCTTTGCCGATAAGCTGGGCTTCGGCAAGGAACTGTCCAAGAACCTCAAGCTGATCGAGGTCAAGCGCGCCGGCCGGACCTGGATGGAGCCGGAGCCGGAATCGATCCTGCGCGAAATCAACCGCAGCAACTGGACCATTGGCTACACCGGGCAGTCCCCCGAGCGGTTGAAGGCCCATATGCGCAATATGCAGATGTTCGACGTGAAGACGTTGCGCTGCAAGGGCGGCAAGGATGCCGAGACCGGCTACGATCTGACCGGCGACTACTTCGGGCTGCCGTGGCCGTGCTACGGCAACCCGGAACTCAAGCACCCGGGCTCGCCCAACCTGTATGACACCAGCAAGCACGTGATGGACGGCGGCGGCAACTTCCGCGCGAACTTCGGCGTGGAGCGCGACGGCGTCAACCTGCTGGCCGAGGACGGGTCGTGTTCGCTTGGCTCGGAGATCACCACCGGCTATCCCGAGTTCGACCACGTGCTGCTCAAGAAGCTCGGCTGGTGGGACGACCTGACGGATGTCGAGAAGAAGGCCGCCGAAGGCAAGAACTGGAAGACCGACCTCTCGGGCGGCATCCAGCGCGTGGTGCTCAAGGTGCATGGCTGCCACCCGTTCGGCAACGCCAAGGCGCGCGCGGTGGTGTGGAACTTCCCGGACCCGATCCCGCAGCACCGCGAGCCGCTGTACTCCACGCGGCCCGACATGGTTGCCAAGTATCCGACCCACGACGACAAGATGGCGTTCTGGCGCCTGCCCACGCTGTACAAGACCGTGCAGCAGCGCAACGTCGAGAACAAGCTCTACGAGAAGTTCCCGATCATCCTGACCTCGGGCCGGCTGGTCGAATACGAGGGCGGCGGCGAAGAAACCCGCTCGAACCCGTGGCTGGCCGAGTTGCAGCAGGAGAACTTCGTCGAGATCAACCCGCGTGCCGCGTCCGACCGTGGCATCCGCAACGGCGACTTCTGCTGGGTGAAGACGCCGACCGGTGCCAGCATCAAGGTGCGCGCGCTGGTGACAGAGCGCGTGGGGCCCGACACGGCCTTCATCCCGTTCCACTTCTCGGGCTGGTGGCAGGGCAAGGACCTGAAGGAGTACTACCCGGAGGGTGCGATGCCGATCGTGCGCGGCGAGGCTGTCAACACGGCCACCACATACGGCTATGACTCGGTCACGATGATGCAGGAAACCAAGACCACGATTTGCCAGATCGAACGCTTTGCATAAGGGCAGGTGAAACCATGGCACGCATGAAATTTATCTGTGACGCCGAACGCTGCATCGAGTGCAACAGCTGCGTCACCGCCTGCAAGAACGAGCACGAGGTGCCGTGGGGTGTGAACCGGCGCCGCGTGGTCACCATCAACGACGGCATGGTCGGCGCGGAGAAGTCGATCTCCGTGGCCTGCATGCACTGCTCGGACGCGCCGTGCATGGCGGTCTGCCCGGTCGACTGCTTCTACCGCACCGAGGACGGCGTGGTGCTGCACGACAAGGATGTCTGCATCGGCTGCGGCTACTGCTCGTATGCCTGCCCGTTCGGCGCGCCGCAGTTCCCGGCCACGGGCACCTTCGGCGTGCGCGGCAAGATGGACAAGTGCACCTTCTGCGCGGGCGGCCCCGAGACGAACGGCTCCGAGGCCGAATTCGAGAAGTACGGCCGCAACCGGCTGGCCGAGGGCAAGCTGCCGCTGTGCGCGGAAATGTGCTCGACCAAGGCGCTGCTCGGCGGCGACGGCGACGTGATCGCCGACATCCTGCGCAATCGCGTGATCAAGCGCGGCAAGGGCGGCGATGTGTTCGGCTGGGGCACCGCATACGGGACCAAGGGGGGCGCGCAGCAGGCGCCTGCCGCGCCAGCAGCACCGGCCAACCCGGCGGCGCCGGCCAACGGGAACGGAGGGCAACCATCATGACGCGCATTCCGATGGCGGCCATGCTGGCCGTGGCCGGCTTGCTGCTTGCGGGCTGTGGCGAAAAGGCCCAGACCGCGACGGCCTCCCACAAGAAGTCGGACACGCCCGCCTTCAAGGGCGCACCGGACGACCCGTTTGTCGTCAAGGGCTGGACGGCCGGTGACAAGACGAGCTGGGACAACCAGATCCGCCAGCGCAACCAGCTGCAGAACGAATACAACCGCACGCCATGACTGCGCCGCAGGCAGGGCGGGGTGACCCGAAGGGAGCGCATATGAGGCCCACGCAGAATATGTGCCACTGGCGTGCCTGGCTTGCCGCAGGCGCGCTGGCCATGTTGACGTTCGCAAGCGGCGGCGCCGCCGCGCAGGCGCCGGCCTCGGCGCCGCAGGCCGCTCCAGCCAGTCAGTCGACGCAAGCGGCGGACGCGAACAACCCGGCTACGCATCCCGTGCAGCCGTTCGCCGGCATTGCCTCGGAGAACATCTTCAATGTGCCGCGCCGCGACCTCGCCAATGAGGCCCAGTCGCAGAAGGAACGCACGCTGACACAGCCCGGCAACAACGCGCCGGTCTGGCGCGAGGTCAATTCCGACCAGGCCCACTACAGCAGCCTGCCGGCCAAGGAAGCCGGCGTGCTGATCCAGCGTACCGGGCAGCAGTGGCGCCTGTTCCGCAATGGCGTGATCACGGTGTGGGGCGGCTGGCTGCTGGTCGTGGTGCCGCTGGCGATCCTTGGCTTCTTCTTCTGGCGCGGCACCATTCCGCTGCGCGAGCCGCGCACCGGACGCATGATCGAGCGCTTCACGCCGTTCGAGCGCATCGTCCACTGGACCATGGCGATCGCGTTCGTGCTGCTGGCGGTATCGGGCATCGTCATGCTGTTCGGCAAGCATTTCCTGCTGCCGATGATGGGGCATACGCTGTTCGGCTGGCTCAGCTACCTGCTGAAGAACATTCATAACCTGGCGGGTCCCGTGTTCACACTGTCGATCATCGTCGCCTTCGTGATCTTCGTGCGCAGCAACCTGCCCAGCCGTGATGACCTCCACTGGCTGACCAGCCTGGGCGGCCTGGTCAGCGGCAAGCATGTGCCGAGCGGCCGCTTCAATGCCGGCGAGAAGATGTGGTTCTGGGGAGGGCTGGTGATCTTCGGCCTGGTGCTGTCCGCGTCCGGCTGGGTGCTCGACATGATCGTGCCCGGACTCGACTACTACCGCGCCACCATGCAGATCGCCAACGTGATCCATGGCATCGCGGCGGTGCTGATGATCGCAATGTCGCTCGGCCATATCTACATGGGCACCATCGGCATGGAAGGCGCCTACCGTGCCATGCGCGACGGCTGGGTCGACGAGGCCTGGGCCAAGGAGCATCACGAGCACTGGTATGACGACGTCAAGGCCGGCAAGATCCCGGTCCAGCGCTCGGCAACGCCGGACCCCAAGGCAGCTCGCCGGCGCAGTCCCGGCGAGGCCTGAGGTACGGGCATTGCACTCTTTCACCGGATACTGACCATGAAACGCTTGCTGATGCTGATTGCCGTGGCCGCCGGCATCGTCGGCACCGAGGCCGCGCTGGCCAAGCTGCCGCCGCCGACCGACGCGCAGAAGGCCAAGGCCGAGGAGACGAAGGCGCGGTCGGCCTGGGCTGACAAGGTCGCGGCCTTCCAGCTGTGCAAGTCCCAGGACAAGATCGCGGCACGCTACTACGGCGACATGAAGGCCGGCGGCAAGGAAACTCACGCCCCTGTGCAGACCGCCGCCTGCGCGGATCCGGGGCCGTTCGTGCCGCCTGAAGCACCAGCCGCCCCCGCCGCCTCGGCAGCAGTACAATCGCCTGCAAAGGCGCCGTAATCCAGGCCCCATCGCTTGCCAGGCTGGCGTGTGGGGCAAACCTGAGCAGCCCCGACTTCGCCACCCATGCCCCTGCGTCCCGAACTCACCCACGCCGCCGTTCCCCTGATCGAAGAAGTGGAAGTCGTCGATGAGCTGGGACGTGCCCGGCCGGCGTACCTTCCCGGGGAGCGCCCGCTGACGGTCTATCTCGACAGGCGCGAACTGGTCACGCTGATGACGCTGGGCGGGGCGCCCGAGCATCTTGTGCTCGGCTACCTGCGCAACCAGCGGCTGGTGGAGTCGATCGAGGACATCGCCGCCGTGCAGGTGGACTGGGAGACCGAATCGGCTGCCGTGACCACCAGGACGGGCGTCGACCGCATCGAAGAGCGCACCGCGCGCCGCGTGGTCACCACAGGCTGCGGGCAGGGCACGGTGTTCGGCTCATTGCTCGACGAAATCGACAATGTCCGGCTGCCAGTCGGGGCCACGCTGGACCAGGACACCTTGTACGGCATCATCGACACCATCCGCCTGCAGCAGTCGGTGTACAAGCAGGCGGGCTCGGTGCATGGCTGCGCGCTGTTCCGCGGCAGCGAATTGCTGATGTTCGTGGAGGACGTGGGCCGCCACAACGCGGTGGATGCGATCGCCGGACGCATGTGGCTGGAGGACATGCAGGGCGACGACAAGGTGTTCTACACCACCGGCCGCCTGACCTCCGAAATGGTGATCAAGGGCGCGCAGATGGGCATCCCGTTCCTGCTGTCGCGCTCGGGCGTGACGCAGATGGGCTACCAGATGGCGCAGCGGGTCAACCTGACTCTGTTCGCCAGGTGTACGGGCAAGCACTTCCTGCTCTACACGGGGCAAGAACGCTTTCACCACCGGCTGCCCGAGGAAGTGGTCGCGTAGGCAGCACTTCAATTGAGCCGGCGCCCGGGCAGATTGGTTGTACAATTCGGCGCACCCTGCCTAAGCGTTTACCCGTCCCGACCCTATGAGCATCAAATCCGACAAGTGGATCCGCCGCATGGCGGAACAGCACGGCATGATCGAGCCGTTCGCGCCCGGCCAGGTGCGGGAGGCTGACGGGCGCAAGATCGTGTCGTACGGCACGTCGAGCTACGGCTACGACATCCGCTGCGCCGACGAATTCAAGATCTTCACCAATATCAACAGCACCATCGTCGACCCGAAGAACTTCGACGAGAAGTCCTTCGTGGACTTCAAGGGTGACGTCTGCATCATCCCGCCCAACTCCTTTGCGCTGGCGCGCACGATGGAGTACTTCCGCATTCCGCGCAGCGTGCTGACCATCTGCCTGGGCAAGAGCACGTATGCGCGCTGCGGCATCATCGTCAACGTGACGCCGTTCGAGCCCGAGTGGGAAGGCTATGTGACGCTGGAGTTTTCCAACACCACGCCGCTGCCCGCCAAGATCTACGCCGGCGAAGGTTGCGCCCAGGTGCTGTTCTTCGAGAGCGACGAGGTCTGCGAGACCTCGTACGCCGACCGGGGCGGCAAGTACCAGGGCCAGCACGGTGTCACACTGCCGAAGACCTGAGCGCATTACAATGCCGGCGTTTGCCGGAACGGGCGGCTCGCGATCGACGCGCGGGCGCCGACACCTGACGTGAGAGCCACATGTCGCCGTCGCGGGGGAACCCCTGCCGGCCATGTGGCTCAGTCCTTTATGTCCTGCTTTCCATCAAGGATGCCCGATGAAATTTCGCTTCCCCGTCATCATCATTGACGAAGACTTCCGCTCCGAGAACATCTCCGGCTCGGGCATCCGCGCGCTGGCCGAGGCGATCGAGAAAGAAGGCATGGAGGTTATGGGCCTGACCAGCTACGGCGACCTGACCTCGTTCGCGCAGCAGTCCAGCCGCGCTTCGACCTTCATCGTGTCGATCGATGACGACGAGTTCGTGACCGCCGATGACCAGCCCGAAGCGTCCGCCATCGAAAAGCTGCGCGCGTTCGTCAACGAAGTTCGCCGCCGCAACACCGACCTGCCGATCTTCCTGTACGGCGAGACCCGCACCTCGCGCCATATCCCGAACGACATCCTGCGCGAGCTGCACGGCTTCATCCACATGTTCGAGGACACCCCCGAATTCGTGGCGCGCCACATCATCCGCGAAGCCAAGGTCTACCTCGACTCGCTGGCGCCGCCGTTCTTCAAGGCGCTGATCGACTACGCGCAGGATTCGTCGTACTCGTGGCACTGCCCGGGCCACTCGGGCGGCGTGGCATTCCTGAAGAGCCCGGTCGGCCAGGTGTTCCACCAGTTCTTCGGCGAGAACATGCTGCGCGCCGACGTCTGCAACGCGGTGGACGAACTTGGCCAGCTGCTGGACCACACCGGCCCCGTGGCGGCGTCCGAGCGCAATGCCGCGCGCATCTTCAACTCGGACCACATGTTCTTCGTGACCAATGGCACGTCCACGTCGAACAAGATGGTGTGGCACGCCAACGTGGCGCCCGGCGATATCGTCGTGGTGGACCGCAACTGCCACAAGTCGATCCTGCACGCGATCATGATGACGGGCGCGATCCCGGTCTTCCTGATGCCCACGCGCAACCACTACGGCATCATCGGCCCGATCCCGAAGAGCGAGTTCGACCCGGAGACCATCCGCCGGAAGATCGCCAGCCACCCGTTCGCCAGCAAGGCCAGGAACCAGAAGCCGCGCATCCTGACCATCACGCAGGGTACCTATGACGGCGTGCTGTACAACGCCGAGCAGATCAAGGAGATGCTCGCGTCCGAAATCGATACGCTGCACTTCGATGAAGCATGGTTGCCGCATGCGGCGTTCCACGAGTTCTATCACGACATGCACGCGATCGGCCGCGACCGTCCACGCAGCAAGGACGCGCTGGTGTTCGCCACGCAGTCCACGCACAAGCTGCTCGCCGGGTTGTCGCAGGCCTCGCAGATCCTCGTGCAGGATTCCGAGACGCGCAAGCTGGACCGCTATCGCTTCAACGAGGCGTACCTGATGCACACCTCGACCAGCCCGCAGTACTCGATCATCGCCTCGTGCGACGTGGCCGCGGCGATGATGGAAGCCCCTGGCGGCACCGCGCTGGTGGAAGAAAGCATCCAGGAAGCGCTGGACTTCCGCCGCGCCATGCGCAAGGTGGAGGGCGAGTACGACGCCGGCCACAACGGCGACTGGTGGTTCAAGGTCTGGGGTCCCGATACGCTGAATGAAGAGGGCATGCCGGACCGCGAGGAATGGATGCTCAAGGCCAACGAGCGCTGGCACGGCTTCGGCGACCTGGCCGACGGCTTCAACCTGCTCGACCCGATCAAGGCCACCATCATCACCCCGGGGCTGGACGTGGACGGCGAGTTCAGCGAGCGCGGCATCCCGGCGGCCATCGTCACCAAGTACCTGGCCGAGCACGGCATCATCATCGAGAAGACGGGCCTGTACTCGTTCTTCATCATGTTCACCATCGGCATCACCAAGGGCCGCTGGAACTCGCTGGTGACCGAGCTGCAGCAGTTCAAGGACGACTACGACCAGAACCAGCCGCTGTGGCGCGTGCTGCCCGAGTTCGTCGGCAAGCACCCGCAGTACGAGCGCATGGGCCTGCGCGACCTGTGCGACGCCGTGCACAGCGTCTACAAGGCCAACGACGTGGCGCGCGTGACCACCGAGATGTACCTGTCGGACATGGAGCCGGCGATGAAGCCGTCGGATGCTTGGGCGATGATGGCGCACCGCGAGATCGAGCGCGTGCCGGTGGACGAGCTGGAGGGCCGCGTCACCGCCATCCTGCTGACGCCGTATCCGCCGGGCATCCCGCTGCTGATCCCGGGTGAGCGCTTCAACCGCATCATCGTCCAGTACCTGAAGTTCGCGCGCGAGTTCAACAAGCTCTTCCCGGGCTTCGAGACCGACGTGCACGGGCTGGTGCTGGAAGAGGTCGATGGCCAGAAGGCCTACTTCGTGGATTGCGTGAAGCAGGGAAGCTGAGCTTTACGCTGATGCGCTGAGGTAGCAATGCGCCGGCCTGCCATCTGGCAGGCCGGCGTTTTCTTTTGTGGCGTCAGGCAGTCCAGTCCACGCCGTAGTCGCTCAGGTAGTCATCCACTGCCGCGCCGACCGTAGGATGGAAGGCATCCTCCCCCAGCTTGTCGAACAGTTCAAAGCGCTTGAGCTTGTCCTTGACGGGGTCCTTCATCTCCGCGAAGTGCAGCTCGATCCCGCGCTCGTCCAGGGCCTTGTCGAGTTCGCGCAGCATGTCCGCCGAGGTCACGTCGACGCTGGTGACCGGCTCGGCGGCCACCACCACGCGCCGCACCGCCGTGGGCGATGCATCGACCGCGCGCAGCACGCATTCCTGGAACAGTTCGGCATTCGCGAAGAACAGTGGCGCATCCCAGCGGAACAGCACCAGCCCCGGCACGCGGCGTGCGTTCGGGTAACGCTCCACGTCGTGATAGCCGCGCACACCGTCGGCGCGGCCGAGCACCGCGTGGTGCGGGCGCCAGCCGTCCCACAGGAACTCGATGATGGCGATGACCACGGCCAGGCAGATGCCCGGCACCGCGCCGAGGACCGCAACCCCGGCAAAGCAGGCCATCGCCAGCCAGAACTCCCACTGCTGGATGCGGTAGATCCGCTTGAGGTCGGCAAACTCGAACAGGCCGATGGCCGCCGCGATGACCACGGCGGCCAGCGCGCTGTTGGGCAGGTGTCGCATCAGGTCCGGAGCAAACAGCAGCAGCGCCGCCACGGCCAGTGCGCCGACCACGCCGGTGAGTTGCGTGCGCGCCCCCGCGGCTTCGGCCACCGGCGTGCGCGACGCGCTGCTGCTGATCGGAAAGCCCTGGAACAGTCCGGCGGCCAGGTTGGCGGCGCCCAGGCCGACCATTTCCTGGTTCGGATCGACCGGATACTTCAGGCGCGCGGCGTAGGTGCGCGACAGCACACTGGTATCGGCGAACGCCACCAGGGCGACGGCGCAGCCGCCCACCACGATTTGGGTGAGGTCTACCCCGCTCAGATACGGCAAGGCGAAGGCGGGCAGGCCCTGCGGCATCTTACCGAGCACCTTGACCCCCTGCGCATCGAGACCGAACAGGCTCACGCTGAGCGTTGCCAGCACGACCGCGATCAGCACGCCGGGCACGCGCTCGAACCGTTTCAGCAGCAGGATCAGCACCAGGCTGGCGCCGCCCACGGCCAGGCTGTA
The DNA here is from genome assembly GCF_905397275.1 of Cupriavidus yeoncheonensis. Lineage (GTDB taxonomy): Bacteria > Pseudomonadota > Gammaproteobacteria > Burkholderiales > Burkholderiaceae > Cupriavidus > Cupriavidus yeoncheonensis. Next base: position 95,026 of record NZ_CAJPUY010000002.1, on the reverse strand, counting down.
CGGGTTGGCCTTGCCGGCCGCAACGGCATTGCCCAGGCTCCACAACTCCCGCAACGGCCCGGCATCTTCGATCGAAATGCCGAACAGCTTGGGCAACTGGCTGACGAGCACGGTGAACGCGATGCCGTTCATGTAGCCATAGCGGATCGGCTTGGACAGCAACTCGGTGATGAAGCCCAGCCGCAACAGGCCGACGACGATGCAGACCAGCCCCGATACCACCGCCATCATGCTGGCGATGGTGATGGCGCGCGCCGGGTCGCCGGCGGACAGCTGCACCACCACGGCCAGGATCGGTGCCGCCAGCGCGGAATCGGGTCCCAGCACCAGGATGCGGCTCGGGCCGAACAGCGCGTAGGCGAGCAGCGGGATGATGGTGGCGTACAGGCCGTAGATGCCCGGCACGCCCGATGCCTCGGCATAGGCGATGCCCACCGGCACCAGCATGGTGGTGAGCACGAGCCCCGCGGCCAGATCGCGCGGCAGCCAGCCAGCTTCGTACGTGCGCAGCATCTGCAGTCCCGGCAGCCAGCGCAGCCAGCCGGCGTTTGAATGGGCTGCCGCGGACGTATGCGCCGGCGGGCTGGAGGGATGGTTGGTCACGCGGCTCCTCGCGGGCGGTTGCGCGCAGATTTCAGTGTGGAGGATTCCTAGAGCATAGCAATCCGCGCGGCGCGGCGGGCATGGCGCTTGCAACGAAGGGCTTCAGGCCTGAGATCGATTGCCGGACAGCCCAGTGCATGGAATCCCTCTTGCTGCAGCGCGGCACCCTTTGCCCCTCGGCAGCAGCCATGTCAAGGTGGTGCCGGCGACAGCCAGGCATGGCTTGCCGGCATCGAATGCGGCGGGCAAGGCAGCCGTGCCTGCGATGGCACGCCCACACCCGCGTGGGATCTTCCTCTCGGTTCAACGGGCCAGCGCGATTGCGCGGGCGCGGTGGCGAAAGCGGTCCTGCAACCGGTGGTCAAACTTTTCAGCAACGCGCATATCCTGCCGATGAAAATCGCTCAAATTGCCCCACTTGTGGAAGCATGCCCGCCACGGCAATACGGTGGTACCGAGCGCGTCGTCGCGTACCTGTCCGATGAACTGGTCCGGCAGGGGCACGACGTGACGCTGTTTGCCAGCGGCGATTCATCGACTGCCGCCCGGCTGGTGAGTTGCGCGCCGCGGGCGCTGCGCACCGACCCGTCGGTGCGCGACATCCTGCCCTATCACGTGATGATGCTGGACGAAGTCTGCCGGCGGGCGGACGACTTCGACGTCCTGCATTTTCACACCGACCTGCTGCATTTCCCGATGGCGCGGAGCTTCTCCGACCGCACCGTAACGACCCTGCACGGCAGGCTGGACCTTCCGGACCTGTGGCCGTTCTACTCCGCGTTCGCGGACATGCCACTGGTGTCGATATCGCTGGGACAGCGCGACCCCATGCCGCCGGTCTGCTGGCTCGGCAACGTCTACCACGGCCTGCCCGAACGGCTGCTGCCGTTCCATGCGGCGGGGCGTGGCGGCTACCTCGCATTCCTCGGGCGCATTTCGCCCGAGAAGCGCCCCGACCGCGCCATCAGGATTGCCGTACAAAGCGGCTTGCCGCTGAAGATCGCCGCCAAGATCGACCGCGTCGACCGCGCATACTGGGAAGCCGACATCGCGCCGCTGGTCAGCCGGCACGCCAATATCGAGTATCTTGGAGAAATCGGCGAACGGGAGAAGACGCGGTTTCTCGGCGGCGCCCGTGCGCTGCTGTTCCCGATCGACTGGCCCGAGCCCTTTGGCCTGGCGATGATCGAAGCCATGGCCTGTGGCACGCCGGTGATCGCGTTCCGATGCGGCTCGGTCCCGGAAGTCATCGATGACGGGGTCAATGGCTTCGTCGTCGACAGTGTCGACGAGGCCGTGGCGGCAGTCGGGCGCATCGGCGAAATCGACCGCCGCGCCGTGCGCCGTGCGTTCCTTGCGCGCTTCAGCGCCGAGCGCATGGCCCATGACTACCTGGCACTCTATGGCCGCCTGCGCGGACCGTCGCCCGACGGTTGCCCGCATCCGGACCGGTCCGCCCAGGCGGATGCTGGCCTGCAGGTCGCGGCCTGAACCTGGAGAGAGACAATGCTTGACGCTCCCGAAGGCCGGCGCAGCCTGGTGCCGGACGCGACGCCTGCCGCGCCCATCGTCATCGCTGCGACGCACTCACTGCGTCTGACCCAGCCGCGCACGCTCAAGCAAGGCGACACCTTCGCGGTGTTCGACCAGTATGGCGATGCCATCGCCGGTTCGGGCGGGTCAGACGGCATCTTCTTTTGCGACACGCGGCACCTGTCGCACTTCCACCTGACCATCCACGGGTGGCGTCCCGTGCTGCTGAGTTCCGTGCTGCGCGACGACGACGCCGCGTTCAGCTGCGACCTGACCAATCCGGACCTGTTTGACGCGCAGGGAGAACTGGTCATGCCCCACGACGTGATCCATGTGCGCCGCTCGCGTTTTCTCTGGGAGGGCACCTGCTATGAGCGGCTGGCTGTGCGCAACTTCGATGAAGCGCCGCGGCACATCAGCCTGGAACTGGCGTTTGCGGCGGACTTTGCGGACCTGTTCGAAGTGCGCGGCGCCCGACGCGCCCAGCGCGGCCGCACGGATCCGCCCGAGCTGACCGAAAGTGGTGCGAAGCTCGCCTACACCGGACTCGATGATTGCGTGCGCACCACGCACCTGACGTTCGATCCCGTGCCGACCCGGCTGCGTGGCGACATGGCGGTGTTCGAGCTGGAACTGATGCCGCACAAGACGCACCTGCTCTACGTGGAAGTCTGCTGCGACCAGGTGCGGCACGACAGGCGCCCGCCGCGCGGCGCTTTCCCGTCAGCCTTGCGGGCCGCACGTCGTGCACTGCAGGGGCTGTCCGCGCAGGCGGCAACCGTGACCACCTCCAACGAGATCTTCAACGAAGCCGTGGGCCGCAGCATGTCCGATCTCTACATGCTGATCACGAAAACACCTTACGGGCCTTATCCCTATGCCGGCATACCGTGGTTCAGCACTTTCTTCGGCCGCGATGCGCTGATCACCGCGATGGAAACCCTGTGGCTGGACCCCGGCATCGCACGCGGCGTGCTGGGCTACCTGGCGGCGAACCAGGCGACGAGTTCCGATCCCTCTGCCGATGCCGAGCCGGGCAAGATCCTGCACGAAAGCCGCAAGGGCGAAATGGCGAACCTTGGCGAGGTGCCGTTCCGCCGCTACTACGGCAGCATCGATTCCACGCCGCTGTTCGTCATGCTGGCGGGCGCTTACCTGGACCGCACGCATGACGTGGGCACGATACGCTCGCTGTGGCCTGCCATCGAGGCGGCATTGGGCTGGATCGACAAGTACGGCGACCGCGACGGCGACGGTTTCGTCGAGTACGGACGGCGCACCAGCGAAGGGCTGCTCAACCAGGGCTGGAAGGACAGCCGGGATTCGATCTTCCATGCCGACGGCACCCTGGCCCAGGGGCCGATCGCGCTGGCGGAGGTGCAGGCCTATGTGTACGGCGCCTGGATGGCGGCCGCGCGGATGGCGCGCAGCCTTGGCCACAACGGGCGCGCCGCCGCACTCGATGCGAAGGCCGCGCAGCTCCGGCAGCGCTTTGACGAAGCGTTCTTCGACGAGGACCTGGGCACCTACGTGATCGCGCTAGATGGCGACAAGCGGCCATGCCGCGTGCTGTCCTCCAATGCGGGCCATGCGCTCTATACGGGTATTGCATTGCCTGAACGCGCGGCAGCGGTGGCGGCCGCCCTGATGGGCAGCGCATCGTTCTCCGGCTGGGGCGTGCGGACCATCGCTTCCAGCGAAAGCCGCTACAACCCGATGAGCTATCACAATGGTTCGGTCTGGCCCCATGACAACGCCATCATCGCCGCAGGGATGGTTCGCTACGGGCTGCGCGATGCGGCATTGCGCATCTTCGACGGCCTCTTTGCCGCGTCCACCCATATTGACCTGCGCCGCCTGCCCGAGCTGTTTTGCGGCTTCGAGCGCCGGCGCAACCGTGGGCCGACGCTCTATCCGGTGGCATGCATCCCGCAGGCCTGGGCGGCGGCCACACCGCTGTCGCTGCTGCAATCGTGCCTGAACCTGGACTTCGACGTAGGCGCGCGCGAGATCAGCTTCCACTATCCGGCGCTGCCGTCCTTCATGGAAGACCTGGCGCTGCAAGGACTGTCCATTGCCGATGCGTCCGTCGATCTGATGCTGCGGCGCTCGGGCAGCAGCGTGGTCGTCAACGTAGTGGCGCGGCGGGGGGATGTGCTGGTGACGACTACGAACTAAGCGCAGGCTGTCCCGCTGGCCGGCGGCCCTGCAAGGCAAAGAGCCCCGCGGCTGCGGGGCTCTGTCGGGGCATTCGATGGCTACTTTTTCTCAAACTCGAACTGCGGCGCCGCCGGCTCCGCTGGTGCCGCAGTTCCCGGCAACTCCAGCGAGCCTGGCGCAGAAGCGGGTTTCTCCGGTTCACCCCCAAGCGGGATACTGACCTCCGCGCCGGTGTTGTGGTGCAGCGATCCCTTGTCGAGGAAGGCGGTCACCATGCCCGGCCAGAACATCACGGCCAGGACCATCAGCAGCTGCAGGCCGACCCAGGGCAGGGCGCCCCAGTAGATGTCCGAGCTCTTGACTTCCTTCGGCGCGATGCCGCGCAGGTAGAACAGCGCGAAGCCGAACGGCGGGTGCATGAACGAGGTCTGCATGTTCACGCACAGCATCACGCCGAACCACACCAGCGCGGCGGTGGCCGCGGCTTCGGGGTTGCCGCCCATCGAGTCGGCCACGACCGGCGCCAGCACCTTCACCGCCACCGGGGCCAGCATCGGCACCACGATGAAGGCGATCTCGAAGAAGTCCAGGAAGAACGCCAGGAAGAAGATGAACAGGTTCACCACAATCAGGAAGCCGATCCAGCCGCCCGGCAGCGAGGTGAACAGGTGCTCCACCCAGGCGCCGCCGTCCACGCCCTGGAACACCACCGAGAAGCAGGTGGAGCCGATCAGGATGAACACCACCATCGCCGTGATGCGGGCGGTGGACTGGTAGGCCTCGACGATCAGCAGGCGCAGGTCGGTCATCTGGCCCGATCGGATGACCAGCCACAGGATGACCAGGTACAGCACCGCCAGCGGAACGCGGAACAGATGCGAGCCAAAGGCAAAGACGCCCACGGCCGCGGCGACCAGCGTCGCGGCAATGCCGACGCGGTAGATCAGGCGGTCGGTGTGGTTGAAGGCCTTGGCGCGGAGCACGGCCAGCACCAGCGCGCCGACGGCACCCATGGCGCCCGATTCGGTCGGGGTGGCGATGCCCAGCATGATCGTGCCCAGCACCAGGAAGATCAGCACCGCGCACGGGATGATGCCGCGCAGGCACTTGGCCCACAGCGCCCAGCCGCGCAGCGTGCGGGCTTCGGCCGGAACCGGCGGCAGCCAGTCGGGCTTGAAGCGCGCCAGGAAGAACGTGTACAGCGCGAACAGCGCGATCTGCACCACCGACGGGCCCCATGCGCCCAGATACATGCTGCCCACGTCGGCGCTGCCGGCGGGCGTCTTGAGCTGGTCAGCCAGCACCACCAGCACCAGCGACGGCGGCACGAGCTGCGTGATGGTGCCCGACGCGGCCAGCACGCCGGTGGCGTACTTCATGTTGTAGCGGTAGCGCATCATCACCGGCAGCGAGATCATCGCCATGGCGATCACCTGCGCGGCCACCGTGCCGGTGATCGCGCCCAGGATGAAGCCGACGATGATCACCGAGTAGCCCAGGCCGCCGCGCACCGGGCCGAACAACTGGCCCATGGAGTCGAGCATGTCCTCGGCCAGCCCGCATTTCTCCAGGATCGCGCCCATGAAGGTGAAGAACGGGATGGCCAGCAGCAGCTCGTTGGCCAGCACGCTGCCGAACACGCGGCTGGGCACGGCCTGCAGGAAGCTCAGCGGGAAGTAGCCCCAATGGATGGACAGGAAGCCGAAGGCCAGGCCGACAGCGGACAGCGAGAACGCGACCGGGAAGCCGATCAGCATGAACAGCACGAGGCCGCCGAACATCATCGGCGGCATGTATTCCAATGGGATCATTGCACCGGCCTCTCGTATTTCGATTCGATACGCACCAGGCCTTTCAGGGCGGCGAAGCGCTTGATCAGTTCGGAAACGCCCTGCAGGGCGAGCAGGGCGAAGCCGACGGGCACCACCAGCTTGATCGGGTAACGCGGCAGGCCGCCGGAGTTGCCCGATTGCTCGAGGATGCGCCACGAGGGCAGGAACAGCGAGTCCCAGGACAGCCACATGAACAGGATGCACGAGGGCAGCAGGAAGAAGACGATGCCGAAGATGTCGATCCAATGCTGCGCGCGCTCGGAGACGTTGCCGTAGATCAGGTCGACGCGGACATGTTCATTGCGCTGGAAGGTGTACGAGGCGCCGAACATCACGGCGATCGCAAACATGTACCACTGCAGTTCGAGTGGCCAGTTGTCGCTCAAGTTGAAGCCATAGCGCAGCAGGGCGTTGCCCGCGCTGATCAGGCACGACAGCAGGATCATGATGTTTGCAAGCCTGCCCGTGTGCTGATTCAACCTGTCGATCTGTCGTGACAGACCAAGCAAGTAGTTCATGGGTTGTCTCCCCGGTTTTTTGCGGCGATTAGTTTATCTGTAACAAAATGCGTCGGCGCTTGGGGCTAATACCTATCACATTGCGCAAAAATCAGGAGCAGCCAAGAAAAAAGCCACGATGGCGCGGCCATCGTGGCTTTTTCTTGCTTGAACTACGCGGAACTTACAGTGCGGCGCGGGCGGCGGCGATGGCTGCGCGCACCTGGTCCGGCGCCGTGCCGCCGATGTGGTTGCGCGCGGCGACCGAGCCTTCGAGCGTCAGCACGCCGTGCACGTCGTCGCCGATCAGCGCGGCCTTGTCGCCCAGGCCGGACACGTCGCGCAGCTCGGCCACGCTCAGGTCGGCCAGGTCGCACTGGCGGCTGTCGCAGGCGCGCACGGCATGGGCCACGGCCTCGTGCGCGTCGCGGAACGGCAGGCCCTTCTTGACCAGGTAGTCGGCCAGGTCGGTGGCGGTGGCGTAGCCCTGCAGCGCGGCGGCGCGCATGGCTTGCGGCTTGACCGTGATGCCCGGCACCATGTCGGCGAAGATGCGCAGCGTGTCGACCACGGTATCGACCGTGTCGAACAGCGGCTCCTTGTCTTCCTGGTTGTCCTTGTTGTAGGCGAGCGGCTGGCCCTTCATCAGCGTCAGCAGGCCGATCAGGTGGCCGTTGACGCGGCCGGTCTTGCCGCGCGCCAGTTCCGGCACGTCGGGGTTCTTCTTCTGCGGCATGATCGAGCTGCCGGTGCAGAAGCGGTCGGCGATGTCGATGAAGCCGACGCGCGGGCTCATCCACAGCACCAGTTCTTCCGAGAAGCGCGACACGTGGGTCATCACCAGCGCGGCGGCGGCGCAGAATTCGATGGCGAAGTCGCGGTCCGAGACGGCGTCCAGCGAGTTGCGGCACACGCCGTCGAAGCCGAGCTGCTGCGCCACGAATTCGCGGTCGATCGGGTAGCTCGTGCCGGCCAGCGCGGCGGCGCCCAGCGGCAGGCGGTTGACGCGCTTGCGGCAGTCGGCCATGCGCTCGGCATCGCGCGTGAACATTTCCACATAGGCCAGCAGGTGGTGGCCGAAGGTCACCGGCTGCGCCACCTGCAGGTGCGTGAAGCCCGGCAGGATGGTGTCGGCGTTCTGGTCGGCCAGGTCCAGCAGCGACACGCGCAGCGCGCCGAGCAGGGCCACGATATTGTCGATCTCGCTGCGCAGCCACAGGCGGATATCGGTCGCGACCTGGTCGTTGCGCGAGCGGCCGGTGTGCAGGCGCTTGCCGGCATCGCCGACCAGCGCGGTCAGGCGCGCCTCGATATTCAGGTGGACGTCTTCCAGGTCCAGCTTCCACTCGAAGCTGCCGGCCTCGATCTCGCCCTGGATCTGCGCCATGCCGCGCGCGATCTCGGCGCGGTCGGCCTCGGCGATGATGCCCTGCTTTGCCAGCATCGCAGCGTGGGCCAGCGAACCCTGGATGTCGAACAGGGCCAGGCGCTTGTCGAAGAACACCGAGGCGGTGTAGCGCTTCACCAGGTCGGACATCGGTTCGGAGAAGCGGGCGGACCAGGCTTCGCCTTTCTTGGCAAGTTGGGAGGTCGTCATGGACGTCAGGGCTGTGGCTCGCGCGGCGTGCGGCCGGTGCATGACCATGCGGGGCGGGCGCGAGCGGATTTCGGGGAAACGCCGATTATATCGCCCCACGCGGGCCGCGACGGCGGTTGCGGGGCCGAGGCCCGGGTGCTTCAGAGCAGGGAGTGGATCAACGGTCCCTTGAACACCACCGGGCCGCTCGGCCCGTCGGGGTTGGGCGATCCGCCCGGCGGCTCGACGCTGACCGCGAGGGCCGGGACGGCCGCGGGAACCTGCGCCAGCGCCAGCCGCGCCGTCGGCCCGCGGCCGATCACGCCCAGCGAGCGCGGTTTGCCACCCTCGGGAAGGGCCCACAGCTGCAGCACCTGCTGGCCGGGCAGCGCCAGGTCGTCGAGCCTTCGTACCACCAGCTGGCGCGCCCCGGCATCCCAGGACACCAGCAGCGCCGGTCGGGATTGCGCATTGTTCAGCACTGCGATGACCGTGGTCTCGCCGGGCTGCCGCTGCGTCATCTGCCAGCCGAGGCCGACGGCCAGCGCCGCAACCACGGCCATCGCCGCCGCGGCGCCGCGCCAGAATGCCGGTGCCGACCACAGCTTGCGCCACCACGACGGCTCCGGCGCCGCGGACGCTGGCGCCGCCGCCCAGCCGAGCCGCTGCTCGATCCCGCACCACACCGCCCCGATCGGCTCGGCGGCCGGCTGCAGTTCGGCCATGCCGGACAAGCGCGACTGCCAGTGTCCGATTGCCGCGCGCACCGCCGGCTCCTCGCGCGCGAGTTGCTCCATCCGTCGCCGCGCGCCGCCGCGCAGCACGCCCAGCGCGTACTGGGCTGCCATGCGGTCAAGCAAGTGCGGGTGGCGGGTCAGCCTCATGGCGTACCCTCCAGGCAGGTGCGCAGGCGTTCCAGTCCGCGGCGGATCCAGGACTTGACGGTACCCAGAGGCATGCGCAGCCGCTGCGCCAGTTCCGCGTGGCTCAGGTCGTGAAGGTAGGCGAGCTCGATGGCCTGGCGTTGCGCCTGCTCCAGGCGCTGCAGGCAGCGGTTCAGCGCGCGCGCCTGCTGGCTCGCGAGCGCGAGTTCGGCCGGGCCCGCGGCATCGTCGGCCAGCCATTCTCCCAGTTCTTCGTCGAGTTCCACGGTCTGTGGCAGGCGCGCGGCGGCCGCGCGGCGCAGGCAGTCCAGCGCGCGGTTGCGAACAATGGTGGTCATCCAGGTCATCGGCGCGGCCAGGTGCGGCCGGTAGTCGCCGGCGTGGTGCCAGATGCTGACAAAGCTTTCCTGCACGACATCCTCCGCCCAGTCGCGTCTGCCAGTGATACGCAGCGCAAGCCCGAACAGTTTCGCCGATGTTTGCTCGTAGAGCGCGCGCAAGGCGTGGCGGTCGCCGAGCGCCGCCGCCTGCAGCCACGCCGCCAGCCGGTCGTTGTCGGCCGACGGGGCAAAGGACGGTTCGGGGGAAGGGGGCACGCGGCGGTTCCTGGCGGAAGGCTCTGCCCGATTATAGGCAGTGCCGGTGCATCCGATCGTCCGGCCCGTGCGTAAAAGGGTCAGGCAAGCCGCACAGCGGACGCTGCCCCTTGATCCCTCACAGGAGAACACCATGGAACGCATGCCCACGACGCCGGACCGCCGGCTGGTTCAATCCGCGGATGTTGCCATTGCCACCTTGCCCGACGAGCGCCGGCGCGGCTTGCTCAAGGTGCCGGGCCTGTTCGCGCTCGGGTCGCTGGCCGTGCTGAGCCTGGGCGAGTCGATGCCGGCCTGGGCGCAGACGCAGTCGGGCAGCACGAAGGACGACATCAATATCCTCAACGTTGCGCTCGGGCTGGAGTATCAGGCCATCGCAGCCTACCAGGTCGGGGCGGAAAGCGGGCTGCTGCAGAAGCCCGTGCTCGATACAGCGGTGAAGTTCCAGGGTCACCACAAGGCCCATGCACAGGTACTGGCCGGTACGGTATCGAAGCTCGGCGGGTCGCCGGTGATGGCGAAGAAGCCGTCGGAGTATGCGTTCCCGACCGGACAGCTCAAGACGCAGGCGGACGTGCTGCGTTTCGCCGCCGGGCTGGAGAAGGGCGCCACTGCGGCATATCTCGGCGTGCTCCCGAATTTCTACAACCGTGACCTGACCAAGGCGGCGGGCAGCATCCTCGGCGACGAGGCCATGCACTGGGCGGTGCTGCTGCATGCGCTGGGCGAAGACCCGGTGCCCGGCGCGTTTGTCGGCTGATGATCGGGGACGAATGGTGGTGCTGACCTGACTGGCAAACCTTATTCCATCTGGAACAAGCAACCGGGGCCAGATGGACAAACGCCCGGACGGCAAGCCGTCCGGGCGCTTTCTGACTCGATGGCTCAGGCCGCGATCAACCCGTGTTGCGCAGTCCCGCCGCCACCCCGTTGATGGTCAGGTGGATGCCGCGGCGAACGCGGACATCGTCCCCGTCCTTGCCCGAGCGATAGCGCTTGAGCAGCTCCACCTGCAAGTGGTTGAGCGGATCCAGGTAGGCAAAGCGGTTCTTGATCGAGCGTGCCAGCATCGGGTTGTCGGACAGCCGCTCCTGGTGGCCGGTGACCAGCGCCAGCATCTCGCAGGTCAGGTGCCATTCCTTGCTGATGCGCGCGAACACGTTCTTGCGCAGGGCCGCGTCGTCGCAGAGCTGCGCATAGCGCGAGGCCACGGCCAGGTCGGTCTTGGCCAGCACCATGTCCATATTGGACAGCAGCGTGGAGAAGAACGGCCAGGTCTTGACCATCTTGCGCAGCGTGGCCACCGCGGCCTTGCGCGCCTTGTCGTCGGGCGCGGTGTCCAGCAGCGACTTGACCGCGCTGCCGAAGCCGTACCAGCCCGGCAGCAGCAGGCGGCACTGGCCCCACGAAAAGCCCCACGGAATCGCGCGCAGGTCTTCGATGCGGCGGTTCTTCTTGTCCATCAGCTTGCGCGAGGCCGGACGCGAACCCAGGTTCAGGTCGGCGATCTCGGTGATCGGCGTGGTCGCGAAGAAGTAGTCCTTGAAGCCCGGGGTCTCGTACACCAGGTTGCGGTAGGCGCCGAAGGCGCGGTCCGACAGCTGCTGCATGATGCCCTCGAAGGTGCTCAGCTCCTTCGGTGCGTTCTGCTGCGGCAACAGCGAGGCTTCCAGCGTGGCAGCGATCACCGTTTCCAGGTTGCGCCGGCCGATCTCGGCATTGGCGAACTTGCTGTTGATGATCTCGCCCTGCTCGGTCAGGCGGATCTGCCCGTTCACCGTGCCCGGCGGCTGCGACAGGATCGCCTGGTAGGTCGGGCCGCCACCGCGGCCAACCGTGCCGCCGCGGCCGTGGAACAGGCGCAGCTTGACCTTGCGCTGCTCGAACAGCTGCACCAGGGCCAGCTCGGCCTTGTACAGTTCCCAGGTGGAGGTCAGGAAGCCGCCGTCCTTGTTGGAGTCGGAATAACCCAGCATCACCTCCTGTTCGACGCCGTGGTGCTCGATCACCGAATCGAAGCCGGGCAGGTCCAGCAGCGACTGCATGATGCCGGCGGCGTTCTGCAAGTCCTCGATGGTTTCGAACAGCGGAATGACCATCAGCTCCATGCGGGCCGGGTCGGTCTTGCTGCCCAGCGTGCCCTGCAGCATGCCGGCTTCCTTCTGCAGCAGCATGACCTCGACCAGGTCGGACAGCGTTTCCGTGTGCGAGATGATGTAGTTGCGCGCCACACGCTTGCCGTAGCGCGCGCGCAGTTCGCGCGCCGTCGCCAGGATGGCCAGTTCGTTGCGGGTCTGTTCCGAGTACTCGTGCCAGGGCAGCGTCAGCAGGCGCGGCTGGCGCAGCTCGGCAAGCAGCAGTTCGAGCTTGCGCGACTCGGGCAGCGCGGCGTAGTCCTTCTCCACGCCCGCGGCGGCGAACAGCTCGGCCACCACGGCTTCGTGCACGTCGGACACCTGGCGCATGTCGACCGATGCCAGGTGGAAGCCGAACACGGCGATGGCGCGCACCAGCGCATCGATGCGCGTGCTGGCCAGGGCGCGGCCATGGTGCGCGCGCAGCGAATCGATCACCACCTGCACATCGGCGGCGAAGGCTTCGGCGCTGCTGTACGGCTCGGCGTCGGCCACCGGGTGGCGCGGCGCGGCGTGGCCGGTCAGCGCCTTGCTGGTCGCGGCCAGGCGCGCGTAGATGCCGATCAGCGCGCGGCGGTAGGGCTCGTCGGCGCGGTGGGCGGAATGATCGGGGGACGCCTCGGCCAGCGCCATCAGCTCGGGGCTGGCATCGACCATCAGTGTCGACATCGACAGCTCGGCACCCAGCGCATGCACCTCATCCAGGTACCAGCCCAGGATCATCTGCGACTGCTGGGTGGCGGCGTGTTCCAGGGTTTCGGCCGTGACGTTCGGATTGCCGTCGCGGTCGCCGCCGATCCACGAACCCATCTGCATGAACGGTGCGAGGGGCGCCGGCTCGGCCGCGCCGCCCTTGGCCTTGCGCGAGGCCGGGAAGATCGCGGCGATGTCCTCTTCCAGCTCGCTCATCAGTTGCGGGATGCCGTGCAGGAAGGTGGTGCGGTAGTAGGACAGCGCGTTGTCGATCTCGTCCGCCACCGTCAGGCGCGAGTCGCGCAGCATGCGGGTCTGCCACAGCGTGGTGACCTTCGCGCGCAGTTGCGCGGTGTTGTGGTCGCGCTCGCGCGCGGTCATCGGCAGGTCGCGCTCGGCCAGCAGGCGGGCGATCTCGCGCTCGGCGTCCAGGATGCTCTTGCGCTGGACTTCGGTCGGGTGCGCGGTCAGCACCGGCACGATCAGCGCCTCGTCCAGGAACTTGCGCAGTTGCTTGCCGGTGACGCCGGCGGCGTCGATCTTCTCCAGCGCGTGCTGCAGGCTGCCGTCCTGCGGGGGCGAGCCGGCCAGCGCATGGATGCGGCGGCGGCGGTTGTGGTGCTGGTCCTCGGCGATATTGGCCAGGTGCGAGAAATAGCTGAACGCGCGCACGACCTGGTTGGTCTGGTCGCGCGACAGGCGCTTGAGCAGGCGGTCCAGCTCGGTGCCGGCGGCACGGTCGTTCTCGCGGCGGAAACGCACGGCGGTCTGGCGGATGGTCTCGACCACCTCGAAGGTGGCGTCGCCTTCCTGCTCGCGCAGGCATTCGCCCAGCAGGCGGCCCAGGAAGCGGATGTCCTCGCGCAGCGGCAGGTCCTTGTCGGCGGCGGAGCGGCGGGCGGGGCTGGTGTTCATGACACCGTTGGCGGGCACGACCATCAGGTTGGCCTTTGAAATCCGTTTGGTTCCGGTGGAAACGGTCTTGCGGGTGGGGGCGCCGTTTGCGTCACTCTGGCCTGAGGCCTGGGAGGGCACTTCTCGATTGACCGTGCGTCGGCCGGGGCGCGCAGCGTGCTGCGTCATGCAATCTCCTCTTGCTCTAGTTCTGTCCGATGGTGCGGAGCGGCGATTGGGTCGCGTGCTAACATTGACGAATGCAAGCATCCGCCTTTCCGACTTCTTCTACCGCCGTGTCCAGCAGCCTTCCACACAAGCTTGTCATTGCCTCCCGCGAGAGCCGTCTGGCCATGTGGCAGGCTGAATATGTGCGTGCTGCGCTGCAACAATACTATCCCGCGTGCGATGTGTCCATTCTGGGCATGACCACGCGCGGAGACCAGATTCTAGACCGTACTCTGTCGAAAGTCGGCGGAAAGGGTCTGTTTGTCAAAGAGCTGGAATTCGCCATGGCGGAAGGCCGGGCCGACCTGGCGGTGCATTCCCTCAAGGATGTACCGATGGAACTGCCCGCAGGCTTCGCCCTGACGGCGGTGATGGAGCGTGAAGACCCGCGCGATGCACTGGTCTCGTCTGCCTTCGCGTCGCTCGACGAGATGCCGGCCGGCACCGTGGTCGGCACGTCGAGCCTGCGCCGCGAAGCCGCGCTGCGCTCGCGCTATCCGCACCTGGTCATCAAGCCGCTGCGCGGCAACCTGGATACCCGGCTGGGCAAGCTTGATCGCGGCGAATATGGGGCCATCATCCTGGCCGCGGCCGGCCTCAAGCGCCTGGGCCTGGGCGAGCGCATTCGCGCGCTGATCGCGCCGGAGGCCTCGCTGCCAGCCGCGGGGCAGGGCGCGCTCGGTATCGAGATCCTGTCGACGCGCCCGGACATCGCCGCATGGCTGGCGCCGCTGAACCACCAGCCTACGGCGCTCGCGGTCACGGCCGAACGGGCCGTGTCGCGCATGCTGGGCGGATCCTGCCAGGTGCCGCTGGCCGCGCATGCGCGCTGGGACGGCGACCAGCTGCGGCTCGACGCCTTCGTGGCCATGCCCGACGGCACGCGCCAGACGCGCGCCACAGCGGCCGGTCCCGCACCCGATGCCGCGGCGGCCGCAGCACTCGGCGAATCCGTCGCACGCGACCTGCTGTCGCAAGGTGCGGCCGAGATCCTCGCCGTGCTGGCCGAGACGCCTGATCCCCAAGCTCCCGCCTGAGGCCGGCCCATGCCCCGCCCGACTGTCGTTGTCACACGACCCGCCGGGCAGTCCCGGCAACTGACCGAGGCGCTCCAGGCCGCGGGCCTGGACGTGCTGGGCTTTCCGCTGCTCGCAATCGGTCCTGCCGACGATGACGCACCGCTTCGTGCCGCTCTGGAGCGGCTGGGCGAGTTCGCGCTGGTGGTCTTTGTCAGTCCCAATGCCATCCAGTACGCGTTCGACGCGCTGGCGGCGGTGCAGGGCAATGCCGTGGGCCAGTGGCCGTCCGGCGTGCCGGTGGCCGTGGTGGGTCCCGCCAGCGTCGCGGCCCTCGCCGAGCGTGGCATTGCCGCGCCCGATCATCGCGTGATCGCGCCGGCCGGCGCCGATGGCCACTGCAACGACACGAACGGTGGCGCCGCGGCCGAAGGACCGCGTTTCGATTCCGAGGCCCTGTGGGCGCAGCTGGAGCCCGCCGCGCTACGTCGGCGCGCCGTGCTGATCGTGCGCGGCAACGGCGGCCGCGACTGGCTGGGCGATCGGCTGCGGGAAGCGGGCGCCGAGGTGACGGCGGTCGAGGCCTACCAACGCACCTTGCCCGAGCCTGGCGCCATGCAATGGCAGGCCGTGCGCGAAGGCCTGAGCGCGGGCGCGGCCCCGCAGGCCTGGCTGCTGACCAGCTCGGAAGCCGTGCGCAACCTCGATACGCTGGCGCGACAGAACCTGTCGCCGCAGGAACTGGCCACCCTGAAACAGGTGCAGTGCATCGCGCCGCATGCGAGAATCGCCGAACAGGCGGAGGTGCTCGGCTTCACACGCATCGTGCGCGCGGCGCCAGGCGATGCCGGCTTGCTTGCGGCATGCAAGCAGTGGGCGGATGCTTATGCCGGACCGGTGCCCGCGAGTGCCGCGGCGCCCGCAGCGCCCGCAGCAGCGCCGGCGCCAAGGCCGGAGCCGCCGCCTGCCATGACAAACAGGGTCGAACGCGTGACGCAAGAATCTACGTCCTCCTCAACCACGATTCCCCCCGCGGCCACGGCTTCGGCTTCGGCCGGGCCGGCCCCGTCGTTCACCGGGCCGCGCCGCAACGCCGCATTGTGGGCGCTCGTGGCCGTGCTGGTACTGGCGACCGCCGGCGGCTTCTGGTGGCTGCAGCAGCGGGTCGACCACCTGACCGAAGAGCTGGCGCGGCGCCAGCAGAGCAACGACGCGCTGGTGCAGGAGACCCGTGTGCTGTCGCGCAATGCGCAGGACACCGTCAAGGAACTGCAAGCCAAGGTCGGCTCGCTGGACGGCCAGGTCGGCGAAACCCGCGACAAGCAGGCCGCTCTCGAACAGGTCTACCAGGACCTGATGCGCAACCGCGACGACTGGGAGATCGCCGAGATCCAGCAGTTGCTGACCAACGCCGGCCAGCAACTCCAGCTCACCGGCAACGTGCAGGTCGCGCTGGCGGCGCTGCAGAGCGCCGACACGCGCCTGGCCCGTACCGACAAACCGCAGTACAACCTGCTGCGCCGTGCACTGGCGCGCGATATCGCCCGCATGAAGGCGGTGCCCGACACCGATCTGACTGGCGCGGCGATCAAGCTGGACGAGGCCATCAACCAGATCGATGCGCTGCCGCTGCTGTCGAGCGAACGCATGCTGGAACGTACCGAAGCCGGGGACCGCCAGGAAGCAAGCCGTGGTGCGGCCAAGGGGGCCAAGGCATCGGCGCCGGCAAGCGGCGGCACCGGCAACTGGTTCACCCGGCTGTGGGACTACATGCGCGAGGAAATGGCGCAGGTCATCCGCATCCGCAAGGTCGACGACACCGAAGCCCTGCTGCTGTCGGGCGACCAGGGCTGGTTCCTGCGCGAGAACGTCAAGCTGCGCCTGCTCAATGCGCGGCTGGCGCTGCTGTCGCGCAACGAGCCGGTCTTCCGCAATGACCTGGCCGCGGCGCAGGCCATGATCGGCCGTTACTTCGATGCCAAATCGCGGCGCGTGCAAACCGTGCTGACATTGCTCAAGCAGGCGCAGGCCGGCGCGGTGACGGTGCAGCTGCCGACCATGGCGGAAAGCCTGGGCGCCCTGCACGCGCTGAAGAAGGAGTAAGCATGCGCCTTCTGTTCTGGGTCGCGGTCCTGTTTGGCGGCGCCGTCGGGCTGGCTCTGTTCACACAGTTCAATCACAGCAATGTCGTGCTGTTCTACCCGCCGTACCGGGTCGAGCTCTCGCTGAACCTTGCGCTGGCGCTGCTGCTGCTGGTGTTTTTCGTGGTGTGGACGGTCTTGTCCACGGTGCGCCATCTTTCCGAGATGCCGCGCCGCGCCGCTGCCTATCGCGAGCGCAGCCGCATGAACAAGGCCCAGGCGGCGCTGCGCGAATCGATCGAGAACCTGTTCGCCGGCCGCTTTGCCCGCGCCGAGCGCGCGGCACGCGAAGCACAGTCGTGGGAGGCGCAGGCCCAGACGGCGGCGCTGGTCGGCGCTCGCGCCGCGCACCGCATGCAGGAAATCGAGCGCCGCGACGCCTGGATGGCGCAGGTCACCGATCCCGAGCGCGAGCAGGCCCGGCTGGTATCGATGGCCGAATTGCTGGTCGACGCGCGCGATGCGGACGGCGCGCTGGAAACCATCGCGCAGCTGCAGGCACAGGGCGGCCGCCAGATCCACGTGCAGCGCATTGCGTTGCGCGCGCACCAGCACCTGAAGAACTGGTCAGAGGTGCTGCGCCTGGCCCGTTCGCTCGAAAAACGCAACGCGCTGCATCCGGTGCTTGCGCTGCGGCTCAAGCAGATGGCCTGCGAGGCCATGCTGGAAGAGCGCCGCCACGATGCCGAGGCGCTTTCCGCCTTCTGGCGCACGCTTTCGGCCGATGAACGTCGTGCCGCGCGCATCGCCGAGCCGGCGGCGCGCTACTTCGCCGCGCTCGGCCGGCAGGACGAGGCACGCCGCATCATCGAGGACGCGCTCAAGGTCAACTGGGACAGCCGCCTCGTGCTGCGCTACCCCGACTGCGCCAGGGCCGGCCAGGCACTGCCGCAGATCCAGCAGGCGGAAAAATGGCTCAATGAGCATCCGGCGGACGCGGACCTCTATTACGCACTCGGCGTGCTTTGCCTTGGCGAGCAGCTTTGGGGCAAGGCGCAGTCGAGCTTCGAACGCGCTCTGAAATATGCGGACCGCAATCACCAGGGCCGCCTGCGCGTGCGCACCCACCTGGCGCTGGCACGCCTGTTCGAAGAGACCGAACGGCCCGAGGAAGCGCAGCGCCACTACCGCGAAAGCGCGATGCTGGCCGCCTGAGACCGGCGGGGGGGCAGCCCGCAGCCCGCGGGCTGCCGCGCATCATTGCTGCGCGGCGTTCATCTTTCCGGCCGCCGCCTTCACCACTGCATAGCGCTCCAGCGTTTCCTTGCGCGCCACGTCGTGCTGTACCAGCGGGCGCGGATAGTTTTCGCCGAGCCGCACGTCCGCGGCCGCCAGCACGTCTTCAGGGGCGGTCCACGGAGCATGCACGTATTTGTCCGGCAGCGCGGCCAGTTGCGGCAGGTACTTGCGGATAAAGCGGCCCTGCGGGTCGAACTTCTCGGATTGCGTGACCGGGTTGAAGATACGGAACCACGGCTGCGCATCGCACCCCGTCGAGGCGGCCCATTGCCAGCCGCCGTTGTTGGCCGCCAGGTCGAAGTCGTTGAGCTGGTCGGCAAAATACTGCTCGCCGCGGCGCCAGTCCACGCCCAGATCCTTGACCAGGAAGCTGGCTGTCACCATTCGCAACCGGTTGTGCATATAGCCGCTTTGTCGGATCTGCAGCATCGCGGCATCGACGAGCGGATAGCCGGTGGCGGCGTCCCGCCACGCGTCGAAGTAGCGCTCGGCGGTCGCGCCATTGCGCCAGCGGATGGTGTCGTAAGCGGGGTGGAAGGCCGCGCCGGCAGCCACGTGCGGATGGTGGTGCAGGATCATGAAATAGAAGTCCCGCCAGATCAGTTCCGATAACCAGGTGGCCGCACCGGCGCTGTCCGCGCCACCGCGCAGCGTCACCTCATGCGCAGCGCGGGCGAGCGTGCGGATCGACACCGTGCCGAAGCGCAGATGCACGGACAGGTAGCTCGGCCCGCGCAGGGCAGGGAAGTCGCGCCGGCGGCCGTAGTCGCCGATGCGCGACGTGAACTCCTCCAGCAATGCGTGGCCGCCTGAGCTGCCCGTTGGCATGGCGATGTCCGGCAGGTTGCTCGGGGCGAAACCGAGGGCCTCCAGCGATGGCAGCGGACCCTGAAGGCTTTCGGGCGGCGGCGCCAGCGCCTCCAGGTATGGCTCGATCGGATAGGGCCGCAGGTCGAACGGCCGGACCGTCCTGAGCCAGGCATTCTTGTACGGCGTGAATACGGAAAAAGGCTTGCCCTGGCCGGTCAGGATTTCATCCCGCTCGAAGATCACCTGGTCCTTGAAGGTGAAGAAAGCGCGAGAGTCAGCCGCCAGCGACTGGCGTACGGCAGCGTCGCGCGTATCGGCGGCCGGCTCGTAGTCGTGGTTGGCGAACACGGCCTGTGCATCGAGTTCGCGTGCCAGCGCAGGGATTGCTCTGACGGCGGCATCGTGCAGCACGATCAGGCCGCCGCCGGCCGCGCGCAGCGTGGCGTCCAGCTCCCCCAGCGACTCCCGGATGAAATCGACGCGGCGGTCCGCTTTCAGGCCGCGGGCCAGCAGTGGCTCCAGGATGTCCCGGTCGAACACGAACACGCACCACACCCGGACACAGTGCTTGAGGGCATAATGCAGCGCCGCGTGGTCCGTGGCCCGCAGGTCGCGCCGGAACCACACGAGCCCGCGGTCGAACTGACGGCCGATGCGGTATGGCGGACGAGCTGCGGCCGATGTGTCTGCGACGTGCATGGTGCCTGGAGGAAGGAAAGGCCGGGCGATACCCTACCATAGCGACACGGCTGCGCCGCTCCACAATCTTTTCACTGACGATTCCATTTCCATGACCCTTGATCGCATCCTCCAATCCCAGGGCTTCGGCACGCGGCGCTACTGTGGCGACCTGATCGGCGCCGGGCTGGTGGAGGTCAACGGCGAACTCTGCGAAGACCCGCGTGCCCAGTTCGAGGTCGACGGCCTGCGGCTGACCGTCGATGGCGAGGCGTGGGTGGCCTGTACCAAGGCCTACCTGATGCTGAACAAGCCGGCCGGCTACGAGTGCTCGCAGCGCCCGCGCAACCATCCCAGCGTCTACAACCTGCTGCCGGTGCCGCTGCGGCAGCGCGAGGTCCAGGCAGTGGGGAGGCTGGATCACGACACCACCGGCCTGCTGCTGCTGACCGACGATGGCCAGTTCATCCACGCTCAGACTTCGCCCAAGCGCAAGGTGCCCAAGGTGTACGAAGTCACCACGGCGGAGCCGGTGACGCCGGAACAGGCCGAAGCGTTGCGAGCTGGCGTGCAACTCGACGACGAACCCGCTCCGATCGCCGCAGAAGCCTGCGAAATCACCGGCGAACATAGCCTGAGGCTGACCTTGCTGCAGGGCAAGTACCATCAGGTCAAGCGCATGGTGGTCGCGGCCGGCAACCACGTGACGGCCCTCCATCGCAGCGCGGTAGGCGGCCTGAAGCTGGATCCCGCGCTTCCCGAAGGCGAGTGGCGCTGGCTGACACCGGAGGACCTAGCGGCCCTGAACAGCAAGGAATAAGCGCACGGCTGCTGCACTGCAGCGTCGTCCAATTCTTTTCCGGACGCCCTCCGGCGATTTGATAAAATGCGAGGTATGGCCAAGCCCGAAGCACCCACACCCATCAACCTGACCAATCAGTTCCTGATTGCCATGCCCGGTATGGCCGATCCGACCTTTTCGGGCTCTGTTGTCTACCTTTGCGAACACAATGAGCGCGGCGCGCTCGGGCTGGTGATCAACCGCCCGATCGATATCGATATGGCCACGCTGTTCGACAAGATCGACCTCAAGCTGGAAATCCAGCCCGTGGCCCATCAGCCCGTTTATTTCGGTGGTCCGGTGCAGACCGAGCGCGGTTTCGTGCTGCATGACCCGGTGGGCATCTACGTGTCGTCGCTGGCGGTGCCCGGCGGGCTGGAGATGACCACCTCCAAGGACGTGCTGGAAGCCGTGGCCAACGGCAGTGGTCCGCATCGTTTCCTGCTGACGCTGGGATACTCCGGCTGGGGCGCCGGCCAGCTGGAAGAAGAGCTTTCCCGCAATGGCTGGCTCACGGTCCAGGCCGATCCCGAGATCATCTTCAGCGTGCCGCCGGAAGACCGGTTTGCGGCAGCCGTCCGCCTGCTGGGCATCGACTTCACCATGCTTTCGGGCGAGGCCGGGCATGCCTGACGGCGTGGGGCGCGAACTGCCCCGCGACGGCACGGTCCTGGCATTCGACTACGGCGAGAAAAAGATCGGCGTTGCCCTGGGCAACTTCGTCACGCGCCACGCCACCGCCCTGACCATTGTTCCGAACCTGTCCGTCGAGGGCCGCTTCCAGGCCGTGGGCGAATTGATCCGCGAATGGACCCCGGTGCAGCTGATTGTTGGCATGCCGGTCAATCCTGAAGGCGGCGAGCAACCTTCCATGCGGCTTGCGCGCCGCTTCGGCAACCAGCTCAACGGGCGCTTCAGTCTGCCGGTGGAGTGGGTGGACGAACGCTATTCCTCGCGCATGGCCGCCATGGCCGGCGCGCGCCGCGGCGAACTCGATGCCGAGGCCGCACGCATCATCCTGCAACAGTATTTCGACCAGCTTCCGCTATGACCCGACATACCAATCCCGACGCCGAGGCGCTGTACCGCGCGTTGCTCGACCAGGCCCGAGCGCTGATCCAGGCCGAGCCTGCGCAGTGGTCCGTGGCCGGCATCCACTCCGGCGGCGCCTGGATTGCGCAGCGGCTGGCGGCGGACCTGGGACTGCCCGGCCATGGCGTCATCAATGTCGCCTTTCACCGCGACGACTATGCCAAGAAGGGCCTGCACAGCCAGGCCCAGCCGAGCACGCTGCCGTTTGCCGTGCAGGACCGCAAGATCCTGTTGATCGACGACGTGCTGGCCACCGGCCGCACCATCCGTGCGGCGGTCAATGAACTGTTCGACTATGGCCGCCCGGCGCGTGTTGCGCTGGGTGTGCTGGTGGACCGCGGTGGCCGCGAGCTGCCGATTGCGGCGGACCTTGTCGCGCTGCAGACCGAGCTGCCGCGCGAGGCCACCTTCGTGCTGTCGCGCCAGGGCGAGGGCGCGCAGGCGACCTTTGCTTTTTCCACCGAATCCTCGGCCGGTTGAACCGGCCAATTTTTCGTCCACCGGCCCCGAGACCAGACCCCCCGATTCCTGCCCGCGCCTGACCACCCATGACCAAGACGTTCCGCAACCCGCAGCTGACCAAGAACGGCGAACTGAAGCACCTGCTGTCGATCGAGGGATTGTCGCGTGACATGATCACGCACATCCTGGACACCGCCAGCCAGTTCGTGTCGCTGTCCGATTCCGACCGCGATGTGAAGAAGGTGCCGCTGCTGCGCGGCAAGAGCGTGTTCAACCTGTTCTTCGAGAACTCGACACGCACGCGCACCACCTTCGAGATCGCCGCCAAGCGGCTGTCGGCGGACGTGCTGAACCTGAACATCAACGCCTCGTCGACCAGCAAGGGCGAGTCGTTGCTGGACACGATCAACAACCTGTCGGCCATGTCGGCGGACATGTTCGTGGTTCGCCACGCCAGTTCCGGCGCGCCATACCTGATCGCCGAGCACGTGGCACCGCACGTGCACGTGATCAATGCGGGCGATGGCCGCCATGCGCATCCCACGCAGGGCTTGCTGGACATGTACACCATCCGGCACTTCAAGAAGGACTTTACGCAGCTGCGCGTGGCAATCGTCGGCGACATCCTGCACTCGCGTGTAGCGCGTTCGGACATCCACGCACTGACTACGCTGGGCGTGCCCGAAGTGCGCGCGATCGGCCCGCGCACGCTGCTGCCGTCCGGCCTGGAGCAGATGGGCGTGCGCGTCTTCCACAACATGGAAGAGGGTCTCAAGGGCGTGGACGTGGTCATCATGCTGCGTCTGCAGAACGAGCGCATGAGCGGCGCGCTGTTGCCGTCGGCGCAGGAATACTTCAAGGCATTCGGCCTGACGCCCGAGCGCCTGGCGCTGGCCGCGCCCAATGCCATCGTGATGCACCCGGGGCCGATGAACCGCGGCGTGGAAATCGACTCCGCGGTGGCGGACGGCCCGCAATCGGTGATCCTGAACCAGGTGACGTTCGGCATCGCCGTGCGCATGGCGGTGATGGGGATCGTGGCAGGAAACAACGACTGATGCCGCAGCCGAACGACATCACCCTGAACACGACAAGCCAAGCTGTCAACTACCCCGGCCCAAAGGCCGGAGCTTGAAACGCAACTGACAAGCTCGAGTTGACCAGGCAAAGCGGTAACCAACCCGCTACGTTGCGAATAGGTGCAAGACCGACGTTGGGATGCTTCCTTAGTTCCAACCTCTCGAAGCTCCGGTTGCAGACAAGCGACAGGGTAAGCACGAAACGGATCGGGGCAGATCGCCGATTCGCAACATTGCCGAAGGGAGACGCCCCGTAAGGGGCGCGTAACCAGGCCCGTAAGGGCAACCATCTAGGGGAGATTGCCATGGCAGTCTTTGTGTTGGGCAAGCACGGCAAGCCGTTGATGCCGTGTAGTGAGAAGCGAGCGCGGTTGCTGCTCGAGCGTGGCCGCGCTCGCGTGCATCGGCTGATGCCATTCGCGATCCGGCTGATTGACCGGGACCTGAGCGACAGTGAACTCCAGCCCCTGCGCCTCAAACTGGATCCGGGCAGCAAAGAGACTGGTGTCGCAATCGTCCGTGAGGCGATCTTTGGCGCAGTGGGAGCCCGCAGGGCTAACGTTCTTTTGCTGGCCGAGATCATCCACCGTGGCCGGCAGATCAGCGAGGCATTGACTGCCCGCAGTTCGATTCGGCGCGCCCGCCGCGGGCGCAAGACTCGATACCGCGCGGCCAGATTCGACAATCGGCACAAGCCTAAAGGCTGGCTTGCGCCTAGCCTTCGCCACCGCGTCGTAACCACCGAAGCGTGGGTGCGCCGCTTCAGCAACCTCGCCCCCCTTCAGGCCGCCGGCGTGGAGCTGGTCCGCTTTGATATGCAGGCGATGGAAAATCCCGAAATCTCCGGGGTCGAATACCAGCAAGGGACTCTCCTTGGCTACGAGGTGAAGGAGTATCTCCTGGCGAAGTTTGGGCGAACCTGCTCATACTGCGACGCGGTAGATCGCCCGTTGGAAACTGAGCACATTGTCGCCAAGGCTAACGGGGGCTCGGATCGCGTTTCCAATCTCACGCTCGCTTGCCGGCCATGTAACGAGAAAAAGGGAAAATTACCGCTGGAGGTATTTCTGGGCAAGGATCCAGCGCGCGCCAAGCGAATCCTGACACGCGCGAAGGCACCATTGCGGGATGCCGCTGCGGTGAACACCATTCGCTTCGCCCTCTTGGAGACCCTCAAATCGTTTGGCCTGCCGGTCGAGACAGGATCAGGCGGCCAGACCAAGTACAACCGTCGGCGCCTCGAAATCCCCAAGTCGCATTCGCTCGATGCAGCCTGCGTTGGGGAAGTGCATTCCGTCCTGGACTGGCAACAACCCGTGCTGCGTATCAAATGCACTGGCCGAGGGAGCTATCAGAGGACCCGGCTGACAGCCCACGGCTTCCCGCGCGGCTTTCTCATGCGAAGCAAACACGCATATGGGTTTCAGACCGGCGACATGGTCAAGGCGGTGGTCCCCTCCGGCAAAAAGACTGGTACGTATGTCGGCCGGGTCGCCGTTCGGGCAACCGGTTCCTTTAACATCCAGACCGCATCTGGCGCAGTGCAGGGTATTTCCTACAAGCATTGCAAGCTGATTCAGCGCGGTGACGGATATGGTTATTCATTCGTAGCGCCCGCACGCAAGGAGAGCGAAAACAGGGGCGACGCTTCGCGTCGCGCGCTATCCCTCCCCAGCCTGAAGGCTGAGGTTTCTCGCGCAAACTGATGAAAATTCAAATCCAGGGCGGCCGCCTGATCGACCCGGCTGCGAACCTCGACGTCCAGCAGGACCTTTATATTGCCGCCGGCAAGATCGTCGGTGTTGGCAGCGCGCCGGCGGACTTCACCGCCAACAAGACCATCGATGCCCAGGGCCTGATCGTGTGCCCGGGTCTGGTCGACCTGTCTGCCCGGCTGCGCGAGCCCGGGTCCGAACACAGGGCCACGCTCGAATCCGAAGTGGCCGCCGCGGCCGCCGGTGGCGTGACCAGCCTGCTTTGCCCGCCTGACACTGACCCCGTGCTCGACGAGCCGGGACTAGTAGAGATGCTCAAGTTCCGCGCCCGTACGCTGAACCAGACCCACGTCTACCCGCTGGGCGCGCTGACGCAGGGCCTGAAGGGCGAAGTGCTGACCGAGATGAACCAGCTGACTGAAGCCGGGTGCGTCGGCTTCAGTCAGGCCGAGGCGCCCGTGCGCAACACGCAGGTGCTGCTGCGCGCACTGCAGTACGCGCAGACCTTCGGCTTCACCGTGTGGCTGCGCCCGGAAGATCCGTTCCTCGGGGGCGGCGTGGCCGCGAGTGGCGCGGTGGCGTCGCGCCTGGGGTTGTCGGGCGTGTCCGTGATCGCCGAGACGGTGCGCCTGCATACCATCTTCGATCTGATTCGCTCGACCGGCGCCCGCGTCCATCTTTGCCGCCTGTCGTCGGCAGCGGGGCTGGAACTGGTCCGCCAAGCTAAGCTCGAGGGCCTGCCGGTGACATGCGACGTCAACATCCACCACGTCTCGCTGACCGACGTGGACATCGGCTATTTCAACTCGCAGATGCGTTTCTCGCCGCCGCTGCGCGGCGCGCGCGACCGCGATGCCATCGTCGCCGCGCTGGCCGATGGCACCATCGACGCGCTATGCTCGGACCACACGCCGGTGGATGATGACGAGAAGCTGCTGCCGTTTGACGAAGCCACGCCGGGTGCCATCGGCCTGGAACTGCTGCTGCCGCTGACGCTGCGCTGGGCAAGCGAGCATAAAGTGCCGCTGCAGAAGGCCCTTGCCCGCATCACCTCCGAGCCCGCGCGCGTGGCAGGCCTGAAGGCCGGCACTCTGGCAATGGGCGCGGTTGCCGACATCTGTGTATTCGATCCGAAGGAAGTCTGGAAGGTCGAGCGCCAGTCCATCAAGAGCCAGGGCAAGAACTCGCCGTGGCTGGGCTATGAGATGGAGGGCAGGGTGCGCATGACGGTGGTTGGTGGCCAGGTCGTTCACGGCAACCACAACCATCACTGACACGCGCATGGTCTGGCTGCGCAAGACTGCGCTGGTGCTGCACCTGGTGCGGGGGTTGCTGACGTGTGCGGTGCTGTTCCCCTGGCTGGGCGTGCGTTCACGCGAATGGCACATCCGGCGCTGGTCGCGCCGTCTGCTGCGGATTTGCGGGATCGAGCTCGAAATCGCCGGTGAACTGCCGACGCACGGCGGCAGCCAGGGCGCGCTTGTGGTTTCCAACCACATTTCGTGGCTGGACATCTATGTGATTCACAGCTGGCGGCCGGTGCGCTTTGTCGCCAAATCGGAGATCCGTAGCTGGCCCGTCATCGGCTGGCTGTGCGAGAAGACCGGCACGCTGTTCATCGAACGCGCACGCAAGCGCGATGCCCATCGCGTGCTGCATGACATTACCGATGTGATGCTGCAGGGCGACCTCGTCGGCGTGTTCCCGGAGGGCACGACGACGGACGGCAGCGATGTGCTGCCGTTTCACGCCAACCTGATGCAGGCGCCGATCTCGGGCGGACTGCCGGTGCTGCCGCTCGGACTCAGCTATGTGGATGCTGCGACCGGCAGGCCGACGCTGGCGCCGGCCTACATTGGTGACCTGAGCTT
The DNA here is from genome assembly GCF_905397275.1 of Cupriavidus yeoncheonensis. GTDB lineage: Bacteria > Pseudomonadota > Gammaproteobacteria > Burkholderiales > Burkholderiaceae > Cupriavidus > Cupriavidus yeoncheonensis. The sequence goes on along the minus strand of NZ_CAJPUY010000002.1, from coordinate 68,451 downwards.
GCTTGATTGCCTGAACGCTATCCTGAAGGCGCCGCGCATCAAGGCACGGCTTGCGATCGGACCGCTGCTTCATCCCACATCTGACAGTCGCCGCGAACTGGCGGGCGCTGCGCGCGAAGTGGTCGTTCACCTGAAGCAGGGCGCACACGAAGTTGCCGCTGCTGCCGCGGTGCGGCGCAGTCAGGAAGATTCGGGCGAACCCAGCGAGCCAGCTCCCACTGCCATGAGCTGAGTTCAACTGTCGTCCCCTGCCATGGCGGGGACGACAGGATCAGGCTAGCGGATCACAATATTGCGGGCATTCCACCTGGATGAGCGTCCGCGCGGCAGGATCCGCTGCCAGCCGCGCAGCGGTAAGCTTGCCACCCCAGACACAGCCGGTATCGAGCGCCATCAGGTTCGGTCGCATCACCAGGCCGAGTGTCGACCAGTGCCCACATACCACGGTGACATTCTCCGTGCGGCGTGCCGGCACGTCGAACCATGGCATGAAGCCGGCCGGGGCCTTGCCCAGCCCTTCCTTGGTCTTGAAGTCCATCACGCCGTCGGCGGTGCAATAGCGCAGCCGCGTCAGGGCGTTGATGACCACCCGGTGACGCTCGACGCCTCGAAGGCCGTCATGCCAGCGGTCGGCAGCATTGCCGAAGATGTCGGCCAGGAAGTCTTGCCAGTTGGGGCCTTGCAGCTGTTCTTCGACTTCGTGGGCGAGGTCGATGACTTGCTCGGCGGACCATTGGGGGAGGACGCCGGCGTGGACCATGAGGAAGCCGTCTTCAAGCAGGGCGAGGGGGCGGTGGCGCAGCCAGGTGAGCAAGTCCTCACGGTCGGGGGCGATCAGGATGTCCTGCAGGGTGTCGGATTTGCCGTTCTTGCGGAGGCCTGCGGCCGCGGCCAAGGCGTGGATGTCGTGGTTGCCCAGGACGGTTTCGGCGCGTGCGCCGAGTCCGCGCACGGTGCGCAGGGTCTGGAGGGAGGCGGGGCCGCGGTTGATGAGGTCGCCGACTAGGCGGAGGCCGCTGCCGGCGGGGAGCTTGGCAAGAAGCTGGTCGAAGGAGCCGGAGCACCCTTGGAGGTCGCCTATGGCGAAATATGCTTTAAAAGTCACATCAGGTTCGCATCTGAGGGCAGGAAGGAGAAGTCATGGCTAATTCTCGAGAAGATTCCCCAATCTAATGAGATTGTTACTCGTCGTACAAACCGACGCCCGTGCGAGGGCGTCGAGTACATAGAGTTCGATAGAATACCTCGACTTCTGCACCCACTTAGCGCTCCAGTTACGGAGATGGTGGACGGTCGGTTTTTGCCGGGTTTCGGAGAATATCGAAGCAGGGAGCACGTCGTGCCGCATATTTTGGTCACCGGAGGCGCCGGATTCATCGGAGCCAATTTCGTTTTGGCATGGTTGCGCAATAGCGCGGCGGATGGCGTTGTCAATGTAGATAAGCTGACTTATGCCGGCAATCGCAAGACGCTGTCATCGCTGGAGGGCGACAGTCGCCACGTCTTTTCGCAGACGGACATCTGCGATCGTGGCGCGCTGGACAGACTGTTCGCCACATATCAGCCGCGGGCGGTCGTGCATCTTGCTGCGGAAAGCCATGTTGATCGGTCCATCCATGGTCCCGGGGAGTTTATTCAGACGAATATTGTCGGAACCTTTACATTGCTCGAGGCCGCTCGCGCTTACTGGGGTTCGCTGGAAGAACCGCCCAAATCCGCATTCCGCTTCCTCCACGTATCCACGGACGAGGTGTTCGGATCGCTGGACGCGAACGATCCGCAATTCTCGGAAACGACCCCGTACGCGCCTAACAGCCCATACTCGGCATCCAAGGCCGCCTCGGATCATCTGGTTCGCGCGTACCACCACACATATGGTTTGCCGGTCCTTACCACAAACTGCTCGAACAACTACGGGCCCTACCACTTCCCCGAGAAGCTGATCCCGCTGACGATTGCCAATGCACTGGCTGGCAAACCGTTGCCTGTTTATGGCGACGGCCTGAATGTGCGTGACTGGCTGTATGTCGGCGATCACTGTTCCGCCATTCGAGAAGTGCTGGCATGCGGACGGCCAGGCGAGACCTATAACGTGGGTGGCTGGAATGAAAAGACCAACCTGGATGTCGTCCACACACTGTGTGACTTGCTGGATGAACTCCACCCGAAGAGCGGTGGCTCTTACCGCGACCAGATCCAGTTCGTGAAAGACCGGCCGGGCCACGATCGCCGCTACGCGATCGACGCCCGCAAGCTGGAACGCGAACTGGGCTGGAAGCCTGTCGAGACCTTCGAGACAGGGCTGCGCAAGACCGTGCAGTGGTACCTGGACAATCACGCATGGGTGCAGGACGTGATGTCGGGCGAGTATCGGAACTGGGTGGCGAAGCACTATGCAGCATAATCCGGAGGCGCCGACGCTTCTTATCACCGGCTGCAATGGGCAGGTTGGATTCGAGCTGCGCCGCAGTCTGGCGCCGCTCGGCCACGTGGTGGCTCTGGACCGTGCCGCGTGCGACCTGACAAATCCCGATGTGGTGCGCCAGGTGATACGCGAGAATCGGCCCGATGTGATCGTCAACCCTGCCGCATATACCGCGGTCGACAGGGCCGAATCAGACGCCGAAATGGCCTTTGCCATCAACGGCGCTGCTGCCGGCATCCTGGCGGAAGAGGCGAAGGCGCTTGGCAGTCTGCTGGTGCATTACTCGACGGACTACGTGTTCGACGGTACCAAGGACGGCGCCTATATCGAAACGGACGCGGTCAATCCCCAGTCCGTATATGGCAGGAGCAAGCTGGCCGGCGAGCAGGCGATCGCTGGCTCGGGGGCGCAGGCGCTGGTGCTGCGGACATGCTGGGTGGCCGGTGTGCACGGCGGCAACTTCGCCAAGACCATGCTGCGTCTGGGCAAGGAGCGTGACCAGTTGCGTGTCATTGCCGACCAGTTTGGTGCGCCCACCACCGCATCGCTTGTTGCAGACGTCACGGCCCAGATCGTCGCTCGCCACTGGCTGGCGGGTGACCGCAACGCCTTTGCCGGCGGCATCTATCATCTGGCAGCCGCCGGTGAGACAACCTGGCACGCCTATGCCACGGAAGTCCTTCGCTATGCAAAATCGCATGGCGCTGAACTCAAGGTCAATCCAGAACAAATCGAAGCCATTCCTGCCACGGCGTATCCGCTGCCGGCGCCGCGACCGTCCAACTCTCGTCTGGATACCACGCGACTGCGGCAAACCTTCGGCATTTACTTACCGGACTGGAAGCAGGGGGTCCACCATTTGCTGGACCAGATCCTTCCATAACAGGGGTCGACATGCGTAAAGGAATTATCCTGGCCGGTGGATCCGGCACTCGGCTTTACCCGATCACGCGGTCTGTTTCCAAACAGCTGCTGCCAGTGTATGACAAGCCGATGATCTACTATCCGTTGTCCACGCTGATGCTGACGGGGATCCGGGACATCCTGGTCATCTCCACGCCCGAAGACACGCCGCGCTTTTCCGAGATGCTGGGGGACGGCAGCAAGTGGGGGCTGAACCTCCAATATGCTGTGCAGCCATCGCCTGATGGACTAGCCCAGGCGTTCATCATTGGCCGTGAATTTGTTGGCAATGACCCGAGCACTCTGATCCTTGGGGACAACCTGTTCTTCGGGCACGATCTGGTTAGCCAGCTTACACGTTCCGCGGAGCAAGAGCAGGGGGCTACGGTCTTTGCGTACCACGTCCAGGATCCGGAGCGCTATGGCGTTGTGGAGTTTGATGAGCGATTTCGAGCCGTATCTCTGGAAGAGAAGCCGGTCAAGCCGCGTTCGAACTACGCAGTGACGGGGCTGTATTTTTACGATAACCAGGTCTGCGACATTGCCGCTGATATCAGGCCGTCAGGCCGTGGCGAACTTGAGATCACCGATGTCAACAAGCGGTATCTCGAGATGTCCAGCCTGAATGTCGAAATCATGGGCCGCGGCTATGCATGGCTGGACACGGGTACGCATGACTCGTTGCTCGATGCCGCGAGCTTCATCGCAACGCTGCAAAAGCGCCAGGGACTGATGGTCGCGTGTCCGGAGGAAATTGCCTATCGAAGCAAGTGGATCAGTGCCGAGCAGGTGGCCAAGTTGGCGGCTTCTTTGGCCAAGAATTCGTATGGGCAATACCTGCAGCGCCTTCTCCTGGACGGCATTCGGTAAGAGGGGCCGAAACAATGAAATTGACGGTAACAGCCACGAAGCTTGATGGCGTAATGGTTCTTGAGCCGAAGGTGTTCGGCGACGACCGTGGATTCTTTCTTGAAAGCTTCAATGCCAGGGACTTCGAGACGGCCACTGGGCTGCGGCCCGAGTTTGTTCAGGACAACCATTCCCGTTCGGCGAAGAATGTGCTCCGCGGCCTCCATTATCAGATCCAGCATTCTCAGGGGAAGCTCGTGCGTGTTGTGTCAGGCGAAGTCTTTGATGTTGCCGTAGATCTGCGCCGATCGTCGCCGACATTTGGACAATGGGTCGGTGTGAGGCTGAGCGCTGACAACAAGAAACAGCTTTGGGTACCTGAGGGGTTTGCGCATGGTTTCGTAGTCCTCTCCGAGTCAGCGGAGTTTCTCTACAAGACGACTGACTATTGGTACCCGGAGCATGAGCGCAGCCTTCTTTGGAGTGATGAGACGATTGGCATCGAATGGCCTACTGAAGGTCAGCCAGTCCTTGCTGCCAAGGATGCAGCAGGCAGGCGGTTGGCAGAGGCGGAAGTCTTTGCGTGACCTAGGAAGTCGCGCGGTGGAATGGGGAACGCAGGTAACTCGACACTTGCTCGATACAAGTTACCGGCAAGAAAGTGGCCAAGTGTGCAGGACGTTGGCCCACAACCAGTTGTCTACGACAACTGCAACCGGTGCGCATGGTCTGGCTGGGCATTGCACTAGTGCTGCGCCATTCGTCGGATGGCAGGCCAGGGCCTCAAGGTCCTCGCGGCTCCGTGTGTCTCGCCTGGACAACTAGCCGCGTGGCAGCTTCGTGATCGCCCCCCTTATTGCGGGCAGACAAGGACGCATCTTGGAGCAAGCGGTTGCTTTCTTTGAGCAGGTTCGTCCAAAATACTGGGTTCGCGCCAACAGCCGACCATCGGGCCGGCTAGATGACTTGGGCTGCACCACGTTTTGGATGTCTGAACGCTTGGTGCACAGGCCCTTGGTCTTGTCAGCGCATGCAGGATTGCTCTGCAAAGTCGCCACCCCTCTGCTCTAGAGCTAGTTGATGTGGAGCAGTCTGCCCTCATGTAATTGTCGTCAAACGGCATACACATACATGGTGATGGTGCCAATGGATGTGGCGGGGACAAGAGCGCGAGCCTTGCACACTGATCGTGAAAGGCAATTCCGCCCGGCTGTGCTGGCGGGCTACACGATTGGTGACAGGAACGGCTCTTGCTGAACTCCCGCATTCCCCCGATTCTGTAAGCACGTGTATCGGTAGGAGTTGTTATTTGTGATGCATAATTCACAATTACACTCCCGGTTGAGTGAAGCTCGCGTCGCTTGTTGCAGCGGTTTGGGTCTTTAGATGGTGGGATCGGTTTCAAATTTGTGTGCTAGCAGTACGGCGTGCTCTTGGCAAGTACAGATGGTCGGCTTGCGCCGAACCTTACAGCTGGCAAGACAAATTTACACGGCTATTACAGGGGGGCTGGAGCGCTCCGTTACAATTCGCGACTAAGCCAAGAGAAGCGGTCAAACATGCAAATCATTCCAGTCATTATCTCCGGTGGGGCAGGAACCAGGCTGTGGCCGGTTTCCCGTGAGGCGTTCCCCAAGCCGCTGCTGAAGCTTGCGGATGGGGAAAGTCTGCTCCAGAAGACTTTCAAGCGGGCGACTTTGTTTGAGGATGTGCCAGAGGTCGTGGTCGTCACAAACCGGGAGACTTTTTTCCTGACTCGGGATGAGTGCCAGGAGGTGAATGAGGATCGCATTCCGCTTGGGTTTGTGCTTGAGCCGTTTGGCCGGAATACGGCAGGGGCAGTGGCATCGGCGGCATGCTGGGTCAAGCAGCATCACGGCGAGGATGCGGTGATGTTGGTGTTGCCTGCAGATCACCTGATTGAAGACCTCGAACAGTTCCAGTCCGCAGTGAATGCTGCGGCTGCGGCTGCGGCCGAAGGGCGCATCGTGACGTTCGGTATTCGCCCGACCGCTCCCGAGACTGGCTATGGCTATATCGAGTTCGATACGAAGCGAGGATTGGACGGCGTTCATCCTGTGGTCCGGTTCGTCGAAAAGCCGAAGCTGGACGTCGCCGAGGCGCTCGTTGCGGGTGGCTCGCATCTTTGGAACTCGGGGATGTTCTGCTTCAGCGTGAAGACCATCCTCAAGGAATTCAATCACTTTACTCCCGACCTGCTTCGGGCTTGTGAAGGCAGCTTTGCTGCTGGTGCTGTTTCGACGGCTGATTGTTGCCGCGCTCTGGAACTCGAGGCGGCACACTTCAAGCGTGTCACGGACATCTCTATCGATTACGCGATCATGGAGAAATCGGATCGCGTCTCGGTCGTGCCGAGCAATATGGGATGGAGTGATATCGGCTCTTGGCATTCCATTAGCGAACTGACGCCACCGGATGCACAGGGTAATCGTATCTATGGCGATGCGCTGTTGCATGGTGTCAGCAATTGCTATATCAAGAGCGATGATCGAGTGGTCGGTGCTGTGGGTGTAGACAATCTGATTATTGTCGATACCCCAGATGCGCTGCTGGTGGCAAACCGCGATTGTACGCAAGACGTGAGGCACATCGTCGGTCAGCTCAAGCAGAACGGGCATGATAGCTACAAGATCCATAAGACAGCGCACCGCCCATGGGGTACGTACACGGTGCTGGAAGAGAGTGACCGTTTCAAGATCAAGCGGATCGTGGTGAAGCCCGGTGCGCAGCTGTCTTTGCAAATGCACCACCACCGCAGCGAGCACTGGATTGTGGTGAGCGGGACCGCCAACGTTGTTAACGGCGAGCAGATTATCTCGCTGCAACCGAATCAGTCTACCTATATTCCGGCCGGGCATAAGCATCGGTTGATTAATCCCGGTGTGATGGATCTCGTGCTGATTGAGGTGCAATGTGGCGAGTACCTGGGTGAAGACGATATCGTGCGCTTTGCAGATTCGTATGGTCGGGTAGTTTAGGAAAATTCGGACGAGTAAATGGTGTAATACCTCATGGCAACGGTCCGGTGTGTTCGTCACTAACGCCTGATGCATTAGCTAGCCGCCTGTTGTTGCCTTATTTTTCGGCAAGAACCGAAGTCCGCGCTGCTCGTCTGCACCTTGTTGAGTCAGCACCATGTGAGGGGGCGCCAGTCCGGGATGACAGGCTTCCTGGTCAATTCCTAGAGCTGAGCTAACAAGGTCCCGGATGCTTTGTGCCAGAACGGGCACTGGCTCCCCCATGTCCAGAACAGTAAGGTAATGACCATTACGTCGTACGCGCAGAACCTCGAAGACATCGTGTTGTGGCGCGCGTTAAAGCAAGTCTCCAACGGCTTCTATGTCGACGTTGGTGCGAATGACCCGGACGTTGACTCAGTTACGAGGCTTTTCTACGAGCACGGCTGGTCGGGTATCAACATTGAACCGGAGCACGACTACTGGCGTCGCCTCAGCGAGGCGCGAACGCGGGACGTTAATTTGCCCATCGCGGTAGGGGAGTCCAAGGGGATAGCTTCCTTTTACTCTGTCCCGCAGCGCGGGCTTTCAACGCTTGATCCTACGGTTGCCGACGCATATCGTGCCGGTGGCACTGATGTGGTCGCCCATCAAATCGAGGTCGATACCTTATCAAACGTTCTAGACAGCTATGCAACTGGCCCCGTTCATTTTCTCAAAATTGATGTGGAGGGTGCCGAGGGCGCAGTACTGAAGGGCCTCAATTTGAAGGTCTGGCGTCCTTGGGTGCTGGTCGTGGAAGCCACCAAGCCCAATAGTACCGAGCCGAATCATCAGCTGTGGGAGTCGTCCGTTCTGTTGGCTGGATATAGCTTCGTCTATTTCGACGGACTGAATCGCTTTTACGTTGCCGAGGAGCAGCGGAATCTGGAAGGCGCATTCGGAGTACCCCCTAACGTATTTGACGATTTCGTTATTGATCGCATGGTTTCTGTGGGTCGGGTCGAGGAACGGCAGGCCGATGTAGCCGAAAGAGCGGAGATGGCAAGACAAACTAGACAACGGGAATCGGACCTTGCCAAGGTGGTTCGACGTTACGAGACTCTCTGCACGGAACTCGAACAGATGCGAACCGAGAACCGCAGATTGCAGGCCAGCCTCGATGCTGTGTATGGTAGTACGTCATGGAGACTTACCAAGCCGCTGCGGGCGTTCGCCAATACGCTGCCTGCAATCAGACGGCCAAGAGCGAGTGCTTTGGCAATCTCGAAACGCGTGATCAGGGCATTGGTGCCGATTGTGCAGGCTCAGGCATGGTTGCGCCCGATCCTCAGGTGGATCGCCAGGCAATTCCCGGGGTTTTGGGATTGGTTGATGCGCCGCGTCCGCGGTGCTATAGCTAATGAGGTGCTGGTCGTCCCGTATCTCACCGAAGATGCACAGATGTTTAAGGCGGCACTAATCAATCGGCTGCACACAGAAAATAAGATCTCCGGGGAGCCTTCCTGATGCGGCTTTTGCTTGATTTGCTTCCTTGCCAAACCACGTCCCGATTGCGCGGCATTGGCAGATACGCGCTGGCATTGACAGAGGCGCTAGTGCGCTCCCGGGGCTCGCATCAAATGCATGCTTTGGCGGATGCGCAGTTCAGCAAGGCGTGTGACGAGTTGCGCGCTACCTTGTCTCCCACGCTGGGCGCAGGGCGTTTGGCCAGTTATCGTCATTGCGGTGTTTCTGCGCCCGAGGATGAACGGTTAGCCGCAGGTCTGGTAAGCGGAGCCTATCGAGTCCTCGCTCCCGACGCAGTCCTGTGTCTGAGTCCATTCGAAGGTTGGGGCGAAAACGGAGTTGTGCCCGATCCTGGTGTTCGTGTGGGGTCCAGCCTGCGTGTGGCCGTCTTGTACGATTTGATTCCGTGGCTCTTCCCTGCGCAATACTTGAATGGCTCGCCTTCGTATAAGGCGTGGTACACAAAGCGCCTTCAACAGCTGAAACGATTCGACCTGCTGCTGGCCATCTCGGAGGCGACGCGTCAGGATGCCATCCAGCAGCTTGGTATTGATCCGCACCGAATTGCCGTCATCGGTGGTGCTGCGGATCAGCGGTTTCGTCCGCAGGCTCCGGGCGAAGCCCTCGGGGATATTTCCCGGCTTGGCATTGAGCGCCCCTTCGTTTTGTATACCGGGAATGCTGACTACCGCAAAAATCTATCGGGCATGTTGCAGGGCTTTGCTCGCCTGCCCGAGGCGGTGCGACGCGCACATCAGCTTGTGGTCAACCAGACGGGAGACCGTCTGACGTTCTGGAAACAGGCGAAGGCGCTTGGCCTGAGCGAAGATGACATTGTTGTGACTGGCCACGTCGATGACGATGAACTTGTCGCGCTCTATCAGCAGTGCAAAGTTTTTGTTTTTCCATCTCTTTATGAAGGCTTCGGCCTGCCGGTGTTGGAGGCGATGGCCTGTGGGGCGCCGGTCATTGCGGCCAATAACTCTTCGATTCCGGAAGTCATGGGTCGAGCCGATGTGCTGTTTAGTGCTGAGGATCCGCAGTCCATCGCCGGGACCTTATCAAATGTGCTCGCACATGAAAGCTTGCGGCAGGAGCTGAAGACATTTGGCCTTGCTCGGGCAGCGGCTTTCAGCTGGGATGATGTAGGTGCGAAAGCCTGGACGGCTATCGAGCAAGCGATGGAACTGCCTCGATACAGCGCCAATGATGCTGCACCGGTAGGTGATTCGTTACGGCCTGCAGTTTCACTTGTCACCGCTGATGCTGTCCGCTCTGGCCATGAACCAGATCTTGCCAGGCAACTCGCCAGCCGGCTGTCTGTCTTTGCGAACGTTCTAGAGCAGGAGCAGCCGAGCTCGCCGGCTACGATCACTCCTGGTTCGGCCGAGCCGGCGCCCTTTGGTGGCGCGTCAGGTTGCGGACTGACGATCTACGCGTGCGAGAGCCCATCACCGCCCGCATCACTGTTGTATGAAATGCGTGCCAACCCAGGTGTACTTGTGCTGGGTTCTTCGGGACTGGCGGGCAATTACCCTGAAGCGGGAGTCCGTGCGCTTCTTCGGCCTGCAAATGGCAGCATCGGTGGCGATCGGACTAGGCCGCCAGCAACCCAGCATCTATTGGCATCCTGTCTGGTCGTGGTTACCCAAACAGAGCATTCCGCAAGGGCACTGCAGGGACATTGCGCCAACGGTTGGTGCCCTCCGATTGCCGTGGTTGACATGGCAGGTGACCGTACCGAGGATCTCCAGTCGATTGTCGATAATGCTTACTACCTTTCGCCTTCGCGCCTAGTCGATGAAGTTGCACAGGTTTTGCATGGATCTGCGGTTGATGAATTATTGATTGATCGGATCTCTACCAGCGTCGGCCATAACCTGAGGCTCAATCGGCGTCGGCGCCTCCTGATCGATGTCACGCAGTTGGCCAAGAACGACGCGCGTAGCGGAATTCAACGTGTGGTCCGCAATATCGTCAGGGAACTGTGCCGGGGCACGGAAACGCCCCCCATTGAAATTGTGCGGCTCGTGAAGGGCAGGCTGGTTCGCGCCAGCGGCGTGGTGGCATCGGTGTTTGAGTGCGAGCGTGACGCCTATGGTGAATCGTTCATCGATGTTCAGCCCGGCGATTTCCTGCTGATGATCGACTCGTCCTGGGAACAATATGAGCAGTTCCTGCCGGTCTTCGAGCAAGTCAGGCAGTTCGGGGGGCGCGTCATCTCTGTGGTTTATGACCTGATCCCGATCCTGCATCCTGAGTTTTGCAGCCCAGGCCTAGTTTCCGTCTTCAGCAAATGGCTGCGGCTAGCGGTAGGGGAAAGCGATATGCTGATTTGCATTTCGGGAGCCGTGAAGACGACCCTGGAAGCATACTTGGCAAGGCTGGGGGAGGCACCCCCGCGCCCGCTTTTGTTAGAGCATTGGAACCTCGGCGCAGACTTGGTGGAGATTGATCGGGAAGCGGAAATTCGGGCAGCCGTACTGGACGTGATCACAGACCAGTCGCCACTATTTCTCCTGGTAGGCACGATTGAACCGCGAAAGGGGCATGGTTTTGTCCTCGATGCCTTTGAGCGGATCTGGGCTGCGGGCGGCGATGCACGATTGTGTCTGGCTGGAAAGCAGGGTTGGCACGTTGAGGCGCTGGTGTCAAGGATTCGCAACCATCCCATGAATGGGAAAAAGTTGTTTGTGATCGAGGATTTCACCGACGCAGAGATCAACCGCTGCTATGAGAATGCAACCGCGTTGATTGCCGCCTCGACGATTGAGGGCTATGGCTTGCCAATCGTTGAGGCCGCAATGCACCAGGTACCGGTACTCGCGAGCGATATCCCTGTGTTCCGCGAGGTCGGTCGAGACGGTGCACTGTACTTCCAATTGGGCGTACCGTCTTCGCTGCAAGAAGCAGTGGATCACATTTCGAAGATGACAAAGGACGAGCGTCGGGCGTTGGCGGGTAAAATTCGCCCCATCACCTGGCGCGAGAGCGCCCAGCAGCTGGCCAGCAAGCTGTTTGAGGATGGCGCCGGCGGCCTTGCAAAAGCGCAGACAATTAACTTTTCTTCAGGAACCGAACAATGACTCAACGTGCTGCAGTAATCACTGGCGTGACTGGCCAGGATGGTGCCTATCTTACTGAGCTCTTGCTGGAAAAGGGCTATACGGTCTATGGCACCTATCGTCGGACCAGTTCGGTCAATTTCTGGCGGATGGATGAACTGGGAATTACCCATCACCCAAATCTTCACCTTGTGGAGTTCGACCTGACCGACCTGAGCACGTGTATTCGCCTGCTCCAGGCCAGTGGTGCCACCGAAGTCTACAATCTGGCCGCCCAGAGTTTTGTCGGGGTTTCATTTGAGCAGCCTGTGACCACTGCCGAGATCACGGGTGTGGGGGCCCTTAACCTGCTCGAAGCTATCCGAATCGTCAATCCTAAGATTCGCTTCTATCAGGCTTCAACTTCCGAAATGTTCGGCAAGGTGCAGGCCATCCCGCAGATCGAGACTACACCGTTTTACCCGCGTAGCCCATATGGCGTTGCCAAGCTGTACGCGCACTGGATTACCGTCAACTATCGCGAGTCTTACGGCATCTTTGGCTCCAGCGGTATTCTGTTCAATCATGAGTCGCCACTGCGCGGGCGCGAGTTTGTAACACGCAAGATCACCGATTCGGCAGCGAAGATCAAACTGGGCAAGCTGGACGTGCTTGAGCTCGGCAACCTGGATGCCAAGCGGGACTGGGGCTTTGCCAAGGAGTATGTCGAGGGGATGTGGCGCATGCTGCAGGCTGATGAGCCAGATACCTTCGTTCTCGCCACCAATCGCACGGAAACTGTCCGGGACTTCGTGACGATGGCCTTCAAGGCTGTGGAGGTTTCGATCGAGTGGAAGGGCCGCGCTGAAGACGAAGTTGGCATTGATGCCGCGACGGGCAAGACCATAGTTCGCATCAATCCGAAGTTCTATCGACCGTCCGAAGTGGAATTGCTTATCGGCAACCCCGCCAAGGCCAAGGAAAAGCTGGGTTGGCAACCTCATACGACACTCGAGCAACTATGCCAGATGATGGTTGAGGCCGATCTGCGGAGGAATCAGGTTGGCTTCTCCTTTTAAGGTGTCTACGGAGCTAACCATGCGCGCTATGCTCACTGGAGCTCGAGGTTTTACAGGGCGCTACCTCAGCGACGCACTGCAGCAAGCTGGTATTGCTGTGGTGAAAACCTGTGCCGACGTTGAAGGTGGCGGCGTGGGCGACGTAGCGCTTGATATCACGGATATAGAACAGTGCCGACGCGTCATCGACGAGTATCGGCCGAACTATATCGCGCACCTCGCAGCTATCAGCTTTGTCGCGCATGAAGATGCACTAGCGTTCTACCGGGTCAATGTCCTTGGCACGTTGAACTTGCTGCAGGCCTGCGCCGACGTTGGCCATGAGCCTGCGAAGATCCTTGTAGCCAGTAGCGCCAACGTGTATGGGAACGCGTGTGAAGGCGTGATTGAGGAAAGCCAATCGCCGCAGCCCGTCAACCACTACGCGACGAGCAAAGTGGCGATGGAGTACATGGTGCGCACTTGGTTTGACCGGCTCCCCATCATACTGACCAGACCATTCAATTACACAGGAGTCGGCCAGGCTGGCCAATTCCTGGTGCCGAAGATCGTGTCCCATTTCAAGCGGCGCGAGGCATCCATTGAGCTCGGCAATCTAGATGTGACGCGCGATTTTTCCGATGTGCGTACAGTGGCGAGTGCCTATGCTGCGCTGTTGCGCGGGGCCGCAAGCGGGGAAACGGTCAATATTTGCAGCGGCCGCCCATATAGTTTGCGCGACATCATTGCGGCTATGGAGCGCGCGGCCGGATATGAGATCGAGGTCCGTGTCAATCCGGCATTCGTCCGTCAGAATGAAGTCCGCACGTTGATTGGCTCTGCCAAGAAGCTGGATGAGCTAGTCCCCGATCTGGAAAGGCCTGCATTCGAAGAGACCTTGCAGTGGATGTATGCAGCATGACCGAGCTGCTTGAAGAGGAACTTCAAGGCGAGCTTCGTGTTGGCCTGAGTTTCCAGAGGCACGGCACAAGGGCCGATGGCATTGGTGTCTACACTGCAGCATTGGCGCGCGCGCTTCCCAACTCACGGTGCAAGCCTACGCCGTGCTTCTACTCTTCTCCGGGTCTAGTTCGCAGGACTGCTAAAACTACCAGCGTCTCCGGCAGTATCGCATTTCCCCGGTCGTTCCATGCCCAGGCAGCCTTCAGCAGCCTGGGCTGGCCATTGCGCACCGAGGGACGGATTGACGTGTACCATGCCACGGATTTTCACGTCGTGCGAATGGATTGTCCGGTCGTTGCAACACTCCATGATGCGGTTCCTCTGAAACATCCGGAGTGGACTTCCTCCCGACTGCGCTGGCTAAAGAACTGGCAGATTCGACAGGCGGGGCGCATCGCTGATCATGTCATTGCTCATGCGCGCGCATCAATTCCCGATCTGGTGGAATTCTTTGGAATCGAGGAAAGCAAGATTTCAGTGGTGCCGTGCGGCATTGATCGCCACTGGCTCCAGCCGGTCGAAACGGCCGACGCGGCGACCGTTGTTAGCCGGTTCGGCCTGATACCTGGATATTTCCTCTTTGTTGGCACCCTTCAGCCTCGCAAAAACGTCGCGCGAATCTTGGCGGCGTATCTTACCTTGCCAAAGAGCGTCCGCGAATCATGTCAGCTTGTGATCGTCGGGCGGGCAGGTTGGAGTTGCAAGTCGGAGGTTGAAGCGATTCGTGCCGCGCAAGCAAAGGGGGAGCGGGTCGTATGGCTCGAATCCATTACGGGAGAGAAGGACCTCAAGGCAATCTATGCCAATGCCGGGGTGTTCGTGTTCCCCTCGTTATATGAGGGATTTGGTATCCCCGTACTCGAAGCCTTCGCTTCGGGAGTGCCTGTCATTACGTCGAACAGTTCATCGTTGCCGGAGGTATCCGCTGGCGCAGCCATGGAAGTTGATGCGCTTAGCGTAGACGATCTCGTGGCAGCGATGGAGCGGCTGGCGGAGGATCAGAATTCACGTAACACATGCATCGCCTTGGGTCGGGAGCGTGCGCTTCATCTGTCGTGGGAAAATACCGCGAGTCTAACTGCCGAAGTCTACCGAAGCGTCATCTGAGCTGCCGGACCAATTATGCGCGTATTACACGTCTTCAAAACGTACTATCCTGATTCCTTTGGCGGCGTCGAGCAAGTGATACGTCAAATTGCCCTATCTTCCCGCCCATTGGGCGTGGAAGGGCGGGTCTTCACGCTCAGCAAATCTGCGCCCCGTGTGCGTTTTGTCCATGATGGTGACATTGAGGTCATCCAGGCGCCTTCATGCATAAATATAGCCTCAACGCCACTCTCACTTTCCGCGCTCAAACCGTTTCGCGACGCATCGGCGTGGGCGGATGTCATTCATTACCACTTTCCATGGCCTTTCGGTGACGTGTTGCATTTGGCTGCACGTCCTGGAAAGCCGTCGCTGCTTACTTATCATTCAGATATAGTGCGTCAGCGTACTCTGCTGCAATTCTATCGGCCGCTGATGCGACAGTTTATCAGTAGCATGGATGCCGTTGTCGCAACGTCTCCAAATTATGTAGAAACTAGTGAGACCCTGCAGCAATTCCGCGGCAAAGTTTCAGTCATACCCATTGGCCTGAACGAGGCCAGCTATCCGGCGGTTAGCCCCGATCGGGTTGCATATTGGCAGGCGCGACTCGGAAACCGTTTTTTTCTGTTTGTCGGTGTTATCCGCTACTACAAAGGCTTGCATATTTTGCTCGATGCGATCGCTGGAGCACCTTTTCAAGTTGTTATCGTGGGTGCCGGCCCAATCGAATTTCAATTGCGCAAGCAAGCGGAGCAACTAAAGCTCGACAACGTTCATTTTCTCGGTGCATTGCCGGATGAGGACAAAATGGCATTGTTGAAACTTTGCCGAGCTGTGGTATTCCCATCGCATTTGCGCTCTGAGGCTTACGGCGTAACGCTTCTTGAGGGTGCCATGAATAGTAAACCATTAATCTCCTCTGAAATCGGAACAGGAAGTAGCTTTATCAACATCGATGGCGAGACGGGCCTGGTGGTGCCGCCCGGAGATCCACTCGCATTTCGAAGTGCAATGGATAGATTATATGCCGACAGTGGCCTTGCGACGACCATGGGCGGCAAGGCTCGGCAGCGCTTTGAATCCGAATTTACGGCGGAAAAGATGGCGGCGTCATACGTGAAGTTGTACCACCAAATTCTGAAAGACAGTAAATGCACTCCTGATACTTCATACGTGACGTAATTTGATGCTCGTACTGCGGCGGGGGCTTATATCCTCGTAATTGTAAATTTGTGACTAACTCGGTATTTCTAATGCGGAACGGTTCGGCAAATATTGCTATTTCTGATATAGGAGCGGCATCCAAGCGCTATTCCTTAGTAGCGATGCTGGGGTGGCAAGATGTGCGTCAACGTTACAGGCGATCGGCCCTGGGGCCATTTTGGCTTACCCTTAGTATGGGGGTGATGATTGGTACTATTGGCGTCGTGTTTGGCCAGATTTTTAAATCGCCCTTGAAGGAGTTTCTGCCATATCTTAGCGCGGGTATGATTCTCTGGACTTTTGTTTCTTCCGTTATTATGGAAGGGTGCACCGGATTTATCGCTGCGGAAGGGATTATTAAACAACTCCCCATTCCATTGTTCGTCCATATCCTGCGCATGATTTGGCGAAATCTCCTGATTCTCGCTCACAATATCGTGATCTTGCCGCTCGTCTTCCTAATAGTGGGCAAGCCCTTAAGCATTGTTGCATTTCTGAGCATTCCTGGCTTGTTGTTGGCGATTGTTAATCTGATGTGGGTTGCCTTGATTCTGGCAGTCCTATGCGCAAGATATCGCGATCTCCCCCAAATGGTGAATAGCGTTCTGCAGGTCATCTTCTACTTAACGCCTATTATGTGGCTGCCGAGCAGCCTGCCTGAACGAGCCGGCCTCTACCTGCTGGATATGAACCCTGTCTATCACCTGCTCGAGATTGTTCGTTCTCCTCTTTTGGGGCAACTACCAACCGCGACGAATTGGAACGTGTCGCTGGCGCTGGCGTTGATTGGATGGGGCGTCGCGATCACCGTGTTCGGCCGCTACAAGCATCGCATCGCCTACTGGCTTTAATGGAGGAAATTGAACGGTGGCGTCTATAGAATTCAAGGATGTTTGTGTTGATTTTCCTATTTACAATGCAAGTGGCAGATCATTGAAGAAACGGTTGATCCAGGTTGCGACGGGTGGTCAACTAGGAGCCAACGAGCAAGGTCGCGTTGTGGTACGGGCATTAGAAGGCCTTAATTTTTCCCTAAAAGACGGAGATCGAGTCGGATTGCTGGGGCACAACGGTGCGGGTAAAAGTACGCTGCTTCGGCTGTTGAGCGGCGTTTATGAGCCATCTTCAGGTACCGCCCAAATCAAAGGCGATATCGGGTCGCTGATCGATATTTCCTTGGGGATCGATCCTGAAGCGACAGGTAGGGAAAACATTTACCTTCGCGGAGGACTCCTAGGCATGACCAGAGCCGAAATCGCGAAGCAAATTGACGCAATTATCGAGTTTTCCGAGCTTGGGGATTTCGTCGATATGCCGTTACGTACCTATTCGACTGGCATGCATTTGCGCTTGGCGTTCGCGGTCTCGACCATTGTTCGACCGGAAATTCTACTGATGGATGAATGGCTTTCGGTGGGCGATGAAGGCTTCAAGCACAAGGCCGAGGCGCGCATGGCCGAGCTGGTCCAATCCACTAATATATTGGTGATTGCAAGTCATTCTAGGGAGCTGATTTTACATACATGCAATCGCGTTATCTGGCTGGAGCATGGGAAAGTCCGCATGGATGGTGATCCTCAATCGGTGGTTGCAGCATATTTTGGAGCGTGATGAACAGACACGACTGTTAAGGCGTGGATCTGAGGTCGTATCACTGTTTCTCGCAAAGCGAGTGGCGAGAAATTTCTCAGTATCCATAACCGTGGCCGCACTTCGCCGTCGCTGAGACCCACGGCGTCAGACCGAAGGTGTCAGTCCTCTATCGGGTGATGGTCAAGAGCAAGATGGAGCACTTTAGCCGCCATCTGCCGCGCGAGTGCTCCCAAATCGCTGGCGATACTGTCGAGCTTGAGGTGCACGCGCAGCCTGACAATCTTCCGATGCTGGAGATTCATGCGGCAACCTCCAGCAGCACTCATACACTGCCTGCGGATGTTGCGGGGCTTTCGGCTTTTGCGCGGCAGCCCGCGGCACAACTTCGAGAGAACACAGCGGCAGATGTCGACGTAGGAGTGCTGCCTGCTCATCTGCCAGTGTGGTCGGACGCTTGCGCGTAGTTGCGTGCACGCGCAACCACGCCGCGACGATCGGTGCGAGCATCGCCGACTTCCTGGCGCGACTTCCCTGCAGGCCGAACACGGTGCACGCCAGGAGCGCAAAGCGCCGGATATTCACGAAGCTTGCGTTCCTGCCGAGCATCAAGGCGCTGGAGCAATTCGACTTCGGCTTCGCCAGCATTCTCCGGACGAGCAGATACAAGAGTTGGCCAGTCTCGCATTGATCGAGCGGGCTGAGAATGTTTTGCTGCTTGGGTTTTCTGGCGTTGGCATGACGCACATCGCAAGCGCGCCCGCCTATCGGGTAACGCGGGGCGGGCATCAAGAGGTGCTTCACTACGGTCACCGACCTGTGATGCGACTTGCGACGGCGCGCCAACGGAACCGATTGCCCGAGTTCTTAAGCCGCGCGATCAGCGGACCGAGGCTGCTCGTCATCGACGGCTCGCCGCCGTTCTGGCGTGAAGAGGCCGACTCCTTCCGTATTGGCGAGTGACCTTGCGTTTACCCAATGGCCCCGGCGTTCGCAGATCAGCGTTGACGGCAGATCATGCACATCGTGCAAATTAGTGACGAAAGCTAGAGACTGAATGCCAGTCCCAAAGCCGGGCAAGTGGTCCGGCGGACGGGCGCGAAAGCCGCCGCATGATGCAGGATCCGTTGAGTCAGATTGACTTCTGCGACGCGGCGGGCTTGACATGAGGAGGTCGTCTGATACAGACAGTCACTCTGACGGAGCGGTTCTGATCATGGCTCGAGGTGTCCAAATTGGCTCAGGGCGGCCTCGGGGCGAGGAGTACAAACAGCGGGAGCCTAAGCGCAGGGAGGCTCACGCTGCATCGCAGGAAAAAGGGTGACGGAGCCACCCTCACAGCTTAAAATAGCAGTCTTCATGATAAATGGCGCTCGCTAATTCGCGGGTATTTGGGGGCACTTGATGGCAAATTTCCCGATTTTTCTTTCGGTTGTATATATAGTCCGCAACCACTCCGCCCATTTAGAGCATCTCCTAACAAATGCAGCCGGCTTTCTTTCGTCCTTGGTCGCCGACCATGAATTGATTGTGGTTGATAATGGCTCGGACGACGAGAGTGTGGCAATTCTTAAGAGGCTGACTAACGAAAATGGGCTACCAAATTTGCAGGTATATGCCTTGACTAAGGAGGTAGACGCCGACACCGCATCGTGGGTCGGCCTTGAAAATGCACTAGGTGATTTCATCGCGGTAATTGATCCGTTAGCAGATGAGATCATCTTTTTGCCTGAAATGCTCGATACTGCTGTCTCTGGTGTGGATGTCGTTTTTGCAAATAATCGGCAGAAGTCATCGCAAAGTTGGGCATACCGTTGCGCTAACGCCATTTTTAATAGACTCTACAAATCGTTCAGCGGGATTCACTTGGCCAAAGAGGCGCCCCAATACCGTCTTCTGAGCAAACGGGTTGTCAACTTTATCTTGCAGCACCCGCAACCGGCTGTAACGTATCGCCATCTGCCGGCAACAGGTGGCTTTGCACGGGCCAATCTCGAGTACAGCGCCAAACCAAGCGAGCTACGCGAGAAGAGGCTTAGCGAGAGTGTGGATCGCGGTATGCGACTATTGATCTCGACAACCCGAGCGCCCATGCGGCTCGTGACCTCTCTCTCGCTATTCGGTGCCGTTGCCAACCTATTTTATTCAATCTACGTGGTCGCTATTGGTCTATTTAAGGCAGACGTTGCCCCGGGATGGATCAGTTTGTCATTGCAGCAATCCGGGATGTTCTTTCTGATTTCCTTGGTGCTCCTGGTGCTTGGCGAATATATCCTTAACATGGCCAGCTTGTCGAACGAAGGGCCTCTCTATCATATTGGTCAGGAGTTCACGAGCGCTCGCATTACACGCCGAGAAAAACTCAATATTGAAGTAGTGGAATCGCAGGCCATTAGAGCGCCGGTTTCCCCGTCTAGACGAGTTGCCGGATGAGGCTGTCAGACAATAAAGTGGATGCGCTAATTATTGGAGGCGGTTTTTATGGCTCCGCGATTGCCGTTTACTTGGCTAAACAGCGAGGCCTAAAGCGCATTCTTCTCGTTGAGCGTGAGACGTCACTATTGGCGCGTGCCTCATATAGCAACCAGGCACGGGTCCATAATGGCTATCACTATCCACGTAGTTTCACGACCGCCTACCGGAGTCGCGTCAATCTGCCCCGATTTGTACACGACTGGCCACACGCGATAAAACAGGATTTCATCAAGCTCTACGCCATTGCTCGTCGCAACTCCAAAGTCACCGCCAAACAGTTCGAACGCTTCTGCCGGGAGATCGGCGCAAGGATTCAACCTGCTGAGTCGCATCTTCGAAACCTCTTCGAGC
Organism: Cupriavidus yeoncheonensis; assembly: GCF_905397275.1. Taxonomy (GTDB): domain Bacteria; phylum Pseudomonadota; class Gammaproteobacteria; order Burkholderiales; family Burkholderiaceae; genus Cupriavidus; species Cupriavidus yeoncheonensis. The sequence goes on along the minus strand of NZ_CAJPUY010000002.1, from coordinate 48,014 downwards.
CTCGACTGATTGAGAACGTGTTCCTCGTAGAAGAGTATGCTTTTGACACGAGTCGCCTAGCTCAAAGCGCACAACGTGAATTGGAAGAGAGCGGTGTGAGGGTTCGATTTCAGACGCAAGTGAATGCAATATCCAGGGGACCCAGGAACTCGTTGATAGTTGTTATCCAATCAGACGAAACTTCTATTGATGAAGTGATCGATTGCCAATACGTTTTTAACTGTACGTACAGTGGTCTTAATCAATTTCAGGGCGAGTTCGGGGGCACCCGAACGAGATTGAAACATGAGATCACAGAAATGGCACTGATGCAAGTCCCCTCTGTACTTCAAGGACTGGGTATCACGGTTATGGACGGCCCTTTCTTCTCAATGATGCCCTTTCCGGCGCGCGGTTTGCACACACTCTCTCACGTTCGTTACACCCCACATTTGAACTGGAGCGATGAACGGGGGATAGATCCATATAAAAGGCTCGCATCCTACGAGTGCGAAACTCGGGTAGACCGAATGGTTAGAGACGTGCGGCGATATCTGCCGTCGGTGACAGGCGCAAAGTATGTCGAGTCTCTTTTTGAGGTTAAGACGGTTCTTGCAAAGAACGAAGGGGACGACGGTCGACCTATCTTGTTTGAGCGGCACGTCGAACTCCCCGGATGTTACTCCGTACTCGGCGGAAAGATTGATAATATTTATGACGTCCTTGAGCTGCTGAACGCCGAACAGTTTGGAAGCGTCTTGGAGAATTAAATGAAAAATGCGTTGATCGGGTTTTCAGGGTTCGTTGGGGGTACGCTGCTCAAGCAGACAAAATTTGCGGCGCTATATCGTTCTTCCAATATATCCGACATTAAAGGCGAGGTATTTGATACAGTCGTTTGCGCTGGTGCACCAGCCCAAAAATGGCTTGCAAATCGCGAGCCGCATTCAGATCGCCAAAAAATCGAAAGTCTAATTGCGCACTTGAAAACTATAAAGTGCAAAACTTTCATTCTGATTAGTACAGTCGATGTCTTCAAGAATCCGGTCGGTGTGGATGAAGATACCATTGTCGATGTTACTGGGCTTCATGCCTACGGCACACATAGGCGGTTTCTTGAGGAATTTGTGGAAACCCACTTCTCAAACTATCTGATTGTCCGCCTTCCTGGGTTGGTGGGGCCAGGTCTACGCAAGAACGCTATTTTTGATTTCTTGAACGAGAACAACCTGCACTTGATTGACAGTCGAGCGGTATTTCAGTTTTACCCAATGATCAATTTGTGGTATGACATTAGAATTGCTCTCGATGTCGGACTGCGTCTGGTCCATTTTTCTGCAGCACCAATGAGTGTTGCAGATGTTTCCCTATATGGTTTTGGTAAGATCTTTAGCCACGAATTGGCTGGATCTCCCGCACGATACGACATGCGCACCCGACACGCAGCAGCTTTTGGAGTGCAGGGCGATTACCAATACAGCACCCGTGAGTCGATTCAAGCGATTCGGGCCTTCGCGCAGTCTGAGGCGATGACGTTGAAGTTGGAGGCGGGAGTAACAGGATGAGGCTTGCGATATCTAACATTGCCTGGGATGTCTCGGAAGACGAGACGGTCGCCCAATTGCTAATGCACTACGGCATCGATGCAATAGATATTGCACCGGGAAAGTACTTCCCTTTGCACAACAATACCACCAAAGAAGATGTGGCGCGGGTGAAGACCTGGTGGGCAGAGAAAGGTATCGAAATTACCGGTATGCAGGCATTGCTATTTGGAACCACTGGATTAAACCTGTTCGGTTCCGATGAGGTACGGGAGAAAATGCTCGCACATCTTTCGGCGGTTTGTCGACTCGGCGCCGAACTGGGAGCCCCACGGATAGTGTTCGGGTCTCCCAAAAATCGGGACCGTACGGGCCTAGGATTCCAAGAATCATTGGAAGTGGCAGTGTCATTCTTTAGACGGCTTGGTGACATTGCTATGTCACATGGAGTTTTCATTTGCCTCGAGCCGAATCCACCCTGTTACGGCGCGAATTTTATGACAACGAGTATCGAGGCTGCTCAAATGGTTAGATATGTTGACCATGCGGCGATCAAGATGCAATTTGACACCGGCGCATTGACGATCAATGGAGAAGCTGCTGCAGCCGTGCTGAAGGATTGCGCTCCCTTGATTGGTCATATTCATGCGAGTGAACCGGATCTACTTCCTCTCGGTGATGGTCGAAGTGATCATGCACGGATAAGTGCGGCAATTAGGCGATACTTGCCCGAGTCGATCGTCTCGATCGAAATGGTAGCGACCAACAATGAACCGCACCTGGTGTCAATCGAAAGAAGCCTGAAGGTAGCTAATGAACATTATCGAAATGTTTGTGTGGTGACTCGATGAAGTGGCTCATTCTTATACTTGGTATCACTACTAATGCGTCTGCCAGCGTTCTAATAAAAATGGCGATGATACCACCACGAAGATTTCCAACGCTATCCGACCCGATGGCCTTTGTGCTTAACTGGCCGTTTTGGTCCGGGCTGAGCCTATATGGCGGCGCGTTCCTGCTCTACGCAGCGGCTCTTGCTCGCCTACCGTTAAATGTAGCGCACCCAATACTTACGTCTGGGGCCGTTGCAACAGTTGCCTTGTTCTCCTTTTTTATTTTTGGGGAGCCGATCCACTGGACTGCTGGCGTCGGTATCTTATTAGTAATAGCTGGAGTGGTTCTCATCACTGTTCATGCAGTGTAAGAGATAAGAAGCATGAATCTGACCTCAAATATTTGCCCCGACGTTCGAGCGACTTGGGATGTTCCGGCGTTCGAGGTACCGCTTTGGTTACGTCGACAGCATCGTTGGTGCGTAGTAATTCCAGTGATCAACGAGGGTGATCGCATAAAAGGGCTTCTGACAAGAATGGCAGCATTGAGCATTGCCAATACGGCAGACATAATAATTGTTGACGGCGGTAGTGATGACGGATCCCTTGAATTGACGGGGCTGAAAAAGGCGGGAGTTTGTGGTCTTTTGGTCAAAAAAGGGGCAGGCAAGCTCAGTGCACAACTCCGCTGTGCCTATGCCTTTGCGTTAGATCAGGGTTATGAGGGGATCATTACCATTGACGGCAATGACAAAGATGACCCGGAGGCAATTCCCCGGTTCATTGATGCTTTGAAGGATGGGGTGGATTTCGTACAGGCCTCTCGCTTTTTACCCGGGGGTAAGGCTGAGAATACCCCAAAATTGAGGGATTTGGCTATCCGCTTCATACACGCGCCGATGTTAAGTCTCGCCTCGGGCTTTAAGTGGACGGACACTACTCAGGGATTTCGTGCATACAGTAGAAGGGTGCTCCTCGATCCCAATATTGCCCCGTTTCGTAATGTGTTCATGAGCTATGAACTCCTCGCGTATTTTTCGTACCGAGTGCCGAAGCTTGCTTACCGATGCGACGAGATCCCAACTATTCGGAGATATCCGGATGGCGAAGTTCCGACCAAAATTAGCAGTTTCAAGGGTAATTTAGCCATTTTGAGTACACTAATTAAAGTTTGCGTCGGAATCTATAATCCGCGCTCGGGTGTGTAAATGCACGCAAACTCGATGACCAAACTGAAGGCGCTCGGAACGCCAGTGCGTATCGCTATCCTCGGTTATGTATTACTAGTAACGGCTTTCTATCCGGGGTTCATGTCTCCGGATTCCCTTGTGCAGTATTCAATTTCCAAAACATTGGAATTTAATGATTGGCATCCACCTATCATGTCGTGGGTTTGGTCGATGCTGGATGTTTATGTTGACGGACCGCAGGGGTTATTGCTGTTTCAATTGGGATTGTTTTGGCTGGGATTGTATGCTTGGTATCAAAAATATAGTGATAAGAGATATTCTTGGATAATCCTGGGGGTAGGATTTTTGCCGTGGATTGTGAATTTTTCCGGTGTGCTATGGAAAGATGTTGAGATGGCGTACGCGCTTCTCTTGGCCATGGGTTTGATCATTCAGAAGAAAACCCGAGCGAGAATGGTGGTAGCGCTTATTTTGGTCTTTTATGCGATAAATCTTAGATACAATGCTCTCTTTGCTGCGATTCCTATCGTCGCTCTAATGTTGAGACAATGGTTTGATCGCACTTCCAAATATGGAATTGCCGCTCTTGCGATGGCGCTTTTGGTCGTGTTGATCGCGCTTGGAAATGTTCTTAATTATAAAGTTCTGCGGGCGGTGAAATCGAGTCCATCCACCTATATGATGGTTGATGATCTTTCCTATTTGTCGATGAAGAGAGGTAGAAGTTTGATACCCGGAATTCCGATGGATGATATACGGGATTGCGCCAGCCAGGAGGTGGGGGAAAACAAACTTGTTGGAAGGGACTTTTGCCTTTCTCGTAAAGAGAGTTATTCGAGAAGTGATCTTTATAGTTCTCGAACTAGAGATGTTTGGCGTCGGGAAGTTGTTGAAGATCCTTTCAGTTATTTGTGGTTTAGATTATCGGCCTTCTCCTATTTGCTTCGATCATCGAGCATGGAGCCGTTTTACATTTGGCATCCTGGTATAGATGAGAATAAAATGGGGATTAGACAGGCTCAGAATGGTCTGACGGTAGCGGTTGAATGGTACGTTAAATCATCCGCTGCAGCTATTTCGTTTTTCTTCAAGCCGTATTTTTGGCTTCTTCTTTCGCTGGCACTTCTTTGGGTAACATTTTTATCCGCCAAGACTGCGTCTACAGCGGTTGTTAGAGCATTATTAATATCTGCTCTTCTTTATATTCTTGGCTACGTGCCAGCGACGCCCATGGCAGATTTTCGATATGTTTATTGGGCCGTGCTTGCTACTAGTGTAGCGTTCTCCGTCATGGTTACCGAGACAGCCTATGTCCGGAGTTGGAAGTTTACCAAATTAAACATGCTGTTCGGAGTATTGATCGTTGCGGTGGTGCTATTAGTTAGTAATTCTGATCGCTTCTTCTTCGTCGATTGGGAGAAAATGACGTCGAATCCGATCGGTGCGAAAGGCTAGGTTGCGAGAATGAACAATTTATATGTCGATAATTTACTCATGGGCGGATCCCGAAATCTCATTGATTCGGCCAAGGCACTTGCTTTCGATGAGGTGCTTGACGAAAACGGCAGTAATCTAGCTTACGCCTTGTCCGAAGCTCTGATAATTACCGATTCAAAACTAATATCCGCGCTCCGTGCCGATCAGGACGGGGTTAGCACATGTATTCGCCTGCTTTCCAAGGCGGGTCACTTGGAGGCCATCTTCGCACTGATATCCAACATCAGCATATCAGCTGGTGATTCGATTCAGTTGGAAGCAACAATAGGTCAGGGTCTCAATGGAGACGTGTCGGGTGCTCATAAGTGGATGCTGGAATACGACATTATTGGGCAGAGGCTGGAGATGATTCGGTCGGTTATTTTGCCTTATGTCGAGGAAAATTGTCCGGAAAAGCGACTTTTTTGTGCCCTGAAGGCGTACGAATTCGAATCGCTTGCTCTCGGGGAGACGCTTATTGATCCGCAGAAGATCGGTGAAGTTATTTTTGCTGCGCGAAATTGCAGAAACCTTCCTGCGCTGAGTGATATTAAGAAATGCGACTCCCTGCGGTCACAGACTTCTTTTCAACTTGTTTTACCAAATGAAATTTTCAACATTCTCTTGCGCCTAGCCTGGGTTGCAGAGGATTATGTATTCGATTTGATTGATCGTTACTCAGAAATAGAATTCATAGCAGAACTGAGGAAGCTTGGAAAGATTGTTCCCGTGTACTTGATCCCCACCCACCTCGGTTATCCGATGGGAGGGGGTGAGTCCTTTATGCATCAAACATGCAGAATTCTGAGTGAATTTGGCGTGAAATGCGTTTGGGTAAGCTTTCTCCACCCGGAAAAAGGCTGGTATATAGAGGACTCGGTCACCTATACGCCCTACTACGTGGATGTTCGTTATGCAGGAGGACGATGTAGGGAAGACATGCAGCGGGCAATCGACGCTTTTGGCCCGGATCTAGTACACGCGCAGGGCGGCACTAACGATGCGGCAATGGAGATTGCCGAAGATTGTCGCCTCACGACTATGATTGGATATCATTTCTGGAGCGGCTTGGTCGACCTTGGGGAGACCGGTAATCGTCATATTCTGGATAATTTGGAGAATCACCAATTGAGGCCGATGATTGGCCATCAATCCGGATTGATTTCGAAGTACGTAGCATCAGAGTTCATGCAGGACGTCTATAAGCGCCTAAATGGCGCGGAGGAACTGCAGGTACTACATCCGATATCCGATAGTGCTCAATTCTTGGCGAATAGGGATGATTCTGGCACTTATGTGCTGCAGGTCAATGTTTGCGCACTGAAGGGGGGGGAGATTTTTCTTGAATGTGTTCGGGCGCTGGGGGCTGTTATTCCATTCATGGGAATACAGAGCGAGCCAGAACCTTCGGATCTATTTACGCGCTTGGCTGATGAAGTTGGCCGTCATCCGCTTTGCGAGTTGAAATCATATGGCAATGTGCGTGATTTTTACCGCACAGCTCGCTTGGTTATTGTTCCAACTCTAGTGGACGAGACATTCTGTCGCGTGGCTTTTGAGGCGGCCATGAACGGTATTCCTGTTCTTTCGACTGCCAACGGGTATTTACCTATGATGCTCGGCGATGCTGGAGTCTTTCTTTCTGAGAATCCGGCGGAATGGGTAGAAATGATAGCGAGTCTCTATCACAACGAAACTCGATTGAGGGAAATCGGACAAGCGCAACAGTCTCGCCTGCGTGCGATGTTTGGAAGTGATTTTCGCGGGTTTATCCGGACCGCCATGGGGTTAATTGATAACTCGGTCAATCGTAATGTCGGCATGTTTACGATTTGGGGTGATCAGGGGTTGGGAAATCTCTCTCACACATACAGTAAACTCTTGCGTCGAGTTGGTTATAAAGTCCACATATTTTCAGCGCAACCGTACGCGATGAATGGAAAAGGGCTTGTTAGGCAAAGTAATCCTGATGATTGGAGTGCGCCTTCCCACGCCGATTCTATTTATTACTCCTTGAACGATCGGGAAAATGTTACCGTTCATGAAATTACTCAGTTCATTCTGGCAAACAATGTTCACACATTGATTGTCCCTGAAATCTGCTGGTCGCAAAATTGGGAGCGTTTGTTTGCTCTCAAAGTAAACCGATTGGAAATCTGCAGCGTTCCGATGATCGAGATTGTCATTAAGGAGGAGATTTCTAATCATAATAGACTGACATCGACTTTCTATTGTACCAGGTTGGCCGAGTCCACTCTTTCTCGGGAGGGGATAAAGAATGGTGCTTTCTTGGGGCACGGATTTGGTAGTCCGCTTCCGGGTAATAGAATTCGGGAGAAGCGGGCCAGGTTGGCGGACCGCTCAAAGCTTCGTTTTCTGCATGTTGCGGGTCATAATCCTAAGACTCGAAAGAACACTCCTCAGGTGATAGAGGCCTTTTCAAATGCGTTGAAGCTGCGTGACGATATCGAGCTGACCGTAACTTCCCTCGACTCCGTATCGTCTTATTACTCCGGTGAACTGCCAGAGAATATCACAATTATTGACAAGAGTTTGTCAAGGGAAGAGATTTTGGCTCTCTACGAAGAGCATGATGTCAGCATCCAGGTTTCATCGCATGAAGGACTTGGACTCGGATTTTTTGAGTCCATTAGTAGGAGCACGCCGGTAATTTCCCTTAATGCTCGTCCACACAACGAAATTGTTCTCGAAGGCCGAACTGGTTGGTTGATACCGGCAGCACCGGTACCTGTTCCGGACAATGCGAGAGCCATTGTGGATGGATGGTCCTTCAATACACAAGACCTTGTGTCAAAAATTGTGTCGCTGGAGAAGGGAGAAGTGGATCGGATGATCGTTTCTGCCGGAGAAGTATTTAAGCTTCAGTTTGACGAGGTTGCATTGCTTACCCGGTTCCTACAAATATTGCCTCGCCCCTCGGCAGTGCTGCCGACTGCAGTTGCCGAAGGCGAGGATCCGGCGACAGACAACAGCGGTAGGGATTGCTCGGCGATCGCCCCGGCCGACGCTGACACTAGTCCGAGAGCTTTGAGCACAAATCGGTCATACGCTATTCAACTAAAACCATTTATTAAACGCAAGGGTCTTAAGCTCGGGCGATGGCTTTACGAGTTAGCGAGACCTGTGACCCGTCGGATAGTATTGCGAGTCAAGGCATTGATGATTGAAGCTAACGCGGATTTGCGGAAAGATAATTCAGATTTGTGGCATGACAATCGAGAGCTTCGTCAAGCGGTTGCGAACCTCGCGAAGATGACCGAGGAACGATTTGCTAGTGTCAGTTGGCAAGTATCTGGCCTCGGTAGGACAATCTCTGCACACGTCGGGCCGGGGATTAGAACGGGCTCAATTCATGATGCGGATCGCGGGAAAATGTTTGCACGGATTGCCAATGACGTTGAGTTTATCAAACACCGATATGCCAGCTATGCCGGGCCTGGCATGGCACTTACTTATCTAAGGGATGAGAGTCCAATTTTTGTGAATACCGGCGACCTCGGGTGTCCATCACCAATCATCAATGGTGGTATTTGGGAGCCGGATAATCTCGCAGTTCTGTATAGTTTTCTGACTGATAAGAGTGTATTTTTGGATATTGGAGCGAATGTCGGATATTTTTCCATTGCCCTGGGTAACCGACTGAAGGGTGGTGGTAAAGTATTTTCTGTGGAACCTCATCCGACCCTGACTAACTTGCTTCAGCGTAGTCTGCAGTTGAATGGACTTGAGAAGGTGGTGCAGGTATTTGAATGTGCGGCCTCCGACCAAGATGAGATCTTGGATTTATTTTTTCCCGATGGCCATCTTGGCCAGGGATCCTCCTCTCGAATTTCGAGTGGGCGGGGGCAAAAACTGGCGGTGCGAGCAAGGCTTCTCGATGATTTATTGCCCGCAGATTTGGCGGTCGATTTGGTGAAGATCGATGTGGAGGGGCATGAACTGAGGGTTCTCCAAGGGATGGGAGACGTTCTCAACCGTTCACCCAACGCGAAGATATTATTCGAAAAATTGGATTCCGCAGGGAACGTATCAGACGAAATCGGAGAATTTCTTTCTGGTCGTGGATTGGCACTCTATGGGGTCGGGCCATTTGCGACTCTTGTGCCATTGGAACTGAAAAGTAGCTATTGTGAATGGGTCGGCGATGTATTGGCAGCCCCGTCGGCGGCCGTTGATAGCTTGTGTCGAACCGGATTTTCAGTGTACCCGAATCAGTTGTATGGAGATGGGGTCGAAGGCGGGATTGCAAAACGTTATTTAGGCAAGGATGGCAAAATACTATTTGCTGGGCCTAGATGGTTTTTGCGGAAAGGGAATTGGAAGTTAAGGTTGCATGGTCATATTCGAGGGAAGGTCCGAGTCATTTTGGTTGAAGGGGGGGAGTCGCAGTTGGCAGAGTTTGAATTGTCGGAGGACATGCTAGAAACTAATTTTGTAGTGCGTGATGACATCACGCATTTCGAAATTCAAGCTTATGCTCAGTCTATATCGGTTATAGATCTAGAGCGCATCGAGTTCCTAACGGCCTAGGAAGAGTTTACTGCGGTTGTCGCGCTGGAGGGCTGTGCAATCTGTTTGAAGTGGTTCAAGGCGCGGGCCTGGAAGTGCCTCTTGCGGGAGTGTCATAGGCAAGTAGAGGGTGTGTGGATTTGGACGTCTTTGAGGAAAAGATAGCGTTCGATTGGACCCGTGGTGGGCCGTGCAATGCAGTCGCTGAGCACGGTCCCACATGGCATCCACCATCGGATCCCTGCACACCGTGCAGGGATCCGATGGTGGATGGGTGATTGGCGCTGGGTTCTCGCAGCTACAACGATATGATCGAGGGCGGGGTAAATTGCGGACATCCAATCGTCGTTAGTCTGCCGCATGGAAGCCTTGAGGGTCGCGTCACTGCACCAATTCTTGTGGATCGAATGACGCTTTCATGGCTGCCTCATATTCCTGCAAACGGTCAGTCCTTTTTTTTGGTCGCGATTGTCCACATTTGGGATCCAAGTCACCAGATGAGAGGCCAGGTCTTCCCCGCCATAGGGCGTTCCTTTGAAGAGCATTGGCATCGCTGTTTTGGTTACTGGGAAAGGGCTGAGCAGATGGGTATTTCCGGCAAGTGGGTCGTGATTACGGCGATGCGAGAGAGGCAGCTATAGGATTCGGCGACCTCTGCCGAGTGAAACTCGTGTGCATGTTGAGAAGAGGTGTTGGCTCAAGGCATACTATACGGTTCGACTAGGTCCTGGCACAGGGTGCTAGAGGGGGTCCTGGCACAGGGTGCTAGAGGGCGGCACGGCCGAGGGCTGATATGCTCGACCGGGTCTTAACGGCTAAAAGCATTGAAGTGGGAGGGGAGTGCTTGTGAGGCGTATCGCCAAAGCAATATTCGTGTTTGCCTGTCCAACTTGGGCAGCTGTGACAATGGCGGTTGCGGTAGCGTTGGCATACGTGACGTATATCTATCCATTGGATTTTTTCCGCGGAACGGGGGCCTACTTTGCCGATGGCGACGCCGCCCAGCACGTTAGCGGGTGGTTGTTCTACGCGCACGACAGTTGGCACTTTCCGCTGCTCCGCACGTCACGCTTAAACGCCCCGGACGGTGTGAGCATCGCGCTGACCGACAGTATTCCGCTGGTCGCCCTTTTTCTCAAGCCGCTGACCGCTTATCTACCACAGGGTTTCCAGTACATTGGGTTGTGGCACGGCGTTGCCTACTTATTACAGGCTCTGGCAGCCGCTGTACTGATACGCGTGCTCGGTTGTCGGACGCTCTTCGCTGCGGGCGTAGCCGCGGCATTCGCTGTTACCTGGCCAGCACTATCAAATCGCCTGGGACACACGTCTTTGATGACCCATGGCCTCATACTGTTCGCGCTGAGTGCCTACTTCGCAGGACGCTGGGATACAAGGAAGAGCAGGCTGGCAGGCGTAATCCTGATCGCTCTGAGCGCTATTGGGCTGGTGGTGCATCCATACCTGTTGGCAATGATTTATGCCATCTTCCTTGCCTACGTGCTTGATATGGGTGTCGCGGGGGAGGGCTGGCGTCTGCAAGGACTTCGCATTGCGACGTCGCTGGGTGTGCTAACGACACTGATGTACCTTCTCGGCTACGTCGGATCGGCTGGGGGGGCTGGAGGCTTTGACTATTTCTCAATGAATATGGCCTCCCCCTTCTGCGGAGGTCTACTCTTGCATTGCCAAATCGACGCTACGGGCGGACAAGCGGAGGGTTTTAATTATTTCGGCGCAGGAGGGCTTCTGGTCCTCGCTGCTGGCGCCTTGTCGGCAATACGCAATCCCCGTCCTGGTGCCGCCAGACACAGGTATCCGTTCCTGATCCTGATGGCAGGTACTTTGACCCTTTATGCCCTCTCGACTACATGGTATCTGGCTGGCGACAAGGTACTCAGCTATTCACTTCCTTCCGTATTCAAAATAGTGACCGGAACCTTTCGGGCGAGTGGTCGTTTTTTCTGGGTGGTTGGATACCTCTTGTTGTTTGTAGCGCTAGCCCAATTGTTGAAGAGCAAAGCTCGCCTGGTACCGGTCGCCGTACTTGCTGTGGCATTGGCAGTGCAATGGACCGACACTTCGGCAATCCGAAAGAACGTTATGGAGGCCGTTCATCGTCCAGCCCAAGAGGACCCTAAGCCATGGAATGCTATTCTCGCTGGCGCTCGGCATCTGATTATGTATCCGGCATTCGGTTGCGGCCACGGTGGTCCAGAACAATATCTGTACTTCCAGAACCTGGCGGCTCGCCAGGGCCTGACGTTCAATACGGGCTACATCGCACGCTTGCGTACGTCATGCGGCGTAGCGGGAGCCGGTCTGCCCGCCGAATTCGACGAAGATGCGGTCTTCATCATGCCCCAGAGCGAACTCCCATTCATCCGATTCGATCTCCCGCCGGCGCTCACATCAGCAGTTAAACGTGATGAATGCATGGTTGTTGATGGCATCTTCCTGTGTAGGCGCGGACTGAGGTGGGGAGAAGGGGCAATTCATTGGGGTGCGAAGGCCATCGACGGCTTGATGCTTGAAACGAAAGCGGAATATTCAGCCAATGAACTTCCTACAGTAGTGGGGCGCCGCAAAGACGAGCGCATTGTCAGCGAAATTAGCCGCCCTGGCATCCTGAACTACGGCCCCTACGTCGACCTTGCGCCAGGCACATACCGGGTATCGATCGAGTATTCGTGTTCGATGGCTACGGATGGTCAATGTGGCTCGTGGGATGTTGTCGCGGACGGTGCGAACAAGATGCGGAACATTTCTCAGGGGCTGCTGCGGGGTACAAATGGATCGAGTGTGAGTCTCAGTGCGGATTTCACATCGGATCGGTCCTTGCCGGCACTTGAGATTCGAAGCATGTATGACGGTAACGGCGTGATTGAGATCTACGGCGTCACCGTGGAGAGAAGGTCCTAATAAATGACAATGATTTCAGTAGTAGTGCCGTTGTACAACGAAGAGGCGATTGTGACGCGCAATTTGCAAATTATCGCGCGTGAAGCCGAATCAGAGAACCATACCCTGGAAGTCATTGCTGTCAATGATGGCTCGACGGATGGCACGTGGGCACAGATTTGTAGTGCCGCCGCCTCCGATAGTAGGATCAGGGGAGTCAACTTCACGCGCAATTTCGGCAAGGAGGCGGCAATTCTCGCCGGTTTAATGGAGGCGAGGGGGGATGCCGTAATTGTGATTGATGCTGATTTGCAGCATCCGCCAGCACTCATCCCGGAGATGATCGGTCTTTGGAAAAGCGGCTTCCCGGTGGTCGAGGCTGTCAAAGCGAGCCGAGGCAGAGAGGGGCTGGCTAGTGGCCTCTTTGCCAGGGCTTTCTATACACTATTCCACCGCTTGTCGGAACTCGATATCGCTGGCCACTCTGACTTCAAGTTGCTTGATCGGGCTGTAGTACAGACATATATAAACTTGCCTGAGCGTAATAGGTTTTTCCGTGGCCTGATTCATTGGGCAGGATTCAGGAGTGCTCATATCCCCTTCGAGGTCGCCGAGCGTGACGTTGGTGGATCTAAATGGAACAAGTTGAAGTTGCTGAAGTATGCCGTCAACAACATCACCATGTTCTCTAGTTTTCCCCTCAAGTCCATTACCTGGCTTGGCGCGCTGATGTTCATACTAGGTGGCATTGTCGGGGCGATGAGCTTGATTCAGAAAGCTGAAGGTAGCGCGCTCGATGGTTTTACGACGGTCAATCTCCTGATCATCATGACGAGCAGCATACTGATGGTGAGTCTCGGTATTATTGGTCATTACTTGAGTCGGATTTACGATGAAATAAAGGGGCGCCCGCCTTTTGTTCGCGTTTCTCACGAAAAGGATGTTCGATGATGAACGCTCCATTGCTGGCCCTCGTATCGGTGCTGTGCAACGTGGGTGCACAGGTGATGATCAAAGTGGCGGGGCGGCACGGCGTGGGTAGCGAAGGCCTGGCGTCCTGGCTATCGCCATGGCTGCTCCTTGCAATTGCCCTCTACGGATCGAGCTTTTTGCTTACCGTGAAGGTGTTCGCCGTAAATCCGCTCTCCATGGCGGCTCCATTAATGGCGGGCGCAACATTTCTGCTGGTGGCGGTTGCAAGCACAGTCGTGTTCGGCGAAAGCATCTCCCTTGGGAGAGCATTCGGTATATTCCTGATTACCGGTGGAATCTTTGTCCTCGCAAGAAGCGTGTAGAAACGGATGCATTTCAGGCGCGGACTGCGCCGTCCGCGGCTATGGGAGGGGACGGACCGAATGAAGATCGCTCCAGAAGCGCGTGGCAAGTTTTATCCCGCTCGGGCAAGGACGGGGAAAGGGTCCAAGAGTTCTAGCGACCAGGCCAGTAGGCCTTGAGAAGCATGAACTGGTTAATTGTCTGAAGGTAGATATCAACAATCTGAGCTTCGCCGAACCGGGCTGCAACATCCTGCCGCCCGGCCTTGCCCATCTCCCGCAGCGTTTCATCGTCGCTATTGCACAGCTCCAGCAGAGTTGCCGTCAGCTCATCAGAGTTGCGCGCCCGACAAAGCCTACCAGTTACACCATCACGCACCACATCACGGCATCCGGGTACGTCTGTGGCCACTATTGGCTTCTCCATCGAAGCTGCTTCGAGCAGCGTGCGCGGCACGCCTTCGCGGTAGGACGGCAAGACGACGCAATCTGCTTGGGCAATGGCGCCTCTGACATCCGGTGCGGTGCCAAGGTATTCAATGAGCCCTTCGTTCTGCCAGGCTAGGAGCTGTGCGCGTGAAATCGCGCTGGGATTCGCGACGTCGGCGGGCCCCAACAATTGGAACCGGACATGGGGATGGTCAGCGCGGATGCGGCGTGCTGCTTCGACGTATTCGCCAACGCCTTTGTCCCATAGCATTCGCGCAATCAAGAGAAATCGAAAGGTGCCGTCTTCGTTGGGCGGTCGCTGACCTGGGGCGTAGTAGTCAAGATCGATCCCCTCGCTGGGGAGTACAAAGGTCTGTTGTTCCCTGACAAGGTTACGTATCAGGAATTCGCGCCGGTCGTCCTCGTTGAGGAACCACACCTGGCGGGTCGAGCGCAGGGCGACTCGGTAGAGCGCCCGCCCGATACGGGCCACGAGATTGTCATTGATGAAGACGAAGCCAAGCCCAGTGGTTACTGCAATACAGGGAATGCCGGCTAGTCGGGCTGCCAGCGAACCATAGATATTGGGCTTGATTGTGTACTGGAATATGCAATCGGGCCTTTGCTGCCTGTACAGCCGCGCCAATTGGCTGAAGCACTTCCAGTCAGCCAGGGGATTGGCGCTCTTTGCGGACAGGGTCAGGGGGTGAAATTCGCAGCCTAGCGCTTGGAGCGAATCGGAGGCGCGGTCCGGCGGAGCAATAATGCTGACCTTGGCGCCACGGGCAAGCAAAGCGCGTATAACGCCGCTACGGTACTGTTGGATGGACCAGCACGAGTTCGCTACGAATGCAACATGAGTGCCGTCCAGTCGCCGTTCGTCCGACCGCGCAGCCGTTGCTTCCTGGCCGCCCAGCATAATCGGGGCTGGGCGTTCGTAAGTACTATTTCGCATCCTTCGCAGTCTATTTTGACGGTCAATCCACTGCATGAACAGTCAGTCGCGTAGTTCTGCATCCCTGCCTGCGCGCCTCATCAGGGATTACGCTGGGCCGGGCGGATTTTAGCAGAACCCCATGAATACGCTGGCGTTGCCGTTGCTTCACTTTCAATGGCGCATCCGAACCAATTCCGGCATATCTCAGGCGTTAGGAGCTAGTAACAGTCGCTCCCAGCTTTCGAGGACCAGGTCTGGCATATAGCGACGCACCGTGGCGGCTCCGCCCCGCGCAATTTGCTGACGCAGGGCATCATCAGCAACAAGTTGCATAATTCGCCCGGCCAATGCCTCACTGTCGTTCACTGGAGCAAGCAGTGCATTTTTGCCGTCTTGCAGAATCTCGCGTGGCCCGGTTTCACAATCTGTCGATACAACTGGCAGGCCAAAGGCCATGGCCTCGATCAGGACCATGCCAAAGCCTTCAAAACGTGAACTCAGGCAGAAGATATCCGCATCGCTGTACTCGTTCGTAATTTGGCTGGTTGCGCCAGGCAGTGTCACCGAATCGCTCAGTTCGAGCTGATCACGAAGCCGTTCCAACTCAGCCCGGCATTCCCCTTCACCCACAATGCGCAGCTTCCAGCCGGGGTAGGCCATTGCCACCTGTTTCCAGGCGCGCAACAAGACGTCAAAACCTTTTGCCTCGGTCAGGCGGCCTACCGCCAGCACGGTTCTTGAGTGAGGCATCGGGCTTGACTCAGGTGGCTTGAAGGGGAGGGGATTGGAGATGACTTCGACTGGATTTGCGGGATTCAGGCACGCATGCCAGCGTGCACGGTCTCGCGCAGTCAGTACCACCACTCGCTCGAAAAATCGCGCCGCCAGCCGTCGTGCAAGGCGCCGGCTGCGCCGTCCCAAGTCCTGGTCAAAATTGCAGTGTTCCCATGCGATCTGCCGCACTGGCAAACGGAAACAGGCGGGTAGCGTGAAGAGAGTCAGCATGGTGTCCACACTGATCAGGATATCAATTTGATGGTCGGCCACATAACGCCGGATCCCAAGCACCGTCTCGATATACCTTGACTTGAACGACGGCCGTTTGGAGTGGAGGGCATCAAGTCGGATGGAGGAATCGAGGGTGTACTGGGTGTTCTGGCTCCAGAGACAGAGTATTCGCACTTGCCAGCCACGGCGTGCGAGTCCGTTGGCAATGACTGCGGTAACCCGCTCGGCGCCAGCAAGTGCATCCAGTGTGCCGGTCAGGAAGCAGATTGTCGGACGCGGGTTCATGCGGTTCGCGGCGAAGCGGCGGGCTCGCCGCGGTACAGTAGCAGTAAGCCAAGGCCTGCCGCTACTGCCAGCGCGTTGCCAGTGATATACCCGAAGACGGCACCCTGTGCGCCAAAGCGCGGAATGGTGGCCAGGTCGACAGCCGCTGTGACAACCAGCACGAGCAGGCATTTGGCGGCCAGCCAGCCTGGCTTGCGCAGGTGGATGGCAAACAGGGATAGGCCTACATCAGCGAAGAGCAGGCCGCTTGCAAGGGCGCCCTGCCGAAGCAGAGTCACCGTGGCATCGAAGCGGCCGCCATAGAGGAGATGCACAATCCACGGCGCGCTGACGGCAATGATTGCGCCACCAGTTGCGCCTATTGCTGCCATGCCGCCCGCGACTCGCGCCACGTTGCGACGTGCCGTGGCCAGCGTCGGTTGCGCATAAATCGCAAGTGGCGCGACGGAACTGGCAATAATCGTGGCAAGTAGCGCAAAGTTGTCCAGGACTTGCATGCAGGCGGCGTACGCCCCAAGGTCCGGCAACGGCACACGAGGTTTAAGCAAGAGTTGATCGATGCGTCTTGCACTGAACATGAGCATCATGCCGATCCAGAATACCGAGCCACTTCGTACCAGACTGGCAACTAGCGCCCGGTCCGCCGATGCCGGCAGGCGCGGACGGCGTTGCAGGTAGTGGCGGGCCAGCAGGGCAGCCAGCAGGGCGGATTCGAACACAAAGGCCCACGCATATTCTTGAACGGCGTGCGTTTGTAAAAGGTAGAGGGAGCTAATCAACGCTCCTTTCAGCATCAACGCCAGCAAGCTGAAGGTAACACCCGCGCGATTATCCGTATGGGCCTGCATCCAGGCATTGACTACGCCGAACGGCTCACGCAGCAAGATGGACAGCCCGAGGATCGCGGCGATGTGCACTGTGATGGCATCCTGACCGGTGAGCACGATTGCCAGGAGGAGCAGCAGGTAGCCTGCCATGGCGGCTACTGCCCGTAGTCCGAACACATGCGCCAGAAGATGGTATTGCGCGGCGGGTGACGAGCTGGCGACCAGGCGCGGCACAACCACCTCGCTGCCACAAATGAGCCCGATGGATGAGGCAATGAGGACAAGGGACTGCGCGTACTGGAAGTGGGCGAAACCTTCCGGGCCTACGCCACGCGCGATCAATGCAACAGTAACGATACCGATCGTGACCTGAAGGGCGCGCTCACCAAGCAGCCAGACCACGTTGCGCGCGATCTGTCTACGCATGCCCAGCCCCCTGGCAGGACACATCGCCTGGGCTGCGGCCCCCAGCGCCAGACAGATCTTGATAAAACTGAATCCATTGCATTGCGACGTGGGGCAGGCCGTAGGTGGCTACGACGTGTGCCCGTCCCGACGCGACATCCTGGCGCTCGCGCAGGGCCATACGCATCGCTGTGGCGAGTTCGCCAATATTGGCTGGCGCTACGATGGTGCCAGACGCTGCGAGCAGGGATCGTATGCCTGATACGTCGGTCGCAACGACGGCAGTCTCGCAAGCCAATGCCTCGGCAACGACAAGAGGCAGCCCTTCCAGCACGGAAGAGAGCACGAAGACATCGCTGGCGTTCATGAGTTCGGGCACGTTGGAGCAGGGGCCGAGCAGCCTGACCACATGAGACAGGCCCAGCGCGGCGGCATGGCTGGACAGTGCTTCCCTGAGGGGGCCATCGCCGGCTATCAGCAGATGCGTGTTGGCGGCGACCTGCGGGTCACGGCGCAACACAGCAAATGCCTCGATCAGGTGTTGTTGCGCTTTTTCCGGGACGAGCCGCCCGACGTTCAACAGGATTCTACTGTCCGGGCCCAAGCCGAGCGCTCGTCGCGTTTGTATGCGGGCATTGGGATCAGGCCGAAAGCGATCCGTGTCGATTCCATTTGGCATGACACGGATGCGGTCTGCAGTCGTCGCGTGGACGTCCAGCATGTACTGCCGGCCTTCTGCGCTGACATGCGTGGTCAGCGCGCACCATCGGTCCGTCAGTCGATACGCAAGCATACGAAGCCAGCCACCCTCACGCAGGCTGTGCGCCGTACAAACCACCGGAATGCGATTGCCCGTGGATCGCTGGGCGCGCATCAGTCGCGCAAAGATATTGGCGTGAAACATATGCGCGTGAACAATATCCGGACACCAGTCTTCGACCCATTTTCGTACAGCGCGCAACGTGAAAAGGAATTGCAGTGGAGCCTTGCGCAGGTCGACACGGAACAGCGTTACGCCAGGTGGTAGCTCAATCTCTTGCGCGAGGGTAAGACTTACCACGGCTACGTTATGCCCGAGTGCGGTGAACTGGCTGGCCAGATCTGCGACCTGGCGCTCTGCCCCGCCAAGCTTGAGCCCGGTGGTCAGCAACAGAATACGCATCAGGTTGTGAGGCGGCAGCCAGGTGAGCCGGATCGCATCAACGTGCCCCGTAACCCGTGAGGAGGGTACGTATGGTCTTGGAAGCAATCAGCAAATCCAGCGCCATCGAGCAGTGCTTGACGTAGTAAAGGTCATAGCTGAGCTTGGTGATCGTCTCTTCGTGGCTGGCAGCGTACCCTTGCTGGACCTGGGCCCAACCTGATAATCCGGGGCGCACGAGATGGCGGTACGGATAGTATGGGATCGTTTCCGAGAAGGAGTCCACCAGCGATGCCTGTTCCGGGCGGGGGCCAATCAGGCTCATCTGTCCAACGAATACGTTCCAGAGTTGCGGGATTTCGTCGAGTCGGTACTTGCGGATAAAGCGTCCAACCCGCGTAATACGAGGATCCCGGTGCGCGGCAAACTGGGCTTCAACATCGGGTACATCCGCCATGCTTCGGAACTTGAACATGGTGAACACCTTGCCATAAAGGCCTACCCGTTCCTGGCGGAAGATCGCCGGTCCGCTGGACTCCAAACGGATGGCGGCTGCGACGATTAGTCCCACGGGAATGGCAATCGGTGCCAGTATCAGGACTGCCGCGATATCGCTTATTCGCTTGAGCGGGGCATAGATGAAGTTCTGGGCATGGTCATCCAGGAAGTTCTCATCTATGTTCGACAGAGCCAGGCGTCCGGTAAGGAGTTCGGCGATCCGCTCCACCGAATAAACGTGAACGTGGCTAAGCTTGAACCGGGCAAGCGCACGGGTACGTTCCGGGTCAACGGTTGCGCTACGGTCCATCATGAGCCCATCGCAGTTGACGGCTTCGGGCAAAGTGACTATATGGCGAAATTCTGCGTGTGAGCTTTGCGCCGCACCTGGCATGTCTAGCAGTGTATTGAGGTGCGCGAGCGACTGTGGGTCGCTATAGCCAAAGGTGGGAACGTATTGACTGACAAACCGCTTGTAGCCACTCCAGAGCCACAACAATGTGATCAGCATGCATACGAGCATTGCCCCGCGTGAATAGTCGATGCGAAATGTCGCGCAGACGGCAAGCAGCAGGGCGAAGGGTAGGAGCGTTGCAGGCGCCACCATATTGTTCCCCTCAAGCGGGGGCATATGCATGGTGCGGTCCAGCAAGCGGTAAGCGACGGCATAGGGGATCACCGACATGCCAATGGTATTCAGGAAAACCTGCGTTACCAGTCCGTGTCGCCGCGCCTCATGCCCTGCCAAGGCAGCCAACCCGTAGAACAGCAGGCCAAGCCCGGTCCATGCGAGCATGCGGCTGCGGCGGCGGATGGTTTCAGATGACGTTCGCGTTGGCAGCTTCATTTTATGACGCGGGAGCCGCGCCAATGTATGACCAGCCGGTTCTAGGGGGCGCTGCATACAGAACAGTCGGGGCTTGTCGGTTCAAGGCGCTGTGCGCGGTTGAGATTTTCGTCGGTTCTGCAGGCCCAACCGGGTACGCAGGCGGGATTAGCCTTGGCAACGGGCATACGGCCATTAGAAGGGGATGGGGGCGCATTATAAACCGCCTGTCCCTCAGTTCTGGAACATAAATCCGGCACAATAGCGACTGAGTTGACTATCAATTGCGGCGAATAAGGCCGCCAATACGGAACTAAGTATGGTAATCGATCCTTCCATCTTCAAAGCCTATGACATCCGCGGCATCGTCGGAAAGTCGCTGACCCGCGGCGTGGCCCGCCTGATCGGCCTGTCATTCGGTTCCGCGGCGGCCGAAGCCGGCGAGAAGGCCGTGGTGGTCGGCCGCGACGGCCGGCTCTCTGGCCCGGACCTGATCGGCGGCTTGGTCGACGGCCTGCGCGCTGCCGGCATGGACGTGATTGACCTCGGCATGGTCGCCACGCCGATGGTCTACTTCGGTACGAATATCGAGTTGGATGGCGTAAAAGCCACTTCCGGCATCATGGTCACCGGCAGCCACAACCCCCCGGACTACAACGGCTTCAAGATGGTCCTGGCCGGCAAGGCGATCTATGGCGACCAGATCCAGGCCCTGCGCCAGCGTATCGAGTCCGGCAACTTCACCAGCGGCGCAGGCGATTACCGCCAATATGATGTGCGTCAGCAGTACCTCGACCGCATCACCAGCGACGTGAAACTGGCTCGCCCGATGAAGATCGCTCTTGACGCTGGCAACGGCGTGGCGGGCGCCTTCGTGGGCGACCTGTTCCGCGGCCTGGGCTGCGAGGTGACCGAGCTTTTCTGCGACGTGGATGGCAATTTCCCCAACCACCACCCCGATCCCGCCCACGTGGAAAACCTGCAGGACCTGATGAAGTCTCTGCGGGAAACTGATTGCGAACTGGGTCTGGCTTTCGACGGTGACGGCGACCGCCTGGGAGTGGTGACCAAGGACGGTCAGGTGATTTTCCCGGACCGCCAGCTGATGCTGTTCGCCGAGGAGATCCTTGGCCGCAACCCGGGCGCGCAGATCATCTACGACATCAAGTGCACCGGCAAGCTGGCCCCGTGGATCCGCCAGCACGGCGGCGAGCCGCTGATGTGGAAGACCGGCCACTCGCTGGTCAAGGCCAAGCTGAAGGAAACCGGCGCACCGATCGCCGGCGAGATGAGCGGCCACGTGTTCTTCAAGGACCGCTGGTACGGTTTTGATGATGGCCTGTACACCGGCGCGCGCCTGCTTGAGATCCTGTCGCGCCATCCCGACCCGAGCGCCGTGCTGAACGCGCTGCCCAACGCCAACAACACGCCGGAGCTGCAGCTCAAGTGCGCGGAAGGCGAGCCGTTCACGCTGCTCGACAAGATCAAGGCCAACGCCAAGTTCGACGGCGCGCGCGAGGTGATCACCATCGACGGCGTGCGCGTGGAGTATCCCGACGGGTTTGGCCTGGCACGTCCGTCCAACACCACCCCCGTTGTGGTGATGCGGTTCGAGGCCGACAACGACGCGGCGCTGGCCCGCATCCAGGCTGAATTCAAGCGTGTGATCCTGGCCGAAAAGCCTGATGCCAAGCTCCCGTTCTGAGCAGATGCGCGAGGCGATGGCCGCTCCGGCGGTACCGCACGCCGTGACGCAGGCGGTGCCGTTCGCGTTGCCGGCCAATCCGCGCATCCTGGTGGTCAAGGTCTCGTCTCTCGGCGATGTCGTCCACAACATGCCGCTGATCCATGATCTGCGCGCGCGCTGGCCTGGCGCGCAGATCGACTGGGTGGTGGAAGAGGGCTATGTCGACCTCGTGCGCCTGCTGCCCGACGTTGCGCGCGTGATCCCGTTTGCGCTGCGGCGCTGGCGCAAGCGCTTCTGGCAACCGGCCATCTGGCATGAGATCGGCGAGGTCCGCGATGCGCTGCGCGCGCAGCGCTACGACGCCGTGGTCGAAAGCCAAGGGCTTCTGAAAACCGCCGTGGTTGCTCGTGTGGCAGCGCGGGCTGCCAGTGCGCCGATCGTCGGTCTTGGCAACCGCACGCAAGGTTCCGGCTACGAGCCTGCCGCGCGCCTGCTGTACACCGCCCCTGTCCGCGTTCCGCGCCAGGCGCATTCGGTGCGCCGCTCGCGCCTGCTTGGCGCCGCACTGACCGGCATGGCGCCGGCCGAGCCGCCGAGGTTCTTCGGCGAGTCGGCGCGATCGCTCCACGTCGATGACCCGCTCTGGGCGCAGTTGCCGGCGCGCTATGCGGCGTGCTTCCATGCCACCGCCGGCGCCAAGAAGAAATGGCAGTTGGCCAACTGGCACGCGCTCGGTCAACGGCTGCGGGCCGATGGCCTGGCCATGCTGCTGCCCTGGGGCAACGAGGCAGAGCGCCGCGCGGCCCAGGAGATCGCAGCCGGTGTGCCTGGTGCGCAGGTTCTGCCGCGCTTCTCCGTGATGCAGGGCTTCGGGCTGATCAATCGCGCCGAGGTGGTCATTGGCGTGGACACCGGGCTGGTCCATATTGCCGCGGCGCTGTGCCGTCCGACCGTGGAAATCTATACCGCCACCTGGCGCTGGAAGACCGAGGGGTACTGGTCCGACCGGATCGCCAACGTGGGCGATGACGGGGTTGTGCCCACGGTCGATGAAGTCTGGCAGGCGGCCTGCCGCGTACGCGGGGCAGGGGCCTGATGTTGCGCGTCCTCTACAGCTTGCTATGGGTCGTCATCCTGCCGCTGGCGTTGTTGCGGCTGGTCTGGCGCGGGCGCAAGGAGCCGGGCTATGTGCGCAACATCGGCGAACGTCTCGGGGCCTACGGGCACCTGCCCGCGCAAGGCCCATGGTTGTGGGTGCATGCGGTTTCCGTAGGCGAGACGCGCGCGGCCCAGCCGCTCGTCGAGGCATTGCTGGCGGCCTATCCGACGCACCGGCTGCTGCTCACGCATATGACGCCGACCGGCCGGCAGACCGGCGCGCAATTGTTCGGCAAGGAGCCGCGCGTGCTCCAGTGCTACCTGCCTTATGACTTGCCGTGGCTCGTGCGCCGGTTCCTGCGGTATTTCCGGCCGGCCGCGGGCATGCTGATGGAAACCGAGGTCTGGCCCAACGTTGTGCATGGCGCGCGCCGGGCCGGCGTGCCGCTGTTCCTCGTCAATGCACGCCTGTCGCCGCGCAGCTTCCGCCGTACGGCGCGTTTCGGCCGCGCCGCGTCGGCGATGTATGCGGACTTTGCCGGCGTCCTGGCGCAGACCAGCGGCGATGCCGAGCGTTTCCAGGCCCTGGGCCTCGAAGCGGTCCAGATCACCGGCAACCTCAAGTTCGACATGCAGCCGGCACCGGCCGGTATCGAGCGCGGCCATCGCCTGCGCCAGGCGTTTGGCGGCCGTGCCGTGCTGGCGGCGGCGAGCACGCGGGAAGGTGAGGAACCGTTTCTGCTGGATGCGCTCTCGCGCTGGCCTCAGCTTTGCGGCGACACGCCAAGGCCGGCCTTGCTGCTGGTGCCGCGCCATCCGCAACGCTTTGACGAAGTCGCGGCCATGGCGGAACGCGCGGGCTTCTCGGTCCAGCGCCGCAGTGCGATGGATGTCGACAAACTGGCCGCACCGATCACCGCGGACATCGTGCTCGGCGATTCGATGGGCGAGATGGCCATGTACTTCGCCGCTTCGGACCTGGCCTTCGTGGGCGGCAGCCTGCTGCCGCTGGGCGGACAAAACCTGATCGAGTCCTGCGCCGTGGGCACGCCGGTGCTGGTCGGCCCGCATACCTTCAACTTCGCGCAGGCGACGGAAGACGCCATCGCGGCCGGTGCATGCCGGCGCGTGGCGAATGCCGAAGAGTTGATGCAGGCCGCGGCCCGCTTGCTCGCGGATGCCACCGCGCTGGCAGAGATGCGCGCGCATGCACGCACGTTCGCGGGTGTGCACCGTGGGGCAACGGTGCGGACGCTGGCGGCGCTGGCACCCGCGCTGGGTGCCTGAGCGGAACGGGAATTCGCGGCAAGGCCCGGGCTCTAAGGGGCATTAACCTGGCGCGCCAGTCAGTGGACTGCCTGGCTCGCCTCATGACAGGAGCCAAGACCCATGCAGACATTGACCCGTGATACCTGCCGCCGGATTGCCCGGCGCGGGGCAGCCGCGGCCATACTGGCAGGCGCCCTGGGCGCGTGCGCGACCGGGGCGGCGCCTGACTCCACCGGCGCCACCACCGCCCTCAACCAGACCCAATCCTCCGGCCCCAGCCGCTGGGAACTGGTGCGCTGGCAACAGCCCGACGGCAGGCTGCGCGATATCCCGCATGGCGACAACGGCCAGCCCATCATCTTCGAGTTCAGCGCCGGCATCGACGCCGCCCAGGGCACGGTCAGCGGCACGAGCGGATGCAACCGTTTCACCGGCAGCTACGGCAAGACCGATACCGGCATCCGCTTCGACCGCGTCGCCGGTACGCGCATGGCCTGCCCGCCGCCGCGCATGGAGCTGGAGTCGGCTTTGCTCCAGGCCATGCAGACCCCGTTCCTGACGGTTGGCTCGCAGCCGACGTCAGGTTCCACGGGCCGCCAGATCATCTGGAAGACCGCCAGCGAGGACCTGCTGCAGTTCGTCGAGCGTGAGGGCGTCGGCCAGCGCGGCGCGCGCATCGATGCCGCGGGCAGCGTTGAAAAGATCGTCTATATCGATTCCCAGCGCGTGGAATGCAGCGGCGTGGGCCGCATGACCTGCTACCGCTGGCGCGAGTCGCCGGATGCGCCGTGGCAGCTCTGGTACGGGCCGATCGAGGGACTGGACTTCGAGCAGGGTGTGTCGTACAAGCTGCGTGTGCGCGAGTACAAGGTGCCCAACCCGCCTGCGGATGCCGCTTCGATCCGCTGGCAATTGCTCAGCGTGGAGTCGCGCACGCGCGCGAACTAGGGCCGGCGCACAGAACGGGCCGCATTGCGGCCCGTTCTGTGCTGTCCATCGTGTCCGTCAGGAGCGGGGCGTCCCGCTTGCCAGCGCTTCACGCCGGCCCCCGCGGCGACTGGCCGCCGTGGGCGCGGGCGATGCCACCGCGCCTACTTTGGCCTTCTGCGGCAACTGGTACATGGCCCCCGGCGCCGACGTCAGCAGCGTGTTGATCTGAACGATATCGTCTTCCTTCAGCGCGCCCGTCGAGGCCTTCAGCCGCAGGCCGTTCATGATCGTGTCATAGCGGGCCTTGGCCAGGTTGGCGCGTGTCTGGAAGAGCTGCGCCTCGGCATTCAGCACATCGATGTTGATGCGCACGCCCACTTCGTATCCAAGCTGGTTCGATTCCACGGCGCTCTGCGCTGAACGCTCCGCCGCTTCCAGCGCCTTGACCTGCGCCAGGCCATTGGAGACTCCCGAATAGCTCTGGCGCGCGCCCTGCGCGGCAGTGCGGCGTGCGAACTCCAGGTCGCTGGCGGCCTTGTCGGCCAGCGCTATGGTTTCACGCACGCGCGACTGGATCTGGCCACCCGCGAAGATCGGCATGCTCAGCTGTACACCGATCTGCGAGGCGGTGTAGTGCGTGGACACTGTCTGCGTGGCGCTGCCGGTCTGGTTGGTGAAACCGTAAGAGGCCACCAGGTCCACTGACGGCAGGTGCGCGGCGCGTGCTTTGTTGGTTTCGCGCTGGGCGGTTTCCAGGTTGTAGTTGGCCAGGCCCACCTGCAGGTTGCTGGCCTCGGCCTGGGCCGCCCAGGCGTTGGAGTCGGCCGGCATCGGAGCGGGCAACTCGGCCTCGGGTCGCAGCCCGAGCAGCTCGTCCACGGGCTTGCCGGTGATCTGCTGCAGGTTGGCGCGGGCAACTTCCAGCGCGCTCTGTGCGGCGATTTCGGTCGACGTGGCCAGGTCGTAGCGGGCCTGGGCGTCGTTGGCGTCGGTGATGGTGGCGGTGCCCACCTCGAAATTGCGCTTGGCCTGCGCGAGCTGCTCGCCGATGGCCTTCTTCTGCGCGCCGGCCAGGTAGAGGTTGTCCTGGGCCGTGAGCACGTCGAAATAAGCCTGCGAGGACCGGGTGATCAGGTCGAGCTGCGCCTGCTGGAACGTGACTTCGCCAGCCATGGCGGCCAGCTCGCCCTGCTTGTAGGTTTCCCAGCGGTCCCAGCGGAACAGCGGCTGGCTCAGTTGCAGGGCCCAGCTGTTGTTGTCGAAGAAGCGCACGCCCGAGGCGCTGACCAGGCCCTGCGCGACTGAAGCGGTCTGGTCCAGCCGGGTACGGTTGGCGCCGGCCGTGCCGGTGACCAGCGGCAGCAGGCCGGCCCGGCCCTGCGGCAGCTTCTCGCGCGTGGCCAGCAACTGGGAGCGCGCACTGGCGAACTGGGCGTCATTGGACTGGGCATCGCGGTAGACCTGCAGCAGGTCGGCAGCCGAGGCCGCCGGCATTTGCAGCAGCGCATACAAGGACAGCGCTACAGCCAGCCGCATCCTGCCGGTCGCGGCGAAAGGCGCAAACGTCATCACATCTCCAGGTTGCCGGCACAGGCGCGGCCAACGGTCGTTTCTTCTTCGGGTTTGACTTCGCGGGCCGGCCGGCAAGCCAGAGCCGGCCTCTCAGTACTTCGGCATGGCCGGATCCACTTGGCTCGCCCAGGCGTCGACGCCGCCGGTGAGGTTGTAGACCCTGGCATAGCCTTGGCGTTCGAGATACGCGGCTACCTGCATGCTGCGCATGCCGTGGTGGCAGATGCAGACGATGTCCGCGTCCTCGTCGAGTTCGGCGGCGCGTGCCGGAATGTCGCGCATGGGGATGTGGGTGATGCCGGGCATGGCGCAGGTCTGCACCTCCCACGGCTCACGCACATCGAGCAGGACCGGCCTGGCGCGGCTGGCGTCGGCCAGCCACTGGGCCAGTTCGGTAGCTTGGATGACCTGCATGGCGGCTGTGTCCTCAGAAACGGAACTGCGACGGCTGGGCTGCGCCGATCAGCGGCTTGACCGCGGTCTCGAACAGGTTCACCACCTGGTATTCGGTTTCGGACAGGCGCGTGACCAGGCGGGCTTCCATGACCGGCAGCGCGCCGACAAACGCGGCGATGCGGCCGCCCACCTTGACCTGCGACAGGATCGACTGCGGGATGGCCGGCAGCGAGCCGGAGATGCAGATCACGTCGTACGGGGCCGCGGCGGTCCAGCCGTCGGCGGCGTTGCCTTCGGCCACGTCGGCATTGGTGACACCTGCGTCGGCCAGGTTCTGGCGGGCCAGGGCCACGAGTTCCGGCATGATGTCCACGGTCAGCACATGGCGCGCGCGGTTGGCCAGCAGCGCGGCCATGTAGCCGGAGCCGGCGCCGATTTCCAGCACGTTCTCATGCTTGCGCACGGCCAGTTCCTGCAGGATGCGGGCTTCCACGCGCGGCGGCAGCATGTTCTGGCCGCCCGGCAGCGGAATCTCCATGTCGACAAAGGCCAGGCCCTTGTAGGCCGCGGGAACGAATTCCTCGCGCTTGACCACTGCCAGCAGGTCGAGGATTTCCTGGTCCAGCACATCCCATGGGCGGATTTGCTGTTCGATCATGTTGAAGCGGGCTTTTTCGAGATCCATCTTGCCATTCCTTACCAATGCCAACCGCTATGTGGGTGCTTGTGTCCGGGCCGCGCGGTGCCACGGCCGGGCAGTCTTGTCAAACCCAGTATTTTAACCCTCCGTGCGCCGTCCGGCTCATTCGGCGCTCCGATGTTGTGCCGCTCCTCCTGCGTCGGCCCCGGCGGGAGAACTGGCCGCCACTGCCGGCTTGCCCTGCCAGCGTCGCCGCAGCCACGCCGCGAAATCATCAAGGTACGTATAGATCACGGGCACGACCACGAGCGTCAGGATCGACGAGGTGATGATGCCGCCGATCACCGTCTGGCCCATCGGCGCGCGCTGCTCGGCGCCTTCGCCCAGGCTGAAGGCCAGCGGCACCATGCCGAAGATCATGGCCAGCGTGGTCATCAGGATCGGGCGCAGCCGCACGCGCGCGGCTTCGATCAGCGCGGCCTCGCGCGAGAGCGGCGCCTGGCCGTCGGCGCCGTCCACGTGCCCGCGCCGGGCCTGGTTGGCAAAGTCCACCAGCAGGATCGCGTTCTTGGTGACCAGCCCCATCAGCATGATGAAGCCGATGATCGAGAACATGTTCAGCGTCGAGCGGAACAGCAGCAGTGCCGCGAACACGCCGATCAGCGTGAGCGGCAGCGAGGTCATGATGGCGATCGGCTGGAAGAAGCTGGCGAACTGCGACGCCAGGATCATGTAGATGAAGATCACGGCCAGCGCCAGCGCGGACACCGCGTAGCCGAAGGACTCGTTCATCGACTTGGTCGAGCCACCAAAGCGGTACTTGTAGCCGGCCGGCCAGGTCATGCCGTCAAGCGCGGCCTTGACGTCGCGCGCGACTTCGCCTGCCGAGCGCCCGGCGGTGTTGGCGGTCAACTCGACTTCGCGGTTCAGGTCGCGGCGGCTGATCTGGTTGGCGCCCGTGGTCGGCACCAGGTCGGCCACCTGCCGCAGCGCCACCATCTTCGGCGTGCCGTCGGGGTTGGTCTGGTTGCTGGCGATCATCAACGCGGTCAGGTCGGCCAGGCCGGTGCGCGCGTCGCGCGGCAGCCGCACGCGCACGTCGTAGTTCTGGTCATCCGGTGCACGCCATGAGCTGATGGCATCGCCCGCGAGCAGCGGCCGCAGCGCATTGCCGACCTGGGCGACGCCCACGCCCAGGTCCGACGCCAGTTCGCGGCGGATACGCACCTCGACGGTGGGCCGGTCGTCCTTCATGCTCGAATCCAGGTCCGCCAGGCCGCGGATGGACCGCATGCGGCGGCTGGCCTCCTGCGACAGCCGCCGCAGTTCGTTGAGGTCATCGCCCTGGATCGACACCTGGACCGCCTTCTGGCCGCCGGCGCCGTCGGGCATGCCGACCATGGTCAGCGTGATGCCGGCAATTCCGCTCAGGCGCTCGCGGATCTTCGGGTTGAGCTGCACGGTGGACAGCTTGCGCGCGCGGCGCTCCACCAGCCGCACCGACACCAGTGCGTTGTTGCGCCCGGACGTATTGCCGGAATTGATCGTCGCGTAGGTATAGGCGACTTCGGGGAAAGACTTGAGCGCGGCTTCCACCTGGCGCACCTTGGCCTCGGTGACTTCCATCGACGTACCGACCGGCGTGGTGAAGCCGACCTGCGTTTCGCCAAGGTCGGCCGCGGGCACGAATTCCGTGCCGATCAGCGGCACCAGCGCAAAGCTGCCGAAGAACGTGACGATCGCGATCAGCGTAGTGGCCAGCCGGTGCCTGAGCGCCCAGCCCAGCATGCCGGCATAGCCATGGCCCAGTGCGTCCATGCGCGCCGAGAACCAGTCGAGCAGCCGGCCCACGGTGCGGCCGTACCAGCTGGTCTTGTTGCCGGTGCCGTGCAGGTCGGGGTCGTGCCAGACCGAGGACAGCATCGGGTCCAGCGTGAACGACACGAACATCGAGATCAGCACGGCCGCCACCACGGTGATGCCGAACTGGTGGAAGAAGCGCCCGATGATGCCGCCCATGAACCCCACTGGCAGGAACACCGCGACGATCGAGAACGTCGTGGCCAGCACCGCCAGCCCGATCTCGGCGGTGCCATCGAGCGCCGACGTGCGGTGGTCCTTGCCCATCAGGTTGTGGCGCACGATGTTCTCGCGCACCACGATGGCATCGTCGATCAGCAGGCCCACGCACAGCGACAGCGCCATCAGCGTGATCACGTTGAGCGTGAAGCCGCACAGGTACATCACGCCGAAGGTGCCGATCAGCGCGATCGGCAGCGTCAGGCCCGTGATGACCGTGCTGCGCCACGAGCCCAGGAACAGGAAGACGATCGCCACGGTCAGCAGCGCGCCTTCGAGCAGCGTGGAGCGTACTTCCTTCACGCTGCTGCGGATGCCGCGTGCGGTGTCGTTGACCACGGTAAGCTGCACGCCCGCGGGCACCAGCTTGCGCACTTCATCGGCCATGCGTACCAGGCCGTCGACGGTATCGACCGTGTTCTGGCCCTGGGCCTTGACCACGGAGAGGAAGAGGGCGCGCTTGCCGTCGAGCAGCGCGAGGCTTTCCTGTTCTTCCTGGCCATCGCGCACGTCGGCGATCTCGCCCAGCGTGACCGGCTGGCCCGCGCGGCGCGCGACGATGATGTGGCGGAAGGCATCGGGCGTCGGCACGCGGCCCTTGATCTGCACCACGGTCTCGGTCGAGGACGAGCGCAGCTCGCCGGCCGGCAGCTCCTGGTTCTCGCTGCGGATGGCGTTCATCACCTGGTCGATGCCGATGCCGAGCGCTTCGAGCTGCGCCGGGCGGATGCGGATCTCGACCTCGCGCTTGGTGCCGCCGACGATGTTGATCGCGCCCACGCCGCGCACGGTCTCGAGCCGCTTGCGCACGATCTGGTCGGCAATGGTCGTCAGCTCGCGCTGGCTGCGCTGGGCGCCCGGCGCGTTCGAGACCGAGAGGTAGAAGATCGGTGCGTCGGTCGGGTCGTAGCGCAGTACACGCGGCTCTTCGACCTCGTCGCGAAGCTGCGGGCGGATCAGCGCCAGCTTGTCGCGCACGTCCTGCGCGGCCTGGCCAACGTCGACGCTCAGGTCGAACTTGACGACGACGACGGAGGTGCCCTGGTAGGAGTGCGAGAAGATCTCGTCGATGCCCGAGATCGTGTTGACGATCTCCTCGACCTTGCGCGTGACGTCGGACTCGACCGATTCCGGTGCGGCGCCCGGGTATTCGGTCTGCACCACCACCACCGGAAAGGTGATGTCGGGGAACTGGTCCACCGGCAAGCGCTGGTAAGAGAACAGGCCCACCACGATGAAGGCCAGCATCATCATGGTGGCCAGCACCGGGTTCTGGATCGACAGGCGGGTGAACCACATGGCGCGTCGTCCTCAGGCTTTCACGCGGCGCACCTGGCTGCCGCTGCGCAGCGTGCCCAGGTTGTTGCGCACGATCTCGGTGCCGGCGACCAGCCCCGAGGTGATCTCGACCAGGCCGCTGCCGTCGTCGCGCACGCCAGTCTGCACGGCGCGTTCGGCCAGCAGGCCGTTCTCGACCACATAGACAAAGGCGCGGTCGCCGTCGCTGCGTACGGCCGAGGCCGGCACCGACACCACGCCGCTGCGCTCGCCGAGCACTAGCGCGCCGCGCGCGAACATGCCGGCGCGCAGCTTGCCGTCGCCGTTCTGCACGCGCACGTACACCATGATGCTGCGCGTGCCCTGGCTCACGGCCGGGTTGATGCGCACGAGCGCGCCGGTGAACTGCCCGGCGCCTTCCACGTTCAGTTGCACCGACTGGCCCACCGACGCGCGCGCCACGTCGGCCATCGGCACGGGTGCTTCCAGTTCCAGCACGCGCAGGTCGACCACGTCGATCAGGCGCGTGTCGGGCGATACCTTTTCACCGGGCTGCACGGCGCGCGCGGCAACCATGCCATCGAGCGGGGCCTTGACCACGGTGTCGTTGAGCGCTTTCTGCGCGACGGCCAGCCCGCCCTGGGCGGCGTCCAGGTTGGCGCGCGCCACGTCAAGGTTGGATTGGTAGTTGTCGAACGCGGTCTTCGAGATAAAGCCCTTGCCGACCAGTTCGCGGTTGCGCTCCCAGGTCTGGCGCGAGTTCTCGAACTGGCCGCGCGCCGCCAGCATCTGGCCGCGAGCCTGGGCGACCTTGGCCTCGTACTCGGTCGGGTCGATGCGTACGATGACCTGTCCCGCGCGCACGGCCTCGCCCTCGCGCACGAGCACCTGCTGCACCTCGCCCGAGACCTTGGCCTTGACCGAGGCCTGGTTCAGCGCGCGCAGACTGCCCGACAGCGGCAGCGCGACCCGCAGGTCATGCGTGCCCGCCTGCACCAGGTCGGACTGCAGGAACTCCACCACGGAGGGCGCCGCGGCCTGCGCCGATGCATGTGCCTGGCGCGCACTGCCGGCCTTGCGTACGGCGGCGGTGGCGCTGAGTACGGCCACCGCGCCCAGCACGGCGATCAGGATCTTCTTGTTTCGCTTCATGTCTTGTCTTGTTGTGCGGCGCCAGGGGTTGCCATCGTGTCCGGCTCGTCGGTGCGCTGCGCCAGCCGCTGGGCTTGCATCTCGTCTCGGAGCTTTTCCCAGACGTAGGGGCCGGACTTCGGCGGCAGCGGGCGGTCGCGGGTCTCACCAGTCGTCAGGCCGAACAGCAGCATCTCGAGCAGGTTGTCGAGATAGGCATCGGGGTCGATTTCCTTGTGCGCATAGAGGCCGAACGCACGCTGCCAGAGCATCAGGAACACCAGCGGCGCGCAGACCAGCGTGGTGGCGGGGTTGGAGGGCAGGGCGCGGAACTCGCCGCGCTCCACGCCGCGCGCCAGCACGCGTGCGAACAGTTCGTCGCCAGGCACCATCACCTCTTCCTGGTAGAAGCGTGCGATGTCCGGGAAATTGCCCGATTCCGCCATGATCAGCTTGGTCAGGCCCGCCACCGGCGTGGCGCCGATCAGTCCCCACCAGCCACGCAGCAGTTCGCGCAGCAACTCCGGCGTCGAGCCCTCGAACCGGTCGACCAGGTCGGTGCCCCGCGCCAGCGCCGGCACCAGGTTCTCGCGCACCACGGTCTTGAACAGCTCTTCCTTGTTGGCAAAGTAGAGGTACACCGTCCCCTTGGAGACCCCGGCGGCTGCCGCCACGTCTTCCAGTCGCGTGGCGGCATAGCCGCGCTCGACGAACAAGTCGAGCGCGGCGCTGACCAGTTCCTGCGGGCGCGCGGCCTTGCGCCGGCTCCAGCGCGGTGCTTCGGCGTCGTTGGGGTGAGCGGGGCGGTTGGTCACGGGGGACTTCCTGGGGGTTGCCATGGATGAAGCAGCAGCAGCGCAAATATTAATAACTTGTGGGTCAGTAATGTAGGGCGGCTCTGCAGCGGGGGTCAACCCGGGTTCGCCCTGCCTCGGTACGAAGGCGCGGCACCCATACAACAGGTGATTCAGGGTGCTCTTGATGCGGAATCCCCGGAAGGGCGGCAGGATCGGGCTGGTATTCGGGCACAATGGCGCGTTTGCCATTGCCCGGAAGCGGCTTGCTGAACCATTCCCATGAGTTGCCAGTCTCACATTTCCTGCCGCGACGGTTGCGGCGCCTGCTGCATCGCGCCGTCAATCGCATCGCCGCTTCCCGGCATGCCCGCGGGCAAGCCGGCCGGAGTTCGCTGCGCGCAGCTGCTGCCGGATGCGAGGTGCGCCGTGTTCGGCCGGCCCGAGCGGCCGGCCTTCTGCGGCGGCCTGCAGCCATCCGCCGAAATGTGCGGCGACTCTCGCGAATCCGCACTGCGCTGGCTCACGAAACTCGAGATCCTGACCGCGCCTGACGGCCGCGGCGCGACATCTAACTAAGGGCCAACTAAGGGCCAACTAGGGCCGCCCGCGCCGATCGGCGCAAACCCACTCCATCGGAGGCAATATGATCCGGATTTCCCGGCGGCGCTGGACAGGCGCCATCGCCGCTGCCGTGGTGACTGTCTGGCTGGGCGCCTGCGGTTCCTTCGGTAATGACTACACCTTCTCGCAGAGCCAGTTGCAGTCGGCGCTCGAGCATAAGTTCCCGTTCAGCAAGCGCTACCTGGAGCTGTTCGACATCCAGTTGTCGAACCCGCGCCTGACGCTCGACCCGGCGCGCAATCGTGTCAACCTGCAGTTCGATGCCACCGTTGACAACAAGTTGTTCTTCCGCCAGGCGCTGGCGGGCCGGTTTGCGCTGGATAGCGGGCTGCGTTACGACGCCCAGAGTCATTCGGTCGTGCTGCAGGATCCGGAAGTCCGGCAGTTCGACGTGCAGGGCCTGCCCGGCCAGTTTTCGCGCCAGATCAATGCGCTGGGCGGGATCGTGGCTGAACAGTTCCTGCAGGGCTACGCGCTGTACACCTTCCGGCCGGACCAGCTGCGCCTTGCGGGAAGTGATGTCGAGCCCGGTACAATCACCGTCTTGTCTGACGGCATCAACGTCAAAATCAATCGCCCCTGAGCCACAGAGCAGGCATCATCCGGCCAACATCGGACATGTCCCCGCCTAAACGATCCCATCCATGGAAATCGCACTTGCCCTAAAAGCCGTCATACTCGGCATCGTCGAAGGACTGACCGAGTTTCTGCCTATTTCGAGCACCGGCCACCTGATCCTGGCCGGCCAGTTGCTCGACTTCAATGATGAAAAGGGCAAGATCTTCGAGATCGTCATCCAGTTCGGCGCCATCCTGGCGGTCTGCTGGGAGTTTCGCCGGCGCATCGGCAACGTGCTGGCCGGGCTGACGACGGACCCCAAGGCGCAGCGTTTTGCCATCAACGTGATCGTGGCGACGGTGCCGGCCATCGTGCTGGCGCTGGTGTTCGGCAAATGGATCAAGGCCCACCTGTTCAACCCGATCACGGTGGCGCTGGCCTTCATCGTCGGCGGTGTGGTGATCCTGCTGGCCGAATGGCGCGAGGGCCGCCGCGCGGTGGTGAGCAATCCGCGCGGCAATGCATTGCTGCAAGCCGCCAAGGCCGGTGCGCCGCGCATCGAATCGGTCGACGACCTGAACTGGCGCGATGCCCTGAAGGTCGGCCTTGCTCAGTGCTTTGCGCTGGTGCCGGGGACGTCGCGATCGGGCGCCACCATCATCGGCGGCATGCTGTTCGGCCTGTCGCGCCAGGTGGCGACCGAGTTCTCGTTCTTCCTTGCCATCCCCGTGATCTTCGGAGCGACCGTGTACGAGCTGTACAAGGCCCGCGCGCTGCTGTCCGCGGACGACCTGGGCATCTTCGGGGTCGGTTTCGTCTTCGCCTTCCTGTCCGCTTTCCTGTGCGTGCGCTGGCTGCTGCGCTTCGTCGCCACGCACGACTTCAAGCCATTTGCCTGGTACCGGATTGCATTCGGCATCATCGTGCTGGCTACCGCGTACACCGGGCTCGTTTCCTGGCACGCCTGACAAGGCATATGCCGGAAGCAAAAAAGGCGTGGCCAATGTGCCACGCCTTTTTGTTTGCGCCGGTGGAGCGGTTCAGCCGCGCTTGCGGAACACTACATCCCAGACGCCATGCCCGAGCCGTACGCCGCGGCGCTCGAACTTCGTAATGGGGCGATATTCCGGCCGCTCCGAGAAGCCATCAGCCGCCGAGGACGTGTTCTCCAGGGCCGGCTCGCCGGACAGCACTTCCACCATCTGGTGCGCGTACTCTTCCCAGTCAGTGGCGCAGTGGATGTAGCCGCCCGGCTTCAGACGCCCGGCCAGCAGCTTCACCAGCGGCGGCTGCACCAGCCGGCGCTTGTTGTGGCGCTTCTTGTGCCACGGGTCGGGGAAGTAGATATGCACGCCGTCCAGGCAGTTCTCGGTGAGCATATGCGCGATGACTTCCACGGCATCATGCTGGACGATCCGGATGTTGCCGATAGCACGCTCATCCGCCAGCTTGAGCAGCGCGCCCACGCCGGGTTCGTGCACTTCGCAGCCAAGGAAATTGTCCTGCGGGCGCAACTGCGCGATATGCGCGGTGGTTTCACCCATGCCGAAACCGATCTCAAGGATGGCAGGGGCCTTGCGGCCGAATGTGGCTTCCCAGTCCAGCGGCTGGGGGGCGTAGGGTACCAGCAGCCGTGGGCCTACTTCATCGATGGCGCGTTGTTGGCCGGTGGAGGTGCGGCCGGCGCGCCGGACGAAGGAGCGGATGCGGCGGGGGTGGGCGACGCCTTCGGGATCGGTCGTGGATGGCGCTTCAACGTTCTCGCCACTTGGAACGTCTTTAGTCGAGATGGCTTCGGTACTGGGGTCTTGGGCAGGCATGGCAACGAAAAAGCCGTCGGGAGGACCGCTGGAGGTCTTGCGACCGGCGGTTCAGGCAGCTTACGGCAAGGGATGCACCGCGTCGGCCATTTGGCTGCAGGCCTTCGCGGCGGGCAAGTTGTTCAAATCTGAAGCAGTCCGTCTTGCGGCGCGGTGCTGCTGCGGAGAAGTGGAATTTTACCTGATCAGCGGCATCTACCCGGCGGCGCCTTGTGGAGCCGGTATGGCGGCTTTTTTCTTGTCGATGAAGCTCAAGAATGTGGCAATGCCCACCGCGTAGAAGGGAAAAACTTCCCACCAAAGGAATACTACATCGGTCAGGCCGAGCACAAAAATGCCGCCGCATAAGGAGGCGCCCATGCAAGCCGCGGCACGGACTTCCTTGTCGCGGTGCCGGAGATCCCGCACGAAATAGTAGGCAGGCACCAGGTACAAGGCCAGCAAGGCAGCAATGCCAAACAAGCCCAATTTGGCGGCATTGAAGAGAAATTCGTTGTGCGAATGGGCAAAAATGGCAGCGGATGGGGTAATGATTTTCCGATTTGCCAGATCTGCAAGGGCGTCGCGATACTTGTCGGCACCTACACCGAAAACCGGATGCTCCCGGAAGATCACGACGGATCCATGCCATAGCTGAAACCGGAAGCCGATTGAGGTTTCGACATTGCTTCCGGTTACATACTGTTCGATGTCATTGCGTGCATCGGCGATGCGATCCTTGACTAGCCTGGCTTGGCTCATGGCCGCGATAAGCGCAAACGCAATCACGACTGCCACAGCAAGCTTGCGGCCCTTTGGCAGAATTCCACTGGAGTACAGCGCAATACCACTGAACAGGGGTATGGTTATCCATGCCCCGCGTGACTGGGAAAGGTAGCTGCCATACAGGATCGCCGCTGCCGCCAAGACTTTAATCGCGATCTGAGTCTTGTTCTGCCTCGAGTTCCAGGCAATTGAGAATAACCCATACGTTCCGAGCACCATAGCCATTTCAATGAAGATGGTAATGGGTATAAAGTCCGTCAGATACCTGTCTTGCCCGCCGTGGCTTAATACGTGGATCTTGATGGTGGACAAGATCGCACCGACCACAAAGGCCCACTGCAAATGGCGCAAATATCGAAGCGGTGTGCGAGAAACAGTCCAGAGCACCAGCGCAAAAAGAGCCAGTCGCGATGGAGCATCAATGCTTCGGCCTGAGAATTGCAGCCTTGAAATCTCGTTTGCTATTACCGCCAACATCGGTGCGGCCATTGCGAGGGCTAGCGGCCAGTAGCGCCTTATCTGGTCGGCAAATAATCGCTTCTGTGACTTCCAGCGGTAGATCAAAACTGCAAGGCCCAGCACAATCAGCAGGCCGTAAAGTACTCCGGCCG
The DNA here is from genome assembly GCF_905397275.1 of Cupriavidus yeoncheonensis. GTDB lineage: Bacteria > Pseudomonadota > Gammaproteobacteria > Burkholderiales > Burkholderiaceae > Cupriavidus > Cupriavidus yeoncheonensis. The sequence goes on along the minus strand of NZ_CAJPUY010000002.1, from coordinate 10,679 downwards.
CACGATCGACGATCAGCGCGAGCACGTAAAAAGCAGCAAGGATAAATGCGGCAAATCGGGTCATGACGCGGAATATCGCGTTGTCCCTTTCCATGGAAGCAAAGCCCGACACTGAAGCGGTTGAAGCGAGGCTTTGATCAAGTTGTTGAGTCATTCTCTTCTTGGTCTGCACTTACTTGCGTAAAACGGTTAGTTCGCAGGCGAGAGCCCTATGAGGATTTCAGTTTTTGCTTCAGCCGCGATCTCAGGTAGCGGCAATGCCAGTAGACGCCTTCGGCAATGCGGTGTTGTGTGATCAGGAACTTGGAGAACAGTTTCAGTTCACGCGCGGTTCGCGGCCCGTCAAGTGGCGACTCCGCCCATGGCGAGCGAGACTGGATTTCCGTGAATAAGTCCCGGATATCATGCAGGCACCAGGTGTGCCACGGTTTTACCGGGCCGGTGAAGTGCATGAAAACGTAAGGCTGTGAGACGTTCAGCTTGGTTTCGCCGCGTGTCAGGTAGTCAACGAGGTGATATCGATAGTTCCACTTCGTTTCAACATATCTGACCCTGCCATCGAGCGCGATGTTAAGGGCATCCTGGTCCGCAAATCGCATGTCCAGCGTCGAGAGAGCCTTCAACGCGACCTGCTGGATGTCGGCGGCAACCCAGTTCCGCACATCGATGTACATGACACCTGCATTGAAGTAGTGGCCGTGTTTCAGCCCCAGTGCCGGAATCTGTGTGTTGACAGTAGTGTCCTTCTCATCGGCGACCGCCGCGGCGATGCAGTCCCCGAGATCGATCGCAAGCAGGTCGGACAGGTCGCCGAAGCAAAGCAGGTCAGCATCCAGGTACAACACTTGATCCGCGATGCCCTTCAGCGTCGTTGGGATCAGCAAGCGGATGAACGTACCCAGCGAATGCTTGCTGAAGCAGGGGAACTGGCGGAACTCATCAAGGGCGGCAGTGTCGAGCAGATGGAGCTGAACAGCTACGCCATACTGTTCCTTCAGCTTCTCCAGCTTTTTCTGATTGTCTGCCGTGATGGAGAAAGCGAAAACATGGAAAACGAAATCCAGCCCCGGGTTGTTTTCCACAACGGATGTGATGGCTACCCCCATGCCACGGTAGTAGCCTGCATCCACGCCGAATGCCACATGGACCGGTTTCTTGCTGGCGTGCAGCACAGATACATCTCGTTGTTCAGATGGCACTTATCATCCTCGGATAACGGGCGGACCGTGTGGAGCATGGGTAACCCCGGCGAAAAACCAGGGTTGCGAATGCGGCAAAGCTACTCCGGGAGATGGAGTCGGCCGCAACGGGGGACAACGAGTGTCTTCCTGCTGCCTATCGGCCCGTCTGGGGGCCAGCCGCACACGCCAAGAGACTTGGCAGTGGAGCGGGCGATGGGAATCGAACCCACGTCTTTAGCTTGGGAAGCTAAGGTAATAGCCATTATACGACGCCCGCCTTGTCATGCCTCTGGCATGACTTGGGGCCGGATTCTAGCACGATTTGGTGCCACCCCGCCGCAATTGCCGATCGCGCCAGCCGGCTGGTTGCCCGGCCGTGCGGCTGGGCCTTATGCTTGCCTGCAGCAACGACTGCTGCCCTCCGGCAAAGCCGTCCAACAGTTGCTCAACACAGAAGGGCCCACCGTGACCACCGATTTCATCGCGCGTTTCGAAGCAGACTGCATCCCGCGCATCGTCGAAGCGATCGTCCGCCTTTACCCGCACCGCTTGCAGGTGGAAGTCCTGCCGGGCACGCCGGCCGGCTGGCCTGCCCGCGTTCGCATCCGGGGCCACGGGGCGGTGGAACTGAAGCGTTTCACGCATCCGCTCGATGTCACCCTGGCGTGGGATGGGCTGGAGGTCGAGGCCCTGTTTGCGGACGGTGGCCCGCAGCGCTTTGCCGGCTATCTGGCGGCCTTGCCGGCCAAGCTGAAGGCCTGGCAGGAGCCGCGCCAGCTCGACTGGAGTTCGCTGTCGCAGGCCGACCCGTCGGTGCTGATCGGCGGGCTGGATTTCGAGCACTGAGGTGGCGATCTAATCCACGCGCAGGCGGCAGAAGGCGGTTTCCTGTAGCCCGGGCTCCAGCCAGCGCAGGCCCTGGCCGTTGTGGATGGCGTCAGGCAGGCCAAGCCACGGCTCGACGCAATAGAAGTCGTAGTCCTCGCTTTCCGACCATGTGGTAACCGCATGCCAGGCGATGCCGCCTGGCATGTCGAGGTCAATCGCCAGCGTCCGGTCCGGCATGGTCAATGTGACGGGCCCGGCGCCTTGCAGCACATGGAAAGTGTCTTGCAGGCGTTCATCGTCCAGTGCATAGGCGGGGTCACCCAACAACGCCGTTGTCAGCCGGCCATCCAGCTCCTGTCGTACCCGTGCCGTTGCCGGGAGTAGCAGGCGGCTCTTGCGCCGCTGCGCGGCGGGCAGGCGAAAATAGAAATGGTGGCCGGCATAGTAGGGCAGGCGCGTGCTGCCAGTGTTTTCGGTGCGCAGGGCCACTTCCAGCCCACGGTCGATCAGGCGGTAGTGCGCCTCGAAGCGGAAGGCGTGGGGATAGCCGGTCCGGGTAGTGTCCGACGCCTCCAGAACCATGGCGATGCTGTCGTCCACGTTGTTGGCGACGGCAAAGGGCAGATCGCGCGCAAAGCCGTGCTGCGGCAATGCGTGGACGGTGCCATCCGCGTCGCGCCAGTGCCCAACCTGCCCGTCGGCAAAATGCCTTCCGATAAACGGGAACAGCAGCGGATTGCCGCCGCGGATCTTCGCAGGGCGGCTCCAGTCGGCCTGGTCGGGCCAGTAGAGGATGTCCTCCCCGTGCAGGACCCAGCGCACCAGCCGCCCGCCATGCCGCGGCGCAAGCAGCAGGTAGTTTTCGTCGTGGCCGATGCGGACCAGGTCCTGGTCCTGAAAGCGTTGGATGTGTAGCGATGCCATGCTGGGTCCGGTGTTGGACTGCGCATTGTATTCGCCGTGGCCCCTGATGCAATCGGGCCCGCGGGTTGCCGCGGCTGCCGGCCGCGTCAATCCCGCATATAGATCGTGTCGCGGACCAGCGGATAGACCTGGGTCTCCCAGCGCTTGCCGTTGAAGACGCCATAGTGGCCCACGCCGGTCTGCACATGGTGCATGCGCAGGTACGGCCGCAGGCTGCCACACAGGTCCTGGGCGGCCATGGTCTGGCCGATGGCGCAGATGTCGTCGCGTTCGCCTTCCACGGTCAGCAGCGCCGTGCGGCGGATGGCACGCGTGGATACGCGGCGTCCGGCCACTTCCAGCAGTCCCTGCGCCAACAGGAAACGCTGGAATACCATGCTGACAGTCTCAAGGTAGAACTCCGCCGTGAGGTCCATGGTGGCGAAGTATTCGACGTAGAAATCCTGGATGGTATCGGCCCTTTCATGTTCGCCGCGCGAGCGCAGCGCGTGCATTTCGCGCAGCGCCTGATCGTGCTTTTCCAGGTTCATGCTCATGAAGGCCAGCAGCTGGACAAAGCCCGGGTAGACGCGGCGCAGCCCGCCGGCAAAGCGCAGCGGGACGAAGCCAATCAGCGTGCTCTCGAACCATTCAATCGGCCGGCTCATGGCCAGCTCGTTGACCTTGGTTGGATTGACGCGCGCGTCGATCGGACCGGCCATGAGCGTCAGGCTGGGCGGCTGGTCCGGATCCTCGTCCTCGGCCATCAGCGCGGCGGCGGCCAATGCGGCGACGGTGGGCTGGCACACGGCTACCAGGTGCGTGTGTCCGCCGAGTTCGTGCATGAACGTGATCAGGTGCCCGACAAACTCGTCGAAGCCGAAGCGGCCGGCAAGCAGCGGGATATCGCGCGGGTTGTGCCAGTCGGTAATGTAGACGTCATGGTCGGTCAGCATAGTCTGCACGGTGCCGCGCAGCAGCGTGGCGAAGTGACCGGACATCGGTGCGACCAGCAGTACGCGGGGCTGCCCGCCGACGCCGTGGCGGCGGAAGTGCAGCAGCGAGCAGAATGGCGTACGGGCGACGACTTCCTCGGAAACCTGCACGGGCACGCCGTTGACGACTACGCTGTCAATACCGAAAGCGGGCCGGTGATGGGTCAGGCGTGCCAGCGCCAGAATTTCGCAGGCGGCCCAGAGCGAACGCACTGACTCGCTACCCACGGAGCGCGGGTTGATGGCAAGCATGGATGCGGTGAGATCGGCCAGCGTACAGCCCGGTTGCATCATGTCCGCGTAGGTCTGATACGCCTGGTACAGCATGGCTCGCCTCCCGTGAATTCGTGGGCCCGCTATCCGCAATATATATGCCATCCGCATCAATGGTGGCACAAGCTTTGCGAGCCGCACGGCGAGAGCGGGCGAAACGGGCCGTGAGTGGTGTGATAGCCGCCTAAAAGGGGCGGCGGGCCGGCGGCGCAAGGAAGGGCTTCACGCTGGTGCGACCCGCTGCACCGCATGGGTGCGTTGCGCCGGACGGCCGGCAATCGTGCAGATCGTCGCGACGGGCGACAAGGAGGCGAGATGGGCAAGACCACACTCACCATCAGCAGCAAGACCTATTCGTCCTGGTCGCTGCGCGGATGGCTGCTGGCGCGCTTTGCCGGCCTGGAGTTCGACGAGGTGCTGGTGACCCCGGACGATCCGGCCGTGCGCGCCGAAATCCTCCTGCTGTCGCCCTCGATCCTGGTGCCCTGCCTGCGCCACCAGAACGTGACCGTCTGGGACACCCTGGCGATCGCCGAATACCTGAACGAGATCCGTCCGGAGGCGGGGCTGCTGCCGGACGACCGCGCCGCGCGCGCGCATTGCCGCGCGATCTGCGGGGAGATGCATTCAGGCTTCGCCGCCATGCGCGCGGCCTTGCCGATGAACCTCAAGGGGCATTTCCCCGGCCTGAAGGTGTGGTCGCGCGCACAGGCCGATATCGATCGCATCACAGCCATCTGGACGGATTGCCTGACGCGCTATGGCGGGCCCTACCTGTTTGGCGCGCGCACCATGGCCGACGCCATGTATGCGCCGGTGGTAACGCGCTTCGTCACCTACGGCGTGATGCTGGACCCGGTGCCCGTCGAGTACTGCAAGCAGATCCTGGCCATGCCCGAACTGCAGGAGTGGATTGCCGCAGCCAAGCAGGAGCCCGACGAGATCAGCGAACTCGACGTGGAGTTCTGACGTTCGCCGGGCGCACGGCGCTTCAGGCTCTTCAGACCGGGGCGGACTCGGCCTGCCGAGCCGCAAGATATCGTCCGGCGTAGGCAAAGTACCAGTCCAGGCTGTCCGGGTTGGCCATGGCGTCGCGGTTCGCAATGCTGTGCGGCGCATGCCCAAGCAGCAGCTTCTTGATCGGGACTTCCATCTTCTTGCCGGACAGCGTGCGCGGCACGGCCGGCGCCTGGAGGATCTCGTTGGGAACGTGGCGGGACGACAGCGCGTCGCGAATGCGGCTGCGCAGCGTGTCGCGCAAAGCGTCGTCCAACACGAGTCCGTCGCGCAGCACCACGAACAGCGGCATGTACGACTCCCGGCCCAGGTACTCGAGATCCACCACCATGCTGTCCAGGACTTCGGGCAGCTCTTCCACCACGCGGTACAACTCACTGGTGCCCATGCGGATGCCGTGCCGGTTGATGGTGGCGTCGGAGCGGCCATAGATGATGGCGCCGCCGCGCGCCGTGATCCTGATCCAGTCGCCATGCCGCCATGCGCCGGGGTAGGTGTCAAAGTAGCTGTCGCGGTAGCGCTTGCCATCGGCATCGCCCCACAGGAACAGCGGCATCGACGGCATCGGCTCCGTGCAGACCAGTTCGCCGACCTGGTCGATCAGGGCCCGTCCGTTGTCGTCGTAGGCCTCTACCTTGGCGCCGAGGCAGCGGCACTGCATCTCGCCGGAATACACCGGCAGCAGCGGGCAGCCGGCGACGAAGGAGCCGGCGAAATCGGTGCCGCCCGACATCGGCGCCAGCCAGATGTCGCCGCGCACGTGGCGGTAGATCCAGTCGTAGGCTTCCACCGGCAGCGGCGAGCCGGTCGAGCCCAGTCCACGCAGCCGCGACACGTCGGCGATGCGCGCCGGCTCGACACCGGCCTTCATGCAGTTGGTGAAGAAGGCCGCGCCGGCGCCGAACACCGTGACGCGCGCGTCGTCGACGAAGCGCCACAGCACGCCGGCATCCGGCCATGCCGGGTTGCCGTCATAGAGCGCGATGGTCGTGCCCAGCAGCAGTCCGGCGACCTGCGCGTTCCACATGATCCAGCCGCTGCTGCTGTACCAGTGGAACACGTCGTCGGGGCCGAGGTTGTTATGGAACGCCATCAGCTTGAGTTGCTCGATGACGATGCCGCCATGGCCGTGCACGATCGGCTTGGGCATGCCCGTGGTGCCGGATGAATAGACGATCCACAACGGATGGTCGAATGGCACGGATTCCATGGCCAGCGGCACGCGGTGGGACAGCACGTCGTGCCATGCCTGGACGCATACGCCAGCGCGTGCACGGACCTGGTTGCCCGTGTGCGGGACGATGACCACATCGGTGAGCGAGGGCAGGGCGGCGACGAGGTCCGCCACGACCGGCGCCCGGTCATAGTCCTTGCCGCCGTAGCGATAGCCGTCCACCGCGATCAGCACCTTGGGCTCGATCTGGCGGAAGCGATCGATTACGGCCACCTGGCCCATGTCCGGCGCGCAGCCCGACCATACCGCGCCCAGGCTGGCCGTGGCGAGGAAGGCAACGATGGTCGCCGGGATATTCGGCAGGTAGCCGGCCACGCGGTCGCCGCGGCGCACGCCCATCTTGCGCAGCGCATGCGCGAGCGACGCGACCTGTGCTTCGAGCGTATCCCAGCTCACGTCTTCCAGCGGACGATTCTCTCCCGCATGACGGATGGCCGCACGCTGGCGGACAGGGCCGTTGCCGGCGTGGCGGAACACCTGCTGCACGTAGTTCAGGCTGGCGCCTTCGAACCAGCGCGCGCCGGGCATTGCGCGCCGGTCCAGCACGCGCTGCGCGGGCGTATCGAAGCGCACGTCGAAGTACGTGCGCACCGCATCCCAGAAGGTTTCGATCTCGGTGACCGACCACTGCCAGAGGCTGGCGTAATCATCGAACGCGAGCCCCCGTTCGCGCTGGAGCCAGCGCATGAACTGCGCGAGCTGGCTGCGGTCGCGGAAAGCGGCGGACGGCGTCCACATCAGGTTCCCGTCTGCGAGGGTCGTCATGTCTCCTCCTGGCTCCCGTCTGTCGCGGGTATCGGATCGTGAGGGGATGCTGAGGTCGAACGGGGCGGAGGGGTGCGTCCCGCGCCGCTCCGCGGTTCAGCCTGACATGATAGCGGCGTCCGGGCTCACGCGCCGGCAGGGCGGTCGAACAGGGTGGCCATCATGCCGTCCACCCTGGCCTTGACGGCCGGATCCATGCTGATCGTGCGGCCCCATTCGCGCGTGGTCTCGCCCGGCCACTTGTCGGTGGCGTCGATGCCCATCTTGGAACCAAGCCCGGATACCGGCGACGCAAAGTCCAGGTAGTCGATCGGCGTGTTCTCCACCATGACCGTGTCGCGCGCGGGATCGACGCGCGTGGTGATGGCCCAGATCACTTCCTTCCAGTCGCGCACGTCGATATCGTCGTCCACGACCACGATGAACTTGGTGTACATGAATTGCCGCAGGAAACTCCACACGCCGAACATCACGCGCTTGGCATGGCCGGCGTACTGCTTCTTCATGCGCACCAGCGCCATGCGGTAGCTGCAGCCTTCGGGCGGCAGGTAGAAGTCGGTGATCTCCGGGAACTGCTTTTGCAGCAGCGGCACGAACACCTCGTTGAGCGCCACGCCGAGCACCGCCGGCTCATCGGGCGGCTTGCCGGTGTAGGTCGAGTGGTAGATCGGATCGCGCCGCATGGTGATGCGGTCGATGGTGAAGACCGGGAACCAGTCCTGCTCGTTGTAGTAGCCGGTGTGGTCGCCATAGGGGCCCTCAAGCGCGTGCTGGTAACCCGACGGATGTTCCGGGTCAGGCTGGATATGGCCTTCCAGCACGATCTCGGCCGAAGCCGGCACGCTCAGCTCGGACAGCGTTGGCGTCAGGCATCCGGCCAGCGCCGTGCGGCTGCCCCGCAGCAGGCCGGCGAACTGGTACTCGGACAGGGTGTCGGGCACCGGCGTGACCGCGCCGAGGATTGTTGCCGGGTCGGCGCCGAGCGCCACGGCGATCGGAAATGGCTTACCAGGGTTGGCCAGCGCGTGTTCGCGGAAGTCGAGCGCGCCGCCACGGTGGGCCAGCCAGCGCATGATGACCTGGTTGCGGCCGATCACCTGCTGGCGGTAGATACCCAGGTTCTGCCGCTTCTTGTGCGGCCCCTTGGTGACGACCAGCCCCCACGTGATCAGCGGCGCGGCATCGCCGGGCCAGCAGGTCTGGATCGGCAGGCGCGACAGGTCTACGTCATTGCCTTCCCAGACGATCTCCTGGCAGGCGGGGCTGCTGACGCGCTTGGGTGCCATGTCCCAGACCGACTTGGCCAGCGTGAACAGCTTGCCGGCCTCGCGCAGTCCGCGCGGCGGCTCGGGTTCCTTTAGCGCGGACAGCACCCGGCCGATGTCGCGCAGGTCTTCCAGCGATTCCGCACCCATGCCCAGCGCCACCCTTCGTGTTGTCCCGAACAGGTTGGCGAGCACTGGAACCTTATAGATGCCGTCAGGGCTGCCACAGCCCGCCGGGCGCTCGAACAGGACAGCCGGCCCGCCAGCGCGCAGCAAGCGGTCACAGATCTCCGTCATTTCCAGGTTGGGGGACACCGGCGTGCTGACGCGTCGCAGCTCCCCTTGTTGCTCAAGCTGGTTGATGAAATCGCGCAAGTCTTTGTATTGCATAGTGAATTCTGGTCCTGGTGCGGCGCCGCGGCAATGCCGGTGCGCCCCTGTGATGTGTGCCACGATACACACGCACGAGCGTCCCGGCAAAAAAAACGCTTGTTTGCGTCAACGCAAATTGTAAGTTTTTTGACCGCGCCGGCGTCGTTAGAATCGGGACGGGCCTAGGCCTGGCCTACGATTCCCGGCCTTCGAGTGGCGTTCATCTCACCCCGTGGGGCCTGTTACTAATAACCAAAAGTACTGTTATTCCTGATCGTTATTCTTGACTGGTTATAAAAGCGTTCCTACAATCGCGTCTGCTCGATGGAATGTTGTGTTGCAACATGGAATTTCCCCTTGTGTCAAGGGGTGCACATAAAAAATGTGAGCAGAAGATTCCTCCATCCAGACCGGTAGGCGGGCCCCAGGGGCTCGACCGGTTGCGCTCTGCCGACTCGCCGGGCGTTCTGAGTTGTCCGTGGCAGGGCGTGCTCCCCCAAGAGCGTGCCCTGTTTCTAGTTGGGCGCATGGGGAGCGCCCACCAACAGGTGCCGGTTGCCACTGCTAGGCAGCGCAGCATCCTTACTTGAGTACGTTGAGATCGGGTGCGTGCAGCTGTCTGGCGCGTGCAGCGGGCAACGGATGGAGGTAAGCATGAGCGGTTGGAAAACCCTTCATCTTCCCGGCATCGGGCGGGCATTGCAGGTCCGCCTCAGAAAGCCGGTACCCGGAGTGAATCGGGCGTTTCAGTTCCGATTTGCGCATCCGGTCGCGGGCCGCGCCTTGCGCGGGGGCCGCACAACTTTGAAGTACGCCCTGAACAGTCTCGGCGTGGTATCGGTCGTTTCGGCCGTCTCGCTGTCGCTGAGCCAGGAATGGCGCACCACGGTGGCGGCCTTGCTGGCCGGCGACGAAGCGCCGGCTGTGCTGGTGGGCGCCGCGGCGCCTGCACCTGTGCCGGCCATCGCCAGCGCTGCCGTGCCTTCGAGTACGGCGGACGTGGCGGCAGCCAAGCTCGGCTATGGCCGCGCGGGCCTGCCGACCGTGTCGGGCGTGGATGAATGGAGCGTGGCGTCGGCCGCCAAGGTGCCATCCGTGGCCCACCTGGCGGCCCAGATCCCGGTGACCCGCGTGGCGCTCGACGCTCGCAGCACCAGCACGCTTGGCACCGCGCGCGAACAGGCGGCCGTGTCCGACTACATTGCGCGCAAGTACCGCGTGGCGGCGCAGGCCACCGCGCAACTGGTCAAGGCAGCCTACATGACCGGCCGCGAGGTCGGCATCGACCCGCTGCTGATCCTGGGCGTGATCGCGATCGAGTCCAGCTTCAACCCGTATGCCGAAAGTGGCGTCGGTGCGCAGGGCCTGATGCAGGTCATGACCAAGGTGCATCAGGACAAGTACCAGGCTGTCGGCGGCGTGACCGCCGCACTGAATCCGTACGCCAACATCAAGATCGGCGCGCTGGTGCTGAAGGACTGCATCGCCCGTGCCGGTTCGATCGAAGGCGGCCTGAAGTACTACGTGGGCGCCACCACCAACACCGACGGCGGCTACGGCGCCAAGGTGCTGGCCGAGCGCGCGCGTCTGCGCCAGTTGCTGGGCGTGCGCGTTGCCGACGTGCAGGCCGAGAAGGCTGCCGACGGCAAGACACAGGCGGATCACCACCAGAACGGCGAGAAGCTGGAGGCGGCGAGCAATACGCAGCAGAGCGCCTGAGGCGGCGTCGGCCCTTTGTCAAGTCCTGACATAGGTTGACAGGTTTTGATGGCGACCTTGGGCACCTAGCCCGCCAAGGCAATTGACGCCCGATGAACCTCATCGGGCGTTTTGTATTTCAGGGCCT
>NZ_CAJPUY010000001.1 GCF_905397275.1 Cupriavidus yeoncheonensis | reverse complement strand
TGCCGTTTCGTGATGGAGGGCCCACCTATCCTGTCACGTTCCCCAGAAGCAACTGAACTACCGGCGCCTTTGATCGGAAGGCCGGGGCGCGTTCATTCCATCTTTTGCCCGAGCGGCAAAAGTAGGCAAAAACGCGTCTTCGTGGTCGATGAACGGCCCGCTGGGGTGAAGACGGTACAGGGCATAGCCAGACTGCCTGCCGCGTAGATGATCAGGATAGAGACGTCGGATGAACGAACCCGGATTACTTGGTGGCCCCTGCTAAGCGCGCCCTCGGTCGGACGCCTGCGGCTGCGCTGCGCGCGGCTCAGCGGAAAACAATCAGGGCAATAAGGGCAGGGGAATTGCTGGGAGAGGACCGGAACGGAAGCACCGGCGCCAGCAACATTGATGCCGCCCGCATCCCGACCAGGACGTGCGCTCAGCGCAGCCGAAGGCGTCCCACCGCTGACGCTGTTGGAACGCTGTACCCGAGTCCTACATGGGGATCGTACAAAAGCCGGTTATCGCAGGCACTGGTTCTGACTCACTAGGCGTAGCAGGGTCGAACGAGCAACCAAGTCTCGCGAGACCAAAGCCGGTCGAACAGTAGAAGCGCCTCGTTGATAGCCAGCCGCTCAGGCGACGCGTTTCTTGGTTACTTCTTGTCGCTTGGACAAGAAGTAACTCGCCGGCTACGCCGGCGAAACGGCAGCGTCTGCCAAGTACGACACACCAATCAAAACCCTGCCGGCTACGCCGGCAAAACAGCGGCGCCTGCCAAGAAACCCCAACCCATCCCCATTCCCGCAATCCGACGAGGAACCGAAAAAACTGGCGGCTGTCGTCAACACCGGGACAGCGTATCGGCCAGCCACTCGATCACCGGCCGGAAGCGCGACGCACCGCGAAACTCGGTCGGGTAGGCCAGCCAGATCTCGCGCATGACCTCGGGCACCTCGCGCAGCAGTCGCAGCCCCGCATCGTCATGCGCCACGTAGTGCGGCAGCAAGGCGGTTCCGAGGCCGGCACGCACGGCTTCGCGCACGGCCAGCAGGTTGTTGGAGTGAAAGGCGATGCGACGCTTCGCGCCATGCGGCCAGGTGGCTTCGGGAATGCCATAGCCTTCGTCGAGCAGCGCGCATAGCGGGGTGCTGTCGTCCATGGGGATCGTGGCCGAGCCATAGAGCCCGAACTGCACCGTGCCGACGCGCTGAGCCACGATATCGTCTTCCTGCGGCCGTGCGAGCCGCACGGCCAGATGGGCATGCCGCCGGGCCAGGCTGGCGCGGCGGTCATCCAGTTCCAGGCGAACCACGATGTCGGGATTGGCTGCATACAGCCCGGGCAGCCGCGGGATCAGGAAGTGGCTGCCCAGCGCCGCGGTCGCGGCCACGCGCACCACGCCGGACGTGCCGCTGCCCGTACCTTCAAGCTGGCGCATCAGGCGGTCGGCCGATTGTTCCATCTGCCGCGCCGCCGTCAGCGCGTTGCGGCCCGCCGAGGTCAGTTCGAAGGCGCCTTCGGCGCGCGTGGCCACGGGCTTGCCCAGCGCGTTTTCCAGCCGCCGGATGCGCCGGATGGCCGTGGCATGGGTGATATCCAGCTCGCGCGCGCAAGCCGAATAACTGCCGGCGCGAATCAGTGTGGACAGAGTCAGCAGGTCGTCCCACGAGACTGTACGTTTTTGCACAGCGGCTGTGTGTGAGTGGGTAATTGGCGCACAGCATAGCGTGCTCTACGATGCCTGCACAACCTGCTCAACCGGAGATCCGCGATGTCTGCTGCTACCCCTGTTAATCCCATTACACTGCTCGACGCCGCCGGCGCCAGCCGCAAGCCGTCTGCCTGGGAGGAGTCGGTACTGGTCCTGGTGGACCACCAGCGCGAATACACCGACGGCGTGCTGCCGCTGGTCGGGATGCCGGAGGCCGTTGCCGCCTGTGCCGACCTGCTGGCGCTGGCGCGACGGCACGGTACGCCGGTCGTCCACGTGATGCACCACGGCAAGGGCAAGGGTGCCTTTGATCCGGAGGGGCCCTATGTGTCGTTCATCGAAGGACTGACGCCGCAGGCGGACGAGCAGACCGTGGTCAAGCACCTGCCGAACAGCTTTGCCGGCACGGACCTGGCCGCGCGGCTTGCGGAACTGGGCCGCAAGGAACTGATCGTGGCCGGCTTCCAGACCCATATGTGCATCAGCGCGACGGTACGTTCGGCACTGGACCACGGCTATCGCGTCACGCTGGTGGCCAATGCCTGCGCCACGCGCGACCTGCCCGACCCGCTCGGCGGCGAGCCCTTGCGCGCGGCGCCATTGCACCGTGCCACGCTGGCGGCATTGCACGACCGCTTTGCGACGGTGGTGCCGGATGCATCGGTCTGGAAGGCCTGATTCGGCAGGGCGCGCTGCGGCAGGGCGCCCCTGGAAGAACCGCGCTGCCAAAACAAAAACGGACGGTGCCGAAGTGGCGACCGTCCGTGTTTGCGTTGTGCGTTGGTAGGCTCGATTGGACTCGAACCAACGACCCCCACCATGTCAAGGTGGTGCTCTAACCAGCTGAGCTACGAGCCTAGCGAAGCCGCAGATTATAGACATGCCTCCACGGCGGTGCAAGTGTTTCGGGAAAGTTTTTTGTTCAGCCGGTGATACGGTCCCGCAGCTCCCGCTTGAGCACCTTGCCGATGGCGCTGCGGGGCAGGCTGTCGACGACATGCAGCGCGCTTAGCCGCTGGGTCTTGCCAAGGCGTTCGTTGGCCCAGTCGAGCACCGCCTGCGCCGTGGCGCCGTGACCGTCGCGCAGGGCGATGAAGCCGACCGGCGTCTCGCCCCAGCGCTCCGACGGCACGCCGACCACCGATACGTCCGACACAGCCTCATGCGTGCGCACCACGGCCTCGATATCGCTCGGGTAGATATTGAAGCCGCCCGAAATGATCACGTCCTTCATGCGATCCACCAGCACGAGGAAGCCGTCTTCATCAAAGCGGCCGATATCGCCCGTGCGGATAAAGCGATTGCCCGCGGCGTCATGCCACTCCACCTCGGCGGACTTGGCCGGGAGGTTGTGGTAGCCGTTCATCATGGCACCCGAGCGACCGACGACTTCGCCGGTGCTGCCGGGCGGCAGTTCCTTGCCGTCTTCGTCGATGATGCGCACATCCGCGCCCGTTGCCGGGCGGCCGACCGTATGCAGCTTGTCGGGGAACTCGTCAGCGGCCAGCAGGCAGCCGCCGCCGCCCTCGGTCATGCCGTACAGCTCCATCAGCTTGCCCGGCCAGCGGCGCAGCACTTCGGCCTTGAGGGCGGGGCTGAACGGTGCGCTCGTGCAGAACTTGCGCCGGAAGCTCGACAGGTCGTACTTGTCGAAATCCGGATGGGCCATCAGGCGCTGGTATTGCACCGGCACCAGCATGGTGTGCGTGACGCGATGGTGCTGGGCCAGCTCCAGGTACTTGCCGGCGTCGAACTTCGGCATCAGCACGGCGGTGCCGCCCAGGCCGATGGTCGGGAAGAAGCTCGCGAGCGTGGTGTTCGAGTAGAGCGGGGTGGAGAGCAGCGTGACGGCATCGGTGCCATACCCGGTCATCGCTCCGCGCGACACGTGCGCCCAGCGCATGCCGTGCGATTGCACGATGCCCTTGGGCATGCCGGTCGTGCCGGACGAGTAGATGATGTTGAGCGGCAGCTCCGGCCGCACCTCCGGTTCCGCGAACGGGGCACCGGCCGGTGCCAGCCACGCGTGGAAGGTCTGGCCCGCGGCGCTGTTGTCCAGCGTCACGATACGCGTGGCGCCAAGCTGCGGCAGCACGGGCTGCAGCGCGGCGGCGACTGCGGCATCGACGAACAGGATGCCGGCCCCCGCATCGGCCACCATGTCGGCCAGGCTTTGCGCGGTGGAAGACGGCGCGAGCGGTGCGACGACCACCCCGGCGCGGATGGCGCCGAGATACACCGCGGCATATTCGACGGACGAGGTCGCGCAGATCGAGATCGCGCCGCCGGGCTGCACGCCGTCGCGCTGGAGCGCGGCGCCGATGCGGTTCATGATGGCATCGAGCTCGCCATAGGACATCGATTGCCCGCCCTGCACCAGGGCGGCATGCGCGGGATGGCTCGCAGCGTGACCGCGCACGAGCGTGGACATGCTGGTGAAGGGGCGTTGCATCGGGGAGGTGTCGGTCATGGCATGCAGGCCGGCGGAGGTTGTCCTGCCGCCGGCGATGAGGGGTTTCAGTTCGGGAGAGCTTATTGCACCTGGGCGCCGGAGTCCTTGACGACCTTGCTCCAGCGCGTGATCTCGGCGTCGATGTGCGTGCGCAGGGCGTCAGGCGTCGAGCCCACCGGTTCATAGCCATTGGCGGCGAGGTTGGCCTTCAGCTCGGGCTCCTTCAATACCGTCGCGATCTCGCGGCTGAGGCGCTCGACCACGGGTGCCGGCGTGCCGGCCGGCGCCAGTACGGCATACCAGCCGGTGATGTTGATGCCCGGCACGCCAACCTCGGCCAGCGTCGGTACCTCGGGCGCGATGGCTGCGCGCTTCGTGCCGGTCACGGCGAGCGCGCGCACCTTGCCGGCGCGCACATGCGGCAGCGTGGTCGAGATGCTGTCGAAGGTAAGCTGGATTTCGCCCGACAGCATCGCCGTCACGACCTGCGCGCTGCCCTTGTACGGCACGTGGGTCATCTTGACGCCTGCCACCGAATCGAACAGCTCGCCCGCGAGGTGGCCGGTGTTGCCATTGCCGGCCGAGCCGAACGTGAGCTTGCCCGGCGACGCCTTGGCTTCGGCAATCAGCTCCGGCACCGTGCCGGCACGCAGCGAGCTGCTGCCGGCCAGGATCATCGGCAGGTTCGCTACCAGCGAGACCGGCGCGAAATCCTTGCGCGTGTCATACGGCAGCCTGGGATACAGGCTCGCATTGATCGCATGCGCGGCCAGCACCATGATCAGCGTGTTGCCGTCGGGCCTGGCGCGCGCCAGCATCTGCGTGGCGATGGTGCCGCCGGCGCCGGGGCGGTAATCCAGCACCACGGGCTGGCCCAGGCGCTCCTGCAGCCGCGCGGCCACCGGGCGCGCCAGCAGGTCGGCGCTGCCGCCGGGCGGATAGGGGATCAGAAGCTGGATCGGACGTGAAGGCCAGGTCTGCGCCCTGGCCAGGCCGGAGTGGCCAAGCGTGGCGGCCGCGGCGAATGCCAGGCCGGTTGCCAGCAGCCAGGCGCGGCGCTGCGTGCCGGCGCGCGAAAGCGTATTCATCACTGTCTCCTTGGGTGTCCTTTTGCCGGCCGGTGCCGGAGTGTCCTCTCGCGTGGCGGCTGGGACACTTATGTCGGAAACCTTAAATCGCGCGCGCGGGCAGGGGAATTCGGAAATGGCTAAGGCTGTGTTCCGCAACGGGTGGCCTCTCTCCATAATCTTTGTGATCGGGGAGATTTTTGGGTTTGTTGCCGCTGAACTGCCAAAATCTTTGCGATCGAGGAGATTTCTTGATTCCGCCACTTGCCGGCATCATCCCATTCCCGTCTGACGTCGCCACGGCGCGCGCTGGTGTCGTGTCGTGAAACATCATGAAGTGATGTCTTGCCGCCACTTCTGCGCCAGCGGTCATATCGGGAGATACCCGCCATCTTCCGTTAAGGCATGCGAACGATAAGCGTCTGATTTTTGCCCTGCCGCCTGTTCAACAGGGGGCAATTGTCTTATCTTTGCAACCTTTAACTCGCGAATGCCGCCGCGGCGGCGCGGGTTGCCTTTGCCGCCCCAGCGTGGCACCGCCATTCCCCCACGTCTGTCCTTGCCATGCACCGTGTTGCCCTGATCCTTGCTCAACGCCAGCGGAAGCTGCTGCGCTGGTGGCTGCTCTGGCTAGGCCTGTCCTGCGCGATGACATCCGCGGCTGCGGATCTGGTTCGGACGCCACCGGCGCCGCCGACGCCGGCCAAGCGGCCGCGCGTCTGCCTAGCGCTTTCCGGCGGCGGGGCACGGGGCTACGCCCATATCGGCGTGCTCAAGGTGCTGGAGCAAATGCGCGTGCCGGTCGACTGCATCGCCGCCACGAGCATGGGCGCGGTCGTGGGCGGGCTCTACGCCAGTGGTTTGTCGGCAAGCGAGCTGGAGGCACGGCTGTCGCACACCGATCTCAGCGATATCGTGTTCGACCGCAACGAACGGGCTCACCTGCCGCAAACGCTGCGTGAGGACGACATCCGCTATCCGGTGGGGATTTCGGCGGGGTTCGGCAACGGCAAGCTGAAGTTGCCAAGCGGGTTGGTGCAGGGTAACCGGCTGCTGGCCTTGCTGCAGAACTGGACTGCACAGCTGCCTGCAGACCTCGATTTCGACCGGCTCCCGATTCCGTTCCGGACGGTGGCTACCGACCTGAGCAACGGCGAGCGCGTCGTGCTCGACCATGGCTCGCTGCCGCTGGCCATTCGCGCGAGCGTGGCGGTCCCTGGCTTATTCGCGCCGGTGAAGGTGGGCAAGCGGACGCTGGTCGACGGCGGGCTGGTGAGCAATCTGCCCATACGGATGGCGCACGATATGGGCGCCGACGTCATCATCGCCGTCAATATCGCGGCGCCGCTGGACGATCCCGCGGCACTGGATTCGCCGGCGGCAGTGACCCAGCAGATGCTCACCATTCTGACGAACCAGAACGTCGCGACAGAGAAGGCCTTGCTGACCGACCGCGATATCCTGCTGGAACCGCAGTTGGGCACGCTGTCCTTCACGGATTTCTCCCGCGCCGGCGAGGGCGTGCAGGGCGGCGCGGCAGCCGCCCAGGGCGCAGGTGCCAGGCTGGCTGCGCTTTCCTTGCCGCCGGATGCCTGGCAAACGTACCTGGCAGGCCGCAAGCCGAGGCAAAGGCTGGCGGATCACCTGCGCATCGACGCGATCGAGATCAACAGCCACGGCCGCATCCCTGCGTCCTACGTGCGTGAGTCGCTGGGCGTGCGCGAGGGCGATACCTACGACGTGGCCGCCCTCAATCGCGACCTGGCGCAGCTTGCCACGACGGGCGATTTCGAGAGCGTGACGCAGCAGATGGTCATCGAAGACGGGCGCAATGTGCTCAAGGTGGATGCGCAGGAGAAGTCGTGGGGGCCGCATTTCCTGCTGTTCGGCTTCGGGGTCTCCACGACGTTCAACGGGCAGGGCGGATTCAGCCTCCAGTTCGGCCATCGTTATCCGTGGATCACGCAAAGCGGTCTGGAGTGGCGTAACGACATCGTGCTCGGCAGCCAGCAGGCGAAGTGGCATACCGAGCTGCGCCAGCCGGTGTTCGGCAGGCAGGGGTTCTACATTGCGCCCTATGCGGAATACGGCCGCAGGCGGGTCGACCTGTTCGCCGATACCGCCTCCAACGGCAGTACCGTCCCGCTCACGGCATTCAATGTGGACACGGCTATGGCCGGGATCGATCTGGGCGTGCCGATCGGCAGGCTGGGGGAGTTCCGCGCGGGGGTGAACTACCAGCAGATCCGCTATTCGGCGGCTTACAACATCGTCTCGCCGCGCACGCGCCTGTTCCCGACCGCCGAGGTCCGCCAGCCCGTCGTGCGGGCGCAGCTGACGATCGACCAGCTCGATGACCCCCTGTTTCCACGCAAGGGCTATTACCTGTTCATGGTCAACCAGTTGTCTTTAGGCAGCGCCGACAACCGGTACAACGATGTCAGCGCCAAGGCCCTCTGGGCCGCGAGCGTCGGCCGCCATACCCTGAATCTCGCGGCCGAAGGGGCGGCGACCTACGGCGATCACCGCAGCGACAACAGCTTCAGCGGTGGCCTCGGTTTCACGCTGGGCGGCTTCCAGCACTTGTCGGCCTACGCGCCGGATCAGTTTTCAGGCAACTATCTGCTGTATGGCCGCGTGACCTACCTGAATGACCTGCGCGAGTTCATCCTGCCCGGGCTGCGCACCACCGTGGTGGGCACCAGCCTGGAGGTGGGCGACGTCTGGCTGCGGCGCAGGAATTTCGGCAGTGGCCCCTACAAATCCAGCGCCAGCCTGTTCATTGGCGGCAACAGCGTGATCGGGCCGCTCTATTTCGGTTTCGCGGCCGCGCCGCAGGGCGTGTGGAACCTGTACCTTCAACTCGGCCGCGTGTTCTAGGCCGCGTGTTCCAGGCCGCGTGTTCTGGGCCCAGTTATTCCCCGTCGGCCGGCGCCCGATCCGCGGCCACGGCGTCTCTGTCCTCCGTGTCGGGAGCGGGCCGGTATTCGACGGCCAGGATCCTGCCATTGCTGCACTGGATCATCTGCGTGCCGTGGCGCTCGACAGCGTGGCCGTCGGCCACGTACGAAATCACCAGCGGGATCGCTACGGTCTGCCCTTCGATGCGGGGCGGGGTCGGGGCGGCAACACGCAGAGACGGGCCGGCCATTTCCCCCATCCGGGCAAACAGCGCGATCACGGCGTCGCGGTCGTCATAGGTGCCGGCCAGCGGATGCGTGCCCAGGTGTCGCCATTGCACGGTCGGCGCGAGCAAGGGAAACAACGCCTCGACGCGATGCGTGGTCAACGCCGCCAGATACTCGGCAGCCAGCCTGGCCACGGCCTCGTGCGCCATCGGTACTTCGACCTGCTTGCGGGCTTGCCTGCGGGCGCGCGCCGGGTCGAACCCCAGGAATTCGAGCACGCTGCTGACAACCTGTTCGCGATCGTTGTCGACACAGATCATGTGGTAGGAATTTTCCAGGACGATCTTGCGCACGTGCGGCACCGTGGCTTCAAGGAAGTCGGCGGAGCGAAGGCTGGTCAGTTCGTCCTCCCGCGCGTGCACGACCAGGGTAGGGCAGGTGATGCGGGAGGCGCCGTGCTGCACCCATCGGCGCAGCCGGTCGACCTGACGGATGCAGGCCAGCGGCACCCATCTGTAGTGGAAATTGTCGCCGCGCTCGAACTTGGCCTTGACGATGGCCCGCACGAGATCATTCTTGATGCCGTAGGGCTCGTCCTCCTCGACCTTGATCCGCGCAGGCAGGCCTGGAACCCGATAGACCGGATAGCGCAGCAGGCGATACCAGGGTGTCGACCAGCCATCGATGTAAACCGGCGCCGAGAGCGCCACCAACTGGCCCTTGCGGTGCTGGCGGCGTTCGCACAGGGCGAGCGCCAGCAGCGCTCCCATGCACATGCCGATCACGTGGAAGACTTCGTATCGCCCTGCCAGTTCATCGTATGCACTCGTGACGGCGTCGAGCCAGTCCTCCGCGCGCACTGGCAGCAGTGCCTCGGGCTGGCCGCCGTGGCCGGGCAGGGTGATGGCATGCGTCTCGACGTCAACGCGCCGCAAGGCCTTGTGCAGCGGGCCGAGGTCGAACTGGGTGCCACCCAGCCCGTGGATAAGCAAGGCGCCGGTGCCAGTGCCCGTCGACGCTGTCATGCCGCGATCCGGCTTTCCGCTTGAACAGGTCTGACCACGCGCCATGCACCGGCGATGACGGCAACCGATTCGTCGCCATCGAGCAGGGGACCGCTCATATCGACGAGCGTCGTCGTGGTGCCGGCCGGCAATTGCAGCCGGAACCGCAAGTCATCGCGTGATTCGCCGTCGCTTTCGCGAAGCCAGCGGCCGCGCACCAGCGCGCGGTCCTCGGGGTGGACCCGGGCAAGGACCTTGTCGAGATCGGAGAAGTCCGCTTCGGACACGCCCAGGGCGCGCTCAAGGTTGCCGCTCCAGCGGATCGTGCCGTGATGGGGATCCAGGCAATAGATCAGCTGGGCGCTGGCGGCAAGCGCCAGTTCCACGTCGTTCTGCCGGGTGGCGGATTGCTCATGGAGTTGTTCGCGGCTTGTCTTGAGTGTATTGATCAGCAGCGTCAGCAGGGCAGCCACTGCCAGGTAGAGTTGGGCTTCCAGCAGTGACCTGCCGCGATGCAGGGCAGTCTCCACGAAGGGCCCATCGCCCTGGCTGGTATTGATCAGGACGAAGCAAGCGAGCAGGGCGACCGAAGCAGATCCGGCGCGCGCGCCCCACAGCAGGGTCACGACCGTGACAAAGAACAGCGGAATGTACGTCAGCGCGAACGAAAGGCCGCTTGGTAGCGGCGGCAGGCCGATCCCATCGAAGATGAGCAGCGCAGTCACCAGCAGTGCGCCAAATGCGCCCAGGCCGAACAGGAAGTCGCTGCGGCTGATGCTGCCCGAGCGTTTGGCCCGGAAGTGCGACCAACCGGCCAGGACAGGCGTCATGATAAGCACCCCCACCAGGTCGGAGGCGGCCCAGACCCGGGCAACCGGCCAGAACGGAGCGCCCGTCACGATCGTGTACCAGCCCGCGCCAAAAGCGGCGCTTGCGACGCTGCACACCAGACCGGCAATCAGCAGCGCGCGAACGAAGGCAAGGCCTTCAAGCGAAAACCGGGTCAGGCGTGTGAGGCGGACCAGCGCGACGGCAACTGCGGCAAAGCCGATTTCGTCGAGGGAGAACAGCACCATGCGCCAGGCGTCGCGGCCTTCGACCGCGCCCAGCAGCATCTGTGCCGCGAAGAAGGCCATGCCGAGCGCCAGCCAGCGCCGCGCCGGTGCCAGCATGAAGGCCGCAACCGTCACGCCTGCCGGCAACCAGATATAGCCGGTGGTGGCAAACGGGCCGTTGATCTTGTGGGAAACATAGCCGGAGCCGAAGTACAGCGCTGCCCACAGGAGCAGGGCAGCGCCGCGAGCGATTGGGTTCACAATGGTGCTCCTTGCGTTGAGAGCGGCTTGCGAGGGGCCCGGCCGTCCCGGCATGAAAATGCCGTACTTTGCCAGATAGTGCGATTTGCGTCGATGCGTCGACCAAAGCAAACATTGAACGAGGCGCCTACCTGTCTGCATGCCTACCGCTCCCGCTGCGTTTGCCAGACCGATTGGAAATGGATCCTGCCGTGCACCCGGCGACCAGACGCCGTCATCGTCCCGGCTCCCGCTCACCGCGGCGATTGGTGCAGCCCCACGGACGCGGCGGATACGGAAAACGCCAGCTGCTGCTGTTTCCACTAATTCACGACCCGTTGTCAACGGCGGGCACCTTGCAGCAGTTAATGAAGACGGGTGGGGCAAAACGCCGCAATACCGCGCGCCCCGCACCAGGCATGGTCGCCCGCGGCACTGCCAGTGCCGGCAATTCACCTCGGGCAATGCCTGATCAGCCTGTCGACAGCGTCGTGCAGACGCATTTCATGCCGTGGTTTCACCCGGATATGGGAGCAGCCAATGAAGACACTGCTGTTATCGATGGTCGCAGCGGCCGCGCTGGGCATGTCGCTCGGTGCCCATGCGCAGGCACCCGCTGGCGCGCCGGCCGACAGTACCGCCCTCTGCAAGGACGGGACCTACTATTCGGGCGCGACAAAGAAAGGCGCTTGCACCGGACACAAGGGCATCAAGGATTGGTATGGCGCCGAGGCTGCCGCTTCGGCGCCCGCGGCCGTCGGTCCCGCGCCGAAGACGGCAGCGTCTTCATCCGCCGCAACGGCGGCCCCGTCGAAGCCCGCAGCGCCGCTGGCCCCGGCAGGCGAGAAGAAGACCGCCGTGGCGCCGGGCGGTGGCCCGGGTCAGGTCTGGGTCAACGCATCCACAAAGGTCTACCATTGCCCGTCCGACCGCTACTATGGCAAGACCAAGAGCGGCGAATACATGTCGGAGTCGGACGCGAAGGCCAAGGGCTACAAGCCGGATCACGGGAAGGCTTGCTCCTGAAGGCATCCGCTGCGTGGGGCCCTCCAGCCCTGCTTTCGAATGACTCAGAGCAGGCCGACCGACGCTACTGTCCCACTCCACTGCGATGACGGGCGCGCGCGTGGGCCGACACGTCTGTCACCGGGTCGGCCAGCTTTCACGCAGTAGTGACAGCATCACCCGGCGGCATTCGCCCGTTTGCCGCACTAGTCCCGGTTCGGGTCAAGCAACCGTGTCCCTTCAGGAGGGCGTGCCATGGATGTGCAGCAACTCGTCACTGAATTTCTTGCTTCCGAGCACGGAGGGCAGGCCGCCCAGGCGCTGGCGGATCAGGGCATCGGCGCGGACGATGCCCAGCAGATGCTGAGCCATGCGGCAGAAGCCGCTCATGATCACGTGGAAGAACAGGGTGGCGGCCTGATGGGCGAGCATGCAGGCAAGAGTTTTTTTGCGGCTTTCGCCGCAGGCCTGGTTCATGGGGATGGTTTTTTTCAGTCGCTGAAGGAGGGCGGGGAGGGCATCCTGACTGGCCGGGTGGCGGAGTCGCTCGCGGGAAAGATGGGCATTGACCCAGCCACCGCATCGACCCTGGCCGCCGCCGCGACTCCCTATCTCGTGGCATTCCTGAAGGAAAAACTCGCCTGATATCTGTCGCGGCCCCACAGCGTGGATGGTTGGGGGCGGGGCGGCCGTTGTTCGCGCCGCAACTGGAAAGCCCGCCTTAGCAGAGATGAGCAAATGCCCGATCTGGTAACTGCCGCCTCCTGTTTCATTGTCATTATCGCGCAGAGGGCGGCAACTGCGCGGCAACTGCGCGGGCCTATGCCAACCGCCAGTTCAGCATCAAGCGTACGAAGAGCCTGCAGCGCGTTGGAGCACCAGTATCAGGTCTTCCGGGTCTTCCGCAATGGTCCCGGCCTGCCTGGTCTCATGGTCGGCCTGGCAGGCACGCGGATGCTGCACGCCTGCAACGGCATCACCGCGAAACACACGCGTGCCGGCCTGCTCATCACCGCTCACGCAGGAAACTGACAAGGCCTCAGAAGCTCCCGAAAAACGTGCGTGCCGCAGCCATGCAAAACGGCGCCACCAGATCGCCATGGTAAGCCTCGATCACCGCGGAGGCGCCGCCATCCGTAGCGCCGCCGGCGACAGCCTGCGCGGCCAGTGTTGCCTTCGCGCTGGCAAAGCCCTGCTTGATCGCGGCATAGGGATCATCAGTCCCGGCGACAGAGGCATCGACGTCCAGCACCGTCGTCAGTGTTTGCGGCACTTTGGCGTTTTTCCAGTAAGCCTGCTCGACGGTCGCATTGAAGAAAAAGACAGTCGGGTCGTTGTGCCCGCCGCAGAGTTGAACCGGAGCGTTCGGCGTCCAGTTGCGCAAGTCATTGCGCATGAATGCCTGACGCAGGGGATGGGCCGGACTGGCCGCCGGGGCCATCGCAACGGTTGCGTTCGGGAATGCGCCATCCGGATGCACGAGTCCGTCCTGCAGCATGCTCAGACGATATTCATTGCGCACGAGGTTGCCATGGCCGAACCCAAGGGCAAATATTGGCGTCAGGTCTGCCGGCGTAATCGGTGACGAGGTGGGTGGCGTCAGCGCGGCAAACTGCGGGGCGGGCGCGCTAAGGCTGAAGAGCGCAGCGGCAGGAAGTTTTCGTTTTCCGATCAAGGCGTCGATGGAAGTCATACTCGGCAGCAATCGTTCGATCTCATGCGCGTAGGCAGGCTCGTAGAGATCGCCTGGACTCCCATAGAGATTCCCGTAGGCATGCTGGTAGCTCGTTGCCACCAGGGCCGTAAACACGGTGGAGCCGATATCCACCTCGCCCGCGACCAAGGCATCGCCCATGGCCCCGAGGGCGTAGGGGCCGGAACCCATCGCCGCCGCCGTCACGTTGACGCCCGCCGCCTGCAGGGCACGGTGCGTGGCCATGGCAACGTAGCCGCCCTGCGAATAGCCCGTCACGAAGAGCTTGCCGCTATCCCAGGTCAGTTTGCGCGAGGCTGCTCTGCCGATGGCAACACGGCCTGCCGTGAGCGAGTCGATCATGTCGGCGGACTGCTGCGCCGCATTGAGGTATGGGTGATAAGCAAGGCCGGAGCCTGAATATCCCGCGTAGTTGCTCGCTATGACGATATAGCCCTGAGCGGCGTACATGGCGGCAACGGCCAGGCCTTCGGATGCGCCGTCGCCGTTTTTCTTGTCGGCTTGCGCCAGGTCGGCAATATTGAAATGGCGATAGGTGGTGGTCCCGTGCGCATACAGCATGGTCGGGCGTGGCCCGCTGCAGGCCGGGCCGCCGCTGGGAATCATCAGGGCCGCGCTGGCGTTGGTGGTCTCATTGGCGCCGCCGATCGTGCCGTAGCGGAAGTACACGATCTCCAGGGCGCAGGCCGGAGTACCGGCGACCCGCATAAGCTGCCGTCCTGCATGGCTTGAACCTAGCAGGTTCGCCAACGCGCCCGCACTGACGCGCAGCGTGGTGGTCTGATCCAGCAACTGGCCCCGCAGTCCGTGCACGGATTGCGCGAAGGCCCCCGCACTGAGTGTCAGGCAGGCTAAGGCCGCAATACAATGCTTTCGCTTGATCGGATTCATGTTGACCCTTATCCCGATGATTCGGTTTGTTTTTAGTCGCGTGGTCCACGAATCGACAACCGGTAGCGCCCTTTTTCGAGTGTACGGCCCTCATGAGCAACCTCGCCAGGCTGCATGCCACGCCTGGTCCGGCAAGTGCGACGGTCTGCCTGATTCGCGATGGCCAGCGCGTAATGGCTTCAGCTGGTCAGCCAGGCTGCTGCGAAGGAGAAATACTCGCATACAGGTCGCCGTGGCTCTCAGAATCCTAGATTCCGCCTTTTGAAAGTCAAGGAGCACATGCTTCAGCGCAATGCCGACCGGGACCGCCAGATTCCCGGTTCTCCGGCCATCGCATCGGAGCAGGCGGCAAGCTGCGTGATAATTTCTAGACCTGCTCCCGGGATGCTGTGCCGGCCAGTGCGGGCCACATCTTCAGCCGGCTGCCTGCCAGGCTTAGCACCTTGAGCGTCGCGGCAAGCAGCCGCTCGCCATGGCCAGGCCATGCTGGCTGCGGCACCATGCCGGACGGTGGGCAGGGCTGGTGGAGTTCGGTATCGGCCGGGAATTCGGGCTCTGACGCGGGCTGCGCCAGGACTGCGTGCCCGCTGTACTGGGCCAGCAGTTCATCGTGACCGACTTCCTGCACCCCGCCGCCCCAACCTGGCAGGGCGACGATCAGCCGTCCGCATTGTCCGTATTCGCTGCGCCGGAGCAGCACGCACGGCCGGTTCCCGCCCAGCAACAGGATGGCCGGCAGCATGGTGTCCGAGATCTCGTCGAGACTGCAAGCCACCAGCTGGGTCGACAAGCCGAAATGCGCCGCGGCGATGCCCAGCAGTGGCAAGGTCAGGTTCACCCCTTCCCGGGGCAGCCTTTCCTGCAGGGCTGCGGACGACACCGGTCGTTGCAGGGTCCGGTTCATCAGCAGCAGGCAGCCCAGGAGCGGATCATCCGCGCCCGACAGCCGGCCGGTTGCGGCGGCGTGCTCGCCTTGGGCAGCAGGGCAATGCGGGTCGGGAGCGCCGGAATGCGCGGTGGGATCCGTCCCGGGTGATGGTGTTCGCCGCGATGGCGCCGAAGGGGCCGCCATGCCTTCTGCAGGCGCTTCAGATAGCGCAGGGCCAGCCGGCGCGTGCCGCACGCGCGAAATACGCTCACCCATGATTCCCCCCGGTTTCAGTGGTGTGATCCATTTTTTTCGAGCGTAGTACACCAGGGCGCACGGGCCTATCGTGAAAACGGGCTAGAGTCGCCGCGCGCCAGGATTGAATCAGGATTGAAACGCCTGTGTGTTTTCAGGACAAGGCCCTCTCGGGCGGCCGCTACATCCGGTACACCACGCCCAGCCAGACACTCCGCGGCGCCCCCGGAGCCACGAACAACGCCGTCGCACTGTCGCCTGGCGCGACGTGGGGCTGCACCAGGGTGCCGCCGGGAAACACATTGTTCGCGACCTGGCCGTAGGTCTCGTAGCGACGGTCAAGCAAGTTGGCCACGCGGGCATAGACCTCGAAGTGCTTGTTGAACTGGTACACCGCGCGCAGGTTGACCGTGGCGTAGCCGGGCACGTGCCAGTTGGCCGCCTTGGGCGGCTGGTCCGGCTGGGGGTCGCCGCGCAGTCCGTCTTCATTGCCGCTGGCGGCGCTGTCGGACACGGCGACCAGGTCGGCGCCCAGCGTCAGCCCCGCCAGCGCCTGCCAGTCTGCACCGAACTTGAGTGTGTGGCGCGGCAGGCCTGCCATGCGCATACCGGGGTGGACGTTGATGGTGCGCTCGCCGACCGCAAGCTGCCCGGTCGCCTGGTAGGTTGCCTGCAGGTAGCTGTAGGCAAAGCGCAAGGTGACAGCGCCGATGCGCTGGCGGGCGGTGAGGTCAAGGCCCTGGTTGCGGGTGCGGTCGAAGTTGGCGAAGTAGCCCATCTGTGTGTTGGGCGCGCGCAGGAACAGGATGTCGTCGTGGTTGTCGATGCGGTAGAGCGTCGCGGTGAGGTCGGTGTCCTTGCCGGGGCGCCAGCGCACACCGGTTTCATAGGCGTGCGAGACGACCTGCTTCAGGTAAGGGTCCGCCTGCAGCCCTGCGGGCAGGCGGCACGGCTGCGTCGGGTCGGCACAGCCGAGTTCGAGCACAGTGGGCACGCGGTTGTTCTGCGCGTAGCCGCCAAACACCGAGACGCCGCCGCCCAGCTTCTGCACCAGGCCCAGCGCGGGATTGAGACGGCGGTAGGTAAAGCTCTCTCGCGCTTGCTCGCTGCCGTCGCTGTTCTGCAGGGTATTGCTCACCGTGGCGAGATTCCATCGTGCCGACGCCGTCAGGAACGTGCTCGGCGTCAGGGTCCAGGTGTCGGACAGGTATATGCCGAACGTGCGGGCATTGCCGCTGACGCCGGAGACCAGGCTGTTTGGCGCACCGGCGTCGGCCACGGCGCCGCGGTCGTCGGTGAAGCTGCCCGGCTGGGCATACTGGGAGTAGGTCAGCCGGCTCCGGTCCAGGCTGATGCCGGCATTCAGCACGTGGTGTCCGGTCTCCCTGGCCAGGCTGAGCGCCACGCCCACGGTCTGCTGCCGCATATGGCTGGTATTGACCACGGCGGGGTGCAGCGCGGCGCCTTCGGCACGGGTGAAGCCGCAGCCGTCGCCACGCGGGCTGCCGTCGGCATTGAACCCGTCCTCGCAGGCTTGGGCATAGGCTTCGTAGTCGGGGTTGACGTCGCCGCTGGTGGTGTCGCGCCGGCTGGTGCGCACATAGGCAAGGGCGGCTGCGCTGGTCTTGTCGTCGAACCAGTGGCGGCCGTTGACGGCGACCTGGGTGAGCTGGTTGCGCGTCTGGTCCGGGTAGGTATAAACCGCGCGGCGGTTCAGCTGGTAGAGGTCGGGCTCAGTCCCGTTGCCGCTGGCATGGTAGGCCGGTACCAGTCCATTGCCGGTCAGCGTGCTGCGGCCATGGAGCAGCGATACATCGAAGCTGTCGGTCTCGCCCGCGTAGCCCGCCTTGGCAAAGACGTTGCCGAGTTGCCCTGACGAGTCGTCCCGCCAGCCGTGCTCCTGGAACAGCGTGCCGGCGGCGAAGGCGTGCCAGCCGCCTTCGCCGCGCACGCCGCCCGACAGGTCGGCGCGCTTGCGGTTGCCGCTGCCATAGGACAGGTCGGCGGTGAAGCCGGGCGAGTCCAGGCCCGAGCGCGTGGTCATGGCCAGCGCGCCGCCCAGGCTGTTCAGGCCATAGGCCGGGTTGGCGCTGGAGACCATCGACACGCTTTCCAGGGCAGCCTCCGGGATCATGTCCCAGCTGATCACGTCGCCGAACGGCTCGTTGATGCGGATGCCATCGAGATAGACCGACAGGCCTTGCGGCACACCCGCGATCGATGAAGCGCGGTAGCCGCGGTAGGTGATGTCGCTCTGGAAGGGGCTGCCCTGGATATCGTTGACGTTGACGCCAGCCAGGTTGCGGCCCAGGTAGTCGGCCAGGTTGCTCGCGCGCGTGCCGTTCAGGTCAGCGCCGCGCACGGTCTGCACGGTGTAGGGCACCAGGCTGCTGTCCACGCCGATGCCGGGCAGCGGCGCGGCCGCCACCACCAGCACTTCCGGCAGGACGGCACTGTCCTGCGTTGGCGCAGCGGTGTCCCATTGCGCAACAGCGGGCCGCTGCGCCAGCACCGCTGCGGCCATGGCAATGGCCGTGGCCGCGCGGCGGCAGCGCTTGCCGCGCCGCGCGCGGGCGTGGTGGATGGCCTGCGGCTGCGGCGCAGGGAACGGGTTGGCTGGCATCTTGCGTCTCCTCCGGAACAGGGGTGCGCTGCCTGCGTTGGGCAGCGGCTGGACTTGAACTCGCTGAGGGGATGGAGAGCAGGTTTTGTACCTTGGGTACGAAGAGGACGAGAGCTCGACTGGTTCCGCCAGTTCGCACGCGGCACTGCAATCGAAGACGTCGCTGCGCGTTCCTGCCCGTGGCCAGCTACCAGACGCTGATCCGCAAGAAGACGGGACTGGCCAACCGCGTCGAGACGCATCGCCATGCGGTGGCGCACGGCTTTGGCTGACTGCCCAGGCCACTGGCGGTTGTTCAATTCCGGAGCAGATGCAACGCAATGTTGCGCGCTGACACGGCCACCACGGCCTCATGCGGCTGCAACCGGCGTGTTTGCGCGGAAATTCCACTGGCATGGGAATTGCCAACTGCGTCACTGGTGTGTGGCGCAGTGGCGCACCGGTGGAAACCGAAAATAAGGAGGAGAAGACAATGAGGACGTTACGACTAGTGATGGCAGTCGCGGCTGCCGTGGCCACCCTGGCCGCGCAGGCGGCAGTGACCGATGCCATGATCGAGAACGATGCGAAGAGCCCCGGCGACGTGTTGTCGTGGGGCATGGGGCCGCAAGGCCAGCGCTATTCCGGGCTGACGCGCATCAATACCAAAAACGTTGCCAACCTGGTGCCGGCGTGGTCGTTCTCGTTCGGCGGCGAGAAGCAGCGCGGGCAGGAAGCGCAGCCGCTGATCCACGACGGCAAGATGTTTGTCACGGCGTCGTACTCGCGCATCTACGCGCTCGACCTGAAGACCGGCAGCAAGCTGTGGAAGTACGAGCACCGGCTGCCGGAAGGCATCATGCCGTGCTGCGACGTGGTCAACCGCGGCGCGGCGCTCTACGACAACCTGGTCATCTTCGGCACGCTGGATGCGCAACTGGTCGCGCTCGACCAGAAGACCGGCAAGGTGGTGTGGAAGGAGAAGCTGGCGGACTATGCCGCGGGCTATTCGTACACGGCGGCGCCGCTGATCGTCAAAGGCATGGTGCTCACCGGCATTTCGGGCGGCGAGTTCGGCGTGGTCGGTCGGGTCGATGCGCGCGATGCCAGGACCGGGCAACTGGTGTGGTCGCGCCCGGTGGTCGAAGGCCACATGGGCTACAAGTACGACAAGGACGGCAACAAGACCGAGAACGGCGTGACCGGCACCGAGAACGCCAGCTGGCCCGGAGAGACCTGGAAGACCGGCGGCGCCGCTACCTGGCTGGGCGGCACCTATGATCCGTCCACGGGGCTGGTCTACTTCGGCACCGGCAACCCCGGCCCGTGGAACAGCCATATCCGCAAGGGCGACAACCTCTACTCGGCGTCGACGGTGGCCATCGATCCGGCCACCGGCAAGATCGTCTGGCACTACCAGAACACCCCGAACGACGGCTGGGACTTTGACGGCGTCAATGAGTTCGTGACCTTCGACCTGGACGGCAGGCGCATGGGCGGCAAGGCCGACCGCAACGGCTTCTTCTATGTCAACGACGCGACCAGCGGCAAGCTGGTCAACGCCTTCCCGTTCGTGAAGAAGATCACCTGGGCCAGCGGCATCGACCTGAAGACCGGCCGGCCCAACTACATCGACGAAGGCCGCCCCGGCGACCCGGCCAGTGGCACCGACCCGAACAAGGGCAAGTCCGTACTCGCCGCGCCTGGCTTCCTGGGGGGCAAGAACCAGCAGCCGATGGCCTACAGCCCGCAGACCGGCCTGTTCTACGTGCCGGCCAACGAGTGGGCGATGGACATCTGGAACGAGCCGGTCAGCTACAAGAAGGGCGCCGCCTACCTGGGCGCCGGCTTCACCATCCATCCGCTGAACGAGGACTACATCGGCGCGCTGCGCGCGATCAACCCCAGGACCGGCAAGATCGTCTGGGAGGTCAGGAACAACGCGCCGCTGTGGGGCGGGGCGATGACCACCGCCGGCGGGCTGGTCTTCTGGGGCACGCCGGAAGGCTACCTGAAGGCCGCCGACGCCAGGACCGGCAAGGAACTCTGGAAATTCCAGACCGGCAGTGGCGTGGTGGCGCCGCCGGTCACCTGGGAAGACAACGGCGAGCAATACGTGGCCGTGGTGTCAGGCTGGGGCGGCGCGGTGCCGCTGTGGGGCGGGGAAGTCGCCAAGCGCGTGAATTTCCTGGAGCAGGGCGGTTCGGTGTGGGTCTTCAGGCTGCACAAGGGCTGAACGCGGACCCATCAATGCTCTGGACACGCCGGCATCGCTGAGCCGATGCCGGCGTCTTTGCAACACGAAACAGCGGGACCAAGGTATGAAAAAGGAATGGATAGCGCTGGCGACGGCTTCACTGCTGCTGCCTTGCGTGGCTCAGGCGGACGCCGCGGCCGATATGCAGGCCCTGGCTGACAAGAACGGATGCTTTGCCTGCCATGGCATGCAATCGAAGGTGGTAGGCCCCGGGTTTGCCGAGGTGGCGGCGAAGTACAAGGGGGACGGGCAGGCGGCCGAGAGACTCGGCCGGAAGATCCGCGACGGTGGCAAGGGTGTGTGGGGGCCGGTTCCCATGCCGTCGCACGGGAATCTCGGCGAGGCGGATGCCAGGAAACTGGCGGAGTGGGTGCTGAGCGCGGGGTAAGGTTGTGCGATCGCTCCTGGCACTACGGTTGGACGTCTGTAGTGCCAGGACCCACTACATCATTCGTTGCCGCTGCTCAGCCGCAGCGAATTGCCATCGCTGCGAAACACCATCGGCTGCATCTCGCCGTGCGCTTGCAGGGTTGCGAGCCTGCCCTGCAGCACGATTTCCCTGACCCTGCCATGCTCGCCGGAACGCTCGCACACCGGGTCCGTCGCGGCGGGATCGCCGGTCAGCAGCAGAGCCTGGCAGCGGCAACCGCCGTGGTCTTCCTCGCGATGGTCACATGAACGACAGGGCTCCTGCATCCACGCCGTGCCGCGAAAGCGGCGGAACGCCTCGCTGTCGCACCAGATCTCCCGCAGGCCGTGCGTGGTGACATTCGGCAAGGCCAGGTCCGGCAGCATCCGCGCCGCATGGCACGGTAGCGCAGTCCCGTCCGGCGCTACGCCGAGAAAGGTGGTGCCCCAGCCATTCATGCACTTCTTGGGCTTGCCCTCGAAGTAGTCGGGCACCACGAACAGGATCTGGCACTGCTTGCCGATGCGCGCCCGGTATCGCCCGACTACAGCCTCGGCCTCGAGCAGTTGCTCCTGCGTCGGCATCAGCGCAAGACGGTTGTGCCATGCCCATCCGTAGTACTGCGTGTTGGCCAGCTCCAGGTACTCGGCCCCCAGCTGCAGCGCCATGTCGATGATGGTGCCGACATGCGGGAGGTTGTGCCGGTGCAGCACGCAGTTCATCACCATCGGATAGCCATGCGCCTTGATCAGCCTCGCCACGCGCTGCTTCAGGTCGAAGGTGCGGGTGCTGGACAGGAAGTCGTTGAGCGCGCGCGTGGAGTCCTGGAAGGACAGCTGGATATGGTCCAGGCCCGCCTCGCGCAGCGCGGCGAGCCGGGCGTCGGTCAGGCCCACGCCGGAGGTGACGAGGTTCGTATAGAAGCCCAGTCCATGCGCATGCCGCACCAGTTGTTCCAGGTCCTTGCGCAGCAGCGGCTCGCCGCCGGACAGGCCGAGCTGCACCGCACCGAGCGCGCGGGCCTGGGTGAATACGTCGAGCCATTGCGCGGTGTCGAGTTCAGCGGTGTGCCGGGCATAGTCGACCGGGTTGGAGCAGAACGCGCAGTGCAGCGGGCAGCGGTAGGTCAGCTCGGCCAGCAGCCACAGCGGCGGGCCGGGCCGTGCGGCGGCCGGGGGATCAGACCAGCCAGCCGCGTTCGGTGGCATGTTTGACAAAGGCATGTACCTCCGGGGCGATGCCCTGCACGCCGAAAGCGGCCTGCAGGTCGTCGATCAGCATGTCCAGCGTATGGCCGCCGTCGCAGCGCTGCAGGATGGCGGCAGCGCTGTCGTTGAGGGTGACCATGCCTTCCGGATACAGCAGCACCCAGCTCTGCTGGGCCTCTTCCCATTGCAGGCGGAAGGTCCGGTGCAGGACCGGACGGGCGAGTTCTGGCGGATGGGCTGTCATGGGTTGGCCAGCTGGATCGCATCGAGCATCGACCAGAGCACGTCGAGCTTGAACTGCAGGATATCGAGGGCGCGTTGCTGTTGTTCCGGGGTGCGGAAGTAGCCCAGCGTCACGCGCAGGCCGTGGTCGACATCGCGCTGCGCGAGCGGGATGCGCGAGCGGAAGTAGTCCAGCCCGGCGGCCTCGATCCACGGGTAATGCGTGGGCCAGCCGGCCAGCCGCTCCTTGTGGATCTCGGGCGCGAACATCTCGGTGAGCGAGGAGCACACCGCTTCCTGCCACGGCGCGCGCCGCGCGAAGTTGACATAGGCGTCGACGGCGAAGCGCACGCCCGGCAGCACGTGCCGATGGTCGAGCAAGGCCTCGCGCTCGAGCCCCGTGGCCTGGCCCAGCCGCAGCCAGGCCTCGATGCCACCGGGCCGCGTGTCGGTGCCGTCGTGGTCGAGGATGCGTACCACCCACTCGCGGCGCGTGTCGCGGTCGGGGCAGTTGGCAAGGATGGCGGCGTCCTTCAGCGGGATGTTGGCCTGGTAGTAGAAGCGGTTCGCGACCCAGGCGCGGATCTGTTCGGGCGAACACAGGCCGGCCGCCATGCGCTGGTTGAACGGGTGGTGAATGTGGTACCCGCTTTCCCTGGCGCGCAGCCGGGCCTCGAACGCTGCGGGGCTTGATGCGGTGGAATGTGTCATAGGGCGATCTCCATGCCGTCGTACGCCAGTTCGATGCCGTGCCGCGCCAGCACGGCGCGCTCCGGCGAGTCTTCCACCAGCACGGGGTTGGTATTGTTGATGTGGATAAGGATCTTGCGGCTCGCCGGCACCCGGTCGAGGATCTCGATCATGCCGCCGGGGCCCGACAGGGGCAGGTGGCCCATGTCGGCGGCGGCCTTGGCGGAGAAGCCGAGCGTCTGCATCTCGTCCTCGCGCCAGAAGGTGCCGTCGACCAGCACGATGTCCGCGCTGCGCAGCTCGGCGAAGACGTGGTCGTCGATGCTGCCAAGGCCTGGCGCATAGAAAGCGCGGCGGCCGCTGCGCCGGTCTTCGATGCGCAGGCCGATGTTGTCACCCACGCGCGGCGCGTGGCGGCCGGGCGAATAGGGGGGCGCCTTGCTTTGCAGCGGCACCGCGGTGAGCATGACGTCGTCCAGCGGCGGCACGGAGAACGGCGAGCCGTCACCGGGCAGGGTATGCGTCTGCAAGCCGCAGTAGTGCGACAGCATGCGGGTCAGCGGGAACGCGGTGCCCAGGTCGTCGAGCACCGCGGCCGTGGCATAGAGCGGCAAGGCCTGGCGGTGCTCGCGCAGCATCAGCAGGCCGGTGACGTGGTCGATCTGGGCATCCATCAGCAACACCGCCGCGATCGCCGTATCGCGCGGCGCGCGTGCCGGTTGCAGCGCCGGCGTCTGGCGCAGCTGCTGCAGGATGTCGGGAGAAGCATTGAC
The DNA here is from genome assembly GCF_905397275.1 of Cupriavidus yeoncheonensis. Classification (GTDB taxonomy): domain Bacteria; phylum Pseudomonadota; class Gammaproteobacteria; order Burkholderiales; family Burkholderiaceae; genus Cupriavidus; species Cupriavidus yeoncheonensis. Next base: position 462,358 of record NZ_CAJPUY010000001.1, on the reverse strand, counting down.
CACGATCGCATCCGGTCCGTTGCCGGACAGGGCGATCGATGACTGGGTGCGGGGCGTGGCCCGCACGGTGCCGCGGCGCACGCCATCACAGTTGTGGCAGTTGCAGTTCCACTGCGGAAAGCCGCCGCCGGCGGCCGATCCGAGTACCCGGATGGTTGTCATGGCGCGAGCGAGTTGGGGTTGTCATGGTTGCAAGGGGCAGGCGTGCGGCCCGGCGCGCCGGACGCGATGCTTCACGGTTCTTGCGGTCCGCCTGTGTGCCTTGCGTTTGCGATCGCGGCGGTCATGCCGGGACGTTGGCATGTCGCCGCGCGCAGCAAGCCTCAGCGGTTGGCGATATACATCGTGATCTCGAAGCCCAGCCGCAGCTCGGTATAGGCAGGCGTGGTCCAGGTCATGTCTCTCTCCTTGGTTGGCATGTTTAGTGAATATCGTCTTGACGCGGCAGGCTGGCTGCCGCATTCCCTCAAGGCAACATCCATGCCCGACGTGTCTGCGACATCCGACTGCTTCTACCTGCGTACGCCGGACGCGCAGCGCGTGCATGTGCGGCTGGCCGGGCCCCCGGATGGCGAACCATGGCTGGTCCTGCACGGCGGCCCCGGCAGCGGTTGCTCGGCGGCGATGGCGGCATGGTTCGATCCGCGATGGCACCGGGTCGTGATGCCGGACCAGCGCGGTGCGGGCAAGTCCAGGCCGGCAGGTTCCCTGCGCCGCAATAACGTGGGCGCACTGCTGGCCGACCTCGAACAGCTGCGCCAGGCGCTGGGCATCGAGCGCTGGGGCGTGGTCGGCGGCTCCTGGGGCGCGGCCCTGGGGCTGGCCTATGCGGCGAAGTGCCCCGATGCGGTGGCAGCGCTGGTATTGCGGGGTACGTTCCTGACCGGGCGCGACGACATCGCCAGGCTGTTTGCGCCGCGCCGCGGCGGCCGGCGCATGCTGCAAGGCGTCAAACCGCGCGGCGAGCGCCTGCCGGATGCGCGGGCCCACCGGCTCACTGTGTCACGACTGTTGCAAAGTGGAACACCTGTCCGGAAATGGGACACCGCCGCGGCGTGGCGCGAGAGCGAGCAGGTCTTGCTGGGCCTGCCCGCGCGGCAGCACTTGCGCCGCCAGCCGCCGCGCATGCGGGAGGCGATGGCCGCCAAGTACCGCATCCAGGCGCGCTACCTGCGCAACCGGGCCGGGTTGGGCAAGCCGGGCCTGCTGCGGGCGGCGCGGACCATTGCCGCACATGGCCTGCCGGTGACACTGCTGCATGGCAGGTTCGACGCGGTCTGCCGTCCCGCCAATGCCCGGCGCCTGCAGGCCGCCATGCCTGGCGCGCGCCTGGAGTGGGTCGATGGCGGGCACCTCGCCACCGGCGCACTGGGCAAGGCATTGGCCGCAGCGATCGTCGCAGTGCGCTGGCAGCCGGGATGACGGCGGCACGGAAGGCGAGGGATCAGCCCGGAGGTTGCGGCAGCCCGCGCGCCTCCTCCATCTTGCGGTAGACCGTATTGCGCGAGATGCCCAACGCCTTGGCCGCGGCCGAGATATTGCCGTGGTGCGCCTTGACGGTGGCGACGATGAGCTGTGCCTCGACCTCGGCCAGCCGCGTCGGCTGTGTGCCCCACTGTGTGCCCTGCTGTGTGCCCCCTTGCCCGACGGGGCGAGCCACGGATACCGTCAAGCCCCGTACCACCGGCCCGCCCGGCGCCGCCGCCAGTTCGTGTCGCTCGTGCCCCTCGTGCCCCTCGTGTCGCTCCTGCCGCTCGCGCAGGTCGTCCAGGAAGTCGTCGGGCAGGTGGTCCTCGGTGATCTCGGCTTCGCCTTCCGCCATCAGGCGTGCCGTGCGCAGCAGGTTGCCGAGCTGACGCATATTGCCCGGCCAGTGATAGCGGCGGAACAGTTCCATCACGGAGTCCCGGATGCGGGGCGGCTCCGCTCCAGCCTGGCCCTGGTCCTGGCGCAGCAGCTTGCCTGCCACCACGTCGAGGTCGCTGCGCTCGCGCAGGGCCGGCAGGCGCACCACCAGCCCGTTCAGGCGGTAGTAGAGGTCTTCGCGGAACTGGCCGCCGGCGACCATCTCGCGCAGGTTGCGGTTGGTGGCGCACACCACCAGGACATCCACCTGGATCACCTTGCTGCTGCCCAGCGGCTGGACGGCGCGTTCCTGCAGCGCGCGCAGCAGCCGCCCCTGCAGGTGCAGCGGCATGTCGCCGATCTCATCCAGGAACAGGGTGCCGCCATTGGCCAGGAGCATCTTGCCGATGCCGCCCTTCTTGCGGGCGCCGGTGAAGGCGCCTTCCTCGTAACCGAACAGCTCCGACTCGATCAGGTTTTCCGGGATCGACGCGCAGTTCACCGCGATGAAGGGCCCCGCGTGCCGTGGGCTGTCGGCGTGGATGGCGCGTGCCATCAGCTCCTTGCCGGTGCCGGTTTCGCCCAGCACCATCACCGGTATGTCCTTGCCGATGACCTTGCGCAGCTTGCCGATCACGGTCCGGATCTGCGCGTCGCCGGTGTCCAGGTCAGCCAGCCCTTCGGGCCGGGCCGGGGCTGCGTAGAGGCGGCGCGGCGCCGTGATGGCATCCGGGGCGCCTGCGGGCGCGGCGGCCGTGCCGGGCATCGAGGCGGGACTGGATTTCCATTCCGCGCGCGCGCTGACCTTGACGCCGCTCGGCAGCTGCAACTGCACGATGCCGGCCGGCGCGCCGCGCACCGCATCGAAGAGCAGGGACATCGGCATCCCGAACAGCGAAGAAAAGGTATGCGCCTGCAGCGCCGCATTGGACATGCCAAGCTGGAACTGCCCGCTGCGGTTTGACGACAGGAAGCGTCCGCCGGGCGTGAACGAGACGATCCCTTCCACCAGCGTGCCCAGGAACTCCGCGCGCGAATGGAAGCGGATGCACACCATGTCGCGGAAGGCGTTGCCGAACAGCTGGTTCTCGATCATCTGCGCCGACATCCGCACCAGCGCCATGGTGTGCTTGTGGAAGCCACGCTGGTCGCCCGTCACATCCAGCGCGCCTACCGTCTTGCCGTAGGGGTCCAGGATGGTCATGCACGAGCAGGTCAGGAACTGGTTGGCTTCCAGGAAATGGTCGGCGCCGTGGACCAGCGTGGCGCGGTTCTCGGCCAGCGCGGTGCCGATGGCATTGGTGCCGCGGCTCTCCTCCGACCAGTCCGCGCCCGCGCGCAGCGCCACCTTGTCGGCCCGGGCGAGGAAATCGTCGTCGCCCAGCGAGTGCAGGATCAGGCCGTCGGCGTCGGTCAGGATCACCATGCTCTGCGTATTCACGATCTGGTCGTAGAGCGTTTCCATCACCGGCAGCGCGTAGGTGAACAGGGACTGGCTGCGTTCGATTCTTGTCTTCAGTTCGCTTTGCAGCACCGGGCAGAAGTCCGGCGACTCATAGGGGCGCAGGCCATACGAGGCGGAGCGCTGGTGGGCCAGGGCAATCAGTTCGGCGCGCTCGGGCTGGCCGGCCAGATCGCCCAGATTGCCGGACGTGGCAGGGCGAACGGGCTCCGCTGGGATGGTCATGTCTGTGTCTCCTGTGGATGGTCGCCCGCGATCTTTGCGCGGGTCGCAGTCGGCGCCTTCGTCGCCATGGCCTGGCGTGGCGTCAACAGTGTTGCGTCATGTAGCAAGACGCTTGCCAGAGTGTGGCATTCCGGGACACCGCCGTGGCGATGGTGCGCTGCACGCGCCGGAGCAGTCGCCGGAAAGCCTGCTGCCAGGCGGTGCGGCGCCTGCTCCGGCCTGCTCTGGCCCGTTCCGGCCCGCTGGTATGGCTCTTGCGGAAATGGTGGCAAACAAAAACCCCATCCACCACTGTAGGAGACATCCATGAAAACGCAGCGCCGCCTGCTTGCCCTGCTTTCGCTCTGCGCCATGCTGGGCGCCACCCCGGCCGGAACCGCATGGGCCCACGGCGATGTCACGCCGCAAGCGGTCGACACCAAGTCCCTGCCGCAGCTTGGCGAAGAATGGCGTCCGGACAACCCCTATCGCGCCGGCGGCGAACAGCAGGAGGCGCAGCGGATCGGCAGCTCGGCCTACAACCAGAACTGCGCGCGCTGCCACGGCCTGGAAGCGGTATCCGGCGGCATCGCCCCCGACCTGCGCAAGCTCGACGGCGATTGCATGTCGCTGGCCGATGCCAGGAAGAAGCAGGCCTGTCTCAGCGAAATCTCGCAGTACTTCACCACCACCGTGCGCAAGGGCCGAACCCGCGATGGCCGTGTCTACATGCCGCCGTTCGACGGCGTGCTGAGCCAGGAAGCCGTGTGGGCGATCAAGACCTATCTGGAATCGCGGCGCGAGTGAGGCAGCGCTGTCCCGCAGGCGAACCCCTCTTTCAGATTCGTTGTTTCCACGTTCAGGAGATCCCATGTCACCGAGGCTTCGTCCGATCCCGGCCGAGCCGGCCCGGCGCAGGTTTTGCGGCGCCTTGCTGGCGGCCGGCGCGCTGCTCTGCACCCGGCCGGCGCTGGCAGACCTGGCTCGCATCCGCCAGAACGGCACGCTGAAGGTCGCGGTCTACAAGGGCTTGCCGCCGTTCTCGGCGGTCGCGGGCAGCCAGTACGCCGGCATCGACGTGGCGCTGGCCCGGGCCCTGGCCAGCGAGCTGGGCCTGCAAGTGTCGCTCTTGCCCTTCGATGCCGACGATGACATGGCCGACGACCTGCGCTCGATGGTATGGCGCGGCCATTACCTCGGCTACGGGCCGGCGGACGTGATGCTGCACGTGCCGGTCGACCGCGCCTTCATGCGTGCCAACGACCAGGCCCTGATCTTCGCTCCCTACTACCGCGAGACCTTCGTGCTGGTGCGCGACCGCGAGCGCGTGCCGGACGTGCGCGGCCTCGAAGACCTGGCGGGCCAGGCCACCGGCGCAGCCGCCGGCTCGGCCGGCGCCAACGCCTTGTTGTCCGGCGCGGGGGGCGCCTTGCGTGACAGGGTGAAGATCTACCCCGAAGCCGACGACGCCCTGCGCGCGCTTTTTGCCGGTGATATCGCCGCTGCCATGGTGACCCGCGCGCAATACGAGAGCGCACTGAAAACCGCGAATCAGTCCGCTTCGCGCTTTGCCACGGCAGACATCGCTTCACCGCTGTTGCCGCCGCGCGGATGGGCCATTGGCATGGCCATCAAGGCTGGCGACCGGGCGCTGGCCGAATCACTGGAAAACGCACTGGAGGCGCTGCGGCGCAAGGGTGAACTGGCCCGCATCTTCGCCAGCCATGGGGTGACCTTGCAGGAGCCATAAGGGCAGGGCGGCCCGCAAGGCGGGCCGCTCCGGTCATGGGCACGCAAGGAACGGCCGGAAACGCAGCGTGGCAACGCTTGTCCCTGCAAAGGACGCCGATCAATACGCCGTAAAGCGCCAGGACTTGCTGATCGCCACGCCATTTCGCGCACCGACAAAGCTCGCGATATAGGTGCCGGCGGCGATGGGCTGCGTGGGGAGCAGGAAAACCACGCCCCGGTACAGGCTCGCGTCCGCGACGGCCGAAGCCACCGAGCCGGCCTTGGACTCGGCAGGCACCAGGATGCGTGCGGGCACGGCATCGCCGCGTGGGCCCGTCAGCGTGAAGCTTGAAACCGTCAGCACGTCGGCTGGCTTTTCCACATTGACCCGGAACATGATCGGGGTACCGGCGGCGGCCAGGTCGGGCGCCGGATTCGGGATCTCGTCAGCGGGAACGAACAGGCCGCGCACGCTGGCATTGCTGGCGGGGTAGTGGGCGCCAGTGCCGGGAGGCAGTTGCTGGCCGCCCCATTGGGCGAGGCCATAGCCTCCGGTTCCCGCCGCGGTCACCACGCCGAAGTTCGCCACGCAGTAATTGTCACGCATGGCCAGGCCGATGGTCTCCTGATTGCTGGTGATCCCTTGCAGGTGGTAAACCGAGTTCGCCAGCGAGGCAAGACAGCGACCGATATCGCCGTTGTAGGCATTCTGTCCGACCCATTGCCTGTGCGAGCCGCCCACGGCAAGCACCTGGTGGTACGGATCGGGGCTGGTGAAGCCAGGATTCCCGGGCGTCTCCGTATGGCTCATCACCGCGTTGAGCTTCATATACTCCAGGTGGTTCTCGGCCGCGGCGTCCAGGGCGGGGTCCTGCCGCAACGCGCCTACACCCATTGCAACGCGCAGGGCGTTGAGGGCATTGAAGAATTCGAGGCGCGGGTCGGCCCGGAAGTAAGTGGATCTGTGCGTGGTTCCGGCCGGAGCTGAAGGAGAGGGCTCCTTGCTCAAGGTCGGTTTGCCCGAGAGGTTTGCGACGATTGTCGGAGGGGTGGCACCGGCGTTGTCAATGCAGGCGCAGACCGCGACGACGGCTGACGTCGCGGCGAATGCGAGGAGGCTCTTTCTCACGTTTTCCGGTTGTTTTTGGTCTGTACAAGCGGGGGCTCGGGATCCGCGCGGGACCCGGGCTGATCCGCTTCCGGAGGCTTAACGTGAAAGGGCGTGGATTCGTGCACACGAGCCTGCACGCCTGCAGGCGGAAAGTTTGTGAGCGCGGGCAGGGCTCGCCGCCGGCGCCCGCACCAATGCAGGAACTTGCGGACCGGGCCGGCTGCGTTCCGGCCTATTGAAGCCTGACGCTAGTGATGTCCCTGCGCCGGACTGAAGACATAGGGCACCAGCGCCGCAGCCACCAGCACTGCCGCCGACAGGAAGATCGCGGCATACGTCGCGGGCTCTCCCCAACGCTGCAGATGTCCCATATTGGCAATCAGCCCATAGCCCCACGACGTGAGCGCGGAGCCAAGGAACACGAAGGTATTGAGCAACCCCAGCCCGCGCCCGCGTTTGGACGGCGGGATCAGGCTGCGGCCCTGCGCCATCACAAGCGGATGGAGCATGCCGATGGTCGAGAGCAGGGCCATCATCGCCACGCCGCTGGCTACGCCGGAAGCGGGCCACAGCGTCAGCATCACGGCGCCGGACATCGACAGGCAGGACCAGGCGAGGATGGCGGTCTTGAGCGTGCTGCGCCGTACCAGCACGGGCAGCATGAAGGCGGTGAGGAATCCGGCCACGCTCAGCAGCGTGAGCGCCACGCCGCGGGATGCCGAGCTGAGCCCGTAGACATCGGCGAGGTAAGGCCCGCTCCACGCGTTGCGGAAGGCCGTGCCGGCGGACATGGCCACGCACAGCGGGATCAGCGTCCACAGCGGCACCAGGCCCAGCAGCCGGGCGCTTTGCGTGAGCATGGACGGCCACGAGGCGCTGCGCGCCTCCGCGTGGCCGGTATCGCGCACGAAGCGCCAGACGCCCCACGCGGCGATGACCATGCCCAGTGCCGAGACCGCCATCGACGGCCGCCAGCCCACCAGTTCGGTGGCCCAGCCCAGCGGCGCGGTCGCGCACAAGGCGCCGATCATGCCCATGGCGTTCGATTTGCTGACCACGTGCGTGTAGTCGCGCTCGGAGAGCTGTTCCGAAGCGAAATGCAGCAGGCCCATGAATACCGGCGCGCATGCCAGCCCCAGCCCGACCTGCGCCAGCGTGGCCACAGCGCCGTTGGGCGCCAGGACAAACAGGATCGACGACACCGCGCCGACCGCCAGCAGCCCGGCCGTGGGCCTGCCCACGCCATAGCGGTCGAAGGCGATGCCAACCGGGATCTGGGCCACGGCAAAGGCCAGGAAGAAGGAGGAGGACAGCGCACCGTAGCCGGCCGGAGACAGGCCGAAATCGTGCTGCAGTTCCGGGGCCATGACCGCCAGGCAGGAACGGAAGAACTGGCTGAGTGCGAAGGCGAAGGTCAGGACGGCGATGCCGCGTGTCGCCACGTCGCGCGGGGAAGTGGACGGGGAAGGGGCGCTACCGGTGGGCAGGGCCTGGAGGTCGTCTCCGGTCATTGTTCTTGTTATGGGGGCCGCGGGTTAAAACACTTCGATTGAAACACTTCGGGAAAGACGGGCGCGGCACGTGTCCGCGCCCCTTGCCGCCGACTGCCCTTTATCCGGGCAGCGCGTCGTAGGTCAGCAGGAAGACCTGCTCGTCGCCCGCGCTGACGGGCAGCCAGACGATCTCCAGGTCCGGGAACGCCGCTTCGACATTGGCGTGCTCGTTGCCGATTTCCACCACCAGTACGCCGCCCGGGTTCAGGCGCGCCTTGGCACCGGCAATGATCCGGCGCACCACGTCCATGCCGTCGTCGCCGCCGGCCAGCGCAATGCGCGGCTCGGCCAGGTATTCGGGCGGCAGCGCCTGCATCGAGGCTTCGTTGACGTACGGCGGGTTGGTCAGGATCACGTCGTACCTGGCGCCCGGCGGCAGCGGCGCGTACAGGTCGCCCTCGAACAGGTGGATGCGCTCCTGCATCTTGTAGTCGGCCACGTTGCGGCGCGCCACGGCGAGCGCATCGGGCGAGATGTCGACCGTATCGATCCGCGCGTTGGGCCACACGTGGGCCGCCAGGATCGGCAGGCAGCCGGACCCCGTGCACAGCTCCAGCACCGGGCCAACCTGGGCGGTCTCGCCGATCCACGGTTCGAGGCCGTCCTGCATCAGTTCGCCGATAAAGCTGCGCGGCACGATCACGCGCGAATCGACGTAGAAGCGCAGGCCGTGCATATAGGCCTCGTGCGTGATGTAGGCGGCCGGCACGCGTTCGTTGACGCGGCGGTCGATGACCTGCATCACCGCGTCGATTTCCTCGGGCAGCAGGCGCGCGTCGAGGAACGGGTCGAGCGTGTCGAGCGGCAGGTTCAGCGTGTGCAGCACCAGGTAGGCGGCTTCGTCGTAGGCGTTGGCGCTGCCGTGGCCGAACGAGAGGCGCGCCGCGGTGAAGCGCGACACCGCCAGGCGCAGCAGGTCGCGCACGGTGCGCAGCGGGGAGGGAGTGGCCATGGTCGTGGATCCTGTGGTCGATGGGAGTGCGATCGGCAGGCGATCAGGCAATCAGCCGTTCCAGCACGCCACGGTAGACGTTCTTGAGCGGTTCGATAAAGCGGACTTCGACGTTCTCGTCGATCTTGTGGATGGTCGCGTTGGGCGGGCCGAACTCGATCACCTGCGGGCAGATCTTGGCGATGAAGCGGCCGTCGGAGGTGCCGCCCGTGGTCGACAGTTCGGTCTTCACGCCGGTCTCGGCTTCGATCGCGGCCGACAGGGCGTCGGACAGGTCGCCGCGCGGCGTCAGGAAGGGCTCGCCGCCGAGCGTCCAGTCCAGCGTGTATTCGAGCTTGTGCTGGTCCAGGATCGCATGCACGCGCGACTTCAGGCCCTCGGGCGTGCTTGCCGTCGAGAAACGGAAGTTGAAGTCGATCGTGACGTGGCCCGGAATCACGTTGGTCGCGCCGGTGCCGCCGTGGATGTTCGACATCTGCCAGCTGGTGGGCGGGAAGTATTCGTTGCCCTGGTCCCACACTTCGGCGGCCAGTTCGGCCAGCGCGGGGGCGGCTTCATGGATCGGGTTGCGGCCCAGGTGCGGATAGGCGATATGGCACTGCACGCCCTTGACCACGAGCCTGCCCGACAGGGAGCCGCGGCGGCCGTTCTTGACCATGTCGCCGAGCGTGTCGACCGACGTCGGTTCGCCGATCACGCAGTAGTCCAGCCGTTCGCCGCGCGCCTTCAGGGCCTCCACGACCTTGATGGTGCCGTCATGCGCCGGGCCTTCCTCGTCGCTGGTGATCAGGAAAGCGATGGTGCCCGCGTGGTCCGGATGCGCCCCGACGAATTCCTCGACCGCCACGACAAAGCCGGCGATCGACGTCTTCATGTCCGCGGCGCCGCGGCCGAACAGGCGGCCGTCACGGTGCGTCGGCTCGAACGGGTCGGAGTTCCACTGCTCGAGCGGGCCGGTGGGCACCACGTCGGTATGGCCGGCAAAGGCCAGCAGCTTGCCGTCCTTGCCTTGCGTGCCGCGCTTCACGGCCCACAGGTTGGTCACGCGGAAATCATCGGGGCCGCTGACGATGGCTTCGCACGTGAAGCCGAGCGCCTTCAGGCGGGTTTCCAGCACGGCCTGGCAGCCTTCGTCCGCGGGCGTGACGGAGCGGCGGCGGATCAGGTCTTCGGTGAGGGCAAGGGTGGCGGTCATGGGAGGACGGAGAAATTCAGAACTGGCTGGCGTACTGGTCGGCGGAAAAACCCACGCTGACCCTGCCGTCGTGCGCAAGCACCGGGCGCTTGATCAGCGAAGGGCTTTGCTGCATCAGCGCGATGGCGCCGGCTTCTTCTTCGGCGCGCACCTTGTCGGCGTCCGGCAGCGCGCGCCAGGTCGTGCCCTTGCGGTTGAGCAGGGTCGACAGCGGCACGTGCTTCAGCCAGCCGCGCAGCATGGCTTCATCGACGCCTTGCTTCTTGAAATCGTGGAAGGTGTAGGCGACGTCGTTGGCGTCCAGCCAGGTGCGGGCCTTCTTGACGGTGTCGCAGTTCGGGATGCCGTAGAGCAGGACGGTCATGGCGTGTCGGGTCTTGGCTGGGGGGGCAGCGGTTGAGCGGTTCAGCGGAAAAGCAGGTTCAGGGCGATCACCAGGCCGCCGAGGCCGAGCGCCACGCCGGCCATGGCCACGCTCGTCATCAGGCGCAGGCGGCGGTCCAGCCGCGCCGCTTCCTTGCGCAGGGCGTCGATGGTGAGGGCGTGCTGCTCGGCGAGCAGCTTGACCGCCTCGGCCTGCTGCACGGCGGCGGCTTCCAGTTCCGCGATGCGTGCGGCGGGGTCGCGCGTTTCCGGCGCGGCCCCATCCGGGCCGTCATCCTTGCGTCGGCCCTTCTTGATCTTGTCGATGGTCTTGTTGGCCTGTTCGAGGATCGTGGGCAGGAGGGAGAGGACAGTGCTGACGGTGGTGGGATCCAGGGCCATGAGTCGCTTGCGGAGGGAGGGCACGTCGCGGGCGGTGTGGCGGGGTGATGCAGGGGAAGGCCCGGCCGCGGCCCCGCGCGTGGCGGAGCCTCGGACCGGGCCGCCGCGGGCGATCAGTCGCCGCGCAGCAGGTCGTTCAGGCTGGTCTTGGCGCGGGTCTGCGCGTCCACCTTCTTCACGATCACGGCGCAGTACAGGCTGTACTTGCCATCCTTGGACGGCAGGTTGCCCGCCACCACGACCGAGCCGGCCGGCACGCGGCCATAGTGGATCTCGCCGGTTTCGCGGTCGTAGATCTTGGTCGACTGGCCCAGGTACACGCCCATCGAGATGACCGAGTTCTCTTCGACGATCACGCCTTCCACGACTTCCGAACGCGCGCCGATGAAGCAGTTGTCTTCGATGATGACCGGGTTGGCCTGCAGCGGCTCCAGCACGCCGCCGATGCCCACGCCACCCGACAGGTGGACGTTCTTGCCGATCTGCGCGCACGAACCGACGGTGGCCCAGGTGTCGACCATGGTGCCTTCATCGACATAGGCGCCGATGTTCACGTACGACGGCATCAGCACGGCGTTTTTGGCGATGAACGAACCGCGGCGGGCCACGGCGGGCGGCACCACGCGGAAGCCGGCGCGGGCGAAGTCGTCGGCGCTCCAGTTGGCAAACTTGGTCGGGACCTTGTCGTAGAACTGGGCAAAGCCGCCGGCGCTCATCGGCGCGTTGTCTTCCAGGCGGAACGACAGCAGCACGGCCTTCTTGACCCACTGGTTGACGATCCAGTCCTTGCCTTGCTTCTCGGCCACGCGCAGCGTGCCGGCGTCGAGCTGGCCGATGACGTTGGCGACTGCCTCGCGGATATCGGCGGGGGCGGACTTCGGCGACAGGCTGGTGCGGTCTTCCCAGGCCTGGTCGATCAGGGCTTGCAGAGCTTGCGTCATTTGGGTTTCTTCAGTGGTTGTTTGGAGAAGGCACGGCGGTCAGGCCGCGCCACGGATATGCGTCGGATCCCGGCGGATCAGCCCAGCGACTTGCAGAATTCCACGATCCGGCGGGCGCCTTCCAGGCATTCCTCCGGCGTGGCCACCAGCGCCATGCGCACGCGGTTGGCGCCGGGGTTGATGCCGCCGGCCTCGCGCGCGAGGTAGCTGCCCGGCAGCACCGTGACGTTCTGCGCGGCCAGCAGCCGCGCGGCGAACTCGACATCGGTCAGGCCAGTGCGCGAGACATCGGCCCACAGGTAGAAGCCGGCGTCGGGCAGCGCCACGTCCAGCACTTCGGCCAGCATCGGCGTCACCTGGCTGAACTTGCGCACATAGGCGGCGCGGTTCTCGCGCACGTGGGCCTCGTCGTTCCAGGCGGCAATGCTGGCAGTCTGCACGGCCGGGTTCATCGCGCCGCCGTGGTAGGTACGGTATAGCAGGAATTTCTTCAGCAGGGCGGCGTCGCCGGCGACGAAGCCGGAGCGCAGGCCCGGCACGTTCGAGCGCTTGGACAGGCTCGAGAACATCACCAGCCGTTCGAAGCCGCGGCCCAGCTTGTGGGCGGCCTCCAGCGCACCCAGCGGCGCGCGGCTCTCGTCGAAGTAGATCTCCGAGTAGCACTCGTCCGAGGCGATCACGAAGCCATACTTGTCCGACAGCGCGAACAGCTGCTTCCAGTCGTCGAGCGACAGCACCGCGCCGGTCGGGTTGCCGGGCGAGCAGACGAACAGCAACTGCACCTTCTGCCAGACCTCGTCGGCAATGCGGTCGAACGCCGGGGCGAAGTTGCGCGCGGGGTCGCTGTTCGCGAACACCGGCGTGGCGCCGGCCAGCAGCGCGGCGCCTTCGTAGATCTGGTAGAACGGGTTCGGGCACAGCACCAGCGCGCCGGGACGGGTGCCGTCGACCACGGTCTGCGCGAACGCGAACAGCGCTTCGCGCGAGCCGGTCACCGGCAGCACCTCGGTCGCGGCATTGACCCTGGGGAGCCCGTAGCGGCGTTCCAGCCAGGTGGCGATGCACTGTCGTAGTGCATCGGAACCGGCCGTTGTGGGATAATTCGCCAGCCCCGCCAGCGACTCGGCCAACGCCTTCTTGATGAATTCGGGCGTGGGGTGCTTGGGCTCGCCGATGCCGAAGCTGATCGCCGGCTTGTCGGCCGCTTTCACTTCCGCGAAGAGCACCCGCAGTTTCTCGAAGGGGTAGGGCTGGAGCAGGTCGAGGCGCGGATTCACGTTCTGGATGGGGCCGGTTGAAACCCAGCATTATAAGGGAACGGCAGGCTTTCCCGTGCGATGGCGCGGCCGGCGCGGCGCATCCGGTGTGCGGATGCCGGGCATCACCGGCATGTGATGCCGGCGACGGATGCGCGCGTTTCTGCTGGCAGGCTGGCCCCTCGTAGCTATTTCCAAATGACTGACAATAATATTGCGGCGCAGCATGGCGCCGCCGACCGCCATGCGGTCAAGTCCTCGCTTTCCATCCTGATCGGTGCCTCGGTCTGGGGCATTGCCTGGTTCCCGTACCGCGTGCTGGCGGGCTGGGGCCTGGGCGGCATGAGCGCCGCGGCACTGGTGAGTTGCGCGGCGGCCGTGGTCTCGCTGCTGGCGTTCCGCAGGCAGCTGCGCGGCATGCGGGCATCGTGGCTGTTCGTGGCGATTGGCCTGGCCGCGGGCGTGACCAATGCGGGCTTTGTCTGGGGCAGCGTGAACGGGCACGTCATGCGCGTGCTGCTGCTGTTCTACCTGACCCCGGTCTGGACCGCGCTGTTCGCGCGGGTGTTCCTGGGCGAACGGCTGTCGGCGGGCGGTCTTGCGCTGATTGCGCTCGCGTTGTCCGGCGCCGGCCTGATGCTGTGGACACCCGAGGTGGGCGTGCCGCTGCCGGGGAGCGCCGCGGAATGGTCCGGACTGGCTGGCGGCATGGGCTTCGCCGTCAACAACGTGCTGTCGCGACGGGCCGGGCAGCAGTTTCCGGACATGGATGCGCGGCTGCGCACGGTCGTGGTCTATCTGGGCTGCACGGCGGTCGGCGTGCCTTGCGCGCTGTTGCTCGATGCACAGTCGGCGGTGATCGCGCCGGGCGCGGGCGCCGCCGTGGCGGCCCTGGTGGCCGGGCTGGCGGCGGTCCTGGTGCTGAGCAATGCCGTGGTCCAGTATGGGCTGCAGCGCTTGCCGGCCAATCGCGTGTCGTTGCTGATGCTGTTCGAGATCGTGGTGGCCGCCGTGTCGTCCTGGTGGCTGGCGACCGAGACGCTGAGCTGGAAAGAGGCCGTGGGCGGCCTCTGTATCGTTGCCGCCGGCGCGCTTTCGGGGCTGGTGCATCGCAGTCGCCGCGCACCGGAAGCCGTGGCGGCCGGCGCCGAAGCCGCCGCCTGAGCGGGCGAGAGGGTGAGCGCGGTCGCGGGTCAGTGCAGCATGACCCGCGACACGACGGCCACCAGCGGCTTGCGTACGGCGCGTTCCAGCGTGACGTGCAGGTTCAGCGGTCGCAGCAGCATCTTTACGGTCATTTCCACGGGCAGATGGCGCCGGATCACCGCGCTGACGCGCGAGTTGAGCGCCTTGACTTCGTGTTCCGGGATGTCCTCTTGCCCGCGCTCCATGCGCAGCACATTGCGCAGCGCAATGGCTGCATCCTCGTTCTTGATTTCGAGCAGCCGGCGCGTCAGGGCGCCGAGCACCCTGGTGCGGCCAAGCCTTTCGGACTCGGCAAAGCGGTTGAAGAAGCGGTAGAAGTGCTTGTAGTGCCGCACCTCGTCGTTGGCAATGCGGCGCGTCAGGGTACGCAGCACCGGTTCGTCGCTGGCTTGTTCCAGCGCGCGATAGTAGGCCGCCGTGCCGGTCTCGACGACGCAGCGGGCGGCCATTTCCAGTGCCCCGGTCGGCTCGAACTGGTCGATGGAGCAGGTCTGGCAGTATTCCTCGAAGAAGCGTTCGTAGCCGCGTTCCCAGTCGAATTCCGGCCAGACATGCTCGACGTAGCGGCGCAGCGCCAGGCCGTGCTGCAGTTCCTCGGCTTCCCAGTGGTCCGACAGCCACCCGGCCGCCTCGGGCACGGCGGCATAGTAGGTCGCAAGGTTGCCGGCATAGGTGTCGGATCCGCTCTCGATAAACGATGCCGACACCAGCAGATAAAACAGGTCGCGGTCGCCCCGCACGCGTTCGGACTGGATTGCCCGGTAATCAATCTCGCTGACAGACCACGGCAGGTTTGCCGCTGACGGCTGGGTCATGCTGGATCCTCCGCAAAGGGCCGGACGCCGCGTCGGAGTTGTCGTCCCGGGAGCATCTGGCGTCACGCTGGCATGTCTGAGAGACTAGCATTTACCCTAGTTGGTTTCCCGGTTGTTACATAACTGTTGCAACAGGATCAGCGCAGGCGCGTTCGAAAAGTGCCTGCAGAAACGCTCGTAAATAGCTGCGCGCAAAGGAAAAGCGACCCGGAAAAATGCCGTGGAACCCACTGCCGGAGCGGCCGGATCGCCGGGTTGCGATGGTATGATTACCGCCAATTCTCGGTCACGGGGGGCGAGAAGGGACGCTGGCGGCACGCCGGGCGTCCGCCCGTCCGCGTGTGCCGCTCATTCCTGAACGCTCTAATGCTGCGTGCGCTGCCATCAGCGCCGATACCACACGACAACCGTGCGACTATCTTCGATCAAGCTGGCGGGCTTCAAGTCTTTCGTCGATCCGACCAATTTCCAGGTGCCCGGCCAACTGGTCGGGATCGTAGGTCCCAACGGCTGCGGTAAATCCAACATCATTGATGCAGTCCGCTGGGTGCTGGGCGAGTCACGTGCGTCCGAGCTGCGTGGCGAATCCATGCAGGACGTCATCTTCAACGGTTCCACGGCCCGCAAGCAGGCCGGCAGGGCCAGCGTCGAACTGGTCTTCGACAATGCCGAGGGCCGCGCCGCCGGCCAGTGGAGCCAGTATGCCGAAGTGGCCGTCAAGCGCGTGCTGACGCGCGACGGCACCTCGTCCTACTACATCAACAACCAGCCGGTACGCCGCCGCGACATCCAGGACATCTTCCTGGGCACGGGCCTGGGGCCGCGCGCCTACGCCATCATCGGCCAGGGCATGATCTCGCGCATCATCGAGGCCAAGCCCGATGACATGCGGATCTTCCTGGAAGAGGCCGCCGGCGTGTCCAAGTACAAGGAACGCCGCCGCGAAACCGAGAACCGCCTGTCCGACACGCGCGAGAACCTGACCCGCGTGGAAGACATCCTGCGCGAACTCGGCGCCAATCTCGAGAAGCTCGAAGGGCAGGCCGAGGTCGCGCAGCGTTTCAAGACGCTGCAGGCCGACGGCGAAGAGAAGCAGCACCTGCTGTGGCTGCTGCGCAAGCGCGAGGCGCAGGTCGAGCAGGAGCGCCACCAGCGCGCCATCGAGCAGGCCCAGATCGACCTGGAAGCGCAGACCGCGCAGCTGCGCCATGTCGAGGCCGAACTCGAAACCATGCGGGTCGCGCACTATGCGGCATCCGACGGCATGCACGCGGCGCAGGGTGCGCTGTATGAGGCCAATGCCGAAGTCAGCAAGCTGGAAGCCGAGATCCGCTACGTGGTGGAGTCGCGCAACCGCGTGCAGGCCCAGATCGCGGCGCTGACCACCCAGCGCGAGCAGTGGCAGGGCAAGTCGCAGCAGGCCAGCGACGAACTCGCGCAGGCCGAGGAAAATCTCGCCGTGTCCGAAGGGCGCACCGTGCAGGCGCAGGAAGCGGTGGCGCAGAAGAACGACGAGCTGCCCACGCTGGAAGCGCAGTGGCGCGACGCGCAGCAACTGCTCAACGAGCAGCGCTCCGGCATCATGCAGGCCGAACAGGCGCTCAAGCTCGAAGCCGCGCAGCAGCGCAGCGCCGACCAGATGCTGCAGCAGCTCGAACAGCGCCGCGAACGCCTGTCGGGTGAGGAAAAGGGTCTCGATCGTCCGGACGAGACGCGGCTGGAAGAGGCGCGTGCCGAACTGGCCGAGCAGGAAGCCGTGCTGGAGGAAGCGCAGGCCATCCTGGCCGATGCCGAGGACAGCGTGCCGCGCCTCGATGGCGAGCGCCGCGCCGCGCAGGAGCGCGTGCAGAGCGAAGCCGCCGCGATCGCCGCGCTGGAGGCGCGCCTGTCCGCGCTGAAGCAGCTGCAGGAGAACGTGCAGACCGACGGCAAGGTGCAGCCCTGGCTGGCCAAGCATGGCCTGGCGGAGCTGCCGCGGCTGTGGAAGAAGGTCCATATCGAGCCGGGCTGGGAAAGCGCGCTGGAATCGGTGCTGCGCGAGAAGCTCGCCGCACTCGAGGTGTCGAACCTGGACTGGGTCAAGGCCTTCCTGTCGGACGCGCCGCCCGCCAAGCTGGCGTTCTATTCGCCGCCGCCCGCCGCGCGGCCGATCGAAGCGCCTGCCGGCCTGCGTCCGCTGATGTCGCTGGTGCAGATCACCGAGCCCGGTATCCGCGCGGTGATGCAGGACTGGCTTGCCGATATCTACACGGCCACGGACATGGCGCAGGCGCTGGCCGCGCGCAATACGCTGCCCGACGGCGCGTCGTTCGTGGTGGCCGAAGGGCACCTGATCGGCCGCAACGCCATCCAGATCTATGCCGCCGATTCCGAGCAGGCGGGCATGCTGGCCCGCGAGCAGGAAATCGAGAACCTGCAGAAGCAGGCCCGTGCCCAGGTGCTCCTGTCGGACGAGGCCAGGAGCCAGGCCGTGCGCGCCGAAGCCGCCTATACGCAAGCGAGCCAGGCACTGGCCGAGGCACGCTCGCGCGGCGAGCAGGCGACGCGCCGCGCGCATGCGCTGCAGATGGACGTGCTCAAGCTGTCGCAGGCGATGGAACGCTACGCCGCGCGCAGTGGCCAGATCCGCGAGGAACTGGACGAAATCGGTGCGCAGGTCGACAAGCAGCGCGCCATCCGTGCGGAATCCGAAGCGAG
This sequence comes from Cupriavidus yeoncheonensis, assembly GCF_905397275.1. Taxonomy (GTDB): domain Bacteria; phylum Pseudomonadota; class Gammaproteobacteria; order Burkholderiales; family Burkholderiaceae; genus Cupriavidus; species Cupriavidus yeoncheonensis. The sequence continues at coordinate 444,625 of NZ_CAJPUY010000001.1, read as the reverse complement.
TTTCGAGCAGCACGATGCGGCGCTGGCCGAGATGCAGGCCACGCATGAAGACCAGCAGATGGCGTTCGAAGCGCTGGACAGCAAGCTGTCGTCGGCGCGCCACCAGTTGCGCGACCTCGAGCGCGCGGCGCAGGAGGCGGTCTTTGGCGAACGCAACCTGGCCAGCCGCATCGAAGAGCTGCGCCGCAATATCCAGGTGGCGAGCGACCAGGCCGAGCGCATCGCCGAATCGCTCGAGAACGCGCGCGCGGAACTCGAGACGATCAACGAGCAGACCGCCCATACCGGCCTGCAGGACGCGCTGGAACGCCGCGCCGAGAAGGAAGAGAAGCTCGGCGCTGCCCGCATCGAGCTGGATGCGCTGTCCGCGCAGTTGCGCCAGCACGACGAACAGCGCCTGGCCGCCGAACGCAGCCTGCAGCCGCTGCGCGACCGCATCACCGAATCCCAGCTCAAGGAGCAGGCCGCGCGCCTGAACCAGGAGCAGTTCAGCGAACAGCTGACCGAGGCCCAGGTCGACGAGGTGGCGCTGGCCGATAAGCTGACGACGGACCTCAAGCCGTCCTACCTGCAGGGCGAAGTCACGCGCATCAACAACGCCATCAATGCGCTGGGCCCGGTCAATATGGCCGCGCTCGACGAACTGTCCGCGGCGCGCGAACGCAAGACCTTCCTCGACGCGCAGTCGGCCGACCTGAACGATGCGATTACCACGCTGGAAGACGCCATCGCCAAGATCGACCAGGAAACCCGCGCGCTGCTGCAAGGCACCTTCGACCAGGTCAACCACCATTTCGGCGAGCTGTTCCCGTCGCTGTTCGGTGGCGGCCAGGCGCGCCTGATCATGACCGGCGAGGAAATCCTCGATGCCGGCGTGCAGGTGATGGCGCAGCCGCCGGGCAAGAAGAACTCAACCATTCATTTGTTGTCGGGCGGCGAAAAGGCGCTGACCGCGATTGCGCTGGTGTTTGCCATGTTCCAGCTCAATCCCGCCCCGTTCTGCCTGCTGGACGAGGTGGACGCCCCGCTCGATGACGCCAATACGGAGCGCTACGCCAATATGGTGGCCCGCATGTCGGACAAGACGCAGTTCGTCTTCATTTCGCACAACAAGATCGCCATGGAAATGGCGCACCAGCTGATCGGCGTGACCATGCAGGAGCAGGGCGTGTCGCGCATCGTGGCGGTGGACATGGATGCGGCGGTGTCGATGGCGGAGGCGGCATGAACATCAACATGGACTTGCAGACCTCGCTGATCGTCGCCGGCCTTGTTTTCCTGGCGCTGCTGTTCGGCTACAACCAGTGGCAGATCCGCAAGGCGCGCCGCCCGCGCGAACTGCGCCCCGAGGATGACCTGCCGCCGATGCGCGAGCCCGTGGTGGGGGAGACCACCACGCCGGAGGTGGCTGCCAAGCTGCATGAGGCCCCTGCGCCGGAGCATGTCGAGCGGCGCGAGCCGACGCTGACGCCGGCCGCGCGCCCGGCACCGCATGAGGTGGCGGCGGTTGCCGCATCCGCCGCGGCCAGTTCGGCGGACGCCGATGAGGCCGTGGCCGACGAGGTGGCGCTGGCGGCCGCGCCGGCCGCCTCTGCCGCAGCGGAAACGGAACCCCGAGCGGAACCCGAAGCGGAACCCGAAGCGCAAGCCGGGAGCGCGGCGCAAGCGAAGGTGGTGCCACCGGCCAGGGTGGCGGAACCCGTCGTGTCCGACGGCCAGCCGCAGCCGGCCACGATCGATCCACTGATCGACTGCATCGTGCCGCTGCACCTGGAGCGCAAGGCTTCGGGCGACCGCATCCTGCCGCTGACCGGCAGGCTGCGCCGCGCCGGCACCAAGCAGATCCATATCGAGGGCCTGCGCGTGGAGGCCAACGCCTGGGAGCCGGTGACCGCCGGCCACCAGTACGAGGACCTGCAGGTGGCCGTGCAGCTTGCCAGCCGCAACGGCCCGCTCAATGCGCTGGAGTTCTCCGAATTCGTGAACGCGGTCGAAGCGCTGGCCGAATCGCTGGATGCCTCGGCCGACCTGCCTGACATGGGCGAGACCGTCGCCAACGCACGCGAGCTCGACGGGTTCGCCGCAAGCTGCGACGTGCAGCTTGGCGTCAACGTGATCTCGGATGGCGCGCCATGGTCGGCCGCCTACGTGCAGAGCGTGGCGACACAGGACGGTCTGGTGCTGTCGCGCGACGGTACGCGCTTCATCCGCTACCTGGCCAACGCCGAGGGCGTGCAGCGTACGCTGTTCGCGCTGCAGTTCGGCGACACGAACTTCCTGCGCGATGACCTGACCGTCAAGGGCGGTGGCCAGATCACGCTGCTGCTCGACGTACCGCAAGCGGACCAGGGCGGCAAGCCGTTCAAGACGGTCTGCGAATACGGCTACTCGCTGGCCCAGCGCATGGGCGCGCAGCTGGTCGACGACAATATGCGGCCGCTGACCGAGGCGTCGTTCGTCGCGATCTTCAACCAGCTCGAGACCCTCTACCAGAAGCTGGAGGCGCGCGGCATGCCCGCCGGTTCGCCGGTAGCGGCACGATTGTTCAGCGTCTAGCCGGAGCCTGTCATGAACGCAACCCATCGCGGCGCGCAGGCAGATGCCTCCGCGCCGGTTGGCGGCTTGCCGCCCGCATCCGCCGCCGAGCGCGTGCAATGGCTGCGCGAGGAGCTGGATCGCCACAACCACCAGTACTACGTGCTGGATGCCCCGACCATCCCGGATGCCGAGTACGACGCGCTCTTTTCCGAGCTGCAAGCGCTTGAAACCGAACACCCCGAACTGCTGACGCCCGACTCGCCAACGCAGCGCGTGGGCGGCGCACCGTTGTCGGCCTTCGATACGGTGCGCCACCGCGTGCCGATGCTGTCGCTCAACAACGGCTTTTCCGACGAGGACGTGGTCGGCTTTGACCGTCGCTGCGCGCAAGGGCTCGGACGCAGCGCCGCGGCCGGCGAACAGGACCTGTTCAGCGCCGCGCAAGCCGTCGAGTACGCGAGCGAGCTGAAGTTCGACGGCCTGGCGATGTCGCTGCGCTACGAGGACGGCCGGCTGGTGCAGGCGGCGACGCGCGGAGACGGCGAGACCGGCGAAGACGTGACGGTGAATGTGCGCACCATCAAGGCGATTCCGCTGAAGCTGCGTGGCGCGGCGCCGCCGGTGCTCGAAGTGCGCGGCGAAGTCTTCATGTACCGGCGCGATTTCGACAAGCTCAATGCCCGCCAGGCCGAGGCCGGCGAGAAGACTTTCGTCAATCCGCGCAATGCCGCCGCCGGCAGCCTGCGCCAGCTCGATCCGCGTATTACCGCCAGGCGTCCGCTGTCGTTCTTCGCCTATGGCCTTGGCGAGCTGCAGGGCATGGAACGTCCCGCCACGCACAGTGCCATGCTGGACGGCTTTGCCGCCATGGGGCTGCCGGTCTGCCAGGAGCGCGCGGTGGTCAAGGGCGCGCAGGGTCTGCTGGATTTCTACCGCAAGGTGGGCGAGAAGCGTGACCAGCTGCCGTACGACATCGATGGCGTGGTCTACAAGGTCAATGCGCTGGCCGAGCAGGAGCAGCTCGGCTTCGTGTCGCGCGCGCCGCGCTTCGCGCTGGCGCACAAGTTCCCGGCGCAGGAGATGACCACCATCGTCGAGGACATCGAAGTGCAGGTCGGCCGCACCGGCGCCATTACTCCGGTAGCCCGCCTGCAGCCGGTGTTCGTGGGCGGCGTGACGGTGACCAATGCCACCCTGCACAACGAGGACGAGGTGCGCCGCAAGGACGTGCATATCGGCGATACGGTGATCGTGCGCCGCGCCGGCGACGTGATTCCGGAAGTCGTGGCGGTGGTGCCGGAACGGCGCCCGGAAGGCGCGCGGGCCTTCGTGATGCCGGTCACCTGCCCGGTTTGCGGTTCGCACATCGAGCGCCTGGAGGACGAGGCCATCGCGCGCTGCACGGGCGGCCTGATCTGCGCCGCGCAGCGCAAGCAGGCGCTGCTGCATTTCGCGCAACGCCGGGCCATGGATATCGAAGGGCTGGGCGACAAGGTGGTGGAGCAGGTGGTGGACCAGGGCATCGTCCATACGCCGGCGGATCTCTACAAGCTCGGCGTGGCCAAGCTGGCGGCGCTGGACCGCATGGCCGACAAGTCGGCCGGCAACCTGGTGGCGGCGATCGAAGCTTCGCGCAGCACCACGTTCAACCGGTTTATCTTTGCGCTGGGCATCCGGCATGTCGGCGAGGCCACGGCCAAGGACCTGGCGCGCCATTTCGGCAAGCTGGACGCGCTCATGGTGGCTGACGAGGCCGCGCTGCTCGAAGTCAACGACGTGGGCCCGGTGGTGGCGCAGTCGATCGTCAACTTCTTCGGCGAACCGCACAATGTGGAGGTCATCGAGCAGTTGCGCGCGGCTGGCGTACACTGGGCCGAAAGCGAGCCCGCCGCCAGGGCGCCGGCGCCGCTGGCCGGCAAGACCTTCGTGCTGACCGGCACCTTGCCGACCCTGTCGCGCGAGACCGCCAAGGAAATGCTGGAAGCCGCGGGCGCCAAGGTGGCCGGGTCGGTGTCGAAGAAGACTGACTACGTGGTGGCCGGCGCCGAGGCCGGCAGCAAGCTGGACAAGGCCGAGGCCCTCGGCGTGCCGGTGCTCGATGAGGCCGGCATGCTGGCGCTGCTGGAGTCGGCCGGGGCAGGTCAACCGGGGGAACAGCCATGATCCGCGAGATTCTCAAGATGGGCGATGCGCGCCTGCTGCAGGTGGCGCGGCCGGTGGAGCGCTTCAACACGCCGGAACTGCGCACGCTGATCGAAGACATGTTCGACACCATGGACCATGCCAATGGCGCGGGCCTGGCGGCGCCGCAGATCGGCGTGGACCTGCAGGTGGTGATCTTCGGCTTTGACCGCAATCCGCGCTATCCCGACGCGCCGATGGTGCCCAAGACGGTGCTGATCAACCCGGTGCTGGAGACCCTGTCCGATGAACTGGAGGACGGCTGGGAAGGCTGCCTGTCGGTGCCGGGGCTGCGCGGCGTGGTGCCGCGCCACACGCGGCTGAAGTACAGCGGCCACGATCTGCAGGGCGGGCGCATCGAGCGCATTGCCGAGGGCTTTCACGCGCGCGTGGTGCAACACGAATGCGACCACCTGCAAGGCATCCTGTACCCGATGCGCGTGCGCGACTTCACGCGTTTCGGCTTTACCGAGGTCCTGTTTCCCGAGTTGCCACCGAACAGTGACGATTGAAGGGCTGTGACAACCATGAAAAACGGGGCGCCATCTGGCGCCCCGTTTTCATTGATGCCTGCCCGGCGAGACCAGGCTCGCCGGCAGTGATGCGATGCCTCAGAACTTCTCGAACGGCCCGAGGAAGCGCCACTGTCCCGGCGGCAGGTCGCCCAGCACGATGCGACCCATGCGCACGCGCTTGAGTCCAACCACCTCCAGGCCCACCTGTTCGCACATGCGGCGAATCTGGCGCTTGCGGCCTTCACGCAGCACGAAGCGCAGCTGCTCCTCGTTCTGCCAGCTCACCTTGGCCGGCTTGAGGGTCACGCCGTCGAGCGACAGGCCGTGGCGCAGCAGTTCAAGCTGGTCTTCCGGGAAGACTTCGCTGACCTTGCGCTCGACCACGCCTTCGGGCGAGTGCCATTGCACGCGCACCAGGTATTCCTTCTCGACGTTCGAGTCTTCGCCGATCAGGGCGCGGGCCACGCGGCCATCCTGGGTCAGGACCAGCAGGCCGGTCGAGTCGATGTCGAGGCGGCCGGCAGGCGCCAGGCTCTTGCGCTGCCACGGCGCAAAGCGCTTGCGCGTCGGGTCTTCCGACCACTGGTTCTCCGCCGTGAAGAGCACGGCGGCCGGTTCGTAGCCGTCTTCGGCCTGGCCGGAGACAAAGCCCATCGGCTTGTGCAGGAGCACCGTGACACGCTCGCCTTGCTCGGAGCGGGCGGCCTGGTGAATCTCGATGCTGGCGTCAGCCCGCACGCGTGAGCCGAGTTCGGTCACGGGCTTGCCGTCGACCAGCACCCAGCCGCGCGGGATCCATTCGTCCGCTTCACGACGCGAGCACAGGCCCAGTTCGGACATGCGCTTGGACAGGCGGACGAGGCCGTCATCGTGGCCGGACTCATGCGCATCGGTGCCGGCGTGGGACGGCTGCTGGTCGGCACGCGGCGGGCGCGCACGGTCAGCGGTGTCGCTGAAGCGGCGCGCCGGCGCATCGCCGCGCCGGCCGCCGGAGTCCGGCGCGCGGCGCTGGCGGTCGTCATCGCCAAAGCGGCGCGGACGGTTGTTGTCATCGCCATAGCGGCGCGGCGCTTCACCGCCCTCAGTGCGGCGCGGCGGACGGTTGTCGTCGCTGAAACGGCGGGGGCGCGCATCGTCATTGCCGAAGCGGCGCGGCGCATCACCGCCCTCGGTACGGCGCGGCGGACGATTGTCATCGCTGAAACGGCGGGGGCGCGCGTCGTCATTGCCAAAGCGGCGCGGCGCTTCACCGCCCTCGGTACGGCGCGGCGGACGGTTGTCGTCGCCATAGCGGCGGGGGCGTCCATCGTCATTGCCGAAGCGGCGTGGCGCTTCACCGCCCTCGGTGCGGCGCGGCGGACGGTTGTCGTCGCTGAAACGGCGGGGGCGTGCATCGTCATTGCCGAAACGGCGCGGCGCATCACCGCCCTCACGGCGCGGCGGACGGTTGTCATCACTGAAACGGCGCGGGCGTGTGTCGTCATTGCCGAAGCGGCGCGGCGCTTCACCGCCCTCGGTGCGGCGTGGCGGACGGTTGTCGTCGCTGAAACGACGGGGGCGCGCATCGTCATTGCCGAAGCGGCGCGGCGCTTCACCGCCCTCGGTACGGCGCGGCGGACGGTTGTCGTCGCTGAAACGGCGGGGGCGTGCGTCGTCATTGCCGAAGCGGCGCGGCGCTTCACCGCCTTCGGTGCGGCGTGGCGGACGGTTGTCGTCGCTGAAACGGCGGGGGCGTGCATCGTCATTGCCGAAGCGGCGCGGCGCTTCACCGCCCTCGGTGCGGCGTGGCGGGCGGTTGTCGTCGCTGAAACGGCGGGGACGTGCGTCATCGTCGAAACGGCGCGGGCGCGCCTGCCGCTCGCCATCGGCCGGACGGCCCTGGCGCGGGGCGCGGCCAGTGGCGGGGTCGGCCGGTGACTTCGTGCCCTTGGCGGACTTCGCGCCAGCGCCGCCTTGCGCGCGCCGGATACCGTCGGCCACGGCCTGCACGCGCTTGCGGTTCAGGTCCGAGACGCGCACGGGCCGGTTGCCGGCCGGCTTGCGGGGGGCGGTGCCTTCGGGCGGCTTGATGCCGAGCGTCTTGCGCTTCGGCGAATTGCTGTCGGTCATATCTTCAATGCTGCGCGGCCGGGTCAGATTTCCAGCGCGGCGAGCAAGTCCTGTTCAAGCTGAATCTGCAATCGGTTGTCGGCGGCAAGACGGCTGCCGTCGAGCAGGAACACGTCTTCGACGCGTTCGCCAAGGGTATTGATGCGCGCCGTATGCACGGATGCGCGATGTTGCGCCAGCACGCGTGTGATGGCGTAAAGCAGGCCGGTGCGGTCGTTGGCCGACAGCGACAGCAGGTAGTACTGGCCGCGCTCGTCGGGCCGCAGGTCCACGCGCGGCTTGATCGGGAAGCTGCGCGACTGGCGCGACAGACGGCCCTGGCTGGGTTCCGGGAGCGCTGCCTGCTGCTGCAGGCGGTCGCCCAGTTCATGCTCCACCAGCGCGAGGATGTCGCGATAGTTGCCGCCATCGTGATCCATGCCCGGGTCGGTCACCTGGAACGTGTCCAGTGCATAGCCGTGGCGCGTGGTGTGGATCTTGGCGTCCTGGATCGAGAACGCCTTGCGCTCGAAGTAGCCGCAGATGCGGGCGAAGAGATCAGGCTGGTCCTTGACATAGACCGCAACCTGCAAGCCCTCGCCGGCTGGGGAAATCCGCGCCTTCACCACGGGCACCGGACTGTCCACCTTGTTGAACAGATGGCGGGTCAGCCAGGCGATATCGCGCGAATCATGGCGCAGGAAGAAGGCCACGTCGAGCTGCGCCCAAAGCGGCTTGCCCAGTTCGGGCTCGAATGCCTTCAGGCGCAGCTGCGAGATCGTTTCTTCCTTGCGTTGCGCCCAGATCGAATGCGGATCGACCCTGGCGCCGCCCAGCACGCGCAGCGTGATGCGGTACAGGTCTTCCAGCAGCTTGCCCTTCCAGGCATTCCACACCTTGGGGCTGGTGCCGCGGATATCGGCCACCGTCAGCAGGTACAGTGCCGTCAGGTGGCGTTCGTCCCCGACCACCCGGGCGAAGGCGTGGACGACTTCAGGATCGGTCAGGTCCTGCTTCTGCGCCACCTGGCTCATGGTCAGGTGATGCTCGACGAGCCAGCAGATCAGGTCGGCATCCTCGCGCGCAATGCCGTGCTGCTTGCAGAAGCGGCGCGCATCCACGGTGCCGAGCTTCGAGTGATCGCCGCCGCGGCCCTTGGCGATGTCATGGAACAGCGCCGCCACGCACAGCACCCACGGCTTGTCGAAGCTCGCCATGAGCTGGCTGCAGAACGGGAATTCGTGCGTGTGCTCGACAATGGCGAAGCGGCGCATATTGCGCACCACCATCAGGATGTGCTGGTCCACGGTGTAGACGTGGAACAGGTCATGCTGCATCTGGCCGACGATGCGCCGGAAATTGATCAGGTAGCGGCCCAGCACGCTGGTCTGGTTCATCAGGCGCAGCGCGTGGGTGATGCCCTGCGGCTCCTGCAGGATGGCCAGAAACAGGCGGCGGTTTTCCGGGTCGCTGCGCCAGCGCGCATCCATCACGGTACGCGCGTTGTAGAGGCCGCGCAGCGTGCGCGGCGTCAATCCCTTGATGCCCGGCGTGCGCTCGTACAGCAGGAAGGTTTCAAGGATCGCGTGCGGGTCGCTTTCGTAGAGGCTGTCGCTGGTGATTTCCAGCATGCCCTGGCGTTCGACGAAGCGCTCGTTGATCACGCGCGTCACCTGCGATTCGCTCGGGAACAGCAGCGCCTCGATATTGAGCAGCAGCACGCTGTTGAGCTGGGTCACCGCCTTGGCGGCCCAGTAGTAGCGGCGCATGAGCTGCTCGCTGGCGCGCTTGTTGTCGTTCTGGCGGTAGCCGAAGGATTCGGCCAGCGCGGTCTGCAGATCGAACACGAGCACGTCCTGGCGTCGTCCCGCGATGATGTGCAGGCGGGCGCGGATGGTCTTCAGCAGGCGTTCGTTGCGTGCGAGCTCCTGGGCTTCGCGCTCTGTCAGCAGGCCCTTCTCGAACAGCTCCTTCCAGCTGTGGCCCAGGCCCGCAGCCTTCGTCATCCACAGGATCACCTGCAGGTCACGCAGGCCGCCCGGGCTTTCCTTGCAGTTGGGCTCGAGCGCGTAGGGCGTGTCCTGGTACTTGGCGTGCCGCTGGCGCAATTCCAGCAGCTTGGCCTGGAAAAAATCGGCCGGGTCCAGATCGGCCTGGTGCTGCGTGCGCAGCGCATTGAACAGCTTGCGCTCGCCGGTCAGCAGGCGCGCCTCCAGCAGCGAGGTCTGGATCGTGATGTCGGCGCGGGCTTCCCGGATGCAGTCCTCCACCGTACGCACCGACGAGCCGATCTCCAGCCCGAGGTCCCAGCACATGCCGATGAACCGCTCGAGCCGGCTCGCCGTGCCGGCATCCGGCTCGGACGGCAGCAGCAGCAGCACGTCCACGTCGGAATACGGGAACAGTTCCCCGCGGCCGTAGCCGCCGACGGCCACCAGCGCCGCGCCGGCGGGCATGTCCAGCCCGCGCCACGCCTCGATGAGCGCGGCATCGACGGCCCGGCGCAGACGCGTGATGAGCGTGCCGACGTGAGACGACAAGGTGAAGTCGGCAAACAGGGCCTGCTTGTCGGCTTTCAACTTGTCGCGAACGCGTGCGGCGAGCAGGAGTTCCGGCGTGGTGTCCATGGGCTGGGCAGGATGGTTCGTGGGCATGGCTGGAAAAAGAAAGGCGCCGTCAGGCGCCCCCAACCATGTGCGGCTCAGGCCGCGACCGACTCGGTGATGAACGCGGGCGGTGCGGGCGTGTTGGCGGACACGGTCAGTACCTCGTAGCCGGTCTCGGTCACCAGCACGGTATGTTCCCACTGGGCGGACAGGCTGCGGTCGCGGGTCTTGACCGTCCACTGGTCGGGCATGGTGCGGATATCGCGCTTGCCGGCATTGATCATCGGTTCGACGGTGAAGATCATGCCTGCCTTGATCTCGGTGCCGGTACCCGCGCGGCCGTAGTGCAGGATCTGCGGATCTTCATGGAAGTTCTTGCCGATGCCGTGGCCGCAGTATTCACGCACCACGCTGTAGCCGGCGGCTTCCGCATGTACCTGGATGGCGTGGCCGATATCGCCCAGGCGGGCGCCGCCGCGCACCTGCGCGATGCCCTTCCACATGCATTCGTAGGTCACCTGCGCGAGCCGCTTGGCCAGGATCGAAGCATCACCGACGAGGAACATGCGGCTGGTATCGCCATAGTAGCCTTCCTTGGTGATGACCGTGATATCCAGATTGACGGCGTCGCCGCTCTTGAGCACGCGGTCGCCGGGGATGCCGTGGCAGATCACGTCATTGACCGAGGTGCAGATGGCGCCGGGGAAGGGCGGATAGCCCGGGGGCGCATAATTCAGCGGCGCCGGCACGGTGCCTTGCACGTCACGCATATAGGCATGGCAGAGGCGGTCGAGTTCGCCCGTCGTCACGCCGGGCTTGACGAACGGTGTGATGTAGTCGAGGACTTCCGAGGCAAGGCGGCAAGCCACGCGCATGTGGGCGATGTCTTCGGCGGTATTCAGGTGGATGCTCATGCTGCTTCGCCAGAAAAAGTGAAGGCGAGGCCACGGGCCGCGCCAGAATCAGATGGGGAATGTGGGATTATCGCACCATCGGGGCTCGGTCGCAGCGGTTGGCCCTGCAATCGGGGTCAGATGAAAGGCACTTCCCGTTTCTTCGTGCCCGTATCGGCAGCGTTGCTGTCCGCTTGAGTGGTACGCGCATTTATTGCTAGAATAGCGGGCTGGCCTGGTTGCGGTGCAACATTCGCTGTTGTTCGCTGTCACCGGCCGTATTTGAGATCGTGAAATCGCTGGTCCGCCCATCCGGGGTGTTCCTCTTCAGGAATGTCGGGGCGGACTTCAGACCTAACCCTATTGGAGAATTACATGTCCGTTACCATGCGCGAAATGCTGGAAGCCGGTTGCCACTTCGGCCACCAGACCCGCTTCTGGAACCCGAAGATGGCCCCCTTCATCTTCGGCCATCGCAACAAGATTCACATCATCAACCTCGAAAAGACGTTGCCGATGTTCCAGGACGCAATGAAGTACGTGCGTCAACTGGCCGCCAACCGCGGCACCATCATGTTCGTGGGCACCAAGCGCCAGTCGCGTGAAATCCTGGCTGAAGAAGCTGGCCGCGCCGGCATGCCCTACGTCGACGCCCGCTGGCTCGGCGGCATGCTGACCAACTTCAAGACGGTCAAGACCTCGATCAAGCGCCTGAAGGACATGGAAGCCGCCAAGGAAGCCGGCGCGCTGGAAACCATGAGCAAGAAGGAAGCGCTGATGTTCGAGCGCGAAATGATCAAGCTGGAAAAGTCGATCGGCGGCATCAAGGACATGGGCGGCGTTCCTGACGCCATCTTCGTGGTGGACGTCGGCTACCACAAGATCGCCGTGACCGAAGCCAAGAAGCTGGGCATCCCCGTGATCGGCGTGGTCGATACCAACCACTCGCCGGAAGGCATCGACTACGTGATCCCGGGCAACGACGACTCGTCCAAGGCTGTGGCCCTGTACGTGCGCGGCGTGGCTGACGCGATCCTGGAAGGCCGTGCCAACGCCGTTCAGGAAGTTGTCGAAGCCGCTCGCGGCGGTGACGACTTCGTCGAAGTGCAGGAAGGCTGATTGCCGGCTGCCGAGAGGACCCCGATCACGCGCATCGCCACGGAACGATCACAAGGCATCGGCCACCGGACCTGACAAAAGGTGCGGGGCGTTGCGCGGAGCCGGTCAATACCGGCCTCGGCATTGCGACAAGAAAAAGGGGGCACATCCGGCGCCCCCTTTTTTTGAATTTGCAGTATCTGGATGATTGTCATCCGCCGCAGGCAAGCTCTGCCGCGGGTGAAGCTGTACACCCGGCCGGTTGCCAGACAGGAAACTGGGGCACCCGGCGCGAACCATTCAAGGAGTGACAAATGGCGGCAATTACCGCAAGCATGGTGGCTGAACTGCGCGCGAAGACCGACGCGCCGATGATGGAATGCAAGAAGGCCCTGACCGAGGCCGGCGGCGACCTGGACAAGGCTGAAGAGCTGCTGCGCGTCAAGCTGGGCAACAAGGCCAGCAAGGCCGCGTCGCGCGTGACCGCCGAGGGCGTGGTCGCCTCGTTCATCGACGGCACCACCGGTGCGCTGGTCGAATTGAACTGCGAGACCGATTTCGTCTCCAAGAACGACGACTTCCTGGCTTTCACCGCCAAGGTTGCCGAGCTGATCGCCAAGCAGAACCCGGCCGACGTGGCTGCGCTGTCGGCGCTGGAAATCGACGGCGTGAGCGTTGAAGCCACCCGTACCGCCCTGATCGGCAAGATCGGCGAAAACCTGGCGATCCGCCGCTTTGTTCGCTACGCCAACGGCGGCAAGCTGGTTTCGTATCTGCACGGCACCCGTATCGGCGTGATGGTCGAGTTCGATGGCGACGAAGCTGCCGCCAAGGACGTCGCCATGCACGTGGCCGCCATGAAGCCGGTGTCGCTGTCGGCTGACCAGGTTCCCGCCGAGCTGATCGCCAAGGAACGCAGCATTGCCGAGCAGAAGGCTGCCGAGTCGGGCAAGCCGGCCGAAATCGCCGCCAAGATGGTGGAGGGTTCGGTCCAGAAGTACCTGAAGGAAGTGTCGCTGTTCAACCAGCCGTTCGTGAAGAACGACAAGCAGACCGTCGAGCAGATGCTCAAGGCTGCCAACACGACCGTGAAGGGCTTCACCCTGTACGTCGTGGGCGAAGGCATCGAGAAGAAGCAGGACGACTTCGCTGCCGAAGTGGCCGCCCAGGTGGCCGCTGCACAGAAGGGCTGATGACCGGGGCGGGGTGCCACCCTTCCGGGGTTGGCGCGCCGCCTATAATGCCGAAGGGGCGCCGCGAGGTGCCCCTCTGTGTAAGTAGGATCGAAGCAGCAGCATACGGCTCCGGTTGTGTGCGCTGCAACAGCCAGTTTCCGGCGTCATCCGTCCATCGCGGGTGACCCCGAAAACCGGTTTATCTCCGGCATTCGCGCGGCCTGGCCGCACGGGTGTATCAAAACTATACGTCTCAAATCGAGCGACTTGCTCCTGTCCGAGGGTGAACATGCCAGCCTACAAGCGCGTCCTACTGAAACTCTCCGGTGAAGCCCTCATGGGCGACGATGCCTTTGGCATCAACCGCGCCACCATCGAAGCGATGGTCAATGATATTGCCGAGATCGTGAAGCTCGGCGTCCAGGTGGCGGTCGTGATCGGCGGTGGCAATATCTTCCGCGGTGTCGCGGGCGGTGCCGCCGGCATGGATCGCGCCACGGCCGACTACATGGGCATGCTGGCCACCATGATGAACGCGCTGGCCCTGCAGGACGCCATGCGCCACGCCAGTATCGAAGGCCGCGTCCAGTCCGCGCTGCGCATGGACCAGGTGGTCGAGCCCTATATCCGCCCGCGCGCCATCCGCCAGCTCGAAGAGGGCAAGGTGGTGATCTTCGCCGCCGGCACCGGCAACCCGTTCTTCACGACCGACACGGCCGCGGCGCTGCGCGGCGCGGAGATCGGCGCCGAGATCGTGCTCAAGGCGACCAAGGTGGACGGCGTGTACACGGCCGACCCCAAGAAGGACCCGAGCGCCACGCGCTACACCACGATTTCGTTCGACGAGGCGATCTCGCGCAACCTGCAGGTCATGGATGCCACGGCTTTCGCGCTGTGCCGCGACCAGAAGCTGCCGATCAAGGTGTTCTCCATCGTCAAGCCGGGCGCGCTCAAGCGCGTGATCCTGGGCGAGGACGAAGGTACGCTGGTCCACGTCTGAACGCGGGAGCCGGGCGCGAAATCTGGTGTGCGGCCCGGCAAAGAGTAGAATGATTCATTTTCAATGCCAGGATCTGGGATCTTGGTAGCTGATTTCCGGAGGTAATGATGAGCGTCGCCGAAACCAAGAAGAGCGTCGAGCAGAAGATGCAGAAGACGATCGAGGCCTTCAAGGCCGATCTGGCTAAAGTCCGCACCGGCCGTGCCCACACCGGCCTGCTCGACCACGTACAGGTGGACTACTACGGTTCGATGGTACCGATCAGCCAGGTGGCGAACGTCGGTCTGGGCGATGCCCGCACCATTACGGTCCAGCCCTGGGAAAAGAAGATGGTCGGCGCGATCGAGAAGGCCATCCGCGACTGCGACCTGGGCCTGAACCCGGCCACCATGGGTGAAATCATCCGCGTGCCGATGCCGGCCCTGACCGAAGAGCGCCGCAAGGAGCTGACGAAGGTGGTCAAGGGCGAGGCCGAGGGCGCCAAGGTGGCCGTGCGCAACCTTCGCCGCGACGCCAACGAGCAGTTCAAGAAGCTGGTCAAGGACAAGACCATCTCCGAGGACGACGAGCGCCGCGGCCAGGACGAGGTGCAGAAGCTGACCGACAAGTTCGTGGCCGAAATCGACAAGATGGTCGCCGAAAAAGAGAAGGAGATCATGACGGTCTGAGGGCTGCCCGGCGCTTTGCCGCCGGCGTCTTCAGTGTCGTTTGCCACCATGCAGCACATCAGTTCTACGCTCGCCGTCCCCGACACCACCTATGTGCCCCGCCACGTTGCCATCATCATGGATGGCAACGGCCGCTGGGCGACACAGCGCCATCTGCCGCGCGTGGCCGGTCACAGCCGCGGGCTGGACGCCGTGCGCGCCGTGGTGGAGGCCAGCGCCGCGCGCGGCGTGAAATTCCTGACCTTGTTTGCGTTCAGCTCCGAGAACTGGCGCCGTCCCGCGGACGAGGTATCGTTCCTGATGCGCCTGTTCATGACCGCTCTGCGCCGCGAAGTGGTCAAGATGCACGCGAACAATATCCGCGTGCGCGTGGTAGGGGACCTGAGCCGCTTCAGCCCGCGGATCCAGCAACTGATCAAGGATGCCGAGGCGCGCACGGCGGGCAACAGCGGCCTGACCGTGACCATCGCCGCCAATTACGGCGGTCGCTGGGACCTGCTGCAGGCCATGCGCAAGATGCTGGCCCGCTCGCCGATGCTCGACCCCGAGTCGATCGACGAGTCGGTGCTGGCGCCGCACCTGGTCATGTCCTATGCGCCGGAGCCGGACCTGTTCATCCGTACCGGCGGCGAGCAGCGCATCAGCAATTTCCTGTTGTGGCAGCTGGCCTATTCCGAGCTGTATTTCACCGACGTCTACTGGCCGGACTTCGACGCCGCCGAGCTGGACAAGGCTTTTGCCTCGTACCGCCAGCGTGAACGCCGCTTTGGCCGCACCAGCGCCCAGCTGGTCGCGCCGGGGCTGTCCGGCACTGCCTGAAAGGCAGGCCGATCCACCTTTCCACGGGACTAGCAGCGCATGCTTCTCACCCGCGTCATCACCGCCCTGTGCCTGCTGCTGCTGATTTTGCCGATCCTGTTCCTGGCGCCGCCTGCGGCGCTGGCCGGCCTTGTCGCGGTGATCGTGCTGCTCGGCGGCTGGGAATTCGGGCGGCTTATCGGCCTGCGCGGCGTCTGGCCTTACGTCTATGCGGTGGCCTGCCTGGTGGCGCTGATTGCCTGGCATGATCTGCCGGTCCGCCAGGGCCTGGTCTGGCTGCTGCAGGCAGCCGTGGTCTGCTGGGGGGTTGCGCTGGTGCTGCTCGCGCGCGGCGTGCGGACGGCGACAGCCGGGTTCACCCTGCTGGGCGCCATGCTCGGCCTGATCATGCTGCCAGCATTCGGGCACGCAACGCTGATCCTGCGCGGTGCCGGCATTGGCGTGCTGCTGACCGCCGCCGTGCTGGTGTGGGCTGCCGACATTGGCGCCTATTTCGTCGGCAAGGCCATCGGCCGGCGCAAGCTCGCCCCATCCATCAGCCCGGGCAAGTCCTGGGAAGGCGCCATCGGCGGCTGGCTGCTGGCGATGCTGATCGGCCTGAGCCTGGCGGCGACGCATGCGTTTGCCCCGACCTGGTTCTCTGTCATGGCCGACCATGGCGGGCTGGTGCTGGTGGCGCTCTTGACCACGCTGCTGGTTGCCGCCAGTATCATTGGCGACCTGTTCGAGTCGCTGCTCAAGCGGCAGGTCGGCATGAAGGACAGCAGCCGGCTGCTGCCGGGCCATGGCGGCGTGCTGGATCGCATTGATGCCCTGTTGCCGGTGTTTCCGCTGGCGGCCCTGATGGTGACCTATTTCTGAAGCGGTTCTGTTCTGATATGCATCGAATTACCATCCTCGGCGCTACCGGCTCGATCGGCGAAAGCACGCTCGACGTGGTGCGGCGCCACGCGGACCGCTATGCAGTACATGCCCTGACCGCGCACCGGCAGGTGCAGAAACTGGCGGCGAGTTGTATCGAATTCAGGCCCGCCCGCGCCGTCGTGGGCACGCCGGAAGCCGCGCGGGAGCTGGAAACGCTGCTGCGCGCGGCCGGTGTTGCGACGGAAGTCAGCCACGGCGAGGCCGCGCTGGAGTCTGTCGCGAGCGACGCACAGACAGATTCGGTCATGGCCGCGATCGTCGGCGCGGCGGGGTTGCGTCCCACGCTGGCGGCCGCCCGCGCCGGCAAGCGCGTGCTGCTGGCCAACAAGGAAGCGCTGGTCATGTCCGGGCGCATCTTCATGGATGCGGTGCGCGAACACGGCGCCACGCTGCTGCCGATCGACAGCGAACACAACGCCATCTTCCAGTGCCTGCCGGCGAGCGATCAGCGCTATCGCGCCGGCGTGGCCAAGATCGTGCTGACTGCGTCGGGCGGTCCGTTCCGTACGCGCGATCCGTCTACGCTGCATGACATCACGCCGGACCAGGCCTGCGCCCATCCCAACTGGGTCATGGGCCGCAAGATCTCGGTCGACTCGGCCACCATGATGAACAAGGGCCTGGAGGTCATCGAGGCCCACTGGCTTTTCGGGGCGCCGGCCGAGCACATTGAAGTGCTGATTCATCCGCAGAGCATCGTGCATTCGATGGTCGCCTACCTGGACGGTTCGGTGCTGGCGCAGCTGGGGAACCCGGATATGCGCACGCCGATCGCCTATGGCCTGGCCTATCCTGAGCGGATCGATGCGGGCGTTTCGGCGCTGGACCTGACTGTGGCCGGCGCTCTCAATTTCGAAAAGCCCGACCTGGCGCGTTTTCCCTGCCTGGCGCTGGCCTTCGATGCGCTGCGCGCGGGCGGCGTGGCGCCTGCGGTGCTGAACGCGGCCAACGAAGTGGCGGTCGAGGCATTCCTCCAGGGTGGCAGCCGCTTTACCGACATCGCACGGATCGTTGGCAACGTGCTGGAAAGTACACCCAACAGTGCGGCCGACTCGCTCGAATGCGTGCTGGATGCCGACCACAGGGCGCGGCAGGCCGCACGTGCCTGTCTGCAGGAACTGACAACAAGCGCCCCGCGCTGACGGTATGGCCAGCGGCATCTGCGACAATGGCGATGCCGCGGCAGCCGGTGCCCATGAAAGGGGCGGCCGCCGTGCGGCCTGGCCACCGCCAGCCCGGCCAACTTTCCTGACGACCCTGCCATGCAAACCGTAATCGCCTTTGTCGTCGCCCTCTGCGTGCTGATCTTCGTGCACGAGATGGGCCACTACCTTGCCGCGCGCGCTTGCGGAGTCAAGGTGCTGCGGTTCTCGATCGGCTTCGGCCGGCCGCTGCTGCGCTGGATTTCCAAGGGGAGGGACCGCACGGAATGGACCGTCGCGGCCATTCCGCTGGGCGGCTACGTCAAGATGCTGGACGAGCGCGAGCGGGACCCCGAGCATGACGCGCCGATCGACCCGGCCGAGTTGCCGCGCGCCTTCAACCGGCAGCCGGTGGGCAAGCGCTTTGTCATTGTCGCGGCGGGGCCGCTGGCCAATTTCGCGCTGGCGATCGTACTGTATTTCGGTCTCTTTACGGGCGGAATGCGCGAGCCGGCGCCGATCCTCGCAGCCCCCGCAAGCGGCACCATGGCCGCCCAGGCCGGCGTGCGCGAAGGCGACCGGGTGTTGTCGCTGGAGGCCAACGGGCGCGAAGAAGCCGTGCGTTCATGGAACGAGCTGCGCATGGCGGTATTTGCCGAAGGCTTCGGTGACGCCCGCGCTGTACTGCGGGTCCGCGGCGCCGACGGCGGCGAACGCGACCTGACGCTGGCCCGGCTGCCCAGCACCGGCAGCAATCCCGAGCAGGATCCGCTTGCCATGCTCGGCCTTTCGCTGAAGGGTGGCCCCGTGACGATCACCGAAGTCCTGCCCGGTTCCGCGGCGGAAAGGGCCGGCCTGAAGCCGGGCGATCGGGTGGTGGCATGGCAGGGCACGCCGCTCACCCAGGCCGCGGAACTGATCAAGGCGGTGCGCGCGCAGCCGGGCCAGCGCGTGGCGCTCGGCATCGAGCGCGGTGGCCAGCGCCTGGATCTTCCGGTAACGCTCGACAGCACGCCACCTCGCGAAGGCGAAGCCCCGGGGACGGCGCCGGCCGGCAAGCTGGGCGCCGCGCTCAGCCAGGCGGTGCAGATGGAGACCGTGCGCTATGCGCCGGTACAGGCCCTGACGCGTGCCGCCGGCCAGGTCTGGAGCACCAGCGTCCTGTCGCTCAAGCTGCTCGGCAAGATGCTGATCGGACAGGCCTCGCTGCAGAACCTGAGCGGCCCGCTGACCGTGGCGGACTACGCCGGACGTGCCGCCCACCTCGGGCTACAGGCCTTTGTCAGCTTCCTGGCGCTGGTCAGCGTCAGCCTCGGCGTGCTGAATTTGTTACCTATTCCGGTTCTGGATGGGGGGCATTTGCTGTATTATTGCGTGGAATTTTTGACCGGCAGGCCCGTCCCAGACCACTGGCAGGCAATGCTGCAGAAGGTAGGCATCGCCTGCATCTTGCTCCTGACTTCGCTCGCTTTGTTCAATGACGTCAGCCGGATGTTCCTGGCCAATGGCTAGAAACAGGTAACGGCAAACAGGGCGGTCGTGTTGCCGACACCGTCGCCCGGGACGCTATTGACAGGCGCAGTCCCACGAAGCATCGGAGCGCAATCCTGGATGGAATCAAAGAGGGGATCAAGATTGATCAGACATAAGCGCATCTCGCTGGGCTTGCTCGCGAGTGCCATTATTGCAGCCTGGAGCCCGGCAGGCTGGGCCGCCGATCCGTTTGTCGTGAAGGACATCCGCGTTGAGGGTCTGCAACGCGTGGAACCGGGTACGGTCTTTGGCTACCTTCCCGTCCGCGTTGGTGAGACGTTCACCGACGACAAGGGCGCCGACGCCATCCGCGCCCTGTATAACACCGGCTTCTTCAAGGACGTGCAGATCCGCGCCGAAGACGGCGTGCTGGTCGTGCAGGTGGAAGAGCGCCCGGCCATTTCGCAGCTCGAGTTCGTCGGCATCAAGGAATTCGACAAGGACACGCTGCGCCGTTCGCTGCGCGCCGTCGGTGTCGCCGAAGCGCGGTACTACGACAAGGCCCTGATCGACAAGGCCGAGCAGGAACTGAAGCGCCAGTACGTGGCCCGCGGCTATTACGCGGCCGACGTGCAGACCACGGTGACGCCGGTTGACCGCAATCGCGTGTCGGTGGTGTTCAACGTGGAAGAGGGCCCGGTCGCCAAGATCAAGCAGATCAATATCGTCGGCAACAAGGCCTTCAAGGAAGGCACGCTGCGCGACGAGATGCAGCTGTCCACGCCGAACTGGCTGTCCTGGTACACCAAGAACGATCTCTACTCCAAGCAGAAGCTCACGGCTGACCTGGAAGCGCTGCGCTCGTACTACCTGAATCGCGGCTACCTGGAATTCGCCATCGATTCGACCCAGGTATCGATCACGCCGGACAAGAAGGACATCTACCTGACGCTGAACATCAAGGAAGGCGAGCAGTACAAGGTGTCCGATATCCGCCTGGCCGGCGAACTGCTCGGCAAGCAGGAGGAAATGGAAAAGCTGCTGCAGCTCAAGAAGGGCGATATTTTCTCGTCCGAGAAGCTGACGGCAAGCACCAAGTCCATCACCGACCTGCTCGGCACCTATGGCTATGCGTTCACCACCATCAACCCGCAGCCCCAGATCGACCAGGAAAAGCGCGAAGTCGCGCTGACGCTGATGGTCGACCCGGGCCGCCGCGTGTACGTGCGTCGCGTGAATGTGGTCGGCAACAGCAAGACCCGCGACGAAGTGGTGCGCCGTGAAATGCGCCAGATGGAAAGCTCCTGGTTCGACAGCGAGAAGCTCCAGCAGTCCCAGGCGCGTATCAACCGCACGGGCTACTTCACCGACACCAACATCACCACCGAGGACGTCGCGGGCGCGCCGGACCAGGTGGATGTGAACGTCAATGTGACCGAAAAGCCGACCGGCCAGATCAGCCTGGGCGTGGGCTTCTCGTCCACGGACAAGCTCGTGCTGCAGGCCGGCCTGCGCCAGGACAACGTGTTCGGCTCCGGCACCAGCCTGGGCCTGGACGTGAACACCGCCAAGTCGTTCCGTACCATTGCGCTGACGCAGTACGACCCGTACTTCACGGTGGATGGCATCAGCCGCTCGACCGATATCTACTACCGTACGTCCCGTCCGCTGTACTACACGGGCGATCAGGACTACAAGATCGAAACGGCCGGTGGCGGCTTCAAGTTCGGCGTGCCGTTCTCGGAAGTCGATACCGTGTTCTTCGGTATCGGCTACGAATGGACCCGTATCTCGGTCTCGCCGAATACGCCGGCCCAGTACGTCAAGTTCCTGCACGATATCGGCAAGCTCCCGGCCGGCCAGACCGTGGGCACCGCGTCGCCGATCAACAACTTCCCGTTCACGATCGGCTGGGCGCGTGACCGCCGCGACTCGGCGCTGGTTCCGACCAAGGGCCCCTACACCCAGGCGAACCTGGAAGTCGGGATTCCGGGCGGGGACGTGCAGTACTATCGTGCCAGCGTGCAGCAGCAGTACTTCTATCCGCTTTCGAAGGCCTTCACGCTGGCCCTCAACGGCGAAGTCGCTTACGGCCACGGCTATGGCAACACGCCGTTCCCGGTGTACAAATACTTCTACGCCGGCGGTATCGGCTCGGTGCGCGGCTACCAGACCAGCACCCTGGGCCCGAAGGACCAGAACGGCAACCCGGTGGGTGGCGCGTCCAAGATGATCGGTAACGTGGAATTCATCTTCCCGCTGCCGGGTTCGGGCGTGGACCGCACGCTGCGCCTGTTCACCTTCTTCGACTTCGGTAACGTGTATCAGGAAGGCGCGCCGCTGTCGTTCAGCGAACTGAAGTACTCCACCGGTTTCGGCATGTCGTGGCTGTCGCCGATCGGCCCGCTGAAGATCAGCATGGGCTTCCCGCTGAAGAAGGACGATACCGACAAGGTTCAGCGCTTCCAGTTCCAGATCGGCACTGCGTTCTGATTCTGTAAAAGGATCTGTTTCATGAATACAAAATCCAAATTGGTCAAGACCCTGAGCGCCGCCGCCGTGGCTGCGGCGGCGCTGTGTGCCGCGGCACCGGCGATGGCCCAGGAAGCCCGTATTGCCGCGGTGAACTCCGAGCGCATCCTGCGCGATTCGCAGCCTGCCAAGGCTGCGCAAGTCAAGCTGGAACAGGAGTTCTCCAAGCGCGACCGCGAGCTCCAGGACATGGCCCAGAAGATCAAGGGCATGGCCGACAAGCTGGACAAGGACACGGCCGTGCTGGCCGATTCGGACCGCCAGCGTCGCCAGCGCGAAGTCGCGGACCTGGACCGCGAGTTCCAGCGCAAGCAACGGGAATTCCGCGAGGACCTGAACCAGCGCCGCAATGAGGAACTGGCGCAGGTGCTCGAGCGCGCCAACCGGGTGATCCGATCGATTGCCGAGCAGCGCAAGTACGACCTGATCGTGCAGGAAGCGGTGTACGTGAACCCGCGCATCGACATCACCGACGATGTGATGAAGGCGCTGAACGCTGGCGGCAAGTAAGCCGCTGGCCGTCCTTTTTTCAGGAAGTACCGCCATGCAGACACCCACACTGGGGCAGCTCGCCACCGAGAACGGCGCGCAGGTTGTGGGTGATCCCGACCTCGCGATCATCGGCCTGGCTCCGCTGGATCAGGCCGGTCCCGGCGAACTCTCGTTTCTCTCCAATCCGCTCTACCTGTCGCAGGCGCTGGCATCGAAGGCCGGCGCCGTGATCGTGTCGGCGGCGGATCTGGAACGCATCCGTGCGCAAGGGCAGGCCGTCGGCCGCAACTGGCTGGTGGCGCGCAATCCGTATGTCTGCTTCGCATGGATCGCCCAGCGCTTCGACAATGCCAACCGCGACACGCGCACGGGCATCGACCCGCGCGCCAGCGTTGCCCAGGGGGTTGCCGTTCCGGCTTCGTGTTTCATCGGCCCGAACGTGGTCATCGAATCCGGAGCGCGCATTGGCGAGCGCGTGCGTATCCTGGCCAATAGCTTCGTCGGCGCCAATGCGGAGATCGGTGAGGATTCGCTGATCTACGCCAATGTGTCGGTCTACCATCATTGCGTGGTCGGTGCGCGCGCGATCCTGCACAGCGGGGTCGTGATCGGTGCCGACGGCTTCGGTTTCGCGCCGGATATCGGTCCCACCGGCGTCGAGTACGTGAAGATTCCGCAGACCGGCCGGGCCGTGCTCGGCAACGATGTCGAAGTCGGCGCCAATACCGCCATCGACCGCGGCGCGATGGCGGATACCGTGATCGAGGACGGTTGCAAGATCGACAACCAGGTCCAGATCGCGCACAACGTGCGGGTTGGCGCCCATACGGTGATTGCGGGCTGCGCCGCGGTTTCGGGCAGCACGCACATCGGACGGTTCTGCGTGATCGGCGGCGCCGCGAATTTCTCGGGGCACCTGACGATTGCCGATCGCACCACGGTGTCGGGCGGGACCTCGATCACCAAATCCATTACCAAGCCCGGTGGGCACTTCACCAGCGTGTTTCCGTTCCTGCCGCACGGCGAATGGGAGCGCAACGCCGCCATCGTGCGTGGACTAACCAAGCTGCGTGAACGCGTCATGCAACTGGAGCGCCGCCTGCGCGGCCAGTCCGCCGGGACCCAAACCTCACAAGACTAAGAGAAAGATCATGACCGCCGCCGAAATCGACATCCGCAAGATCCTGAAGCTGCTTCCGCACCGCTATCCGATCCTGCTGGTGGACCGCGTGCTGGAATTCGAGCCGCAGAAGCGCATCAAGACGCTGAAGAACGTCACCATCAACGAGCCGTACTTCCAGGGCCACTTCCCCGATCAGCCGGTCATGCCCGGCGTGATGATCCTGGAAGCGCTGGCGCAATCGGCCGGCCTGCTGACGTTCGGCGCAGACATGGGGCGCAAGGAAGGGGCGCTGTACTACTTCGTCGGCATCGACGGCGCACGCTTCAAGCAGGTCGTCTACCCCGGCGACCAGTTGCACATGAACGTGACCGTGGAGCGCTATATCCGCGGCATCTGGAAGTTCAAGGCATTCGCCACGGTGGACGACAAGGTAGCGTGCGAGGCGGAGCTGATGTGCACCGTCAAGCAGGCTGACGCCTGAGTCCACCCGCCCGCGGCAGCGCCGCGGGCACGGCGGCTATCTGCCGCCACGCCTGGGCCGGGGCGGCCCAGTTCCCGGCCCCCAGACACCAGACCAACAGGACAGGACGTATGACGCAAATCCATCCCACCGCACTGGTCGACCCGAAAGCAGAACTTGCGGCCGACGTGACCGTTGGCCCGTTTTCCATTGTCGGCCCGAATGTGCGGATCGGCAGCGGCACCCAGATCGGCGCGCACTCGACGGTCGAAGGCCACACCACGATCGGCGAGGGCAACAACATCGGCCCGTACGCTTCGGTGGGCGGCGTGCCGCAGGACATGAAGTACCGCAACGAGCCGACCCGGCTCGATATCGGCGATCGCAACACCATCCGTGAATTCACCACGATCCACACCGGCACGGTGCAGGACCGCGGCGTGACCACGATCGGCAGCGACAACTGGATCATGGCCTACGTGCACATCGCGCATGACTGCTCGGTGGGCAACCACACGGTGTTTTCCAGCAACGCACAGATCGCCGGCCACGTGGAAGTGGGCGACTGGGCCATCCTCGGCGGCATGAGTGGCGTGCACCAGTTCGTGCGCATCGGCGCGCATGCCATGCTGGGCGGTGCTTCGGCCCTGGTGCAGGACGTGCCCCCGTTCGTGATCGCGGCCAGCGACAAGAGCGGCAACAAGGCCACGCCGCACGGTGTCAATGTGGAAGGCCTGCGCCGCCGCGGCTTTGACGCCGCGCAGATCGCCGCGCTGCGCCAGGCCTACAAGCTGTTGTACAAGTCGGATCTCGGCTTCGACGACGCGCGCAACGAGATCGCTGCGCTGCTGGCCCAGGCCGATGCGAGCGCCGCCGGCCCCCTGCGCGAGTTCCTTGACTTCATTGCCGCCACCCAGCGCGGCATCGTGCGCTGAGACTGACCGGACATGGTCGACACCGCGATTCTGGGCTCGCTGCCTGCCGGTACCGGAACCCATGTCGGTCAGCGTGGCACCATTGCCATGGTGGCCGGCGAAGCTTCCGGCGACCTGCTGGCATCGTTGATGCTGGGCGGGCTCAAGGCCCGGCTGGGCGATACAGTCAGCTATGCCGGCATCGGCGGCAAGCGCATGATGGCGGAGGGCTTTGTTTCGCACTGGCCGATGGAGACACTGTCGGTCAACGGCTACGTCGAAGTCCTGGGTTCGCTGCGCGAGATCCTGGCAACACGCCGTGCCATCCGTGATTCGCTGCTGGCGAATCCGCCGGTATGTTTTATCGGCGTGGATGCGCCGGACTTCAATTTCGGGCTGGAGGTGCCGCTGCGGCGCGCGGGGATTCCGGTGGTCCATTTCGTCAGTCCCTCGATCTGGGCCTGGCGGGGCGGGCGCATCCGCACCATCGCGCGCGCGGTCGACCACATTCTCTGCCTGTTTCCGTTCGAGCCCGAGATCTATGCCAAGGCCGGCATTCCGGCCACCTATGTGGGCCATCCGCTGGCCGACGTGATTCCGATGGTGCCCGATGTCGCAGGGGCGCGCACGGCGCTGGGCCTGCCTGAAGGCCACCGCGTGGTGGCGGTGCTGCCAGGTAGCCGGCAGTCCGAGGTGCGCAATCTCGGCGCCACGTTCTTCGCCGCCATGGCGCAGATGCAGCGCATGGACCCGAACCTGGCGTTCGTGCTTCCCGCCGCGAGCGCGCCGTTGCGCGCCATCGTGGAGAGCCTGCACCAGCAGTACCCGGAGCTGCGCCTCACCATTGTCGACGGCCATTCGCACCTGGCCATGGAGGCAGCCGATGTGGTGCTGCTGGCCAGCGGCACCGCGACGCTGGAGGCGGCGCTCTACAAGAAGCCCATGGTGATCTCGTACAAGGTGCCCTGGCTGACCGCGCAGATCATGAAGCGACAGGGCTACCTGCCCTACGTGGGCCTGCCGAATATCCTGTCAGGGCGCTTTGTCGTGCCCGAGTTGCTGCAGGACGATGCCACGCCTGAAGCGCTGGCGCGCGAGACGCTGCTGCAGCTCAATGACCAGGGCAATATCGCCTTCCTGTACGAACACTTCACGCGCATGCACGAAACGCTCAAGTGCAATACCGCGCAGATTGCCGCCGATGTGGTCGTCGACCTGGTGCGCGCGAGGGGGCTGGCCTGATGGTGCGCCGCAATTCGCCGTCTCCGCAGATGGGATTCGACCTTGCGCCAGCCGCGGCAAGCGTCCGGTTCCTGTGCGGTGTCGATGAGGCCGGCCGGGGGCCGCTGGCGGGGCCCGTATACGCTGCGGCCGTGGTTTTCGATCCGGGCAAGCCGATGATTCGC
The DNA here is from genome assembly GCF_905397275.1 of Cupriavidus yeoncheonensis. GTDB lineage: Bacteria > Pseudomonadota > Gammaproteobacteria > Burkholderiales > Burkholderiaceae > Cupriavidus > Cupriavidus yeoncheonensis. The sequence goes on along the minus strand of NZ_CAJPUY010000001.1, from coordinate 418,578 downwards.
GGGCTCGCGGATTCGAAGATACTCACCGCGAAAAAGCGCGAAGAACTCTACGACAAGATCTGCGAGCGTGCGCTGGGCTGGCATATCGCCTTCGCCACTGTGGAGGAGATCGATACCATCAACATCCTGCATGCGTCCATGCTGGCGATGCAGCGCGCGGTGCAGGGACTGGCAGAGCAGGGCATTACGCCGGACCTGGTCCAGGTAGACGGCAATCGGTGTCCGCAGGTGCCGTTTCCGGTCGAGGCGGTGGTCAAGGGCGACGCGCTGGTCAAGGCAATCTCGGCGGCGTCGATCCTGGCGAAGGTCGCGCGGGACCGCGAGCTGCTGGTCTTGCACGACGCCTATCCGCAGTACGGCTTCGATGCCCACTCGGGCTATCCGACACCGCAGCACCTGGCGGCGCTCGCGCAATTCGGCGCTTCGCCGCACCATCGGCGATCCTTCGCACCCGTGCGCGAGGCATTGGCCCGCGGCCCGGTAGCCTTTTGAGCGCAGCGCGCGCACCGAGAATCAACCTGTGAAGCACGTCACTTCGCGCGACAACGCGCTGTTCAAACATCTCAAGGCCCTCGCCACGTCGACGCACCAGCGCCGCAAGGCCGGGCAGTCGCTGCTCGATGGCGTGCACCTTGCGCAGGCCTACGTCGCGGCCCTGGGGCAACCGGTCAGTTGCGTAGTGTCGGAGCGCCACTACGACCACGCCGAAGTGGCGCCCTTGCTGACGCAGATCGACAGCCAGCGGCTAGTCGTGCTGGCCGATGCACTGTTCGTGCAGGTCAGCGGGGTGGCAAACGGCATCGACCTGATGCTGGTGATTGAGACGCCGGCGGGGCATCTGCCGGCGCGGATCGAGGAAGACTGCATCATCCTCGATGGCTTGCAGGACGCCGGCAATGTCGGGTCGATCCTGCGCAGCGCCGCGGCAGCCGGCATCCGTCACGCCTTCCTGGGCACCGGTTGCGCGTTCGCGTGGTCGATCAAGACCCTGCGCGCCGGCATGGGCGCCAACTTCCACCTGAACATCGTCGAGCACTGCACCATCGACATGCTGGCACCGCGGCTGGCCGTGCCGCTGCTGGCGACGTCATCGCATGCCGACGCGGCGGTGTTCGATACCGACTTGCGCAAGCCGGTTGCATGGATCGTGGGCAATGAGGGCGCAGGCGTCAGTGCCGCCTGGATGGAACGCGTGGCGCGCACCGTCGGCATTCCGCAGCCCGGCGGCCTGGAATCGCTGAACGTAGCGGCCGCCACCGCGATCTGCCTGTTCGAGGCAGTGCGGCAGCGGCGCACGACGCCATAGGCGCCGCGCCGTTCAGTAGTTGTCGCGATCGACCTTGATTTCCTGCAGGATGGTCGTGGCGATTTCCTCGATCGACTTGTGCGTCGACGACAGCCACTTGATGCCTTCGCGGCGCATCATGGCCTCGGCCTCGTTCACCTCGTAGCGGCAGTTTTCCAACGCGGCGTACTTGCTGCCGGGCCGGCGCTCGTTGCGGATTTCCGTGAGACGCTGCGGGTCGATGGAAAGGCCGAAGATCTTGCTCTTGTAGTCGTACAGCGCCTTGGGCAGCTTGCCGCGCTCGAAGTCGTCGGGAATCAGCGGATAGTTCGCCGCTTTCAGGCCGTACTGCATGGCCAGGTAAAGGCTGGTCGGCGTCTTGCCGCTGCGCGAGACCCCCACGAGGATCACGTCGGCCTCCTGCAGGTTCTTGTGTGACTGGCCGTCATCATGCGCGAGCGAGAAATTGATGGCCTCGATGCGGTTCTTGTAGGCCTCGGTATCCGCGTTCTGGTGAAAGCGGCCGATCGCGTGCGTCGACTTGAGCCCGAGTTCCTTTTCCAGGGGTTCGATGAAGGTCTGGAACATGTCCAGGATCATCGCCTTGGCGCGGCGCAGTGCCTTGTTCGCTTCCTGGTTGACGAGCGTGGTGAAGACGATGGGTGGCACCCCTTCGGCGTGGAACGCTTCGTTGATCTTGCCAACGGCGATATGTGCCTTTTCCGGAGTATCGACGAATGGCATGCGCACCTTGCGGAAACGCATTTCGAACTGTGCCAGGATCGAATGGCTGAACGTCTCGGCGGTAATGCCGGTGCCGTCCGAAACAATGAAGACCGTACGGGTGGCGGGGCGGTCGCTCTTGGCGGGTTGGGGAGACTGCGGCGTTGCACCGGCATTTGCCGGCTGGGCGCCGTCGGGCGCGACAGGCTCAGAGACTGGCTCAGACATGGGCGAGCAGGAATAAATAGATACGATGTTCCGCAGAAAAGTGCGGCGCAGCACGGTAGAATAGCGGCGATCTTTTCGCTAAGCAATTCTGTAGGCGTTTGCCTTTGCGGCCATCGCGGCCGGAATTGTCGACAATGTGCGCTGCGAGACGAGAGCCACAAAACACAATTCCCCTGAATTCTGCGGGGTTGTTTAGCCAAGCGATCCGTTCGGGAACAGAACAACAAGAACATACCGGACCCCCGCGCCAGTTTTCTTACTTTGTTTTGAGGCTTTCATGACTAACCAGGCAAATAACGGCGCCTACGTGCAGCCGTTCGAGCAGTTGCGCATGTCGGATGTGGAAACGGTTGGCGGCAAGAATTCGTCGCTGGGCGAGATGATCTCCCAGCTGGCCGAAGCCGGCGTCCGTGTCCCCGGTGGTTTTGCCACCACCGCGCTGGCGTTCCGCGACTTCCTCGCCCACAACGACCTGACCACCCGTATTTCCGAACGCCTGAAGACCCTGAACGTCGATGACGTCAAGGCCCTGGCCGAAGCCGGCGCCGAGATCCGCGGCTGGGTGGTCGATGCCCCGTTCCAGCCGCGCCTGGAGCAGGAAGTGCGCGAGTTCTACGCGCGCGCCGCCGAGCGCGAAGGTGCCGAGGCCTCGTTCGCCGTGCGTTCCTCCGCTACCGCGGAAGACCTGCCGGATGCTTCCTTCGCAGGCCAGCAGGAGTCCTACCTGAACGTCAGCGGCATCGACGATGTGCTGGACAAGATCAAGCACGTGTTCGCCTCGCTGTACAACGACCGTGCCATTTCCTACCGCGTGCACAAGGGCTTTGCCCACGACGTGGTGGCGCTGTCGGCCGGCGTGCAGCGCATGGTTCGTTCGGACCTGGCCTCGTCGGGCGTGATGTTCACCATCGACACCGAATCGGGCTTCCCGGACGTGGTCTTCATCACCTCCAGCTATGGCCTGGGCGAAACGGTGGTGCAGGGCGCCGTGAACCCGGACGAGTTCTACGTCTTCAAGCCGACGCTGCAGGCCGGCAAGTACCCGGTCATCCGCCGCTCGATCGGCTCCAAGCTGATCAAGATGGAATTCACCAAGCCGGGCGAAGCCGGCCGCGTGAAGACCGTGGACGTTCCCGCCGAACTGCGCAACCGCTACTCGATCACCGACACCGACGTGTCGGAACTGGCGAAGTACGCCATGATCATCGAGAAGCACTATGGCCGCCCGATGGATATCGAGTGGGGCAAGGACGGCAAGGACGGCAAGATCTATATCCTGCAGGCCCGCCCGGAAACCGTGAAGAGCCAGTCGGCTGGCAAGGCCGAGCTGCGCTTCAAGCTGAAGGGCACCGCTCCGGTCCTGACCAGCGGCCGTGCCATTGGCCAGAAGATCGGTACCGGCCCGGTGCGCGTCATCAACGACCCGTCCGAAATGGAACGCGTGCAGCCCGGCGACGTGCTGGTGGCCGACATGACCGACCCGAACTGGGAACCGGTGATGAAGCGCGCCTCGGCGATCGTCACGAACCGTGGCGGCCGTACCTGCCACGCGGCCATCATCGCCCGTGAACTGGGTGTCCCGGCCGTGGTCGGTTGCGGCGATGCCACCGACCTGCTGAAGGACGGCACCCTGGTGACCGTGTCGTGCGCCGAAGGCGACGAGGGCCGCATCTATGACGGCCTGCTGGAAACCGAGGTGACGGAAGTCCAGCGTGGCGAAATGCCGGAGATCAGCGTCAAGCTGACGATGAACGTCGGCAACCCGCAGCTCGCCTTCGACTTCGCACAGATCCCGAATTCGGGCGTGGGCCTGGCCCGCCTCGAGTTCATCATCAACAACAACATCGGCGTGCACCCGAAGGCCATCCTCGACTACCCGCAAGTCGACGCCGACCTGAAGAAGGCCGTGGAAAGCGTGGCCCGCGGCCATGCCAGCCCGCGCGCGTTCTACGTCGACAAGCTCGCCGAAGGGATCGCCACGATCGGTGCCGCCTTCTATCCGAAGCCCGTCATCGTGCGCCTGTCGGACTTCAAGTCCAACGAGTACAAGAAGCTGATCGGCGGTTCGCGCTACGAGCCGGATGAAGAAAACCCGATGCTGGGCTTCCGCGGCGCCTCGCGCTACATCGCCGAAGACTTCGCCGAAGCGTTCGAGATGGAATGCCTGGCCATGAAGCGCGTGCGCGACGAAATGGGCCTGACCAACGTCGAGATCATGGTGCCGTTCGTGCGGACCCTGGGCCAGGCCGAGAAGGTCATCGGCCTGCTGGCCAAGCATGGCCTGAAGCGCGGCGAAAACGGCCTGCGCGTCATCATGATGTGCGAAGTGCCGTCCAACGCCATCCTGGCTGACGAGTTCCTGCAGTACTTCGACGGCTTCTCGATCGGTTCGAACGACCTGACCCAGCTGACCCTGGGCCTGGACCGCGACTCCGGCATGGAGTTGCTGGCCAAGGACTTCGACGAGCGTGATCCGGCTGTCCGCTTCATGCTGTCGCGTGCGATCCAGGCCTGCATCCGCCAGGACAAGTACGTCGGCATCTGCGGCCAGGGACCTTCGGACCACCCGGACTTTGCCGCCTGGCTGGTCAAGGAAGGCATCAAGTCGATCTCGCTGAACCCGGATTCGGTGGTCGACACCTGGCAACAGCTGGCGTCCTGATGTATTTGGCGTCACAATAACGACAACTGCCGGCGCCGCGATGCGCCGGTTAGCACCGGCCCTGCGGCAGGTGTGAACAAAGACCCCCGCAGACGCCGCTGGCGTTGCGGGGGTTTTTCTTTGCCGACGCATTGGACGAAGGTTGAAGACGGTAGAAGACGGTAGCCCGGCCTTGCCCGGGGAAAAGGGGACACATGGCAATGCACTACCTGTGGTTCGTCGCCGTGGCTGTGCTCGTGATAGCGGAGCTGGCTACCGGAACGTTCTATCTGCTGATGGTTGCGCTCGGGCTGGCCGCAGGCGGCGTCGCGGCGCTGTCGGGGCTGGAGCCGCCGGCGCAGACGCTGGTGGCGGCACTGGTGGCGGTCATCGCCATCGTCCTGCTGCGCCGCACGCGGTTTGGCCGGCTGCGCAGGGGCAATGCGGCGGCCGATCCAGGCGTCAACCTCGACATCGGCGAGGAGCTCGAAGTGCCGGCATGGGACACCTACCGCCGTGCGCGCGTGCCGTACCGTGGCGCGGACTGGACCGTCGAGCTTGCCCCCGGCCCCGATGCCGCGCCGGGGCGTTACCGCATTGTCGAAGTCCGCGGTTCGACGCTGATCGTCCTGCCGCGCTGATTCCCGTTGTTGCCGCGCCCTGGTGGCGCGGCACTGCTGTCAACTGTCCGGAGGGTCCTACATGGAAGTCTTTCAGCTTGGCTTGTTGCCGCTGATCATCCTGATTGCCGCGATCGTGCTGATTGCGAGGGGTGTCAAGATCGTGCCCCAGCAGCATGCCTGGGTGCTTGAGCGCCTGGGGCGGTATCACGCAACGCTGACTCCCGGGCTTTCGATCGTGGTGCCATTCGTTGATCGCGTCGCGTACAAGCACATCCTGAAGGAAATCCCGCTCGACGTACCGAGTCAGGTATGCATCACGAAGGACAATACGCAGCTTCAGGTCGATGGCGTGCTGTATTTCCAGGTCACGGACCCGATGAAGGCTTCGTACGGTTCGAGCAATTTCGTGGTGGCGATCACGCAGTTGTCGCAGACCACGCTGCGTTCGGTCATCGGCAAGCTGGAACTCGACAAGACTTTCGAGGAGCGCGAGTTCATCAACCACAGCGTGGTCAACGCGCTGGACGAGGCCGCGGCCAACTGGGGCGTGAAGGTATTGCGCTATGAGATCAAGGACCTGACGCCGCCGAAGGAGATCCTGCATGCCATGCAGGCGCAGATCACGGCCGAGCGGGAAAAGCGCGCGCTGATCGCTGCCTCCGAAGGCAAGCGCCAGGAGCAGATCAATCTGGCCTCAGGGGCGCGCGAAGCAGCGATCCAGAAGTCCGAAGGCGAGAGGCAGGCCGCCATCAACAAGGCACAGGGCGAGGCGGCGGCCATCCTGGCGGTGGCCGAGGCCAATGCGCAGGCCATCCAGAAGATCGGTCAGGCGATCCGCCTGGAGGGCGGCATGGAGGCCGTGAACCTCAAGGTGGCCGAGGAGTACGTCACGGCTTTCGGCAATCTGGCCAAGCAGGGCAATACGTTGATCGTGCCGGGCAACCTCGGCGAGATGAGCGGGATGATTGCCTCGGCCCTGCAGATCGTGAAAGGGCAGAAGGCAGCCTGATCGGGCAGGGCTGGCGGCTTATTCCTTGCCGCCGCCCTTCATGATGCGCGACTTCTCGCGCTGCCAGTCGCGCTGTTTCTCGGTCTCGCGCTTGTCGAAGAGCTTCTTGCCCTTTGCCAGGCCGATCTCGCATTTCACGCGGCCGCGCGTGTAGTGCAGGTTCAGCGGCACCAGCGTATAGCCACGCTGTTCGACCTTGCCGATCAGCTTCTTGATCTCGTCTGCCTTGAGCAGCAGCTTGCGCGTGCGCACCGGATCCGGGTTGACGTGGGTGGAGGCGCTCTGCAGCGGGCTGATGTGGGCGCCGATCAGGTACATCTCGGCATCGCGCACCACGACATAGCCTTCCTTGATCTGCACGCGGCCCGCGCGGATCGCCTTGACTTCCCAGCCTTCCAGCACGATGCCAGCCTCGAATCGCTCTTCGATGAAGTAGTCGAAAAAGGCCTTCTTGTTGTCTGCAATGGTCATGCGTGCGGGTAAGGGGTGCGTAAGTGGAAAATGTCGCCGGCAGGGCGGGCTCAATGGCCCATGCTGCGGCGGGGATGCCGCGGACGCCGGTGTCGGCTAGAATCCCGATTTTAGCAAACCAGCCCCGGTACCGGTCCATGTCCGCGGCGCGCCAGGTCCGATTGGCGCGATATTGCAGTGCGGTATGGCCGGATGCCCGATTGTTCCATTCATGGCAGACGTCCATAAATCCGTGCTGCTCGGCTATTCGGCCGCGCAGATGTACGACCTGGTCACGTGCGTGGAGGACTACCCAAAGTTCCTCCCGTGGTGTGGTGGCGTCGAGGTGTTCGAGCAGACCGAAACCATGCTGGATGCGAAGATCCACATCCAGTTCAAGGGTATCCAGCAGTTCTTCCATACGCGCAATACGCAGGAGCGGCCCACGCGCATCGACATGACTTTCGCCGACGGGCCGTTCAAGACGTTCAACGGCTCCTGGCGCTTCACGCCGCTGCGCGAGGACGCCTGCAAGATCGAATTCCACCTGCACTACGAGTTCTCCAGCCTGCTGCTGGAGAAGATCATTGGCCCGGTATTCAGCGTGATCGCGAATACCTTCGTGGATGCCTTCGTCAAGCGCGCCGAGGTGGTCTATGGCGCCCACTGATGCCGCGCCGGGCATGGTGCGCATCTCGGTGTGCTACGCGAGGCCGGATTCCGTTTTCCTGAAGGAACTCGAGGTGCCGGAAGGCACCACGATCGCCGCCGCCATCATCGGCTCCGGCCTGCAGCAGGCCTGTCCCGAAGTGGATCCGTCGACCATGCGCGTCGGCATCTACGGCAAGCTCAAGACCCCCGATACCCTCGTGCGTGCAGGCGATCGCGTCGAGGTCTATCGGCCCCTGACCGCGGATCCGAAACTGGCCCGGCGCCGGCGCGTGCAGAAGACGCGCGCGAGCGGCACGCGCGAAGGGCAGAAATGGCTGCGCGGGGGCGGCTGAGGGCCGCGGACACCAGCGCTGGTGTCCGGTACAGGCCTTAGCCGCAGTCCTTCTCGATATTGGCGTTCGTTTTCACGATCTCGGCCTGGCGCTGCTCGCCGCCCAGAAACTGCACGCCACCGTCCGAGGTCATCACGCCGGTACGCGCGCCCTGCTGCAGGCCCTGCGCGTAGTTGCGCAGCTGGGCGCAGCGCGTGGCTCGCTCGTTGGCCTCCATCTCTTTCTGTGCATCCTTGGCAGCCGCCTCGAGTCGCTCCGCGCGGCGCTTCTGGAATGCTTCCTCGGCCGTGGGTGCGGGTGCCGCTGCCGCCTTTGCCGTGGCAGGCCGGGCCGGAGCGACTTCGGCATTGGTGGCGGTGGCCTCGGCGGGATTGTATTCGCCGGCGGGCTGCCCGGGCCCCTTCACGATGCGCTTGATATCGGGAGGCGGGGGAACGTCGCTGTAGACCATGCGACCACTGGCGTCGCGCCATTGCCACTGGGCGGATGCCGATGCCGGCACGGTGGCGAGGGCGGCGGCAAGCAGCGAAAGCGACAGCGCGGACGAACGGATCATGGCTGGATGCAGGTTGTGTCTGGACGATTTTCTGTGGCCGGACGTCTTGGATGTGACCCCGGCGGCATCGAGTGCAAGTCTACGCAGACTTGTCGCCGGCGTGCAAGCGGACAGACCAGGCGACGCCGACCATGAGCAGGACGATGGCGGCGATTTCCAGCGGCCGCGGCCAGCGGTGATCGAACACAAAGCCGTATGCCAGCGCGAAAAGCGTCTCGAATACGATCATCTGGCCCGACAATGTCAGCGGCAACCGGCGGCTGGCGATGTTCCAGAGGTTGTTGCCAATCAGCGACGCCCCCAGCGCCACCGCGGCGTTGACCATCCAGAACCATTGCCAGTCGCGCCCGGTGCCGGGGGCGCTGAGCGCGTCGCCGGCCAGCAGCCAGCCGCCCAGGGCGAGCACGGCGGAGACCGCGCCGGTCGACAGTCCGTACAGCGCCGACCACTCATTGCCGCTGTAGTGCGGATTGCGCTGCAGGTAGCGCGCGTTGTCCACGGCATACAGCGTCCAGCAGACCAGCGCGCCAGCCGCGCAGGCCACGCCCGCGAGCTTCTGCCAGACTGGCCGGGCCATGGCGCCGGCTGCGGAGGCGTGGGCGCTCGGGCCTCCGCCGAACAGGTCGATGTTGATGCAGGCAATGCCGGCCGCGACCACAAGCAGCGGCCATATCAGCCTCGACAGCGGCACCGCGCCATGGTCGCGCCGGCCCATGATGGTCACGGAAATCGGCAGGATGCCGATGATCAGCGAGGTCGGGCCCACCCCGCCCAGCTGCACGCCGAAGGCCAGCAGTACGTAGTACAGCAGATTGCCCGTGAAGGCCTGGCGCAGCAGTGCCACGCAATCGGCGCGCGTGAGCTTGCGCGCAATGCGCTTCATCAGCGGCAAGGCGGCGACCAGCGCGACCAGCCCGTAGGCCAGGTAGCGCCCGATGGCGAGCTCCCATGGCGAAAATGCCGGCAGCAGCTTGGGCGCGATGAAGACCATGCCCCAGAACGCGCCCGCCAGCAGTCCGCACAGTACGCCGATTCCCATTCCTGCCACGCGTCGAAGAAAAAAGATTTCGAGCATAGCAGAGGCCGTCGTGCGCGGGCGTTTGCGGCGCGTCAAGATGCGCGCATTCCTGTATAATTCGGTTTTGCGCCTAGAGGAATTGCTATGCGTCTTGTCCAGAAAGCACTCACGTTCGATGATGTGCTGCTCGTGCCGGCCTATTCGGCCGTCCTGCCCCGGGATGTCTCCCTTCGTACCCGCCTGACCCGTTCGATCGACCTGAACATTCCGCTGGTGTCCGCTGCCATGGATACTGTGACGGAGGCTCGCCTGGCCATTGCCATGGCGCAGGCCGGCGGCATCGGCATCGTCCACAAGAACTTCAAGCCGGCGGACCAGGCCCGCGAAGTGGCTCGCGTCAAGCGCTACGAATCGGGCGTGTTGCGTGATCCAATCACCATTTCGCCGGACATGAAGGTGCGGGAAGTGATCGCGCTGTCGCAGCAGCACGGCATCTCCGGTTTCCCCGTGCTGGAAGGCAAGACCGTCGTCGGCATCATCACCAACCGCGACCTGCGCTTCGAGGAAGAGCTGGACGCGCCGGTGCGCGCCAAGATGACCCCGCGCGAAAAGCTGGTGACCGTCAACGAAGGCGCCACGCTGGATGAAGCCAAGCGCCTGATGAACCGCCACCGCCTGGAGCGCGTGCTGGTGGTCAACCAGGCCTTCGAGCTGCGCGGGCTGATCACCGTCAAGGACATCCAGAAGGCCGTGGACAACCCGCTGGCCAGCAAGGACGACCACGGCCAGTTGCGCGTCGGCGCCGCGGTCGGCGTGGGTCCGGACAATGACGAGCGCGTCGAACTGCTGGTCAAGGCCGGCGTGGACGTGATCGTGGTCGATACCGCGCACGGCCACAGCCAGGGCGTGCTGGACCGCGTGCGCTGGGTCAAGCAGAACTTCCCGCAGGTGCAGGTCGTCGGCGGCAACATCGCCACTGGCGATGCCGCACGGGCGCTGGTCGAGCATGGCGCGGACGGCGTCAAGGTCGGCATCGGCCCGGGCTCCATCTGCACCACGCGTATCGTGGCCGGCGTCGGCGTGCCGCAGATCACCGCGGTGTCGAACGTGGCCGAAGCCCTGAAAGGCACCGGCGTGCCGCTGATCGCCGATGGCGGCGTGCGCTACTCCGGTGACGTGGCCAAGGCGCTGGCAGCCGGCGCCCACACCGTGATGATGGGCGGCATGTTCTCGGGTACCGAGGAAGCGCCGGGCGAGGTGTTCCTGTTCCAGGGCCGTTCGTTCAAGAGCTACCGCGGCATGGGTTCGGTGGGCGCCATGAAGGACGGCGCGGCTGACCGCTACTTCCAGGAAGACAACACCGCCAACGTCGACAAGCTGGTTCCGGAAGGGATTGAAGGCCGCGTAGCCTACAAGGGTTCGGTCATGGCCATCATCCACCAGCTCACCGGTGGCGTGCGTGCTTCGATGGGCTACTGCGGCAGCAAGTCGATCGCCGACTGGCATGAAACCTCGCAGTTCGTGCAGATCACCGCGGCCGGCATGCGCGAGTCGCACGTGCACGACGTGCAGATCACCAAGGAAGCGCCGAACTACCACATCGACTGACCCGCGCGGCGGGCCTGCCGAGCCAGGTGCCAGGCATCCCGGCAGGCAAGCCTGCCGGGCCTGCTGAGGAACGCTCATGAAGGTACTGCTGCGAGCCGTGCTGTTCTTCGACGCCGTGCTGGACCTGATGCTCGGCGTGCTGCTGCTGATGTCGCCGTTCACCACGTTGTATGCGGCCCTGCAACTGCCCCAGCCGCAACCGGCGCTGTTCGGGCAGCTGCTGGGCGTAGCGCTGATCGGCCTGGCCTGGCTGCTGTGGCATGCCACCTTCAACGGACAGATGACGGTGACGGTGGCGCGGACCGCCGGCTACGTCAACCTGGCCAGCGCGCTGCTGATCGTTTCCTGGATGGTGTTCCTGGATCTGCCGCTCGAAGGCGCCGGCAAGGTCTGGGTGCCCATGCTGGTGGCCGTGCTTGGCTTTTTCGCGCTGGTGCAGATACCGGCGGCCAAGCGCGTACGCAACCGCGAGCGGCAGCTGAAGGCAGAGCGCGAGTTGCAGCAGGCCACCGAAGCCAGTGATCCGCGCACCCAACCCGGCCCTGCGCGCCGCGCGCAAACTACGCCATTCCCCGACAACCGGCGCGAGCCGGTCATCACGCCGCCGCCCGGCTACGGACCGGGCACGGAAGTGACAACCGAACCCGCACCGGAAGATACGCCACCCGTCCATCATGCACGACAAAATCCTTATTCTTGATTTCGGCTCGCAGGTCACGCAGCTGATTGCCCGCCGCGTTCGCGAGGCCCACGTCTACTGCGAGATCCATCCGAACGATGTGAGCGACGAATTCGTCCGCGAATTCGCGCCCAAGGGCATCATCCTGTCGGGCAGCCACGCCAGCACCTACGAGGACCACCAGCTGCGCGCGCCGCAGGCCGTGTGGGACCTGGGCGTGCCGGTGCTGGGCATCTGCTACGGCATGCAGACCATGGCCGTGCAGCTGGGTGGCAAGGTCGAGTGGAGCGACCACCGCGAGTTTGGCTACGCCGAAGTCCGCGCCCATGGCCACACCGCGCTGCTCAAGGACGTCCAGGATTTCACCACGGCCGAAGGCCATGGCATGCTGAAGGTCTGGATGAGCCACGGCGACAAGGTTGCCACGCTGCCGCCGGGCTTCAAACTGATGGCATCCACCCCGAGCTGTCCCATCGCCGGCATGGCCGACGAGGCGCGCGGCTACTACGCCGTCCAGTTCCACCCGGAAGTCACCCACACGTCGAAGGGCCGCGAGATGCTGGAGCGCTTCGTGCTGGGCGTCTGCGGCGCCGGAGCGGACTGGGTGATGAAGGACCACATCGAGGAAGCCGTCTCTCTGATCCGCAAGCAGGTCGGCGACGAGGAAGTGATCCTCGGCCTGTCCGGCGGCGTGGATTCGTCGGTGGCGGCCGCGCTGATCCATCGCGCGATCGGTGACCAGCTTACCTGCGTGTTCGTCGACCACGGCCTGTTGCGCCTGGACGAGGGCAAGATGGTGATGGAGATGTTCGCCGGCCGCCTGCATGCCAAGGTCGTGCACATCGATGCCTCGGAACAGTTCCTCGGCCACCTGGCCGGCGTGACCGACCCCGAGCAGAAGCGCAAGATCATCGGCCGCGAGTTCGTCGAAGTCTTCCAGGCCGAGGCCAGGAAGCTGACCAACGCGAAGTGGCTGGCCCAGGGCACGATCTACCCCGACGTGGTCGAGTCGGGCGGCACCAAGACCAAGAAGGCCACCACCATCAAGAGCCACCACAACGTCGGTGGCCTGCCCGAAACGCTGGGCCTGAAGCTGCTGGAGCCGCTGCGCGACCTGTTCAAGGACGAAGTCCGCGAACTGGGCGTGGCGCTCGGCCTGCCGCCGGAGATGGTGTACCGCCACCCGTTCCCGGGCCCGGGCCTGGGCGTGCGCATCCTGGGCGAAGTCAAGCGCGACTACGCCGAACTGCTGCGCCGCGCGGATGCGATCTTCATCGAGGAACTGCGCAAGACCATCGCCACGGAGCAAGACGCCGCCGCCGGCCTGTGCGAGCCGCAACAGGTGGGCAAGAGCTGGTACGACCTGACCAGCCAGGCCTTTGCCGTGTTCCTGCCGGTGAAGTCGGTGGGCGTGATGGGCGATGGCCGTACCTATGACTATGTCGTTGCGCTGCGTGCCGTGCAGACGACCGACTTCATGACCGCACACTGGGCGCACCTGCCGTATTCGCTGCTGGGTCGTTGCTCGAACCGGATCATCAACGAGGTCCGGGGTCTGAATCGGGTCGTGTATGACGTGTCAGGCAAACCGCCTGCGACGATTGAGTGGGAGTGATGCGGCGGGAGCCGATAGCGATTCCAGGCTGTTGAGCCGACTCTGAGCATGTCCCTGAAGCCCGCGCTGTTGCGCGGGCTTCGCCTTTCTGGAAAGCACAAATTCAATCCATTCAGTTTTGGGCCAGGCGCAGCTCATGGACGAGATGGATGAGCGCGCGCAACCGTGCCGGAACGAAGCGGTGGCCTGAGTAGTAGAGCCTCAGTCCGCCAAACGACGGGCACCATGGCACCAGCACGGGCTTCAGCGCACCGGACTTCAGTTCTTCCGTGATGAACCATTCGGTGATGAAGCCGATGCCCAGCCCGAGCAGTACCGCCTGCTTGATCGCTGGCAGCTCGTTGAGTGCCATGCGTACAGGCAGATCCATCTGCAGCTTCTGGCCGTTGTGCTCCATTTCCCAGTGATAGATGCCGCCGTGCGACATGCGCATGCCGATGCTCTGGTGCGCGAGCAGATCGCGCGGATGCCTGGGTGTGCCATGGCGCTTCAGGTATTCGGGCGTTGCCACGACGAGCATGCGGAAGTCGCCCGAGAGGGGCACGGCGATCATGTCCTGTGGCACGGACTCTGCCAGGCGGATGCCCGCATCGAAGCCCTCGGCCACGATGTCGATCAGGCGGGACTCGCTCACGATGTCGATGCGCACCTGGGGGTGGCGTTGCGCGTAGCGGCTGAACAAGGACTCCAGCAGCAGGAGCGCCGCGCCCTGCGGCGCATTGATGCGCAACGTGCCGCTGGGCGTGTCGGGGCCGGTGCCAGCCTCTTCGCCGGCGCTCTGGATTTCAGCGAGTGCGGGGGCGATACGCTCCACATAGCGCTGCCCCGCGTCGGTTAGCGACACGCTGCGCGTCGAGCGGTTGAACAGGCGTACTTTCAGGCGGGCTTCCAGCCCGGCCACGGCACTGCTCGCGGCGGTGGTGGACATGCCCAGTTCCAGCGCCGCACCGCGAAAGCTGCGCCGGCGCGCGACGGCCAGAACCACTTCGAGCTCGGTCATTCCTGTGCGGTGCATGGATTGTCCTGATTTTCGGGATATGTCATTCGTCACAAGACGGCTTATCAGGACAATAAACCATTCCTAGACTGTGTGGCATCGCGATTCCAGACAGGAGAGGCTGACATGCAACGCATCGGGCATATCTATATCAACGGCGAATTCGTCACGCCACACGGCCAGGAATGGTTCGATCTTCACAACCCCAGCACGGAGGAAGTCATCGGCCAGGTGCGCCTGGGCGACGAAGAGGACGCGCAGCGAGCCATTGCTGCGGCCAAGGCAGCGTTTCCCGCCTGGTCACGCACCACGCGCGCGGAGCGCATCGCCGCGCTCAGGCGAATCCATCAGGCCATTGCCGCACGTGAGAGCGAGTTGATGGAAGCCATCGTCACGGAATACGGCGCACCTGCGGAGCGCGGGCGGTGGATGGCAACCTATCCGGCCGATGTCGTTGCCCAGGCCATTGACGCCCTGAAAACGTTTGAGTTCGAGGAACAGGTTGGCACGGCGCGGGTGATCCTGACGCCCATTGGCGTGGCCGGCCTGATCACGCCCTGGAACAGCAATGCCGGCTTCATCTGCAACAAGCTCGCCACCGCGCTGGCAGCGGGCTGCACCGCTGTCATCAAGCCCAGCGAGATGAGCGCGATGCAGACGCAGATCGTGGCCGAGGCGCTGCACGAAGCAGGATTGCCTCCGGGCGTGTTCAACATCGTCAATGGCCGGGGCGAGGTGGTCGGTGAAGCCATCGCGCGTCATCCCGACATCGCCAAGATATCCTTTACCGGCTCCTCCGCCGTGGGGCAGCATCTGGTGAGCACGGGTGCCGCCACCATCAAGCGCGTGACGCTGGAGCTGGGCGGCAAGTCGCCCACCGTGGTGCTGGAAGACGCGGACTTTGGCCAAATCATGCCCCTCGTGCTTCAGGCCGGATTCGCCAACAGCGGCCAGGCCTGCATTGCAGGCACGCGCATCCTGGTGCCGCGCCATCGGCTCGCCGAGTTCGAGCGGGTGGTCCAGGAGGCCGTCTCGCACGTCAAGTCCGGCGATCCGCGGGATGCCGACACCGCGATCGGTCCGATGGTGAGCGCCAGACAGTGGGAACGCGTGCAGAACTACATCCGCATCGGCGTAGAGGAAGGCGCGCGACTGCTGGCGGGCGGCGAGGGCCGGCCCGATGGTTTGCGCGCGGGCTGGTTCGTGAAGCCGACGATCTTTACCGATGCCACCAACCAGATGCGCATTGCCCGCGAAGAAATCTTCGGCCCCGTGCTGACCATCATCCCCTATGAGGACGAAGCCGATGCCATCGCCATTGCCAACGACACGCGCTATGGCCTGAGCGCCGTCGTGCTCGGCCAGGACCTCGAACGCTGCGAGCGGGTGGCGCGCCAGATCGACTCGGGCCGCGTGCTCATCAACACGCTGGCCCATGAGCCGCGTGCGCCGTTTGGTGGCTTCAAGCACTCCGGGCTGGGACGCGAGATGGGCAAATGGGGGATGAGCGCATACCTGGAACCCAAGACCTTGTTGGTGGGGCAGGGCTGATCGGATGTTGACGCAGCCGGCGCCGATGGCGGCGACGGCCCACGCACGTTACGCGCAGGGAAGCGGGATGGAGGGTGGGCCCGGCAGGTTCAACTGCCACCCAGCAGATCCTGCTCATCCAGCAGCGCGTAGGCAATCTCGGGCGTAGCCTCCATCGCCCGCCGTATCGCCGCGGGAATCGCCTGCTTCGTCTTTCTGCATAGTCCCGGCTGGTCTTCCAGCTGGATGTTGATCCCCCGCAGCGTGCGCACGCCATGCGCGCTCGGCGTGATGGTCAGGACGATGCCCAGTTGTGCCTGCAGGCGACCGCCCAGGTGCCGCAGGTCCGCCAGGCTCGTCACGCTTTCCAGCCGCGCCACCAGCCGTTTTTCCTCCTCGCGGGTCAGGCGCAGGACGCTGAGATCGGCGTTCGGATCGGCCAGCAGTTCTTCCCTGCGGCAGGTGCAGGCGCCGGGCGGGCATTCCGTACGGATCGGGAAGGGCGCGTTCATCGGGGGCGGCGGGGCGGGCCCCGTGCGGGGGCGGTAGCTGGATATCTTAAAGCACGGCGCGGCGGGGCGGCGCAACGGTCCGACTGCACGACGCGCCAATTCGATTTATGCTGCCGCTGCGGCGCAGTCATCGCCGCATACCGAAAACCAGACACGACCCATGCCAGGAGACCACATGGCCCTCTCGATGTATGACGTATCGATTCCCGCGTTCATCCGCGCCCTGACCAACCTGTCCGCCATCCTGGAAAAAGGGGCGGCGCATGCGCAGGCGCAGGGCATGGACCCGGCCGACCTGATCCAGACGCGCCTGATCGCCGACATGGACACGCTGGCGGCCCAGGTACAGCGTGCCAGCGATGCCGCGAAGGGCTGCGCGGCGCGGCTCGCGGGTATCGAGGTGCCGTCCTATGCCGATACGGAGGCGACGTTTCCGGAACTGCAGGAGCGTATCGCGAAGACCGTCGGCTTCCTGAAGTCGGTCCGTCCTGAACAGCTCGAAGGCAGCGAGTCGAGGGAGATCGAACTGAAGCTGCGGCAGGGCGCGGTCACCTTCGACGGCAAGAGCTACCTGCTGGGCTTTGCCCTGCCGAACTTCTACTTCCACATCACCACCGCCTACGACATCCTGCGCCACAAGGGGGTGCAGATCGGCAAGATGGATTACCTCGGCTCGCGCTGAGCCGCTATCCCTGCCCCGGCCGGGGCAGGGGATCAGTGCATCGCGGCGCCGGCAGGCAGGGTGCCGCGTGCATCGAAGCCGGCGGCGCGGTCCAGCCGGCCGCTCAGTTCCGTCAGGCCAAGCGCCACCAGGACGACGAGGGCACCGATCCAGGGCGTATGCATCAGGCCAAGGTGCGTGACGATCAGGCCACCGGCCCAGGCCGCCCCGGCAATGCCAAGGTTGAAGGCCGCGATGTTCAGGCCGGAGGCCACGTCGACGGCATCAGGCGTATGGCGCTCTGCCTGCTTGACCACGTAGACCTGCAGGCCCGGCACATTGCCGAAGGCGACGGCACCCCAGGCCAGCACGGTGGCCACCACCAGCCACGGGTGCGGCGCGGTGAACGTCAGCACGAACAGCACGGCCGCGAGCAGCAGGAAGACCAGCCGCAAAGCGGGGATCGGACCATGGCGATCGGCCAGGCGGCCGCCCCAGATATTGCCCGCGGCCACGGACACGCCGTACACGAGCATCACCAGTCCGACGGCGTTGGCGCTGAAGCCCGACACATCCTGCAGGATCGACGCGAGGAAGGTGAACGGAATGAACGAACCGCCATAGCCGATCGCTGTCTTGGCGTACACCAGCAACAAGCGCGGCTCCGCCAGCACGCGCGCCTGCTGCAGCAGCGACGCGGGCGGCGTGTGCGGGATCGAAGACGGCACGAACAGCAGGCTGCCGACGAAGGCGATCATGCCGAGTCCGGACACGGCCAGGAAGGTCTCGCGCCAGCCGAAATGCTGGCCGATGAACGTGCCCAGCGGGACGCCGGTCACGAGTGCGACGGTCAGGCCGGTGAACATGATGGCGATGGCACTGGCCGCCTTTTCCTTCGGCACCAGGCCGGTAGCGATGGTCGAGCCGATCGAGAAGAACACGCCATGGGCCAGGCCGGTCAGGATGCGCGCCACGACCAGCGACTCATAGCCTGGCGCCTTCCAGGCGAGCAGGTTGCCAAGCGTAAAGAGCGCCATCAGCGACAGCAACAGTGCCTTGCGCGGCAGGCGGCCGGTCAGTGCGGTGAGCACGGGTGCGCCGACCGCCACGCCGAGGGCGTACAGGCTGACCAGCATGCCGGCCGACGGCACGCTGATGTGCAGGTCGGTGGCGATGGTCGGGATCAGCCCGACGATCACGAATTCCGTCGTGCCGATGGCGAACGCGCTGATGGTCAGCGCCAACAGGGCAATGGGCATGGTCTGCCTCCAGAAGATGGGATGGCGGCAGTGTGCCTGTATAACCTTTGCGGATTAAGGCGGTGATCGACAGAAGATACTTGAAACAAACGCAAGAATAATGACTCGCGCTATCTCGAAGCCGTGCGGCGCGGGGGGATGGTGAGGTGAAGATGGCTGCCCTCGCGTCACGTGCCGTCCGGTCGCGATATCAGCGGAAACCCTGACTCGTCTGGTATACTTCTATGTTGTCTGGCCGCTGCCGGATACAGCCTGCGAAGAGGCCATGCGGACCACCGCCCCGATGCACTGCCAACTGCCAGAGGCCGCCGCCTTACCTCAAGCCATCTCTGATCCGGAGTCCTGGCCTCGCTCTCCCGACCCATGAAAGACCGGCCGTCATTGGCCGCTGAAACCATTGCGTTCCTGACCGGGGCGCGCCGCAAAGCATGACTTACGCCGTCAAGGAAATCTTCTATACGCTGCAGGGCGAAGGCGCCAACGCCGGCCGTGCCGCGGTGTTCTGCCGCTTTGCCGGCTGCAACCTGTGGAGCGGGCGCGAAGAGGACCGGGCCACGGCGGTATGCCAGTTCTGCGACACGGATTTCGTCGGCACCGACGGCACGCGCGGCGGCAAGTACCGCACGGCCGCGGAGCTGGCCGCGACGGTCGCTTCCGAATGGCCGCAAGGCGCCGGCGGCAAGCCGCTGGTGGTGTGCACGGGCGGCGAGCCGCTGCTGCAGCTCGATGCGCCGCTGATCGATGCATTGCATGCGCAGGGCTTCGAGATCGCGATCGAAACCAATGGCACGATCGAGGTTCCGCCGGGGATCGACTGGATTTGCGTGAGTCCGAAGATGGGTTCCGAACTCGTGGTCAGGAAAGGCGACGAGCTGAAGGTGGTGATTCCGCAGGCCGGGCAGGACTTCGCCGCATACGAGCAGCTGGATTTCCAGTATTTCCTGGTGCAGGCCATGGATGGCCCGCTGGCCCGCGAAAATACCGCCGCCGCCGTGGCGTTCTGCCAGCAGCATCCGCGCTGGCGCCTGTCGCTGCAGACCCACAAGCTGCTGGGCATCCGCTGATCGTCGCGGATAACTGTCGCGTGGCCGCACCGTGGGCCACAATAGAGCCCGCGGACTCCGGCACGAAGTCCACCCAATGCAGGCCGCCTTGCAAGCGCCCGTACCCATGAGCAAACAAGTTTCCATTACCCGCCGGCTGGAATTCGATTCCGGCCACCGCATCCCGAACCACTGCGGCCAGTGCCGCAACATCCATGGCCACCGCTATCGCCTGGACCTGACGCTGTCCGGCGAAGTGCTGCACCGCGAGGGCGCATCGGATGACGGCATGATCCTCGATTTCGGGGATATCAAGTCGCTGGCGCAGGAGCACCTGGTGTCCCGGTGGGACCATGCGTTCCTGATCTACCGCGGCGACACGGCGCTGCTGAACTTCCTGCAATCGATGGAAGGGCACAAGACCGTGGTGCTGGATGCCATCCCGACCGTCGAAAACCTGGCGCAGATCGCCTTCGACATCTTGGCGCCCGTGTTCAAGGACTGCTTTGGCCACCACTTGCAGCTGACGCGCCTGGTCCTGTTCGAAACGCCCAACTGCTGGGCCGAGGTCACCGCTACGGCGGCGCTGCCGGCGCAGGACTGAAGCGGCCATGACGGAACCCCGCACGGCGCAGGAAATGGCGCGCGAAATGGCGCGCGATGAGCACTTCATGCGCGCCGCCATGGACGAGGCACGCCTGGCCGAGGCCGCTGGCGAGGTGCCGGTCGGCGCAGTGGTGGTGTGGAACGATGCCATCATCGCGCGCGGGCACAACCTGCCGATCACGTCGATGGATCCGTCGGCCCATGCCGAGATGCGGGCCATGCGCGCGGCGGCGCAGGTGCTGGGCAATTACCGCATGCCCGAGTGCGAACTCTACGTGACGCTGGAACCGTGCGCGATGTGCAGCGGCGCCATCCTCCATGCGCGCCTGCGCCATGTGGTGTTCGGCGCGGCGGACCCGAAGACCGGCGCGGCGGGCAGCGTGGTGAACCTGTTCGAGCAGGCGCAGCTCAATCACCAGACCACCGTCACGGGTGGCGTGCTCGGGGCTGATTGCGGGCAGATGCTGAAGGACTTCTTCGGAGCCCGGCGCCGCGCGCAGAAGGCCGCGCAACTCGCTGCACGCACACTGACCGATCCCGAACAACCCTGACCAGGCCCAGCACGCATGAGCACACCCAGCAACCAGCCGCATACCGAAGTCCGTCTGATCGCGTCGTCCGGCTACCCGCACGATGTCGCCATCGCGGCACGCGGCTGTGCCTGGCTCAAGGCGCACGGGTACCACACGACCAATCCCGACGTGCTGGCGCGGCGTTACCTGCGCTTCGGTGGCACCGATGCCGAACGGCTAGCGGACCTGCATGCGATCGGTACCGGTACGCCGCACGAGCTGACCCTGGCCGTGCGTGGCGGCTACGGCATTGCGCGGCTGCTGGAGCGGCTCGATTTCGCGCAGATCGCCGAACAGGCGCGCGCCAGCGGCACGCCCATCGTCGGCCACAGCGATTTCACGGCGTTCCAGCTGGCCTATCTGGCCGCGACCGGCGCTGTGACGTTTGCCGGCCCGATGCTGCTGGCGGATTTCGGCGCGGACACGGTCGACCCGTTCATGTGGGAGCACTTCGAGGGCATCCTGCGCGATCCGGCCTACACGGTGACGGTGCCGGCCCCGCAAAACGGCGGGCAGCCGTTCTCGGGCACGGTGGCGGGCACGCTGTGGGGCGGCAACCTGGCCATGCTGTGCAGCCTGCTGGGAACGCCCTACATGCCACAGGTGGAGGGCGGCATCCTGTTCCTGGAAGACATCAACGAGCCGCCGTACCGCGTGGAACGCATGCTGGTGCAGCTGCATCAGGCCGGCGTGCTCGGCACGCAGCGCGCCATCGTCCTCGGTGATTTCTCCAACTACCGCGTGACGGACTACGACAACGGCTACGACATGGACGCCGTGGTCGCCTACCTGCGCGACCAGATGCAGGTGCCGGTGGTGACCGGCCTGCCTTTTGGCCACTGCGCGCGCAAGCTGACCTTGCCGGTTGGCGCCCAGGCGCAGCTCAGCGCACGTGCGGACGGCTTCACGCTGGGCCTGTCGGGTTATCCGCTGCTGCCGGCGCTGGCCTGACGAGGTTCCGGCCCACACCATCCGTGCCGGAAAGGCGTGCGGATGGTAAAATAATCGGTTATTTCCCCCATTTCCTGCCGGGTTCTCCCATGAACCGGGGCGCATCGCATTCGGCGGCGCCGCCCCGTTCGGCAAGCCTGGCGCATTGGCGCCATACCCGTTTCCAGACAAGGTTCCAGACGTGCTTTCTACCGCAAACATCACCATGCAGTTCGGCCCCAAGCCGTTGTTCGAGAATATCTCGGTCAAGTTCGGCGAGGGCAACCGCTACGGCCTGATCGGCGCGAACGGCTGCGGCAAGTCCACCTTCATGAAGATCCTGGGTGGCGACCTGGAGTCGTCGGCGGGCAACGTCATGCTGGAGCCGGGCATCCGCCTGGGCAAGCTGCGCCAGGACCAGTTCGCCTATGAAGACATGCGCGTGCTGGACGTCGTGATGATGGGGCACACCGAGATGTGGGGCGCCGCGCAGGAGCGCGATGCGATCTACGCCAATCCGGAAGCGACCGACGAAGACTACATGAAGGCCGCCGAACTGGAGGCCAAGTATGCGGAGTACGACGGCTACACCGCCGAAGCGCGTGCCGGTGAACTGCTGCTGGGCGTAGGCATCCCCACCACCCAGCACCAGGGACCGATGAGCGATGTCGCTCCGGGCTGGAAGCTGCGCGTGCTGCTGGCGCAGGCACTGTTCTCGAACCCGGACGTGCTGCTGCTGGACGAGCCGACCAACAACCTGGACATCAACACCATCCGCTGGCTGGAGACCGTGCTCAACGAGCGCAACTCCACCATGATCATCATCTCCCACGATCGCCACTTCCTGAACTCCGTGTGCACGCACATGGCCGACATGGACTACGGCACGCTCAAGGTCTACCCGGGCAACTACGACGACTACATGGAAGCGTCGATGCAGGCCCGCGAGCGCCAGATGGCTGCCAACGCGCGCGCCAAGGAGCGCATCAGCGAACTGCAGGACTTCGTGCGCCGCTTCTCGGCCAACAAGTCCAAGGCACGCCAGGCCACCTCGCGCGCCAAGCAGATCGAAAAGATCAAGGTCGACGACATCAAGCCGTCGTCGCGCCAGAACCCGTTCATCCGCTTCGAGTTCGAGAAGAAGCTGCACAACCTGGCCGTCGAAGTGGAAGGCGTCACCAAGACCTACGACCGCAAGATCATCAACAACCTTTCGCTGGCGATCCAGGCCGGCGAGCGCGTGGCGATCATCGGCGAGAACGGCGCGGGCAAGACCACGCTGCTGCGCAGCCTGTTGAGCGGCGCGGTGCAGACCGGCGTGCAGCGCGGTGTCGAGGTCGATCGCGGCTCGGTCAAGTGGGCCGAGAACGCCAACGTCGGCTACATGCCGCAGGACACCTACGAGGAATTCCCCGCCGACCGCGACGTGATGGACTGGATGAGCCAGTGGACGCAGGCCGGCGACGACGAAACCTCGCTGCGCGGCACGCTGGGTCGCCTGCTGTTCTCGGCGGACGACATCAGGAAGAACGTCAAGGTGCTGTCCGGTGGCGAGAAGGGCCGCATGATCTGGGGCAAGCTGATGCTGGGCCGCCACAACGTGCTGGCGCTGGACGAGCCGACCAACCACATGGACATGGAATCCATCGAATCGCTGCAGATCGCGCTGGACAAGTTCTCGGGCACGCTGGTCTTCGTTTCGCACGACCGCGAGTTAATCAACGGGCTGGCCACGCGCGTCATTGAAGTACGCACCGATGGGACGCTGATTGACTACCTTGGCACGTACGACGAGTATCTGCAGTCGCAGGGTATCGACGTCTGAGCGCCCGGAACCGTGACAACGCAAAGGCCGCCTTCGGGCGGCCTTTGTGCTTCTTGTGGTGCCGTTTCCTCAGCCGCCTTCGTCCATCCCGATCAGCTTGACGAGCTCGTCGAGCTGCCCGGTGATGGCTTGCGCGGTGATCTCGCCCTTGGCCTTGAGCAGCGCCGCGTGCAGCGGGTCACGCAGGGCGATCAGCGACGGGAGATCCGTGGCCTTTTCCACCTTGACCTGCATGACGTAGCCGCGCAGGCCCAGGTGCTGGCTGACGACATCGGTAAAGAAGTGGTACAGGCGCTGGTAGGCCCGGATATCCGCCTCGGAGTGAGGCGTGTCGGCGGATGCGGGGGCCAGCGCCGCAACCGGCGCCTGGGCGGACCCCGGCGCTTCCACGCGGCGCATGGCATACAGCGAGAAGAGGTTGCTGTCCTCCGCGTCCGGTGCTGCCTTCGACGTGGCCGGCTGCGTCCGGGCGGCTTCCGGCACGGCCTCGACCAGGGCCATCTGCGCCAGCTGGTCGAGCGACTCGGACCCCACCCCCATGCCGTCCAGCTGCGACAGCAGTTCCTGCTCGCGCCGTTCGCCATTGACGATCAGCAGCAGGGCGCGCAGCTTGTGATCCAGCTTGCGCGCGCGCGTCTTGATCTCGTCAAGGCCGGCTTCGGTCTTGCGGTAAATCGGGTTAACCACGTCTCGCTCCCTGTTATGTATCCGCCGCGCTGGCGAGATCCCAGGGCGCGGCCGATTATCGCCATCTGTTGCGTCGGGGATGGCGCGGCGCAAAAAAACGCCCGCCGCAATCCGCTCTACAATGTGCGTGCACCATAAAAGTAACAAAATAATTGCAACCGCTATTGACCAAACTGACAACTGTGGCCATGCAACAACGAGACAAACTCTTTATCAACGGCAAATGGGTCAGCCCGCACGGCGCCGGGCTGATCGATGTCATCCACTCCACCACCGAAGCGGTCATGGGGCGTATCCCCGAGGGCAGCACACGCGACGCGGAAGACGCGATCCAGGCTGCCCGGGCCGCGTTTGACGGCTGGTCCGGCACGCCGCCGGCGGTACGCGCCGACTATATCCGCAAGATCGCCGAGGGCCTGAAGGCCCGGACCGAGGAACTGGCCCAGCTGATCGCGGGCGAGGTCGGCATGCCGATCAAGCTGGCACGAGCCATCCAGGTCGGCGGCCCGGTCTACAACTGGGGCCAGGCCGCGAAGCTGCTGGAAGGCTTCGATTTCGAGGAAGAGGTCGGCAATTCGCTGGTCGTGCGCGAGCCGGTCGGCGTGGTGGCGGCGATCACGCCATGGAACTATCCGCTCAACCAGATCACGCTGAAGGTGGCACCCGCGCTCGCGGCGGGCTGCACGGTGGTGCTCAAGCCGTCGGAAGTGGCGCCTCTGAATGCCTTCGTCCTGGCCGAGGTGATCGAAGCGGCCGGCCTGCCGCCGGGTGTGTTCAACCTGGTGACTGGCTATGGTCCGGTGGTTGGCGAGGTGCTGGCCAGCCATCCCGAGGTCGACATGGTGTCGTTCACGGGCTCCACCCGTGCCGGCAAGCGCGTATCCGAACTGGCGTCGCAGACCGTCAAGCGCGTGGCGCTGGAACTGGGCGGCAAGTCCGCCTCGGTGGTACTGGACGATGCCGACCTGCCGGCGGCGGTGAAGGGCACCATCAATGCGTGCTTCCTGAATTCCGGACAGACCTGCTCGGCGCATACCCGCATGCTGGTGCCGCGCGGCCGTTATGACGAAGTGAAGGCGCTGGCCGCGAAGGTGGTCGAAAGCTTTACCGTCGGCGACCCGCTGCAGGAAACCACCAGGCTCGGACCGCTGATTTCCGCGGTGCAGAAGGAACGTGTGACGGGCTATATCCGCCGCGGCCTGGAAGAGGGGGCAGAGCTGGTTGCAGGCGGCCCCGACGCGCCGGCGGGCCTGGAAAAGGGCTTCTTCGTCAAGCCGACCGTGCTCGGCAATGTCGAGCCGCGCGCCACCGTGGCGCAGGAAGAGATCTTCGGGCCGGTCCTGTCGATCATCTGCTACGACACGGAGGAAGACGCCGTACGTATCGCCAATGACAGCATCTATGGCCTCGGCGGCGGTGTGTGGGCCGGCGACGAAGCCCGTGCGATCCGCGTGGCGCGACGCATCCGTACCGGCCAGGTGGACATCAACGGTGGCCCGTTCAATATGCAGGCGCCATTCGGCGGCTACAAGCAGTCCGGCAACGGACGCGAGGCCGGCAAGTACGGGCTCGAGGAGTTCCTCGAGTACAAGGCCCTGCAACTCAGGAAGCCGGCCTGATTGCCCGCCCGGGCATTTGGGTCCAAGGCCCCGCATGGCAGCATGCGGGGCTTTTTATTTGCGCGCATTCGTGGCGATAATTGCCGCCAAACAAGAATTCTCTGGGGGAGATGACAGATGCGCTGGTTCCGAAGGCTGGCCTGGCTGGTGGCGGTGCTGTTGCTGGTTTCCGCGGCAGCGCTGGCAGGCAGCTATATCTGGTATCGGCAGGCGTCGCAGCCGCAGTCCGCGGGCACCCTGGCGCTGCCGGGGCTGCACGGTCGCGTCACCGTCGTGCGCGACCGCAACGCCGTGCCGCATATCCAGGCCGCTTCCCGCCTGGACGCGTACTACGCGCTGGGCTTCGTGCATGCGCAGGACCGGCTGTGGCAGATGCAGATGAACAAGCGCATCGTTGCCGGCCGGCTCGCCGAGATCCTCGGCCCCAAGGCGCTCGAAACCGACCGCTTCCTGCGCACGCTGGGTGTGCGCCGCAACGCCGAGGCCATCTTCGCGCAGCTCGAACCCGACACGCGCGCCGCATTGCAGGCTTATGCGGCCGGCGTGAATGCCTATATCGACCAGCGTAAGGAGCCGCTGCCGCCGGAGTTCGTGATCCTGCAGACGCGTCCCGAGCATTGGGAACCTGCCGACACGCTTGGCTGGCAGACCATGATGGCATGGGACCTTGGCGGCAACTGGACCCAGGAAACGCTGCGTATGGCGCTGTCGCAGGTATTGCCTACTGCGCGCATCAGCGAGCTGCTGGCACCGTATCCGGGCGAGCGGCCGGTCCGGACGCTCGATTACGGCAACCTGTACCGCCATCTGGCCCCGCTGGCCTCGGCGCTGGCCCGCGTCGGCGACATGGCGCCGCCCAGCTACGTGGAAGGGATGGGATCGAACAACTGGGTCGTGTCCGGCGCGCATACGAAGTCGGGCAAGCCCATGCTGGCCAATGATCCGCACCTCGGTTTGCAGGCGCCCGCCCTCTGGTACCTGGCCCGTCTGCAGGCGCCGGGACTGGACGTGGCCGGCGCGACGCTGCCCGGCTCGCCACTGATCGTGCTGGGCCATAACGCGCGCATTGCCTGGGGTTTCACCAATACCGCGCCGGACGTGCAGGACCTGTTCCTCGAACGCCTGCAACCGGGCAGTACCGAGAAATACCAGACGCCGGATGGCTGGGCGGCGTTCGTGACGCGTACCGAGACGCTCCATGTCAAAGGCGCGGCCGATGTCACCCTGACGGTGCGTGAAACGCGCCACGGCCCGGTCATTTCCGAGGTGTCCGAACCCGTCGCCAATGCCGCGGCGCCGCTGGGCGCGCGTTACGTCGTCGCGTTCCAGTGGACGGCGCTGCGCCCCGACGACCGCACCTTCCAGGCCGGGCTGAAGATGAACCTGGCCACCGACTGGGCGAGCTTCACGCAAGCGTTGCGCGATTTCCACGCGCCGCAGCAGAACATGGTCTATGCCGACGTGGACGGCAATATCGGCTTCATCGCACCGGGGCGCATTCCGCTGCGCCGTGCCGACAACGATCTCAAGGGCCTGGCGCCGGCCCCGGGCTGGGACGCGCGCTACGACTGGAACGGCTTCATCCCGTTCGAGCACCTGCCGCGTGCCTACAACCCGCCCAACGGGATCATCGTGACGGCGAACCAGCGTATCGTGGGGCCCGACTATCCCTACTTCATCACGAGCGAATGGACCGTGCCGTATCGCTACCAGCGCATCCGCGCGCTGCTCGATACCGTGCCGCGTCATACGTTCGAGTCATTCGGCACGATCCAGAAGGACGTGGTCTCGCTGGCCATGCGCGATTTCCTGCCGCTGCTGCTGGCATCGCCCGTGGCGAATGACGCCACGCGGCCACAGCGCGAGCGCGACCTGTTCGACGCACTGCGCAAATGGGACGGCACCATGGATCCCGCGGCGCCGGAGCCGCTCGTGGTCTCCGCCTGGCTGCGCGAGCTGTCGCGCCGGCTGTTCGAGGACAAGGTCGGCGAGGCGCTGTTCATGCGCATGTGGGAGCAGCGCAACGTGCAGCAGCCGATGCTGAACATCCTGCGCAATGCCGCCGGCCCCGGCTCGCTCGGCAGCTTCTGGTGCGACAAGTCGGGTACGACCGAGCACGAGTCCTGCGCCGATGCCGTCGCGGACGCGTGGACGCTCGCGCTGGCCGACCTGTCGCGACGCTATGGCGACAACCCCGGCAAATGGCGCTGGGGCAAGGCGCATGCGGCCCGCTCCGAACACAAGCCGTTCGGCAAGCAGCCGTACCTGTCGGGTTTGTTCAACCTGCGCGTACCGACCGGGGGCGACACCTACACGGTCAATGTCGGGCGCAACAACCCGCGCGACGAGCAGGCGCCATTCGAGAGCACGCACGCCGCCAGCCTGCGCGCGCTCTATGACCTGGCCGACCTGGACGCCTCGCATTTCATGGACTCGACCGGGCAGTCGGGCAACCCGGTGTCGCCGAACTACCGCGACTGGACCGGCAAGTGGGCGGCCGTGGAGTACATCACGCTGGCGCGACGACGGGAGCCCGCGCGCGAACCGTTCGACACGCTGGTGCTCCAGCCCGCCGCGGCAAAGGATGGAGCCAGTCGCGGCAAATAGCCGCGGTGCCGGACGTCCTCAAGCGAATGGCGGTACTATTTCGGGCCATCTCATCGGCAGGAGCCGTGCATGGCAACGTCCGCCCCTTCGCGCACCACTCACATCATCCAGCACGTCGCCTTTGAACACGGCGGCGTGATTGCCGAAGCGCTGCGCGCACGCGGCCACGCCCTGCAGGTGTTCCAGGCGGGCGTGGATGACCTCCGGTCCATTGCGGACCATCCGGCCGACCTGCTGCTGGTGCTCGGCGGACCGATCGGGGTCTATGAGACCGAGGCCTATCCGTGGCTGAAGCAGGAAATCGCGCTCATTCGCGCGCGCCTTGCCGCCAGGGGCAGGGTGATCGGGGTTTGCCTCGGGGCGCAGCTGATTGCACGGGCCTGCGGCGCGCGCGTCTACCCGGGAACCCGCGAAATCGGCTGGGCGCCGATCGTGCCGACAGCGCGCGGCCGTGAATCGGCGCTGGCTGAACTGGCCGCGGCCAACTGGGAAGTCCTGCACTGGCACGGCGACACGTTCGATCTGCCCGAGGGTGCGGAGCTGCTGGCGTCGACCGCCGCAGTGCCCAATCAGGCGTACGCCATCGGCAGGCAGGTCCTGGCGCTGCAATTCCATCCTGAAGTGATGCCGCGCGATATCGAGGCCTGGCTGATCGGCCACACGGTTGAACTGGGCAAGGCTGGCATCGATCCGCGCACCATCCGCGCGCGTACCGCGGAAGTCGGCGAGGCCGTCGCGGCGGCGGGCCGCCGCATGTTCGCGCGCTGGCTGGACGCGGCCGGCCTGTGAACCGCACGGACCCGCCCGCATTGCGTGGCGTCCCGGTCGATGCGGTCCTGGTCGGCCAGGTTCGCCCGTTCGGCCCGAAGGGCGTGCCGAGCGGCATCGACAAACGGCCGCTGGCTGGTCCCGTGCCGGTGACAGCGCTCGGGCTGTCGGGCGATGGCCAGGGCGACCCGAAGCATCATGGCGGCCGGGAAAAGGCGCTGCATCACTATGCGTATGACCATTACCCCGCGTGGCGGGCCGAGCTTGCGGAACTTTCCGTGCAGGCGGGCCCGGTTTTGTCGGCGCCGGGCGCCTTTGGCGAGAACCTGAGCACGACCGGGCTGACCGAAGCGGAGGTCTGCATCGGGGACTGCTTCCGCCTTGGCACCGCACTGGTGGAAGTGTCGCAGGCGCGCCAGCCATGCTGGAAGCTGAACCATCGCTTCGGGCACGCGGGCATGTCGCGCGCCGTGCAGCAGAGCCTGCGCACGGGCTGGTACTACCGCGTGCTGGAAGAGGGCGAACTGCGCGTGGGCGACGGGCTGGCGCTGGTCAGCCGTCCGTATCCGGACTGGAGCCTGGCGCGCCTGCTGCGCGTGCTTTATGTGGATCGCCTGGACTATGCGGCGCTGGCCGAGATGGCCGAATTGCCGCCGCTGGCCGAGAGCTGGCGCAAGCTGGCCCGCCAGCGCGTGGCAAAGCACGAAGTCGAAGACATGGAGAAGCGTCTGGCCGGCGGTTGAAGCGGGCGGCTGCGCTCAGCCCTGGCGGAAGCGCCGGGCTGTGCCCTCGCGCGTGATGCGTTCCCAGACCACCTGCTTTTCCTCGTCGCTCAGGAACACCCAGTTGCTGACTTCCGCGGCGGTGCGTCCGCAACCCTGGCAGATTTCGTCGAACAGCGTCGAGCAGATGCCGACGCAGGGGCTGTCAGGGCGGTCAGCCAGTCCGGTGGCGTCGGACTGTACGGCGGACAGGGCGGAATCTGAGGGGGAAGACGACATGCAGAAGTGGAAAGGACTCGCAGTCACGCATTATAAACGGGCTGCCAGGATGTCCCGGGGTTCATGGGCGGCCAGACTTGCGCAGATGGCCGCCAGCCTTGGGGCATCGAATCATTCCGATTACCTCGGAGGTCGTTGAGCCGCTGCACCATGCCCGGTACGCTGCATTGCGTTGACCATCGATCCGAAGGAGCCAGAGATGCGTGAAGCCATCGCCCGAGCCGTTCCAGTCCCCGCCGTGACGCACCCGCGCATGCGGCAGATGGTGGAGGAGATCCTGATCGGATCTCCCGTCGCGCGTGCGCTGGGCGTGCAGCTCGATGTGCTGAAGCCGGAACATGTCGAGCTGGTCTTGCCGTACAGCGCGGAGAACGTCACCCTGGGCAATACCGTCCATGGCGGCGTGATCGCCACGCTGATCGACATTGCGGGCGCCGCCGCTGCGTCGTCCGGCGCCGATCCGGAGCAGGTGAAGGGAGGGGCGACGGGCTCGCTGAGCATCCAGTACCTGGCCCCGGCAAATGGCGCCAGCCTGCGCGCAGTGGCAAGCGTGGTGCGCCGTGGCCGCCGGCAAGTGATCAGCGACGTCGAGGTGTACGCCGAAGCATCGGATGCCGTCACCCTGGTGGCGAAGGCGCTGATGAGCAGCACGCTGTTCGGGTGACATGGAGCCAGTGCCAGTGAACTTGTGCCATCCAGCGTTCATGAGCGCATAGGCGCCCCTGCGTCTTAGTGCCGCAGCCGCATCTTCGATTCGCTTGCTCACCGCGCGCCCGGCTACTGCACGCCGCTGATCGTGGCCGCCCCCGTGGAGCTGTCGCGGCGCGGCGTGCACCTGATCGAGCCGCGCGTGCGGTGAAATGCCGGTACTGCTGCAAATCGGCCGCCTCGGTCACCGAAGAATTGAACATCGGTACGGGCGCATTCAAAGCAGTTTGCATGCCTCGTCGAAATCCAGGCGAGGGCTGCGCGGAAACAGCTTTGCCGGGTCGCCATAGCCGAGATTGCAGAGGAAGTTTGTTTTCACATGGCTGTCCGGGAAATACTCGAGCTGAAAGGTATTCGCCTTCGGGTCCGCGGGAAAGAACTCGTGGTCGACCTTGGAATTGTCGAAGCCCGACATCGGCCCGCAGTCGAGCCCCAGCGAACGGGCGGCGATGATGAAGTACGCGCCCTGCAAGGAACTGTTCCGCCGCGCCGTGGTGAGCGCGAGCTCCGGCGTGTCGGTGAACCACGAGCGTGCATCCGCATGTGGAAACAGCTTGGGCAGAAGTTCGTAGAACTTGATGTCAAAGGCAATGATGGCGGTGACCGGCGCGGCCATGGTCTTCTCCACATTGCCCGGCGCCAGCGCGGGCAACAGGCGCTGCTTGGCCTCGGGGGTACGCAGAAACAGTATCCGCGCGGGAGAGCAGTTGGCGCTGGTCGGGCCCCATTTCATCAGGTCATAGAGCTGCCTCAGGGTCTCGTCGCTCACGGGCTGGTTCAGCCATGCGTTGTGCGTGCGTGCCTCGCGAAAGAGCAGATCCATGCCTTCCTCACTCAAGCGCTTGTTCATGCTTGTCTCCTTGTAACGGAATGGGACCACGCGGCTGCCCGGATGGCTCGCCGCGTCTGTCTAGCATAGCCAGCGGCGATGGCCGCGCAGAGGGAATTGCCGTGCATCGGGTTGGCGTGGAAGTGCCGGGAGCGCAATCCACTGGCCGAACACGGTACTGGGGGGCGACGGGCACGCGTTTCGGTAGAGGTCAGATCAGAATGCGTGGCTCGCAATGCTCGCGCGCGGCGCCTGTCACGCCACTGGCGGGGGATGCGTATCGCGCTTATGGCAGCTTGTCGAAGAACAAATAGACAGCGGCGATACGGCCTTCGCGGGCAATGAGAAAGTCAGTGCCGGCGTAGGCTGGTGCCTCGCCAGGGCGGCCCGATACCCACCGAATTCGCCCGCCATCCTCTGACACTTCGGGTTCGGCAATTGGCTGGTACTGGAAGTCGGGGTGCGTTGCCCTGATCGCGCCCGCGATCCGATCGATCTCGTCGCGGCCACGATGGATGCCGCTGTTGGGGTCGTGGAACACGCAATCCTCGGTATAGAACTCATCGATCATGGCGCGCCGGCGGGCAGGATCGTTCTCGCCGAAGACGTCCAGATTACGTTGCAGCAGTGTCGAAATGCTGTGGGTCATGGTCATTGCTGTCTCCTGAATCAGGGTGGCCAAACTGGAGCGGCGCCCGCCGCACACCAGTCGACGCATCACAAAGGTTGGATGAGACAAATCTATGGCGTAGTGCTACTTTGCGAAATAGAAATGACTGAAAACCATCGTTGCAGAATTGATGATGTCAAGGCTTCCGGATTTCGAAGGGCTGGCGATGTTCGCGAAAGTCGCCGAGGAAGGCTCGTTCGCCGCGGCGGCCACGGCCATGGGGGTTTCGGTGGCGACGGTGTCCCGGGCCGTGACCCGCCTGGAAGAGCGGCTGGGCGGTCGGCTGTTCAACCGGACCTCACGCCGCCTGGCACTGACGGACTATGGCCACGCGCTGGCCGAACGGGCCGCGAGGATCTATGCCGATGCCGAGGAGGTCGAGGATTTCGCCCGCGAGACCTCGAGCCGGCCGCGCGGCCTCGTCAAGCTCGCCGCGCCACTCACGTTTGGCGCGCGCTGGGTGGCACCGCTGTTGCCCGAGTTTTTCCGGGCTTATCCGGAAGTTTCCGTGGACCTCCATCTCGCGGATGTCCATGCCGACCTGATCGGCGCGGGCTTCGACGCCGCGCTCCGCATCGCTGTCATGGAAGACTCGTCACTGGTGGCGCGCCACATCGTGCACGTGCGCCGGTTTGTCGTGGCGTCGCCCGGCTACCTGGCGCGCTGCGGCCGTCCGCGGCACCCCCGGGAACTTGGCGCGCACCAGTGCCTGACCTACGCAAACCGAAACCAGCGCGATACCTGGCGCTTTACCCACGGGAACGGCGAGGAATGCGCGGTGACACCCACCGGCCCGTTGCGGGGTACGAGCGTGGAGGCATTGCTGCCGACGGTCATCGCCGGACTCGCCATCACCGAGCTGCCCGAATTCGTGGCAGCGCAGCACTTTCGCGACGGCCTGCTTGAACCGATCCTGACCGACTGGCGCCTCCCCGAAGGCGGCCTGTACTTCGTTACGCCGACTGCGCGCGCGCGACCGGCAAAGGTGAGCGTGCTGGCTGACTTTCTTGTCGACCGGCTGACAGCGGCAGAATGGGCCGCGAATTGATGGCATTCGGCAGGGTGCGGCCAACGCGCTTGCATTGAACGCCTTGCGTCCCCTTCCTCATTCTGAAATGGGTTCTAAGTGGAGGGACACCGATGAGCCGCATCCCTGCCGATGGCGCAGCGTGTCCTACAGGGTCTTGAGGTCGGTCACCGTATAGGACATCGATAGCCGGAAGCCGGCACCGACACGTACTGGTGCCAGATCCGCAATCTCTTCGCCCTCGGCGAGCGGCAAAGTGAGCTGGCCGTCGCCGGTCCATACATCGGCGATCCTGGGATTGTCCATGATCGACACCACCAGTTCGTGGACGGCCGGATTGTCATGCTGGCCGGCGGCGAGCCGTGGGAAATGGCGCAGATTGACGATCGGACGTCCGCCGAGGCCGGCGCGGGACGGGTCGTCGACCTTGCCTGTCAGCTTGACTTCGGCGCGGGCGATGCGCTGGCCCGCGGTGGAGGCCGTGGCCGCAAACCGCGTACCCGGTGCCACGGGCGCGGCGGCAAGGCTCGGCGCCGCAAACGTGCGGGTCTGGTGCACGGCGCCGAGTCGCTTCGGAAAGCCCTGGATCAGTCCGCGCATCATCGCCGAATCGTTGTCGACGAAAATGTACGGGCAGAACGCCACGGCTTGGCCTTCGTGCAACGCATCGACCAGGATGAAGAATTCACGGTACTGGTAGCGCGCCGGGTCCAGCAGTTCGTCATTCTCGCCCGTGAATTGCCAGTCGACGAAGATGGCCGTAGCGTGGCCGGGGGATTGCGGGTCCGGCGTCAGGCCGGCGGGGAGCACGGCAGCCGCGGCGGCGGGATCGGCCCAGAACTCGACGATCAGGAAATCGCCGGAATAGTGCCAGGGAGGCGGTGGCGCGATGCTCGACAGGCCGCGGGGAGAGAGGGGAACGGCATAGGGTTGGGACATGATGATCTCCTTGATCTGGAAAACGGATATGGACGCAGCCTCAGGCGCTGGCGGTTGCAGGATTGCGGCCGGCAAGCCCGTTTCCGGGCGACCAGTTCTCGCCGGGCACTTCGATGAGGTTGATGAACACGTCGGCCGGCTTGACGCCAGGTTCGGCTTCAAGCCGGGTGATGAGGTCGTGGTAGAAACGCTGCTTGTCCTCGGCGGACCTGCCGGCCGTCAGCGTGATCTGGATCAGCAGCAGGTCAGCAGAGCGCGCGAACGGATACGTCGTATTGGCGTGGAAGTTCGCATCCTCATGCTCGCTGACGGTCATGAAGAACGCGTCGGGGTGCACGCCGAGCGATTTGTGCAAGGTCT
The DNA here is from genome assembly GCF_905397275.1 of Cupriavidus yeoncheonensis. Taxonomy (GTDB): domain Bacteria; phylum Pseudomonadota; class Gammaproteobacteria; order Burkholderiales; family Burkholderiaceae; genus Cupriavidus; species Cupriavidus yeoncheonensis. The sequence goes on along the minus strand of NZ_CAJPUY010000001.1, from coordinate 383,989 downwards.
CGTGAATGCCTTCCAGTACCGCGGCACGGTATGTCGCGGGCTGGCCTTTGCGCATGGAAACGTGGGTCATGGGCATGATCGGTTCTCTTCTGTGGAGGCAAATGGTCAGCCGGCAATCAGGCTGCTGATCACCGCTTCCGATGCCGGCTGGTAGGGCGCGCGCATCAGCAGGTTCGATTCACCACCGGGGCTCTGGCAGACGACGGGCTTGGCATGGCTGAGCGTCCGGAAGCCATAGACGCCGTGGTAGTGCCCCATGCCGGAGGCGCCCACGCCGCCGAAGGGCAGGGCGTCGACGAAGACGTGGGTCATGGCATCGTTGATGACGAGCGCGCCGGAGGTCGTCCCTGCGGCCACCCGTTCCTGCTCCTGCGAGTCGTCGCCAAAGTAATACGTGGCAAGCGGGCGAGGGCGCGCATTGATGTAGGCCATCGCCTCGTCGACGGTCCGGTAGCTGACCACTGGCAGCACGGGGCCGAAGATCTCCTCCTGCATGACGCGCATGGCATCGGTAGCGCCCGTGATGATGGTTGGTGCCATCTTGCGCGCTGCCGGATCGGTCAGGTCTTCGCCGCTCGGCGCCAGGCTGGTGATGGTCGCCCCTTTGGCGAGCGCGTCATCGACCAGCGCAAGCTGCCGTTCGAAGCCCCTGGCATTGACCATGGCCGTGTAGTCGCGATTGCCGCGCATGGTGGGATACATCCGCGAAACCGCGGCCTTTGCCTGTGCCACGAAGGCATCCGCGTGCTGCTCGTGCACGAGCACATAGTCCGGGGACAGGCAGATCTGCCCGGCATTGAAGGTCTTGACCGTCAAGACGCGCTCCGCGGCGCGCTGCAGGTCGGCCCCCGTGCCGATGAGCACCGGGGACTTGCCCCCCAGTTCCAGCGTGACCGGCACCAGGTTGCCGGAGGCGGCGCGCATGACGTGATGGGCGACCTGCGTGCTGCCCGTGAAGACCAGATGATCGAACGGCAGTGCGCTGAATACCGCGCCGGTCCCGGCGCCACCCAGCACGGTGGTCAGTTCGTCCGCATCGAAGTAGCGGGCAATCAGGTCCGCCATGAGTTCCGACGTCAGTGGCGTCAGTTCGGACGGCTTCAAGATCGCGCGGTTGCCTGCGGCGAAGGCGCTGGCGATCGGGCCGAACGCCAGCACGATCGGGAAGTTCCATGGGCTGATGACGCCAACCACGCCGAGCGGCTGATACCGGACGCGCGCCGTGGCGCCCGGGTAGGGCTCCAGCGCATCGGTGGCCCGCATCCATTCGTCGAGGTGGTCGCGGTTGAACCGCAGGCTTTCTATCGGCGCGAGAATGTCGGCGAGCAGGGTCTGCTGACGGCTGCGGCAGCTGTAGTCGGCGTCGAGTGCGTCGACGAGTGCGTCCTGGTGGGTGCGCAGCAGGTCGATCGCGCGAGAGAGACGGTCCTTGCGCAGTTCCGCGGCGGGCGGGCCGGCGTCAAGCTGGGCTTGCTTCATCGCGGCGAGATGCGCACGGATCTGATCGGCGGACGGCTCCGCCGGCAAACGAAAATGCCTTGTCATGATGTGTCCTTAGCTGTCTCCTTGGCCGCGATGCCCATGACATCGCGTTGCGTCAAAGCCAGGCAGCCCGATAGGGTGCGACTCGCTGTGCCAAGGGTTATCGGGGGCAGCCGAATGGCAGTGGCGCCCTGTATGTCGGTTGAGGGTGGCTGATCGCCGGGCCGCGCCCTCAGATCAGTGCCTCGATGAGCATGGGCCCGCGGCGCTGCATCGCGGAGGCGAAAGCGGCATCAAAGTCTTCGCCCGATGCCACGCTGACCGCTTCCACGCCCATGCCCCTGGCCAGTGCCACCCAATCCAGCGATGGGTCCTGCAGGTCGAACATCGACGCGGCACGCGCACCATCCTGCGAGGCGCCGACGCGTTTCAGCTCGTTGTTGAGGATCTTGTAGCCACGGTTCGCGTAGATGACATTGACGACGTCGATGTTCTCGCGCGCTTGCGTCCACAGTGACTGCACCGTGTACATGGCGCCGCCATCGCCAAGCAGGTTCACGACCTTGCGATCCGGACATGCGATGCCGGCGCCAATCGACACGGCCATCGCGCTGCCGATGGCGCCGCCCGAAAGTGTCAGGAAATCGTGCGGCGCGGCCGATTCGGTCAGGCCGTAGTACGCCATGGCCAGGCCCGATTCCTCCGTGATGATGGCGTGCTCGGGCAGGTGTCTGGCAACGCTGCGCATGATCGACTCGGCGGTCAGCGGGCCGATCGCAGGGCGCTCGAACGATTTGCGCACGCTGAGCCCGGCGATGGCATCCTGCGCGCCGAGCGCTTCGGCCAGGGCTTCCAGTGCGCCCGTACCGTCCTCGTGCGGATGGGACAGGACCGCCAGCCGGCAGCCTTCGGGCGTCAGCCAGCTCGGCTTGTCGGGGTAGGCAAAGAAGCTGACCGGCGCTTGCGCGCCGACCATGACGATCAGCTCGGTGCCGGCCAGAAAGTCGACCACCTGCTCGGCGAAGTACGGCAGGCGTTCCACCGGCACGCGTCCGGCGCCGCGCTGCAGCCGCGGGGCAAAGGTATCGGAAAGCAGGCGCGCCCCGGTCTTCGCCGCGATCTTGCCCGCTGCCCGCAGGCCCCGTTCGTGCAAGGCGTCGCCGCGCAGCAGGATCGCTGTCCTGACGCCGCCTTGTACGAGCGAGGCGACATGCGCGATAGTGTCTTCGTTGACCGGTGCGAGGCTCGGCCGGGGCAGCGGTGCTGCCACGCTATCGGCCTGGCTCCATGCTGTATCCGCCGGCAAGATCAGCGTGGCGATCTGGCCAGGCCCTTCCAGCGATGCCTGCACGGCGCGTGCCGCATCGGCGCCAACCGTCAGCGCACTCGCGGACGAATGAATCCATTGCGATACCGGACGCGCGAATCCCTTGATGTCCGAGGTCAGCGGACTTTCATAGCGCGAATGGGAGGCCGCATGGTCTCCGACGATGTTGACGACCGGACTCGACGCGCGTCGCGCGTTGTGCAGGTTGGCCAGGCCATTGGCCAGTCCGGGGCCGAGGTGGAGCAGGGTGGCAGCAGGCTTGCCCGCCATGCGTCCGTAGCCGTCGGCCGCGCCGGTGACGACGCCTTCGAACAGGCCAAGGACGGGGCGCATGCCGTCCACCGCATCGAGCGCCGCCACAAAATGCATCTCGGACGTACCGGGATTGCCAAAACACACTTCCACGCCGCTGGCGACCAGCGAACGCAACAGACTTTCCGCACCGTTCATGTTTGATACCTCGAAAGCGAAACCATCTTCCGGACCCTCCCGCGCCGCGCTTTGACTTGGGGCGATGAGGTCGTGCAACCGAGCACGGGTTGATAGTAGAAATTCCTATTCGATGTAAAAATACAATCGGTTCAGAAACACTGTTACGTGATGCGTAAAAATCTCGACTACGGATTGCTCCATGCGATGACGGCGTTTCTGCGCGTCGTCGATGCGGGCAGCTTCACGGCGGCGGCTTCCCAGATGGCGCTGACCACGGCGCAGGTCTCCCGGCTCGTTTCCGAGCTGGAAAAGCGGCTGCAGGCCAAGCTGCTGCAACGGACGACCCGGCGCCTGATGCTGACCAGCGTCGGCGAGCGGTATGCCAACCAGTGCCGGAGCATCCTGGATCTTGTGACGGAGGCCGAAAGTGGGGTGGGGGGCGCCCACGTCGAGCCGAGCGGACGGCTCAGGGTGCGCTGCATGGCGGCATTCGGTGATCGTTACGTGGTGCCGCTCGTATCGAAGTACTGCGCGATGTATCCGAAGGTGATGGTGGAGTACAGCACGTCACAGCACGCGCCGGACCTGATCGCGGAAGGCGTGGACGTCAGCGTTTACCTGGCGCAGCGCCTGCCCGATTCGAACCTGGTGGCGCAGCGGCTTGGGGAGACCCATGGTGTGCTTTGCGCCGCACCGGGCTATCTCGATCAACGTGGGATCCCGAGGTCCGTCGAGGAACTGGCGGATCACGCGTGCCTGCGCATCGCCAACCCGTCCACGACGCCTCAATGGGCGATGACCAATGGCAAGCGCACTGTCATGCTGGATCCAACCGGGCCGCTGGTCGGCGACAACCCGGAAGTCGTGCTCCACGCCGCGTGCAGCGGACTCGGCATCGCGATGCTGCCGCTGTTCTCGGCCGTGGACCGCGTTCGCAATGGCGAGCTCGCGATCGTATTGCCACAGTGGCGTTCGCCGGCGATTGGCGTTTACCTGCTCATGCCGTCCCGAAAGTTCCTCGAAGCGAAGGTACGGACGTGGATCGAACTCCTGAAGTCGGAATTGCCGGCCGCGCTGGAGAGAGACGCCAGCAGCTCCGGCGGCAAAGCAAGCCCTGCGCGGCGCAAAGCGCGGCCCGTGTAATCCGTGGACCGCGGCCGGACAGCGCTCAGGAGAAGCGCTCGGTCAGCACCTGCGCGGAGAGCTCGCGGCTCTTCCAGAACATGTGGTTGATGCGCTCCGCGTACTTATGCAGCGTCTCCGCGTCCAGTTCAGGGAAATCGAGGATGACCGACGGACGCGTGCCGTCGCCGGGCACCTGTTCGATGGCATCGCTCGGCGGAAGGCCGTACTTGTGCAGGAAGGCGCGGACCTCATCGTCCGTCGTTTCGGGTTCGATATTCGTCAGTAGCAGTCGTGACATGGTTGCCTCTTGCATCGGTTGTGGGACCCGCGGGCGGATGGATGCCGCCTGCCTCGTATCTGGCGACCGCAAGGTCAAGCGTGAAGAACATCCTCTCGTGCGTAAGCGTCTCGCCGAGCCGGGAGCGCTGGACCATTTCCAGCACATCCGGGTTCAGGCCGACCAGCCATAGCATGACACCAGCTTCCTCGCGCAAGCGTCTTTCCGCGTCGATGAGCATATGCAGGGCGGTGTACTCGAGGTCCGAGACGCCCGCCAGGTCCAGGGCCAGTACGCGTGGACCGGATTCGGCGACCAGGACGCGCAGCTTGTGACCGACGCGCCGTGCATTCGCGAAGTAGACCCGTCCCTCGGGGCGCAGCATGAGCAGGCCCGGAAGCGTCTCGTCATCGGGGTGCTCGTCCGAACGCGGACGGAACACATTGGTCCCGGGCTTGCGGGCCAGTACATACACCGGCGGGTCGGAGGTCTGGTAGGCCAGGGCCAGCATGGACGCGAGGATGGCCACGACGATGCCCTGCAGCGTGCCGAGCACGACGACGCCAGCCATGGCGATCAGCGCCCAGCTGAATTCGGTGCGCCGCACGCGCAAGACCGTGCGGAAATCAGCCGGCTTGATCAGCGTGACCGAATAGACGATGACCACGGCGGCCAGGGTCGCTTCCGGCATCAATCCCACCAGGGGCGCGAGCACCAGCATCGTGCCCAGTGAAGCCAGCGCGGTGACCAGGCCGGCGAGCTGCGTTCGCGCGCCGGCCATCTGGTTGACCGCGGTCTGCGTGGTCCCGCCACCGGCTGCCATCGCCCCGGCGAAGGCGCCCGCGAGATTCGCCAGCCCTGTCGCCATCAGCTCCCGGTTCGCCGGGGGAGGCAACTCCCCGCTTTGCGCGAACGCGCGCCCGGCGGCGATGCTCTCGGTAAAGCTCATCAGCGCCACGCCAAGCGCGCCGGGCCATAGCCGCTGCATCATGTCCACATCTGGCAGCGTCAGCGGCGGCAGTCCGGTCGGCACCTTGCCGACGATCTCCACGCCCAGGGTGGGAAGGTCGAGGAGCGCCACCCCGGCGATACCCACGGCCACCGCGATCAACGGGGCAGGCGCGCGCGGGAGCCAGTGTTCCATGGCCAGCAGGATGGCGACCATCGCAATGCCCACGGCAGCGGTCGTCAGCGAGGCATGCGGAATGCCCTGGACAATGCCCAGCAGATTATGGATGAACGATCCTTTCTGGAAATGGATGCCGAGCAGCTTCGGGATCTGGTCGATCACGATGACAACGCCGATCCCCGCCTTGAAGCCGATCAGCACCGGCTCGGAGATGAAGTCGGCGACAAAGCCAAGCCGAAGCAGCCGCGCGGCGATCAGGATGGCACCGACCAGGAACGTCATCGTTGCCGATGCCGTCACCAGTGTCGACGCGTCGGGGCTTGGGCCCAGGCTGGCGAAGGATGCCGCGACCAGGATCGCCAGCGTGGTGGTCGTGCTGACGCTGAGTGTGCGCGACCTGCCGAGCAAGGCGTAGACCAGCATCGGGGCGAAAGCCGTGTAGAGACCGACCTGGACGGGCAGTCCGGCGATCGTGGCATAGGCCAGGGCCTTGGGAATGACCACGGCGGCGACGGTCAGGCCCGCGATCACGTCCGGCGCCGCCCATTCCTTGCGGTAGCCGGGCAGCCAGCCCGGCAGGACCATGGCCAGGCTCGCGGCGCCGCGCGCCTGGCGGCGCGCATGAAGCCGTCCGTGCGAGCGGTTCTGCGGGTGGTGTCGCGCGTTGTGCGGCATGGCTGAAGGCCTTCCTGTCCGGAAATTCGGGATGTGGCGTTAGTGTCCTGGGTTGTAAGTTCGTTGCAGAAATATGTCTGTCGAGAAGGCGTGCGAGCCCAGGAGTGAAGCGCAGCAAGGCTGGAGCCTTGCGAGCATTCGCGACGACGGATCGTGCGCCTTATCGGCGGACTTATGCAACGAACTTGTAATTCAGGACACTAGTACCGCTGCGCTACGCGCCGGTAGGGGTAGGCCGGCTCCTCATAGCCCTCGGGCTTTTGCCGCTTGGGCAGCTTCACCTCCTTGCGCGGCAGCGATTCGTAAGGAATACGGTTGAGCAGGTCGGCAATGACGTTGAGCCGCGCCCTTTGCTTGTCGTTCGAATCGACCACGTGCCAGGGCGCGTACTCGGTGTCGGTGGCCCGGAACATGGCATCGCGGGCGCGCGAGTAGTCGTACCATCGGCTGTAGGACTTCAGGTCCATATCGGAGAGCTTCCACAGCTTGCGGCCATCGTGGACACGTCCTTCCAGCCGGCGCGTCTGCTCCGCCTGGCTGACTTCCAGCCAATACTTGATGAGCACGATGCCGGAATGGATGATCGCCTGCTCGACCAGTGGCACGGCTCTCAGGAAGGACTCGACCTGCTCTTCCGTGCAGAAGCCCATGACCCGCTCGACGCCGGCCCGGTTGTACCAGCTGCGGTCGAAGATCACGATTTCGCCGGCGGCCGGAAGGTGGGGCAGGTAGCGTTGCACGTACATCTGGCTCTTCTCGCGCTCGGTGGGGGCCGGCAGTGCGACGACCCGGAACACCCGCGGGCTCACGCGTTCGGTGAGCGCCTTGATGACGCCGCCTTTGCCCGCGCCATCGCGGCCTTCAAACACGATGCAGACCTTGGCGCCGGTTTGCACCACCCACTCCTGCAGCCTGACCAGTTCCACATGCAACGGAAGCAATTCCTTGCTGTATTCCTTGAAAGACATCGGGGCCTTGTGATCGCCGGGATCATGCTGCGCGTCGTGGCCGGTCTTTTCCTTTCCCTTGGGCATGGCGGTCCCCCCTGAGACATGGTGACTTGTGAAGGCGCGTTTGCAGTGTGGTCGCCGGGATTCGGAGAGTCAAATGGCTGTCACACCTCGTCGCGCCTTGTGATGCCGGGTCGACATGGCGTCGCTATCCGGCCGCCTGTTGCGGCTGTTGCGCTTCCCGGAGGCCGGCATGACGTTGCGGACGCGGGTGGAGTTTCCGCGCTTCGGCTCAGTTCAGGGCGCAAGCCACAGCAAGGCGGCGTGGAGCAGCACACCGACCGTGCCGCCGACGATCGTGCCGTTGATACGGATGAACTGCAGGTCGCGGCCGATTTCCGCCTCGATCTTCCCGGTGATTTCGTCGGGGTCCCAGCTCTTCACCACTTCGGTGATCAGCGCAGGCACCTGGTGGCGATAGCGGATGACGGCCGCACGGACAAGCTGCAGCCACCATGCATTGAGCCTGTCCTGCTGGGCCGGATCGTCGCGCACGCTCGCGCCCAGCGAGGCCAGCATGTCGGCGACCATGGCGCGCATCCAGGAGTCCTCGCGCACGGCCTCGGCATTGAGCCAGCTGCGCAGGCGCTGCCACAGCACGCGATAGCTGTCCTCGCGCTTCAGGTGGCGGATGCAGTCGCGCATCCACGTCCGGCCCGTGCGGCGGTAGCGCTCGGACGTGCGCAGCCGGACGATCAGTTCCTGCATGGCGTCGTCGAGCTGCCGACGCAGCGGGTGGTCGGGGGCGGAGCGCACTTCATGCAGGAGCGCGATCACGCCCTGGATGAACTTGTTGACGATATAGGCATCGAGCCGGACCGGCGTGTAGCGCGACGCCTCGCTGAACTTGGCCTGCAGCAGGCCGGCATTCGCCGTGAGCCATTGTTCCGCGCCGCGCAGGCCGCGATCGAGCAGCGGCTGGTGCCGCTGTCTTTCGGTCAGTACCTGCAGCAGGTTGCCGGCCAGCGCGGACACGTCCAGCGTGCGAAGCCAGGGCAGGGCGCTGCGCTCGAACAGGCGGGCAACGTTGTCGTCGTCCAGTACCTTCAGCAGGGCGGGCAAGGAATCCACCAGCGGGTCCGCCAGCGCGCGGCTGTTGGCGGGACTGGCCAGCCAGCCGGCCGCGACTTGTGCCGTGTTGTGCGTACGGAGCCGGTCGACAATCAGTTCGGGTGACAGGAAGTTCCGCTCGACAAAACTGCCCAGGCTCTCGGCGATGCGCATCTGGTTGCGCGGAATAATGGCCGTATGCGGGACCGGCAGGCCGAAGGGGTGGCGGAACAAGGCCACCACCGCATACCAGTCGGCCACGGCGCCGACGGTGCCCGCTTCGGCAAAGGCGCGCACCCAGCCGAGCCAGGGGGCGAGTGATGGATAGCGGGCCTGCCCCAGCGCGCTGAGCACCAGCAGCCCCAGCATGCCGGCAAGGATGGCGGTGGCCGCACGGCGCATGCGCCGCAGCCCGGTCTGCCCCGGGCTGGCGGTCAGGTCGGGCGCGGTGCGCGGCGGGCCGGTGTCGTCATCCGCAAGGAAACTCAATGCGACTCCTGTTGCAGGAACCTGCGGATGACCGGTGCGACCTCCGCAGCGCGCGCGATCAGGAACAGGTGGCCGTCGTCGATCACATGGAGCCTGGCTTTCGGGATGCGTGCGGCCAGGATCTTGGCATTGGCCAGCGGTACGATCGGATCGTCGCTCCCATGCATGACGAGCGTGGGCTGGCGCAACGCGCCAAGCCAGGGCAGGCTGCTCCAGCCCCAGGCGGCGAGCAGCTGGTAGACATAGCCCCGGCCGCGGGGTGGATGGATATGCCGGCTATGTTCGCGCAGCAAGGCCGGATCGTGCCGGTAGGTGCCGCCGTAGAGGTCGCCGCCGACGCGCTCAAGGTAGGCCGGGTCGGTGTAGCGCCGGGGCCCGAGGAGCTTGGCCAGCACGGAAAGCCTGGCAGGCACCATGATCACGCCCGGCGACGTCGCCGCCAGCATCAGCCGCCGGCAGCGTTCGGGGTACAGGTGCGCGAATTGCTGCGCCAGCGCGCCGCCCCACGAGACGCCGAGCACGTCGACCGGGCCGCTGTAGCCGAGCCGTGTCAGCAGCTTGTCCGCCATCGCGCTCAGCGTGGAGAAGCGATAGGGCACGACCGGCGCAGGCGATCCGCCCACGCCGGGAATATCGAAGACGATGATCTCGAAGTCGTCGAGCGCCGCGATGAAGGGCTCGACCAGTTCGAGGTTGGCGCCGATGCCGTTGAAAAGCAGCAGGGGCGGGCCCGCGTTGCTACCGCGGCGGATGCCGATGCGCAGGGTCCTGCCTTCCAGATCGATGGTGCGGATTTCCATGGTGCTGCCGGTCCTGGTGTGGCGTTCAGCTTGAGACATCCGGTTTTCGTCGACGCCGGCGGCCTGTGATCGAGCGCCGGCATGTACGCATGGTAACGCGCAATGATTGCGCGGGCTTGACGAGCGACGTCAGTTCCTCGCCGTCAAAGCGTCAAGAGCTGGGCGGGCGGCTGTGCCGGTTCAGGCACCGGTGACATAGGTGCCGGGCGCGTCGGCCAGTGCCGGGTGGCGCGTGCTGCCGACCGATGCCGGCGCCGCGCGCCGCTCGCCCGAGCGCTCGGCCAGCCACTGCTTCCAGTTGTCCCACCACGAGTCGCTTTCCGTGACGGCGCCGGCAAGCCAGGCTTCGGGCTGCGCGGGCAGTTCGGGATTGAGGAAGAACTTCGCCTTCGGGTTGCCCGGCGGGTTGATCAGGCTCTGGATATGACCGCTCGAACTCAGCACGAAGCGGATCTTGCCGCCGAACGCACGGGCCGTGTTGTACACGCCTTTCCACGGTGTAATGTGGTCGGTGATGCCGCCTACCACGTACATGTCGCAGTTCACCGCCGACAGGTCGATCGGCGTACCCAGCACGTTCAGCGCGCGCGGCCTGGCGAACAGGTTGCCGGTGAAGATGTCGAGCAACTGGGCGTGGAACTTGCCGGGCAGGCGCGTGGTGTCGTTGTTCCAGTAGAGGATGTCGAACACCGGCGGCGCATTGCCCAGCAGGTAGTTGTTGACCCAGTAGTTCCAGACCAGGTCGTTGGGCCGCATCCACGCGAACACGCGGCCCATTTCGTCGCCGCCGAGCACGCCCTTGAGAATGCTGTTCTGCTTGGCCGCCGCGATGCTCTCGGGCGTCGCGAACAGTCCGATCTGCGAGTCGGCGGTGCTGTCGAGCACCGCCACCATCAGCGTGGCGGCATTGACCAGGCGCTCGCCGCGTGCTTCCAGGTGACCCATCAGCGCGGACATGGTCATCGCGCCGGAACAGGCGCCGTGCAGGTTGACGTCTTCACTGCCGGTGATTTCGCGCACCGCGTGAACCGCCTCGATCAGCGCGGCGACATAGGTATCCATGTCCCAGTCGCGATGCTCGATGGTCGGGTTGCGCCAGCTCACCATGAACACCTGGAACTCATTCCCGAGCAGGTAGTCGACGATGCTCTTGCCTTTGGACAGGTCGAACACGTAGAACTTGTTGATCTGCGGCGGCACGATCAGCTGCGGGCGGCCATAGACTTCGCCGGTCGCGGGGGTGTACTGGATCAGCTCCAGCACCTCGTTGCGGAACACCACCGCGCCCGGGGAGGTGCCCAGGTTCTTGCCCACCTCGAAGGCGGACATGTCCACCTGGGACGGCATTCCCTGGTTCCTGAGCAGGTCGGTCATGGCGTTCTTCAGGCCCGAGACCAGGCTCGTGCCGCCGGATTCGATGATCTTGCGCAGCGCGGCCGGATTGCCGAGCAGCGTGTTGGTCGGCGCCAGCGCATCGGTCATCAGCTGCAGCAGGAACTGCGCGCGCTCCTTGCTGCGGTCGTCCAGCACGGAACGCTCGACAAAGCCGTTCAGCGCGTTGCACCAGGACAGGTAGCTCTGCATGGCGGCGCGGTAGAAGGGGTTGCTCTGCCAGGTGGGATCGACAAAGCGCTTGTCGCCCTTCTGCGGCTCGGCCGCGCCGTTGCCGGACAGTGCGGCCATCAGTTCGCGCAGCAGAGCGGCCTTCTGCTCCAGCAGCAGCGTGGGCTGGCGCACGACTTGCGCGCCGACCTGCCGCACGGTGTCCACGACATCGCAGCCGCGCAGGCCGATGAACGGATTGAGCCTGGGGCTATCGCTGTGGCGGGCCATGGCTTCCGTTTCGTTGGCGGCCACGCTGCCGATGCTTTGCTTGCTGTCTCGGGGGCTGCTCATGATGTTGTCTCCTCCCATGCGCTTACGCGGTGAACCGTTCGCGCATCAGCTTCTTGTTCAGCTTGCCGATGCTGGTCTTTTCCAGCGACGGGACGATGCGGATGATCTGGGGCACGGCGTACTTCGAGATCTGCCCCTTCGCGCTGAAGCCCATGACGTGCTGGCGGATGTCCTCCTCGATGGCCGTGACGGGCGCGTCCGGCTTGAGCACGACCAGCGCCACCGGACGCTCGCCCCACTTTTCGTCCTTGACGCCGATGACGGCGACTTCCGACACGCGGGGGTGCTGCGAGATCAGGCTTTCGATCTCCAGCGAAGACACCCACTCGCCGCCGGACTTGATCACGTCCTTGATCCGGTCGGTGATCTGGATGTACCCGGCCTCATCGATGTTGGCGATGTCCTGCGTATGCAGGTAGCCGCCTTCCCACAACGCTTCGGACGCTTCGGGGTTGTTGCGGTAGCCCTGGGTCAGCCACGGCGCGCGGACCACGATTTCACCGGCTGCCTTGCCATCGCGGGGCAGGTCCGCCATCTCGTCGTCGACGATGCGAAGGTCCACCAGCGGCACCGGCAGGCCGGTCTTGCAGCGCAGGCGGACTTCGTCGTCGATGTCCACGGGCTTCTCGCCCGGACGAAGCTGGGCCAGGCTCAGCAGCGGGCAGGTCTCGGACATGCCGTAGCCCGTGAAGATGTCGATGCCGCGCTCCAGGGCGGCGCGTGCCAGGCCATGCGGCAGGGCACCCCCGCCGATGATGATCTTCCAGTTGCTGAAGTCCGCGGTCTTTGCCGCCTCGCAGTTCAGCAGCATGTGCAGGATGGTTGCGACGCAGTGCGAGAAGGTCACGCCTTCGTCGCGCACCAGGCGGATGAGCTGGTCCGGCACGTAGCGTCCCGGATAGACCTGCTTCACGCCAAGCATGGTGGCGACATACGGCATGCCCCAGGCGTGGACGTGGAACATCGGCGTGACCGGCATGTAGACGTCGCCGCGATGGAAGCGCTGCCCGGACTGCGGGCTTGCCAGCGCCGCCATTGCGGTAATGGTGTGCAGCACGAGCTGGCGGTGCGAGAAGTACACCCCCTTCGGCAGCCCGGTGGTGCCGGTGGTATAGAACGTGGTGGCGCGGGTGTTCTCGTCGAAGTCCGGGAAATCGTATTCGCTCGCGCTGGAGGCCAGCATGGGCTCGTACTCACCCCAGAACGGGATCGTGTGCGGCGCGGCGGTGCTGCCGTCCTCTTCGATATGAACGAAGACGCGCACGGTGTCGAGCTGGTCCCTGATCGATTCGACGACGGGCAGGAAGTCCGTATGCACGAGCAGGACTTCGGCGCCGGAGTGGTTGATGGTGTACGCGATCTCGGCGGGCGAAAGGCGGATATTCACGGTCTGGAGCACGGCGCCCATCATCGGCACGGCGAAGTAGCACTCCAGGTAGCGATGGCTGTCCCAGTCCATCACCGCGACCGTGGTGCCGCGCGTGACGCCGAGCGAGCCCAGTCCATTGGCCAGCCGGCGGATGCGCTCACCCAGTGTCCGGTAGGTCTGGCGGTGGTCGCCGCGGTAGACGATCTCCTGGTCGGGCGACTGCGCAAGGGGCGTATGCAGCAGATGCTTGATGAGCAGCGGGTAGGCGTAGGCCTCGGGTGTGGTGTCGGTCACCTGATCCAGCATGAGAGTCTCCAGACGGAAAGGGGGGATTTCCCGGTGCGCCGGGCCCGTCATCCCTGGCGGGATTCAGGCGGCGCTTTGTGTTGGAGACATGTTGGCGGGGAAGGAAAGCGGGCGTTATCCCCCGAAGAGGGGAGCGCTGCGGGGGAGCAGCGCGGGCGCCTGTGAGCGGCTGCTCGGGGCCTGGGCCCCGTGAATCACTTGCCCGCTACAGCCATGCTGCTTCCGTGACCGGCAACGAGGCCGAGCGTCTGCGCGCGTGCAACGGCCTGGGCGCGCTTGTCGACCGACAGCTTGACGAAGATGCTCTTGACGTGGGTCTTGACCGTTTCCGGCCCGATGCCGAGCGTGCGCGCAATCTCCTTGTTCGACTGGCCCGCCGCGATCAGGTCAAGGATGCCGCGCTCGCGGACGCTCAGCGCTTCCTGCTGCGGCGTCGGGGGCGGCGAGGGTGGCGAGGGTGGCTTCTCGCGCAGGGAGTAGCGGGCATTGCAGCGTTCCAGGAGCTGGTCGATGCATGCCAGCCTGCCGCGGTTCTCCTCGCTGGCAGGCGTGCTCTCGCGGACTGTCCGGAGCAGGGCGCCGATGCCGGGTCCCTGGTCGAGGATGGTCCGGTACGCCCCCGAGGATTCCACTGCCGCCAGCACTTCGCGGCATTCCATGGTGGCCCGCGCCGGATCACCCGCCGCGAGGCAGGCCAGCGCGACCATGGTGCGGGCGCGCAGCGCCAGATAGTCCGGACGCCCTTGCGGGAACCGCACGAGCAGGCTGTCCAGCAGAGGTATCGCGTCCGCGGCGCGCTGCTGCGCCATGGCCAGGCCGGCGGTGCCCAGCACCCGATAACGATCGATCTCGGACGCGCTGGCGCGTCCGGAGGTGGCGCTGGCATGGGCGAGTTCGTCGAGCTGTGCAACGCACGCCGCCGCTTCCTTCGTCCGCGCTTCGGCCAGCAGCAGGCGGATGCGCTCCAGCAGGGCCGCCGCAATCAGCCGGTGCCAGGCACGCTGGTGGCCGATGCTCAGGGCCACGTCGACCCAGTAATGACCCTGCTCGATCTGGCCGCGCGCCGCGGCGATGCGTACCAGCAGGGTGTGCGCCACCAGGACGCTGTCGAGCAGTACCACGGCATTGATGACCGGCGCGCGCTCGAGCAGGAGCGCCTCCGCGGCATCGATTTCATCGTGCTCGTAGCGCAGTTGGGCCAGCAGCGGCGCGCAGAGCGCGGCAGCCGGGGACTGCGGCCCCGCATTCTGCTCGGCCATCCGCATCGCCTGGACAAAGTGGCGTTCGGCCAGCGTGAAATGCATTTGCTGGAGTTCGGCAAGACCCAGCAGGCACGACCTGTAAACCGTGGTGAACAGGTTCCGCGGGTCGTCTTCCACCGGATAGGGAATCCACGGTGTTGCATACAGTTCCGCAAGCCGGCCCGCTTTCCAGTGGCCGAATCGCACGATATTGGTCAGCGCGTTGAGGGTCCACGTATCGACACCGACGGCGCCGACTGGATGGGCCAGGCAGGCTTCGGCTTGCCGCAGTGCGCCCGGCGGGTCGTCCTGCAGCGCGGTCATTACCGCCCGGATCGCCTTGCATTCCCACAGGCAGTGGTCCGGGTCCGGCAGCGCGCCGTCCGCGGCGTCGTGTTCGAGCGTATCCAGCATGGCAAGCGCCTCCTGGAAACGCAGCGCCAGGGCCATGCCCCTGGCCAGCGCGAGGCGCACCTCCGCCTGGCCGCGCAGGATCTCCGCGGGCAGCTGGCGTTGCCATCCGAGCAGGGTGAGCAGGTCCCCCTTGCGTACCAGTGCCATGGCGCATTCGCCGATCATGGCGACTGCGGCGGCCTTGTCGCCCGCGGCGAGGGCATGCCGGACGGCATCGGTCCAGAGCGCCTCCGACGCGTACCACCGGTACGCGCGCCGGTGCAGTTCGGCGACATCGCTACCGGCGTGCGCGGCCAGCCTCTGGTGCAGGTAATCGCGCAGCAACTGGTGATAGCGGAACCAGCGGCCTTCGAGGTCCAGTGGTTCGAGCAGAAGCTGGCGGGCCGCAAGGGTGTCCAGCAGCGCCTGGCTGTTCCCTGCACCGGTAACCGCGAGGCAGAGCGGCGCGCACAGCCGGTCCAGGATGGACGTGCGCAGCATGAACCCGACCAGTTCCGCCGGCTCGCAGGCGAGCATGTCTTCAAGGTAAGCCGCGATTGGCCGCGATGTTCCCGATGGCGCCTCCATGGACCGGCCAGCGCGCGGATCGCCGCGCGTCAGCATCGTGGCCGACAGGCGCAGCGCGGCCGCCCAGCCTTCAGTGGCCGAGTGCAGCTGGTTGACCGAAGCGTAGGGCAGGCCGGCCTCGCACTCCCGCTCCAGAAAGCGCTGGGTCTCGTCGAAACTGAAGCGCAGCATCGACGCGTCGACTTCGAGCAGCTCATTGCGCGCACGCAGCCGGGCCAGCGGCAGCGGGGGGTCTTCGCGCGTGCCGAGGACGATATGAAGATTCGGCGGGCCATGCTGGAGCAGCAGGGCCACCGCATCGTGGATGTCGGCGACGCTGATCAGGTGATAGTCGTCCAGGAACAGGTAGAGATGCCGGTCGACCTGTGCCAGCTCGTTGATCAGCATCGCGACCACGGTGCGCGGCGGCACCAGCGAAGCGTCGATGGTCAGGCTGAGCGCGGACGCTCCGATGTCGCCGCAGGCCAGGCGCAGTGATTCCGTCAGGTGGTTGACGAACCGTGCGGGCTCGTCATCGTCCTCATCCACCGAAAGCCACGCGGTGCGCGCGCCTTCGGCTTGGAGTTGCGCAAGCCAGGCAACGGCCAGAGAGGTCTTGCCGAAGCCGGCGGGGGCCTTGATCACGGTGAGGCGTCTCTCGCTGCCTTGCGCCAGACACGCCAGCAGGCGCGGGCGCTCGATCAGGCCCTGTGGCATCCGTGGGGGAACGATCTTGGTGGCCAGCAGGAAAGGGGATGAGGGCAGGGGCGGGGGCGGGGGCGCGGGAGCCTCGACCGGCCGCATCTCGTCGACAGCGCGCTGGCGGCGAGGACGCCTTTGCCCCGTTGCCCCCGTTCCGGTCGGCACCGATGCGGGGTGGGAGCCTTTGTGCATGCCATTGATTCTAGCGAGCCAACCCGACGATTCAAGCGTCCGAAGCACTTGGCCGCGCTTTGCCATGCCGTCCTTGCCAGCCCGGTGTGGATCACTCAACCTGCCGCGAAGTGACGGAAAAGCACGGTTGTCATCATAATTTGATGTGCCCGTCGTACGCTGGATTCACAGGGTGGGGGCCATTTGCCACTGGCGAATGACAATTTTTGACGAGATTCGCTCCCGCCCTGTCTCGCATGGAATCTTCCGGACGCCTCGCCGGTTTCCGGGAATGGACGCGTGACCCCGCGGGCGGCGGCGTTGAGCCTAGACTTCATTCACGCTTGCGCCGTATCCCCGGCGCGCGTTCCAGAAGTGAGGTGCATCATGATCCGTTTCCTGGCCGCCGCGGTACTCTGCGGGATGACACTGAGCATGCTCGGCTGCGCTGCCCCGCAGATGGGTGCCGACAATTCGCATCGCTTCAACAGCGATCCCTACAACTACGAGTTCAGCCGGAACCTGTAGCGAAACCGGGTGTGACCCGGGGCGCGATCGTTCGACGCCGCTGACGGTAGGCGTTCATGCAAGGCCGGGTTCGACCCGGCCTTTCTTGTGTGCGGTTCCGGCGCGCCGCGTCGACGGGGTAGCGCCCGGTCGATTCTGCCTGCGTACCCAGGCGCCAGTCCTCCAGCCCTCCGGCCCTTTTCCCCTGTGAACCTTCGCTGCTGATCCGCACGCTGCCCGCATGTCCGGACACCTTTCCAATTGGCGGGACGATTGGGTTAATGCGTTCCCGGCGGCAGCCCATACCCTTGCTGCGCCGGTCAATGACCGCGCAAGAACCATATCGTCAGACAGGACGGAACAGCGAGGAGAAAGGCATGAAGAGAAGGGGAGCATTCTTGGTGGCGGCGATGGCAACGGTGCCGGGCATGGCAGCGGCACAGTCGGGGGTGACCCTTTATGGCGTGGCCGATCTCTACACCGAGTATGTCAAGTCCGGGGGGAACCATGTCGCCCGGGTCGAGGACGGGGGGCTGTATCAGTCG
Source organism: Cupriavidus yeoncheonensis (assembly GCF_905397275.1). Lineage (GTDB taxonomy): Bacteria > Pseudomonadota > Gammaproteobacteria > Burkholderiales > Burkholderiaceae > Cupriavidus > Cupriavidus yeoncheonensis. The sequence continues at coordinate 366,496 of NZ_CAJPUY010000001.1, read as the reverse complement.
CGCTGGGGCTTGCGTGGCATAGAGGAACTGGGGCAAGGGACGTCCGCCGTATTTACCCTGGAGTCGGGGCTGGCGCTCGACAGTGGCACGGCCCAGCAAGGCGGGCGGCTGTTTGGCCGTCAGGCTTACGTCGGCCTGAGCAACAAGAACTGGGGTGCGCTGACGTTTGGCCGGCAGAACACGCCGATCTACTACATCGAAGGGCAGGCATCGGCCTTCGGCTTCTCGCCGTATGGCCCGCTCGGTCGACTGCAGAACAGCGGCCCCGCAGGCAGCAGCCTGACCGCGCGCGCCGACAACTCCGTGCGCTACGAAAGCCCCGAATTTGGCGGGCTGCAAGGCAGCGTGATCTATTCGTTCGGAGCCGAGCGGACCTCGGCTCCGCTCGACGCAGACCGGTTGGGGGGCATCGGGCTGACCTATGCCAACGGTCCGCTGTGGCTTGGCCTGGCCTATGAGCGCACCTACAGCATCAACGCGGTGGCCGATGCCGACCGCGACGAGCGCGCGATCGGTGCTACCTACGAATTCCCCTGGCTGAAGTTGTTCGCCAACGTACGGCAGGCCACGCGGTGGGTGCCGGGGCAGGCGACGCTGAAGGACCGTGGCTTCCACGTTGGTACGACCATTCCCGTCGGGGGCGCCGGACTGGTGCTGCTTGCGTACGGCATGCAGCAATCGGTCGGCACGTCCAACCGGGGCCAGCAGGCGTCGATCGGCTACCAGTATTCGATGTCCAAGCGCACGACGCTCTATGCCAACGCCAGCAAGATCTGGAATACGAACAAGGCCAACTACACGTTCTCCAATATTCCCAATGAGGTGACGGCGAACAGCGTTTCCGATCCGCGCGGTGTGATGATGGGTATTCGCCATCTGTTCTGATCCTCGCCCGGCGGTACGTTGACCGGTCGCCGTGCCAGCACGGTGCCGGCGCCCGCGATCGCGTCAAGCATAGGAGATTCCATGAAACGCTCTGCCTTAGCCGTGGCCATCGGGCTGCACCTGTCCTGCGCGTCGGTCGCATCCGCGGCAAGCGTGATACCGATGCAGACCCTGGGCGCGGACGCGGCGATCCGCCTTGCCGAGGCCGCCAGACGCTTCGCCGCGGACCGCAAGGTCCCGGTCAGCATCGTCGTGGTTGATGTGTCCGGCCACTTTCTCAGCGGGGTGAGAATGGACGGTGCCCCGTTTGCGACCTTCGATGTCGCCCGCGGCAAGGCCATTGCGTCGGCGGCGACCGGCGGTGCCTCCGGTGCGGACCTCGTGAAGCGGTATCAGGCCAATCCCATCGTCTTCGGACAGATGAGTTCGCTCGTTTATGGCGGCCCCGTCTTTCCGTCGCAGGGGTCCCTTGGTGTCTTCGTTGATGGCCGGTTGGTCGGGGCTGTCGGCGTGAGCGGGGGACCGTCGGAGGTGGACGAGGAGATCGGCCGCCGCGGCCTGGCCGCGATCGGCGCGACAGAGACGCCTTGAACAGCGGATGTGCCTGACGTGCCCATTGGCGCATCCTTGGTGCCGCATCCGTGGAACGCCTGCCGTTGCGCAAGTTCGGCAGCCGTTCCGGATCGCCGGGGGCGTCAGGTACGGCCGCGGTGATCAGCGGCCGTCAGGAAACGCTCGATCCGCGTGGCCAGGTCCACGGGTGTCTCGTCCATCGGATAGTGGCCCGCATTGGGAATCTCGTCGATGGCCAGGTCGGCGAATGCCCGGCCGTACGTTTGCTGCATGACGTCGACGGTCAGCGAGGGGTCGTGCTCACCCACCAGCAGCAGCGTGGGAATCGTGGTGCCGGCAATGTCGGCAGAGAAATCGGTGTCGGCCCATGCCCGGAAGTAGGCGGCAAACGCATCGGGGTCGGCATGCTCGACCGAGGCCCGGACAATCCTTTCCACCCAACGGCGGCTCAGGCGGGCGCCGGTCGAATGGTCGACCACGGCGACTCTTGCCGCGAACTCGCAGGCGGCGCGCTCGAACAGCGAGCGTGTCGGCACGTCGAACGGCACGGGAGTCGGGGGCACCGGCGTGATGCCGACCATGGCGTTGACGCGTGCCGGGGCAAGCATCGCGACCGCCTGCATGGCCTTGCCGCCCATGGAGTGTCCCATCAGCGAGAAGCGTTGCCATCCCAGTTCATCGGCCAGGGACAGCACATCGGCGGCGATTTCCTGCAGGTCGAATCCGCCCGGCATCCTGCGCCGGGACCCGTAGCCCCGATAGTCGATAAAGGCGTAGGTGAAGCGATCGCCGTCGAGCACGTCGACAAGCGGCCCCCATCCGCCTGCATGGCCGAACCAGCCATGCAAGCCGATGACATGGATGGGGCCGTTGCCAATCGTGGCGACGGTGCCGTTCTGGCTTTGATGCATTGCGTTTGCTCCGGTCGTTGGTCTGGCGTTCCATGTTGCATGAGCCACCGCGGCACGAGCGAAGCGCGCATCAAGTTCTTGGACATTCCGGTAAGTGCGGGCCATGCGACCGCCGGCGCTGGCCGCTGAGCGTACCGATAGCGCAGAACGGAGGACGTTTTGGTAAACCGCTCCCCAAATGGGGAAGCGCCTTGTGTCCGGATCAGCGAGAGTACGAGCCCGGGCCGACCCTGTCGCCCGTGCATCGCGATTCACAAGGAGACCAGAGTCAATGCAAAGCCGGAATGCTCCGTCACGCCTGACTGCCCCGCGCCGGGCGGCCACGCTTGCCGCCGTCGTGGCGGCCATCACTGCCACGGTTGCCGTGGCTGTCGCGGGCCTGCGGCCGGGCAGCGCCAACGCCGCACAGGACACCAACGCACAGGGGGGCTGGAAGCCGTCCAGGCCCATTACGTTCATCGTGCCGTTTCCGCCGGCGGGCATCAACGACGTGCTGGCCAGGACCGTGGCGCAGCGCCTGTCTGCCGCACTGGGGCAACCCGTCGTGGTGGAGAACCGGCCAGGCGCCAGCGGCAACATCGGCGCGGAGGCGCTCGTGCGCGCGGCACCGGACGGCCATACGATCGGCATCCTGAACAGCATCCATGCCGTCAATGCCGCCTTCTACCGCAAACTGCCCTACGACGTGACGCGCGATCTGCTGCCCGTGGCGCCGCTGGGCGAGTCGCCGCTGGTGCTGGTCACGAACCCGCACACGCCCTACAAGACCGTTGCCGAGCTGATTGCGTATGCCAAGGCCAATCCGGGCAAGGTCAACTACGGCGGCCCGACCAGCTATCCGCTCGAGATGATCAATACGATGGCCGGTGTCAATATCACCAATATTCCCTACAAGGGGAGCGGCCCGACCATCAACGACATGATCGCCGGGCACATCGACCTGGCGACGGGGCCGCTGCTCGAGTACATGCCGCACGTGAATGCCGGCAAACTGAAACTGCTGGCAGTTGGCAACGCGAACCGGCTCAAGACCCTGCCCAGCGTGCCCACCGTCGCCGAGAGCATTCCCGGCTATGACATCACCGTCTGGTATGGCGTCTTTGCCCCCAGGGGCACGCCGGCCCCCGTCGTCGAGCGGCTGCGGAGCGAGATCCGCGCCATCATGAGCGACGCCGCGATCCGCGACAAGATGACCGCACTGAGCGTTGACACCGCCTTCAGCCAGACCGGTGTCAACGGCCTGACCACGCGCCTGAGCAGCGAAACCCAGCGCGCGCACAAGATCGTTGCCAAAACCGGCGGGTATCTCAACTAGGCCGCCAATGCTGATCGCGAGGATCCGGACGTGAAACTTCCTGTCGAGCGCCTGCGGCTGCCGGCCTGTCTGTCTGCGTTGCTCGCGCTGATGCCGGCGCTGCCGTCGCTGGGACAGCCAGCACCGGCAGCACCGGCAGCCGATGCGTCGCTGCGCGCGCCGCAGAAGGTGGCGCAGGTCTGCGCGGCATGCCACGGCAACACCGGCCAGAGCGTGCAGAAGGCCTATCCGAGCCTGGCAGGCCAGAACGAAGACTACCTGTTCAAGCAAATGCGGCAGTTCCAGGCCAGTGCGAGCGGGGTCGCACTGCGCCAGGACGCCACGATGGCCGCCGTGGTCGAGGGCCTGGGCGAAACGGAAATGCGCGAGCTCGCGCACTACTTCAGTCGCCAGGCGCCTGCGCGGGGGCAGGCCGACCAGCCGCATCTGGTCGAGGCGGGCAAGGCCATCTACTGGAAGGGCAATCCGTCCAGCCGGCTGCCGGCCTGTGTTTCATGCCATCGGCCGAACGGTGAGGGCATCGCGCCGGATTTTCCGCGCATTGGCGGCCAGCAGCCGGAATACGTGGCCAGGCAGCTCCACGCGTGGAAGTCCGGTACGCGTGGCGGTCCCGGCAAGCTGATGAGCCTGCTGGTGCCGTTGATGACAGACGAGGAGATCGCTGCAGTTGCCCAGTATGTGGCGCAACTGCATTGATCCGATGTGACGCATCCCGCCGTCCAGCGGGGAAACACCCGCGGACGGCTCAACAGAAAGGAACCGGAACGATGATGATTGACAGGAGACACTGGCTGAAAGCCGCCGGCGCTCTCGGCCTGGGTGCCGCGTCGCTGCATGCGGGGGCACAGGGCAAGGCGGGACGCAATGCGGCATCTGCCGTGCCCGGGGTTGCCCCGCTACCCGTGGTACGGCCGGGCAGGACCCACCGGATCGAGTCCGCCAGCGAAACCGTGCGCGTGGGCATTCTCGACCCGAAAGCGGCGCCGGTGGCCAGCATCGAGTCGGGCGATCTCGTGATGTATCCCAATACCTGGGTCAACTGGGCCAACGGCGCCGCGTACGGCATGAGCTTTGAAGATCGCGAGCCGGTGCGCAAGCGGTTTCCGCAGGGACCTTACTCGAATATCGGGCCGGTGGAGCTGCGCGGGGCGATGCCCGGTGATGTGGTGGAGTGCCGGATGGTCCGGCTGCGCCCGATTGGCTGGGGATGGAACTCCGCGCCCAAAGGGGTCGGTGCATTGCCGGGCGATTTTGCCAAGCCGTACCTGCGCTATTTCAAGTTCGACGAGAACCGCCAGTACACCGAGTTCGCGCCGGGCATTCGCGTGAAGCTGGCGCCGTTCCAGGGCGTGATGGCGGTGCAGCCTGCCGGCGACGAAGCGGTCAGCGGCATCCTCAGCGGTCCGTATGGTGGCAACCTCGTGTTGCGCGAACTGGTCGAGGGCACGTCGCTGTTCCTGCCGGTCCAGCGGCCGGGTGCGATGATCTGGACCGGGGACTCGCATGCCGCGCAGGGCGACGGCGTGGTCAACCAGACGGCCATTGAAACCGCGATGGAAGACATGCGGATCCAGTACATCCTGCACAGGCAGCGGCCGCTGGACCTGCCGATGGCGGAGACGCCCAGCCACTGGATCGTTCTCGGTTTCGGCAAGAACCTCGATGAGGCGCTCGTTGCCTGCCTGCGTCAGATGCTCAACTGGGTGAGTACCGCGACCGGCATGGATCCGCAGGATGTGTACTCGCTCGCCAGCATCACGACGGACTTCCGCATCACGCAGTACTCCAACCAGACGGGTAGCAACTACACGTCGATTCCGGCCAAGACCGTGCACGGCATGCTGCCCAAATCGGTGTTCGACGCATCCATCCAGAACCAGCTGTCGCGCTCGCTGCGCGGCTAGCCGTCAGGCCCAGGGGCGGCGCACGCATCTCAGTCGGCTTGCGCACCGCCCGGCATGCCGGTCCGGCGAAACTCCGAAGGACTGAGCCCCAGGTGCTGGACGAAGAAGCGCGTGAAGTGTCCCTGCGCACTGAAGCCAAGCTGGTGGGCCACGTCGCCGATGCTGGCGTGCCGCTCGGCCAGCAGGCGCGTGGCGATGCCGATGCGGATCCAGTCCAGGTATTGCTGGGGCGAAATGCCCATGCAGGCCTTGAACTGGTGGAACAGCCGGCTGCGCGACATGCCCACCGCGCTGGCGACCGTCTCGACGTTGGGATTTTCCCCGGCATGGCTGCGGATGTACTCGGTGGCGCGCTTGATCCGGTAGTCCAGCGGCCGGGTGCTGGCCAGGACTTCGGTCATCGAGCGCCGCTGAAGGTGGCTGGCCGACACCTTGCGGGCCACTTCCGCGACGGCAGCCTCGCAATCGGGCGAGCCAATGGCCGAGTCGTCCGCCAGATCCCGCGCCAGGCAGGCACCCAGCGCCGACAGGGATGCGATGGTATCCGCTTCCATGCGCACCAGCGTCTCGGCGAAGCGCAGGCCGCTGGCCGGGTTGTCGATGCCGAGCGTGCGCCCGAGCCATTCGGGCTCCAGCAGCAAGGCGAGCAGCAGTGAAGGCGAGCCATCCTGGGCCGTCTTGGCGTGCGTGGACCATGGATTGACCAGCAGCGCGCAATCATCGGTCAGTGTGACCGGTTCTCCGTCGATCCGGAATGTCGCGTCCGTACCGCCGATCTTGAAGATCAGATGGAATTCCGCATGGGCATGCGCGACCAGGGGGCCCGATATCCGGTGGAGGGTGGCCCGGCCGAAGCTGCCGTGGACAATGCGTATCTGGCGGTCCTTTGCCATTCAAGAAATCTCCTTAAAGCAAGGGAATAGGAGCGTTTTCACGGGGAAGATGGCGGCATTCGACCCGCTCATGCTTTGACTCGCAGCCCGTCCACTCCATGTTGCAAACGTTTGCAAAGTGAGGAAATTACGCCATCTGTGCGGCAGTCGTCAAGGGACGGGCGAGACGCGGTGTCTCAATTCGGCCGCACGTGGGAAAAGACGCACACGGACTGTGACGGGCGCACCACCCGGTTGAGCCGGCATCCGCTTGCATCGCGCCGCCAGGTCAGCCACGCATGCAGTAGCCACAGCAGAGGGCGACGACTGCCGGACCGCGCGGCGGCACCGCGTCGGTCCGGCCTTGCTTTAGAGCCCCTTCCTCATTCCGGAATGGGCTCTCAGGCCCAGGGGGCGCCAATGCCGGCCTGGCGGCCCAGCGCTTCCAGCGCGTCGGCGGTCGCAGGCGCGAGTGCGATGCCGCTGGCGTTTCGCACGCAGGCTTCGGCGTAGCCGCGTTCGCCAGGCAGCCGCGGAGGACCTTCGGCCGAGGCGGGCAAGTCGTGGATGGCCGCCGCCAGTTCGGCCAGGTGTTCCTGAAACCGGGAAGGGTCCAGCACCTGGGCGATATCGATCACCAGCATCCACGCGTTCTGCGTGTGGCGCTGCATGGCAGCGGGGGCCAGCAGCGCGGGCGCGAGGATGGGGTGGTTGCCGAGCAGGCTGCAGGCGATCTCGGCCATGAGCGCGAGGCCCGAGCCCTTCGGGCCGCCTAGCGGCAGCGGCGTGGTGGCCAGGCGCGCGTCCGTGGTCGGGTTGCCCATGGCATCGATGGCCCACCCCGGCTCAAGCGGTCTCCCCGTGGCGCGGGCCTGCATGAGCTTGCCGAAGGCAACGGCTCCCGAAGCCATGTCGAACACGATCGGCTCGCAGGGTCCGGGACAGGCCATCGACAAAGGCGCTGTCGACACGCCCGCGACCGAGGCGCCGTGGTAGGCCATCAGCGGCCCCGAAGCAGCCATCGCCATGGCGAACATGCCCTCGCGCGCCACGTGGGCGGTGTGGAATCCGAGCGCGCCCGTATGCGTCGTCTCCCGCAAGAGCACGAGGCTCGCGCCGGCCTTGCGTGCTCCCGCGATCGCGTGCCGGGCGGCAAGCTGCATGCCCAGCGCACCCGCGCAGCGATCTCCCTCGATCACGGTCAGGGCGGGCAGGCTCAGTCCCGGGCGGGGCTGCGCCCGTCCGTTGATCTCGCCGGATGCCAGCCACGCGGCGTACTGCGGGATCCGCGCAACCCCATGTCCGGGCGAGCCCCGCAGGTCAGCCCAGACGAGGCTCTCGGCCACGACGGTCGCGCCGGGTTCGCCCAGCCCGGCCGAGGCAAGCAGGGCCTGCGCGAAGGCCTGCAGCTTGCCTGCGCCGATCGTGCTGGAACGGCTGGCCGTCATGCCGCCCCCGACGCGGCGGGGCGGGCCGGGAAGAACTTGTGCAGCCACTCCGTGACCAGGTTCAGGGCAGCCCGGCTGTCATCGGAGAAGATGAAATGATCGATCTCCGCGAACAGGTGCAGTTCGGCAGGCATCCTGGCATGGCGGAACAGTTCGATCGACTGCTCCGTCGGCGTGACCGAGTCATCGGCCGGATGCAGCAGCAGCAGCGGACGCGGCGCAATGTTGCCGACCACCGCGTTCGGCCGGAAGCGCAGCATGCTTTCGACCACCTCGAACGGGAACTCCATGAAGCTGCCCGCAGGCAGATTGCCGCGCATTGCGGGGGGAATCGGCACGATATCGAAGCGCGAGACCTGCACGGACTGGCCCTTCGCCAAGCGAGCGCGGCCGTCTTCCACCATGGCTTCGAATCGCGCCCACGCGCCGGGAGCGGCATGCTGCTGACGCAGCTTGATCTCGCCATCCCCCCATCCCGCCGACGAGATGCAGGCCACGATGCGGGGGTCCACGCCAGCCGCATAGACCGCCACGGCCGCGCCGAAGCTGTGGCCCATCACGGCAATCTTCCCGGGATCCACTTCGGGCAGGCTCTGCAGGTAGCTGACTGCGTTCAGGGTGTCGCTCACCTGGTCCTCGCACAGCACCTTCCCGAGTTCGCCTTCGCTGTCGCCGCAGCCGCGCATGTCAAAGCGCAGGACCACGTAGCCGAGCGACGAGAACAGGCGCGTCGCAAGCCGCACCATGCCGTCGTCCTTGTTGCTGCCGAACCCGTGCAGCACCGCGATGGCGGGACGTTGCCCGCCATTGGCGAGGTCAGAGGGCAAATGCAGGGCGCCGGACAGGCGGAGCCCGTCGGAGTCGAAAATCACATCCGTGTGCACGCTGGTTTCTCCAAGTTTCGTGGCACACGATGTTGTACGAAATCGGACGGTCGATGGCTGCCCAACCATCCACTGACTTACCGGATCGTCCGCATACTTGGATTTCCGGCGCGGCGATGAGACGCCCTGCGGTGTGGGGCGGAAATTGTGCCGGATAGCCACTGGCGGCCTGCGCCTGATCCGGGCCTGGCCATCCCGGCCCGGATGCGGCCGGGACATGGCGGCTTCAAATGAGGGAGGGCGAATAGGGAAGGGCGGCGCGCAGCGACGTTTCGCGGCGCGCCGCCCTCTCCGGTACTCACCTCTCCGGTACTCACTTTTCGCCGAGGGCGGCCTGCTCGATCAGCCTGGCCACAGCTTTCGGCTGAGAGACATAGATGGCGTGGCTCCCGGGAACCTCGATGACGGTCGCGCTCGCGCGTTTGGCCATCATCTGCTGCGCCGGGGGCGGGATCATGCGGTCGTCGGTGGTCACCATGTACCAGCTGGGCTTGGTCTTCCACGCCGGCTCCGTCACCGCACCGCCCAATGCGTTGACACCCCACGGTACTTGTGACGCGGCCATGAATTCCGCTTCGTCGCGCGGGACATCGCCTGCAAACGAGGCTGCGAACTTCGTCCGGTCCAGGAGCAGATAGCCGTCCTGCGCCGGGAGAATTGGCGGTACCGGGGCGCCGGGGGCCGGGTGGGAGATCAGCGATTGCACCGACTCGCCCTTGTCCAGGGCGAATGCCGCAATGTAGACCAGGCCTTTGACCTTGGGGTCGGTGCCGGCTTCGGAGATCACCGCGCCGCCATAGGAATGGCCGACAAGAATGACCGGGCCGTCCTGTTGTGCAATGGCACGCTTGGTGAAGGCGACGTCATCGGCAAGCGAGGTGGTCGGGTTCTGCACGATGGTGACGTTGTAGCCGTCCCTTTTGAGGATGTTGTAGACCTTCTGCCAGCCGGAACCATCGACAAAGCCGCCGTGCACGAGCACGACATTCTTGGTCGCGAGGGCCGGGTTGGCATTGGCGGCCTTCGCGACGGGGATCAGTGCAATCGCGGCGGCAGTGGCAAGGGCGAGATATCTGGGGCTCATCAGCATTCTCCTGGCTGTGGTTGGAAGTACGAGGTAGAGGTCATGCTTCGGCAGACCATTGGGGGTATGGAAGTACGCGTAGCAACCGCCAGGTTCGCAAGGCGCGGCAGCCACGCCAGCGGTCATGGGGATGCCGCGCGGCGGCACGAGTCCCGGTCGTCAGGGCGGCTCCGGACGGCAGGCTTCATAGAGGTGCCAGACACGTTCCTCGGCCTGGTCGATCCAGATGTCCAGCAGGCCGCTGGTCGCGGTATCGCCGTACGCATCGCACAGGCCATGCGATTCACGCAGACATGACAGCAGCTGCTGGTTGTCGTCGTGGAGGATCTTGAAAATCTGCACGGCCTGCAGCCCCGCGTCATTGCAATCGGCAATGCGCCGTCTGCGTGCGATGTCGCCCACGGAGGTGATTGTCGTGCCGCCAAGTTTGCGGATGCGCTCCGCGAGCGGGTTGAAGACCGCCGAGATCGCAGCGGCGTGTTCGTCGAGCAAGGCGTGGCGCTCGCGGAAATTCGGGCCCGGCACGTGCCAGTGAAACCCCTTTGTCTTGACGAAGAGCGCGAAATAGTCCGCGAGCAATACGTTCAGGGCTCCGGTCAGCTCGCTGATCGCCAGCGCACTGAAGTCCGGATTCGCGTACTGGCCCGCGGGGGCGGACCCTTTTCGGGAGATGGCGGCCATGGCTCTCGACCTTGGGACTTGCCTGGGAAGTCCAGTGTCCTATTCTTCGTAAGCGCCGTATGGCAGATTTCGGATAAGTTTGGCATGTCTGCGCCATCGCCTTGCGGCAAGGGTTGACGACCGGGACGCGTGCCCATGATCCTTGAGGCCTCACTCTGGAGGGAGTTATGGGAGGTGGTTCCGACTACGGAAGCTCGCTGAAGGCGTTTGAACTACCCGAGGCTCCGCGCCTTGTGCTCAAGGATTTTCAGCAGGCTTCCATGGCGCTCACAGAGGTGCGGTCGCCCGCTCAACTCGGGCTGACGACCGCGATTCCCTACGACGAGGCCTTTCTCGTTCAGCTGCGGTTGATGGCATGCCAGGGCGTCGAGTACTTCTGCGAGGGGAAGCATCTGGATGGCATGGATCGAAGCGCGGGGATCATACAATTTCACGACCTTCGACGGGATCCCGTGGCAGTCCTGACGGAACCGTTCCATGTCATGCATATTCGTATTCCGCTGCGCGCCATGCGTGCCGTTGCGGACGACATGAACGCGCCGCCGGTTGACGCGTTGCAGCTAAGTCCCAGCCAGTGCGTTCGCGATCCCGTTCTGCGGAGTCTGTTTCTCGCCCTTCGGCCTGTGCTGAATACGCCGCAAGAGGTGAGCCCCCTGTTCATCAGCCACGTGACGCTCGCGCTGACCGCGCACATTGCCCACCGATACGGGGGCCTTCGCGACCGGACGAAGCCACCGCGCGGCGGCCTCGCGGCCTGGCAGGAACGCAAGGCGAGGGAATTTCTTGACGCAGCCATCGATGGCGATATCTCTCTGAGCCGCCTGGCCGAGGAATGCGGCTTATCGGCCAGGCATTTTGCGAGAGCCTTTCAGCAGTCGTTAGGCGTGCCGCCCCATCGGTACTTGCTCAAGAGGAGAGTCGATCGCGCGAAGGATCTGCTGGAGCGCAGCCCATTGTCCTTGCTCGATATCGCACTGGCATGTGGGTTTGCCGATCAAAGTCACTTCACGCGTGTGTTCCGCGCATCGCTGGGCGTGACGCCGGGCGCCTGGCGGCGCCAGCGCTTTGGCGGCACTGCCGCCTCGGGTCTGGAGGACGACCAATAGGATCGGCCGCCAGCCATGCTGACCGCGGTATCGCGGTCAGCCGCGCGCTGCGCGCCGGGGCGCCTTGGCAGCTTGCGGGGACGGCTGCCGGGCACGTGCCGGCTTCGCCTCCGCCGGTACGGGCTGAACCACGTGCAGCGCGCCGGGCCGCGCTCCAAAGATCAGTTCTTCGACAGTATTCCAGTAGGCGTCCATCACCTTGGGATCGGATGCGGAGAGCTTGCTCGTTGCCATCATTTCCGCGCCGAAGGTCGACAGGGTCGATGTCAGGCTGATCATCAGATAGTGAAGGAGGGCAGGCTCGATGCGAGGCAGGGCGCCTTCGTCCTGGGCTTGCCGGAGCAGCGGCAGCAGCCGTTCGATCATCGGCCGGAGTACGGTATCCGCCAGCCATTGAAGGCGCGGACTGTACTCGAGGATCTCCTGAAGCATGAACCGGTGGAATTCCGGGAAGTTCATCGTGAACTTGAACAGGGCACGGTACAGCAGTCTGACCCCTTCCACGGCACTGGATGGCGGCTCGACGCTCAGATAGCCCTCCCACTCGTGGCCGATGCGCTCGAACACATGTTGGGCAACCGCTTCCCACAGGATGTCCTTGGTCCGGTAGTGGTAAGTAATCAACGGATGCTGCAAGCCGATCCGCTCGGCAATGCTGCGGATGCTCGCCGCCTCGAATCCCTTCGAAGCGAACTCGGCAAACGCCGCATTCAGGATTGCCGTCCGGGTTTCCTGGGCGCGCTGCTGTTCCGCGCGCTGGAGTTCCGGTGGCCGTCGGCCTTGTCTGGTCTGGGTCTGCCTGGAATCCGTGCTCTTCACCATCCGTCCTCCCGTGAAACGTTAAGCCGTGGGGCCGCCAGTCCCTGGCCGTCTGCACACCCCTGGCGTGGCTACTTTACGTCCGTATTATATAAAGACGACGCGGTAGCGCGTGCATTCCTTCCGGCCTTTCCTCCTCAAGGGTGGTGATTTCCCGCTTTCCACTCTCGGGCAGCCAGCGCTGTCCTTCCTTAAGCGCTTACAGACAAGATTTCCCAAGCCGCACATCAACCCCAAGTGCAGAGAGCGCCTGTAGGGATAGTCCCATCTCCATAAACCTTTACGATCGGAAAAATTAAAACTACTCTGTTCACAGGTTTCATCAATCCGGTCGCAAGGAGAGGCAATGGGAAGTACAGAAAACGTCCGCGTCGATATGCGGGAATTCCTCAACCAGATGCCGATGGGGAAGCAGCAATGGGCAGTCTTTCTCGTTTGCTTCGCGGCGACCGCAATCGAGGGCTTCGACACGATTGTGATCGGCTTCATTGCGCCGGCGATCAGCCAGAGCTGGAAGCTGTCGAGCGCCGCGGTCTCGCCGCTGGTGGCGCTGGGACTGTTCGGCTTGCTGATCGGTTCGATCGTCGGCGGCACGCTGGCTGACCGCGTGGGGCGCAAGGCGGTGAGCCTGGTGGCGATCGCATGGTTCGGCGTTGCCGCGATCGCGTCCTGCGAGTCGCAATCGATTACCCAGCTCATCGCCTGGCGCTTCGTGACCGGCCTGGGGATCGGGGCCGCGATGCCGGCCACATCCGCGCTCGTCGCGGAATTCACCCCGGCACGTTCGCGCGCCGCCATGCTGGCCTCGATGTACTGCGGATTCCTGTTCGGCGCCGCCGCGGCCGGCTTCATCACGTCGGTCGCCCTCGGGCCGCTGGGCTGGAGAGGCATGCTCCTGTTGAGCGGCGTCTTGCCGCTCGGCGTGGTCATCCTGCTGGCATGGCAGGTGCCGGAGTCCCCGCTTTACCTGGTGGCAAGCAACAAGGCCGATGCCGCGGTGAAGCGGGTGATGGCAAGGCTCTTTCCCACGGCCGAATTGTCCGCCACCGAGTTCGTGCTCTCGACACCGGCCGAGAAGCAGTCCGGCCTCCGTGCGCTGCTGGGGAAGGACTATCGATTCGGCACCCTGTTGACGTGGTTCGCCGAGTTCGCCGGGTATCTCGTCTTCTTCCTGATCGGCAGCTGGTTGCCGACGCATCTGAAACTGACCGGGCTCTCGATGCAGGAAGCCTCGCAGCTGTCCTCGATGTTCCAGTTCGGCGCGCTCGGCGGAGCCATCCTCTTTGCCATCCTGGTTCGCCGCTTTAACGTCGCCGCCGTGATAGCGGGTGCGTTCGGGGCGGGGTCGTTGCTCATCGTCGCCCTGGGAATGTCGGAAACCGCGCCGTGGTATGCGGCCGTGGTGTTCCTCGCGGGGCTGACCATCGGCGGTCCGCTCATCTGTGTCAACACCATACCGGGGATCTTCTATCCGACCGCGTTTCGCGCGGCGGGAGGCGGCTGGACCGTTTCCATCGGCAGGCTGGGCTCGATCATCGGGTCGGCGCTGATCGGCTGGATCGTCGTGTCGAACCTGCCCTATCTCGCCGTATGTGTCGTCCTGTCGGTGCCGTTGATGCTGGCTTGCGCCAGCATGATAGCCATGGTGCGGGTGCTGGCGGGAAGGCACGGTGCTGCGGCCGAACCGATCGAGAGTATGCGGGCGAAATCGTCCATTGCGGCCCAGTGAAACCCTGATTCCATTTCGCGATATTCCAAGGAAATCGTCATGTCAACGAAGAAGATAGACACGCACCAGCATTTTCTGCCGAAACTGTATGTCGACGCGGTGGGACTCGATGTCTTGCGCGCGGCGATGCCGGGCGGCGTCGCCCCAGGCTGGTCCGCCGAGGCTGCCCTTGCCATGATGGACGAAAACGGCATCGACGAAGGCATCCTGTCCATCTCCTCGGGGCCGGCGATTCCGGACGCCGCCACGCTGCTGAGACGGTGCAACGACCACGCCGCGGAACTCCGCAGCCGGTATCAGGGGCGGTTCGGTTCCTTCGCGAGCCTGCCGCTCCCGGATGTCGACGCGGCCTTGAAGGAAGTCAGCTACTGCCTGGACCAGTTGAAGGTCGATGGCTTCATTCTGTTCACCAACTACGATGGCAAGTACCTGGGCGACGAGCACTTCGTCCCGTTGCTGGATGAACTCGACCGGCGCGGCACGGTGGTGTTCGTCCACCCGAACCAGCCGCCGCATGACGTCCCGTCCGTCGCTCCGGCGTCCGTGCTCGAGTACCCGTTCGAAACGACCCGCACCGCCACGAGCCTGGTCATGTCGGGAGCGATGAGCCGCTACAGGAACGTCCGGTTCATTCTGTCGCATGCGGGCGGTACCTTGCCCTTCCTCGTGCCGCGGCTCGCGCTGTCCATTTCCATGATGCCCGAAGTGGCCGAGCGCGTCGGCGATACGCACGCGGCGATCCGGTCCTTCTACTTCGATACGGCGCTTTCGGCCGGCGCCCCGGCGCTGGCTTCGCTGGCACAGGTTGCGGCCCCCGACCGCATCCTCTTCGGGACGGATTTCCCGTTCGCCCCGACATTCGCCATCCGGAACTTCGGATCGGTACTGGATGCCATTGACGTCCCCGGCGTCGACATGACGCAGGTGTACGGACAGAACGCCGCCAGGCTGCTGAGACGTTAGGCGGCGGGCGTGCGCGGCCCGCAGGGGCTGATCACTTCGGCAGGAGGAGGGACCGTGCGACAGGGCGCGCCGCAAGGCGGCAGCAGCCCTCGCCGTCGCTCGCCTTCACGGCGAACGGTTCCGGCACAAGGAGAGGGGAGACGAAAATGAAAAAATCACTATTGCCGCTTGCCATGCTTGGCACGATTGGCACGGTTGGCACGGTTGGCTCGGTTGGCATTGCCCAGGCCCAGACGGCCGTGACGGTGTATGGCGTGGTGGATTCGAACGTGGAATTTGCCACGAACGTCAAGAACGCGAGCGGCGGGTCGGACAGCCGGTTCGCAGTGAATGGCGGTGGCCTGTCGGGGTCGCGCTGGGGTTTCCGCGGCACCGAGGATCTTGGCAGAGGGCTGACCGGCTTGTTCGTACTGGAAAGCGGCATTGGGGTGGACACCGGCTCCTTGCAGCAGGGCGGTCGCCTGTTCGGCCGCCAGGCGTTCGTCGGCCTGAAGAGCGCCACCTACGGGCAGATCACGTTTGGACGGCAGTATACGTCGCTTGACGAGGCACTCTCCAACTTCTCGCCAGCCTATTACGCCAATACCTATGAGCCGGTGATTGCCGTGGTCGGCCCGGCATTCCGCGAAGACAACACGGTCAAGTATGTCGGCACCTTCGGCCCCGTCACGGTGGGCGCCCATTGGTCCTTCGGAACGGGTGCCGGCTTTGGAACCGTCGGGGGTGCCACCATCGGCGGCGCCGGCGAAGTTCCTGGCCAGTTCCGTCGCGATTCCGGATACGGTGCCCAGGTTTCCTACTTTGGCGAGGCGCTCAGCGCCACGGTCGCCTATGACCAGGTCAATCCGGGCGTCACCAATGGCACCGCCTTCCTCGGGACGGGCACGGTCAGGAAGGCCACAGCGGCCATGGGCTACGCTATCGGGCCGGCAAAGATCGAGGCCGGCTATCGCTGGGGACGTTCGACCGGGCCGCAGCAGACACTGGTGCGTGACGACATCTACTGGGCCGGCGTTGCCTACCAGGCCACCTCCGCGCTTGCACTGACGCTGGAGTACTACTACCAGGACTTTCACTCGTCGACGTTGCCGGCGCTGCGGCCGCCCGGCAATCCTTGGCAGCTCATGTTCATCGCCGACTACAACTTTTCGAAGCGTACCGACGTATACCTGACCACGGCGTACGCAAAGAACGCCGGCCTCGCGCTGGACACAGCGTCGATCGGGTTCTCCAACGGCTATCCGCTGGCGCCGGCAAAGACGAACATGCTTGGCGTCGCGCTGGGTATCCGGCACAAGTTCTGAAGCCCGGCAGGGCTTCCTTCACCGGGCTGGACACAACCAGCCCCATTTCCTCCGCCGCGCCCGCCGACTGCCTGTTGCAATGCTCGCAACGGGTGACTCGCGCATCCCTGGCGGGCGTCGCGGGCTCCCCACGCTGGACACATCTCTGAAGGTCCGGCGAACCGAAGTCATCGTCACGATGCAAGCCGCTTGAAAACGGTGCGAAGTTTACCTTGAAAACTTTACGATCGGGAAATATAGTGGTTTCAACAGCGACGGACTTCGGCGCGACGCCGAATGCAAGGAACGCCGAATGCAAGGCGCGGCTTCGCTGACAGTGGAAGGCAGACATGCAAACGAATATGGAGCGAGACATGGTTGAAGAGCGCGACGTCACGGTAACGATGCGTGACGGCACTCGCCTGGCGGTCGATATCTATCGGCCCCAGGGCGATGGCAGGTTTCCGGTGCTGTACGCCTCGGCGCTGCACAACAAGGACCTCCAGGGGCCCGATATTGCCGACGTGCTGCCCCCGCAGCCGGCCCACGCACCGCTCTGGTTCGGGCCGATCGAGGCCGGCGACACGCGCCGGTTCATCGCCAACGGCTACGTGCACGTCATCGCCCAGCCGCGCGGCTCCGCCAAGTCGGAAGGGCACTACGGCGAAGAGAACACCGACCACTACGACATGATCGAGTGGATCACGCAGCAGCCGTGGTCGGACGGGAATGTCGGGATGGTGGGTATCTCAGGGTTTGCCGGAGAGCAATGGCGCGCCGCCGCCCAGGGGCATCCGGCCCTGAAGGCCATCTTTCCCTACGACGCCTGCAGCGCCTACGGCGGCATGTTCGGGTTTCGGGATTTCAATCCCGGTGGCGTGATCCACACGTTCCCGTACCTGCTGGACGTCTTCAGCACCGTGCATGAATCGCGCAGCGTGCCGGGCACGCTGCCGGAGGAACAGGAAGCGCTATGGCGTGCGGCCATGACGAATCCCGACTACAAGATGTACATCAACCTGTACAACATCCTGACCCAGAAAGGCCAGCGTACCCGGGTGATGTACCACATCATGACCAACCCCTGGGAGGCCGAGGGTACGGTCGACCGCGCCGAGGAAATCTTCCGGTCGATCAAGATTCCCTTCTACACGGGATCGGGCGCTTACGCATATACCTACAAGCTGCACTGGCTCGGCGCGCAGCACTATTTCAAGAATGTCGACCAGCCGCGCAAGCTGATCTTCACCGGCCCCGCCCACCTGGAGCGTCCGTTCCACCAGTATCACGACGAGGTGATCCGCTGGTACGACTACTGGTTGAAGGGCAAAGACACCGGCATCATGGACGAGCCGCCGGTGCGGTACTGGGCGATGGGCGCCAACGAATGGCGCACCGGCAGTGACTGGCCGCTGCCTGAAACGCAATGGACCAAGTACTACCTGTCGAGCTGGGAAAAGCTGAGCACGGAAGCACCCCGTACAAGGGCCGAAGTCGGCAATGCACAGCGCGAGCCCGATGTGTTCACGCAAATGCCGCTCAAGATGACCACGAAGGTCGAGCGGTTGCGCTACATGACGGACCCGCTGCCCCACGACGTCCTCGTTGCCGGCCCGATTTCCCTCACGCTCCATGCGGAAATCGACCAGAGCGACACGAACTGGATCGTGGTGCTGAAAGACGTCGGGCCCGATGTATCGGTCGTCACCGCCCGCGTTGGCGAACGCAGCGTGCCCGATACGCTGCCGGAGCGCGAGCTGACACGCGGCTGGCTGAAGGCGTCCTATCGCGAAACCGATCCTGACCGGTCCACGCCAGGGGAGCCGTTCCACAAGCTGACGAAGGACGCGATCAAGCCGGTGACGCCCGGCGAGATCGTCAAATACGAGATCCAGGTGCTGGCAACGGCCAACCAGTTCAAGGCGGGCCATCGCATCTGCATCGAAATCTGCAGCCTTGATGTGCCGACCGGGACCGGCGCTATGACGGATGTCGAGTACATCCCCTATCACGTCTGCAACAGCAACACCGTCACCCACAAGGTCTACCGGGACGCGGACCATCCGTCCCACTTGCTGCTGCCGTTGATTCCGCTGACGGCGAACACCTGAAAGGCCAAGGACAAGATCATGAAAAGCATTCGATTTGAACGCAAGGGGCCCGTCGGCAACATCGTGCTGGCGAACCCGCCTTACAACCGTCTCGACACGCGCTTTGCCGAATGCCTCGAGGAGGCGGTCCGCGAAGCGAGCCAGTCCGATATCCGTGTGCTGGTGGTCCGCGCCGAAGGGCCGAACTTCAGCCTGGGCGGTGAGGTGCGCGAATGGCCGGGCAAGGACCTGAACTGGTTCCGCACGTTCGTCGCACACGTGAACCGCTCCTATCGCACGATCGAGGGGCTGCGCGTGCCCACGGTGGCCGTGGTGCAGGGCGCCGCATTCGGTGGCGGATTCGAACTGGCGCTGAGCTGCGACTTCATCGTGGCGGCGAGCGACGCGCGCTTCCAGTGCGTCGAGGTGACGACGGCCATGCTGCCGATCGCGGGCGCGCTGCAAAGGCTCGCCGAGCGCGTGGGACGCAGCCGCGCATCCCGCTTTGCCATGCTCGGGGAACCCATTGCCGGGAGTGCGGCCGCGGAACTCGGGATCGCGACCCACGTGGCGGACCCCGATTCGCTCGATCGCGTGGCGAACGAACTGATCGCGCGGCTTGCCGACGGGCCGACGCTCTCCTACGCCGCGACCCGCACGCTGCTGAAGGCGTGGTCAGGCGGCGGTGTCGCCGCCGCCGATGTGGTCATGCTGGACGTGACGATGGGCCTGTACGAGACCGAGGACGCGAACCGGGGGTTCGCCAGCACCGCCAGGGCATTCGATGCCGACGAGGTGCCGCCGGACATGGTGTTCTACGGCAGGTGAATCCGGGCCAAGTCCGGGCCCAGTCCGGGCCAAGTCCGGGCCAAGTCCGGGCCAAGTCCGGGCCAAATCCGGCCCATGTAGCACCGCAGCTTTTGCAGGATGCAGCACATGACGATTCGGGCTCCTTTGCATGTGCTGCCTTCTTTTTCCTTTGAGGCCACGGAGACCCAGTCTCCGATGGTGAATGACGAATTTCGCCGTCCGTCGATCCACGCGTGACGGCACTTGAATGGCAGGAGACGAGTGATGCCGGAAATCAAGACAGATGTACTGATTGTTGGAACGGGTCCCGCCGGCTCGGCGTGCGCCGCGCTGCTTTCGACCTATGGGATCGATAACGTGGTGGTCAACAACTATCGCTGGCTGGCGAATACGCCGCGCGCGCACATCACGAATCTGCGCACGATGGAGGTGTTGCGCGACCTGGGCAGGGAAGTCGAGGATGAGGCTTATCTCCACGCGACCAACGAGGACCTGATGGGTGGCACCGTCTTCTGCGAAAGTCTGGTCGGAGAGGAGATCGGGCGCGTGCCGAGCTGGGGCTCGCATCCGCGCTCGCGGGCCGAGCGCAGGCTGTCGAGCCCCGCCAGGATGAATGATCTTCCGCAGACGTTCATGGAGCCGCTCCTGTTCAAGACGGCGTGCGTGCGCGGGACGCAGGCCCGGATGAGCACCGAGTACCTGTCGCATACGCAGACCGGGGATGGCGTGGTCACGCAATGCCGCGACAAGCTGACCGGCGAAGAATTCACCGTCCGCTCCAGATACCTGGTCGGCGCGGACGGCGGCAACTCGCGCGTCGCAAAGAACGCGGGCCTGCCGTTCGAAGGGCAGATGGGCGTGCGGGGTTCCATGAATATCTGGTTCCGGGCGGATCTCTCCGAACTGGTCGCGCATCGCCCCGCCGTGCTGTACCCGATCATGCAGCCGGGCGCCGAAGTCGGTGGCATCGGGATGGGCCTGATCCGCATGGTCCGGCCCTGGAACGAGTGGCTGATTGTCTGGGGCTACGACATCAATGAGCCGACCCCCGTGGTCGACCAGGAGCGGGCCACCGCGATCGCGCGCCAGCTGGTCGGCAAGCCGGACCTGGAGATCGAGCTGCTCGGCGCGAATACCTGGACCGTGAACAATATGTACGCCACGCGCATGCAGGACGGACGCGTGTTCTGCATGGGCGATGCGACCCACCGGCACCCGCCCTCCGGCGGACTCGGGTCCAATACGTCGATCCAGGATGCCTTCAATCTGGCCTGGAAACTTGCGGCAGTCATCAAGGGCCAGGCCGGCGAGGACCTGCTGCAGACGTACACGACGGAACGCGCGCCGATCGCGAAGCAGATCGTGACTCGTGCCAACCAGTCGATCGCGGAGTTCGCGCCGCTCTACGAGGCACTGGGCATCGCGGAAACGACGGATGCCGAAGTCATGCAGGCCAATATGCATGCCCGCAGCCAGGCAACTAAAGCCGCGGAGACGCAGCGCGAAGCCATACGCGAAGCGCTGGCGTTCAAGCGCTATGAGCTGGATGCGCATGGGGTGGAGATGAACCAGCGCTACAAGTCCAGCGCCGTAGCCACCGATGGCAGCGCCGAGCCGGCCTTCGAGCGCGATCCGGAACTCTATTACCAGGCGACCACCTATCCCGGCGCGCGCCTGCCACATGCCTGGGTCTTCGATGCCCGCGGGCGGCAACATTCCACGCTGGACCTGACGGGGCACGGCCGTTTCACCGTCCTGACCGGAGTGGGCGGAGAGGCCTGGCGCGAAGCCGCAGAGAAGGTCGGCAAGAAGCTCGGCCTGCAGATCGATGTCCGCATCATCGGGCCGCGCCAGCAGTATGCGGACCACACCGGCGACTGGGCGCGCGCCCGCGAGGTCGGCGACACCGGGTGCGTGCTGACGCGGCCGGACCATCACGTCGCGTGGCGCAGCTTTGCCCTGCCGGCGGACCCGGCCGCGGAACTGCTGCAGATCCTGTCGGGCGTGCTTTCCCGGCAGTAACAGAAGACCGAAGACATTGCGACGTCATGCGACGATGGGCCGCGGCATGGGCTCATCGTTCGCTGGAACTGAAGGCAGGAACGATGCGAAACATCGACGAAGACACCATTACGCCGGCGGTACTGGCCGCGATGGCGAAGTGCGGGAACGAGCGGCTGCTGACCGTGATGAGCAGCCTGGTCCGGCATCTGCACGCCTTTGCCAGGGACGTCAGGCTGACGGAAGAGGAATGGCACCAGGCGATCGGCTTCCTTACCGATGTCGGCCATATCACCGACGACCGGCGGCAGGAGTTCGTGCTGCTGTCCGACGTTCTCGGGCTGTCGATGCTCGTGACGACGCAGAACAAC
Source organism: Cupriavidus yeoncheonensis (assembly GCF_905397275.1). GTDB lineage: Bacteria > Pseudomonadota > Gammaproteobacteria > Burkholderiales > Burkholderiaceae > Cupriavidus > Cupriavidus yeoncheonensis. The sequence goes on along the minus strand of NZ_CAJPUY010000001.1, from coordinate 344,767 downwards.
CGCAAGCCGGCGGCATGTACGGAAGCCACGGTACTGGGGCCATTCTTCGTCAACGGATCACCCGGGTACGAGAATGGCGACGACCTGTCCAACGGCGCCAGGGGACGGCCGTGCTTTGTCTCGGGGCGCGTGCGCGGCCTGCACGGCGAACCGGTGGCGGATGCGGAGATCGAAGTCTGGCAATCCGATGAAGACGGCTTCTACGACGTGCAGTACACCGATGCGGACCCGGCGCATCAGGCGCGGGGTCGCCTGCATACCCTGCCGGACGGACGCTTTCATTTCCGGTCGATCCTGCCGGAGGCGTACCCGATCCCGCATGACGGTCCGGTAGGACGCATGCTCGACGCACTCGGCCGGCACCCGTGGCGCCCCGCGCACCTGCATTTCTGGATCAAGGCACCGGGGTATGAGCCATTGATCACGCACCTGTTCCGCAACGAAGACCAGTACCTCGACTCGGATGCCGTGTTCGGCGTGCGCTCGTCGCTGGTCGTGGACTGGGTCGAGCATCCTGCCGGCATGGCGCCGGACGGCACCGCGATGCCATCGGCGTTCCACACGCTCGACTACGAATTCGTGCTCAATCCGGCGGGGCAGGGCCAGTAACCCGGGCGCAGGCGCCAGCCCGGCAAGGCAGGGCGCCAGTCATTTCCGTTGCCGGCCGGTCGTCCTGGATCGGGCCGGCGCTGGCTCGGCCCCGGCATCGTCTTCAAGGTCCGGAAGCACCAGTTCTTCCATCAGGGAGAGTGTCCGGAGGCAGAACGCCTGACCCGCGGCACGCTCATGCTCCGGGAACTGCGACATGGCCGGTGCGATGGACGACTCGTTGGCGAGCGTTTCCACCGCCTGTTCAACGGTCTCGATTCCCTTCTTCGTAAGATGCACGATGAAGCCACCGGCATGGCCGGGATCGATCGCGCGCTCCACCATGCCGTGGCCGGCAAGCCGGTCGATCTTCTTCGTGATCGCCCCCGAGGTCACGATCAGGGCCCGATACAGATCCGTCGGCCGCTTTGCATACGGCGGACCGCCCCGGCGCAGGGCGAGCAGGACCCGCATGTCGGACCCGCTGATGCCCCATTCCCGCAGGCACAGCCGGTCAAAGGCGCGTTCGATGAGCGTGCCGAGCCGCATGAAATAGGTCGCGAGCAGGAAGTTCGAAAGGTCGAGGTCACTGCGCTCATGCTGCCACTGCAGCGTGATGAGGTCGATGTGGCTGCTGCCGGGCAAGCGCGGCTTTCGGGTTGCATCGGCCTGGGCGGCTGGAGCCGGCTTCTTGCGCGATCGTGCGGGCGGAGTCTGCTTTGCGGCGGTGGGGCTCATCGGTTTTGCTTCCCTGGAAGGACAATGTTTTTGCGCTGCCGCGCTCAATTGTACGTAAGTTCCAACGCTCGACGAAGCGCATAGGCCACTAAGAACCCATTTCAGAATGAGGAAGGGGACGCGTTCCATCCACGTGGCGCAGGCTAGGCGTGGGCCGCCGGCCTTGGTCGTTCCAAGGTCAAGGCCCGCAACAACGCATGCGCCACGCCTGGATGGAACCCGAAGGGAAGGCTGTTGCCGGGCCGCATGGCGTCGTTGTGGCCTCCTTGCGTGGAATGACCACGCGGCGTCGGCCACGCCTAGCCCTGCGGCCCGGCAACAGCCTTCGCGCCCCTTCCTCATTCTGAAATGGGTTCTTAGCCGGCGGTGGCAGCAATTGCCGCACGCGCCAGGGCCCGCTCAGGCCAGCCGGTCGGCACCACGAACCCGCGCGAGCGCTCGCGCCACCAGCCCGGCGCCTGCGCGCCGGCCGGTTCCATCTCGCACAGCATGATCGGTGATTCACGGCGCCAGCCGTGGTCGGGGTGGGGATCGGCAAAGCGCTCGGCCAGCGCCTCGCGCAGGGAGTCCGCCGCTTCGGTGTCGCCCTCTTCCAGCAGCGCGCCGGACAACCAGCCCGAGCGCGACAACCGGCACCAGCGCGTGCCGGCTGCTTGGCCGGCGCGCGCAAACCAGTCGTCAAGCGTGGACCACCAGCCGTGCAAGTGGTTGCCGGCAATGCCCAGACGGTCCAATCCTTGCGGCACCAGGCCGTCGCGATAGAACAGCCACCCCAGCAGATAGACTTCACTGCGATCGACCGCGCTGCCCAGCAATCCCAGCGCCTCCGCCGTGCGAGCCAGCGGCAGCTGCCGGTGCACGATATGGTCGAGCTTGTCGCCGAGCCGGTCGACGAGGTTCGGCCCGACAAACCCGCGCAGCCCCAGCGCTTGCCTGTCGCCGGCATCGACCATCAGGTAGAACTTGGCGGCCATTTCCCAATGCACCACCTCGCCGCTGCCCTGGTCCCGCCAGACGAAGTCGAGTTCGCCGAGCGTCTGGATACCGCGCCCGTGCGCGCGTCTGACCGGTACGTTTGCCGCCAGCAATTCCAGCCCCTGCGCATGGCGCAGCGCGAACTGCAGCAGGCGTTCGGCATGGCGCCCCAGGCGCAGGCTGCGGGCGCGGCCGGGCTCTTCGGGCAACGCATCGGCAATGCCGCTGGCGAGTTCGGTAATGGTGGCGGGCAAGCCTGCGGGATCGGCCTGGCCAAGCCAGTGCTCCCAGGCAGACTGGGCGCCGGCGGGCCAGCGGGCCAGGCGCGCGACGCTGTCACCGGCGGCCGGCAGGCCCGCGAGCAGGGCCGGTGACAAGGTGCACCAGGCCAGGTCGCGCGTGCGTGGCGACAGCGCCTGTTGCCACAGCGGCGGCGCCGGCGCGTGCACGCCGTTGCCGCCGTGGCTCAGCGAAAGGTCAGGCCTGAGCTCCCGCACGATCGTGTATCTCGCGGGCCAGGCACAGGTCCTCCCAGGCGCGAGCCTTGTCGGTCAGCGTGCGCAGCAGATAGGCGGGATGGTAGGTGACCACCACGGGAATCCCCTCGTAGCGATGGACAGTGCCGCGCAGCTTGCCGATCGGGGTGGTGGTGCGCAGCAGGGACTGCGCGGCAAAGCGGCCCAGCACGACGATGACCTTGGGCCGCACCAGCGCGATCTGCCGCTTCAGGAACGGCTCGCACTGCTCGACCTCGGCCGGTTCCGGGTTGCGGTTGCCCGGCGGACGGCATTTGAGCACATTGGCGATGAAGACGTTGCGGCCACGCGCGAGTCCCAGCGATCCCAGCATATTGTCCAGCAGCTTGCCAGCCTGGCCGACGAACGGTTCGCCTTGCAGGTCTTCGTTCTCGCCGGGCGCCTCGCCGACCAGCATCCATTCCGCCTGGCGATCGCCCACGCCGAACACGGTGTTGGTTCGCGTCTGGCACAGGCCGCAGGCCGTGCAGGACGCCACAGCGGCATCCAGTGCGGGCCACTCCATCGCGGCGATGGCAGCTTCGCGATCGGGGACGGCAGCGGGGCGCTCGGGCTCAGGCTCGGGCTCGGCGACGAAAGGTGGCGCCGGCTCTTCAAGGTCCGGCTCCAGGTCCATGACCTCCACAAGCCGTGCTTCGATGGACTCCGGCGCCAGCAGGGGTTCGGTTTGCGCCTCGGGCCCGGCCAGCATGGCGGCCTCGCGGTGGGGCTCCGCAGCGGCATCCTGCGGCGCGCCCACCGGCTTGCGCGGCACCCACTCCGTGGGAATGCCCAGCACCTCAAGGAACTGTGCGCGGCGGCTCATGCTGCGTCCTCGCTGCCGGGCCAGGCCCGGCGCAACACCAGCGCGTCTTCGCGAGCGTTGCCGGCCGCCGGGTAGTAGCCCTTGCGCCGGCCGATCTCGACAAAACCTGCCTCGAGATAAAGCGCCAGCGCTCCGGTATTGGAAGGCCGCACTTCCAGCAGCATCGTATGCAGGTGGTGCGTGTGCGATGTCGCCAGCGTCACCGCCAGCATCAGGCGGCCCACCCCCTGCCGCTGCCGGCGCGGCTCCACGGTGATGTTGAGCAGGTGCATCTCGTCGACCACGGGCATCAGCACGACGTACGCCACGAGCGTACCGGACGGATCGCGCAGGGTCAGGCCCATATGGCCGGCCTTGATGGAGTTCTCGAAATTGCCGCGCGTCCAGGGATGGCTGTAGGCGCGCGATTCGATCTCCGCCACCGCCTGCAGGTCCAGCGCACTCATGCGTGCGAGCACCCAGCCATGGGCCAGGGCGGGCATGACCGGAACCTCCGGCCAGTCCGACGACTCGGCAGTATCCGCGCGGTAGCTCACGCTCACGATGTACTCCTCGCGGCCCCTTGCGCGGCGGCCTTGGCGGCGGCGGCCGCTTCGCGCTCCTCGATGGTCTGGGCGACCTTGTCGCGCAGGTAGATCGGCATGGCCAGGGCGGCATCGATGGCCTCGCCGCGCGCCAGGGCCCGCAGCGCGATGGCCACCAGCGGCTGCGCGTGGGGCATGGCCTCGGGCAGCACGCGCGCGGCGCGCGCCAGGCCGGCCAACCGTTCGCCAAACACCGTGGCGGCGTTGCCGGCCACCCAGAATTCGCCGGCTGGCAAGGCCACGGTTTCCGGCGGACCAACCTGCATCCGCGTTTCAGTCGTCCATTCGTGCGCGGCTGCGTCCCAGCGGAAGGCGGCGGAATAGGCTTCATCCATGCGCGCGTCCAGCGCGACCAGCACGGATACTTCAGGCGGCAGGGCGGGCGTGGCGCCGCGGGCGCTTTCCGCGCACGCCATCAGCGTATTGACCGGAATGACCGGCAGCCCGGCACCGAAGGCCAGGCCCTGGGCCACGCCGCAGGCGGTACGCAGGCCCGTGAACGAACCCGGGCCGGCGCCGAAGGCAATGGCCGAGCAATCGGCCAGCGCAATGCCGGCTTCGGCCAGCAGTTCGCCGGCCGCGGGCAGCACGCGTGCGGACGACCGCGCGCCGGTATGGTCATGGCGAGACCATGACTCGACCGCGCCATCCGCCGTGGCACGGCCCAGTGCAACAGAACACCACTCGGTGGAAGTTTCGACAGCAAGAATCCAGGACATGGCGCGATTGTAGCCGGTGGCGCCCCAAACCGAATCCTTCCTCGGTTTTTTGGCGGACCTGCGTGCCGGATTGGGGACTATCATCGGGCCATTCTTTTCCCCGGACTCTCCAGGAGACCCCATGAGTGACCTGCAAGCCCGCTTCGACCAGGCCCAGACCGACGTCAAGCAACTCAGCGAGCGCCCCAGCAACATGACGCTGCTGCGCCTGTACGCCCTGTTCAAGCAAGGCAGCGAAGGCGACGCCCACGGCGACAAGCCGGGCATGACCGATTTCGTCGGCCGCTACAAGTTCGAAGCGTGGGAAGCCCTCAAGGGCACCACCCGGGACGCCGCGATGGAAAGCTACATCGCCCTCGTGGAAGAGTTGCGCAGCGGCGCCACGAACTGAGGTCCGCCGGCGCCGCCCGCCTCAGTCGAGCGGCACCGGCTTCGGCCGGATGCGCCAGGACGCCAGGATGGCCGTGGCGATCACCACGCCCACGGCCAGGAAGGTTTCATCGAAGGCGCGGATGCGCGCGGCTTGCTCCAGCGCATCCGCGCCCTGCCCCAGCACCGTGCCATGCTGGTTCAGCCGCCACTGCAGGCCGACGCCGGCCAGGCTGACACCGATCGCCCCGCCAAGCTGCCGCACGAAATTGATGCAGCTCGATCCCTGCGCGATCAGCGAAAAATCCACGCCGCGCATCGACCCGAGCGTCAGCGACGGCAGGATGCAGCCGAGGCCAATGCGCCCGAGCACCGCCAGCGCCACCAGCAGCAGATATGGCGTGGACGGAGAGCCCGTCGCCATCAGCAGGAACGACAGCGCCAGCAGGGCCAGCCCGAATGACACCTGGTAATGCGGCGACACCCGCTGCGTCAAGCGACCCGCCACTGCAATCGTCAGGGCCAGCGCGACGCCGGCCGGCAGCAACACCAGGCCCGCGCGCGACGGTGTGTAGTTCAGCGCCATCTGCATGTACACGGGCAGCAGGTAGGTCGACCCGAACAGGCCCGCGCCGTAGATAAGCGCCACCACCGCGCCTGCCGAGAACTGCCGGTAGCTGTACAGCCGCATGTCCATCAGCGGATCGGCCGCGCGCAGCTGCCACATCACGAACACCACGGTCAGCACGACGCCAAGGCCGGCCAGCAGCATGCCCGCGGCCACGCTTTCGCGCATTTCCACCAGCCCGTTCAGCAGGCAGACCGTCGCGATGCCGGCCAGCGCCAGCCCGCGCCAGTCCAGCGGCTTGCGCTCGCCCATCATGGCCGAATCGACCGCCATGAAGCGCCGCGCCATGAGGGCGCCCAGCAGGGTCAGCGGCACCACGACGAAGAAGATGGAACGCCAGCCGAAGGCTTCCACGAGGAAACCACCGAGGCTTGGCCCGAGCGCCGGCGCAAGCACCACGCCAAATCCGAACAGGGTCATGGCCTTGCCCTGCTCGCGCTCATCGAACACGCGCAGCACCAGGATGCTGGGCAGCGGCTGCATGATGCCCGCCGCGACGCCTTCGGCCACGCGCATGGCGATCATCACGCCGTAGGTCGGCGACAGCCCGCCCACCAATCCGCCCACGCCCAGCAGCGCCAGCGCGCCCAGGAAGGTGCGCCGCAGGCCGTAGCGGTTGAGCAGCCAGGGCGTCAGCAGCATCGCCAGCGTCATCGCGATCATGAAGCTGGCCGCCACCCACTGGGCGCGCTCCTGGCCGAGCCCGAAATGCCGGCTCAGGTCCGGAATGGCAACGTTGATGATGGTGGACGAGACAATGGACGACATCGTCCCCAGCATCAGCGTGACCAGCACCAGCCAGCGCAGCCGGTCGCCATAACGCGCGCGCAGCGCCGCCCGGGTCGGCTCTCCCGACCCGCCGCCGGAACTCTCCGGCGCGTGCGGGGCCCGGCTCACCCCAGGCGCCCCGTAGCGGCGATCTCGCGGATATTGCGGACGGTGTCGATGTCGGCCTCGTGGTAGGCGGACTTGACGATCTCGGCATAACGGTCGTCGCCGCTGGCGTCCACCGCCGGCATGGTCGTGTGGTAGACAAAGCGCAGCAGCAGCGCGCCGGGCGCGGGGGTCTCGATCGCCATCGTCAAGGTGCCGCCGGCATGATCTGCCGTCGCGGCGGTCTCGTAGCGAACCTGGCGGCGGGGTTCGAACACCACGTGGTCATGGATGGTCGCCGCGCCGAAATGCAGCACGCGATCGATCCAGCCGTCGCCGCGGCCGACGACTTCAGCCCGGTCCAGGCCCAGGACGAACAGTTCGGGCGACTCGGCGCGCAGGACCAGGCCTTGCCAGAGCTGGTCGGGCGTGAGCGGATCCAGTTGAGGATTGCCTGGATCGTTGATCTCTACCAAGTGCTCGAAACGCAACTTCATTCTCCGTGTTTTGGTGTAGTCGATATTATGAAGTGTCTTGACTGTTCGTCAGCACCATTTCACTGCGCAGCGCAGCATCCGCGCCACGCCTGTCCGGAGCCACTGCATGTCCCTCACCACGCGTCCTGAAGCCGATCAAGCCGATCCCATGCAAGTCCTGGTGTATGCCGATTCCCTCTCATGGGGCATCGTGCCTGGCACGCGCCGGCGCCTTCCGTTCCCGATACGCTGGCCGGGCCGGCTTGAACTCGGGCTGAACGCCGATGGCGGCGCGCCGGTCCGCATCATCGAGGACTGCCTGAACGGCCGCCGCACGGTCTGGGACGACCCGTTCAAGCCGGGGCGCAACGGCCTGCAAGGGCTCGCGCAGCGCATCGAGATCAATTCCCCGCTCGCGCTCGTGGTCTTGATGCTGGGCAACAACGATTTCCAGTCGATGCACCCGCACAACGCCTGGCATGCCGCGCAGGGCATCGGCGCCCTGGTCAACGCCATCCGCACGGCGCCGATCGAGCCCGGCATGCCGGTGCCGCCGGTGCTGGTCGTCGTGCCGCCGCCGATCCGCACGCCGCGCGGCCCGCTCGCGCCCAAGTTCGCCGGTGGCGAGCACAAGTGGGCGGGCTTGCCGGACGCGGTGCGCGAGGTATGCGACGCGCTCGCATGCCCGCTGTTCGATGCCGGCACGGTCATCCAGAGCAGCGCCGTCGACGGTGTCCACCTCGATGCCGATGCGCACCAGGCGCTCGGCGTCGCGCTGCGGCCCGTGGTGCGCGAACTTCTCGCCCGGTGACATCCCTCCTGACAGGAGTTGTCAGGAGCGCGGGCGCACAATGCGCGGGCATTTCCCCCAAAGCCGTCAGGAGACCGTGATGGAGTTGCTGATCAATATCGATGTCGATGACCTGCCGCGAGGCATCGGCTTCTACCAGGAAGGGCTGGGCCTGCGCCTGAGCCGCAAGCTGTTCGACGATACCGTGGCCGAGATGACCGGCGGCGCCACCCCCATCTATCTGCTCGCCAAGCCGCCCGGCTCGCGCCCGACCACGCGCGCAGACACCCGGCGCGACTACCGCCGGCACTGGACGCCGGTGCATCTCGATTTTGTCGTCGACAACCTCGAAACCGCCATCGAACGCGCGCTGGAGGCCGGCGCGGAGATCGAGGACTGGCCGCAGGAGTTCGACTGGGGCCGGCAGGCCACGCTGTCGGACCCGTTCGGGCATGGGCTTTGTTTTATTGAGTGGCGGGGCCAGGGGTATGGAGGCCGGCGCCATTAAATGCCAGTTTTTTGACCCCAACCGACTTCATAAGCATATGAGAAAGAAATAGACGCCCAAATCCCCTGCGCTGCCCCGTTTGGACGCAATTGCGTTAATCTTTGGCCTCGCCCGCCCGACCGCACCCGGACCGGGGTGAGGCGCCTTTCAAGCCACAAGCTTCCAACAACATCCAAACTCTCCAATGCGCAGCATCTCCCTTTACAAGCGTCTGGCGGTTGCCGTGTCCGCCGTTGGCCTCATCGCCGCCGCGGGCAGCGTGTCGGCCCAGGAGCAGACCATCCGCGTGGGCACTGTCAGTGGTCCGGACTCCGAAGTCTGGCAAGTCGTGCAGAAAGTGGCCAAGAAGAACGGCCTGAACGTGAAAGTCGTGGAATTCAACGACTACGTGCAGCCCAACGCCGCGCTCGACGCCGGCGACCTGGACGCCAACAGCTTCCAGCACCAGCCCTATCTGGACAGCCAGATCAAGCAGCGCGGCTACAAGATGGCGAGCGTGGGTTACACCTACATTTCGCCGCTGGGCATCTACGCGAAGAACCTGAAGTCGCCCAAGGACCTGCCGCAGGGCGCCAAGGTGGCAGTGCCCAATGATCCGTCGAACGAGAATCGCGCACTGCTGCTGCTGCAGTCCCAGGGCGTGATCAAGCTCAAGGCCGGCGCGGGCACCAACGGCAACAATGCGACCCCGCTGGACGTGGCCGAGAACCCCAGGAAGCTGAAGATCGTCGAACTCGACGCCGCCCAGCTGGCGCGCGCCCTGCCGGACGTCGGCGCCGCGGTCATCAACACCAACTACGCGCTGGCCGCCGGCCTGCAGCCGACCCGGGACGCGATTGGCCTGGAAGACATCCACAGCCCGTACGCCAATATCATCGTGGTCCGCACCCAGGACAAGGACAAGCCGTGGGTGAAGAAGCTGGTGGCGGCTTACCAGTCGGAAGACGTGAAGCAGTTCATGAAGACCCAGTTCAAGGGCGCGATGGTTCCGTCGTTCTGATGGATGGATAGATGCGGGCTTGTCCCGCATCCGCCTGCCCTTCCATCCGGGCTGGCACCCATACCGACCCCGCTTCGGCGGGGAAACCGGCGGGCCGCCAATCGATGCATGCTAAAGTGAGCGTTCTTCAACGCAAGAGCTCACGCATGCCGCGCCGCGCCAACGATTTCACGCTGACACCTGACAGGCCCCCTGCCCGTCACACGCGGTGCATCGTGGACACCCCGCGTGAGCCGGCACGCCCAAGCGATAAACACCCCTTGTAGCCTGATTTGCTGGCCCGTTCGGGATGCAAGCCGGCGTCACTTCGACGCATTGGGAAGCCACTCCCGAGACCGGCATGCGGCCCGGCAATTGAAACGGCCGGCAAGCACCGCGGAATGAACTGGCACGCCAGTCTCATCCGTGCGCCGCTGCTGGGCCGGCTACAAAGGGCCTGCGGGATCGCGCCAGTCTTCCACCTTTCAATACGTGACCATGTCTCAACGTCTGCCTTTCCCAAGTCGCATGCTCTCCGCGGTGGTCCGGCTGGTTGCCGCACTGCCGTTGCCCGTTGCGCATGCGGCCGGGCGCATGCTGGGGCGGCTCGTCTATGCCCTGCCCGGCGGATACCGTCGGCACCTGCAGCAGAACGCCATCCAGGCCGGCTTCGCCGCGCCGTCTTTTGCGCGCAAGGCCGCGGGTGAGACCGGCGCCATGATGACCGAGCTGGCCCATGTCTGGTTTCGCCTCGACGACTGCTTCGACAAGGTCATCTGCGAAGACTGGGAGGTGATCGAGAACACCCTGGCGGAAGGCCGCGGACTCGTCATGCTGACGCCGCATCTGGGATGCTTCGAGCTGGCGGCCCGCTACGCCGCGGAACGGATCCCGCTGACGATCATGTTCCGGCCCCATCGCAAGGCATTGTTCCGGGACCTGCTCGACACCGTGCGCGGCGCGTCGAAACTGAAGGCGGTTCCCGCCACCGCGCAAGGCGTGCGCGCTTTCGTGCGCGCCTTGCGGCAAGGCGAGGCGGTCGGCCTGTTGCCCGACCAGGCGCCCAAGGGCGATGGCGTCTGGGTACCGTTCTTTGGCCGCAAGGCCTATACGATCACGTTGCCGTGCAAGCTCGCCTCGCAAACCGGCGCGCCGCTCATCATTGCGGCTGGCGAGCGCCTGCCTGGCGGGCGCGGCTGGAAAATGCACGTAAAGCGCCTGACCGGGCCCATGCCGCCGACGGCTGAAGAGCAGGCGGCGTGGATCAATGCCGAGGTGGAAGAGATGGTCCGGCGCTTCCCCGAGCAGTATCTGTGGGGGTACAACCGCTACAAGGTTCCGTCGGGCGCCGTGGCACCCGACGCGGATGGCGCCGGCGCCGTCAGTCCGACGTAACTGCCGACAGCCTGCCAGGCATCGCGCCTATTTCAGGTACTTCATTGTCGCGACGCCGGTCGCGACCAGCAACGCTTCGTCCAGCCAGACCTCCGCGCGGGAAAAGAAAATCGAACGCCCGCGCCGGTCGACCATCCCTTTCGCGGTCAGCAGCTTGCCGGTCCCGTTACTCAGGAAGTTCGAGGTCAGTGAAAGCGTGACGGCGTGCAGCGGCGCCTCGCCCGCGGGCGCGTAAAGGCCCGAGTAACCGGTAGCGGCATCAAGCAGGGTGCAGAGGGTGCCGCCGTGGATCACGCGGCTGCGGTTCAGCATGTGGGGCGCAACGTCCAGTTCCAGCTCGACGTAATCGCGGCGCCACTGGGTGATCCTGACACCGGCGCTTTCCAGTGCGGGATTATCGAGGCAGAATCCGCTGCTCTCTTCACGGGTGACGACGTCCGCGGCGATGGCGGTCTCGGGAGAATGGTCTTTCATTTCACAGATCGGCGCGCTCCTGGCGGAGGCACGCGCCTGGCAGGCAATAAGGGGGTGGTTGGCGCTCCCGCCACTTTCGCATGGATGGCCGGACACCATGTGCGGCAGTCATCAGGAAGCGCGGACCGTTTTCTATCGAGCAACAGCAAGACCGTAACTTCCGGCAATTTGCCCCTCCACGTAAAGCTCGATTTCGCGAACCGTGCCTTTTGCCGCTGTAAATGCTGGTGCCGGCATCGGGCGATTTGCGCCGGAATCAAGGCACCGTCGCTGCTTCCGCCAGGATGTCCCGGATCGCCTGCTCGAAGGCTTCCACCGGTTGCCCGCCGCTCACCAGATAGCGTCGATTGAAGATGATCGCCGGCACTGAAGTCAGACCCATGGACTGGTTCTCCCGCTCCGCCTCGCGCACCTCGTCGGCATACTCGCTGCCCTGCAGCACCTGGCGCGCTCGCGTGGCGTCCAGCCCTGCCGACTCTGCGACCTCGACCAGCACATCGTGGTTGCTCGGGTCCCTGCCCTCGGTATGGTAGGCCTCCAGCAGCGCCAGCTTGAGCGGCAGCTGGCGGCCTTCAAGCCCGGCCCAATGCAGCAGGCGATGCGCATCGAAGGTGTTGTAGACGCGCGTGCGCGCCCCGAACGTGAAGCCGACCGACGCACCGCGCTCGCGGATCATGGCCTGCGTCTGCGCAATCTGTTCCGGCGTGCGTCCGTACTTCTTCCCGAGGTACTCCACGATGGCCTCGCCACCCGGCGCCATGTCCGGGTTCAGCTCGAACGGATGCACGGCGATCTCGGCGTCCACTTCATCGCCAAGGCGCGACAGCGCCAGCTGCAGCGAGGACAAGCCGATGGCGCACCAAGGGCATGAGATATCGGAAACAAAGTCGATGCGAAGCGGTTGAGTCATGGTGTCTGTGGCGTGAATGGCCTGGAAATGTAGCGGCGAACAGGGTAACGCGAATTGCCGTGGCTTGCAGAAGCAGCATGGGCGGGTGAGAGCACTGCGCGCGTTCCCAAAACGCAAAAAACCCGCGGCGAATACCGCGGGTTTTTCACTTCATCAAGCCTTGGACGACTCAGACTTCCTCGTACAGCGGCAGCGTCAGGAACTCGGCGAAATCTTCCGACGTCGACATCTGCTCGAAGATCTCGGCGGCGCGGTCATACGTCTTCGTCTCGCCGCCAACCTCGGCCTTCACCTTGGCCAGCTCTTCCGGGATCAGCTTGCGCACCAGTTCGGCTGTGACCTTGGTGCCGTCTTCCAGCTTGCCCTTCGGCGAGCGGATCCACTGCCACACCTGCGAACGCGAGATTTCGGCGGTGGCCGCATCTTCCATCAGGTTGTGGATCGGCACGCAGCCGTTGCCGGCCAGCCAGGCGCCCAGGTAGTGGATGCCGACGTTGATGTTCATGCGCAGGCCGGCTTCGGTGATCGGGGTCTCCGGCTGGAAGTCCAGCAGGTCGGAACCCTTCACGTGCACGTCCGGGCGCTGCTTCTCGAACTGGTTGGGCTTGTCGCCCAGCACGGCCACGAATTCCTTCATGGCGGGCTCGACCAGGCCCGGGTGGGCCACCCAGCCGCCGTCGTAGCCGTCGGTGGCATCGCGCTTCTTGTCGCTGATGATGCCCTGCATGGCGATGGCATTCTTCTCCGGATCGTTCTTGATCGGAATCAGTGCGCTCATGCCGCCCATGGCGGGCGCGCCGCGGTAGTGGCAGGTCTTCAGCAGCAGCAGTGCATAGGCACGCATGAACGGCGCAGTCATGGTGACCTTGGCGCGGTCGGCCAGGCAGAAGTCCTTGTCGTTCTTGAACTTCTTGATGCACGAGAAGATGTAGTCCCAGCGGCCGGCGTTCAGGCCAGCGCTGTGCTCGCGCAGTTCGTACAGGATTTCATCCATTTCGAACGCGGCGAGGATGGTCTCGATCAGCACGGTGGCCTTGACGGTGCCTTGCGGCAGGCCGATTTCGTTCTGGGCCATCACGAAGATGTCGTTCCACAGGCGTGCTTCCAGATGGCTTTCCATCTTCGGCAGGTAGAAGAACGGGCCGTCGCCGCGGGCGATCTGCTCCTTGGCGTTATGGACCAGGAAGAGCGCAAAGTCGAAGATGCCGCCCGAGACGCGCTTGCCGTCGATGGTGACGTGCTTTTCGTCCAGGTGCCAGCCGCGCGGACGCACCTGCAGCGTGGCGATCTTGTCGTTCAGCTTGTACTGCTTGCCCTTCGACTCCAGGGTCAGCGTGCGGCGCACGGCGGCCTTGAGGTTCACCTGACCCTGCATCTGGTTGTGCCAGTTCGGGGTGTTGGAATCCTCGAAGTCGGTCATGTAGCTGTCAGCGCCCGAGTTGAAGGCGTTGATGACCATCTTGGCCTCGACCGGGCCGGTGATCTCCACGCGGCGGCATTCCAGGGCCTTGGGGATCGGGGCAACCTTCCAGTCGCCTTCGCGGATGTGCTTGGTCTCGGGCAGGAAGTCGGGGACTTCGCCGGCGTCCAGGCGCTTGGCGCGCTCCACGCGGGCGGCCAGCAATTCCTGGCGGCGCGATTCGAAGGCGCGGTGGAGCTTGTCTACCAGGGCCAGGGCTTCCGGCGTGAGGATATCTTCGTAGGCCGGCAGGATCTCGCCGGTAATCTTCATGCCCGCGGGCAGCGTGATAGCCATCAGTCTTCTCCTGTTAGTCGATAGCTGGTTAGAGGGTCGGCCGCTCGTTGTCGTTCAGACGTCCACGCCTTTGGCGCGGACGAATTCGAGCAGGTCATTCATGTCGTGCCCGGTGCCGGAGGGCGCTACGTCGAGCCGCTCCGCCGGATGGCCGGCACGATTGATCCAGAACGTGGTGTAGCCGAACCAGGTGGCGCCGCAGGCATCCCAGCCGTTCGAAGAGACGAAAAGGATCTCTTCAGCCGGCAGCTTGAATGCCTTCGGCCCGAGCGCATAGGCCTCCGGGGCGGTCTTGTACTGGCGCACGGCGTCGACCGACAGCACGTGGTCGAACAGCCCATGCATGCCCGCGCTCTTGACCGAGATATCCAGCATCTCGGCATTGCCGTTGGACAGGATGCCCAGCGGCAGGCCGGCGCGGCGCAGCCGCTTGAGCGCGCCCAGGTTCTCCGGAAAGGCCGACAGGCACGTGTACTCCTTGAGCAGCTGCGCCTCGGTCGCGTCGTCCAGCGTCATTCGCAGCCGCTCCGCGGCATAGCGCAGCGCATCCACCGTCAGGGCCCAGAACGGCTTGTAGTACTTGCCGTCAGCCCCGGCCATGCTGCGGATGCGCGTGTAGTCGATCTGTCGTTCGCGCCAAAGCAGCGCCAGCGCTTCGCCCTTGCCCGGGAACAGTTGCTCCGCGCGCGCCGTGACGGAATACACGTCGAACAGCGTGCCGTAGGCGTCGAAGACGACTGCGCGGATCTTGTTCATGAGGCGCTCTGGTTCCCTGGTTCAGGTCTTGCCGTAGGCGGTTGCGTGGGGCTGTACACCACTGGATGCATGGCATTGTAGGCAGTCGCTGCAGTGCGGCAAAGTCGGCCCGGGTCACTTGATCTTTTACTTTTCGACATCTAATCTTGGCTGACTTGTTCGACAATAAACACCAATTCCCTCCCATTTGCGCAAAATCCCCGTCCGCCGGCTCGCGCGGGTGATCGCGCAGGCATCGCAGACAAACATTCGTGGACCATTTCAAACAACTGGAGACTTTTGTATCCGTTGCCTCGCGCGGCAGCCTGTCCGCCGCGGCGGCGGCTGAAGGCGTAGCCCCTGCCATCATCGGGCGGCGTATCGACGCGCTGGAGGAGCGGCTGGGCGTCAAGCTGCTGATCCGCACCACGCGCAAGATCAGCCTGACTTTCGAAGGCTCCGCCTTCCTGGAAGACTGCCAGCGCATCCTGAATGACCTGCACAACGCCGAGGCCAGCGTCTCCGCGGGCGGCGTTAAGGCCAGCGGGCACCTGCGCGTCACGGCCCCGGCGGGCTATGGACGCAAACATGTGGCGCCGCTGGTGCCGCTGTTCATCGAGTCGCACCCCGATGTGACGATTACGCTGGATCTGTCCGACCGTGTGGTGGATCTCGTCAACGAAGGCTTCGACTGCGCCATTCGCCTGGGCGACCTGCCCGATTCCAGCCTGGTTTCGATCCGCCTGGCAGAAACACGCCGTGTGGTGGTGGCATCGCCCGACTATCTGGCGCGCGCTGGCACGCCCGCACTGCCGGAGGACCTGCAGCGCCATAACTGCCTGGCATTCGGCGCCAGTGCCAACGTGCAGCGTGGCTGGGTATTCCAGCAGGAAGGCCGTGCGGTCACGGTCAAGGTCGGCGGAACCATGGAATGCACGGACGGCGCCGTGCTGCATGAATGGTGCCTGCAGGGCCACGGGCTGGCCTGGCGCTCCTGGTGGGAGGTCGGCAATGAAATCGCCAGCGGCCGGCTGGTGACGGTGCTCGACGAGTTCCAGGCGCCCCCCATCGGCATCCACGCGGTGTTTCCGCAGCGCAAGCACCTGCCGCTGCGGGTGCGGCTGTTCATCGACCACCTGAAGAACACCTATGGCAACCCCGCCTACTGGCGCCGGACCGAGCAGGCACCCGCGCGGCCCGCGATTGCCGCCGTGGCGGGCTAGAACCGGTGCGCGCGTCGGCGAACGTGCGCTGTCGTACTCTGAAGCAATTGATATAGCGCAATGCCCTACTCGGCACACTGTCTACAATGCATTTCAGACAGGCGCTTTCCGGTCGCAAGCAAAGGTCGCGTGAAGGTCGCAACCGGGCCTGCCCTCCCCTCATCCCCCGCGTGAAAGGAGTCCTGCATGTTCCAACACATCCTGCTACCCACCGACGGTTCCGAGCTCTCCAAGAAGGCGATCAACGGCGGACTGGAACTGGCCAAGGCCATTGGCGCGCGCATCACCGCCTATGTCTGCCTCGAAGAGTATCCGTACACCCCGTTCAGCGAGATCGTGGTCGAGGCGCCGCAGGCCTTCAAAGACCGTATCGAAAACCAGGCCAAGCTGTACCTCAAGGAAGTGGAGAGCCTCGCCACGGCTGCGGGCGTGACCTTCGATGCCGATATGTCGACGTTCGCGGTGCCCTATCTGGGCATCATCGACGCCGCGGAGCGCCATGGCTGCGACGTGATCTTCATGGCTTCGCACGGCCGGCGCGGCTTGTCCGGGCTGCTGCTGGGCTCCGAAACCCAGAAGGTGCTGACGCACACCGACATTCCGGTGATCGTCTATCGCTGACGGCTTCAATCCTCAATGAAAGGCCCGGACCGGCTAAGCTGGTGCGGGCAGCTTCGTTACGCTGGCACCAGACGAAAAAAACCGCGCCGTCCCTGAGAGAAACGGCGCGGTGCCTGAAAAAGAAGCGCGTGATGGTCGCACGCGCTTCCCTGGTCTGCTGAACCTAGAGACTGCTCGGTTCCCCCCGATCTATGTTTCAGCAAACGGTGGCCAGGAGAGTCAGGCCACTTTCTTGTCTTCGAAGAACTGCTCGTCTTCGGTCGAACCCTTCAGGGCGGTCGTCGACGACTGGCCGCCTTCGATGGTCTGGGTCACGGCGTCGAAGTAGCCGGTGCCGACCTCGCGCTGGTGCTTGACGGCGGTGAAGCCCTTCTCGGCCGCCTTGAACTCGGCTTCCTGCAGTTCCACGAATGCGCTCATCTGGTTGCGGGCGTAGCCGTAGGCCAGGTTGAACATCGAGTAGTTCAGCGAGTGGAAGCCGGCCAGCGTGATGAACTGGAACTTGTAGCCCATCGCGCCCAGCTCCCTCTGGAACTTGGCGATGGTGGCATCGTCGAGGTTCTTCTTCCAGTTGAACGACGGCGAGCAGTTGTAGGCAAGCATCTTGCCCGGGAACCTGGCATGCACGGCGTCGGCGAATTTCTTGGCGAACTCGAGATCCGGCTTGCCGGTTTCGCACCACACCAGGTCAGCCACTTCAGCGTAGGCCAGGGCGCGCGAGATCGACTGCTCCAGGCCGTTGCGCACGCGGTAGAAGCCTTCCACGGTGCGCTCGCCGGTGCAGAACGGCTTGTCGTTTTCGTCCACGTCCGAGGTCAGCAAGTCGGCGGCTTCGGCGTCGGTACGGGCGATCACCAGGGTCGGCACGCCGGACACGTCGGCAGCCAGACGGGCAGCGGTCAGCTTGGCAACGGCTTCGCGGGTCGGGACCAGAACCTTGCCGCCCATGTGGCCGCACTTCTTCACCGAAGCCAGCTGGTCTTCGAAGTGAACGCCGGCGGCACCCGCTTCGATCATGGACTTCATCAGTTCGAACGCGTTCAGCACGCCGCCGAAACCGGCTTCAGCGTCAGCCACGATCGGCGCGAAGAAGTCGGTGTCGCCCTTGCCTTCGCTCCACTGGATCTGGTCGGCACGCTGGAACGTGTTGTTGATGCGCTTGACCACTTGCGGCACCGAGTTGGCCGGATACAGCGACTGGTCGGGGTACATTTCACCGGCCAGGTTGGCGTCGCCGGCAACTTGCCAGCCCGACAGGTAGATGGCCTTCAGGCCGGCCTTCACTTGCTGCATGGCCTGGTTGCCGGTCAGCGCGCCCAGCGAGTTGACGAACGGCTCGGTGTGCAGCAGGTTCCACAGCTTTTCGGAACCGCGGCGGGCCAGCGTGTGCTCGATCTGGACGGAACCGCGCAGGCGCACCACGTCTTCGGCGGTGAAGTTGCGCTTGATGCCCTTCCAGCGGGGGTTGCTGTCCCAATCCTTCTGCAGAGCCTGGATCTGTTGTTCGCGGTTCATTTCACTCTCCTAGCGACAAATTGGGGGATGGCAAAGAAAGCTTGGTGACGTCCGGCCTGTTTCGTTCTTCTCGGCCGGTGACGCGTTTTTTGCGTCTCAGATCCTGTGTCTTATATAAGAGTTTAGGGAATCGTCCCGCGTCGCAACAAGCGTTGAACGCAGTTTGCACTACGCTTTTTTATTCAACAAAATCAATAGATTACAGATTTCATTTCATGATGCGGAACAGAATCTTTCATCATGAGAAATTGTGTTGTGCCCTGCAAACCAACAATTTTGCCGGCCAAAACAATTTCCCACATCGTGAAATTTGCGCAGAAAAAGGCTGACGCGCCCGCACTGCTGGCGAGTGGCGAACCCGGCGTGGCCGAACGCTCGCCCCCAAAAGAAAACGGCGCCACGGATGGGCGCCGTTTCCGACTCGGAGAGATATCAGGCCGCAGCTGTATCGCGTGACTTGCGGTAAGCCACCCAGTCGCCGCTCTCGATACGCGGCAGGCCCGGCACCGCCGCATCGGCCACGGGATACAGCAGGCAGTTCACGCGCTGGCCGTCGTGCAGCACGGTGTGCTGTTCGCTGACGAACAGCGAGGACTGACCGGGATAGATCTCCTCGATTTCGTCGAGCACCGGCACGAGGGCGTCGGGCACCTCATAGATGTCGCCGACCACCGGACCGGCCTGGGGATCCAGCACCAGGCCCGGATACGCGCCGAAGTCATAGAGCCGGCCGGCAATGGTCGCCGTGCCCAGCAGCGTGGGCGCGGCAATGCCGTGTTCGCGCGCCGCGGCGTTCAGGTCGTTGACCTCGCCGGCGCGCAGGGTGCCATAGACAAAGACCCTGGTCATATCAGGCACCCAGCTTTTCTTCCGACACCAGCACGCCGTCCGCATCCGCGTAGATCCAGTTGCCCGGGCGGACCACGGCACCCGGCATCTGCACCGCGACATCACGCTCGCCGGCGCCGCGCTTCTGGCTCTTCTGCGGATGCGTGGCGAGAGCGCGGATGCCGATGTCGCAGACGTCCAGCTCGGCCGTATCGCGCACGCAGCCGTTGACGATAATGCCGACCCAGCCGTTCTTCTCTGCCAGCAGCCCCAGGTTGCCACCCACCAGCGCGCAGCGCATCGAGCCGCCGCCATCCACCACCAGCACGCGGCCCTGCCCTGGCGATTCCAGCGCCTCGCGCACCAGCGAGTTGTCTTCAAAGATCTTCAGCGTGGCAGCCTGCCCGGCAAAGGCCAGTTGCTTGCCGAACGCGCGGAACCCCGGCGCCATGACGCGCAGCGTGCCGTCGGCCAGGCGCGGTTCGTTGGCATCGCACAGATCGGTGGTGGCATGTTTCATCGAAAACTCCTGCAAGGAAGAAAATCTGTACCGCCGGGCCGTCGGGCCTCACGGCTTGCCGCTGGCCAGCGCCTGCGCACGAATGGCGCTGAGCGTGGTGCGAGGCGTGATCACGTCCGGGTCCACGTGAATCTCGATCAGCGTGGACACCGGCGCGGCCAGCGCTTCGCGCAGCGCGGGTTCGAACGCTTCGGTCGTGGTCACGGTCGCGCCGCGCGCGCCATAGGCACGCGCCAGTGCGGCAAAGTCCGGGTTTTGCAGCGCCGTGCCCGACTCGTGGGCCGGGTACTCGCGCTCCTGGTGCATGCGGATGGTGCCATACATGCCGTTATTGACGACGATGATGATCACCGGCGCATGATATTGCATGGCGGTGGCCAGTTCCTGCCCGTTCATCAGGAAACAGCCATCGCCCGCCAGCGCCACGACCGTGCGCTGCGGGAATGCAATCTTGGCGCCCACTGCGGCCGGCACGCCGTAGCCCATGGCGCCACTGGTCGGTGCGAGCTGACCGCGCCCGCCGGCCGCGAACGGGCGATAGCGGAAATAGCGGTGCAGCCAGCCGGCGTAATTGCCCGCGCCGTTGGTCACGACGGCATCCGCAGGCAGCAGGCGGTCGAGGGTGCGGATCACGTCGGCCATGTCGACGCCCTGCCCCATGTAGGCGGGCGGGGTCAGGTAGCGTTCGTAGTCGGCGTGCGCGTCCCGCGACCAGCCCTGCCAGCGCGGCGGCGTGGCCGGCGACGGCAATGCCGCCAGGCGCGCGGCAATGGCCGGCATCGAGGCGTGGATCATCAGGTCCGCCTGGTAGACGCTGCCCAGTTCCTCCGCGCCAGCGTGGACATGGATGAGTTGCTGCGCCGGCCGCGGCGCGCGGATCAGCGCATAACCGCCCGTGGTCATCTCGCCAAGGCGCGGGCCGATCGCCAGCACGAGGTCCGCGCCGTGGATGCGTTCGGCCAATGCCGGGTTGATGCCGATGCCGACATCGCCGGCATAGTTCGGATGCCGGTTGTCGAACAGGTCCTGGCCGCGGAACGCGCAGCCAACCGGCAGTGAAAAGCGTTCGGCGAACTGCTGGATCTGCGCACAGGACTCGGGCGTCCAGCCACTGCCGCCGAGCAGCACGAACGGGCGCTCGGCGGCCGCGAGCCGGTCCGACAGGCGCTGCATGTCGTCATCGCCGGGCCAGCTCAGCACGCGCTGGTAGGCCGCAAGCTGCGGCACGGCCACCTCCTGCATCAGCATGTCTTCGGGCAAGGCCAGCACCACCGGGCCCGGCCGCCCCGACGTGGCGGTCTGGTAGGCACGCGCGATGTACTCCGGAATCCGTTCGACACGATCGATCTGCGCGACCCATTTGGCCATCTGGCCGAACATGCGGCGGTAGTCGATCTCCTGGAAAGCCTCGCGGTCCGCGAAGTCCAGGCCGACCTGGCCGATGAACAGGATCATCGGCGTCGAATCCTGGAATGCCGTGTGCACGCCGATGCTGGCATTGGTGGCGCCAGGCCCGCGCGTGCAGAACGCCAGCCCCGGGCGGCCCGTGAGCTTGCCATAGGCCTCGGCCATGACCGCCGCGCCGCCTTCCTGGCGGCAGATGACAAAGCGCATCTGGTCGCGCCGGCGGTGAAAACCGTCGAGCACCGCCAGGTAACTTTCCCCGGGCACGCCGAAGGCCAGCTCGGCACCATGCGCAAGCAGCGCGTCGACCAGGATATGGCCGCCGCACAAGGATTCAGGCTGCGCGGCGCCGGCGGAAACAGGCTTGGATGACATGAAGGGTCCTCGGAAAAACTCGGGAGCGCCGGGTGGCCGGCGCACGGGAATGCGACACGGCGGCAGCCCGGCCTAGGCGGCCGGCGCCTGCGCCGTGGCGCCGCGGCGCGAACGATTGCCGTTGCCTACCGTCACCGCGGTGAAGATCGACAGCAGCTGGAAGCCGCCGATCATGAAGAACACCCAGTTGGGCAGGTGCGCATCCATCAGCGCGCCGAAGAACAGCGGTCCGCTGGCCAGGCCGATGTCCAGGCCCGAATAGACCACGCCGTAGACGCGGCCCGTGGCGCCCGCCGGGGACGCCGCGCGCACGAGCAGGTCCCGCGAAGGCCCGGCCGTCCCCGCGCCGAAGCCGATCACGCCGAGCAGCACCGGCACCAGCAGGCCCGGCGCGACGTTCAGGCCCACCAGCACGGCCATCAGGCCCGACACGGTGAAGCTCAGCGCGATCAGGCGGTCATGGTTGCTGGTGCGGCTGGCGGCAAACCCTCCGACCAGCATGCCGCCGGCGCTGCAGAGCATGTAGACGGTGTAGGACGCGGTAGCCAGCGTGAACGGAATGCCATAGAGCTGCGTGAGCGCGGTCGGCGCGAAGCTCTGGATGCCGGCCGCCGAGAACGTGGTCAGCAGGAAGAAGGCCCAGCACACCCACACCTGCGGCAGCTTCAGGAAGCCAAGCAGGCTGCCGCCGGCACTGGCGGGCGCGGCCTTGGGGCGACCCACCGCGCTGCCAAGCTCGCGCGGGTCAAGCACGTGCCGCAGGACCAGAAGCACCGCCAGCACGCCGAACGCCACCACCGAGGCAGCGGCCAGCGCCACGCGCCACGTCGCCAGGTTGGCGATGGTCACCAGGAACACCGGGGCGGCCGCCCAGCCGAGGTTGCCCGAGATGCCGTGCACCGAGAACGCGTGGCCCAGGCGGGGCTGCGACACATGCTTGTTCAGCAGCGTGAAGTCGGCCGGGTGGAATACCCCGTTGCCAAGCCCCGCCACGCCGGCGCCAAGCAGCAGCGCGGCGTAGCCCGAGCTTGCCGACAGCAGCAATGCCGCCGAGCCCAGAAACGCCAGCCCGGCAAACAGTACCGGTCGGGCGCCGACGCGGTCCACCACGAAGCCCGAAGCGGTCTGCACCACCGCCGACACCGCGAAGAAGACCGTCATCAGCAGCCCGAGCTCGGCATAGCTCAGGCCGAACTCCGCCTTGATCCACGGGAACAGCGGCGCCAGCAGCAGGTGATAGAAGTGGGAGACCCCATGCGCCAGCCCGACCAGGCCAATCACCTGGGCATCATGGCGAAGCGGATTGCGGCTGGGATCGAGAGCAGCGGTAGTCATGGCGGCGGATTCGCGGGCTGAAGGCAGCTGGGATGGCAACCGCGCCACATGCCTGCGCACAAGGGCATGCAAAAGCGCGTACCGAAGCTCGCATCATAGAGGAAAACCGCAACCGGCTGCATAGATGTGCAGCGCGCGCCGCAATGCCCGGGACCACTACATCTGCTTGAACAGGTAGGCGTACTGCCTTGCCACGGGCAGCGATTCCGGCCGGTCGCGCAAGCGCAGCGACACGCGGCCCAGCGACTGGGTGACCGCGCTGGCCACGCACGCGATATTCACCACCGTGCCGCGGTGGATCTGCCAGAAGCGCTCCGGATCCAGCTGCTGGGTCAGTTCGCGCAGGCTGGTGCGGATCAGTGCCTCTCCGCCGACGGAGACCACGTTGACATACTTGTCGGTGGCTTCCAGGTAGATCACCTCGTCGACCGGGATGATGCGCACCTCCTGTCCCACCAGCGCCTTGATGAAGCGCAGGTAGTTGCCCTGCTGCTCCGGCGCGCCGCGCGCCCCGCTTGCCGGGTGCTCCAGCGCTTCCAGGCGATGGAGCAGCTGCGCCAGCTGGCCGTTGTCGATCTGGGCGGTACTCGGCTCGGCATCGGCCAGAGCCGCTGCCAGGCGGGCTTTCAGGCGCGACACGGTCGCCTCCAGCCGCTCGTGCTGCACGGGCTTGAGCACGTAGTCGACCGCGGCCCGCTCGAACGCCTCCAGCGCGAACTGGTCGTAGGCGGTCACGAATACCACCAGCGGCGGCACGTCGAAGTCGACCAGCTCCCGCGCCACGTCCATGCCGCTCATGCCGGGCATGCGGATGTCGAGGAACACGACCGTCGGCTGGTGCTGGCGCGCCGCATCCAGCGCCGACACGCCGTCATGCACCACGCCGACAATCCTGGCTTCCGGCCACAGCGCCGTCAGCTCGGATTCCAGCACGCGGGCCAGCAGGGGTTCGTCGTCGGCAATCAGCAGGGTTGGGGTCATGGCGAAGATCGGGGGGCGTGACCAGCGTCAGTGGGCGGGCAGACCTTGGCCTGGCGCCGCCCGGCTCGAATCGTCAAGGGCGCGGCATGGCCGGCGTAGCGCCGGCAGGCCTGGCTGGCACCGGCGCGGCCACCTGCACCGGCGCCGGCACCTCGGTGTGGCGGGTCAGCGGCAGCGTCAGGCGCACCACCACGCCGCGCGGCGTGTTCTCTTCCATCTGCATGCTTGCCGCCGCGCCGAAAATGCGCGCCAGCCGTTCGCGCACATGGGTCAACCCCAGTCCCGAGCCCTTGCCCGAGCCATGGCCGAACCCCACGCCGGTATCGGCAATGATGACCTGCACCGCGTCGTCGCCGGCCGCGCGCGCCGACAGCGTGATATGGCCGCCGCGCATGCAGGGCTCGATGCCATGCGTCACCGCGTTCTCCACCAGCGGCTGGATCAGCATGGGCGGAATCTCCACGCCGTCCAGCGCAGGCGGCAGGTCGATATCAAAGCCCAGCCGCGTGCCAAAGCGCATGCCCTGGATGTCCAGGTAGCTGCGCAGCAGCTCGAACTCCTGGCGCAGCGTGCATTGTTCCGCGCGCGTATGCGACAGCGAAGTACGCAGGAACCCGATCAGCCGCTGCAGCAGCCTGCGCGCGGCGCGCGGGTCGGTGGCAATCAGCCCGTCGAGGTTGGCCAGCGAATTGAACAGGAAATGCGGCTCGATCTGCGCCTGCAATGCCATCAGCTGGGCGCGCACGAGCTGCTTTTCGGCCTCCTCGCGCTGCAGGGCGTCCAGCGCGGCCTGGCGCTCCAGGTAAGCGAGCTTTTCGCGCGACCAGTAGAAATAGATCATGCTCGCCGACGCCAGCATGCCCACCACCAGGCACATGCGCAGCATGTCGCCGGTCTCGGCCGAGAGCTTGGGCGGCAGATTCAGCACCTCCCGCGTGGCCCAGCTGCCCAGTACCACGCCCATGGGCACCGCGGCGGCGGCCAGGAACATGAATGGCCAGAGGCGCGGCCGCTCATTCCACCAGATCAGCACGCGCGGGATGTCGATCAGCAGCCAGATCGACAAGCCGATCAGCTGGCTGTAGACGAAGTTGTGCCAGAGCGTGCCGCCGGTCTGGAAGCCATAGTTCAGGCTGACGGCAATCACCGTATTCATGCACAGCACGAACAGCAGGTCGCGCCCGAGAATCGTCAGCCGGGATGGGATGGCGGTGGAAAGACAACGGTTCATGGCGTTCATCTTAGCTTGGCCTGTGCGTGGTGCAATGCGGATGGTTCCGGATGCCTGCAGTGACCGCGCGCCGCTCAGGCGCCCGGGTCGGGTGCCCCGCGCCGCGTCAGGGCCACCCACCACTGGCCGGACAGCACATAGCGCGGAAAGGTGATCCATTGCTCGGCCAGGATCCGCCTGGCAATGTCGGCGGGACCGGCAAACGGCTCGGGCGCCTCGGCCTCCAGCCGGTGCCCGCGCGCTTGCAGCGCCATCGACATGCCCATGCACACCAGCCCCAGCACCAGCGCCGGCAGGCTCAGGTTAAGCAGGCCATACGCAAGCAGCACGGTGCCGGCCATGAACATCGGCACGGCCACGATATGGAGCAGCAGGTTGCGGGGATGCTGGTGGTTGCGGGCATAGCCGCGCCATTGCCAGCTCAGCAGCGGTTCGTCGCGCATGGCGGTCTCCGGGCAGTCGGCCGGTTCAGCGCCGCAGCGCGAAACGGCGGGCCAGCAGGACCACGCCCGCCACCACCAGCAGCACGGGCCACCAGTCATGGGTGAACTGCGCGGGCAGCATGCCGCGGTGCTGCAGCAGGAGTACGCCTCCCACCAGGATCAGAATCAAGGGGACAAACAGGCCCCGGCCCGTGCGGCCAGTTCTCATGGTCTCTCTCCTTCGTCGATGGCATCGCGCGCAATATCTGTTGCGCTGCGGCATAGACCGGAGAGATGGCTTCCCCGGTACGTGCAGGCACTTTACGACGCCTGGGGTCCGGAGAAAAGAGTCTTGCGACGAACGGCCCGCGCGCGGCGCGAACCGCGCGGGGGCCGGATGGGCAGTGGCGTGCGCCGCAGTCCGCACAACAGCGGACCACGACGGTGGCCCAAGTGGCGATTACCGCAGCGCGGACCCGGCGCGTCAGGCCGCCAGCGCCTGCTGCGCCTCGCTCTCGCTCAGCGCAATGGTGACGGTGTCGCGCGACAGGTGCGGCGCGAACATATTGATGAAGTCATGCGCGTAGCCACGCAGATAGGCGCCGCGTCGCACGGCCACACTGGTCGTGTTGGAGTCGAACAGGTGGTCGGCAGAAATCCGTACCAGGCCGGAGTCCTTGCGCTCGTCATAGGCCATCGACGCGATGATGCCCACGCCCAGGTCCAGCTCCGCATAGGTCTTGATCACGTCCGCGTCGAGCGCGGTCAGCACGATCTCCGGCTGCAGGCCGGCCTCGGCGAAGGCGCCGTCGATCTTGCGCCGTCCGGTAAAGCCGGCGTCGTACGTGATCAGCGGGAAGCCGGCCACGTCCTCCAGCGTTGGCTCGGGCAGGCGCGTCAGCGGATGGTCCGGCGACACCACCAGCACGTGCTGCCAGGTGTAGGCCTCGAACGAGGTCAGGCCGGCCTCGGTGGCCAGCGCCTCGGTCGCAATGCCGATGTCGGCCTGCCCCGTCAGCAGCAATTCGACGATATGCGTGGGCGACGCTTCCTGCAGCGCCAGCGTCACGTGCGGATAGGCGCGGCGGAACGACTGCACCACCTTGGGCAGCGCGTAACGCGCCTGCGTGTGCGTCGTGGCGACGGTCAGGCGGCCGGTGTGCCTGCCGGCAAAGTCGTCGCCGGCCTGGCGCAGGTTCTCCGCTTCGAGCAGCAGACGCTCGACGATGCGCACGATCTCGCGGCCCGGCTCGGTCAGCCCGGTCAGGCGCTTGCCGTAGCGCTCGAAGATCTCCACGCCGAGCTCTTCCTCCAGCTCGCGGATCTGGCGCGACACGCCCGGCTGCGAGGTGTAGAGCGCGTTGGCGACCTCGGTCAGGTTGAACTGGCGGCGCACCGCCTCGCGGATGGATCGGAGTTGCTGGAAATTCATCGCACTGCCCCTTGTCGGCTTGTCGCCGCGCCGTTGGCGCGTACGTTTGATTGTTGTTGTGTGTGCTGGGTGAAGACACGGAGCTGGCGCGGACGCAC
This sequence comes from Cupriavidus yeoncheonensis, assembly GCF_905397275.1. Lineage (GTDB taxonomy): Bacteria > Pseudomonadota > Gammaproteobacteria > Burkholderiales > Burkholderiaceae > Cupriavidus > Cupriavidus yeoncheonensis. The sequence goes on along the minus strand of NZ_CAJPUY010000001.1, from coordinate 317,944 downwards.
CGCCAGCAGCTCGCCTTCACGGAAGCCCGCGTGGCGGAAGCGCTCCAGCGGCAGGGCCACCTCGATCACGTCCTGGTTGTCCTCGCGCTCGAGTTCGAGCTGGGCCACCGGGCCCAGCGTCAGCGCGCGGCGCAGGGTGACGGCGATGCCGTCGGTGCCCGGTGCGTAGCGCTCCAGGTCCAGGTCGTGCGGACGCACATAGGCCACCGCGTCGCCGGCGGTCTCGTGGCCGCTGCCCACCACCGGCAGCACCGCCTCGCCGGTGTGCAGCAGGCCGCCGCTCTCGCCCACTTCCAGGCGCCCGTGGAACAGGTTGACGTTGCCAAGGAAGCCGAACACGAACGGCGTGGCCGGATGGTTGTAGACCGCCTCCGGCGAGCCGGACTGCTCAACGTGGCCGCGGTTCATCAGCACGACCTGGTCGGCCACTTCCAGCGCTTCTTCCTGGTCGTGCGTGACGAACACGCTGGTCACGTGAAGCTCGTCGTGCAGGCGCCGCAGCCAGCGGCGCAGTTCCTTGCGCACCTTGGCGTCGAGCGCGCCGAACGGCTCGTCGAGCAGCAGCACGCGCGGCTCCACCGCCAGCGCGCGGGCCAGCGCGATACGCTGGCGTTGTCCACCTGAAAGTTGCGCGGGATAGCGGTCGGCCAGCCAGTCGAGCTGCACCAGTTCCAGCAGCGACTTCACCTTCTCGCGGATCTGCGCTTCGCCCGGGCGTTCGGCGCGCGGTTTCACGCGCAGGCCGAAGGCCACGTTCTCGAACACGCTCATATGCTTGAACAACGCATAGTGCTGGAACACGAAGCCCACCTGGCGCTGGCGCACGTGCTGCTGCGAGGCATCGCGCCCGGCCAGCACGATCTGGCCCGCATCGGCGCGCTCCAGGCCCGCGATGATGCGCAGCAGCGTGGTCTTGCCGCAGCCGGACGGCCCGAGCAGCGCGGTCAGCTCGCCCTCTTCGAAGTCCAGCGAAACATTGTCCAGCGCGACGAACTCGCCAAAGCGCTTCTCTACGTTCTTGACCTGAATGCTCATGATGCCTGTCCTTGCAATGCGGCCAGCGGGGCTTCCACGGCGGCGTCTTCGTTTTCCTTGCGGGCGCGGAGTTCCACCAGCGTCTTGATGCCCAGCGTAACCAGGGCCAGCAGCGTCAGCAGCGATGCCACCGCGAATGCCGCCGCGAAGTTGTACTCGTTGTAAAGGATCTCCACGTGCAGCGGCATGGTGTTGGTCAGCCCGCGGATATGGCCCGACACCACCGACACCGCGCCGAACTCGCCCATCGCCCGCGCATTGCACAGGATCACGCCGTACAGCAGGCCCCAGCGGATATTGGGCAGCGTGATATGCCGGAAGGTCTGCCAGCCCGACGCGCCCAGGACGATGGCTGCTTCTTCCTCTTCGCTGCCCTGCGCCTGCATCAGCGGAATCAGCTCGCGCGCCACGAACGGGAAGGTGACGAAGATGGTGGCCAGCACGATGCCCGGCACCGCGAACATGATCTTGATGTCATGCGTCTGCAGCCACGGGCCGAGCCAGCCCTGCGCGCCGAACAGCAGCACATAGACCAGGCCCGAGATCACCGGCGAGACCGAGAACGGCAGGTCGATCAGCGTGATCAGCAGGTTCTTGCCGGGAAACTCGAACTTGGCGATGGCCCACGCCGCCGCCACGCCAAAGACGAGGTTCAGCGGCACCGCGATGGCGGCCACCGTCAGGGTGAGCTGGATCGCGGACCACGCATCCGGCTCGACCAGCGCTTCCCAGTAGGTCTGCACGCCCTTGCGCAGCGCCTCGTAGAAGACCGAGGCCAGCGGCACGAACAGGAACAGTGTGAGGAACAGCACCGCCACGGTGATCAGCGTGTAGCGCACCCATGGCGCTTCGCCGGTGGCGTCGTACTTGTGGTGGGCCGTGCCCAGCCGCCCGAGGCGGCCCGAAACCGCGCCGGCCATGTCAGTGCTCCTTGCCCGTGGCGGGCGCTTCCAGTGACAGGCCATCGCGCGCGCCAGACTGGTGGCGGCGGGTCCAGGCCTGCAGCAGGTTGATCAGCAGCAGCAGCGCGAAGGAAATCACCAGCATCACCACGGCCACCGCGGTAGCGCCCGCGTAGTCGTATTGCTCGAGCTTGGAATAGATCATCAGCGGCGCGATTTCCGACACCATCGGCATATTGCCGGAGATAAACACCACCGAGCCGTACTCGCCGGTGGCCCGCGCGAACGACAGCGCAAAGCCCGTCAGCAGCGCCGGCAGGATGGCCGGCAGGATCACGCGCCCGAAGGTCTGCAGGCGCGTGGCGCCGAGGCTGGCCGCGGCCTCTTCCAGCTCCTGCTCAACGTCTTCCAAGACCGGCTGCACCGTGCGCACGACGAACGGCAGGCCGATGAAAGTCAGCGCCACGACTACGCCCAGCGGGGTGAAGGCGACCTTGATGCCGAGCGGCTCCAGGTAGCGGCCGATCCAGCCATTGCCGGCGAACAGCGCCGTCAGCGCGATACCGGCCACGGCGGTGGGCAGTGCGAACGGCAGGTCCACCAGCGCATCGATCAGGCGCTTGCCGGGAAAGCGGTAGCGCACCAGCACCCAGGCCACCGCCAGCCCGAAGACCGTATTGATGACCGCCGCGATCAGCGAAGCGCCAAAGCTCAACTGGTAGGAAGCCACCACGCGCGGCGCGGTCACGGTGGTCCAGAAGTCGTCCCACGTCATCGTGAACGTCTTCAGGAACACGGCCGACAGCGGGATCAGGACGATCAGCGTCAGGTAGAAGATCGTGAAGCCCAGCGACAGGCCAAAGCCCGGCAGCACCGTGAAGCGCTGGCGGCCGTTGCGTCCCGGCGCACTGCGGGTGGCGCGCGATTCAGGCGCGGCCGGTGGCGGCGTGTCCGCCAGGGAAATGGAGGGTGGCATGTCGTCTCGTCTGTGGCGAGGTCCGTAAAACGGGTCAAACGGGCCTCACTTATGAAACCGGCGCATAAGGCGCCGGCCTACGAGACAAATTCTGCAGATGCGCCCTTATAAACAGAACGAATCTTTACGAATTTTCTTAGACGAATTAGATATAAGGGACCGCAGAAGCCACTTCCACGCCCGCTTCCCAGGGCCCAGCCTGGTCTCCAGTGGCTTCGGCGCTACCTTCGAACGCGATGCGCTGGACCAAAGTGCCGAGCAAGGCCAGTCCTTCGCCCCACTCGCCGAGGCCGGAATCCGCATTGATGTGACCCAGGCAGCCCGCATCGACCAGCTCGCTACCCCACAGCGTGCCCCAGCTGAAGGCAGTGCGCTGTGGCATCCATGGGTCATTGCGGCTCGCGACCAGGATGGTCGGGAACGGCAGCCGGTAGGTCGGCAGCAGGTGGGCGACGCCGAACTTGTCCGGGTCGGCCGGCGCCACCAGCAGCGCGCCGGCAATGCCGGCCGGATCCAGCGCCGCCTGCCTCAGCGTGGCCATACAGCCGAAGCTGTGCGCGACCAGCACGGCGCCGCGCGCCGCCACGCGCTGCGCGCGCATCACGCCTTCTGACACGCGTTCGGCCCACAACGTCAGGCTCGGGCGCGACCAGTCGTGCTGTTCCACGCGCTGCCAGTCAGGAAAGCGCTGCTCCCAGCGGCTCTGCCAGTGGCCGGGGCCGCTGCCATGCAGGCCCGGCACGGTCAGCACCTGCAGATGCCTGGGGATCTCCAGGCGGGGAATCGGCTTGCTGCGATCCGTCATGCGACCTCCTCGCTCAATGTCCGCCTATCTGTCCTATCTGTCCGCCTATCGCGCAGGTCCGCGGGCGTCACGAGTCCGCCGGCGAATACCCCCTGCCCCAGCCCGATACCGGCCGCCTGCAGGCGCTCCACGCTCAGTGCGTCCTGCAGTCGCCGGCCGATCAGCGTCACGCCCGCACTGGCGGCGCTGGCGCGCAGTCCGGCGAGCTGGCGATCGGTCCAGGTGCGGCGCATGTCGAGCTTGAGCCAGTCCGGCACCGCGTGCGCCATCAGCGCGCCGGCCTCGGCCGGGTCGGAGGCCTGCAGGCTGACGGCAAAGCCGTTGCGGCGATAGTTGCCCACCACGTGCAGCAGCAGCGGCAGGTCGTCATTGGCACTGGCCGGCACCTGGATCACGAAACGCTCCAGCGGCAGACCCAGCGACTGCAGCGCGCGCCGGAACGCGGAGCCGTGGTCGTCCGCCACCGCGGCCAGCAGGCGGTTGTGCACGTTGAGCACGAGCCTGTGCGCGCCGTCGGCGGCAAAGTAATTGATGGCGTGCAGCAGGCGCGACAGCCGGTCCAGCGATACCAGCGTGGCGTCATCGGCCGCCATCGCGAACAGCTTCCACGCGGCCAGGCCAACGCCGTCCTGCGCATAGGTATGGATGGCACCTTCGTGCGCCACGACCTCGCGCCCGGCCAGCGTCACCAGCGGCTCGAACGCGCTGGTCAGCGAACAGTTGAAGAACTGGCCCTGCACCTGGCCGCGCGTGTCGCGCCACAGCTGGCGATCCGCCAGCGGCTGCCGCGGCAGCGTGTCAAGGTAGCGCTCCAGGGCGCTCAACCTGGCTTCGGGTGCATTCGCGCCTGCGATGGCCATGCCTCTGTTTCCTTTGGCGCCTCCCGGCGCCGGTATTTCCATATGACGTTCACGCAGCGGGCCGTGCGCACACGGCCCGCGGCACCTTACAGCTTGGCGATGGACACCTCGGTCGCCTTGACCAGCGCAACGACTTCACTGCCCAGCGTGAGGCCGAGGTCGCGGATGGAGCGCGTGGTGATGACCGAGGTGACGATGCCGGCCGGCGTTTCCACGTCCACTTCGGAAACCACCGGGCCTTCGATAATGGCGGCGACCTTGCCGCGGAACTGGTTGCGTACGTTGATGGCCTGAATGCTCATGATAGAAGCTCCTTTCGTGAAGGCGTATGAAGATTGTGTAATGACGATGTGCAGGTTTCGGATGCGTTACACCACCGCCTGTTGCCCTGCCCCTACACCGCGAAGCGCACCGACTCCACGGTGCGCACCAGCGACCAGTCCGCGGTGGGTTCCAGCTCCGTCTGCGGCGCGGAGCCAGCAGGCGGCGTGTGCTGCATGACCCGCCGCAGCACGCGCTCCTCCAGCTGCGCGAACGCTGGCGAGCCATGCTGCCGCGGCCTGGCGAGCGCGACGGGTTCATCCATCGCAACGCGCCCGTCCTCGATCAGTACGATGCGGTCGGCCAGTGCCACGGCCTCGGACACATCGTGGGTCACCAGCAGCGCGGTAAAACCCAGCCGGCCCCACAGCGATTCGATCAGCCCCTGCATCTCGATACGCGTCAGGGCGTCCAGCGCGCCGAGCGGTTCGTCGAGCAGCAGCAGGCGCGGGTGATGCACGAGCGCACGCGCCAGGGCAACACGCTGGCGCTGCCCGCCGGAAAGCCGTGCCGGCCATGCGTGCGCACGGTCCGCAAGGCCCACCTGCGCAAGCACGGCCGCCGCTTCTTCGCGGCGCTCGCGCGGCAGGCCCAGCGCCACGTTTTCCAGCACGCGCTTCCACGGCAGCAGGCGCGAGTCCTGGAACATCACGCGGATGTCCTGCTGCAGCGTGCGGGCCGGTTGCGCATCGAGCGTGATGGCGCCTTCGTCCGACGCTTCCAGCCCCGCCACCAGCCGCAGCAAGGTGCTCTTGCCGCAGCCGCTGCGCCCGACGATGGCGACGAACTCGCCCTGTGCCGCGCTCAGTTCGATACGGTGCAGCACCTCGCGGCCGTCATAGCGCTTGATCACCTGCTGCACGTGCAGCGCCACACCGCCGGCCGGGGCGTCAGGCTGGCGCGGCGCGCGCGCCTGTTTCAGGTGCGCATCGGCATACGCGAGCGCGGCCTGTTCTACCGGATTGCTTTGCATGTCGGTTCTCCTTCAGGCTGCCTGATAACCCGGATGCCAGCGCAGCCAGAACCGCTCCAGCCCGCGCGACAGCACATCGGCCAGCTTGCCGAGCAGCGCATAGAGCAGGATGCCCACCAGCACCACATCGGTCTGCAGGAACTCGCGCGCATTCATGGTCATGTAGCCGATGCCCGACTGCGCGGAGATGGTCTCCGCCACGATCAGGATCACCCACATCAGCCCCAGCGAGAAACGCACGCCAACGAGGATGCTCGGCAGCGCGCCGGGCAGGATCACCTCACGGTACAGGCGCCAGCCCGACAGCCCGTAGCTGCGCGCCATCTCGACCAGGCCCGGATCGACGGTGCGGATGCCGTGGAATGTATTCAGGTACACCGGGAAGAACACGCCCAGCGCGACCAGGAACAGCTTGGCGGTCTCGTCGATGCCGAACCACAGGATCACGAGCGGGATCAGCGCCAGCGTCGGGATATTGCGGACCATCTGCAGCGTGCTGTCGAGCAGCGTGGCGGCGCTGCGGAACGTGCCGGTCAGCAGTCCGAGCAGCAGGCCCAGGCCGCCGCCCACGGCAAGGCCCGCCGCGGCGCGCCACGTGCTGACCCAGACATGGGTCCACAGTTCGCCGGAGCGCGCCAGTTGCCACGCGGCCTGCACCACGGCCAACGGCGCGGGCAGCACGCGCGTGGACAGCCAGCCGGACTGCGATGCGGCCTGCCAGGCGACGATCAGCAGCGCGGGCACCACCCACGGCGCGAGCGTGCGCGCCACGGAGCGCCATTCACGGCGCGACGCGATCAGGGAAGCAGACATGGCGATCTCCTCAGCTTTGCGAAGCGCGCGGCACGATGCCGGTCGCCATGACTTCACCGAACGGTCCCGACAGCACCTGGCCCGGCAACTTGCCGCGCACCGAACGTGGCAGCAGCGGGAACACCAGTTCCGCGAAGCGGTAAGCCTCTTCCAGGTGCGGATAGCCGGACAGCACGAAGGTGTCGATGCCCAGTTCCGCGTATTCGCGGATGCGCTCGGCCACCTGCTGCGGATCACCGACGAGCGCGGTGCCTGCGCCACCACGCACCAGGCCCACGCCAGCCCACAGGTTGGGGCTGATTTCCAGTGACTCGCGCGTGCGCTTGACGCCGCCGGCATGCAAGGCGGCCATGCGGCGCTGGCCCTCTGAATCCATCTTTGCGAACACCGCCTGCGCACGCGCCACGGTGTCGTCGTCGAGGCGGCTGATGAGGTCGTCGGCCGCGGCCCATGCGGCGGCCTCGGTCTCGCGGACGATCACGTGCAGGCGGATGCCGAACTTCACCCTGCGGCCGTGGCGCTCGGCATGGCGGCGCACGTCGGCTAGTTTCTGCGCGACATCTGCCGGCGGCTCGCCCCAGGTCAGGTAGGTATCGACCTGTTCGCCCGCGAGTTCGTGTGCCGCGGCGGACGAGCCGCCGAAGTACACCGGCGGATGCGGGCGTTGCAACGGCGGGTACAGCACGCGAGCGCCCTTCACCTTCAGGTGGCGCCCTTCAAAGCTGATCTCGCCGCTGTCATGGCTGGCCGCGAGCACGTCGCGCCAGATGCGGATGAACTCGGCCGAGGCCTCATAGCGCGCAGCGTGATCGAGGAACAGGCCATCGCCCTCCAGCTCGGCCACATCGCCGCCCGTCACCAGGTTGACCAGCAGCCGGCCATTCGAGATCCGGTCGAACGTGGCGGCCATGCGCGCGGCGAGCGTCGGCGTCATCAGTCCCGGGCGCACGGCCACGAGGAAACGCAGGCGTTGTGTCACGGCAGCCAGCGCCGAGGCCACCACCCAGGGGTCTTCGCAAGAGCGGCCGGTAGGAATCAGCACGCCTTCATAGCCGAGCGTATCGGCGGCGACGGCCACCTGCTTCAGGTAGTCGATGCCAACCTCGCGCGCGCCCTCGGACGTACCCAGGTAGCGACTGTCGCCATGGGTCGGGATAAACCAGAAAACTTGCATGTCGGAACCTCGTTATTTGTGATGGCCGTGCGCTTCAGCGCTGCGCCTGCTGCCAGCTCGCGTCCGAAACCCTGATCGGCTTCGGGATCAGCTTGAGCGAATGGAAGACGTCGGCAATGCGTTGCTGCTCGGCCAGCACATCGGCGTTGACCGGCCGCGCACCATACGAGAAGCGCGATACGGCCAGTTCCAGCACGGCAGGCTCCAGGCCGACTTCGCGGATCAGCACGGCCGAAGCGTCTTTCGGGTTCTTCTCGGCCCACGCGCCAAGCGACGCCAGTTCGTCGAGCAGCAGCTTCACGATCTCGGGCTTGGCCTGCGCGTACGGGCGCGACGCCAGGTAGAACTGGTGGTTGCTGACCAGGTTCCTGCCATCCGCGCCGCGGCCGTCGGCCAGCACGCGCGCGCCGAGCTGCTTTTCGGCGGCGGCCAGGAACGGGTCCCAGATTACCCACGCATCGACCGCGCCGCGCTCGAAGGCGGCGCGCGCGTCGGCCGGCGGCAAGTAGACCGGCTGGATCTCGTTGTAGGGGATGCCCGCCTTCTCAAGCTGGCGCACCAGCAGGTAATGGACGTTCGAGCCCTTGTTCAACGCCACGCGCTTGCCGCGCAGGTCGGCCACGCTCCTGATGGCCGAACCCCTGGGCACGACGATCGCTTCCGCGGTCGGTGCGGGCGGCTCGTTGCCGATATACGCGAGCTGCGCGCCGGCGGCCTGCGCGAAAATCGGCGGGGCTTCGCCGACGGTGCCGAAATCGATCGCGCCGACGTTGAGGCCTTCCAGCAGCTGCGGGCCTGCCGGGAACTCCGTCCACTTCACGGTAATGCCCTGGGGCGCAAGGCGCTTCTCCAGCGTGCCGCGCGCCTTCAGCAGCGTCAGCGTGCCGTACTTCTGGTAACCGATGCGCAGCACCTTGGCATCGACGGTCTTCGACTGGGCTTCGGCGCGGCCCGGCAACAGGCCATAGGCCAGGCCGGTCGCCAGCACGAGCGCCGCGACCAGGACACGGCGGCGGCGCTGACCCGCGATCTGCGGCTGGCGCGAAGGGCTTGCGGATTCGCCGGCAACCGGCGACAAGGTGGACGATGTCATGATGTTTTCCTGAGCCGGCACGCGTCCGGCAATCTGTCTGCTTGGATGGTCCTGGCCGGAACGTCGGCCGATGCGGGCAGCAACCCGCCCTGCCGGCCTGCTGCACAGGCGGCATGACAACGGGATTGCCGGTGGGGCCGGCCAGCGCTGTCGCGCTAGTGGCCGGCGGGACTACGAATCAGCTCAGGCAGGACATCGCTGCGCCACCGCGGCGTGCGCGGCATGTGCGGCACGCTGGGCCAGCGGAACCGGCACGAATTCAAGCGGGACATCGATGCGCGAGCGGGCCAGTGCCTCGCGCACGCGCAGCACGCCTTCTTCCAGGCGCAGCGCCAGCGCGGCATCGAAGCGCGCGGGACCGCTTCCATCGATCTCGATCTGCTGGTCCACGGCAAAGATGCCGGGCAGGATGTGGCGCGAACCGAGTGCGGACAGCACCGGACGCAAGGCATAGTCGATCGCCAGCGCATGCGCCAGGCTGCCGCCGGTGGCAATGGGCAGCACGACCTTGTCGCGCAGGCCAGTCTGCGGCAACAGGTCCAGGAAGGCCTTGAGCAGGCCGCTGTACGCCGCCTTGTAGACCGGCGTGGCCAGCACCACCACCTGCGCCTCGGCGATGGCGCGCGCGGCGGCGGCAATGGCGGGGTCATCCGCGCGGGCCGCCAGCAGCGGCCCGGCGGGCAGTGCGCGCAGGTCGATATGGCTGGTGCGCTCGCCGGCGGCCTCCAGCTCGCCGCGCAGATGGGCCAGCAGGTGAGCGGAGCGCGATTGCACCGAGGGACTGCCGGACAGGGTGAGGATGGACATCGGGGCTTCCTTCTTCGGGTTGGCGGGACGGTGCCGGAGGACACTGGCCCCGGCCCGTCCGTCTCGTGGATTACTTCTTGCCGGGCTGGTAGATCTGGTCGAACGAACCGCCATCGGCAAAGTGGGCCTTCTGCGCCTTCTGCCAGCCACCGAACACTTCATCGATCGTGAACAGCTTCACCTTCGGGAAGTTCGCCGCGTACTTGGCGGCAATCTTCGCGGAGATCGGCCGGTAGTAGTTCTTGGCCGCGATCTCCTGGCCTTCGTCGGTGTACAGGAACTGCAGGTAGGCCTCGGCCGCCTTGCGGGTGCCCTTCTTGTCGACCACCTTGTCGACCACGGCAACGGGCGGCTCGGCCAGGATGGAAACCGACGGTGCGACGATGTCGAACTTGTCCGGACCCAGTTCCTTGATCGCCAGGATCGCTTCGTTCTCCCACGCGATCAGCACATCGCCGAGGCCGCGCTCCACGAAGGTGGTGGTGGCGCCGCGTGCGCCCGAATCGAGCACCGGCACGTGCTTGAGCAGCTCGCCGACGAAGTCGCGCGCCTTGGCGTCATTGCCGCCCGGCTGGCGCAGCGCATAGCCCCACGCGGCCAGGTAGTTCCAGCGCGCACCGCCCGACGTCTTCGGATTCGGCGTGATGACCTGCACGCCCGGCTTGACCAGGTCGTTCCAGTCCTTGATGCCCTTGGGATTGCCCTTGCGCACCAGGAACACGATGGTGGAGGTGTAAGGCGACGCGTTGTGCGGCAGGCGCTTCTGCCAGTCCGGCTTGAGCAGGCCCTTCTCGGCAATGGCGTCGATGTCGTACCCCAGCGCCAGCGTGACCACGTCGGCATCCAGCCCATCGATCACCGACCGGGCCTGCTTGCCCGAGCCGCCATGCGACTGGCGCACGGTCACGGCGTCGCCGCCCTGTGCCTTCCAGGCCTTGGCGAACGCGGCATTCACGTCCACATACAACTCGCGCGTCGGATCGTAGGAAACGTTCAGCAGAGTGGTTGCCGTCGCCGTCTGCGCGGCCCCGATGGCGGCCACTGCGGCCAGGCCGATGGCCAGCTTGCGAATCATCTTGTTGCTCCCGTCAGGTGTCGTGAATGGCGCTGGAGCGCCTCATTGGCTGCCCGCCTTGGGTGGCCGGGCTTGTGTCAGGAGCAAGACTACCGAGGGGCCTATCTGAACGGAACGAATGGTTTCGCCGAACCTTGCGTGGTTTCCGCATAAGATCGGGTGGAAATATGCACATGCCTGCGCACGGCTCGCTCCGGGCCGTGGTGCGGCACCAGGCGCAAGGAAATGCAGGGCTGAGGATGCGAGGCGCTCATGGCGCAATGAACATGCGCCAGCCGGTAACATGGCGGCCTGAGCCGAAAACCGGGCGCCCAAAAGAAAACGCCCGCACCGGGTTAGCGGTGCGGGCTAAGTTTCCATTTGGAAACGGGTAGACAAGTCATGAAGAGCGCCCCCGCATCTCCATGACAGAACCAATCATAGCGACAGGCGCCGCGATCCGGCTTGACGAAAGTCAAGTGGGCAAGGGGTTGTGCAGGACGCCTGCCCGCCAGTGCCCGGGGCAGCATCCGACACAAAAGAAAGGGCGTCCCGAAGGACGCCCCGCTCCATCACGCATGCATCATTGCAACGCGCGGCCGAAGGTGAACTCGCCGTCTTCGTAGTCCACCGGGACCACATCCTTGGCGGCAAACTTGCCTTCCAGGATGGCGCGTGCCACCGGGTTCTCGATCTGCTGCTGGATCGCCCGCTTGAGCGGACGCGCCCCGAACACCGGGTCGTACCCCGCGCTGGCGATCTTCTCCAGCGCCACCTCGCTGACCTCCAGCGCCATGTCCATGCGGGCCAGGCGGGCCTGCAGGCGTTGCAGCTGGATGCGCGCGATCGACTCGATGTTCTTCTGGTCGAGCGCGTGGAACACCACGACTTCGTCGATCCGGTTCAGGAACTCCGGCCGGAAATGCGTGCGCACTTCCTGCCAGACGGCCCCCTTCACCGCCTCCTGCGGCTCGCCCACCATCGCCTGGATGATCTGCGAACCCAGGTTGGACGTCATCACGATCACCGTGTTCTTGAAGTCCACCGTGCGTCCCTGGCCGTCGGTCAGGCGGCCGTCGTCCAGCACCTGCAGCAGCACGTTGAAGACGTCCGGGTGAGCCTTCTCCACTTCATCGAGCAGCACCACGCTGTACGGCTTGCGGCGCACGGCCTCGGTCAGGTAGCCGCCCTCTTCGTAGCCCACGTATCCCGGCGGCGCGCCGATCAGGCGGCTGACGCTGTGCTTCTCCATGAATTCGCTCATGTCGATGCGGATCAGGTGCTCTTCCGAATCGAACAGGAACTCGGCCAGGGCCTTGCACAGCTCGGTCTTGCCGACACCGGTCGGCCCCAGGAACAGGAACGAGCCATAGGGCTTGTTCTCGTCCGCCAGGCCCGCGCGCGAACGGCGGATGGCATCGGACACCAGCCGCACCGCCTCGTCCTGCCCCACCACGCGCTTGTGCAGGCGGTCTTCCATCTTCAGCAGCTTCTCGCGCTCGCCCTGCATCATCTTCGACACCGGGATACCGGTCGCGCGGCTCACCACTTCGGCAATTTCCTCGGCGCCGACCTGCGTGCGCAGCAGCTTGTTGGGCTGCTTCTGCTCGCTCGCTTCGGCGTCGGTCGCGGCCTTGAGCTTGCCTTCCAGGCCCGGCAGCCTGCCGTACTGCAGCTCGGCCACCTTGTCGAGCTTGCCCTCGCGCTGCAGCTTGGCGATCTCGAGCTTGACCTTCTCGATCTCTTCCTTCAGCGCGGCCGTGCCCTGCGCGGCGCCCTTCTCGGCCTTCCAGATCTCGTCGAGGTCCGCGTACTCCTTCTCCAGGCGCGTGATCTCCTGCTCGATCAGGTCCAGGCGCTTGAGCGAGGCTTCGTCGGTCTCCTTCTTGACCGCTTCGCGCTCGATCTTGAGCTGGATGGTGCGGCGCTCGAGCTTGTCCATCGACTCCGGCTTGGAATCGATTTCCATCTTGATGCGCGCGGCCGCCTCGTCGATCAGGTCGATCGCCTTGTCGGGCAGGAAGCGGTCGGTGATATAGCGGTGCGACAGCTCCGCCGCGGCGACGATGGCCGGGTCGGTGATCTCCACGCCGTGGTGCAGCTCATACTTCTCCTGCAGCCCGCGCAGGATGGCGATGGTCGCTTCCACGGAGGGCTCGTCCACCAGCACCTTCTGGAAGCGGCGCTCGAGCGCGGCGTCCTTCTCGATGTACTTGCGGTACTCGTCCAGCGTGGTCGCGCCGATGCAGTGCAGTTCGCCGCGCGCCAGCGCAGGCTTGAGCATATTGCCCGCGTCGATCGCGCCTTCGGCCTTGCCGGCGCCGACCATGGTGTGGATCTCGTCGATGAAGACGATGGTCTGGCCTTCGTCCTTGGCGACGTCGCTCAGCACGGCCTTCAGGCGTTCCTCGAACTCGCCGCGGTACTTGGCGCCAGCCAGCAGGCCGGCCATGTCGAGCACGAGCACACGCTTGCTCTTCAGGCTCTCGGGCACTTCGCCGTTGACGATGCGCTGCGCCAGGCCTTCGACGATCGCGGTCTTGCCCACGCCCGGCTCGCCGATCAGCACCGGATTGTTCTTGGTGCGGCGCTGCAGGATCTGGATCGCGCGGCGGATCTCGTCGTCACGGCCGATCACCGGATCGAGCTTGCCCATGCGGGCGCGCTCGGTCAGGTCGATGGTGTACTTCTTGAGTGCCTCGCGCTGCGTTTCGGCGTCGGCGCTGTTGACGGCATCGCCGCCACGCACCGCCTGGATGGCCGCTTCCAGCGGCTTGCGGTTCAGCCCGTTCTCGCGCGCAAGGCGGCCCGCCTCGCCCTTGTCTTCCGACACGGCGAGCAGGAACAGTTCGCTGGCGATGAACTGGTCGCCACGCTTGATGGCTTCCTTCTCGGCGGCGTTGAGCAGGTTGACGAGGTCGCGGCCCACCTGGACCTCGCTCGTGCCCTGCACCTGCGGCAGGCGCTTGATGGCAGCGTCCAGCGCGCTCTGCAGGCCGCTCGCGTTCACGCCGGCGCGTTGCAGCAGCGCCTTGGCGGCGCCGTCGTTCTGCGCAATCAGCGCGCGCAGCAGGTGCTGCGGTTCGATGTATTGGTTGTCATTGGCCAGCGCCAGGCTTTGCGCATCGGCAAGCGCTTCCTGGAACCGGGTAGTCAGTTTGTCAAGACGCATAGGATTCCCTCTCTCAGTGAGTGTCCTGATGCTAGGGAGCTCGCCTGGCCGGACACTGTATGTCTTCCGGAAAGATAAGGCTTTGGCTTGACATTTCAAGACCACGCCGACGCGATCTTGACGTGATCGAAAGTGCAGGATGCGATATGCGGGGCGGGGACTGGCGCCGCGCCCCCTCCATCACCCGGCGGACCGCAGGCCGAGCAGGCCTGGTCAGGCCCAGGCGACGGATACGCCCCTGGGCCGTGAGCGGCTCGCCGAGTCATCGGCGAGCCCGCCCGGAGGACGGATTCAATCCGGAACCTGCACGGAGCCGGTACTGGCGGCGATCTGGTTGCCGGCGTCCGGACTTGGCGAGATCGGCGGCACGTTGGCCGGCAGCAGCGTCGGCGCGGTGGTGGTATTGGTGGCGCCACCGCGGGGGATCGTGCGCACCACCTGCGACGGCGGCAGCGCCTTGCCGGTGGTGAGGTTGTCAAAGACGGCATCGAGCGCGCGGATCAGGTACAGGTGCAGCGGCACGTAACGGTTGCTGTACCCCGACACGGCCCCGATGAATGCATCGAAATGCTGGGCGTTCTCGACCTCGATATACGAGAGCTTGCTGGCCGCGCCTTCCTGCTGCCGGTTGAATCCCAGATACGGCCGCGACGTGTGATTGACGGGCAGCAGGCCATCGCTGCGGCCGTGCACGATCAGGGCCGGCTTGCCTCGCAGGTTGCCCGAGCGCTGTATCTCGGACAGGCCCGACTGCAGCGCCAGCGCCTGGGAACCGGTGCCGGTCAGCAAGTCCCGCAAGCACTTGGCACCGTCGAAATTGGCATCGGCCCGGTTGCTGGAGGCCGACACCGACTGGCCATTCAGGAACGGACCATGCTGCAGGTCGCGGTCATTGATCAACTGCACCGTACTGGTCGGCGGCACGCCGTTGCCGGTCGAGAACATCGACGCCAGCACCGACGGCGCGATCGCCGCCGGCTTGAAGTCGGCCAGCGTGGTGGCGAAGCTGTAGCCGCACAGCCGGTCCGTCACGCTGGCCCTGGCGTACGAGTTGGCGTAGGTCACGGAAATCGAGGCCGCCGTGTCGAAGAAGGCGAGCGACGGATGCAGCGCATCCGATTCCGGCTCCCAGCCGGAATCGTGCAGCGTCTGGAGCGCGCTTGCCGCCTGGTCGCTCACGGTGGTGCCGGAAATCAGGTTGTTGTCGACCAGCGTCTGGCACCGGGCGATGTAGAACGGGTTGGTGGCAAACGCCGGCGCGTTGACCAGCGAGGTCGCCTGCGACGCGCAGAGCTGCAGCAGGTTGGCCGTGGTGATGTAGTCGTACAGCAGGCGGCCCGATGCATTGACCTGCCTGGCGCCACGCTTGACCAGGATGTTGGCATTCGGCGGCAGGTTCAGGTTGGGCTCGGCCACGGCCACGCCGTCGATCATTCCGTTGGTGTCCTGCTCCGCCGCCGCGATCGCCGCGCCGCCTCCGTTGGAGACACTGGAGGCGATCACGACGATCCCGCTCTTGCCAAGGGTCCGCTGGCGCACGCCGTTTCCGGCGACCGAGCCAAAGCGGTCATTGATCGCCCAGATGCCGAAATCGATGGCCTGCAACGTGAACTTGCCCCAGTCCTTTTCCGGATTACGCTGTGAATGCGCATGCTTGAACGCCAGGCGATGCGGCGCCTGCGTCGTGAAATCCGCCAATGACAGGATGCCCGGTCGCGCGGCGAACTGGGCGTTGCTGCCGGCGGCGCTCCGTGCGGCGCGCGTGCCGTCGATCAGCGGCACGGTGTCGGTGTCCAGGTCGTGCGGTGCGGCACCGGTACCCTTGTCGGTATAGGCCACCGCGCAGCCGCGCTTCAGGCCCCACTCGCCCACGGCGATGGCGCCATACACGCCGCGCGAGCCCGACGAGGTGGCGGTAATCATGCAAGGCTTGCTGCGATTGAACGAGTCCGGAATCTGCACCAGCATCGTCACGTTCTCCTGCCCGCTGCCGTCGTCGGAGAAGGCCAGGTACTCGACGCCGGCGATCTTGCCCTGCCCGGTCGTGACATTGCCCTGCGCATCGACATTCGGCCCGTAGAAGGTACCGAAGCCGCCACCGGCAGTGGTGTCCACAATCGCGCGGTAGTTGGTGTAGATGGCGAAGCGGCGCAGCTCGGCCGCGGTCGGCGCGGTCGGACTGGCCGGCACCGGCGCCGTGGCGCTCGCCAGCCCGTCCTTGCCAAGGCCCGCTGTCAGCAAGTCGTCCGTGTTGCCGTCGTAGGCCTTGATCGTCACCGTGCCGATGTTGGCCGGCTTGATATTGGGGTTGGTGTTGCCGTCGCCGTTGTCGCCGCCGCCGCAGGCCGCGGCCAGCAGTGCCGCGGCGGCCGCGCAGGCCATCCGGCCGCGGCGCTGAAAGTTGTCATGCTGCATGGGACCCTCCTGGTTTGCTGACTAACCGCTCATGCCGAGAAGACTTCCAACTGCAGACTGCCGGGCCGCCCGCCGCCTACCCGGGGCCCGGGAAGCGTGCGCGCAGCTTGTGTTTTTCGACCTTGCCCGACGGCGTGCGCGGCAATGCTTCGAGGAACCGCACATGACGCGGAACCTTGTAGCCGGCCAGGCTGGCCCGGCAATGCGCAATCACGGCGTCGGCATCCAGCGCGGCACCGGCGCGCAGCACGACCAGCGCCATGCCGACCTCGCCCCACTGCGGGTCCGGCGTGCCGATCACCGCCGCCTCCGCCACGCCGGCAAGCTGGAACAGCACGTTCTCCACCTCGGCCGGATAGACGTTCTCGCCGCCGCAGACGAACATGTCCCGGGCGCGATCGACGATGTAGTAGTCGCCGTCTTCATCCATCCAGGCGATGTCGCCCGAGCAGAGCCAGCCGTCGCGGATCGCCGCGGCCGTGGCCTGCGGCAGGTTCCAGTAGCCCGGCGTCACACCGGGGCCCTTGATCAGCAGTTCGCCGCGCTCGCCGGGCGCTACGTCCGCGCCTGCCGCATCGACGATGCGCGTCACCATCGATCCCACCGGCTTGCCAATGGTGCCGGTCTTGCGGCGCGCGGTGGCCTCGTCGCAGGCGAAGACCGTGGGCCCGGTCTCGGTCATGCCAAAGCCGCAGCAAAGGGTCACGCCCTTGGCCAGGTAGGCCTCCAGCAGCGGCCGCGGCACCGGCGCGCCGCCGGCCGACATGGTGCGCACCGCCGAGAAATCCACCTGCGCGAAGCACGCATGCTGGCTCAGGAACAGGTACACCGCGGGCACCGCGAAGAACATCGTGATGCCCTCGCCCGAGCGGCGGTCGAGCGTGTCCAGCACGACCTGCGGATCGAACTGCCGCATGATGTGCACGGTGTCGCCGGCGTGCAGCACCGGATTCGCATAAAGGTTCAGCCCGCCCGTGTGGAAAAACGGCAGCACGCCGAGGAACACGTCGTCGCGCGTGATCTTGTTGGCCAGCATGGCGTTGACGGCATTGAAGAACACCATGCCGTAGGTCTGGATCACGCCCTTGGGCTGGCCCGTGGTGCCGGAGGTGTAGAGCAGGTGCCACACCTCGTGCTCGTCGCGCGCCGGCATCTCGACGATGCGGCCCGAGGCCGCGGCCAGCACCGACTCGTACTCGGTCCAGCCCGCCGGCACGTCGGCGGCCTCGTCATCGGCAAGATGCAGTACCGCGCGCATCGGCATGGCGCGGCTCAGTTCGGCGGCAACGCCCAGGAAGCCGTCGCCGGCCACCAGCACCTGCGGCGCGCAGTCCTGCAGGATCGGCAGCAACTCGGCAGCAGGCAGCCGCCAGTTCAGGCACACCATGACCATGCCGGCCTTGGCACAGCCGTAAAGCATCTCGAAATAGTCGGAGCCGTTGTGCGCGAGCACCGCCACGCGCGTGCCGGCCGCCAGGCCGAGGTGATCCGAAAGGTACTCAGCAAACCGGCTCGCGCGTTCGTCAAACTGGCGGTAGGTCACGCGCCGGCCGCTCTCCACGTCGACCAGCGCGACCTTGCCGGGGGAATGCTGTGCGTTCTTGTGCAGCCAGTCGATCACATACATGGCATACGGTCTCCGGTGGCGCGGTTCAGGGTGCCGCGTCTTGCGCCGCACCGGCGCCGCGCAGCCGTCCCACCACGCCCTGCGGGAAATAGTAGACGCTGAGGATGAACAGCAGCCCCAGCCACAGCAGCCAGCGGTCCGGATGGAGCAGTCCGGAAAGCAGCGGCACGGACGCCGTGGCATCGCTGGCCAGCTTCATCACGTCCTGCAGGTAAGTCTGCGCGAGCAGGAACAGCGTCGTGCCGATGACCGCGCCATAGAGCGTGCCCATGCCCCCGATCACGACAATCAGCAGGATATCGACCATGATCTCGAACGACAGCGAAGTGTCCGGCCCGTTGTAGCGCAGCCAGACTGCCATCAAAACGCCGGCCATGGTAGCGAATATGGCTGACAGCACGGTGGAGACTGTGCGGAAGACCACGGTCCGGTAGCCGATGGCCTCGGCGCGGAAGTCGTTTTCGCGAATGGCCTGCAGCACCCGGCCGAACGGCGAGTTGACGATGCGCAGCAGCAACAGGAACAGCACCACCGCCCCGGCGAACACCAGGTAGTAGCTCAACAGCCTGCCATTGAGCGGGACGCCGAACCAGTCGGCATCGCCCGGCGAGAAGCCCGGACGCAGCGCCTCGGGCACCTTGAAGGTCAGGCCATCCTCGCCGCCGGTCCACTCCGACAATTGCGAGACCAGCGTGGCGAAGGCCGTGGCCACGGCCAGCGTGATCATGGCGAAGAAGATCGCCCGCACGCGCAGCGAAAACAGGCCGACCAGGAATGCCAGCAACGCCGACACCGCCAGCGCCGCCACCGTGCCCGCCAGCAGCGCGCCCCACCCCGGCTCCATGCGCGACATGGCGATGGCAACGCCATAGCCGCCGATGCCGAAGAACATGGTGTGCGCAAACGACACGATGCCGGTATAGCCGAGCAGCAGGTCGTAGCTTGCCACCAGCACCACGAAGATGCAGATCTTGGCCGCCATGTTCAGCGCGCGGGCGCCCGGGAACACGAACGGCGCGCAGGCCAGCGCCAGCACGATCAGCAGCAACAGCGCGGTCAGTGCGCGGCTGCGCGGCAGGTCGCCGGAAAGCAGTCGGGTCATGTCGCGTGCCCCTTGTCAGCGCCTGGCCACCGGAAACAGCCCTTGCGGCCGCCACAGCAGGATCAGCATCATCAGCAGGATGTTGGAGAACAGCGCCACCTTCGGCAACAGGAAGCCCGTGTAGTTGGCCATCAGCCCCACCAGCAGCGCGCCGACAAAGCAGCCGGTGGTCGAGCCGAGCCCGCCGATGATGATGACGATGAAGATCAGCACATTGACCTGCGCGCCGATCGCCGCCGTGATGTTCTGCTGGTACAGGCCCCACAGCACGCCGCCCATGCCGGCCAGCGCGGCGCCCGCCACGAACACGCCGATGAAAAGGCGCCGCACGCGATAGCCGAGCGCCTCCACCATCTCGCGATTCTCGACGCCGGCCCGGATCAGCAGGCCGATGCGCGTGCGGTTGAGCAGCAGGAGCATGCCGGTGAATACCACCAGCCCGAGCACCATGGCCACCAGCCGGTACTTTTCGATGGCGGCATCGCCCAGCAGCACCGCCCCGCGGAACGCCGCCGGCACCTCCAGCGCGATCGTCTCCGCCCCCCAGATGGCCTTGATCAGTTGCTCCGCGACGATCATGCCGCCCATGGTGATCAGGATCTGCTTGAGGTGCTGGCCGTAGACCGGGCGCACCACCACGCGCTCGAAGAACAGCCCGACCGCTCCGGCCGCCGCCATGGCCGCCAGGATCGCCAGCGCGAACACCGCGAGGTTCAACGCCAGGCTGTCGGCCTGCACCCAGCCCGACAGGGGCAGCAGTACCGACGCCGCCACATACGCGCCCAGCGCGATAAAGGCGCCGTGACCAAAGTTGAGCACGTCCATCAGCCCGAACACCAGCGTCAGGCCCGACGACACCACGAAGATGATCATGCCCATGGCCAGCCCCGCAACGGTCAGCGTGAGCCACGTGGAACCGCTGCCGATCAGCGGAAACGCCAGCAGCATGAGCAAGGGTGCAAGGGCCAGGGGCGTCCAGTCGAGGCGGGCCTTGGGCAGGTCCGCGGCCCCTGACGTCGGTAAGGTTGCTGTAGTTGTCATGTGTCTCGTCATGCTGCCGGTTTGCGCCCTCTCCCGCTGGCGGGAGAGCAGGGCAAAACGTCGCGCTTACCTACGTCTCTATCTGCGTCATTACCTGCGTCGTCACTGATGCGCCGCCAGCGACAACCCCAGCAGCCGCTGCTGCAACGTGTCATCCTGCGCCAGTGCCGCCATGTCGCCGGCATGCACGATGCGCCCGTCATCCATCACCACCACCGTATCGCCCACCGACTTCGCCATATGGAAGTTCTGCTCCACCAGCAGGATCGACACGTCGGTCTGCTTCAGTTCGCGGAACACGGCGATCATGTTCTGGATGATGGCCGGCGCCAGCCCCTTGGTCGGTTCATCCACGATCAGCAGCTTGCGCGGCTCGATGATGGCGCGCGCCACCGACAGCATCTGCTTCTGCCCGCCCGACAGCACGCCGGCACGCTGCTGCCAGAACGTCTTCAGCGCGGGAAACATACGGAACACCCACTCCAGGCGCTGCGCGTCGATGGCACCGCTGCGCGCGGCCAGCCACATGTTTTCAGCCACCGTCAGGTCGGAAAACACACTCATGTTCTCGGGCACGTAAGCGATGCCTGCCTGCGCGATGGCGGGCGTGCCGTGCCCCGTGATGTCTGCCCCATCGAACGCCACGGTGCCCGCACTGGCCCGCCACAGGCCCATGATGGTGCGCAGCGTGGTGGTCTTGCCCGCGCCATTGCGCCCCAGCAGCATCGTCACGCCGCCGCGCGGCACCTCGAAGCTCACGCCGTGCAGGATGTGGTACGGGCCGATATGGGTCTGCACGTCGCGCAGCCGCAGGATCGGCTCGGCGTTTGCGTGTTCATGCATGGCCTGCTTCCGCGCTCGCGCCGGCTTCCGCCACGCCCAGGTACGCCTGCTGCACGATCGGCGAGGCAATGACCTCCGCCGGGTTGCCGTCGGCCATCAGCGTGCCGTTGTGCAGCACGATGATGCGGTCGGCCAGCGAGCGCACCACGTCCATCTTGTGTTCCACCAGCAGCACGGTCCTGCTCCGGTCCTGCCGGATTTCGCGGATCAGGTCGAGGATCACCGGGACCTCGTCCACGCTCATCCCGGCCGTCGGCTCGTCGAACATGAAGATGCGCGGCTGCAGCGCCAGCAAGATGCCGACCTCCAGCTTGCGTTGGTCGCCATGCGGCAGCGCGGCCACCGGCAGGTGTCGCTTGCCGGCGAGCGCCACTCGATCCAGGCAGGCCTCGGCCTGCGCGCGCACGCCGCGGTGACTGGTCCACATCGACAGCAGGTCGATGCCGCGCTGCTGGCGCGCCTGCACCGCCAGCCGCACGTTTTCCAGCACCGGCAGGTTCGGGAACAGGCTGGTCAGCTGGAAGGCGCGTCCGATGCCGCGGCGTGCCCTTTGCGAAACCGGCAGTCGCGTCACGTCCTGGCCATCGAGCAGGATCTGCCCGTCACTGGCCGGCAATTGCCCCGAAATCAGGTTGAAATAGGTCGTCTTGCCCGCGCCGTTGGGGCCGACGATGCATGTCAGCTCGCCGGGCCGGAACGCGCACGACACCGCGTTGACGGCCACGTGCCCGCCGAAACGGATCGTGAGCCCGCGCGTTTCCAGCATCGGCGGCCGCGCCCGGTTGGCTGCCACGACCATCAGCGATGGTTGCGGATCGGCACATTCATCTCTTCAGGCCTGATCTCGCGGACCAGTTCGGGCACGCCCCAGGCGAAGGCCGGGTCCACCTTGATCCTGAAGTGGTACATCGACTGCATCGCCTGGTGGTCTTCCTTGCGGAAGACCATCCGGCCCTTGGGCGTTTCAAACGCCATGCCTTCCATCGCCGTGATCAGCTTTTCCGAGCTGGTGTCGCCGCCGGTCTTCCTGAGCGCCTCCACCAGCGCGATGCCGGCCGACATGCCGCCGGCCGTGAAGAAATCAGGCGGCGACTTGAACTTGCTGTAGTGGTTCGATACCAGCCACTCGTTGGCCTTGTTCTTGGGAATGCCGAAGTAGTAGTACGTGGCGCCCTCCATGCCCGGGAAGTTCTTGTAGCTGGCCATGGCCGGCAGGATGTTGCCACCGGTGGCGATCTCGATGCCGTAGCGTTTCGGGTCGAGGTCCGCGATCTTGAACGGATTGCCCGCGCCGGCCCAGATGATGAAGATCACCTTGCGGCCCGGCTTGTCCTTGAGCGCATCGAACAGGCGTTGCGCACCGGCGGTGAAGTCGGTGGTGTTGGTCGGCAGGTATTCCTCATGGACGATCTTCGCGTTCTTCAGCGCGCCCCTGAACGCCTTCACGCCATCGCGGCCGAAGGCATAGTCCTGCGCCAGCGTGGCAATCTGCACGCCGGGCTTGTCCAGCGCCACGGCATTGGAAATGGCATCCTGCGAGGAATTGCGGCCGGTGCGGAAGATATAGCGGTTCCACTTGTCGCCGGTAATGGAGTCGGCCACGGCGGGTTCGACCAGCAGGATCTTCCTGTACTCCTCCGCCACCGGCAGCATGGCCAGCGCCGTGCCGGAAGACGTCGGCCCCAGCGCGATGTCCGCGCGGTCATCGCTGTAGGCCGCGGCAAGCTGGGCCTTGGCCACGTCGGGCTTGCCCTGGGTATCCTTTTCGATCACCACGAGCTTGTTGCCGTTGACGGTCATGGTGCCGTTGGTAGCGTACTCCAGGCCCATCATCAGGCCAGTCTGGGTCTGTCTGGCGTAGGCCTCGAGCGCCCCGGTCTTGTCGTAGACGTGGGCAATCCGGATGTCCCTGGCAAGCACGCCGCCACTGGCGAGCAGGCTGGCGGCCAGCGCCACGGCGTGTACGGCAATGGTGCGGCGTTGCATGGTGGTCTCCTCTTCTGCGGTCTCTCGGTCTCGTCGGTCTTTCCAGCTTCTTGTTTCTGTTCTTGCCTGAAAACTCGCCCGGCCGCTCGGCCGAAGACGGCCATCACCGCGCCTGGAGGCCGTGCGTGATCATGTCGAAGGCGGCATCGACCACCTTGTCCATCGAGGCCGGCCGCTTCCACAGTGCGTAGCGCATGCCAAGGAAATTGCTGATGCCGATCAGGCACCAGGCGCGCACTTCGGCATCGCCGGGGCGGACCTCGCCCTGTTCGGCGGCGCGGCTGAGGCGCCGGCTGTACAGGTCCGCAAAGACCTGGAAGTAGCCGCTATAGATGGTCTCGTCCACCGAATACGAGTCGAGCACGATCCGGTAGAGATTCTTGTGTCGGGAAACAAAGGACAGGAACGCCTTCAGGCCGAGCCGTTCGGCGTCCATCTGGCTGGTGGCCGCTGCCACGTGCTTGCGCAGGTGGGTGCGCAGCAACTCCAGCATGTGCTGGACCAGCGCGCGGAAGACATCTTCCTTGTCCCTGAAGTACAGGTAGAAGGTCCCCATGGCCACCTTGGCTTCCTGCGTGATCTCGGAAATCGATGCGACGTAGTAGCCCTTCTCGCCAAACACCTTCTCGGCGGCACGCAGCAGCGATTCGCGGGTCTTCTGCCCGCGCGCGGTCTTGGGCGGGCAGATGCCGGAGTCAGTCCTGCCGGATTCGGTCTGGGACATCGTGTCTCCACTGTGGCGCTCGGGCGCCCTCTGTGTGTGAAACCAGCACGTCAAACCAGCGTCTGATAGCCGCGTCCCGCGACCTGCCCGCCGCCCTGCCTCCTCTGCCCGGGGCGGCACCGCGAAACATGATGGCTGATTCATGTTTCATCGTATAGAGGGCCGGCGGCGGATGTCAATTCATGGCTTTCCCGTATCACGCGGCACCCGCGCGCCGCAGTTGGCCACGCTGCTGCGCGCCCGTCCGTGCGTTCAGGCCAGGAAGCGGTAGGTCCACAAACCCAGCGCGGCGAGCAGCAGCGAGCCGCCCAGGTGGCTGGCCACGTGCAGCAGCGCCCAGCCGTAGTCGCCGGACATCAGGTTGGCCAGCGCCTCGCTGGAAAAGGTGGAGAACGTGGTCAGGCCGCCAAGGAAGCCCGTGATGGCCAGCAGCCGCCATTCGGGCGGCAGGCCGGGATGGGAATCAAAGAAGCCGACGGCCAGGCCGATCAGGTAGCCGCCCAGCAGGTTCGCGGCCAGGGTGCCGTAGGGCAAGGCCGGATTCAGGGCGTTCCAGATGACCGAGAACCCCCAGCGCAGCCATGCGCCGAGCGCCGCGCCAACGCCGACCGCCACGAACCCCAGCGGGCCCATCAGTTGCCGCCGTCGCTGCCGGCGTCAGCCCCGCTGGCGTTGAAGGACGGAATCCCCCAGCGCTTCAGGGCCGCCTCGTCGGTCACGCGGGCGTCGACCCAGCGCGCCCCTTCCGGCGTCTCTTCCTTTTTCCAGAACGGTGCCTCGGACTTGAGGTAGTCCATGATGAATTCGCATGCCGCGAACGCATTGCCGCGGTGCGCGGATGCCACGGCCACCATCACGATCTGGTCGAGCGGCAGCAGGGGCCCGACGCGGTGGATGATGGTCACGCCCAGCAGTTCCCAACGCGCGCAAGCGGCGGCCTCGATCTGCGCCAGCGCCTTCTCCGTCATGCCCGGATAGTGCTCAAGCTCCATCGCGCTGACCGCGCTGCCCTCGCTCACATCGCGCACGGTGCCGATGAAGCTTGCGACCGCGCCCACGCCGGGCCGGCCGGCCCGCAGCGCCGCCACTTCGGCGCCGAGGTCAAAATCTTCGCGCTGTACCCTGACGCTCATCTCAGCCTCCGGTTACCGGCGGGAAGAAGGCCACTTCGCAGCCCTCGGCAATCGCCGTATCGGGGCGGGCCACGGCGTGGTCGACGGCCATGCGCAGCGCGCGGCCTTCGGCCAGGGTCTCGGCCCAGGCCCCGCCGCGCGTGCGCAGCCACTGGCGCAACTCGCCCACCGTGCGCACGTCGCCGGGAATTTCCGCGCGCTCCCCGGCAACGCCGAGTTGTTCGCGCACGCTGGCAAAAAAACGTAGTTCGATGTTCATCACGACTTCTTGCACCGTCCACACCGCCCGCTATGCCAGCAGGCCGTCAAACGGAATGAACTGCACGGTATCGCCGTGCGCGATCGCCCGGTCGGGCGGATTGTCGATCAGGCCGTCGCCCCACACCGTGGACGTCAGCACCCCCGAACTCTGGTTTGGGAACAGGTCCAGGCCGCCATTGGCATTGATGCGCGCGCGCAGGAACTCGTTGCGGCGGTCGCCCTTCTTCAGCTCGAAGTCCGCGCGCAGCGGCAGGCGCCGCGGCGTCACGTCGGCCACGCCCTGCAGGCGCAGGATAAAGGGCCGCACGAACAGCAGGAAGGTAACGAAGCTCGATACCGGGTTGCCTGGCAAGCCCAGGAAAAACGCCGGATCGCTCGCGCCGTTGCTGACCTGACCGAACGCCAGCGGCTTGCCCGGCTTGATGGCGATCTGCCACATGTCCAGGCGGCCCTCGGCTTCCACCGCGGGCTTGATGTGGTCTTCCTCGCCGACCGAGACGCCGCCCGACGTAATGATCAGGTCATGGCCCTGCGCGGCCTTGCGCAGCGTCTCGCGGGTAGCGGCCAGGGTATCGGGCACGATGCCCAGGTCGTTGACTTCGCAGCCCAGGTTTTCGAGCAGGCCGCGCAGCGTGAAGCGGTTGGAGTTATAGATGGCGCCCGGCTTGAGCGGCTCGCCAGGCATGGCCAGTTCGTCGCCGGTGAAGAACACCGCGACGCGCACGCGCCGCACCACGTCCAGCCGCGCCTGGCCGACCGAGGCGGCAAGGCCCAGCGCCTGCGGCGTAAGCCGCGTGCCGGCGGGCAGGATGACACTGCCCGCCTCGATGTCCTCGCCAGCGCGGCGGATCCATTCGCCGGACTGCGGCACGTGGTTGACGATGACGTCGCCGCCATCCGCCACGCACTGCTCTTGCATCACCACAGCATCGGCGCCGGGCGGGATCAGGCCACCGGTGAAGATGCGCGCGGCGGTGCCCGGCGCCAGTTCGGTGCCAACATGGCCGGCCGGTATGCGCTGCGACACCGGCAGGCGCGTGCCCGCGGCCGGCACATCGGCGGCGCGCATCACGTAGCCGTCCATCGACGTATTGTCGGCGGGCGGCACCTGCAGGGAACTGGTGACCGGAGCGGCCAGCACGCGGCCGTTGGCGGCCAGCGTGTCGACGTGTTCGACCTGGGCCAGCGGACGGGCGGCGGCCAGCAGGGCGTCAAGCGCCTGGGCCATGGTCAGCATCGGGGGGCGGGAAGACGCTGCAGCTTGGGTCATGGTGGGATGTGTGGGTTCGGAGCGCCCATGAAAAACGGCCCGCGCATTGCGCCGCACGGCGTACTTCGACTGGTGCGGGCAATCCGGGGGCCGGGTCTGGGCCACGGCTAGCCTGATTGTAGCGAGTTGGCGCCGCCAAGGCATGCGGCGGCGCCGCAGGCGCCCGCGCTTACAGGCCGGTGTGGCCGGCGATGAAGGCCTTGATCTGGCTGACGTCGTTGGCCATCACCTCGAAGCGCTGCGGCAGCTTTTCGATGCCTTCGAAGGCCGCCGGACGCTCCGGCTCATGGCCCAGGGCTTCGCGGATGGTGTCGGCGAACTTGGCCGGCAGCGCGGTTTCCAGCACCACCATCGGCACGCCTGCGCTGAGATGCTCGCGCGCCACCTTGATGCCATCGGCAGTATGGGTATCGATGGTGATGCCATAGCGCGCCGACAGGTCGCGAATGGTCGCCACGCGGTCCTCGTGCGTGCTGCGGCCCGAGGCAAAGCCGAATTCGCCGCGGATGCGTTCGAATTCCGGCGTACCGGACAGGTCGAAGCCACCCTTCTCTTCCACGTCGCGGAACAGCGCAGCCAGCTTGCCGGCGTCCTGGCCGAGCAGGTCGAAGATGAAGCGCTCGAAGTTCGACGCCTTCGAGATATCCATGCTCGGGCTCGACGTATGGTAGGTCTCGGCCGACTTGCGCACGCGGTAGGCGCCGGTGCGGAAAAACTCGTCGAGCACGTCGTTCTCGTTGGTGGCCACCACCAGCTTGTCGAT
Source organism: Cupriavidus yeoncheonensis (assembly GCF_905397275.1). Taxonomy (GTDB): domain Bacteria; phylum Pseudomonadota; class Gammaproteobacteria; order Burkholderiales; family Burkholderiaceae; genus Cupriavidus; species Cupriavidus yeoncheonensis. The sequence goes on along the minus strand of NZ_CAJPUY010000001.1, from coordinate 290,794 downwards.
CGGCAGGCCCATCATGCGCGCGATATGGCCGGCGCAGACGTTGCCGAAATTGCCCGACGGCACGCAGAACGACACCTTCTGGCCCGGGCCCGACGTCGCCAGCAGCCAGCCCTTGAAGTAGTACACCACCTGGGCCACCACACGCGCCCAGTTGATCGAGTTGACCGTGCCGATGCGCTGGCGGGCCTTGTACTCGAGGTCGTTCGAAACCGCCTTGACGATGTCCTGGCAGTCATCGAACACGCCTTCCACCGCCAGGTTGAAGATGTTCGGGTCCTGCAGGCTGAACATCTGCGCGGTCTGGAACGCGCTCATCTTGCGGTGCGGGCTCAGCATGAACACGCGGATGCCGCGCTTGCCGCGCATCGCGTATTCGGCGGCGCTGCCCGTGTCACCCGAGGTGGCGCCCAGGATATTGAGCTCCAGCCCGGCACGGCCCAGCGCGTACTCGAACATATTGCCCAGCAACTGCATGGCCATGTCCTTGAAGGCCAGCGTCGGGCCGTTGGACAGGCCCAGCAGTTGCAGCTTGGTGCCACCCTCTTCGCCGAGCGTGCGCAGCGGCGTGATGTCGGCGGTGTTGTCGCCGGCGCGGGCGTTGCAGTACACCTCGGCGGTGTAGGTCTTGCGCGTCAGTGCGCGCAGGTCCGCGGCCGGGATGTCGTCGCAGAACTTGCTCAGGATCTCGAACGCCAGGTCGGCGTACGAGAGCTTGCGCCACGCTTCCAGCTCGTCGGCGGTGACCTGCGGATACTTCACCGGCAGGTACAGGCCGCCATCCGGCGCCAGGCCGCCCAGCAGGATCTCGGAGAACGTTTGCGGCACTTCATGGCCGCGGGTCGACTGGTATTTCATGGGTCCGGAATATCCTGCCGCTCAGTTCAGTTCTTCCATGCGCAGGCGCGTGACCGCGGACAGCACGGTCGGCAGCGACTCGATCTTCGCGATGGCGGTATTGACCTGCTTCTCGCGGGTCACGTGGGTCAGGATGATGATGTCGGTCTGCGGCTCGCCCTCGCGCGATTCCTTCTGCAGCATCGCGTCGATGGAGATGCCCCCTTCGGCCAGGATGCGCGTGATCTCGGCCAGCACGCCGGTCTCGTCGGCCACGCGCATGCGCAGGTAGTAGGCGCTGTTGATTTCCTCGATCGGCAGCACCGGCACGTTCGACAGCTCGTCGGGCTGGAACGCCAGGTGCGGCACGCGATGGCCCGGGTCGGCGGTATGCAGGCGGGTCACGTCGACCAGGTCGGCGATCACGGCCGAAGCGGTCGGCTCGGCGCCGGCGCCCTTGCCGTAGTACAGCGTGGCGCCGACGGCGTCGCCCTGCACCAGCACGGCGTTCATCGCGCCTTCCACGTTGGCGATCAGGCGCGAGGCCGGCACCAGCGTCGGGTGCACGCGCAGCTCCACGCCGTCATCGCGGCGGCGCGTGATGCCCAGCAGCTTGATGCGGTAGCCCAGTTCCTCGGCGTACTTGATATCAGTCGCGGCCAGCTTGGTGATGCCTTCCACGTGGGCCTTGTCGAACTGCACCGGCATGCCGAAGGCGATGGCGCTCATCAGCGTGACCTTGTGCGCGGCGTCGACGCCCTCGATGTCGAAGGTCGGATCGGCCTCGGCGTAGCCGAGCTGCTGCGCTTCCTTCAGGACCGTGTCGAAATCCAGGCCCTTGTCGCGCATCTCGGACAGGATGAAGTTGGTGGTGCCGTTGATGATGCCGGCGATCCACTGGATGCGGTTGGCGGTCAGGCCTTCGCGCAGCGCCTTGATGATGGGGATGCCGCCCGCCACCGCCGCTTCGAATGCGACGATCACGCCCTTGCGGCGCGCGGCTTCGAAGATCTCGTTGCCGTGCACGGCCAGCAGCGCCTTATTGGCGGTGACCACGTGCTTGCCGTTCTCGATGGCCTTGAGCACCAGCTCGCGTGCAATGCCGTAGCCGCCGATCAGTTCGATCACGATGTCGATGTCCGGGCGGGTCACCACCACGTTGGCGTCGCTGACGATCTCGACTTCGCCGTTGGTCAGCTCGCGTGCGCGCTCGGTGTTGAGATCGGCCACCACGGCGATCTCGATGCCGCGGCCAGCGCGGCGGCGAATTTCTTCCTGGTTGCGCTTGAGCACGTTGAACGTGCCGCTACCGACGGTACCGATGCCGAGCAGGCCAACTTTGATGGGGTTCATGGACAATCTGACTCTAGGTTGCTAAGGATGAGATGCAGCGGCTGCCCGATCAGGCAGCCACCTTGCCGTGGCGTTTTCGGTACGCCTCCAGGAAGCGCGCGATGCGGTTGATCGCCTCGCGCAGGTCTTCCTCGTGCGGCAGGAATACGATCCGGAAATGGTCCGGCTTGTCCCAGTTGAAGCCGGAGCCCTGCACCAGCAGCACCTTGGACTCCTGCAGCAGTTCATAGATGAACTCCTGGTCATCCTGCACCGGGTACATCGACAGGTCCAGCTTCGGGAACAGGTACAGCGCGGCCTTGGGCTTGACGCAGCTGACGCCGGGAATCGCGGTGATCAGCTCGTACGCCAGGTCTCGCTGGCGGCGCAGGCGGCCGCCTTCGGCCACCAGGTCGTTGATGCTCTGGTAGCCGCCCAGCGCGGTCTGGATGGCCCACTGCCCCGGCACGTTGGCACACAGGCGCATCGAGGACAGCATGTTCAGGCCCTCGATATAGTCCAGCGCCGGGCGCTTGTCGCCCGACACCACCATCCAGCCGGCCCGGTAGCCGCACGAGCGGTAGTTCTTCGACAGGCCGTTGAACGTCACCGTCAGCACGTCGGTCGAGAGCGAGGCGATCGAGGTATGGGTGTTGCCGTCGTACAGGACCTTGTCGTAGATCTCGTCGGCAAAGATGATCAGCCCATGCTCGCGCGCGATCGCGACGATCTCCAGCAGCAGTTCGTCCGAGTACAGCGCGCCGGTCGGGTTGTTCGGGTTGATGATGACGATGCCCTTGGTGTGGGGCGTGATGCGGGCGCGGATATCGTCCGGGTCAGGCATCCACTCGTTGGACTCGTCACAGATATAGTGGACCGGCGTGCCGCCCGACAGGCTCACCGCCGCAGTCCACAGCGGGTAGTCCGGTGCCGGCACCAGGACCTCGTCGCCGCTGTTGAGCAGCGCGTTGACCGCCATCACGATCAGTTCCGAGGCGCCGTTGCCCACGTAGATGTCTTCCAGGCCGACGCCCTGGATATTCTTCTGCTGGGTGTAGTGCATGATCGCCTTGCGCGCGGCGAAAATGCCCTTCGAATCCGAGTACCCCGCCGAATTCGGCAGGTTGCGCATCATGTCCTGCTGGATTTCCTCCGGAGCATCGAAACCGAATACGGCCAGGTTGCCGATATTCAGCTTGATGATCTTGTGTCCCTCTTCCTCCATCTGCTTGGCCTTTTCCAGCACCGGGCCACGGATGTCGTAGCAAACGTTATTGAGTTTGTTGGATTTCTGGATGGGTTTCACGGCGATGTCGGCGGAGGCGAAAACTGCCGCGTCGGCGGCAGCGAAAATGGGAATCCGGATGGAGTGTCTCGTGGGCGCCGTCCGTTGCGATGCAACGCAGTCTCGCCGCGAATGTGGCAGACACGGAGGCAAAAGCTATAATTTATCGGATTATGACAGACTTCGGCAGCAATTCTTGCATTGCAGCGTGCCCCGGCGAAACCCGCCACCGGCACCTGCATCCTGCCGCCAACCCGCTGCCTGCCCGCGCTGCCGGCCATCCGCCACGCGGAGAAGGCCGCATTGCCCGCCAGACAGCCTCCGGGGCCCCCAATTGAAACTTCACGCCGACCAGCCACAGGCGCTCAATACAGTCACCGCCTATGGGCCGGACTACATTGAAATCAACCTGATACGTCACACGCAATCCATCCTGGTTCTCCCCGAGGGCGAGATCCGTCCGTGGCCAGTGGACCGCTTCGAAGACCTCGAACCCGCGCACTTCGAGGCGCTGGCGGCGCTGGGGCCCGAAGTCGTGCTGCTGGGCACGGGTTCGCGCCTGCGCTTCCCGCACCCACGGCTGACCGCCTCCTTGGCCCGCAAGCATGTCGGGGTGGACGCCATGGACATGCAGGCCGCATGCCGCACCTACAATATCCTCATGGCAGAAGGCCGCAAGGTGGCCGCCGTGCTGCTGCTGGAGCCGCTGAAGCCGAAAGCCGCAGGCAGCTGAGCCGTCATTGGCCGGACAGGAAAAGTTAAGGAGGCGCCACGCTTGAAGTCCGGGCGCGCGCCCCAATCTGCTCCCCTCGCGACCCAGGCGCGCTGCCCGTGCAGCCTTGGTCCGGACCCTCGCAGCCTCTCCGATCCTGCCCCTCCCCTGGAGCCAAAACAATGACAGTCAGTCTCAACAAGGCCGTACCCGACTTCAGTGCGCCGGTCACCGGCGACGGCAGCACCTTCCGCCTGTCCGAACAGCGCGGCAAGACCCTGGTGCTGTACTTCTACCCGAAGGACAACACCCCCGGCTGCACCACCGAGGCCATGAACTTCCGCGACCAGCACGACGACTTCGTCAAGGCCGGCGTGGCCGTGTTCGGCATCTCGCGCGACAGCCTGCGCTCGCACGAGAATTTCAAGGCGAAGCTCGAGCTGCCGTTCGAACTGATCTCGGACCCGGACGAGACGGTCTGCACTCTCTTCGATGTCATGAAGATGAAAAAGCTCTATGGCAAGGAGCATCGCGGCGTCGAGCGCAGTACTTTCATCGTCGACAGCAAGGGCATCCTGCGCCACGAGCTGCGCGGCATCAAGGTGCCCAACCACGTCGACGAGGTGCTGGAGATCGTTCGCGGCCTCTGACACGCCTTGCGCATGGGCGCCGGCCAACGAGGTGGCGAGACGAGCCGATTTGGCATCGCCGCGACACCGCGCCTGCCTCGCGTGACTGGCAATTGCCAAACCGAAAACCTTCGGATACATTGGCTCGTAATGAGTTCAGATTCCGGACGCCACGCTGATTCGACTTCCTGGCCCAGGCGGTTCGCGCCGCAGGCCGGTAGCGGATCTGCCGTGTCGCAGGTCCGCATGCAAGCCGCCAAACCTGTATTGCAGGGATGGCGGCTTTTTTGTTTATCCGATGCCCCGGGTGCCTCGCGCGTGCATGCTCCGGTGGCCGCTGGCATTCTCCTTGCGAGATGCCGCACGGATAGTTCCGCCCCCATCTTGTCCCCCTGAAAGGAAAGCCAAGCATGCCGCTGCCTACCATGCCCGCCAAGCCTGCCCAATTGCTGGATCCGAGCGAGTTCGCTCCGGTCTCCGCGGTGCCCAAGGCCAAAGCCGTCGCACAGGGAAAGAAACCTGTGCCGGCACTCGAGCGCGTGGCATTGCTGGAAACCGGTGAAACCGGGGCGCCTGCCGCGCGCGCCGCCACCGGTACCCGCGCCCGCTCGACCCCCACTCCAACCGTGCCGCAAACGCCCGTCGCCACGGCACCGGTCAGCCTGGTCAAACCCGCGGCGGGTCCGACGCGCCGCGCACGCAAGGCAGAAGGCCCGAGCAAGCTGTTCGTACTCGACACCAACGTGCTGATGCACGACCCGAGTTCGCTGTTCCGCTTCGAGGAGCACGACGTCTATCTGCCGATGATGACGCTCGAAGAGCTCGACAACCACAAGAAGGGCATGAGCGAAGTCGCGCGCAACGCGCGCACCGTCAGCCGCACGCTCGATTCGCTGGTGAGCGACACCGGTGGCGCGCTCGACGAAGGCCTGCCGCTGGCCAAGCTCGGCAACCGCGACGCGCAGGGCAAGCTGTTCTTCCAGACCCGGCTCAACGACATCAAGCTGCCCGAGGGCCTGCCGCAGGGCAAGGCCGATAACCAGATCCTGGGCGTGGTCAGCGCGCTGCAGCAGCAGTACCCCGAGCGCGAGGTCGTGCTGGTGTCGAAAGACATCAATATGCGCATCAAGGCGCGTGCGCTGGGTCTGCCTGCCGAGGACTACTACAACGACCAGGTCCTGGAAGACAAGGACTTGCTCTACGCGGGCGTGATGCAGCTGCCCGGCGACTTCTGGACCCGGCATGGCAAGGGCGTCGAGAGCTGGCAGGACCCGAAGACCGGCGCGATGTTCTATCGCCTGACCGGTCCGCTGGTGCCCTCCTTCCTGGTCAACCAGTTCGTCTACCTGGAGCCGGTGGATGGCAGCCTGCCGCTCTACGCGCAGGTCAAGGAGATCAACGGCAAGACCGCGCTGCTGCAGACGCTCAAGGACTACACGCACCACAAGAACAATGTGTGGAGCGTGACGGCCCGCAACCGCGAGCAGAACTTCGCGCTCAACCTGCTGATGAACCCGGACATCGACTTCGTCACGCTGCTCGGCCAGGCCGGCACCGGCAAGACGCTGCTGGCGCTGGCGGCGGGCCTGGAGCAGGTGCTGGACCAGAAGCTGTACAACGAGATCATCGTCACCCGCGCGACCGTGCCGGTCGGCGAGGATATCGGCTTCCTGCCGGGCACCGAGGAAGAAAAGATGCAGCCGTGGATGGGCGCGTTCGACGACAACCTCGAAGTCCTGCAGAAGAGCGATGACAGCGCGGGCGAATGGGGCCGCGCGGCAACCCAGGAGCTGATCCGCTCGCGCATCAAGGTCAAGAGCATGAACTTCATGCGCGGCCGTACCTTCGTCAACAAGTTCGTCATCATCGACGAGGCGCAGAACCTGACGCCGAAGCAGATGAAGACGCTGGTCACGCGCGCGGGCCCGGGCACCAAGATCATCTGCCTGGGCAATATCGCGCAGATCGATACGCCGTACCTGACCGAAGGTTCGTCGGGCCTGACCTACGTGGTGGACCGTTTCAAGGGCTGGAGCCACAGCGGTCATATCACGCTGGCACGCGGCGAGCGCTCGCGCCTGGCCGATCACGCCGGCGACGTACTGTAGGGCGTGCCGCTGGCCTGCCCTGCGGCAAGGCCGGCGGACAGAATTCGGACCCCGGCCTGCGCGCCGCGGGCACCGTTTTGTGTTCGCGATGGGATCGCTCGACAGGAGGTGTCGATGAGTCGTCAGCAACCGCCAGGCCAGCACCATCCCAGCGCGCAGCGCGCGCGCGCCGCGCTTCACCCATGGGGCCGCAAGCGCATGCTGGCGCTCGCCGCGCTGACCGCCGCGGGCATGGCGCTGACCGCCGCCTGGCGGCCCGCGCGCGCGGGCGACCAGATGGTGATCCGTACCATGGGCCCGGTGAGCTATGTCTGCGGCGGCGTTGCCGAAGACGAGCGTACCGAGATGGCGGGCCTGGAAAAGAACTTCAACATGGGCATCCTGTTCACGCAGGGCAGCAACGGCGAATTCCTCTCGGACGTCGCCGTACGGCTGTTGCGCGACGAGCAGGAGGTCGCCGCCTTCCGTGCCACCGGTCCACGCTGCCTCATACGTGCGCCAGAAGGCAGCTACAATATCGAGGCCAGTTACAAGGGCCAGACCAAGACCATCAAGATCGGCACCGGAAGCCGCGACGCTCAGTTGCGCTGGTAGCGGAAAGATCCGGGTCAGGGCTGGCGACCGACCCAGACAGGATGCCTTCGCGCCGTTCCCTTGCCCTTTGCGCCATCCGGCTGCGCCTGCCCGCGGTTCCTGCCGCGGCGCGGCTGCCGCTGCTTTGTGCGGCCGCCCTGCTGCTGGCGGCATGCGCCGGCACACCCACCTCCCGCCATGGCAATCTGTCCCGTACGCCGGGCAAGCCGATGAACGACCCGAGCGCCGGGCTGGAAGAAATCTCCATCCAGGCCATGTCGCTGGTCGGCACCCCGTACCGCTACGGCGGCAATACCCCCGACAGCGGCTTCGATTGCAGCGGACTGGTGCGGTACGTGGTCGCACGCGCCGCCAACGTCAGCTTGCCGCGCACCACCGAAGCCATGGGTACGCGCGGGTCGGCACTGGACCGCAGCGAGGTGGCATCAGGCGACCTGGTCTTCTTCAACACCACGGGCCGCGCCAACTCCCATGTCGGCATCTACGTCGGCCAGAACCGCTTCGTGCACGCGCCGTCCAGCGGCGGCACCGTGCGCCTGGAAGACATGGGCAAGTCTTACTGGGCATCGCGGTACAACGGTGCGCGACGCGTGGTGGCGGCGATCAACCAGCCGCTGCCGGCCCCGACCCCGGCCCCAGCTGCGAACCCGGCCCCGGCTCCCGTACCGCCGCCGGCGGTCCGGCCCGAGTCCGCGCCTCCTGTCGACGACGACCCGATCGCCGCCTTCGCCAACCAGTAGGACGCCATGAACGACAAAGAGCCAGGCACTTGCCTGGCTCTTTGTCATGCCCGGAGGGTCCGCCCTGCCTTACAGGATATGGCGGCCGATCCACCACGCAATCGCGGACATGAACGCGGAAGCGGGAATCGTCAGCACCCAGGCCCAGACGATATTGCCGGCCACGCCCCAGCGAACCGCCGACATCTTCTGCGCGGAGCCCACGCCGACGATCGCGCCGGTAATCGTGTGCGTGGTCGACACGGGCACGCCCAGCGCCGAGGCGAGGAACAAGGTCAGCGCCCCGCCGGTTTCGGCGCAGAAGCCGCCGACCGGCTTGAGCTTCGTGATCTTCTGGCCCATGGTCCGCACGATCCGCCAGCCGCCGAACAGCGTACCCATGCCGATGGCCACGTAGCAGCACACGATCACCCAGACCGGCGGCTCGCCACCGGCGGCAACATGGCCGCTGGCGATCAGCAGCATCCAGATGATGCCGATGGTCTTCTGCGCATCATTGCCGCCGTGGCCCAGGCTGTAGAGCGAGGCCGACGCCAGCTGCAGCCGGCGGAACCAGCGGTCCACGCGCGACGGCGGCGTGCGGAAGAAGGTCCAGCCCACGATCACCATCATCAGCGACCCCAGGATGAGGCCCAGCAGCGGCGAGATCACGATGAACGCCACCGTTTTCAGCAGCCCGTTGCCCACCAGCGCGCCGGTACCCGCCTTGGCCACCGCTGCGCCCACCAGGCCGCCGATCAGCGCATGCGAGGACGACGACGGAATGCCGTAGTACCACGTGATCGCATTCCACGCGATGGCCCCGACCAGCGCACCGAATATCACGTAGTGGTCGACGATATTGATGTCTACGGTGCCGGTACCCACGGTGGCTGCCACCTTCAGGTGGAAGATGAAGATCGCGATCACGTTGCACATAGCCGCCATCGCCACCGCATGGTGAGGCTTGAGCACGCCCGTGGAGACCACTGTGGCGATCGAGTTTGCCGCGTCGTGGAAGCCGTTCATGAAGTCGAACAGCAGCGCGAGCGCGACCAGCAGCCCGATCACCCACAGGCTCATTTGAATGGTTTGCATTGCCGATTCCGCCTCAGGCGTTTTCCAGGACGATACCTTCAATGATGTTGGCCACGTCCTCGCACTTGTCGGTAATCGTTTCGAGCTGTTCGTAGATGGCCTTCAGCTTGATCAGGCGCTTGACGTCGGTCTCGTCGCGGAACAGCTTGGACATGGCCGAGCGCATCACGCGGTCGGCTTCCGATTCGAGCTGGTCGATCTGCTGGGCGGTCTTCAGGATGGTGCTGGCATTGCCCATGTCTTCGAGCAGGCCGACCGCGATCTTGACCTGGTCGCAGCATTGCACGCAGATGGCCGCCAGGCGCAGCGCCTCATCGGTCAGGCTGGTCACGTCGTACAGCGAGATGGTTTCAGCCACGTCTTCCATCAGGTCCAGGATGTCGTCCATGGTCGTGATGAGCTTGTGGATCTCGTCGCGGTCCAGCGGCGTGATGAAGGTCTTGTGCAGCAGGTCGATGGTGTCGTGCGTGATCCGGTCGGCCTTCTTTTCGGTCGCCTGGACACGGCGGGCATGCGCCTCGGCATTGGGCAAGTCGTTGACCAGTGTCTGCAGTTCGTGGGCGGCGGTCACCGCGCAGTCGGCATGCTGGTTGAAGTATTCGAAGAACTTGCCCTCGGTGGGCATGAATCGGCCGAACATGGAATGTTCCTTGTCGCAGCGCAGTGACGCCGCTTGGTTTGTTGCTGGAGGTTGCGCAATGCATCGCGCGACAGCGGCATTTCCGGCCGCTGTCATCAAAGCGCAATATTTTACAGGGTTGTAGCGGCAATGCCTGCCAATATGTCGCAAACGAGACGCTCGATTGCCGGCAGGCTTGACTTCAGTTGTCGTTGTCGAAGAAGGCCGGGCCGCCGCTGAAGTTATCGAACTTCGTGAACTGCCCCAGGAAGGTCAGGCGCACCGTGCCGATCGGGCCGTTACGCTGCTTGCCGATGATGATTTCGGCCGTGCCCTTGTCCTGGGAATCAGGGTTGTAGACTTCGTCGCGGTAGATGAACAGGATCACGTCGGCATCCTGTTCGATAGCGCCCGATTCACGAAGGTCGGACATCACCGGGCGCTTGTTCGGACGCTGTTCCAGGCTTCGGTTCAGCTGCGACAGCGCAATCACCGGGCAATTCAGCTCCTTGGCCAGGCCCTTGAGCGAACGGGAGATTTCCGAGATTTCGGTCGCCCGATTTTCACCGCCGCCGGAGCCGGACATCAGCTGCAGGTAGTCGATGATGATCAGGCCGAGTTGCCCGCACTGGCGCGCCAGCCGGCGCGAGCGTGCACGCAGCTCCATCGGATTCAGCGCCGGCGTCTCGTCGATGAAGAGCTGGGCGTCGTTCATGCGCTGGATGGCATGGGTGAGGCGCGGCCAGTCTTCGTCCAGCAGCCGGCCGGTACGCAGGCGGTGCTGATCCAGGCGGCCGACCGAACCCAGCATACGCATGGCCAGCTGGGTGCCCGCCATTTCCATGGAGAACACCGCCACCGGCAGCCCCTGCTCCACGGCCACGTGTTCGCCGATGTTCAGCGAAAACGCCGTCTTGCCCATCGACGGACGACCCGCCACGATGACCAGGTCGCCGGCCTGCATGCCGCTGGTCATCTTGTCGAGATCGATGAAGCCGGTCGGCACGCCGGTCACGTCGGTGGTCGAGTCGCGGTGGTACAGTTCGTCAATACGCTCCACCACCTGCGTCAGCAGCGGCTGGATTTCCTGGAAGCCCTTCTGCCCGCGCGAACCCTCTTCGGCAATGGCGAAGACCTTGGATTCGGCCGCATCGAGCAGCTCGCGGACTTCACGCCCCTGCGGCGCGAAGGCCGACGAAGCGATGTCGTCCGCCACGGTCACCAGCTTGCGCAGCACCGCGCGCTCGCGCACGATCTCCGCGTAGCGGCGGATGTTGGCAGCGCTGGGCGTGTTCTGCGCGAGCGAATTCAGGTAGGCCAGTCCGCCCACCTCCTCGGCCTTGCCAGCCACCTGCAGCATTTCGAAGACGGTGATGACGTCGGCGGGCTTGGTGGCCGAGATCAGCTTCGCGATGTTCTGGAAGATCAGCCGGTGGTCAAAGCGGTAGAAATCCGCTTCGGAGATGAAATCGGCAATGCGGTCCCAGGCGGAATTATCCAGCAGCAGGCCACCGAGCACCGATTGCTCGGCCTCGATCGAATGCGGCGGTACCTTGAGACTTTCAAGTTGGGGGTCAGCGACGGGCGCGTTCATGGGGTGGGATTATACCGGCGGGCGGACGCTGCCCGACTGACATTTGAGCTGCAACACTTTGACATCGGGCCTTGACAGGCCCGGGTGTGCAGCAAGATGGCCGCCATGCAGCGGAGGCTGCGGACAAAGAAAAAGGCAGGAGCCACGCTCCTGCCTTTTCGCTTGCATGTGCCGGACGGACCGGCACGGCAAGGTCTTGCTTAGACTTGCTCGCCAACCACGGCGACGGTCACGTCGACCACCACGTCGGTGTGCAGCGCAACGCTGACCGGGTGGTCACCCACCGTCTTCAGCGGACCGTTCGGCAGGCGAATCTGGGCCTTCTCCAGCTTGAAGCCTTGGGCACCCAGGGCAACAGCGATGTCGGCGTTGGTCACGGAACCAAACAGGCGGCCATCCACACCCGACTTCTGCGAGATCTGGACGGTCTGGCCGTTCAGCTTCTCACCTTCGGCTTGCGCGGCGGCCAGCTTCTCGGCAGCGGCCTTTTCCAGCTCGGCGCGCTTCACTTCGAATTCCTTGATCGCGGTTTGCGTGGCGCGGCGGGCCTTCTTGCTCGGGATCAGGAAGTTACGGGCGTAACCATCCTTCACCTTGACGATGTCACCCAGGCTACCCAGGTTGATCACTTTTTCCAGCAGAATAACTTGCATCGTGTTCTCTCCTTTACGGACCTATGGCCTGGACTATCAGTTCTTGTGCAGGTCGGTGTACGGCATCAGCGCCAGGAAACGCGCGCGCTTGATGGCCGTATCCAGCTGACGCTGATAGTGAGCCTTGGTACCGGTCAGGCGAGCCGGCGTGATCTTGCCGTTGTCGCCGATGAAGTCCTTCAGGGTGTCCAGATCCTTGTAGTCGATCTGTTCCACGCCAGCCACGGTGAAGCGGCAGAAGCGCTTGCGCTTGAACAGCGGGTTCTGTTGCTGGAAGCGCTTCTTGTTCTTGTTGTCACGTTTGATGAATGCCATGATTCAATCCTTTGCGAATGCTTTGCATCCGGTGATGTGAAAGACGAGGGCCTTGCTGTTGCGGTGCTTGCGGGTCAGGAATCCTTCGCAGTCGAGCAGCGTGCCGAGCGGCAACCGCTCCAGACGCTGGCCAACCGGCCCGATCCCCATCGCTGCAATGGCAAACTCGACCTGCCTCGGCGTATCCGCCTCGATCGCCGCGCCGCTGTACTGCAAGATGCAGTTCACGACGGGCACGCCGGCCGGGGTATACCTGAGCGCATCGCGTTCCGCCAAGGTGGCGGCTAGCCGAAGCTGGTTCAACGCGTGGCCCCTTGCAGTGTGTTTCCCATGCTGTCGTGATCAGGCTTGCCAGCCACGACAGGCACCGCAGTCCGCATTCAGGCGGCCTGGCCTTCGGTGGTCGTTTGCGCGGCCTTGCGGGCCTCTTCGCGCTGCACTTCCTTCATCATCGGCGAAGGAGCGGTTTCGGCCTTCTTGGTCTGCACGATCAGATGGCGCAGCACGGCGTCATTGAACTTGAAGGCATGTTCCAGCTCGGCCAGGGTTTCCTTGCCGCACTCGATGTTGACGCAAACGTAGTGCGCCTTGGCCAGCTTCTGGATCATGTAAGCCATCTGGCGACGGCCCCAGTCTTCCACGCGGTGAATCTGGCCGCCTTGCGACGTCACGAGCGACTTGTAACGCTCGATCATGGCCGGCACTTGCTCACTCTGGTCCGGATGGACGATAAATACGATTTCGTAATGACGCATTGACGCTCCTTTTGGATAAGCCACCCGGGCGTCACAGTCCGGTGCGGCAAGGTTGAATAGCCTTAAAGTATAGCCCGGATATTGACAATCACGCAACCGCAATCACACAGAGGCAAACAGCGCCTGGAGCCGGTCCGGCGCGGCAGCCAGGCCTGGTTCCTGTGCCAGCGCCACCAGCAGCAGCAGCCTTGCCTTATAGGGATTCAGGTCTGCGGCGGAAAGGAAAACGCCAGCATCAGGATCCACAACCGGCGGAATCGCCACATGGCCCGCCCCGGTGCGCGAACTCCGCACCACGGCGACACCGGCCGCAGCGGCATCCTTGAGCGCTGCGATCAGCACCTCGTGCACCGAACCGTTGCCTGCCGCCGCCACGACCAGCCCCTTCACGCCGGCTGCCACCATCGCGTCTACCGCAATGCGGCCGGGTTGCGCATAGCTTGCGATGATCTCGACATCGGGCCACCGGGCCGGTACGGGCAAGACCGCCGCAACCGCATGCGCGGGCGTGCGCGCCAACCGCACCAGTTCGTCCTGCACGAAGCCCAGTGGACCGCCCTGTGGCGACACAAATGCATCCACCGCCGAGGTATGCGCCTTGGTCACGTCGCGCGCCGCATGAATCTGCTGGTTCAGCACCACCAGCACGCCCTTGCCGCGCGCATCCGGATGCCCGGCGACACGCACCGCGTCGAGCAGATTGAGCGGCCCGTCAGCCGACAGCGACGTCGACGGCCGCATCGCGGCGGTCAGTACCACGGGCACCGGACAGGCCTGCGTCAGGTGCAGGAACATCGCGGTCTCTTCGAGCGTGTCCGTGCCGTGTGTAATGACGATGCCTGCCACGTCCGGCTCGGCCGACCAGTGCTGCACGCGCGCCGCCAGCGTCGACCAGAGCGAAAACACCATGTCCTTGCTATCGACCTGCGCCACCTGCTCGGCCTCGACCCTGGCCACCGACTGCAACGCCGGCACGGCCGCGAGCAGCGTTGACACGGGCACCGTCGCAGCCTGGTAGCGCGCGCTGCTGGCCGGGTTGGTCGAGGCGCCGGCAATGGTACCGCCGGTGGCCAGGACCACGATGCGGGGAAGCTGGGACATGGTCGGGATGCGGGGAGCTGAGGTCCGGCGATTGTACCCGCGGCATGCGGGCAAGCCGGAAGTCAAGCAGACGCCTCTGAAATTCTGCTTGCGCTTGTGCCGATACTGTATAAAATCACAGCATACTGTTTAAACATACAGTGCCCGCCTGGCTGGCAGCCGTATCGCACCGGGGCACTTATCACGGAACGCTTCCATGGCGACCCTGACACCCCGGCAGCAGCAGATTTTCGACCTGATCCGCAACACGATCCGCGGCACGGGCTTCCCGCCCACGCGCGCCGAGATCGCCGCGGAGTTCGGCTTTTCATCGCCCAATGCAGCGGAAGAACACCTGCGAGCGCTGGCGCGCAAGGGCGTGATCGAACTGACGCCGGGCGCGTCGCGCGGTATCCGCCTGAAGGTGGCGCGCAGCGATTCCGAAATGCCCGACCAGTTTTCGCTGCCGATGTCCGGCGTCATGCAACTGACGCTGCCGCTGGTGGGCCGCGTGGCCGCCGGCAGCCCGATCCTCGCCGCCGAGCATATCGACCGCCAGTACCAGGTCGACGCCTCCGTCTTCGACGAGCGCCCTGACTATCTGCTGCGCGTGCGCGGCCTGAGCATGCGCGACGCCGGCATCCTCGACGGCGACCTGCTGGCCGTGCGCAAGGCCAGCGAGGCACCCAACGGCAAGATCGTCGTGGCCCGCCTGGGCGACGACGTGACTGTCAAGCGCCTGCAGCGACGTGACGGCGCGATCGAACTGATCGCGGAAAACCCGGACTTCCCGAACATCATGGTCGCGCCCGGACGCGAAGAGTTCTCGCTCGAAGGCATCGCCGTCGGGCTGATCCGCTCCTCGGGCTTCTGACCAGCGCGGCCAGCCGCGCGCTGGTCGCCGCCCTCCTCCTTGCTGTGCCGATGTCGCCCGCCTGACGGGTGTTGACCCCGCTTTTGCCAATCGAGAGGTGTAGCCATGCCGCAAATCAACCACATTGCCGCCGCCCGTCAGCCCGTCAAGCCGGTGCCGTTCCGGCAGTCGAAGGGCGTCCGCATCTACCAGGGCGCGCAGCGCCGCACCATGGTTGGCAGCATGGCGGACATCTGCCGGATGCTGGAACTGGCCGAGCCGACCAAGCTCCTGGCCTGAGCCCCGCCGCCGGCAAGAACCGGCAGGCGTCGTCATCCGGCCCCATGGATGACAGATTCATCGAGAATTGCATATTCTGCAGATCTCATCTTCATTTGTTTTGTCCGCGGCATCTTTCCATCGAGGGTGCCAGCTTCTAGCCTTCAGTTAGCAGGCACAGCGTGCCCTCGGCGCCGTCGGAGAACGGCCCGACCGCAGCATGGCGCGCCGTTGAACCGGGCCGGCTCGCGCGCATTGCCGCCGGCCGCCAGCCTTGCGTTGCCGGGGTATTTGCGAACGCCCGCGGCGCCGCCGGCGCCGTCAGCGAATCCGCATGGGAGGCATCATGGCCACCATCGCGCTAACGGACGCCTTGCGCCAGGACTACGCGTCGCTGTTCAACAGCTGCGTCATCAACGCTGCCCGCGCGGCGGAGGTCGACGGGCTGGTCAGGTCGCTGGAGCGCAATCAGCCCCGCTATGAGGCCGCTGGCAACCTCTCCGGCGCGCCCTGGCACTTCATAGCCGTGATCCACAACATGGAATGCGGACAGCGGTTCGATTGCCACCTCCACAACGGCGACCCGCTGGGGTCCCGCACCACGCATGTGCCGGCCGGGCGCCCGCGCACCAGCGCGCCACCGTTCAGCTGGGAGGACAGCGCCGCCGACGCGCTGGCGCTCAAGGGACTCGGCGCGGCCACCGACTGGAGCCTGCCGGGCATGCTCTACCAGGTCGAGCGGTACAACGGCTTCGGCTACCGGTCCTATCACCCCCACGTGCCCACGCCCTACCTGTGGAGCTTCTCCAACCACTACGTCCGCGGCAAGTACGTGGCCGATGGCACCTGGTCCGACACGGCGGTGTCACGGCAGTGCGGTGCCGCGGTGCTGCTGCGGCGACTGGCTGAAACCGGCTTGATCCGATTTGCCGACCAGCCCGCGCAAGCGTCTCCCGACGCGCCGCTGGTCGTGCGCTACGCCGCGCGCAAGCCGGGCGATCCCACTATCATCGCCCGGGCGGATGCCTTGCAGCGCTGGCTGAATACCTACCCCGGCGTGTTCGTCAGGCTGGACGGCTATCCGGGCAAGCGCACCTCCGCGGCCTACCGCGCCGTCACCGGACATTTCCTGCCCGGCGACCCGCGCAGTGCCGCATAGCGCCGCACAACTCCGCATAACGCCGCCAGAGCCCTGACCGCCCATGCCACGCAACTATTCCGAACTGGAGATCGTGATCGGCACGGATGCCGCGGGCGGGTATGAGGCCGAGGCCAGGCACCGCGTGCCCGAAGGCGATGTGATCACCCCGCGCGTGCCGCTGCCGCTCGTACCCGACGACCCCGCCGTGCGCGACGCGGATCCGCAGGTGTGCGGCCGCGCGCTGGCCGCCAGCCTGTTCGCCGCGCCGCCGCTGCGCGATGCCTTCGTGCTCGCGCAGGCGTCGGCCAACGAGCGCCACCTGGACTTGCGCGTGCGGCTGCGCATCGGCGTCGACGCGCGCGAGCTGCACGCGCTGCCCTGGGAAACGCTCTACGATCCCGCTGGCGAGCACGCGCTGTTCATCACGCAGCGCTGCTTCTTTTCGCGCTACCTGTTCGCGCGGGAAATGCGCCTGCCGCGCCTGCGCGCCCGAAGCGACGTGAGCGCGCTCGTGGTGGTGGCGAACCCGAGCGGACTCGGTCCCGAAATGAAGCCGATCGATGCCGCCGCGGAAGCCGCGCGCGCCATCGCCGCGCTCGCGCCGATGCCAGCCAAGGCTCTGGCAGAGCCCGGCCATGCCACGATCGACCGCATCTTCGCGGCGCTGCAGGAGGGCATCGACGTGTTGTGCCTGGTGTGCCATGGCGCGCTGGTGGACGATCAGCCCATGCTGTGGCTCGAACAGGCCGACGGCAGCCGCGACCTGGTGGGCGGCAGCGTGCTGGTGAACCGCATCGGCACGCTCGAACGCCCGCCGAGCCTGGTGGTGCTGTGCTCCTGCCAGAGCGCCGGGGCCGGTGCAGCGCGCAGCGCCAGCACGCTGATGGCACTGGGGCCGCTGCTTGCGCAGGCCGGCGTGCCGGCGGTCCTGGCCATGCAGGGCAATGTCGGCATGGCCACCATGAACGCCTTCCTGCCGCTGTTCTTTGCCGAGCTGCGCGAACACGGCGAAGTCGACCGTGCCGCCGGCGTGGCCCGCGCGGCGGTCAGCGAGTATCCGGACTGGTGGATGCCCGCGGTGTTCACGCGGCTGGACAGCGGACGCATCTTCTATCCGCCCGGCTTCGCGCCCGATGAGGGCGATGGCGGCGATGCCTGGCGCGCCGTCATCGAGAACATCCGCCACGGCGAAACCACGCCGATCCTCGGCCCCGCGATGAGCGAGGCCATGTTCGGCTCGCGCCTGCAGCTGGCGCAGATATGGGCCGAGGCCTACCACTTCCCGATGGCCCCGCACGAGCGCGACGAGCTGCCGCAGGTCGCCCAGTACCTGGCGGTCTCGCAGCAGGGTGTGTTCCCGCGCCGCCTGTTTTACAAGTTCGCGTACCAGCATATCGTCCAGCAGTACCGCGACCTGCTGACACCCGAACTGCTGGCGCTGAAGAACGAGGACATCATCGCTGAGCTGGGCAACGTGGTGAGCGCCGTCGGCCGCGCGCAGCGCGACCGCGAGCCGCAGAGCCCCTACCGCGCCATGGCGCGGCTGAAACTGCCGGTCTACCTGAGCACCGATCCGAGCGACCTGCTGGCCGATGCGCTGCGCGAGAACGGCGCCGACCCGAGCGTGCGCCTGTGCCGCTGGAACCGCCAGGCCGAAGCCTGCGACGATGCGCTGGCCGAAGGCCGCAAGCGCGCCGCGCCGACCGCACAGGCGCCAATGGTGCTCAAGCTGTTCGGCGACCTGCGTGAACCGGGCTCGCTCGTGCTCACCGAAGACCAGTACTTTGACTATCTCACCAGCGTGTCGGTCAACCGCAATGCGATCCCGCTCGCGGTGCGGGCGCGCCTGAACGACAGTGCCCTGCTCTTTGTCGGCTTCGACGTGCAGTCCTGGGAGTTCCGCATCCTGTTCCGCAGCATCCTCAACCTCGAAGGCGCCGACCTGCGCCAGGAATACCAGCACCTGTCGGCGCAGCTCGACCCCAACAGCATCGTCGACCCCGTCAGCGCGCGCCGCTACCTGGAACGCTATTTCCAGGACAAGGCCAGGCTCAAGCTGTACTGGGGGGACGTCGGCATGTTCACCGCAGAGCTGCTGCAGCGCATGGAGCCATGACATGGCGCACGCCAGCCCCGGCCCGTACATCGGCCCGACGCCGCTTGACGAAACCGACCCGATCTTCGGCCGCGATGCCGAGATCCAAGAACTGCGCGACCGGCTGATTGCCGACCGCATCGTGCTGCTGTACTCGCCTTCGGGCGCGGGAAAGACTTCGTTGATCGAAGCCGGATTGCGCCCGCGCGTGGCCGACCGCTTCGACGTGTTGCCCACCGCGCGCGTCAGCGCGCCCTACGGCGGCGCCAATCGCTACGTCTCGAGCGTGCTGCATTGCTGGGCCGCGCGTACCGGCATCAAGCCGCGCGAGAACGACACGTTGCTGTCGTGCCTGTCCCGCATGCTGGACCAGCCCACGGACGCGAAGCCACGGCGGCTGATGATCGTGCTGGACCAGTTCGAGGAGATCTTCACGCTGGACAGCGACGACATCGCGCAGAAGCGCCAGTTCTTCACCCAGCTGGGCGATGTGCTCGACCTCGGCCCCAGCCCGGTGTGGGCACTGGTATCGATGCGCGAGGAATATTTCTCGTGGCTCGACGCCTACCGGGACCTGGTACCGACACGGCTCACCAACACCATGCGCATCGACCTGCTGACGAGCGAGCAGGCGCTGCAAGCCCTGACCGGCCCCGCCGCGGCCGTGGGCGTGGATTTCCGCGAAGACGCGGCGCAACGGCTGGTGCATGACCTCGCGCAGATCCGTACACGCGACGCGAACGGGCAGGCGGTCATGCGCGAGGGGCGCTTTGTCGAACCGGTCCAGTTGCAGGTGGTGGGCCTGAGCCTGTGGCGGCAATGCTTCGGCGACGCCGGCACGCCGCCCGCGGGTGCCACCATCACGCTCGACCAGGTACTGCGGCTCGACACCGGCGCCGCGCTGGCGTCGTACTGCAACCTGGCCCTGGACGCCGCAGCGCCGACCCGTGCGCGGCAGCGCGTGGTGCGCGAATGGATCGAGAGCCGCCTGATCACGGCCGCCAATATGCGCGCGCAGGCCACCCTCGACGCCGGCGTGCGCGCAGCGCCAACCGCGGCGGAACTTGGCGTGCTGCAGCAATACCACCTCGTGCGTGCGCAGAGCCGGCAGGATGCGCAATGGTATGAACTCACGCACGACCGGCTGACCGAGCCGCTGCGCGCCAGCAATGCCAAATGGCGGGCGCAGTACCTGCCGCACTGGAAGCAGCTTGCGCGCGCATGGGCGCTATCGGGCGAGAACCCCGGCGTATTCGGCAAGCTCACTTCCACCGAAGAACTGGACGATACCCTGCTCGAACCGGAAGACATGCACAGCGAAGCCGAGAACCGCTTCCTGGCCGCATACCGGCGCCACCGCGAGTCGCGCGCCCGCGCGCGCAGATGGCGCATATTGGGCTATGCGCTGGGCCTGGTCACGCTGCTGTTCCTGATCGGCTTCGTGCTGTCCGCCTGGCAGTTGCGCGCGACCAAGCAGGATCTTGCGCGCCAGAACGCGCTGTTTTCCCTGCTTAACTCCCGCCCGGCACCGGACGCGGCATTGGTGGCCGCGGTGGAAGGCACGCGCGGCCAGCACGGGCACGAACGCCCCGACAATGCCTTCGACTTCCGTCGCCCGCTGCTTGGCACGCTGCACCGCGCACGCCACATCGAGGCCTACCTGGCCCGCGCCGACGGCCGCATGACCGAAGTCCAGGCCGATGCCACGCACCGCGTCACGGCGCGCCTGGACGCCGGGCACTGGGCCATCGAGATATCGGAACTGGCGCCGGGCGCGCGCCGCGCCAGCCTCGACGAAACGCAACTGCGCAACCAGCATCCGCAGGGCGTGCGTGCTTTCGCACTGGCGGGCGCGGGCACGCTTGCCACGGGCGGGCAGGACGGCAGCGTAGCCCTGTGGAGCATTGCGCAGCCGGGCCGGGCCACGCGGCTCGCACTGCCGCCCGGCGCGCGTCCCGAGAGCGGCTGGGGTCCGGTTTCCGCGCTGGCCAGCGACGGCCGCCGGCTGGTGGCCGGCTTCGAAGGCGGGCGTGTGGTCATATGGGACCTGGCCCGCGCGGGCGGCAACTGGCAGCAGCCGGTGGCAACCGGCCGCGCGCACGCCATGCGCGTCACAGGGCTGGCACTGTTCGACAACGGCCGCCAGCTCGCCACGGTATCGCGCGATGGCAAGGCGCGGCTCTGGCACCTGCCGGAGAATTCGGCGACCGGCCCGGCGCTGCTCGCCGGGCCGGCGCAGGAACTGCCTTCCCCGCCGGGAAACACCGACTGGTTCTCCGGTTACCACGGCGTGGCGGTCAGCCCTGACGGCAGCCTGGTCGTGGCCGGCACGCGCGGCGGCCGTATCGATGTCTGGCGCGCAGCGGACGGGGGGCGCTGGCCGCGCCCGCTGTCCGGCCATGACGATGCCGTCGTGCGGCTGGTCTTTACGGATGCGCGGCAACTGCTTTCCGGCGGTTGGGATGGGCGCGTCATCAAATGGCAGCTCGACCCCGAGGGCATGCAGGTCGTGCGCAACGAGCTGATCGACCTGCCCACCCAGATCACCGGCCTGGCGCCGGGTGGACACCAGCAACTGCTGGTATCCACTGAACAGGGCGAGCTGCTGCAGATGCGCGTGGACACCCCGCGCAACCCCGTCGCGCGCATTGTGGCGCGCAAGCAGGACAACGTTCCCCCGCAACTGCTCGCCCTGGGCGGCAGCTCCCCTGCGCAAGCCGCGGCCAGTGACGGCCAGGGCCTGACGATGCTTCAGCCCGAAGGCGCACAACCCGCCGTGCACCGCCTGCCCGGGCAGTTCGAGGCACCCGTCATCGCACTGGCATGGGCGCGCGGCGCGCAGCGCCTGGCGCTGGCCGATGCAGGCGGCAATGTATGGATCATGGGCACCGACGGCAACGGCATCGCCCTGCCCGATGCGAAGGCTGGCAGCCAGGCCCGCCTTGCGCTCAGCACGGGCGCCGACCTGCTCGCGATCCGCTCCGGCGACGCCGGCAACGGCCGTCGCCTGCAGATGTGGCGCGTCCCCCCGGCAGGCAAGGCCGGCGCAACAGCGCCAGCGCCTTGCCAGGTGGCGCTGCCCGACGATCTCGCCCGCGCCACCAATGCCGTGTTCCGCCCGGGCAGCAGCGAACTGGCCGTTTCCGACGACGACCGGCTCAGCCTGTGGCGCATCGAGACCTCCGGCCCCGATTGCGCCAGCGCACGGGCCACGCAGGTGCTCCAGTTCCGTGACCTGCCCCGCGGCCAGATCACGAGCCTGGCCTTCAACCGCCAGGGCGATACGCTGGTCGCGGGCAACTACCTCGGCAAAGTCTTCCGGCTGGCGCTGGGCGAGGCGCCGTCGGCCCCCGCCAGGACAGCGGGTGCACCCGTCCTCCTCAAGCAGGACGCATCCGGGGTCATTACCTCGCTTGCCGTGCCCGATGCACCGTTCGTCGTGGCCGGCGACGACCACGGCAACCTGTTCCTGCTCGACAGCCAGGCCGACCGTCCGCTGCCGTTTCCCCAGGCGCTGTACCACGACCCGCGCCAGCCCGTCGCCCAGCTTTCCGTCAGCGACGACGGTCGCTGGCTCTATGCCGCCGGCACTGAAGTCGCCGCGGTCTGGGATCTCGATCTTGACGCGTGGCGCCGGCAGGCCTGCGCGATCGTCGGCGGCGGCTTCACGGCGCGGCAGAAGGCCGATTATTTCAAGGCCGACACGCCGCAGCCGGATGCCTGCGAGACACGCTGATCCCGTGCAATCAAGAGGAGGCCCGCCATGCCGTTCCAGACCATCGCCGCCACCGGCACCACGTACGCGCTGATCGCGCTGGACGCCGACGGCAAAGAGCGCAACGACGACCCCGATGCCGCCGGCGGGCAGCCCGGCCGCCTGTCCGACCGCCTGCTGGCCCAATGGCGCGACGGGCCCGCGCCAACCGACATCTTCCTGTGGAGCCACGGCTGGCAAGGCGACATCCCGGCCGCGCGCAGCCAGTACGACCGCTGGATCGGGGCGTTCAGCGCCTGCGCCGTGGATGAGCAGGAAATGCGCACGCTGCGGCCCGGCTTTGCGCCGGCCCATATCGGCGTGCACTGGCCAAGCCTGCCCTGGGGCGATGAAGAAATGGGCGATACCGCGAGCTTCGCGCCCCCCGCGCACGCCGGCAAAGACGCAATGATCGATGCCTACGCGCAGCGGCTCGGCGACACGCCGCAAGTGCGCGACGCGCTCGCTGTCATCGTCGAAGCCGCGCGCACCGGGGCCGATGCGACAAGGCTGCCGCCCGAGGTCCGGCAGGCCTATGTGCAACTCGATCAGGCGCTGGCACTGGGCGCGGGCGGCACGGATGGCGATGCCGGCGCCGACCGCCTGCCGTTCGACCCCGACGCGTCATTCGCCGAGGCGAGCCAGCTCGGCGCCGCCTTCGGCGCGCCTTCGCTGGGCGGCATCCTCGCGCCGCTGCGCCAGCTCTCCTTCTGGACCATGAAGAAACGCGCGCAGGCGGTAGGCGAACAAGACGTCCACGCCCTAATCAACCGCCTGCTCGACACCCTGCCCGATGCCCGCGTGCACCTGATGGGCCACAGCTTCGGCTGCATCGTCATGTCGGCCGCCCTGGGCGGGCCCGGCGGCACCGCCGCGCTGCGCCGGCCGGTGGATTCGTGCGTGCTCGTGCAGGGCGCCATGTCACTGTGGGCCTATGCGCCTTCGATTCCGGTACGGCCGGACTCGGCGGGTTATTGCCATCGCCTGCTGCCGGACGGCAAGCTCCACGGGCCGCTGGTCGTGACCCGCTCCCGGCACGACACCGCCGTGTGCGAGCTTTATCCGTGGGCCGCTGGCGTGGCGGGACAGGTGGCATTCGACGCGGCAACGACCTATCCCACGTTCGGCGCGATCGGCGCTTTCGGCATCCAGGGCGTGGACACCGCGGCCGACATCGCCATGCTCGATATCGACGGGGGCTACACCATGCCCGGCGCACGCGTGCTGAACGTCGAGGCCAGCGCCTATATCTGCCACAAGTCCGGAGTCTCCGGCGCGCACAACGACATCAGCGGGCCGCAGGTCGCGCACCTGATCTGGCAGGCCGCGCAGGCAAGCGCCGCGGAGGCGCCATGAGCGACGCTTCCCTGCCTATTGCGCTGGGCGTGCATGCCGACACCGGACAGCCGCTGCCGGATCTCGACGAAGCCGGCATCAACGCCTTCTGCACGCGCGAACAAGCCGGCCGCCGCGCCCCCGAGCGCGCCGCGGAAAAGGCACGCCAGGTCGATACATATGCGGTCATGGGCGACGTGGATGCCGACAATCTCGCGGAAGCGGGCTGGGGTCTGCTGTTTGCCGCGGACACGGATCCGGCGCCTTACCTGGAAGCATTGTCTCCACTGATCGAACGAAGGCGCGCCGAAGCAGGCGAGATCAAGATCTTCCAGGGCCAGGATGGGTGCCTGCCCGGCGACACCGCCGCGACCTGGCTGGCGCGGCACAAGGTATCGCTGAACGTCGTCGACCCGGCCCTTGGCGTGCCGTATTACCTGGCCCTGATCGGCCCGCCCGGCAAGATCCCGTTCGCGTTCCAGTACACGCTGGACCTCTACTGGGCAGTCGGGAGGCTGGATTTCGCCGAGCTGGAAGACTACCGGCGCTATGCCGACAGCGTCGTCGCCTACGAAAGTGTCCCGGCCGTGCCGTCTCGCCGCAACGTCGCGCTCTTCGCCACCTGCCACGACTTCGACCGTGCCACGCAGATGCTGACGCGCCAGCTTGCCACGCCGCTCGCCATGGGCGCCGGGCAGATCAGGCCGCTTGGCGAACGGCAAGGCTTTGCCATGCAGGCCTTGCTGGGCGATGCGGCGACCAAGGCTGCGCTGTCCGGCCTGTTGCGCGGCGACGGACCCGACGGCCCACCTGCCGTCTTGCTGACCGGATCACACGGCATGTGCCTGCGCGCCGACGACAACCGGATTGCCGATCTGCAAGGCGCGCTGGTCTGCCAGGACTGGCCTGGCTATGGCGCCATCGATGACAGCCACTGGTTTGCCGCCAGCGACATCCCCGCCGACGCGCGATGCCACGGACTGATCCATTTCTGCTTTGCGTGCTTCGGCGCGGGTGCGCCCGAGCTGGACAATTTCAGCGCGCCCGGCGGAAACAGCAACCGTATCGCCCCCTGCCCGTTCACGGCCCGCCTGCCGCAGCGCCTGCTCGCCCACCCGAATGGCGGCGCGCTGGCCGTCCTCGGCCATGTCGACCGGGCGTGGGCCTACAGCTTCCAGTCCGAGCGCGCCGATCCGCAAACCCAGGGCTTTCGCGACGTAATGGGCAGCCTGTTGCGCGGCCAACGCGTGGGCCAGGCCACCGACCGCTTCAATATCCGCTGGGCAGCGCTCAGCACCGAACTGGCCGACTTGCTGCGCGATCGCAGCGCAGGCGCGGAGGTCGCGGAAACGGAACTGGCGCTGCGATGGATCGCGCGGGACGATGCACGCAACTACGTGGTGCTCGGAGACCCGGCGGTGCGCTTGCGCGTGAGTGAAATGAAGAGGTAGTGCCGCGGAGCTGGCGGCTAGTCGTTGGCGTCGCCGGAGATGTGGTCGATCTCGTGCTTCGCGGCTGTGTAGGCGGCTTCGATCGCGCCGTCTTCCGATGCCGCGAGCGCCCCGGCGTTATGTCGATGCCCGTGTCCACGGATGACAAACGACCAGTCCCATTGCCCGTCGGGTGCCTTGATCGGCTGAATCGAGATTTCCCGGCTCTTGTATCGAAATTCCATGGCGGCCTCCCGGTGTCCGAGGCATCGTAGCATGAAGATCCTGACCACCGGGGGCGCTGAAGGCGACTCCGGCATCCTGCTCCGACTGCGGAAAGGGACCGCGGCGAGCCGGCGCCTGCGTGCTTCAGATCGACAGCTGCTGTGCCTTGACTTTCTTCCCCAGGACGGCCATTGCGATCAGCCCGAGGGACGGCGTGAAGACCATCGAAAAGGCCAGCCAGACCGCAACGGAGCGACCCAGAATGTGGGCGAGCAGGCCAATCGCGAAAGAACAAAGCAGCCAGATAGCAACGGCAAGCATGATGGTGATGGGAGCGAGTTTGTTACCACGTCAGTATGGAAAACCGGCGCAAACCCATTTGATCCCAGGTGACATCCGCTTTGCGGTTCGGGACAGTCGGGATAAACCCGATAAACCCCATTTGCGCCCCATGCACGTTGGTGAGTCGCTCACGTGGCTTTAGCCCCCGCGTCCGCTTGTCGGACGGCGACCGATACCAGCGCGGTGTTCCAGGGCCGACACTATCTCCACGGACTAAAGGAGACAGCCATGGCCAGCAAGAACATCCACGTCGTGCCTACCTACAATGGCTGGGCTGTCCAGCTCGAAGGCGGATCCGGAAACGAGCAGCGTTTCACCTGTCAGCAACACGCCATCGCAACCGGCACGGAAAAGGCAAAACGGGCAAAGGTCGAGCTCCTGATCCACGGCCGGGATGGACAGATCCATGAGAGGAATTCGTTTGGCCAGGACACGCCCGACGTCCAAGGGTGACGGCTGGGCCGCTTCAGGGAAGCTGTAAGGACAGGACGACGCCCGGTATGGCGGCTGGCGAACATAACCGGCGCCTGTCGCCGGACCCTGCGCGCCAGGGCGACGTACAATTTCCGCCAGACGGGTCCCGCCGTACGGGCCTCGATATCGACGTTATGGCACCGGCACCCACCGCGGGGAGCGCGCAGGCCGTCGAATATCTCGCGAAGCGCCGCGCCGGGGTCATCTACCCGCCTTCGTCAGTCGATGGTGATCGCTATGAAAAAGCTGGTTTGGATCGCGGCACTCGCCGCGGCCACATCCGCAGGCGCCGAGGACGCCTATGTGTATCCGTTCGATGATATGAGGGTCGGGGAAACGGTCCGGACCCCGTTCCCCACGGTGCTATACCTGCACAAGAAGTGCGACCTGCCTTTGGTCGGCGCCGACCATATGCGCTTCTACGCGGCATACCACGGTGCCTGGGACACGGGTTGCTGGGTGAGGAATCTCCGCGGCGATGCGGTGATCGTCGTGCCGAAAATGCCAACCAGGACGATTCCTCTCGATGCACTCGCCCGCGCGGATGTCCAGAAGGACGGCACGATGACCATCAAGGCAATGCCTGCCCGCGGGCGCTAGGTGGTGCGATTGTCAGGCGATACGCTGCTGCGCTAATACCTAGGTCCGCCCTGCCACCGGTCCCTGTCACCGTAGTCCCGATGGTCGTCCCGATTTCCGTGATCGTGATCGTGGTATCGACCATCGCCACTATAGTATCCGCCGTCTCGGTGCCCATCCCGGTCGGGAGCTACAACGCAGCCACTGAGCAATGCTGTGAAAGCGGTAAGCAGCACAAGAATGGTTTTCATAAGACGCTCCTGTCTGATCCTCGTCCTCTTTCCAGCATATGCAGTGGATTTTCGGGAGGATGTAGGACAGGTGTTCTGCAGCGGTGAGGCGCTTTCCTACAGCGGTGCACACGCGATTCATTGAAACTCCCAAATGGGGGTGTCATTAAACGCACATGCCGGAGAAAATGAAGCGGTCGTGAGGTGGCCCCTCTCGGCAAATCCCTGCCGCCCGCCTCGTGCGGGCTTTTTTTGTCGGACGGCGCACGATCCTGGGTGTCGAGTTCTTCGGGCACCCTTCTTCATTGATTTGCGAGGGTGCGAAGTGTCCTTTCGCGGTTACCGGTTACCGCTGACCTCCGCGACGTTGCATGCACAGCAAGGTCATCGCCACGCAGCACACCAGGTCAAGCTTCATTCTCGAATTTCATACTGACGGACAAAGCATCAATCAAGGGGCAAGAAGCCTCATTGCCATGGGTGTGGCATTGCCCGATGAGATGTTCCAGTTCCGCCTGCAACCGCCGCAAATCCTTCAGTCGCTGCTCCACAAGACCAAGCTTTTGTTCGGCCAGTGCGCGGGCCGTGCTGCACGAGCCACCATCGTTCTGTCGCAGCAGTACCCGGACTTCATCCAGGGTGAACCCGAGCGACTGAGCCCGGCGAATGAAATGAAGGCGCTGCAAGCTCTGTTGCGAATAATGCCGAATGGCCCCATAGGCACGCTCCGGCACCGGTAGCAGCCCGCACCGCTGGTAGTAGCGCACCGTCTCCACGCCAACACCAGCCGCCTTGGCCAGCTTGCCGATCGTTAGCGTCTGCTCCATCGCTTGACTCCGTACCTTGGTACGGAACTAGGCTATGCATAAACCCCACATTGGGAAAGGGCCGATTGCATTTCGGAGTGCAACTTGGGGGCCAGGAACCATGGTGAGCGCCGTCAAGCTGCAGTCAATCATCACCTGCCCCAAGTGCGCGCATGCCAAGGAAGAAACCATGCCGCTGGACGCCTGCCTCTGGCGCTATGAGTGCGAGCACTGCCACATGGTGCTGAGGCCAAAGGCCGGGGATTGCTGCGTCTTCTGTTCGTATGGCACCGAACGGTGCCCGCCCATGCAGCAGGAATCTTGCTTGGGCTGTTCGCCGCCGGCCGGGAGTCTTTACTGAATCGCATCACTCACGCAGGGCGTCGCCCGCTATGCGTCGTGGGAAACTTAGAAAAAGACATCATGCAACCGCGAATCATTCGCGTACTGCCCGCGGGACAGGGTTGGGCACTGGAGTTCGGCGGCCTCGATATGAAGCCCGATATGTTTCCGACCATGGAAGCGGCGATCGCCGCGGGATGGCTAATGGCCAGGCGGGAAAACGCTGAATTGCATATACACCGCCACGACGGGAATTTGCGCTTGCGCACCCCCTGCGGTGACAAGCAAGAGGGACCACTGCGGCCATACTGGCCGCCTGGCTAGGCGATTCTGGACTATCGCAAGGTGATGCACCGGCTTATGTCGACGGGCGCATGGCGGCGAGATTTGCGACCGCCGGCGAGAGAAAGGTGAAAGGGACTCGCTGATGATCTTCCGAATTGGAATCCCATCTTCCCAAAGCCGTAACAGGATCGCTGAAATAAAAACAGCCGCTTGATAAGCGGCTGTTTTTAAAACAAATTCTTGGGGTGGCTGATGGGACTCGAACCCACGACGACAGGAATCACAATCCGGCCGCGAAAGTCATTTTTCCCGTTCTGAATCAAGGCATTAGGTTGCCAAATTTCCCACGCTGCGCAACCTGCCCTCTAGCTCCCATGCGGGTTGGCGGGGGGCCGTGGGAAAAATTCACGCCTCAGAGCCCCCCAACCTGGACCAGTCAAGCTGCCCGGAGCGGGATCAAGCGCCGGACCTGACACTGGCTGAAGGGACGCAGCTGACACCTGTATATCCATACAGTAAACTCAAGCATTCACGGGAGGGCACGTGACTGCGGTACTGTATATACATACAGTATACTCTAGAGGCGACGCCATGCTCCCCGAACCCGCCAACTGCCCCCTCTGCTCGGCCGCTGCTGACCGAATGAGAGCCCCTCCACGTGGCTTCCGCTACACCTGCCCCGCTTGCGGCACGTTCCACATAGCCAGCAATGCCCTCGGTTGCCGACAGGACGGCTTAAGCTCGGGACGACATCCGCCGCCTCCGCGGTTACGGACACATGCCGCACATCGAGGTCTCGCGTGACGGCATGCGCATAGTCCCTGGGAGGCCTTCTGGGAAACGCCCCACAGGAAAGTAGTGGTCGAATGCGAGGCGTGGCGAATGAAAAAAAATCCCTTCGAGGGCCGCTACAAAGAGCCTCTCACCGATGAGCAGTTGCGAGAAATGTGGCACCGGAACCGTTCTCCGGAGGTCCGGGCCCTGCTGTGGGAAATCGCGCGCCTGCAGTCCATCGTGCGCCGCGCCTGGCAGTTTCAGTCGTGCTTTCCAAAGGCCGAATACCACACAGCCAACGCGCAATCTATGATCCTATGGCACCTACGCAATGAGATGAGCATAGAGCCTTACTTGCATGGCGAGGTGAAGGTCGACACCCCATCCGTGCCGCTTGACGACCACGAGGTCGTCGCAAACTTCTGGTCTGCCGGACGAGCAGCGCGCCGGCGCCGGAATGGCTAAACATGAGGAGAGCCACGATCTGCAGCGGCTATGCCCCAAGCGTCCGGTGTCAGTTGCTGCGCGATGTCTTCGGCGTCGACCCGCCGCCCTCAGAATGGAAACCCGAGGCCTGGCCGGACTACGCCGCGCCAATCGTGCGACCCGACAGCGACGGCCGGCGCGAGAGCGTGCCCTTGTGCGGGCTCTTTTTGTCAGAACAGCACTCAGTACGGCGCCCCTGCCACTGATGCCAGGCAGTTGCATTTTCGCTACAGCGCAGGCTCATAAGACGTTCACGAAGCTTGGAAACGTCACCACTGTGCCACCATCGGACTCCAGTCAAGATCCACATGGAGGATTCGAGGTGCTAAAGGTTTTTCTCAGCTACGCCAAAGAGGATTTCAACAGCGTCAAACCCTTCTATGATTATCTTCAGGCGTTGGGACTGGATCCTTGGATGGATTCAGAAAAATTATTGCCCGGGCAACGCTGGGAACGTGAAATTGAAAAGGCACTCAACGCGGCCAATGTTGTTATCGTATTCATTAGTCCCAATTCCGTTTCCAAGCGCTCCTTCGTGACGCGGGAAGCAAACACTGCAGTATCTAATCTTCGGTACAAGAAACAAGACGATATTTACCTAATCCCCATCCTCCTTGAGCCCTGCGAAGTACCGGAGAGCATCTCCGAGCATGCACAATATATCGACCTAAATACAGCAGCCGCACGCGAAAAAGTCGTCTCCGCACTATTCAAAGCCGCGGAACAACAGAAAATTGCGATCATAAACGGAGTCAATCATGGTCCATACATCGTATTCCCAAAGCAAGTCCAAGAACAAGTGGCGGGACGGCCGGGCCATGATGTGGTGATTGACTATCCAGAATTCCAGTCGACATCGGAACCCGGTGTCGCTGAGTCCTTAAGCGCTCTATTTTCCGGAAGAGCACATACGCTACTAATGCAGAAGCGTACAGCACCATGGGATGTACGCCCCGACCTCCATCCAGAGGTGGACGATTCTGAGCTTAATGACTTCCACGCAAACGGAAGATGGGATGGCTATCGAATTGCATTAGCAACCGAACATATCTTAAGCATCTCGTATTCATGCAGCTGGTATGGTGCTGGCGCCGCGCATTCTAATCAATTTTCTGAAGCGTTCAATTTCAGGATCAAGGATGGAAAAGCCTACCCATTCAAATTGACCGATCTATTTTCAGATCACGACGCCGCGCTAGAAATTATAAGTGACCAAAGTAGAAAATCGATAGCCAAGGAATACTGGGAGCAATGCGGTCAAGAAATAACAAAGGATGAATGGTGGGCGCAACAATTTCTCGATGCCACTGCACCAACCACTGAGAACTTCGAAACGTTCACTGTAGAAGACGGAAATAAGCTCAGCTTCTACTTTGCTCCATACCGCGTCGCCGCTTACTCCTTCGGAACGTGGGTCGTGGACGTTTCCTTCTATGACCTGAGGGGATTAATGAAGCAAGGGCCCGGCGCCCCCCTCTTCCCCTAATTTGGCGATGGCTAGGCGGCCACAGCATTCCAGTGCTTGGCCGCGCAGTCGCCAAACCCATCAACCGGGATCCTGTCACCCAGTCCTGCCAGGCATCACAGTCTGCCGCCACAGAGGCATCTGGGCACCGTCCATGGGCACGGCCAGCGCACTCTCGAACAGAGCACCCCACTCCGTGCACTGGCCCAGCGAGCGCTCGCGCGACAGGAGCAAGATCAAGCGGCCCGGGGAGGTACCGCAGAAGAGGTTTCGGCGGTAGCCATCCGACTAAACAATTTTGTTGATATATAAGCAAAATTGTTTATAATGAACCCATGTTCAACGGATTCGGGAGGGCGAGTGAAGCAGAGCGAGTTCAAACGGTGGCTCGCTGAACAGGGGGCGACTTTCAAGGACGGCAGCAAGCACCTGAAGGTCTACCTGAACGGCAAACAAACCACCCTGCCCCGGCACCCAAGCCACGAAATAGGCGAAGGGCTCAGACGGCAGATACTCAAGCAACTCGGCATCAAATGAAGGGCGGCCCCGCAAGGGGCTTTCCCGGCTTCGCCCTCACCTTACTTGCTAGGAGACTGCATTGCTGCGATACCCTGTACGAATCGAACCCGATGGTGACGGGTTCCTGGCCACCTTCCGCGACATCCCGGAGGCAGCCACCGGCGCCCCAACGCGCGAAGAAGCGCTCGATCTAGCCGAAGACGCGCTGGTCACTGCGATGGATTTTTACTTTGAGGATCAGCGTCAGGTGCCACTACCCTCTGCCGCGGAGCCTGGCGAGGATCTGGTGGGGCTACCTGTCAGCCTTTCAGCCAAGGTGCTGCTCTTGAATGAGATGCTGGCGCAGCGGATCACTCAAGCCGATCTCGCGAGGCGCATGCATCTGAAGCCGCAGGAGGTGACCCGCATCGTCGACGTGCACCACGCCACGAAGATCGACACGCTGGCCGACGCGTTCGCAGCGCTCGGCCGGCGTTTGGAACTGAGCATCGCTTAGCGCTTGTGTGTTCCTAGCCGCTCTGGGATACTGCCGTTGCCGATTCGTCGGCAGGCCCGCCGTAATACTGACCCCTCGAAGAGTCTAGTGTTGCACCAGCGGGCCTTTTGCTTTTCTGCCTTACGACCTCCCCCGGCTGGCTTCAATGATCGCCAGCGCCATCGCTTCGCCCACCTCGGGCGGAACACGGTAGATCGCGGCGATCCCGCGCATGCGCTGCACCGCCTGGTGGATCTCGGCCGGCGTGTTCGGCACCGGCAGATACGCTGCCAGTTTCAGGCGCTCATACAGCAGATCCATCAGTTCGTTGTCGAGCGATTCAACAAGCTGCTCGTTGGTCGGCAAAGGCAATTCCTACTCCAAATTAAAAAGGCGCCCGAAGGCGCCTTCTGGTTCAACCTTCAAGCGAGATTAGGACGCCTTGAAGTAGCC
This sequence comes from Cupriavidus yeoncheonensis, assembly GCF_905397275.1. Classification (GTDB taxonomy): domain Bacteria; phylum Pseudomonadota; class Gammaproteobacteria; order Burkholderiales; family Burkholderiaceae; genus Cupriavidus; species Cupriavidus yeoncheonensis. The sequence continues at coordinate 258,125 of NZ_CAJPUY010000001.1, read as the reverse complement.
CAGCACCAGCGCATCGGTGCTATTGGTGGTCGGAACCCAAGTAACGTTGGTGCTATTGACGGTCGGGGTCAGCGTCAGCGTTTTGGTGTCGATGCCAGTCTTGATACCGGCCATCGTAATAACTACGGCCCCGCTCGTCGCAGTAATCGAGTAGCCGGAGCATTCGGTCGTTGCCGTAGGCGCCGCCTTGAGGCCGTAACCGGTCCAATCGTCCACCGTCGTAGAGAATGAACCGTTCGTCTGCGCATAAAGTGCGACTGCCAGCTTAATCGGCTCAGCGCATGCAGCAACCTTCGACAGCTTCGACTTAACCGTGTAGTCCTGATACTGAGGGATTGCAACTGCCGCCAGGATACCGATGATCGCAACCACGATCATCAGTTCGATCAGCGTGAAGCCCTTTTGTACCCGCTTTCCCATCCGCGCTTTATTCAGCATGACATGACCCCTAAAGTTTTTAGCGTTACGCAGCGAATTGCTGCTGCGGAGCTGTTGAGCATGAGGCGTGCCAGGTACCTCGAATGAGGTAGAGCGAACGAAAAGTGACAAAATTTGTCACCCGAAGTCCCACCCCGGGGCATTGAGGTGACAATTTTTGTCACCCAACGCGTAGGCTGGAGGTGACAAGAATTGTCACCTCATAAAGCACAATTTCAATCAGAAGTTAGTAAAACCTAAATCAGCGCCGCCTCAGCCTCGCGCCGGAGTACCAGCCCGCGCAGCACCCGCCCGCCGCCGCGGTTCCACTTCCGGATCTCGGCGGGCACGTCGTCCCACCGACCAGCGTTCACGCGCTTGCGCAGCGTGCTCACCTTCAGGTTGCCAGCACCGAGGTTGAACGTCCAATCGATCAGCGCGGCCAGGCGTTCTGGCGTGTCGACAGCCGGGCAGAGCTTCAGCACGGCCGGCAGATAGACGGTGCGTACCATCCACAGCAGCATGTACTCGGCCTGCCGCTGATCGATCGCAGAGTCGTGCAGCGTGACCCGGGTGCCGTCAGGGTAGTAGGTCGCCCCGTATCCGATCGACGGTACGCCGGCCGGGCACAGGTAGGGGACCAAGTACAGGCCCTCGAAGCGCCTGGCCAGCGCAGCCGCCACCTCGCACGCCAGCGTGTGGAAGTCCTTTGGTGCGGCGGGTTGCGGCGCCACCGACTCGGATTCGAGCGCCTGCGGGGCAGCCACGGGCTCGGGCACTGTCGGCCGTATGAGCCCGAGGAACCATGCGACAAGCGTCATGCCCTGCCCCGATTCGCCAGCACGCGTACGGCGAAGAAGAAACCGAGGATCACGCCAACCAGCTCACGGTCCCACTCACCCATCTTGAAGCCAGCCTCATGCAGCGCGAAGCACCACAGGCCGAGCGCGATGGTGGCTGCCGCAGGCCGAACAATGCCATTCCAAAGGTCGACGAACCAGATGCCGGTCGGCTTGATCGCGGCGACGACAGCTTGGCCCCATGCTGCTGAGTCGCTGCGCGCGAGATCCGCTTCGGCTTGCACGTTGATCGTCTTCACGCCGAGCTCGGCCTGCAGACGGATGGCCGCCAAGTTGCGCTCGTGCGCAGCGGCGTCCAGATCGCCTTGCAGTCGCATGCGTTCGATCTCGTGCTTCTGCTCTTGATGGGCGGTCCACATCTGGCTGATTTGCTCCCAAATCAGCCGGAACGCGGAACCGCCAAGGAAGGAAAGGATTGCACTGAACACGGTGTTCTCCGGTAGTTGACGAGATGACACCGTATGTCTGGCAGCATCGCGCCGCCTGCGGGCCAATTGCGCCTATACGTCGATGAGTTCCACAGGGAGAGAGGGGGCAGCGCCTTCGATCACGCCATCACGCACGAATACCCGCCCGGACGTGATCGTGCCGCGCGCCTGCAGGAGCCCGCCGCCGGGAAGCTGAACGGTCGCCACGCCGTTCGCGGCCGACACGATGGTGCCGACCTGGAGCGGCGGGTCCGGCATCAGGTCGCGCAGGATCTTGTAGGGGTTACGCAACATGGGTTTCGACTCCAATGGTTTGCCAGACTTCCGGCATGTTCCCGTCTGCGCTGGTGCTGCGCACGAGGCCGATCCGCGACACGTCGCCGTCCACGTAGCGCACGAACTTGCCCGGCATGATGATCCCGGTTTCGGGAAGCACCGGCAGCCGCAGGGAGACGTGCGCCTGGCGCCCGGTGTCGCCGAGAATTGCCAAGCCACGCTGGCGAGCAGCGTCGGCGTGCGTGATGAGCGCATCGGTCACCATCGGCGCGAGGATGTCGCCGGCCGTGCCAGTGCGGGTCACCTGGCCGAGCACGCCCTGCCCCTCACCCGATACGAACACGCGGTTGTAGGCCGGGCGCTGCAACCACTCGATGCTCTCGCGCATGGTCACAGCCGCCGGCAGCTCGAAGTCCGGCGTCACCGAGCCCCAGTTCCACGGCGCCGTCGGGTAGCGAGCGAGAACGTTCAGCGCCTTCTGGTTCGGATGAGGCTGGATGTATGCCCCGGCCGCGCCAGCGATGGCGTTCAGCGCGGTGATGTAGCTGCCCTGGTGTGACCAGGCGCCGCTCGGTACCAGCCAGTCGGTTGCTGCCCAGTTGACGGTCCAGCCGATGCTGGTACCGTTCAGGGTCAGCGCATCGTTCATCAGTTGCTGCGCCGTGCGTGCGGCCGAGTTGCTGAAGTTCTGCACCGGTGCATATGGCGCCCCGAGGATGGCGGACTTACCATTTCCGCTCACTCGGATGGCGGCGCGGCCGAACGTGCGCTCGCGGCTGATCTTCTCGGCCAGCACGCGGTACGCGGTACCGTTGATGACCGCTTCCAGTTCGACCGGCGTGCCATCAGATCCGGCCTGCACGGCGTCCAGCGTCTCGGCCGGCAGCGAGGCGTTAAACCCCCACGTCCAGGAGTCCGCGTCGATAGTCATCGAGAGCGAGAAAGTGGGTAGTTCGACGTTGCCGTCGACCCGACGCAGCATTACGGAGTTCAGCACGATATAGACCTTTTTTACCGGGACGATCACCGTCTCGCCCGGCGGTTCCGGTTCGTCCGGCGGGCACGGGTTCACGGCGAAATTGAGTCGGATGTCGTTGCCCGCATAGTCCAGCCACGGGCAAATGAACTTCAGCAGACCGGTACCAGCGAACGGCGGTTTGGGTGGCTCCGGCGGTTTCGGGTCGACACCCCAGTGAATACGACCGGTTGCCTCCTGCCAGGGCATGCGTGTCGAGTGGTTCGTCGGCGTGCCCTGCTTCGCTGGCAGCCCCGTCGAGCGTGCGAGCAGTACAGCCTCCTGATAGCGCGAACCCTTCGACACCTTGACGTGGGCAGGGTACTCCCACCCGTCACGTACGCTTCGACGCTGTGGCACGGCGCGCTCGAAGCGGTCACCGCTCGAAACCTTTACGTGCGGCGGGTATCCCCACGCACCACTGCGGCTCGCGCGAGCGTGCGCGGCTTGCTCGAACGACACGCGATCAGTTACCCGGATGTTCGACGCTTGCTTGAACCCCGCGCCGCGGGAAGAGCGCAGCGGTACCGCTTCGTCGTAGCTCGCCCCGCGCACAGGGTGCAGGGAGGCAGCTTGCTCGAACAGACTTCCGCTCGACTTCGCCACCGGTGCCGCCTGCTCATAGGCCGCGCCGCGCGTCGACGACGGGCCGCGGAACACTGCGTTGTCGTAATTCGCGGAGATGTGAAGTGTCGGCGCCGCCTTCGTCATAACCAGTTGACCGGCGACCGGTGTTGCTGGTTGCGCGTCGCCGATCATCTGCAGCGACGGAGCAACCTTCACCATCACGAGCTGGCCGACGGTTGCTACGCCATCGGGGTTCAGCGTGAAGTTGAGGTTGACCGCGGTCCCTGCAGGCGGCGTGTATCCCCGGTGAAAGTCGAGGTTGACGTTGCTCACGAATCCACCAGGGTTGCGAGAGAGATCGAGAACACGCCACCCTCATAGAGTTGCGTGGTCGGGCTACCGCCGGCCGCCAATTGCAGTTCGCCACTGCCGCCGGACGCCACCACATCCAGGTCGGCGACAAAGTTCCCGTCGCTGTCGGTGATGCGCGCCCACGCAGCATTGCCCGTCTTGCTGGCCAGGATTGACGAGCCGATCTGCAGCGTTAGCGTGCTGCCGGACACCGACCCGGCCGACGGATCTGCGAACAGTTGTGTGGCGAGCAACGTGTTACCGCCACCAGGTGCGGCGCCGCGTGCCGGGCGTGCGCCGCTGTAGATCAGCAGCTTGCCCGGCCCCGAGCCCGCGTCGATGGCACGCGTCAGCGCCTGGAGACGGTCGGTGATCACGCCGTTGGAAAAGGCGAGCGTCATGGTGCGATTTCCTCATAGCCGATGATCATGGCCGGAGCGCCGGCAACGAAGCGCCGTACTGCGATGTAGTCCAGATAGGCAGTGGCTGCATCGGGAGCGCGCGTGGCGCAGACGGCGACGGCCCCCGCCGGCACGCCGGAACGCGACCCCACCAGGGTGTCATTGAGCCAGCCCACGATGTTGCCGTCTGCGCCGCGCTGCACCACCACCCGCGACGAAGTGGCGGCCTGGCGCGGCGTGTAGAACAGGCCCCCACCGAGCGGAGAGTCGCCGTAGCCGATAAAAAAGGTGGCGCCGGTATTCGTGCCAGTGTTGACGAAGGTCCCGTAGGGCTGTGGGCTGGCCTGCGTGCCGCCGGCGAAGCCGAAGTTGCCGACGAACTGGCCCACCGAGTTGGTGTACGGCCAGCCTCCGCCCATCAAGGTGTTACCGAAGAAGCCGAACACCTCGTAACCCTGGTCGAACGTGGCGATGCTGCGCACCTCTCGGTACGATCCCGTGCCGACCTGCAGCACGTCGTTGCTCGCCGAAACGTTGGTCAGGTTGGGCGAGCCGACCCATTTGGCGGTATCCACCGTCGTCACCAGGAAGTCGTCGAACAACAGCGGAAACACCGCGTTGCCGGTATTGCTGGTCTGCGGTGTCGCGCCGTTGTAGATCACGTAGAACGCTGCGTCGGCGGAGTCGAGGTTCTGACTGCCCAGGTTCACCCAGTAGTGGGCGACCCGGTTCGGCGCCGTGCCGGTCACGCGTTCCAGCCAATAGGGCAGCATCGTCCCCGACAAGGTAGTGAAGTTGATGTCGGCGGTGAACGTACCCTTGCCGGTGATGCTCGCCCCCGCGCTGGCCGTCGGGAAGGTCTTCAGCGGCAGCATGATGTCGGCCATCAAGGCCGTCTGCGTCGCGTAGCCATTGGTCGGATTCGTTGTGATCAGGCTCTCTCCGACGCGCAGCAGCACCGCGTGGTTCGCGCCCAACCCCACCGTCCTCGGGATCGTGATCTTGCGTCGATACTTGCCGATGGCCTCGCTCGGATAGGCGAGCGACGGCATGATCACCGGGGTGATGTTGTCCTGCACCACGGCGTTGTAAGTTTTCGTGTAGTCGCGGCCAATGACGTGGTACTTGAAATTCTCGTTGACGTTGTCGAACACGTAGTTGCCGCCGGCGTCCGACCACGTGGTCTGCACGACGCCACCCCCTTCTTCGACCAGGCGCACCCTCTCCGGGGTCGGTGTGGTGTTCACCGTGGTCTGCCCGGCAATCCGACCCCGCCCGCCCCAAGTCTGATCGGACTGCCCCATTACGCCCTTGTGCAGCTTGGTGGTGCCGAGCCCGAGCACTGGCGTGCTTGGCAGCTTCGTGTAGCCGTACAGCTTCGATACGCTGCTATAAGTACGAGCAGCCGAGACGCTGTCCGACGCGGGGGACGTAGGAGGAGTGAAGTTGGTCGTGTACTTGGCCTCCCCCTTGGTGATGAGAACCTCGTCGAGGTAGCCGTTCAGAAACTGGCTGGCTACCTGACCAAACTCCCCGCCCAGCCACAGCGGCTGCCCGCCGGAGGTCGGGGAACCGGTCTGCGTCACCGTCTGGTCGAGCACCCCACCCACGAACGTACGGAGCGTGGTGCCCTGCCTGGTGAACGCCAGGTGCACCCACTGATTCAAGGGGATGCTGATCGTCCCGGCGTTGAGGTTTTGCAGGTAGGTGGTGCTATTGCCCGAGCCGACCATCGCGCCGAGCTTGCCGCCGGCCTCGTAGGTGCAGTATTGCGGGTAGGAAGTGTTGGCGCGGCCGTCCTTGTCCACGATGCGCCCGCCAGAGGTGGTGCCGAGCAGGTACACCCAGTGCTCGACGGTGAAATCCCCTGTGAGCATATCCAACGAGGAATCATGCGGGATGGTCACGTTGCTCGTGGTGGTGCCGTTGAACAGAAACGCGCTGGAACCAAACTTCTTTTGTACCGCGCTAATCGAAGCCGTGGCCCCAAGCGTGGCGCCTCGCCGATACCGCGAAGAATCCTGTGTGTTCTCCGCGTGCATCAGCAGAATCACGTCCACGTAGTCCTGGAAGGCTGCCGCAGGCGGCGTGAACCCGGCCGTGTAGCGCGCCACGCCCACCGTGGCCCGGAAGTCATCATAGTAGGCTTCGAGGAAGGTCGACCCGGCCGTGAAGTTCGATTGTCCGAGCGTATTGAACTGCGCTTGCGCGCAATTGATTGCGCCGGAGATCGCGCCACTGCCCTTAGCCACGCCACCGACCCAGATCTGCAGCGCGGTGCCAGCGCGCGTCAGGGCGACGTGCACGAACGCTCCGGTCGGTAGATCTCCGGCCGCGCCCGTCAGCACCTGAGCACCGTTGACCGACACGTTGACCGCCCCGTTGGCCGCGCGCCAGACCAGCCAGTCCTGGTTCGCCGGCGTGGCGTCGTCCCATCTCCCGAAGATCGCGCCGTAGTCGGTGCCCTGCGACACCGGCCATACCCACGATTCGACCGTGAGATCGCCACTACCGAAGTCGAGGCCTTTGCCGGCACCGATCTTCAGGTAGTTGCCGTTGGCGCTACCGGTCTTCAGTGACGAGCCCCCGAACTTCGACTGCACAGTGCTGATCGCTGCCGTGCCCATGCAGAGTCCGCCCAACCCGCCTCGGGACAGGTCGGTAATCGTGGTGGAGCCGTTGGTGCCGTCGAAGTGCAGCAGCGCGGCAATGCTATCCTGATTCAAGTCCATTCGGCCTGCTCCTTAGCGCCAGGGGCCGCTTACGTCGATAAACGCATAGCCGTACTGCGAGCCGCTATCCCCCGGCGGGGCATGGCGCAGTGCCAGGAATCTCTTACCCGGGTAATCGTCGGTGCCGGGCACCGGATCTCGGTGCGAGAAATACGGACCAACGTTTTGCGGCGTCATATACCAGCCGGGCAACACGCCGCGCAGCGCCTGAGCCCCGGTCACCACGGTAGGACTCAGCAGCAGCCCGTTGTCGCCCCCGTTCGGATACGTCAGCGCGGTGTTGATGTTGAGCCCCGAGTAACTCTGGTTGGCGGCCGCCAGCGCGCAGTATTTCGTCGTGGTGATGGCTCCGACGGCCCCCGTCGTGGCGCGCGGCAGAAAAACCCCGCTCGCCGAGGTGGGCGACACCGTGTTGCAATACCCCAGGTCGGACAGGACGGCGGCCGCGTTGGCGACGTTGGAGGCAACGCCTCCCGCAATCGTCGACATAAACTTGTCGGTCGTGTTCTTGGCAATCAGATCGCCGAAGTACTGGGAAATGCCATTCACCCCACCCACTGCCGTCTGCGGCGCCAGCCACAGATAGAATCCGCGATCATCTCCCGCCAGGAACCACTTCCGCGTCGTGGCATCGGCCACGTTCGACCGACCCCAATACAGACCCCCACCCACCAGGGCCGCCGTGGGGTACGGGTTCACGCCGTTGTCCACGTCGTACATGCCCTCGTAGGCGACCACGCGCGCGTTCAGCGTGCTGGTGTCGTCGACGCGCAGGTAACCGCCCGAGTAGGCGGCGGCCGGCGACGTGTACACCGCCTTGTTCGTTCCGGAAAACGACTTCGCCCATCCCAGTGGTGCCATCCTGGCGGTGATCGTGCCGGTCGCGGTCTGGTCGGAGATGCCGGTCGCGTCAAAGGTGATCGTGCTGCTGGTCAGAGACAGCACCTTCTTCTCCCCGTTCAGCCCGGACGGCGTGGCGCCGGCAATCAGCACCACCGTTTGGATCTCATACGGGAAAGCTGTACCGAAGGTAGCCGTGGCCACGCCGCCGGCGACTACCAGGGACGACAGCGTCTGCGAGCCCCATCCATCCTTGAGGCAGGCGTCGAGCATCGGGATCGTGCCGCCAGCATTGCCGAACACGGTCGGGGCGTTGACCATGTCGGAGTGCATGAATTTAACGACGTTGGACATAGCGCCACTCAGTTGTAGTTACGGATCGGACCGGTCAGGTCGAAGAAATAGCCGCTCCCGATATAGGTCGCCACCTGCGGGGCGCCCGATGACATGAACCCCAACTTCCGGCCGAGTAGGTTGCGCATACCGTCGATCTGACCCAGGTGCTGGATCACCGCAGTGGTGGCGTTGCCGAGGGGTAGAGCCTGGATAATGTGGTGCATGCCAGGCAGCCACCCCCGAAACCCCTTACCGTCGGTACAAAGTACGTTGTTGAGGAAGAACCCACCGGTCGTCGCATCCGGCCAAGCGATACCCAGGCCGGCGATATTCCCGGAGACCGAACCGGATACCACCCCCGGCGCGAGGTGGTACAGGGCCTGCGGAGTGCCAATCCCGTTCGGGGGCCGAGGGCAATACGCCGTCATGGGGGAGGCAATCGAGTACGCCAGGTCGCCCCCGCCAACCGATGCGCTCTGCGTCGAATCGTAGTTGTACCCCGTCAACATGGCGCCGTAGGCGTCAATCGACTGAGGGGCGTCCAGGTCCCCAAATCCCACCGTGAGGCCATTCATCGAGACGGACTGCTGCTGGCTCGGGTTGACCCAGAAATAGAAGAACCGGTCGTCGCCGTAGATCGCCCAGTTGCGGACGCCCCCGTTGGTACCAGTGTTGTTGTCCGACTTGGGCCAGTTGAGTGTGTTCTGCGTCGGGCGTGGCACCGCGTAGAAGCCGGTGTCCACGTCGGTCATCAGCTCGTAGGCGGTAACCTGCGCGACGCGGTTGGCGAAGCCCAGCGCGGTCGGGTTGTCGTCGACGCGCAGGTACAGACCCACCGTGTTGCTAGTCGCTGCCGTGCGGTACACCGCCTTGTTCGTGCCGGAAAACACCTTGTTCCAGCCGAGCGGGGCCATCTTGAACGTGATCGTGCCGGTGGCCGGCGACGGCGTGCCGGCGGGCACCGTGTAGGTCACCGTGTTCTGCCCGATCGCCGCGATCTTGAACTCGCCATTGTGCTGACTTTCGTTGGCGCCGGCGATCAGGATCACCTGTCCTGCCAGCAGGCCGTGGCCGGTGCCGACATTGGCCTGCGCGGTCGTCCCGGACACCGTGACGGCGCCAATCGGGCGGCTGCCGTAGCCGTCCTTCAGACACGCGTCGAGCACCCCGATCAACGATCCGGCCGTGGCCGGGAGCGTCGGGGCGCCGTAGTCCTGCGAGGTGAGCAGCTTCGGATAAACAGCGGGCATGTTGTCCTCTTATGCGTCGATGTCGCCGCGGATCTGCAGACGGAACGAATCGCTCTGCCCGGTCGCGGTCGATTGCAGTACCGTGCGCGCGAGCCACAGCGGATAGTTGGCACCAGCCGTGTTGAATCGCAGCACATTGCCGATGGCCCACCCACCGCCCCACCCGTTCGACTTCAGCGTGAAGTACGGCTGGCCGGTCGCCGGATTGGTTGGGAAGGTATCGGCGTTGATCGTCCCGGTGCCAATGTTGCCGACCGCCTCGCCGATGATATTGAAGCTCGACGAGCTGGTGAACACCAGTGCCCAACGCTCTTGTATCGCGGACTGATCCGTCACCACGAGCGGGTAGCTGGCGAAGTTGTAGTTGCTCGATGGGCTGCCACCTGACACCGTGTCGGAAAACACGCTCGCCCAAGTCGTCTGCGCGAACGACAGCGACATGCGCGCCTGCAGGTCGCCCATGATGAGCGCAGAGCTGACCTTCGCCTCCCCTGCGGGATACGTGTGCGTCAGTTGCTTCGTCAGTGCAATGCGGCCGGTGATCTGCACGTCAGACGCCATCGCCATGTCCTCGACTCGGTTCTCGACGTAGATCGTTCCCGTCATGCCGGACGTGCTCACCGTTGGGCCGAACGTCAGCGTGCCGGCGTCCAGGTTCGTGGTGTACATCGACGGGTCCATTACCACGGGCGGGTTCGACGAGTCGACAACGCGCATCGCAGCGACGCGCACGCGGCCCACGTCGACCACGGTGCCGTTCGCCGGCGTAACTACCTGCTTCGCGGTGTGGTGGACGACGACGACGTAGCCCTTCTGGAAAATGGGGACTCGGCCGTCGGTCGGTAGGCGCACCGGGTCCAGGCCGAGGATCGAGGCATCGAGCGGCAGGTAGCTATACGCGACTGCGTTGAACACAATGGTCGAAGCGAACGCCGGATACGGCTTGAAGATTTTGCCGTCAGCCGTCACCGCGGCGGCGTTGTACCACACCTGTGACTCGTTGCCCGCGGCGGTCACCAGCTTGCCGAAGCGCAGGTTGACCACGCCCGTCTGATAGTTGACCAGGCCGAGCACGTTCGTGCCGCTGATCGAGCCGTCAGCATTGGCCGTGACCGACACCGAGCCGCCCGTCACCGGGGAGAACTGGATCTGCAGCGAGCCGGGCACCACCGGTGCGGCCGGGATGCGGAACGACGCGAAGTCCACCGGCACGTTGCCCTGCGTGGTCAGCATCGACTTCAGCGATAGCGAATTTGCGCCGCCGGAAGTCCACTGCGTGATCGTCGCCAGCCCGGTGCTGTAGTTGATCGAGCCGGACAGCGTACCGGCGTTCGTCAGCGGATTGAAGCCGCTGTACAGGTTGCCCACCAGGTCGTCGTAATAGGTCGCGCCTGCCCAGGTGAACATCGTCGAGCCCGGTACCATCGTCTCGGCGTATTGATACATGAGGTTGATGCCCCACTGGCTCATTGTCGCCGTCTGCTGCGTGGCCGAGCCCGAGGTGGTCATGTACTCCACGTCGACCGAACCCGTCGTGTCGTTCGGATAGGTCGCTGCGGCGTCGTAATACTGGATGCCTTGCAGCGTGTTCTGGTACACCGGATCGCTACGGTCAATGCCGATACCGTTGGCGTTCTTCATGTAGCCGATTAGGTTCGACTGGAACAGCGGCTGCGCAATTTTCACGATCACGTCCGGCTTAAACGTGACGGTGCCGGCGACGTAGTTCACCGCGCCATTGGTGACGGTCGTGCTCGTGCCGTCGCCGTTGTAACGCTTCAGCACTCCGCTGCCGTTGTCCTGCGCGGTGATGTACGGATCGGTGCGGAAATACTGCATCTGCGCCGGGATATTCGAGATCAGCGAATAGTCATTGATCAGGACGTTCCAGGTGACCTTCACCGTACCGGCGACGACGTTCGTGTCCGGCAGCGACACACTCAGATTGCCCGAGCCATCGCGCAGCGGTGCGTTGAAGTGCGCGGTCTTCTTCGTACCAAGGTTGTAATTTGCCGTGAAGACCGTGCCCGTCGCGGTGATGGTGTTCGGGGCCATGCGCAGCAGGTATTGCCCGTTTGCCCATCGCGCGTAGCCCGTGCCATCGCCGGAGAACGTTTGCGTGGCCGGGTCCAGTGCGGCGGTGTTCGTGCCACTCGGCAGCTTCGGCCAGGTGATCGTCAGGCCCGACTGCACGAGCTGCTGGCCTGCCGGCGGAGTGATAGTGAACTCGACGTACGGTGCCGGCGGCGCGGTGTTCGAACGGTTGAAGACGTTGGCCGGGCTCGCCCAGGTGAACAGGATCGAGCTGGCGTCGTCCGGCAGGCTGCCGAGCGTGATCGTCACCGTGCCGGTGGCGTACACGATGGTGCCGGCGCCGATGCTCGGGTCTGCCGCCTTGATCGAGCCCGTGCTGCTGCCCCCCTGGTCCTGCATCGTGTACCAGTTGCCCTGCGACATATAGCTGACCTGGAGCCGACGCGGGGACGGGCTCGGGATCAGCGTCATCACGAACACGTTGACGCGGTTCGTCTGATTGATGTCGATGGAGGCGGTGTTCTGCGGCAGGATGGGGACACCGGCGGGCATCCATGACATCGTGAGCGTGCCGGTGCTCGGGGTCTGCGTAAACTGGACAGTGTTGGTGGCGTAGCTGATTGTGCCCACCACCGTGCCGGACGACGTGACGATCACGTTGCCCTGCTTGTCGTCCGAGTACGGGCCGAGGGTCCAGGTGCCCGGCATAACGGATGTCGGCACGTAGACGTAGCTCGGGCCGGAGAGCACCAGGGTCAGGGTCTGATTCGCCTGACCCGACTGCACTGCCGGGTTCGTCGTGCCAGCGGCCGACAGGTTCGTCAGCGGGGTCTGCGACTGTGCGCTCGGCACGAGCTGCGAATAGATGCTCTTGGCCTGCACTGCGATGTCGCCCGGCGCCACATTGGCGATCAGGTCGGCCACGCCGTAGTAGTTGGCGGCGTTCGCCACCTGCGTGTCGCGGCAGATAGCCCCCGCGGACGACCCGAGATCGAGCGGCGACGGGTCCGGGCCGGTGAACGTGTACTGCAGTTGCGCCGAGATCGTCAGCGTCACCATGACGCCTGTGAACGTCACCGACTGTCCGCCCACCAGGACCGTGAACTGGCGCGTCTGCGTTGCAACGTTCTGCACGCGGACGAACTGCGAGAACTCGGAACCGAGCCCTTCGTTCTGGATGAGCACGAGCGACTGGCCGACCTTCGGCAGCGAGTCGCCAACGCGGAGCAGCAACTGCACTGACCGCTGGCCGGCGAGCTGGACGCCGAGCACCTGGCCGGGCCACTTCACCGACTTCGCCAGGTACGACTGAATGTTGTTCGCCGCGGCGACGCGCTGGTCCGTCCAGGACTTCGTGGTGAACATCGTGATCGACACGTTGGGGTCGTCAGGCTGCTTCAGCACGATGGCGTGAGCGCCGAGGTACGAGTCCGTGGTCGTCGTGTTGACGGACGCGAAGCTCTTGCGCAGGCCGATGCGACCGTAGGTGCGATCCAGCTCCGAAACGTCGGGGAACAGGTTGTTGGAAACACCGTCGACCACCTCGTTTGCGGTGATCTTGCCGCCCCCGTTGTCGGTGTCGAGCAGCACTTCGCCTTTCATGAGCTTGATGCTGTTCGAGGTGATGGAACTGGTCATTCGTCAAATCTCCATGAGCCGCACAGTGGCGAGGTAGAAGTCCCCGTCGACCACATCGCTGTAATGCACGACCGGGTGCGCCTCGATGCCGGCGCCGTCGTGGTGTCGGAAAATCACCGTACGGTCTTGCCCGCGAAGTGTAAGTACCATCTGCTGTCCGGCGACTGCGGCCCAATTTCGCAGTTGGTCGATAACCGCCCGGGTCATCCAGCCGCTCTCGTCGTCTGACGGTTCGAGGGTGATCGGACGCCCGCCCTGGCGCGTCGCTGCACTGACGATGAGCGCCCCGGTGATGGTTCGCTGCGCCGTCTGCTCAACCGGCGCCCAGTTGTTCTCGTCCGACCAGTACAGATCGGGGCTCAGTGCGACGACTGTCGTGCCGACCGCGAGGGTGATGCTCATGTGTTGGACCTCCCCGAGAAGGATTCGAGTTGCCGCATCACGCCGGTCAGGTTCTCGGCATCAGCATCGGACGCGACGTTGACCGGGGTCGACTTCCCGTTCAGGTTGATGTTGACCGTCTTGACGCCAGCCACTTTCGGCTGCGTGTTGCCGGCCGGGCCAGTCTTCGCCTGCAGCTTCTGGACGGATTCGAGGACGTTCTGAGCCTGACGGTATGCCGTCTCGATGCTGCGGATGCCGTCAAAGCTGTACGCGGCCTTGCCGCTGTACTGCTGCATGACGTTGCGGTTGAAGTTGGCAGCGTCGAACGCAGCCTGCGCAGTCTTCAGGTCGTCGGCGCCGAGCGTGCCGCGGCGCTGCTTATCGACCAACGACATCAGACCGTCGTTCTGCGAAGCGTCGAGTGCGCGCTTCCCTCCCCCGCCGGCGGCGCCTCCCGTGCCCCCCGCCTGGCTGGCGCGCACGCTCTCCTGCGACGCGTCGTTGCGCATGCGGATGGCGTCAATCTCGTTCTGCAACTGGCGGACCTGCTGCTCGCCTGCCTGCGCTTCCTGCAGCTTGGCCTGCGCATTGCGGATACGCAGCTCGATCTCTTGCTGCTTGGCCGGGTTCAGTTGACCGGACGCCTCCAGGGCAGCGCGATCGGCTTCGGCCGCAGCGATGGCAGCCTTCGTCTCTTGCTCGACCGCGGCGATATGGCTCCGTACCGCCTCGATCTGGATCTGCTTCTGACGGATCTGCGCGCTCTGCACCTCCAGGGTGCGCCCGTACATCTGCGCCTCCTGCTCCTGCGTCTTGTAGTAGGCGAGGCTGGCGCGCGTGGCTACGTCCGTCTCGAAGGCGTTCTCACGGATGACGGCGATCTTGCGCTCGGCCGCGGCGGCGGTGTCCCGCAGCGCGTCCCGGTACAGCCCCTCGGCGAATGCCGCCTCCTGCTGAGCGCGAGCTACCTGTGCCTGCTGCTCTGCCGTTGCGGCGTGCTGCGCGTTCAGGCGGGTCAATTCCGCAGATGCCGCCTCGGCGTTCGCCCTCAACTCGGCCAGCCGATCGGCGTTGTCCTTGTACGTCTCCGCGGCGGCGCGTCGCGCGACCGTCTCGACCTGCGCTTGGTCGGCTGCAACCTTGGACCGCTCAGCCTCGGCGGTCTTCTTGTCGATCAGGTCGGTCAGCGTTTTGAGCTGTTCCTTCTGGTCGTCCCGCAGCTTCTCCGACCCGCCGGCGGCGAGGATCAGTGATTCGGCTTGCGCCTTCAGGTAGATCACCTCCTGCTCGCGCGCCAGGGCGAGCGTGCGCAGCGCCTGTTCGTCGCCTTGCGCGGCGCGCACGGCGGCTTGGCGCATCTCGATCTCGTTGCCGGCGACGTGCGCCAAGGTGACGGTCGCCTCACCTTCGTGCTTCTTCGCCTGCGCCAGCTTCTCCGCAATCAGCGTGTTCTGCTCTGCCTGCTTGTTCACGTCGATGTACGCCGCCTGGATGGCATACCAGCCGGCGGCAGCACCGCCAGCCTGATTCCCGGCGGCGGAAGCGGCAGCACCCGCGGCAGCTTGCGCCTGTGCGTTTCCGTTAGCTGCGGCAGCAGCACCATCGTGCGCCTTTGCGTTGGCCGCAACGCTCGTCGTGGCGCCTGCAGCCTGTTCACCGGCCCGGCGCGCGGCAGATCCGACACTGTTCTGCGCCTCGGTGGCCTTGCTGCCGCCCTGCGCGAAGTCGTCGAGCGATCGGCCGAGCTTCGCCTGTCGCTCGATCATCTGATCGAACAGGACACCTGACTCGGCCACGGCGCCCTTCAGGTCGCCATGCACCACGCCCGCGGTCAAAGTCGCAGCTTGCTTGACTGCCGTGAATAGCCCATCGAGAGTCACCGACACGCCCATCAGCACGGTGCCGGCAACCACCCCCGCTGCGCGCAGGGCTGTTGTCAATGCGGTCAGCGCGCCGGCATCGCCGATGGTCGTCGACGCCTCCGACATGACGTTCTTCAGCCGCGCCCACGTAGCCTGGAAACCGTCGACCTGCTCAGTACCCTTTGCGATGGTCTTGGTGAGCTGGTCCGCCAGGGCGGGCAGCAAGTCAGCGGCCATGATCTGGCCCGCTTCGGTCATCTTCGTGAGTTGCTTGACCGACAAGCCCATGCCGTCGGCTACCACCTTCAGCGCGCCAGGCAAGCTATCGCCGAGCTGCTGCCGCAGTTCCTCCATCGACACGATGCCCTTGCCCGCCATCTGCGATAGGGCTTCCAAGGCCTGCGAGGCGCGCTCACTACCTTGCCCCATCAGGCCGGTTGCACGGGTGACCGCAGCGAACACCGACTCAGTGGTCTGCGCCGAGATGCCCGCCTGCGACATCGAGACAGCGAACCGCTTGTAGGACTCGCTGATCTCGCCCACGGCGATGCCGGAGCGGTTGGCCGTCTCGCGCAGAAACTCGATCTGTCGGGCCGCCTCCGCCGTGCTGCCGGTGGTGATCGCGAGCGAGCGGCGCATCGATTCCAACTGGATGTTCGCGTCCAGGAACTTCTTCGCCAGTTCGATGCCGCCGTAGGCTGCGGCCAATTGCCCGAACGCGCCGGATACCAATTGGCTCGCCGTCGAGGTCTTCCCCACGGCCTCGGCCGTGTCGTTCAGCGAGGACTTCAGTGCCTCGATGCGGCGCTGTCCCGATGCGAATGCACGATCGAATTCCGCCCCGCTCACTGAGGCGTCGTTTGCCAGCGTGTGCAGGGCAGCGTTGATCCGGTCGATCTCGACACGCACCGACTGAGCCGAACGCACGCCTGTCTGCGCGAAAGCGTCGTCCAAGGCCTTGCGCGCCTGCGCGGAGCCCTGAACAAACTGTTGGTACCGCTGCTCGGCGGCAATCTTGGCGTCGGCGGCCTGCTTCGCCAGGGCTTGCGACTCGGCGTACTGGCGCCGCTCGGCATCCAGTTGCTCGCGCGCAGCAGCTTCCAGCTTGTAGCGGTTATTGAGCTGCAGGGTGGTGAGGTGATCCTCTTCCGCCAGGGCGACACGCTTGCGCTCTGCGGCGTCTGCTTCAGCCTGGCGCAACGCGACAACGGCGGCCTGTTGCTGCTCAACCGCAGCTACCGTCTCTGCAAACGCGCGCCCGAGCGCACCCTGTGCCTGCGCCATGTCTTCGGTGGCGACGCCGGTGGCCTGCAGCGCATCGCGCGACTCATTCAACGCGGCGGTGCGGCGCGTGAGTTCCTTGGAGGCTGCGGCGACTTCTGCGTTGGCGAGCTTTGCCTGCGAAGCCAATTCGCTTTCGGCTTCCCCCGCGTCCTTCGTTGCCTGTTTCGCTGCTTGGAGCGCATCCCGCTTCTCGTTCAGCGCCGCGCGTGCATCGAGCACGGCCAGTTGCGCGTCCTTCACCGCCAGCTTGTACTCGGTTTCGATCTTGGCAGCGTCGTCGGTCGTAACCTTGAGCCGGGCCAGCGCGTCGCGCTTGGCAGCGAGATCCTGCTGAGCCGCACGCACTTCTACCGTGGCCTGCTGCTCGGCTTCCTTGAAATTGGCGGTCGTTCCAGCCAGGTCCGACAGTTCCTTGCCGAGCGCACCTGCGGCGTCTTTCGCCCTCTGCTGATCCGTCGCCAGTTCGCCAACGGCGCTCTTCAGTTCCGTGAACGACTCGATCGCGGCCTGCTGGCCGGCGAGCTTGTCGAGCTCCTCCGCGAGACGCTGGAATTCTGGTGCAGCATCCCCGCCCTGCTTTGCCAGGTCGTGA
This sequence comes from Cupriavidus yeoncheonensis, assembly GCF_905397275.1. Lineage (GTDB taxonomy): Bacteria > Pseudomonadota > Gammaproteobacteria > Burkholderiales > Burkholderiaceae > Cupriavidus > Cupriavidus yeoncheonensis. The sequence continues at coordinate 240,858 of NZ_CAJPUY010000001.1, read as the reverse complement.
ACGTCGCTTGCCAGCTTACGGATTGCTTCGCCACCGACTGTTGTGGCAGTAACCTGGAGGGAAACGTCGCGGTTATTGTCTGCCATGTCAGCCCTACGCGAGATGTGGAGTGGTGACAGGGGAGCGTCAGCGCCCTCCCCTGATCACCCCGGCAGAGAAGGTGCCGGGGCGAGCGCGCCGCGCATTACGAAGCGGTGTCGCGCAGTTCGACCGTGAACGGCTCGGTCTTGCCCACCGGGGTCTTCAGACGGCCCGGCATGGTGACCTTGGCGAAGTCGTTCTGCAGGAAGTCGAACGCGCTGTTGGACGCGATCACGGCTTCGTACACGTCGACGATCACCGGCAGGTTGTCGGCGAAGTTGATGCCGTCCAAGCGCAAGCGCGCACGCACCATCGGGTTCGTCACGCCGCGGATCAGCGAACCAGTCACCGCGTTGAAGGAGCCGGACACCTTGAGCGCCTGGCCGTCGGTGATGGCACCGCCCACCTTGGCGCGAATCCAGCCCATGCGCCAGTTCACTTCATAGTCGGTGTCGAGCACATAGGTCACGTCGCCGGCCGTGTTCTTCACGGCGAAGCCGGTCGCCGCGAAGTTGCTTGCCGTCAGTTCTGCCCAGCCGTTCAGCTTGGCGGTGATCGGCTGGTCGACGATCGTGCCGGCGGCGCGGTTCACGTCAACGTCGGTACCGAGCAGCGCAGTCGCCAGCGATTCGCGGTTGACTTCGGCCAGTTCTAGCGTGAATTCCGTCGGCTTCGGCAATGCGACGGTTTCGATGATCTGACCGTAGGTGTTCCGGCCGCGGGACGTGTTGTCCTTCAGGTCGGTCGACGGCTTGATCTCGAATTTGCTGGCCTCGTACGGACCCTTGAACGGGTCGAAGTTGGCGTTTGCGGGGTTGTAGCGGGCGATGTAGAGGTCGCCAGCACCGATAAATCCGCGAGCAGCGGTCATGGGTTTTCTCCAGAATTAAGCCAGCACTGGCACGTCAGAACTATGTCGATCCGCAGCGTGCTGCGCCTGCGGATGAATTTCGTCAGGGGCTCGTCAGATCCTCGACGTAGAGCACGTCGAGGTGGATGCCTGCGAATACGGTTGGTGCCCCGTCCTCGCGGGCACCGATCACACGACCCTTGTAAGTCATGCCCTTTGCCTTGCCGTTCAGGCGCATGCCGTGCTTCGGCTCGCCTTCGAAGATCGCGCGCTTCAGATCCGCAATGACCAGGTGCGCGGCGTCATTCGGGTGATCCGGGTCGCATTCGGTATGCGCCTCGAACACGTACCGCTGGCTGATGCTCACGGCCGTCAGCGCGTCGTCCTGCGGCGTGTCGTTACCCTCGACCAGCACCAGGCACGGCAGATCGTCCTCGCTGAACGCGCGCTTGCCGCGGAACAACCGCAGGCCGATGTCGGTGTTGTAGCCGTTCGCCTTGGTGATCTTGGCGGCGCGGGTGCTCAGTTCGAGCGCGATGTCGCTTGCTTTACTCATTTCCGAGAGCCTTTTTCAGTTCGTCCGCAGTGAGCGTCACAACCGTCTTGCCCAGGCGGTCAGCCACGTCGTTCAGGAACGCTTCGTCCAGGGCAGCGCGGAACAGTTGGTAGACCGACGGGCCATACAGCGCCTTGAGGTCGCCCCGCTTCTTCCCGCTGGTGCCTGACTGGCGCGTCATCACGAGCAGGTTGCCGTTGCGCCCGCGCACGAAGAACGCCTGCACACTTGTGATCGGCTTGCGCCCACCCCGCGTGACCTCGACCGAGAGCCCGTCCTGCTTCATCCCGACCGGGATGCCGAGCGCCGGGTTGCCGGTCCGCAGCTTCCACGGCAGCAGCGCACCAGGCTTGCGCGGGTTCTTGCCCATCTTTCCCGGCGTGAACGAGTCGTTCGGGTACTTCACCGGCCGCGTCATCTGCTGCGCGCCGTACTGCGTCAGCGTCGTCAGGCGACCGCGCGCCAGAATCCGCGCTGTCGGCTTCGCCGGGTCGGTGGCCAGCTCGAGTGCCATGCGCTCATCGAGATAGCTATCCGGCAGGTTGATGCCGGTGTTCATCTTCGCTTTGGCGTCGGCGAACGCCTTCTGCGCGACCTGGTTCACCGCAGTGACCGCAGCGCGTCCCAGCGCAGCGTCGTCCAACTTGTCGAGCGAGTTGGCGACTTCTTCCAGCTTGACGGTATCGACCGTGACGGAGAAGGCAGATAGGGAGCCAGCCATTTACGCCCTCCGCAGTACGTAGCGAGCGGTGTAGCCGTTGTCCTCGAAAGCAGGGGAGTCGATGAGGTAGGCCTGGTCGGGGATTGGCACGCCGGCAGCGTCGACCAGGGCCAGTGATTCGTTGCGTTGAGGGCGCAGGGAACGCTGGCAGGTCGCCACGGCACGGGCGAACGACATCTGCCCGTCCGTACCGACCACCTCGACATTGAACTCAATATTGACGCGGCACGGGACGGTGTTACGCAGAACCGCATCCTCACCCAATCGAGCGAGGATGCGGTCCGAGAGGCGCTGGAATGCGCTCAGCGCCATGGCTTACGAGATCGACAGTTCGATGATCGCGTCCGGACGGGTGCAGAGGTGGATGGGGTTCGACTGAGCCTCGATGTCCACACCCTTACTGAAGTCCTTGATCTCCTGCTTGGCGTAGTACGGCAGCCCGAGCGTATTGACCGTCTCCATATAATCGGCCGGCACGAAGGTAGTGCTGAACAGCTCAGGAACACCTTCCGGGACCATAAGCGCCTTGCCATCGGGGATGAAGTCAACGTCACCGACCTTGCCGCGGTACTCCTCCCATAGCACCTGCGAGAAGGGGAAGCCGGCGCGCAAGTCGTCTGCCAGCTTGGCACGGTCTTGGAAGTTGTCCCACGCGCGCTGAACGGCCGGGTGCTCGACGAAGGCGTCGAAAAAGCTGGCCGAGCACAGAACGCGAATATTGCGGTACATCAGGGCTCCAAGCTTCTGTTCGATGAGACGCTTGTAGCCAACGACCTTCGAGCGAACCTTGGTGTTCGTGTTGTCCAGTCCCACTGCCTGCGTAGTCTTGGTAAGACCGAAGGTGTTGAACAGGTCGATCAACACCGAGCCATCCGAATCGAGCACTTGGCCTCTGACCGCGCCCACGCGCTGATACTCGAGCGTGGTGTCGATGTTGCGGCGTAGCTTCACCAAGCGCTTGTTGACGATGGTCTGCACCAGCTCTTCATCCGTCTCGCTGCCAAACGCGCGCACGTTCTGCACCTCGTCGGCATTGATGGTTGCGCGCTGCGGCAAATGAATCGACGGCACCGGCACAGTCTTGCGCTTGTCAGCCCCGGTCGGCGAGGCCGGGGAGCCGCGGGAACCTGCAGGCACCAGGCTAATGGTCGTGCCCTGACGCTCGACCATCATGCTAGTGGTGCTGACGCCATCCTCCGCGAACCAACCCAATTCGCCGATGCGATTGGGCTGGTAAGGCGCATCGTTGATGGCCTTGGTCAGCGACACAAGGCCGAATGCATCATTGTTGAAAATATCGAGTGCCGGCATTTACGGATCTCCTAAGTATGTTGAATTCGAGTCTGCTTAGTCGCGGACGACGATGCCGGCCGCCACCATGTCAGCGCGAGCCGGGGTATCCAGTCCGGTGAGCGCGTAGGCTGCGACCTCGGCTTGACGGGCGATGATCGTGATCTTCTGGTCGGCGGTCAGGTCGGGCGCCGGTGCGTACAGAATCGCAACGGCCGTCTGCGAACCGTCGGTCGCACTGTTGTCATAGGCAACGTACTTGCTCGTTGCGGTGACTTTGCCGAGCAGTTGGCCGGCAGGCAGGGCCGGGCTACCAGCGGCCAGGGTTACCTGCTCGCGGCTGTACATGCCCTCGGCTTCCGACAGCAGGAATTCCGCCGTGTGGAAGCCCTCGGTATAAATCGTCATGGCTCAGACTCCTTATTTGGCTTTGTTGCGCGCCGCCCAGATACTGGAGGTCGAAACCGCAGTGGGCTGCGCAGCACCGGCGGTCGAATTGGAACTCTTGGACGTAGTGTCGATGTGCGACGATTCGCTCTTTGCCGCCAGCCGGGCGCACAGCGCGTCGCGCACCTTCTCGATCGAGGCATTCGCCTTGATGAACGCCGCGGCGTCGTCAGGACATTTGGCGAGGACGCACAGCGCGCGGATCTCGCCTGCGGCAGCGATGAGCGGCTTCACCGCCTCGATCGAAGCGACCGTCAGCGCCCAATGCGCAGCGAAGTCAGCCAGGCCGGCTTCGGTCGCCAGCGCGAGCACCTGGTCCGCAAGGGGGGTGGCAGCGGAAGCAGTAGCCGCAGCGGCGGCAGCCTCAGCAGCGGCTTTAGCGGCGGCGGCTTCAGCAGCGGCCTTAGCAGCGGCAGCAGATGCGTCGTCGGCGTTCGCTGCGGTCTTGAACAGCGCCTGGACGTTAGTAGGAAGGCGGTCATAATCGAACACAGCCTGCACGTTCAGTGCCGGCGCCACCTCGTCGGCAAAGCCCTGCGCTACGGCATCAGCTGCGCTCATCAACGTTTCTGCGGCCAGCAGCGCCTTCACCTCTTCTTCAGTGCGTCCGGTGCGAGCGACGTAGGTACTCACGAGCGAAGCGCCGATCTTGTCGAGCACGTCGGCCATGTCGCGCATGTCTTCGGAATTGCCGTACACGCCGTTGATGGGGTTGTGAACCATCATGAAGGCGTTCTCGGGCATGATGATCTTGTCACCAGCCATCGCCAGCAGGCTCGCGGCGCTCGCGGCTACGCCAAGCACCTTCACAGTGATTTCCGCACCGGAGGCGCGCAGCGCGTTGTACATCGCCAGGGCGTCGAACACCGACCCGCCCGGCGAGTTGATGTCCATGGCGATCTTCTTCACGTCACCGAGCGCCTTCAGGTCGGCGATGAACATCTTGGCGGAAACACCCCACGCGCCGATCTCGTCGAACACCGAGATTTGGGCGGCCTGGCCGTTGGTTCTTGCGACGATCTTGTACCAGTCTTTCATGGCGGTCCTTTTTTGATGATGCGGATTGTCTGCGTCCGCAAGCGGCGGCGCCTGCGGATAGATTTCGGGTCAGGCTTCGGATTCTTCGGTAGCCTTCACCTTGCGCCGCAGCTTGTCGCGCACGAAGACGTAGAACTGGAGTGACGTGTAGATGAACGTGAGCCACAGCAGCGCTGTAGGCAGCGCCTCGGTGATCCACTGCAGCACGCCGATGACAGCGGCCGGCGCGGCTTTACCCAATTCGGTGATCAGCTCGTTCAGGGTCATTTCGTCGGCTTATTGGAGTCGGGGTTCGAACGAGTGCCATCGGCGGGACCGGCGGCACCAGATGTAGGCGCGGACTGCAGGCCTAGTTCTTCCTCGCGCTTCTTTGAGGCGGCGCGCTCTTCGTCAACCTGTTCAGGGTCGTCCCCCTTCCCGGCGATCACGCTGTCGCGCGAGCGGAAGCCAGCGTTGACTTCCAACTGCTTGCCCTGCACGTCTTGTACGGGATGGATGTATTCCCAGCCGTGTGGCGCCCATTCGACCGCTTTCGCGTCATCGGCGAGCGACATGGGTAGCGCGCCGACGAGCACGGCTTGATCGACCCACGCCTCGCGCACCTTCTGGCAGAACATCGGGATGACGACGTGCCACTGGCGCTGCTCGACGAAGCGGCGGAACTCTTGAATGATCACGCGCAGAGTGCGGTCGGACACGTTGACGATGTCGCCCGACAAGATCTCGTAGGGCAGCCCCTGCCCTGCCGCGGTCGCCAGGTGTTGCGTACGCATGTATTCGGCGTAGGTCGCGCTGGCCCCGGGCGGATTCGAGAACACGACCTTCTCGCCCGGCAAGAGCTCCTGCGAAATGCCGGGTTGCATGGCCGCAACAGGAGTGCCGTCCGATCCGTAATCGATGGCCTGCCCGGTCATCGGATCGATGCCGTCGGGGCTCGTCGGATACTGCTTCTCGATGAACATCGCGAATAGGTTCGCGATCCTCTGCCTCTCCCGTACTGCGTCGTCGACGTCTTCAGCGTTGCGCAGGCGGACCAGTACGGAGGAGAATTCCGACACGCCGCGAAGTTGGCCTGCGCGCTTTGGCTCGAAGATGTGCAGGATCTCGTCGGCCGGCACACGGATCAACTGCGACTTGTCGATATTGCCCGAGGCAAAGTCGGTCGGATGCGCCTTGAAAATCCAGTAGGCGACGCGGGCGCCGAAGCGGTCGAGCTCGATGCCCTGGCGAATCTTGTTACCCACCGGCAGGCCCGGCCACGTGTCGGCGTCGAGTTGCGGCACGTAGTCCGCTTCGATGACCTGCACTTGAATCGGCACCTCCATCGAGCCCTTGCGGCGCCAGCGCAGACGCGCAAACACCTCGCCCGACTCAATCCACGAGCGCGTGACCAGTGCCTCCTGCGCATAGAAATTCAGCACGCAGTCGGCGTCGGACTGTTTCGTCCAGCGATCCCACAGATCCGTGGCCTTCTGCTTCTGCGCCTTGTTCGTGATGCGCTTGGCGCGCGGCACGATGCCGGTACCAACCAAGTTCGTGACCCAGCGCTGACCGCCGGCAGAAGCGGCCCAGTCGTTGCGAGCAGCGTCGCGCGCACGGTCGCGGACCTTCGGCGCCTGCGAGGTGGCGCGGTTCGGACCCGACGATGGCGGACGCCAACCGCGCATGCGGCGCCCTGTTCCGCCGGCATCGTATTGGGCGACGACCGACGTGACAGCGCTGGAGATTGCGCGTGCAAAGGTGTTGCGGATACGATCGAACATCACTGGTACCCCCGCCCGCCGTAGTACAGCAGCGTCCGCCGGCGCGGCGCAGTGATGGACTGCTCGGTGATCTGCCGACGCATGTCATCACGCGCCTGGATCAGCTCGGCGATCGAGGCGTAAGTGATGCTCTGACTGCCTAGCGTCACCCGGCGCTCGCCCGAAGCGATGGCCGAGTTCAGCGCGTCAATGTCGGATTGAGTGACCGGCATGGAGTGCCCTTAGATGGATGCACGCCGATTCTCGGCGGCACGCCATCCAAGCGCCTGCGGTCAGATTTCGTATCACCCCATGTACGGCGAGCGTGAGACGCGGCGACGCCGGGGCTGCTGGGTCGGCGCTGGAGCGGCGGCCGACGCGATAGGGGTGTTCTCCTGCATCTCCCGACGAACTTCCCGGGTGATAAGATCGCTGTTTTCGGCCAATGGCCGTGCCCACGGCGGGGCCTTGTCCCAATCCAGTAGCTTGTCGAGCGACAGGCGAAGGCAGCCGGCGCGGATGTAGCCGGCCAAGTCGAACGCCTCATTCCGCTTGCGTATCTGTTTCCAAACCCCATTCGGCAGACGCACTTCAGACCGGAACATCTCATCGAAGAATGCCGGCGACAGCCAGCTCGGCAAGTGGATGTATCCCGGCCCCGGCTTCTGCCGCTTCAAACCAGTGGAAACCGCGTCTTTCAGCAGGTTCGGGTTCAGCATGTAGAGCGGAATATCGCCCTCTTTCCCCTTCTTGCCACCGACCAGCGACTCACGGATGATTGGCGCTTTCTTGGTAGACGCACCCTTTACGAGCATGACGCGCGAGGCGTATCCCTGAATTCGGAGGCGGCGGTACCAGTCGTAGGCCTTGTCCGTAACGCCGTCCTCGCCGCCGGAGTCAACGATGGCGAGCTTGACCTGTAGTTCCTTGCCCTCGATGCTCGTGCGGTACGTCGCGCGCACGACCTTCTCTGTGAGAATGTCCCAGTCTTCGGCATAGGACGCGGGGTCGATTGGCGCAAATTCCTCGCCCATGCCCTTGCGCTGCGATTCCGTGATTGAGTAGCGGTCGATCAGCCACTGCTCCATGTGGGGGCCAATAGCGTGCGACTGCACAACGAATCGGGCATTTCCGCCGCCCTGCACATCGACCGACGTCATCACGCAACGCGCCTCGTCGGGGATGATGTACCGCTGCAGGTCATCTTCCTTGCGCTTGGACGGATCCGCGTTGTTGCGAGCTGCTTCGGCCAGCAGTCGAGACATGTAAGGCATGCCCTGATCGACGTTGACCGTGTTCTTGATCTGTTCCTCGTCGCCGCTGAGCTCATACTGGCGCAGCGCGGTGAAGTAGCGCAGTAGAAGCGACTTCCACGACTGGTATGCCGCAGCTACACCGCCCATCCAATAGCCGACGACCGGGGTGATCGGCCCCTCCCCTATCAGTTCGTCATCAGCAGTGAGGTGCTGCCCCTCGGACAGCCACCTTCCGCCCTTATTGAAAGCTGGCTTCTTCTCGGGCCCGTGCAACGCACCGCAGTGCGGGCAGATGATCCGGTTGTACTGGTCCGCCAGAGCGTTTATGTCGCCCTCGCGCACCATCTGCCCGAGTTGATCGTCCGGCGGCAGACCGAACAAGCTCAGGCCTGGCGCGGCCTCGAACCATTCGCGGCAGTCGGGGCACTTCCAGTACCACCGGCGGCGGTCAGTGCCGTTGTATATGCCGAGGAGGCCCTTCGTCGGGGGCGCCTCGTGCGGCGTAGCTGGTTCCCAATTGGGGTCGGTAAGATCCCTGCCCGGAGAGGACTCGGCCATCGCCATGCCGCGGGACATGAATGTCGTCGTTCGCTTGACAACGAATGGGAACAGCGCACCCTCGCCCCCGATGTCGTCGGCAATGCGGTCGTAATCAGTCACCGCGCCGTAGCGGTACGTCGAGCCCGACACGTTGGACACGGTCGGCCAGGCAATGCGCAGCCACATGCCGTGCTTGAACTGCTTGTCGTGCACGGTATCGTCTTGGCTCGCCGTAGACTTCATGGCTGCGAGATTCGGCGAGTGACGCAGCGCGCGGTCGATGTCCGTCTTGGAGAACTCGCGCGCCTTGTCCTGCGACATCTGGATGACAATCATGTCGCCTGGGTCGTTCACCACGATGTGCGCCACCCACGCGAGAAGCAGTGCGGCTGTCTTGCCCGCGCGTGCGGGGCCGACGAACACCACCGCCTCGTGCCGCCGACTGGCGAGCATGTTCATCGGCTCGACCATGTACGGCGTTTCGGCCGCTGACCAAGGGGTAGCCGGGCTGCCGGTCTGTTTGATGATGAGGTTATCGGCCGCACCTTGGCTGACCGTCACACGCTTAGGCGGGCGAAATGCACTGTAGGGGCTCAGAACATCAGCCAGCGCAATTTCGTAGTGGGCGGCTTCATCCAGCATGGTCGCCCCTCATCTTTTCAAGGACGCCGGCCAGTTCACCGAGAGCCTCGTCGATCTGCCTACCAATCTCTTCAGCGACTTCGGGATCGAGCGCTAGGCGCCGCTCGAGGTTGTCCGGCAACGAGCGTAGCGCCTGGGCAATAGCGGCGTACGCGGTCGCCGTAGCCTGGACCACCGCCGCGCGAGCGACATACTCGCCGCTCTTGATCTTGAACTCCAACTCATTCAGGTCGGCCTTCGCCGATTCATTGCGCGCACGGGCTTCCTCGAAATCTACGACCGCCTCGGGCTTCTCGTAATCCTTAGGCTTCCGGCCAGCGCCTGGGCGGGAGCCCCCGTGGCCATTACCCTTCGTCGGGCGGGGCTGGATCGTCTCGCTCATCAGCGTCAACCCCCTGCGCCGGCGCCGCCAGCCGCGGATGCGTTGGCCACCGGCCCAGTCAGCCAGGCATGCAACTCGGCCGCGCGCACAAAGACAAGGCCGCGTTCGCCAAGCTTGACCAGGTTGATGGGAATGTCTCCCCGCTTGATCGACGCCTCCAGCAGGTCGACGGAAATGCCGACCACGGCGGCGGCAGCGGCGATCCGGTAGAGCCCAGGCGGCGCGGACGGCGCAACTTGATTAATTTCCATGCCCGCATGGTGCGATTTCCGGTGCTGGAGCGTCCTGCGGCTGAATTTCGGGGGCTGGCGAGAACGTTTCGGGGCCGGAGCGTCCGTTTCACGGCTGGCCCATGGGAATGCCTGCCGTAATCAAGATTGAAAACCCGAAAAACTCCCGAAGGCCGCGGCTCTTTGGCCCCGCACGTAGCCTGACCCCGTCGGGGCCCCTCCTCCCTCGTGGACCTTGCCGCTGGCTCCGTCTTGGCTGGCACACGTCTGAGCCACAGATGGGCTGGCGGCGCGGCCAGCCATCGCCTGTCCAGTGTGAGTACTGGCCCGGCGCTGGCGCCTTGGCAGGCGGGGTGGCGCCTTGGGTCAATTCGAGGATGAGGCACTGCATCGCCGCCCTATCTATATAGAGGCGCCCTGCTGAGCAGGGGCAAGCGATGGCGACGGCCGGAGAGCAGCCCAGGCAAGCGCTGGGCTAATGATGGGTGAACCACCTTACACCCTCACGCCACACGAAGATGCGCACCAGATCCTCGTTGCCTGGCAAATCCGCCGTCCCTTACATAAAATGGTAAGGGATTCACTACCGTCCCGTGGTGTGGATCTGAAGTAATCCTTTGTCAGCCGCCGGATCAACCTCGAATTTGACGTCCACGTTATTGATTTCGTCCTGCTTGGGTCTGGGGAGTATCAATCATGAACGCGACGCATGATCCGAAATCCAACCACCTGCTCGCTGCGATGCCGTCAGCCGACTGGGAGCGGCTTGCGCCGCACCTTACGCCAGTGGAACTGCCCTTGGGCCACGTGGTGTACGAGTCGGGGGATCAGCTCGGTTACGTCTACTTTCCCGCCGATTCGATCATTTCACTGTTGTACGTGATGGAAGACGGCGCGTCCGCCGAGATCGCCATCGTAGGCAATGAGGGGATGGTCGGGATCGCGATTTTCATGGGCGGAGAAACAACGCCGAGTCGCGCCATCGTGCAGAGCGCCGGGTACGGTTACCGCCTGAGCGCTGCCATCCTGAAGCAGGAGTTCGTGCGAGGCGGGGCGATGCAGCATCTGTTGCTCCGCTATACACAGGCGCTCATTACCCAGATGGCGCAGACCGCCGTCTGCAACCGCCATCACTCCATCGACCAGCAACTGTGCCGATGGCTGCTACTGAGCATCGACCGGCTGCCCTCCAACGACCTGACGATGACGCAGGAGCTCATCGCCAACATGCTCGGGGTGCGACGCTCGGGCGTAACGGAAGCCGCCTTAAAGCTTCAGGCCGCGGGCCTGATTCGCTACAGCCACGGGCATATTGCGGTACTCGACCGGGCGGGGCTGGAAGAGCGCGTGTGCGAGTGCTACGCGGTCGTGAAGCGGGAGTTCGAACGTCTGTTGCCGGACCTGGCCTCGCCCTGAGAGCAAGCGGTGGAAATCAGGAACAGAAGTCCCGGCTCTGTGTCAGCAGCGCCCAGACGATCCGCGCGTTACGGGGACGGGGCGTCCATCCCATTAACGCAGCTCGTTGGCATCAGTTCCGCATTCCCGCGGGTCATCAGTGCGCTGTCGTCGAGCAAGTCGGACGAATCGGTGAGCTCCACTCTGGGAACATCAGGAAACAAGATCGAAACGAGCTCTTCGACGATTTGGCGAGAATCGAAGGGGCCGAAGCGATAGACCGATGCGCCATCCACCTCGGCAAAGCACCAACCGCAAGCCGAAGCCGGAAAGAGAATTACGCTGTGGCGTGTGTCTTGGACCTTCATGTAGCACTCCCTATTCCCTGCGCATCACATGGTGTCGGTGCTCACCCACTCACATTCGCAGGACGAATTCCGCAGTCACAGTAGGAGATGGGTTGGGAATTGTCGGTACGCTATCGTGCAAGTTTTACCAATTTTCCTTATCGGAAGAATCCGATCAGCCCCCGGGCCCACGAAGGGCGGGAGTGGTCGAGGCAGCGCTGAAACTACAATTGGCAGGTCTGATTTGTGGTCAATGTGCGAAAGGCCGCTGTTTGGCTAGCCCCGACGTTCGGATGTACTCAGGACAGCGCAATGCAACGTCCGTAGATGGCCAGCGCCCTCCACCAGCACGCTTGTCCAACAAAACTGGGGGCGCCGCGGTCATCTCTCAGGTGGCCTGCAAGGCTGGGGGAAGGCGATCGATGTCCTGCTTGGCTGATAACATTTTCCACGCACTGGTGTGCGATGACATCAAAGGATGGGCGTGCGGCGATATGCGGTGCTGCCAGGACACGCGAGTGGTTCCAGAGCGGGTGTTCGGGAGGTGCAGGCTCCACCTTAAACACATCGAGCGTAGCGCCTGACAAGTGGCCGGCGTCGAGTAGATCGAGCGGGTCCGGCTCGACGACATGTTCTCCACGGCCGACGTTGACCAGGTAGGCGTTGCGGGACAGCAGCGACAGGCGCGCCCGGTCAAGCAGGCCAGGCGTATCCAGAGTCAGCGGCAAAGTGCAGACCAGGATGCCCGACTGCACCCGCAGGCGGGGAAGCTACGTCCCCGGCAAACGACTCGACGCCGGGCATCTGCTTTTCAGTGGTAGGCCTGGTCCGCCAACGACAATTTCATCTTGGACCGCCGGAACATGTACCGGTGCTGTGCGGTGGCCCGAGACGTGCCCCCGGGCGGCGGTAGGCCGGGAAGTAGCTGTCGAGATCCTCCAGCACTGATTTGTCGCCGCCGCACAACCCCACGTAGACCTCGGGATCGATCACCAGGCGCTGGGTCCGGTACACATGGGTGTCGGGCGAAAAGCCACGCTTGAACTCGTGCAGCGAGTCGCTCACCGAGCCGCCTAGGCCGCCGCCCAAGTGCAGGTAGCGTAGGCCGTTACCGCGGCCCCACTCGCGCGCGCAGTGGATCACGGTCTTGGTGGGCTGGTAATGGTGGTACGCCCGGTCCCATCCGGCCAAGTGGTACTGCATGATGCCGGTGCCGCGCGCCACGGTGAACAACGCCGCGCCGATCACTGTGCTGCCTTCCTCGACGACGAACAACACCAAATCGCCGCCGAGCGCGCGCACCAGCATGCGATAGTACAGCGAGTCGAAGAAGTAGTAGGGCGCGGCACCCAGCTGTGTCATGGTCCAGTTGTACAACTCGATGAAGCGCGGCAGCGTAGCGAAGTCCCGGTCCAGCCGCGCAGTCACGCCCGCGCGCCGGGCGCGGATAATGCCTTCCTTGTGGCGCCTCTGCGTTTCCTGCCACAGTCGATCGGCGCTTTTGGACAGGTCGATCGAAACGGTCGCGCCATGGTTGACCACGCTTCCCTGAGTGCTGTGCCAACCTACATTGAGCAGCGGATGCAGGCGGATAAACCAGGAGATGCAGCCATGCTCGCGCAGCAGCGCGGTGGCCGTAGCCAGTGCTTCGTCGGCAAATTGCGCCGATGCCCCGGCGCTCAGCACCGGGCCACCGTAGCCATAGGCCGTGGTGGCGTCCCAGGTGCCGCCGGAAATCGCGCGGCGTACCAAGGGAATCAGCAGTACATGGGTGCCGTCGGTGACGCGCACGGCAGCGGCGCTGCCGTGGTCGATGCACTCCGCAGCGGCGTACCAGCCGGGCGTGTGGTGGCAGTCATGGTGACAGCGCGCCAGCGTTGTGCGCCACGCGGGACTAGCCGGTTCCAGCAGGCTCGAATACATTGAGGCCTCCATTCACATCGCCGCCGCGCCGAGCGGGTGGCCCGGAAATGCGGTGCATCGACCCGCCGGCCTGTCTGCGCTCGAACTGCAGCGCGGTAATGCGTTGCTCGATTGAGGGAACGGAAAACGGCGCCAGTCACGACTTGCCGCCAGCATCCCGTCGCGTGCACGTGCTTACTGTTGCGTGGAGCATGGCCGCGCAGAGCAGCCACCAGACGCGCAGAAGGCGCGGCAGCGGGGAAGGTCGAGAGGCGGCGGCGCGGCGCCGGAATAAGACTAGGAGCCGCCACGTCCGGCCGAGGCCCCCAGGCACAGCGGCGCGGTCGGCAATAGTTGGTCGCGCAAGGCTCCGGCAGCGACGACCGGCGTCGCCTATTCGGTTGCCTCGGCAAATTTGACTTCCGCTTGGGCGTGCACGATCGACTCGCTGCCACCCCGGCAAGGGCCGGAACGCGAGTCTTGTGAGAAGAAGGCTCCTGATTGCGGGCACGTGAGAAACTAGGATGGATTCGTCGAACTCTATGGGATCCTGCATGACGCCGGACGTATGTTGTGAGAGATAGACCACATTACTAAAAATACGGCGTGCACGCGCACCATGCCGCGCGAGTGCATACCAGACCCCATGAATGTGAGGAAACAGACGTTGGACAGTCTGCATAGACGATACCTTCCTCACAAAATGCACCCGTTCGGGTGGTAGTGAGACCCGGAATTGCTCCTACGCTCGAACGGCAGTCTTGTCGATCCAGATCATCTTCCATATCTGTCCCCTGGCAGGAGGCAATATGACTACTGCAGCCACATCCACGCGTTCTGTACTGGCTCAACGATTCAAACAACGGCTGAAGCCCTTCATGCCCGCGTGGGTGCTGAAGTTCCACCGCAACCGGGCCATACGCAGGGAAGGCTCACTGTATGAAGGCAAATCACTTGGGGAGGTCTTCACCCACGTGTACCAGACCGGCGGCTGGGGTCTGGCGGCGGACGAGTCGGGGTTCTACAGCGGAAGCAGTTCCCATGACCCGAAGATCGTCGACCCCTATGTCAAGGCAGTGACGGCATACCTCGGGGCAATGCCGGAGCGGCCGGCCGTCGTCGACCTCGGCTGCGGCGATTTCAATGTCGGCAAACGCATCCGCCCCGTCTGTGGACCCTATATCGGCTGCGACGTGGTGGACGCGGCGGTCCAATCGAACCGCACCAGGTTCGCCGATCTCAACGTCGACTTCCGCTGCGTGGACATTACGACCGACCCGCTGCCACCGGGCGACATCGTGATCCTGCGCCAGGTACTGGATCACCTGGACAACGCACGCATTGTCACCGTGCTGTCGAAGCTGGCACCGTACAAGGTACTGATCCTGACCGAGTACCAGCCCCTGAACACGAACTTCACGCCCAATCTCGACAAGGCGATCGGCTCGCACCTGCGATTGTTCGGGCCGGTACCCAGCGGGCTCGTACTGACGGCGCCGCCGTTCAACCTGAAGGTGCTATCCGCGCGGATACTTTGTGAAGTCCCGGATAGCGGGGGTGTCATTCGCACCATCGCCTACGAATTGTCGGGACGCTGAGCGCTGCCGCAGGACGTGAACAACATCGACCGATGCTCGTGTTTAAAGCCTAACATCCTGCTGGTCGGTATCGAGTTCATGCATATGATTGCACCGATTACAGCCGTCGAATCGGCGATGTTATAGCGGCCGTTTCTGGCCGAACTCGGCCGCCGGCTCATCAGCCTCCCCTTATGAAAGTCGGAGAGCCAGTTGTACAGGGTGGCTGGCTTGGTCGAGGTGCTGGGCTTTGGCCGTTTGCCGCTGGCTGCGTGCACGAACTCGCAGGATCAGTGGGATTAGCCCTTTTCTTTCGACGTGAGTGCGCAGTTGCTGCACCCTGCGCTCCGTGATACCGAACTCGGCAGCGATCTCCCGAGTGCCGGCGCCGAGTGCCAAGCGTTCAGCGATCAAGCGGTCGCGTCGGTCAATCGCTTCCAGGTGTCCGCGGGGAATCCACAGCGTCTCGCTACCATATGCAGCAACCAGGTGCCGAAAGGCGGCATGCCCGATCAGACGGGCGACCGGGTGACTCTTGTCGGCCGTGGCGGGGATGTATAGGTTTGCCCCACCGAACCAGGCCACCAGAAGCGAGGTGGCCGTGTAGCCGATCTCAGCGCTCACATCCTCCAGCACTCCGTTTGCCTTGGTTCTGTCCATCATGTCCCCGTCAATCAAAGACAACCCCGTACGTGCAGGCGGCAAGCGCCTCGACCTGCCTCGTGTATTCAGCCATCGCACCTACCGTGATCTCGCCCCGTGCAATCGATGGCTCGGCCAGGACTATCTGCCCATCCGGCCGGCGTAGTTCCTTCGGGGGCAGAAACCGTTCCTTCATGTTCTTGTGCCACGCCGCCTTGCTGAAGCGGTGGCCCGCGACTACCGCTTGCTCGGCAATTGGCGTAATGACTGCGACCCAGTAGAAGCGAACCTGCTCATCTGAGCGGTCTGCGCCCTCGTCCACCAGGATTACCCGCATAGGCCGGCCGTCGCGTGCCATGATTGGCGCTGCCGCCCGGACGGTGGACACCACCTCAGCCCAGTCCGCGCGGCCGCGCAGGGTGAATTCTCGGTAGACCTCGGTCACGCGGCCTGCCCAACCAAGAGCACTGCCAACTTCGTCAGCCCTTTCGTCGTCACCAGCACCTGCTCGCAGATCTTCTCGGTGCCATCGCCCCGCATGACGGTCGTGGTCTTGTGCGTCAAATAGCCAGCCTGGATCTTGTCCTGATAGGCGACGTTGCTCTTGCCACCGGCTCGGCGGTAGATCCAGCCCAGTCGCCGCAGGCTCTCGCAGAACTTGACGGGCTGTTGCTGCAGCGCCTTCGCGGCGCCGGTCAGGTTCAGCAGGCCGTCGGCCGTGGCGATCCGGTCCAGTGCGGCGACCTTGGGTGCGGCGATGGCCAACTCCGCCTCAGCCCTATCCTTCTGCTCGGCCATATCGGCGGCCAGACGAAGAGCGGCGGCATAGTTTGGCGGGATGGCTGGCGCAGCAGTGACTGCGGCGGACTCCAGTTCCTGCCAGCGATCCACCAGGCGGGCCGTGAACTCAGGCGATAGCTGGGCGACGATGACGTAGCTGTCGCGCTTGCCCACCTGGTACTCCGCGGCGGGGCGACCCAGCCCGTCTTTGTATTCCACCGTTGGTGGAATACCGATGACGCCCTTCTCGGCCAGGCGCTCGATGGTGCGTTTCACGCTGTCATGCCGCGACTCGACCAGCTCGGCGATTTCGCGGCTGCTCATGGTCAGGGTCGCCGCTGCCGGATCGCGCTCATGGATTGCAACTTGGCTCATGCCACCTCCCGTTGTTTGTTGCGCGCCTCAGTCAGCGTGCGCGTCTTTGCCACGGCGCACGCGATCTGCTGGCACCGCATCCGGCTGATTCCGTAAGCCGCGGCCGCGACTGCCAAGGATTTGCCATCAATGACCAGCATCTGGTGGATGGCGCGATTTCGGTCTGCTTTCATCTCGGCTGCAGGTAGACATCGATCGGACCGAGCTCGAGCACGGCGCGGCCGCGAGGCGCGCGCCAGTACCCGAAGCCCCAGCGGAGCGGGTTGAACCCGCGGAACTTGATTCGCATAGTCAGACAGCCTCCCGCACGTCGGCCAGGTCAGGCACCGGCAGTCGCGAGTGCCCGTCGTATTCCGCTATTACGGCGCGAGTGGCCGCATCGACTTCGCCGATCTTGCAAAGCTGGATCTGCTCAAACCAGAGGTCCAGCGCCAGGCGGATGTCACGCAGCGCATCGCCGTCGAAGCCCATCCTGCCCGTGCGCTCGAAGCGTTCTCGGGCCCGGATCATCCCGCCATTGGCGGCGATCAGCGCCGGCATGATTTCTTCGCCCGTTCCCTGATGTGCCAAGGTGTGGGCGTGACGGAGCGCGCTGACAATCGTGTTCCACTCTCTCGCCCCACCCGTGCCGCGCGTGATCCCATCCAATGAGGTCAGCACGGCAAGGCGGAAGCGGTCCGCCTCTTCTGCGCGCACCGGCAGGCTCTCTACGTAAAGGCGCTCGGTCGCGTGCAGCTGATCGAGCAGCGTCGGGCGCGGCCGGTAGGCCTTGTTGCGCTTCTTCTTAGTCGTTGCCATCTCAGACTTCCTCTTCAGTCCATACGTCACTGCCCTTCTCTGCCGGGTAGACGAACTTGAAGACGAATGGGTAAAGGGCTGCAGCGATCTTTGTCTTTGCCCGCGCGTCATCCTCGATCATTGCCTTGGCGCCCTTCACGTCATGCATCTCGAGCACGCCGGAAGCGGACATCACCGCAAAGTCAATCGTGATGGAGGTGTTCTTGGCGAGCATCAGCTTGATGCCCTCGAAGCTCCACCACAGCACGCCGCCGGCCAGCTTTTGCTGGTCCAGGTAGACGGAATACCGGGTCTCGGTCTTGTTCATGGTCCCGCGCGGCAACCGGCCCTTCGCCTGGTTGCGCTTAAGCACCGCCGCGGCGCGGTCAGCTTTCGACTGGACGGCCGGCGCCGGCTTGGGCTGGCGCGCCTGGTGCGCGGCCAACTGCTCGGGCGACCAGCGGAGCATCTTGGTCATACCTTCCGTCCCTTGATCCACTCGCGGCGCTGGGCCGCCTGCTTGTCCGATACTGGTGCGTGCTTGTCGCAGGCCGACGACTCTGCGCCGATCCAGCGCAGCGCCAGCGTTTCCTTCAGGCACCTCCCCATACCCACACGTGCATGTGCAACGTCAGAAGCAGTCAGGTGCGATTGCGCCCCTGCGCGCGGCTTTAAGGTGAAGTGCTGGCAGGTAATGCAGGTACTCATGCAGCCTCCTTGGCGCGATCAGCGAGCTGCGCGGCATTTGCCGGCGGCTGGCCGTAAAAAAATTCGAAGATGCGGGCGTGCTCTTCCGGGTTCTCACGGGCCGCCTCGGTCAGCGCCATCTCGCGCCACGGACCCTCGCCGGCCGCCTTGAACACGCGGACACGGAAGTTGCGGAACAACTCGCCGCGGTCCTCGCGCCATACCACGTTGTGCTCCGCAGCCTTGGCCTTGATCGCGTCCGTACCCGTCCACCAGGTCGTCGCCCCAGTGTTGGCGCCAGCCACCGAGCCGCCGGCCATCGGGCCTTCACGGCGCACCCAGTTGCGCCAGGTGGCTTCCCAGTCGGCTTTGCGAGCGTCGGCGCCGCCCTTGGCGTGCCAGTGGTCGCGGAACATGTCAGCAACATGGCGGGTGTGCTCCGCCGTCCAGCTGGGCTGCTCCTTCAGCGCCCACTCGCCCCAGCCCTTCGGCAATACCCACTCTTTCGGGAGGCGAGTCGCCTTTCCGCTGGCGGCGGGTGGCGAAGCCGACCCGCTCTGACCTTTGTGAACCTTTGAGTTATCTGCTTCTGTATCTGCCTCTGAATCTGTATCTGGTGCCGTTGCTGCAACGTTGCATCCCTGTTGCGCAGCGTTCTTTTTCCCCTGCCGGTGCTTGCGAGACCGCTCTGTGCTCGAGTCGGAGGCGAATTGGCGCTTGTCCCAGTTGCGGATGTTCCATTCGGCGTCGACAAAGCCTTTCCGCGTGAAAAGCGCCTTGGTTTCCGCCAGATCTTCGTCGCTGAGACGGAGGGCGAACGCCAGTTCATCTTCTTGCAACGTTGCAAGAGCGTTGCTGCAACGGAGACAGAACAGCATCATGAGGCGGCGCTGCATTGCCTCCGACATGCTCTGCACCTTCGCATCGGTTGCGAACTCGGAGTACATCCGGAACCACGGGTTGGCCATCAAACAGCCCCTTCGGTCGCCACGGCGCAGTCGCCCTGCCCTGCCAGCTTGAGCGCGCGCACAGGCGCCCAGCGGCGGTATGCATCGTCCCAGTAGGTGCGGCGCTCTTCCTTCGTCAGGCGGCTGCCCTGGTCAAGCTCCCGATGACACCAAGCGCAGCCCGGTACAGTCTTCTCGTCATCGGCCTTGATGCCCATGCCTTTGCCGTGGGCCTGCTGGTTGGAGTGGCAATCCACCACCGTGCGGCGGTCATGCGACGGCGCGCCCGGGATCAGCAGGTAGCAGGGCTCGCCGCGGCAGGCCAGCGCGTACCTGCGCTGGGCCATCGGTCGGCGCTTCGGCCCCTTCTTCTTGAAGGGGCTGGGCACCAAGCCGGCCGTTTGTCTCAGCCAGGCGGTAGCGCGCAGCGGCGTGCGGCGTTGGAGCGGGCCGCCACGCTTCATTGGGGTGCGGTGGGTCAGCATGCTACGATTCCTCCAAAGAACGGGAGGACGGGTCATGGACTTTTCGAAATTGACAGTCACGGATTGGGTAATTGCCAGCGCCACATTGCTGGGACCAATCCTTGCCGTACAGGCCCAAAAGTGGGTCGAACGCGCGAGGGAGACTCGCGCTCGAAAACTCTGGGTCTTTCACTCGTTGATGGCCACCAGAGGCGCCCGCCTTCATGCCGACCATGTCCGGGCACTGAACATGATCGACCTGACGTTCTATGGTCCGGTGCGATTGGGCCGAGCTTGGCGATCGAAACGCGATCAAGCTGTCCTCGATTCCTGGAAGGAGTATCTTGATCATCTGGCAGATCCAGCTCACATCGATCCGAACAATCCCGAAGCGGTATTCGCTCAACGCGACGAGCTGTTTGTGAACCTTCTCTTTACGATGGGTAAGTCGCTGGGCTATGAGTTCGATCGAGTACAGCTCAAAAAGGGCGGTTACTCGCCTATGGCCCACGGGCAGTACGAAGAGCGGGTGCAAAACCTCGTTGTTGCTGCGACGGATATCTTCCAAGGCAATAGGGCTCTGAAGTTCGCCCCTGCCGATCACGCCGCAAACTCGGGCAGCGGAGCTCATGCCGCCCCCTGAATCGCGGTGATGATGTCGCGCGCCACTGGCGGGCAGACGGCATTGCCAAGCAAGTGCACGGCAGTGCGATGCTGCTTCGGCAATTGATATTCGGCTGGGAAGCCCATCGCTGCGCGGCACTCATCGGCGCGCAGCATGCGCATACGATCGCCATCTACAACGGCCCAACGGTCGCGCGTGGTGATGGTGCCGATGGGGCGATCAATCGACCGGCCGCCGGCTTCGTTGCCGTAGTACGCAGTCGGGAACCGGTCACCGTGAGCACGCCGTCCGTTCGCAATGCGTGACAGAGTCGCAGCGGCCCGGCCAGGCTTCTCAATCGGCGTCCAGTTTCCGGCAGAGAAATCGATAACGCTGGCGGCTGTCACGTATTGGCGCCGCGGCAGGTTCAGCATCAGCGGGCGATCGCTGCGGCTCAATACGATGAACAGGCGCTCGCGGTGCTGTGGCACACCAAAGTCGGCCGCGTCGACCACGTGCGGAGAGATCTGATACCCCAGCGCCTGCAGCGCCAGCCGCCACGCGGGGAATAAATTCCAGTCCATGAACTCGCGGACGTTCTCGACCACGCCAAAGGACGGGCGGTGGTACTCAAGCGCCGAGACCACGGCCCATGCCGTCGAGCGCGACGCGTCGTGCTGCGGGTTATTTGCGGCCTTTCCGGGGGCCTTGCTATGGCCTTGGCAGCAAGGCGACGCCAGCAGAATGTCGTGCGCAGGAACGCGCGACCAGTCAGCTTGGTGCAGGTCTTGGCACGCGTGCGCCGTCTCGGGATGGTTGGCAGCGTGCGTCTCCACGGCCACCGGCCAGTGGTTTGCTGCCCACACGACGTTGACGCCAGCCATGCGCGCACCGGTAGAAAAGCCGCCGGCACCGGCGAACAGGTCGATCGCCCTCACGCCGCCACCTGCTTCGGTTGCAGCGCACGGCGTTCCAGTACAAAACCCTGGCTCCATTCCTTGCGAGCCTCAGTGTTCTGCGGATACGGGTTGTGACTGCCCTTCTTACCTTCGCGAGCGGCACGCTTGCCCTCAGCGCGAATGGCTTCGCGCGATCGAACTTGTTCCAATCTATTTCCCCGGCTGATCGGTAAATGGGTTAGGCAGTGGCGCGCCTGTATCGGCGCTACCGTCAGGCTGCTTTCAGCGCCTCGATTTGCGATTCCAGTTCGCGGATGCGGCGCTGCTCGGCCGTCTCGCGCATCGATACGAATCCGCAAACGCTGTCTTCGTACTGGCGAATAGCCCAGTTGCCGCAGAGAGCCTGGAAGCGGATACGGAAATCGAACGGCAGATATTTCTTGCCGCTGAGGATGTTGGAGAGGTGCGACTTGGGCATGCCCAAAATCGCCGCGGCGTCCGAGATCGAATAGCGGACGCGACGTTTCGCCCAGCAGAGGACCGTTGCATCTGCCTCGTGACGCAGGCGTGCGATCAGAAGTTGAGCAACCATCTCCGGCTCTCCGACGACTTCGAAAAACGGCATTTCTCGTTGCATCGTTCTCTCTCCCACACAAGTTCCACTTGTTCTCCGTGGCGTTCCACGTACCGATTGGCGTCAAATAGAGGCGCCTCTTCGGACGCCTTTATGAAAACGGTGAACGGCCTACTTTTTCTATGTCCTGCTCGAAGTGCCGACTGGTGGCTGGGTGTCGTCGGTAGCTCTGCCCATTCGTTGGGCGTCATGGTCGGATTCGCAGGCGGCAACATGGCTGGAGGACGAAGGATCAAGCGCGTGTATTGCTCGCCCCTCCTTTCGGGTGCCACGCCTGACGTATGCCCAATCGACCTTGTCGTTCAGCTCTTCGCAGGTGACCGCGCCGTTGGTGAGGCGCTCAATTGCTGGACACTGCTCGGCCGACACCGGCCTCTTTCCGGAGATCCATTGATAGACAAGGCCCTGCGATACGCCCAACTTCTTGGCGAACGCCGCCTGGCTGGTCTTGGTGGAGATGAGGTATTCAGCGAGTGTCATTCGCAAAATACTAGCATAGCTAGTTATAAAATCAATAGCCATGCTTGTTGCTCAATTTAATAGCATTGCTACACTCGCGCGCATGTCGCGACCGATCAAAACCCTCGAAACCTGGCAAGTCGAGGACGCTGAGCGCCTGAAAGGGCTCTATGAACAGCGCAAAGGCAAGATGAGCCAGGAAGAGTTTGGCAACCGATTCGAGATCGGGAGCCAGGCGATGGTTTGGCAGTACCTGAACGCCAGGCGGCCGTTGAATATCAGGGCAGCTAGCGGCTTTGCTCGAGGCCTCGGCGTCGAAGTTGACGCATTCAGCCCGCGGCTAGCAGCGGAAATACGCCGAGCGTCAAGCACGATCACCGAGTCGGTTCCTGTGGTGACACAGGGAAGCGAGAACGGCGCTCGCCCATGCGATCGGCTGCAGTTAGTGATGGCGGAGCAGCACTTGGACGTTCCCGCCTTCGCGCAGCTATTAGGTGTTGAGCAGCCGGTTGTCCGAGCATGGCTCGAGCCGGGTGCCCCAAAGCTCGGCCTTCACCATGCTGTGAAGCTGCAGGAGGCCTATGGCTACAGCCCGAAGTGGCTGATCAATGGGAAGGGCGACCCCAAACTCAGCGGCGCAGTTGAGCCCGAGCTGGACGAGCCCAGCCTACCGTTCGACATCGTCCAGATCCCACAGGACGCGTTCCGCAAGATTCCAGTAACAGGCATGGCGCAGTTAGGCGACAACGGACACTTCGTGGACGTCGAGTACCCCGTGGGCCACGGCGACGGCTACGTGTTTTTCCCCACCAAGGATCCGGACGCATACGCGCTGCGATGCAACGGCGAATCGATGCGCCCGCGTGTGAAGCACAACGAATTCGTAGTGGTCGAGCCGAATACGCAGGTTCAGAACGGCGACGAGGTCCTGGTCAAGTCGTCGGACGGTCGCGTCATGGTCAAGGAGCTGGCGTATGTGCGCGACGGCATCGTGGCGCTGACATCGGTCAATGAAAAGCACGGCATGCTGCGAATCCCACAAGATCAGATCGAGCGCCTGCACTTCGTGGGTGGCATCGTCAAACGGTCGGCCTGGCGGCCGGATTAAACCAAAAGAATTTCAAACAACCCGGAAGGGGAGAAGAAAAATGGGGTCGTACGTCAACAAGAATCTGGGCGCAGGCGAGTCGGTTGTCAGGGAGGCGAAGACCTCATGGATACCCTACCTGCCTGCTGTCGTGTTGGGCATCATCACCCTACCGGTCTTTGGCCTCGGCCTCCTGATCATCATTGCCATTTGGCTTACGATCTGGTCGACGGAGCTGGCGGTCACCAACCGCAAGGTGGTTGCGAAGGTGGGCTTCATCCGCCGCGACACGATCGAAATGCGCCTTGGTAAGGTTGAAAGCGTCCAGGTCAAGCAATCCCTGTTCGGGCGCATGTTCAACTACGGCACGATCATTATCTCGGGCGCCGGCAACCCTCAAGCCCCGATCCGTAACATTGCGCGGCCGCTGGAATTCCGGCGGGCCGTCAACGAACTCGTCGAGAGTCAGGCAGCCTAGGACCGAGATGGTACGCCCAACCATTCCTGTAGACGGCCATGTCCTCCCACCATCCAGGCCGCCAGCACCACCACCTCCGCGACGATAACCAAGAATTCGATATGCCCGCGTTAGAATCCATCAACATCGGATGGCAGAGGGAGCAACGCGACCATGTTCCCCCGCCGTCGAACCCACCATCGCCACCGCCGCGGAGGCAGTAAAAATGGAAGAGTCCGAGCACACCTACCAGTGGGCACGCCGGAATGAGGTCATGGTTCGGGCGTTGACGAACCGGCTGTATCAGCAAGAGCGCCAGCGAATCATGGAGTGGCGCGAGGGTGCGATTAAGGCAACGTCCCTGATCGCCGGCTCGGCTGCTATCGCCAGGATCGCCGATCCAATGGTCTTGTCATGGGCTGGAGCTGTTGTCGTGCTCGGAACAACGCTATCACTGGTGTTCGGATTCGGATCTAAAGCGCGCGACGCTGCCAAGCGCGCGACGGAGTGGGCAATGCTGGACCGCGATATTCATGCGGTTGGCCCAACGGAATTCACCGCGGAACAGGTCAACACTTGGGCCGCACGTTGCAACGAGATCGAGGCCGGCGAGCCTGCAGCCAATGCCCTCTTGCTGCAGCGATCCTACGAGCGTGCGTGCGCGGCAATTGGCGCGCAGCCATCCGTTGTTTCTGGATGGTTATCCAGACTAAAGCCCATCATCGCAATCCCGTAGGACCGTCTGCGGCAATGGCTGCGATGACAAACGGAAATGCCAGCCCACCTCGGTGGGCTTTTCTACGTCCGCAGCGCCGCCCTCACCCGTTCATCGAGCCCACCCGGTAGAGCGTAGCTCCCACTGTCAGTAGCGCTAGCCAGACATCCTCCGGCATCCGCTCGTCGGCCATGATGCCCGCCAGCCCGGCTACCACATCGCCCACGGGGAAATTCCTCATCCCAAAGCGCCATGCGCTCGAAGGCGGCGATCACGTCATCGATCTCCAGATCACGTCCTCATCCAGCGCCCGGCGCTTGAAGCGCCTTGAGAGGCTTTCTCAGCGGCGCAGCTATTCCAACTAGCCGTGCTATTAAAAATTCCAATCGAAACCGACTAGCTGTGCTATTGAATCGATTTACTAGCGTTGCTAGTATTAGGCCATCAACGCACCACCTCTGGTGCGTCTCACCAGATGGAGATCGCCATGGTTTCAGAGGTACGAGAGCGCCACCGCCCTAACGGCTCCGGCGGTATCTACAGCTTGCGCGGCAAGAGCCTGCAGGCTGTCGAGCAACGCGCCCGCGAGCGCTGCAGCGCGATTGACGCGATGCGCAGCCCTTCGATCGGCTTGCCGCGCAAGGACGGCGCCACTGGCGACCACATCGTCGAAGTTCGCTACTACGGGGTGTGAGGCGCGCCATGGTTAAGAACCCCACTCACAAAGACATCATGGCCATGCCGCTGGTCAAGCAGGTCATGGCCGCGGAAGAGTACCGGCACCGTGCGCGCCTACAAGAGATCAAGCAAATGGGCGCATCGCTTGCTCTGCTCGAGGGCGAGCACGCCAACATCAAGGCGGCCGGCTACACCATCTATGCGGACAACGTCTCACCGGTATTCGGCAAGCGGCAGACGTTGCGGATCAGCACCTATAGCGCTTATGCCGAGCCCACCCTGACCAAGGCATTGCTGATTGCCGGGTTCACGATCGTCGAGCGCGACAAGGGCGACCTCCGCGTTGTCCAGTTCAAGAAGGGCCGGCTGACCGTCCAGGTGTTCATGTCTGCCCAGAGTCTGGAGCAAGCCGAGCAGGCGATCGCTGCAGCATCTGCGCAAGCGCCAGCGCCCGCGGCCAACGTCAGCGAGGCCGCAGCATGACCACGTTCACGATCACCCACAACGACACCACCCTGCAGGTTTCCGGCACCTACCGCCGCGGGCACGACGCCACGCTCGAGCAGCCTGGCGCAGACGAATGCTTCGAACTGTCGAACGTCACCGACAGCGGCGTCGACGTAATGCACCTACACGACCTGGACGAAATCGCTGGCCTGGCACTGGAGGCATACCACGACCTTCAGGCCTACGAAGAATGCGATGCCACCGACCGTCAGAGCGAAGAGCGTCGCTTTGCCTTCGGGGTGACCGTATGACGCAAGGCGAAGCGATCGCACGCCAAGCCGCGCGCGAAAACCTGCAGCGCGAACTGTTGCGCGAACTCCAACTAGCGCACCGGATCATCCGCAACGCGCTCGCAGTCATGACGCCCGAGCAGAAGTCGGAGTGGGCGGCCAGGAACATCCTGAGCGGAAGCGACAGCGAAAGCACCACTCGCGCCCATGAGCGCGAGGCCGTCATCGCCAAGGCCTTTGGGAGCGAAATGTGAACCAGAAAAATCTGCGCGAGATCCAGGCTCGGAACCGCGCCCTCCTCTTCTACGTGCTCGGATTGTTCGCGGTCGTCGCCGCAGCGCACGAAATCACTCTCTATCTCGGAGGCTGAACATGATCAGCAAAAACATGGATCTCCGCCACGTCGTCACCGGCGTGAAGCTCTCCCGTATCGAGCGCATGGAAGCGCAGCTGCGTCACATGGTTGCGTCGAACCACGCCCAGCACAAGCAACGCAAGGCTGAGAACGCACGCCGCGGCATCACTCCGCGTGTCGCCATCGGCAGCGCGCACGTGCCTGCCGCCGTGGCTAAGGCCTTCGCCTACATCAAAGTCGCCTAACTCCCCACCATTCAAAGAGGAATCCATGGGAGCACCCGAAATCGAAGTTCTGGATCCGGCTCAGGCCGATCCGGTATTCGCCATTGCGGTATATGACGTCATCGAGGCAGGCCTTGCCGAACTGCGCACGGCCGGCGCTGAGGCCTTCGACGTGAAGAGCACGGCCGGGAACAAGGCTGCCCGCGAGTTCGTGCAGCGCTGCGTTGCCGCGCGTACCGCCACTGATGAGGCCTACACGAACTGGAATCGGCCGATGCTGGCCGCGCAGAAACGGGTACGCGAGAAGCGCGACGAGATCCTAGCTTCAGTGAAGGCGATCGAACAGCCGGTCAAAGATCAGATCGACGCCGAGCAGAAGCGCAAGGACGAGGAACGCATTGCCAGGGCCCGTGCTGAGAGCGCGCGGATCGGCGCACACCAAGCCTGCCTGAACGCGATCGCTACCCTGCCGAAGGACTACCTGAGCGCTTCCGTCGCCGACGTGGCAGCTGCTATCCGCGATCTGGAATCCCCGGAATACCTGGGCCAGCGCAGCTGGGACGAATACGCCGAGCAGGCCAAGGAAGCAGTCGATACCGCCCTCTCCACCCTGCGCGTGTACCTGCAGAGCGCCCAGAACCGCGAGGAACTGGCCGCGATGAAGGCGCGGCAGGAAGCCGAAGCCGCCGCCCGCCGTGCGGAGGAAGCCAAGGCCGAGGCCGACCGGAAGCGCGTGGCCCGCATCAAGGAACGCATCCACGCGATCGAGACAGCCCCGTCGACCTGCATCGGTCTGGGTGTGAAGCAGATCCAGCAGCGCATTGCGTCGCTCGCCGCCGAAGCCGCCGACGACTTCGCCGAATTTCAGGCCGAGGCCGGCGCCGCGATCGAAGCCGCGCTGGGCAACCTGAACACCATGCTGGAAGCCGCGCGCGACGCCGAGGAACTGGCCCAGCTGCGCGCCGACAAGGCCCGCCGCGAGCAGGCAGAGAGGGATGCCGCTGCCCGCAAGGTGCGCGAAGAGCAGGAAGCCAAGGCAGCAGCCGAACGTGCCGAGCGCGAGGCCGAAGCGCGCCGCCAGGCAGAAGCCCGTGCCGCCGAGGAAAAGCGCCAGCGCGAGGAAGCTGCGGCTCGCCGCCGCGAGCAGGAAGCACTGGCCGCCGCTGAAGAGCGGGCCCGTGCCGCCGCGCAGGTGCTGCTGTCCGCCCTGACGGGCATGCTCTCCATCGTGGACGACAGCGACGGCGTTGCGGGCTACCACCTCAACGACCAGGTTGCCGCATGGGCTGAGTTCGAAGAAGTTTCCGCCGCACGTGCCGCCGTTGCCCAAGCCACCACCGGAGCCCAGCAATGAACGCGCCGGAAAGAATCGCAGACCTGCCGACCGTCGACGTGAACCTGATCCCCGGCCCGGCACCGGAAAGCCTCGGGCAACTGTTCGAGGCGCTGGCCACCGCGCAGGGCGAGTTCATGCCCATAGCGAAGAACCGCACCGCGTACGTCATTCCCAAGGATATGGGCGAGAGGCCGTACACCTTCGAATATGCCGACATGCAGGAAATACGGGACAAGACCACCCCAGCCCTGTCGAGGCACGCGCTCGCGCTCATTCAGATCGTTTCGGACAAGCCCAACGGGGGCACGCACATCCGCACGATCATCGCTCACAAGTCTGCCGCCCGCATCGAGTCGTCGCTGAGTCTCGTTCGCGGCGATGCCGACATCAAGAGCTTCGGGGCCTCGATCACCATCCTGCGCCGCTACATCGTGACCGCCATGCTGAACGTCGCAGGGGAAGCGGATCTGGACGACAGCAGTGACCCGGACGCAGGCGCCGGCCTGTCGCCGGTGGCCGCCGACGTGCACACCGGCATGCGTGATGCCACGACCATCGGCGAGCTGAGCAAGATCATGGGCGGGCTGGATAAGGCGGACAAGGGCCGCTACTCCGACTACTTCAACCAGCGCATGCAGGAACTGCGGGAGGCAGCATGACCTGCTCCCAGCAACGCTTCGAGCGCGACGTCGACGAGCACAAGATGACTGTGCTCCACGAGGACGGCGTGTACCGCCACATCCGCTTCCGCAGGCCCGACTCCTCGAGTATGCATTTCGACTTAATCACCTACCCAGGCTATCTGGTCTACTCAGGGGATATGGGCTGCTACGTGTTCTCGCGCCTGACGGATATGTTCGAGTTCTTCCGCACCGACCGGCTCCACAGGAAAGACCCGAGCAAGCTGTACATCAATCGCGGCTACTGGTCCGAGAAGCTGCAGGCCGTAGACGGCTCGCGCCGCAACGGCAGCGCCACCGAGTTCTGTGAAGAGAAATTTACCCGGGTCATCAACGAGTACCGGGTCAACTGGATCCGTGAGGGGCGCGACAGCCTCACCAAGGACCAACGCCGCGAGTTGTGGGAAGCCGTGGACGATGACGTGCTGCGCCACCTCTACGAAGGCGAGCATTCCGTCTACCAGAAAGCTAACGACTTTTCCTGGTCTGTCGGCTGTGACACCCACCACTATCACTTTGCAGATCTGTGGGAGCACGACTTCAGCGACTATACCTTTCGCTTCACGTGGTGCTGCTACGCCATCGCCTGGGCGATCCGCCAGTACGACGAAGCGAAGGCTCCAGCAGAAGCGGAGGCAGCGTGAGGATCGTCACCTGCGCCCAAGGCTCGCCTGAGTGGCACGCCGCCAGAAGCGGTGTGATCACCGCCAGCATGTTCCGTGTCGCCCGGTCGCGAAAGAAGAACGGCGAGCGCACTGACGACGCCCTCAACTACGCCTTCCGCCTGGCTATCGAGCGTATCAGCGGCTCGCCACTGGATGGCGGCTTCGAGACGTGGCAGATGCGCCGCGGCCAAGAGTTGGAGGCCGATGCCCGCATCGCGCACCAGGCCGACATTGGCGAGTTCGTGGAGCCGGTCGGCATGGTCCTGTCCGACGACGGCAACTTCGGCGCGAGTGCGGACGGCTGGATCCGCAACGATGGAGGCGCCGAGTACAAGTGCCTCATCGCGCCGGACGAGTTGCGCACGGTGCTGATCGAGCACGACCTGAAGAAGTTCGATGACCAGGTGTACGGGAATCTGTGGCTGTCCGGCCGCCGCTGGTGGGACTTCGCTTTGTACTGCCCTGCCCTGAAGGCCATCGGCAAGGAATTCTTCCGCTGGCGCATTCAGCGGGACGAGGAATACATCGAAGCGATGGTTGCCGACCTCCTGGAGTTCGACAGCCTGGTGCAAGACAACGTGGCCGAGCTGCGCAAGCTGGCCGCCTGACCGACACGGAGACCGAATATGTGGTTTCGCAACCTCACCCTTTACCGCCTCGCTGACTTCCAACTGAGCGCCGAAGAACTGGCCGAGGCAATGGCGAAGCACGCCTACACTGCGTGCACGGATCTGGAAATGTCCTCGCAAGGCTGGATCGCCCCGCGCGACGGCGGCGACCTGGTGCACAGCGTCAACGGCCAGATGCTCATTACCTTGTGCATCGAGAAGAAGCTGTTGCCGGCCGCCGTGGTCAAGGAAGCCGCCGCCGCTCGCGCCGCCGAGGCCGAAGAGCAGCAAGGCTTCAAACCCGGCCGCAAGCAACTGCGCGAGATCAAGGAAGCCGTCACCGACGAGCTCCTGCCGCAGGCCTTCAGCATCCGCTCCAAGATTGCCGCATGGATCGACCCTGCCAATGGATGGCTGGCGATAGATGCGCCGAGCAGCACGAAGGCCGACGCCCTCACCGGCTACCTGTTCAAGTCCGTCGACGGCCTCGAACTGGTCAGCCTGCGAGTGAAGGACGCTCCCGTAGCTGCCATGACGGAATGGCTTGCCACGGATTCGGCGCCGGCAGGCTTCACCATCGACCAGGACGCCGAACTGCGCGCCACCGGCGAAGGCCGCGCAACCGTTCGATACGTTCAGCACACGCTGGAGCCTGCAGACGTAAGCCGCCATATTGCCGCCGGCAAGCGCTGCACCCAGTTGGCCATGACGTGGAACGACCGCGTCTCGTTCGTGCTGACTGAAGGGCTCACGCTCAAGCGCGTTGCAGCGCTGGACGTCCTGAAGGAATCGGCGGGCCCCGTTGAGCAGACCGCAGACGAGGCCTTCGACGGCGACTTTCTACTGATGGCCGGCGAACTCGCCCGCCTGCTGTCGGATCTCGTGTACGCGCTGGGCGGCGAGCAGGTGCCCGAAGCACCCGACGACCTGGTGTCCGCCGCGGAGGATGCTGAATCGCCAGCCGGCGACGAGGCTGACCCGCTCTACCCTCAGGCCGTGGAGGTTGTCCAGAAGAGAAAGCGGGCCAGCATCTCGCTTGTCCAGCGGCATCTGCGCATCGGCTACAACCGGGCGGCCCGTCTGCTCGAGCAGATGGAGGGTGGTCGTATCGTATCAGCGATGGGGTCCGACGGTAGTCGCAGGGTTCTGGTGGGAGCGTCGGCATGACCACGAAGCGTAAGCATCCGCGTGGCTGGACCGACGAGGAGATCGAGATCCTTCGCCTCCAATGGGAAAGCGGACAACCGATCAAGACGTGGGCGCACCTGCTTCCAAACCGTACCGAGCGAGCCATCAGTACATATGGCAGCGCCGAACTCGGACTACCAGCGCGCGGGAATGGCCGTACTTCGGGCAACTCGATGACCTGGCGTGCCATTGAGCGCGTGCTGTCCGATGGTATTGCTCGCGACGCCGCCGAGATCGGCCGGCTCACTGGTCTGAGCCAAAACTACGTGCTGGCGGAACTGCGTATGCACTATCCGGCGAGCGTGCACGTCGGTGGGTATGGCTTGCGTATCAGCGGGCATGGCTATCGACCGAGGCTCTGGAAACTAGGCCCAGGCAAGGATTCGCCGCGACCAAAGCCGATGACCTCAGCAGAGCGAGCGCGCAAGCGCTGGCGCATGCTGAAGGAAGAGCGGCCCGATTACATCGAGACGCGCAACGCCAGGTACCGGCTCAAACATGCCGAGAAGGCCGGAAAACTGATCCGCCGCGACCCTGCAGCCGCGTGGATAGGTTCCACACCATGAGCCACCACATTGATCATCGTGGCCGCTGCCGGGGCGATCTTCGCTGCAGTCGGCATCTAGGCGGTAATCCGCCAGGCGGAATGGATCCGCACCATTGAGAAGGAATTCAAGCAATGACCGAACAGAACAACAAAGCGCTGAAGGACGACTTCCGCGGCGACGATGCGCTAGAACGTCGCAACGTCTTGGCGCGCCTTCTCCTCGCCGTAGTCGAGGGCGGCATCGATGCTCGAGAAGTAGTCGGTACCTTCGATGAGATCGTAAGACTGAACCTTGGGAAGGTCGCCTCTGACAGGTCGGCCATCGATGCGAATGATCGAGTAGCGAACTACGTAGCCTGGCCTACTTGGGTCGTCGCTCTGGTCGGCCTGAATCGAAACCTCGTATTCGCCGATCGTGACACGTCTTTCCATGGCTGTCTCCGTCATGCTGGACGCCGGCTATTCCTCGGTACCCAGAATTACGTCCACTGCGGCCCTGCCGGCCAGTTCGGCGACCAGGTATGCCCACCGCTCCGAGTATGGCCCGCCGAAGACCTTGATGCGCTTTCCAATGGCCGCGACTCCAGGCGGACTCATTGGTCCTTCAATCTCGAACCAGACGTTGAACATGTCCTTGGACACCTTTTGGACATCGACCTGGATGTTGAATCCACGGTACTCGATCACGCGTTCCATGGCGGTCTCCAACCCTTTCAATGCATCCTAGCATGACGAAAGAACTCCCCATCCTAGGTGCCATGGTGCGCGCCAATGCATCAGAGATGGCACTGGTCAGCGAAGGAAGCGATGCGGATAGGAATGGCGGCGTGGGGCTAGAAGCTACCCTCATCCAAATCGATCAGAAATGCATCGGGTACATCTACTCGTCCATTTGGATCGTAAGTGGCAAGCCTCGCATCGAGTATCTCCACTGCCCTATTGAAGATGCGCTCCTGCTCGTGTTCGCTTGCATTCTCCCAGCGCTCGACAAGTGCTGCATCGATCAAGACAACGATGGGTGCATTCCGCCTGCGCTCCCCACGTTCCTCAATTGTCCAGCTAACCCGGACATGTCCCTCGGCTCCCGACTCATCAAATTTTGCGCCCCTCGGAAAGACATCCGTTCCTTCAAGAGCATTCTCAAGCCACTCTGCGGCACGACCCATGGTCCTCTCCCATCGTTTCGGAAGATCGTAGCATGACCAAAGAACGCCCCATCCTCTTCAGCGGCGCCATGGTGCGCGCCATCCTGGACGGCCGGAAGACTCAAACGCGACGAGTGGTGAAGCCGCAGCCAGAAGTTAGCGAGCAAGGCAACCTGATGGGCGACTGGCTCGCCAAGCCTCTCGACGGCCTGCTGCTGCCCAAGCTACAGGACATCACGATCCACTGCCCCTACGGCCAGCGGGGCGACCGTCTATGGGTGCGCGAGACGTGGGCACAGCCGGTCCCGCTGGACCCGGGCCCCACGGTCTACCGCGCTGATTACCCTGCGTGCGTGCCGCCAGGCTACGAACGAATTCCCAAGGCCGACGAGATTACTTGGAAGCCGAGCATCCACATGCCGCGCGCTCTTTGCCGCCTGGCGCTGGAAGTGACCGGCGTCCGCGTCGAGCGGCTGAACGAATGCAGCGAGGCGGATGCGATCGCTGAAGGCATCGAGCGCGATGGTGACGGCTGGAAGTCCTACGCCGGCGGCAGTTGCGTTGCCTTTCCGACTACCAGCTACGCATCGCTGTGGGACAGCATCAACGGCGCCAGCGCGTGGGAGGAAAATCCGTGGGTGTGGGTGGTGGAGTTCCGGAGGGTTCAGCGTTGATCCTCAATCCACGCTTTCGCCCATGCGATGCCTGCCGCGACGGCAAATTCGAACGTTGCAAAGGACCCCAGAGGCTCAGACGCCTCCAGAACGAGATGGTCCTTTTGCACGGTGCCAAAGGCTTCGAACGATCCATCAGCCAGTTGCTTCGCAAAGCCACGCACTGTGTAGTCCTTGTAGCTCTCAATGCCCATGGTGGCCCCCTGTTTTGGAGGATCGTAGCATGAAGCACCTGACCACCAAGACACTCGACGGAGAGGCCGGCGCCATCCTTTCCGACTGCGAGCAGTACCGCTATCGCCTCTGGCGCGAGTGGGATGCCAGCCGACCGGCGCTGGGCTTCATCATGCTCAATCCGTCGACCGCCGACCACCAAGTCAACGACCCGACGATCACCCGCTGCCTGCAGCGGGCCATGGCCGGTAGATACGGCCGACTCGAAGTGGTGAACCTGTTCCCGCTACGGTCGACCGACCCGGACGGCTTGCTCACGCATGCTGCGCCTCTCGGCGATCGGCCGGACCGAAACGCTGGCGCGATCATGGATGCGATCGACCGTTGCGCGATGGTGATATGCGCTTGGGGCGCGCACAAGGCTGCGCCAGTGCAGGCGGAAGAGGTGCTGCGGATCGTGCGCATGTGTGGCCGTGGCAACCTGCTCTACCACCTTGGATTGAACCAGGACGGCAGCCCCAAGCATCCGCTCTATATCGCGAAAACGAAGCGGCCGGAGCCATTCACCGCGATACCTGCCACACAGGTAAAACAAAAATACGCGCTACACAGGTAATGCAGCAGTCGAATTGCGATTTATCCCCAATTATCCGGAAACGATAATTCAGCATCACCATCAATGCAGCAAGCAACAGAACGAATCATCGAATTGACCCGCCATACCTGGCGGATTGGAGTAAGGGGTGAGCGACTTCCTATCAACGGCGCAACTGGCCGACCTGGTCGGTTGCAAGAAGAACCAACGTTACGAAATGGTCAAATGGCTGGACCGGGAGCGTTGGCGCTACGTCATGGACAAGAACGGCCTACCCAAGGTCGCCAGGGCGTACTACAACCGAAAACTCGGGATCGAAGAATCCAAGGGGCCAGCGAAGTATGACGACGCGCCGAACCTCGCAGCGTTCGCGTAAAGAAGCCACTGGCATCGATCGTCTGGTCAAGTACATCGGTGCCAAGAAGGTCTCGTTCTACTACAAGCACCCTGACGGGAAGAGCGAGACCCTGGCTTCCGCCCCGCTTGGCGATCGCAAGGCTATCGCCGAGGCGGAGCGCATCGCTAAACGGAAGGCCTTGGACATTCAGGCCGGCCAGATCATCGCCGGGTCGGTGGCGGACCTGATTGATCGCTTCAGGACTGAGGTCGCCCATACGCACTACCGTGACCAGTCCAAGGAAGGCAAGGCGGTCAGGGAAAGCGCATTCGAGAACCTGACGAAGTTCTTCGGCAAGATGGCGCCGGCAGCGCTGAAGACCGTGCACGGCTACCAGTACCTCGATGCGCGGGCAAAGACCGGTGCACCCATCAAGGCCAACAAGGAACTGTCCCAGATGTCGACGATCTGCAACTACGGCGTCCGCTGGGGCCTGATGGAGGCAAACCCCTTCGTCGGCATGATGCTGAACAAGGCCGACAAAGACGTCCGGACGGTCAGCCGAAGCCAGGTGGTGCGGTTCTACCTATGGTCCTTACGGCAAGGCCACGCCTACCGGACCATGGGATGCGCCGCGATGTTCACCTACCTGACCGGCTTCCGCGCCGCCGAGGTCCGCCCATTCCACCTGTCCGGGCTATCGGATGACGGCGTGCGCGTCGTCGGCGCCAAGCGCAAGAAGGGAGAGGCCGAGGTCGTCAAGGTTCGTGACTGGTCCCCTCGCCTGCGCGTCGTTGTCGAGCGCGCGAAGCGCACGGCCGCCGAGACCACCACGAAGAAGTTCGTGGTGCAGAGCCTCTACCTGTTCCCGAACCGCAAAGGGCAGCCCTACAGCAAGAGCGGCTGGGGGTCGGTCTGGCAGGACGCCATGTGGGAATGGATCTCGACGTTCGACACCGAGGCAGCAGAGGCGCTGCGCGCCGAGCGTGCCCAGTCCGCCGCGACTCGGAAGGACAGGAGCCAGGGCAGCTGGACGTCCGGATATTCGATTGCCGAGCACGAGGCGTATTTCTCCACGCTCGACATCCGGCCGGCTGCGATCACGACAAAGCTCGAGCAGCGTTCAGCGGACGCCTACGATTTCGCGGCGCACGCGAACCCGTCGACAACGCACCGCCACTATGACCGGCGCAAGGTCAAACGGGCGTCAGCAACAGAATAACGGGAGCAGAAAACAGAAACGGCGCCATTGGCGCCGTGGGAAAATTCCCATTTCCGTGGGAAATTCCGCATCACGAAACGGTTAGGAAAACCGTAAGAGCTTGATGCGAAAGAGAATTTTGGGGTGGCTGATGGGACTCGAACCCACGACGACAGGAATCACAATCCTGGACTCTACCAACTGAGCTACAGCCACCGTAGAGGTCATCAGCGAAGCGCTGATCGACGAAAAACAAGATTATACAAACATCTTTCCGACATGGCTAGTATCACGCACAAAATTTTTTCCAGGCCCGTCATCGTCACTTGCGAGGCGACCAGCGGGCCTCCAGCAGCACCGCCTGCTTGATGGCTTCGATCGTCTCGGCCTCGGTGTCGTACTGCCCCAGAAGCCGGCGCGATTTTCCATTGAGCGCGTCTTCCTGGAGCGCCCTACCCGCTGCCTCGGTCGTGCCTGGGTGCCAGCAGTAGCGGGCCGTCCATTTGCCGTCCTGCAGGCGCTCGGCCACCCATATCAAGCGGAAGTCCTCGAACACAACCCCGAACGGCGTCTGGTCATCCACCACAGCCACCTCATCCCAGCGATTGATCTGACAAAAACACGGCGGCGCCGTGTCGCGGATCATCGTATCACGGTCACCCCGCACAATGAGACGCGGCCATGCCGCCCGGGGGCCGACATCCGATCCCGAGCGCCGGGCGCAGATATGCTTTACACGGCCCCTACTGATGCAGGGTTCAATGGGCAATCCGGCGCAACGATACTTTGACGCGAGGGACATTGACCCCTCGACCTTCCCGTCAGGCGGTTTCTGGAAGGGGCGCCTGCATTTTTTTCGATTGATCAGCTTCCTGGCACGGAACCCGGGGGCCTGATCCTCTGCCAAACCTGCCGTACAGTTTTGAGGAGCGCGGTAGTGAAGCAGATATTCGGGATGGCGGTGACAGCCCTGCTGGCGGTGATGCTCGCAGCATGCGCCAGTGGCGGGGCTGAAGGTAGCGGCTCAGGCATCACCACGTATGGCACGATCGATGTCGGCATCAACCACACGAGCAAGTAGTTGCTGCCCCGAGGAACTCTATCGTCACAGTTCCGTCCAACTGCTCGCTCGGTACGATGGGGATCAAAAAAAAAGAGCCCGCAGCGCGGACTCTTAACTTTTGCGATCTCAAATGCCCTGAAGGCCGTTGCACTGTAACCGGCAGTCAGGCCTCGCGCCATTCGGGTTAACCGAAACGTCGCAGCGGGGCAACTCAAAAAAAGCAGCCCGCAAGGCGGGCTGAATAATCAGTTGAAGAAAGCCCTGTATTCGAGGGCAGGCACAGTGTAAGAAAGCGCCTGCCCTCGGCTAATTAGGGGAATCCCTTTCCTGGCGTGGGCTTCCGGGCGACGACTTGCAGTATGTGCCGCACGCGTTACCTGCATTGCCCCATGCATAATTTCTCCGTTCGGAATTAGAGTGTTTACTCCACGACTTTCCTGGCGTCATCCACGGTAATCGCCTATGCGGCCACGCGATGCGCGGGCTCGATCGGGTCCGTGGCATGCAGATGGGAACGCGCCTCTTCGAAGATCGCATCCACATCGGCACGCGCACGGGCTGCCGACATCCGCTTGGCGTCGGACAGCACGCGCCGCCAGCCACGACCACCCGCGACGCCCCGGTACAGACCCAGCATGTGACGAGTCACCGCACCCATATAGCCGCCGCGTTCCACGAGGTCGCCGATATAGCCCTGCATGGCAAGCTCCACCTCCAGCCGCGACCGGACCGGCGCCTCTGCATCGCCGTAGAAACGGCCATCCATTTCAGCGAGCACATAGGGCTGGTGATAGGCTTCCCGCCCGATCATCACCCCGTCGACGTGCTCCAGATGGGCAGCCATTTCGTCATAGCCGACGATGCCGCCGTTGATCAGGATTTCCAGTTGCGGGAAATCCTTTTTCAACTGGTAAGCGACTTCATAGCGCAGCGGCGGAATTTCACGGTTCTCCTTCGGGCTCAGGCCTTTCAGGATCGCGTTGCGCGCATGCACGATGAATGTCTCGCAGCCAGCCCGCGCCACCGTGCCGACAAAATCACGGACAAAATCATAGTGCTCGACCTTGTCGATACCAATGCGGTGCTTGACGGTCACCGGGATAGACACGGCGTCGCGCATGGCTTTTACACAGTCGGCCACGAGTTGCGGCTCTGCCATCAGGCAAGCGCCGAATGCACCCCGTTGCACGCGCTCGGACGGGCAGCCGCAATTGAGGTTGACCTCGGCGTATCCCCACTGTTGACCA
Source organism: Cupriavidus yeoncheonensis (assembly GCF_905397275.1). Classification (GTDB taxonomy): domain Bacteria; phylum Pseudomonadota; class Gammaproteobacteria; order Burkholderiales; family Burkholderiaceae; genus Cupriavidus; species Cupriavidus yeoncheonensis. Next base: position 202,881 of record NZ_CAJPUY010000001.1, on the reverse strand, counting down.
AGGCGCGCTGCCACAGCGAGGTCGGCCGGCTCGCTACCGCCCAACTGCAGGGCCACGGGATGCTCCGCGGCGTCGAAGTCCAGATGCCTGGGCACGTCGCCGTGCAGCAGCGCGCCAGTCGTCACCATCTCCGTGTACAGCCAGGCGTGGCGGCTGAGTTGGCGATGGAACATCCGACAATTGCGATCGGTCCAGTCCATCATCGGGGCCACAGAAATCCGGCGAGGCCTTATTTTTCCTTGATTGCCGCCTGTGGACTTGGTTTGCGGGGTGCTACGGGTCTGTTCCATTTCCTGCTGATTCTGCCTATTTCGTCCCATTTTCGGACCAAAGTGCAACGATGTAGCACCATCACTACTCGTGTAGCACCGCCATGGGAACGATCACGCAACGCGTGCGAAAGGTCGGAAGTATAGGGTACACGGCGCGGATCCGCCTGAAGCAAGGCGGTGCCGTCGTGTTCACCGAGGCCAGGGTGTTTGACCTCTGACCGGCCGCCGCTTCCTGGCTGGAGTAGCGCGAACTGACCTAGCCTGTATCGGTTTGACCTAGCCGGCAACTTCATCAGGGAAGGCCGAATAGACTTGGACAACCCGTCCCCCGAGGATCCGCATGTACCAGGCACGCTCGATTATGGCCCTGTTAGTCCCCGCTTTGCTGCTGACAGGATGCGCGACCGTTTCGCCTCCGTTGTCGTTGCCCACCACTGTCCATTCGCATACAGCCTCACCTGCGATCGTGACAATCGAAGAGGTGTATAGCCTTCTCGGCGGCCAGCCATCGACCTCTTGCACTGATGCGGCATGCACGCTGACTGCACCGGGTCGGGCCACATATCAATGTGTCGCCGGCGCGTGCGTCCAGGCGAACTGAAGGCAGTCCGGCAATCGAACGCAGCCAAGTCCCTCGCGATGACAGCAATGTAACGAGATCGAAAGCAAAATGAAAGGATGGTTTGGATACCTTGGCGCTGCGCGGCAACGCAATCTCCTTGCGCAGCGCTCGCCCCGGCTCCCCGAAGGGGCGGCCCCGTTCCCCGCCCGGGCCTCATGAACGCTGGGCGGGGGTTTTTTCTACCGCCGAGAATGCGGCAGGAGCCTGTCCAGCCCCGGACGCGGGCCATTCTTTCGAATTCGCGCCAATCGCACTTGCCGTGTGCGGTAGCCCACATTGCCCTCCTGACTAGCCTTCTACGCTGGAAGGGCACGGCGGGAATTGTCCTCCCCGGTATCCGCCGTGCATTTCACCCCGCCGCGTCAGAGGCTGAGCGGCGGGGTGTCTTTGCCACGCCGGCGGCAGTGTTGCTCAGTCGTAAGCCACGGTCACTGTCGCACCTACAGGGCCGCCGGAAGACGACGCAATGGAAAGCGTGCCGCCATCTCGCCCAAGATGATACGAGCCTGTGGAAGGGACACTTGACCGGCGCCCGCGTGCATCGGTGTATTGAAGAGCCAGAGGTACGCTGCCCAGACCATCGACACGCACGCTCGCACTCGGCCGGTTGGCTGGCTGGCTCAGAAAGCCGATGTCGGCCCTGGCGACTCGACTACCCGGACCATGGCGCGCTGCGCCAGGCACGACGCGCATCTCGTACGGGGGCGCGACAATCATTCCCGAGAAGTAAATGGTTCCGCCGTCGGCATGGCAGACCGTGGGGGCCACACAGGCAGACAGCAACGCCAATGCGGCCAGGCGATACGGATAAGCGCTAAGTCGATTCATGTCAGCCCCTCATCATGGCACCGCCATTGCGGCGGTACCGGTGTTGTGCCTGACTGCTTTAACGACGTTTATCCGACGATCCTGAAGACCCTGTTAGGACTGTCGTTCCGGAAATATAGGCGAGCACCGCCCTGCGGCAAAGCCACCAAAAAGCCTTGCGTCTCACTGTTGCTTTGATGGCTCACTGGTATCAACACGCATTCACCAACTTCTCCACCTCGCTGGAGCGTTCGCGGAATTCGGTCATGCCGGTGCAACCGAGATGCGGCGTTGTGCCGGCCCAGGCAGTTCTGCACGCACCGGCATCGGGTCTACACGGAAAAGGACAAGCGCATAGCCACAGCGCGTTTGCGCTGCGACCGGTGCCCGCGACGCGGCTGCCGCCTCAGCGAGGGGCTGCGTTGCGTTCGATCCAGGCGGCGTAAGCCGTCAGGTATTTGCCGAGGAATCCGCTCACCGATTCGTTCGCGAGACCGCCCTGCTCGTCGAACAGCTTGTCCGCTCCGCCGATATAGGCTTCCGGCTGCTGCAGGACCGGCACGTTCAGGAACACCAGCGACTGCCGCAGGTGATGATTGGCGCCAAAGCCGCCAATGGCCCCGGGCGAAACGCTGATGACGCCGCCGGGCTTGCCGTCCCACGCACTGCTGCCATATGGGCGGGATCCGACGTCAATGGCATTTTTCATCGGCGCCGGAACCGAACGGTTGTACTCGGGCGTGATGAAGAGCACTGCATCGGCACGGCGGATGCGGTCGCGGAAAGCGGTCCACTCGGGGGGCGGGCTGGCGTCGAGGTCCTGGTTGTACAACTGCAGGTTGCCGATCTCGACGATCTCCGGCTTCAGCGACTGCGGCGCCAGCGCGATCAGCGCCTTGGCCAGCTTTCGGTTGAACGACTCCTTGCGCAGGCTTCCCACCAATACAGCGACATCTCGAGGATTGCTCATCACGGCTCCTTCAACTGTGTGGTTCGAGTGAAGCGGAACAGCTCTGGCCGCCATGGATCACATGGCCTAACCTGGCGCTGATCCAGCCTTCACTCTACCCGAGTCCGGAGCGCCGCGCGGCGCACCCCTTCTTACTTGCCGAGGCCTGCCAGAGGATGATCCTCCGCGCGCCACGGGCTGTCGAAGAACGACAGCACCTTGTCGCGGCTCACCTCGTCGATGCGCGCATCCTGCCAGCGCGGCCGGTGGTCCTTGTCGATCGCCAGGGCACGAATGCCTTCCACGCCGTCGCCCTTGCGGAACACGTAATGCATCATGTCGAGCTCCATGCGCAATTCGTCGTCCAGCGACATCGTGCGCGCGCGCCGGATCTGCTCCAGCGACACATGAAGCATCAAGGGCGAGCGGCTGCGCAGCATCGCGGCCGTGTGGGCGGCCCAGTCGCCCGGCGCGTCGCTGATCGCGGCCAGGATGTCCACCATCGTGTCGCCGCCAAAGATGCGATCGATCTGCGCCGACAGGCCGGCAAGCTGGCTTTGCGCCGGCACGCAGGCTTCGCGATGCTGCTGCGTGAACGTGGCGATATGGTCGAGCACGGCCTGGCCGTGGTCGAACGTCCGCGCACGCAGATCGCTCGCCACCTCGGCGAGCACCTTGCCCGGCAGGTAGGCATCGGCCAGTCCGGCATACAGGGCGTCGGCCGCGTGAATCACCGTGCCGGTCAGGCCCAGGTATTCGCCGATGCTGCCCGGCGTACGCGCCAGGAACCAGCCGCCACCCACGTCCGGGAACAGCCCGATGTTGGTCTCGGGCATGGCCATCTTGGTGCGGTCGGTGACGATGCGCAGACGCGCGCCTTGCGAAATGCCCATGCCGCCGCCCATGACCACGCCATCCATCAGCGCGATATACGGCTTGGCGTAGCGGTGGATCAGGAAGTTGAGGGCATATTCCTCGACAAAGAACTGGTCGAGCAGCGGATCGCCCTCATGCGAGGCCTTGTGGAAATAGCGGATGTCGCCGCCAGCGCAGAAGGCCTTGCCGCCGGCTCCGGCCACCACGACGGCCACGACCTCTGGTGCGTTGGCCCATGCCTGCAGTGCCCGGGTCATGGCGCGGATCATTTCCAGCGACAGCGCGTTGAGCGCCTGCGGCCGGTTCAGCGTCAGGTAGCCGATGCCACCCTGGACTTCCGTAGTGACGAAGTCAGTCATGATGCTCTCCTACGCGAATGCAAGCCGCGATTTTACGCCGATCACCCGCGCAGGCACGCGCGCGTGTGCGGCATCCGCACACGCCTTCATGCCGCTACGACATCACTGCGGCCCTCCATCATGCAAGCCTGAACGTCGACATCAGCGCCATCAGCCGTTGCGCCTGGTCCTGCAGCGATGCGGCGGCCGCCGCGGCCTGCTCCACCAGCGCTGCGTTCTGCTGCGTCATGCCGTCCATGTGGGACACCGCCAGGTTCACCTGCTCGATGCCATTGGACTGCTCGTCGGACGCCGCGCTGATGTCGCGGATGATCGCACCGACCCGCCGCACGGCGTCGACAATGTCTTGCATGGCGCGGCCCGCGTCATCCACCATGCCGGTCCCCTCGCGCACATTGGCCACCGATTTGCCGATCAGCCCGCGGATCTCCTTGGATGCTCCCGCGCAGCGCTGCGCGAGGTCTCGCACATCGCCAGCCACCACCGCGAAGCCGCGCCCGTGTTCTCCCGCACGCGCGGCTTCCACCGCTGCGTTCAGGGCCAGGATATTGGTCTGGAAGGCGATCTTCTCGATCACGTCGATGATGTCGACGATCTTGCCCGAACTCGCGTCGATGGACTGCATCGTATGCACGACGCGCGCCACCGCTTCGCTGCCACGTTCGGCAAGCGTGGTGGCGTCGTTGGCCAGGGTAGCCGCCTCGCGCGCGCTGTCGGCGTTCTGGCGCACCGTGCCGGTCAGTTCTTCCATGCTCGACGCGGTTTCCTCCAGCGACGCCGCCTGCTGCTCGGTGCGCTGCGACAGGTCCGCATTGCCACTGGCGATCTGCCGGCTGGCTGCCGCGATCGAATCCGCGCCGCCGCTCACCTGACCCACCATCGCGACGAGGCTCGACTGCATACGTCCCAGCATGCCCAGCATGCGACTGGTTTCGCTGCGTGCACGCTCGTCGGCCATGACGCCATCGTCACTCCCCTTGCCGCTCAGGTCGCCACCGGCCATGCGTTCGAAGCGCGCAATGGCAGAATCCAGCGGCCTGACGATGGACTGTCGCAGGCGCCATGCCACCACCGTGCTGAACGCCAGCCCCGCAACCAGCACCACGGCCGACCAGGCCAGAAGCATGCCGTAGCGCTGCTGCGATGCCTCATAGACCCGACGCGCGCCGGCTACCTGTGCGCGATTGAGTTCGGCACTGGCCGCGGTGAAGGCGATATCGAGCTTCGGGATGGTTTCGAGCACAGCCGTCATCATCGCCTCGCGGTCACCCGCGTTCAGCGCCGCAACCATCGGCGCGACGCCCTGCGAAAACAGTGCACCGCGCTTGGCCGACACGTCCTGCGTCAGGTTCGCTTCCTCTGGCGCACGCGGCAATGCGAGGTACGCCTGCCACGCAGCATCCGAACTCTTCGCAAAGCCCTGCGCGGTCTCGGCACGCGCTCGCGCGTCGGCAGGATCCTTGGCAAGGGTTGCCTGGTCCAGCAGCACGCGTACCAGCAACTGGTTGGACCGTGCTTCGGCCAGGTGCATGGCCGCGGTCAGCTGATGCTCGTAGATTTCGCGCGTGGCGTCATTGCTGCGCGACATGCCGATCATGCCGACTGCGCCAACGAGCAGCAGCAGGATATTGGTGACGACAATCAGGAACCACAACCTGGCTCCGATAGTAGTGTTGCGAAACATGGGCTCTCCGGGGGTAAAGGGACGGCCCAGCCGGCCGTCCTGCTGGTCTACGGCGTGGCAGATCGTTCCTTGACCCTCCCGTCGCGACAGACAGAACTGACTTTCCTGTCATCATCCGCAACACGGCTCCGGCACCTGGAGGAATCCCTCCTGGCAATTTTTCGCGGCCCGTGCACACTAGCCGCATGCACACCGAGTCGCTTGATCCCGGATTGATCCTGCTGGCGTTCGCGCCGGCTTTCCTGCTGACTATCGGCTGCGAGGCGTGGTACTGGTCGCGCCGGGACCGCGGCATCTACGGGCTGCGCGACACAGCGTCCAACGCGGCGCTGGCGCTGATGCACCAGGCATCGGATGCCTTCTTTCTCTGGCTGATGGTCCGCACCGTCTATACCTGGTGCTACCAGCACGGCCTCAGGACGATGCCCGAGACGGCGTGGTCATTCGCACTGCTCCTGCTGCTGCAGGACTTTCTCTACTACTGGTTCCACCGGGCCAGCCACCGCATCCGCTGGATGTGGGCGTCGCACGTGACGCACCATTCGTCCGAAGGCATGAACTTCTCCACGGCATTCCGGCAGAGCCTCACGTATCCGCTATCGGGCATGTGGTTGTTCTGGATACCGCTGGCGTGGATCGGCTTCACGCCGGACTGGGTGATCCTGGCTGTCGGGCTCAACCTCGCCTTCCAGTTCTTCGTGCACACGCGGCTCGGCCGGCGCTGGCCGTGGATCGAAGCCGCACTCAACACGCCGTCCGTGCATCGCGTGCACCATGCAAAGAACGACGGATACATCGATCGTAATTACGCAGGCGTGCTGACCATCTGGGACCGGATGTTCGGGACGTTCGTGCCGGAGCGGGAAGCGCCGGTGTTTGGCATTACGCGCCAGGTGCGCACACACAATCCGCTGACGCTGACCTTCCATGAATGGCGCGACATGTTCGCCGATACCTGGCGCGACCGTGACCTGCGCTACCTTTGGAAGCCGCCCGAATGGCGCAGCCCGCGAGCACGGGCCAGGTCCTGATAAAGGCCGACAAAGAAAAAACCGCGCACAAGGCGCGGTTCTTTCAAGCAGCAATGACGCTCGGCCTTACACGCCTTCGCGCGAGGCACGCTTGCGCTCGTGCTCCTTCAGGTGGCGCTTGCGCAGGCGGATGCTCTTGGGCGTGAGTTCGACCAGTTCGTCGTCGGCGATGAATTCCACCGCGTATTCGAGCGACATCTGGATCGGCGGCACCAGGCGCACGGCTTCGTCGGTACCCGAAGCACGCACGTTGGTCAGCTGCTTGCCCTTGATCGGGTTGACCACCAGATCGTTGTCGCGGCTGTGGATGCCGATGATCATGCCTTCATACAGCGCGTCGCCCGGCTTGACGAACATGCGGCCGCGGTCCTGCAGCTTCCACAGCGCGTAGGCCACGGCATCGCCGTCGTCCTGCGAGATCAGCACGCCGTTGTGGCGCTCGCCCAGGCCGCCTTCGCGCACCGGTGCGTAGTCGTCGAAGATATGGCTGATCAGGCCGGTGCCGCGCGTCAGCGTCAGGAACTCGCCCTGGAAGCCGATCAGGCCGCGGGCCGGGATGCGGTACTCGAGGCGGGTACGGCCCTTGCCGTCCGACGCCATGTCGAGCAGTTCGCCCTTGCGGCGGCCCAGCTCTTCCATCACGCCGCCCTGGTGGCTGTCTTCGACGTCCACGGTCAGCAGTTCGTACGGCTCGTTCTTGACGCCGTCGATTTCCTTGAACACCACGCGCGGACGCGACACGGCCAGCTCGTAGCCTTCGCGACGCATGTTTTCCAGCAGGATGGTCAGGTGCAGTTCGCCGCGGCCGGACACTTCGAAGATGGTGTCGTCGCCGGTATCGGCCACGCGCAGCGCCACGTTGGACTTCAGTTCGCGGTCCAGGCGCTCGCGCAGCTGGCGGCTGGTCACGAACTTGCCTTCACGGCCGGCCAGCGGCGAGGTGTTGACGCAGAAGTTCATGGTCAGCGTCGGCTCATCGACCTTCAGCATCGGCAGCGCGTCCTGGGCCTCCGGCGCGCACACCGTGCAGCCGATACCCAGTTCTTCGATGCCGTTGATCAGTACGATGTCGCCGGCTTCGGCCTCGGACACGATCTCGCGCTCCAGGCCCTGGAACTTCAGCACCTGGTTGATGCGGCCCTTGATCGGGTTGCCTTCCGGACCGAACTTGACCACCACGTCCTGCAGCGGCCGGGCGCGGCCACGCGAGATACGGCCCACGCCGATCTTGCCGACGTAGCTGGAGTAGTCCAGCGAGATGATCTGCAGTTGCAGGGGGCCGTCGCGATCGTCGTCACGCACCGGCACCTTGTCCAGCACGGTTTCAAACAGCGGCTTCATGTCGCCGTCGCGCACGTCTTCGGTCAGGCCGGCAAAGCCGTTCAGGCCCGAGGCGTAGATCACCGGGAAGTCGAGCTGCTCGTCGGTGGCGCCCAGCTTGTCGAACAGGTCGAAGGTCTGGTTGATCACCCAGTCCGGGCGCGCGCCCGGGCGGTCGATCTTGTTGACCACCACGATCGGCTTCAGGCCCAGCGCCAGTGCCTTGCGGGTCACGAAGCGGGTCTGCGGCATCGGGCCTTCGACGGCGTCCACCAGCAGCAGCACGCCGTCAACCATCGACAGTACGCGCTCCACTTCGCCGCCGAAGTCGGCGTGCCCCGGGGTATCAACGATGTTGATGTGCGTGCCGTTGTACTCAACAGCACAGTTCTTCGCGAGAATGGTGATCCCGCGTTCCTTTTCCAGGTCGTTCGAGTCCATCACCCGCTCGGCAACCTGTTGGTTGTCGCGGAAGGTGCCTGCCTGGCGCAGGAGCTGATCGACCAGAGTGGTCTTGCCATGATCAACGTGGGCGATGATGGCGATATTACGGATGGCGCGGGTCATTGCAGCGTCTCGCTGTGCGGAATTCTGAGGTAACCCAATATTATAGCATGCTGCGGCGCGTCATGCCTTGCTTCAATTCCGCCCACGCTATGTCTTTATTATTTCCAAAACAGAAATGGCGAATTTCCATCCTTGCGGATAGTTGAACGCACACATATATTTGTCACAGCAAAGATTGCAGAGGCAAATGATGTCACCGGACTCGTCCGCCACTTCTTCCAGCGAACTCAACGAACTGTTCGACCCTCAGCGCTACGTCATGGCCGACAGCGTGGGCTACCTGATATCCCGCGCCAAGAACACGCTCGCCCACAGCATCGAGCAAGAGGTGAGCAACCTGGACATTACGCATGCGCAGGCGAGTTGCCTGATCATGATTTCCTCCGGGCGTGCCAGTACGGTCACCGACCTGGGCCGCGAACTGAGCACCGACATGGGCTCCATCACGCGACTGCTGAGCCGCATGGAAAAGCGCGGGCTGATCCAGCGCACGCGGCGCGACGACGATCGTCGCGTGCTCGACCTGTCGCTTACGCCGGCGGGCCATGCACTCGCCGCGCAACTGCCCGAGGCCTTCTGCAAGGTTATGGCCGGGCATTTCCGCGGATTCTCCGCGGAAGAGATCGAAACGCTGCGCGGCATGCTGCGCCGGGTGATCTGCAACAACTCCGGCTAGCGCACCGGCACATTTTCCGCTTGCGCCACCCCGCTTGCGCCACCCATTTCGAACCGTTATCGACCCAGATACCAAGCACAGCCTTCGCCGCCCAGTGCATCAACCATGAACCAAGCGCTCTCAATCCTTCCTTATAGCCCGTCGCGCATGCGCGCCCTGGGCCGCCGCGCCGGCACACTGGCATTGACGGTCGTGGCCGCAGCCGTGCTCGCCGGCTGCGCCGCCTTCGGCGATTCGCACAGCACGCAGACCATGACGGAAGCCAGCGCCCTGGCCACCAACCAGACCCTGCCGGCCGAACATGGTCAATGGCCCGGCATGGACTGGATCGACCAATTCCAGGATCCGCAACTGCACGCGCTCGTCGACGAAGCGGTCAAGGACAACCCGAACCTGCAGGTCGCGTTTGCGCGCGTGGAAGCGTCGCGCGCCATGGCCGACGTCACCCGCAGCGCGCTGTATCCCACCATCGGCTTCAACGCGGACATCACGCGCGAGATCTTCTCGGAAACCGACCTGTTCGCCGGCACGCCACTGGCTGGCCGCTGGTGGAACCAGTCGCACCTGCAGGCCAACCTGTCGTACGAGTTCGACTTCTGGGGCAAGAACCGCTCGGCACTCGAAGCAGCGCTGTCCGACGACCGTGCCGTGGAGGCCGAAAGCCAGGCCTCGCGCCTGATCCTGACCACGTCGGTCGCCAGGGCCTACGCCCGCCTGGCCGCGCTCTATGCGCAGCGCGACGTGGCCGAGCGTGCCATTACGCAGCGGCAGGACCTGACCGGGCTGTCGCAGCAGCGCCTGGCCGCGGGCCTCGACACCCAGGTGGAAACCACCCAGGCGCGCGGCACAGTGGCCGCCGCCCGCACCGACCTGCAGCGCATCGACGAAGACATCGCGCTGTCGCGCAACCAGATCGCCGCCCTGCTTGGCAAGGGTCCGGATCGCGGCCTGTCGATCCAGAAGCCGGTCCTGCTCGCGCACGCCACGCCAAAGCTGCCGGACGACCTGACCATCGGCCTGCTGGGCCGCCGCCCTGACCTGGTGGCCGCGCGCTGGCGCGTGGAAGCCAGCGGCAAGGAAATCAAGGTCGCCAAGGCGGAGTTCCTGCCGAATATCACGCTGAGCGGCTTTGCCGGCCTGGCGTCGCTGCGTCCGGAAGACCTGTTCATGGGCATCAGCCGCACCATGGGCTTCGGTCCGGCGCTGCACCTGCCGATCTTCGAGGGCGGCAAGCTGCGCGCCAACCTGAAGGGCCAGTACGCGCGCTATGACATTGCCGTCGCAAGCTACAACCAGACCCTCGTCGACGCGCTCAAGGAAACCGCCGACACGATGACGAGCATCCACAGCGTGGACAACCAGATCAACACGCAGCGCGAAGCGCTGGACCTGGCCGAACACGCCTACTCGCTCGCCACGATGCGCTACAAGGCCGGCCTCGGCACGCAGCTGACCGTGCTGAACGCCGAGAGCAACGTGCTCCAGCAACGCCGCCTGGCGACCGATCTGCAGGCCCGCCGGCTGGACCTGCAGATGGCCCTCATGAAGGCCCTCGGCGGCGGCTATGAAGAACCGCAGGAAGGCGGCGAAGGCCACGCCCCCGCCGCGGCAGCAACCAACCAGACAACCAGCCAGGCCGGCGCACGCGGCTGATCCGCGCGCCTGTCATCGCAGAACAGATTCACGAGAGACCAAAATGAGCGACAACCAGCAAGCCGGCACCCCCAGCACTCCGGCGGCATCCGTCAACAACAATGGCAAGCGCAAGCGCCTGCTGCTTTCCCTGACCGCGGCCATCGTGGTGGCAGGCGTCGGCTATGGCGTGTACTGGGGCCTCTATGCGCGCCACTTCGAAAGCACCGACGATGCCTATGTCGCGGGCAACGTCGTGCAGGTGACGCCGCTCGTGGGCGGCACGGTGGTCTCCATCGCCGCCGACGACACGCAACTCGTCACGGCCGGCCAGCCGCTGATCCAGCTCGACCGCGCCGATACGCAGGTGGCACTTGAACAGGCCGAGGCCCAGTTGGCCCAGGCGGTGCGCGAAGTGCGCACGCTCTACGTCAACAACGGTTCGCTCGCGGCCAATGTGGCGCTGCGCGAGGCCGACGTCGCCAAGGCGCGCGATGACCTGCGCCGCCGCCAGGCCATCGCGGGCTCGGGCGCGGTGTCGAGCGAAGAAATCTCCCACGCTCAGGCCGCGCTCCAGGGCGCGCAGTCGTCCCTGCTCGCGGCACGCGAGCAGCTCGCCTCGAACAAGGTGCTGACCGACCAGACCACCGTTGAAAAGCACCCGAGCGTACAGCGCGCCGCGGCCAACCTGCGCTCGGCCTACCTGTCGTTCGTGCGCTCGACGATGCCGGCGCCGGTGACGGGTTACGTGGCCAAGCGTTCGGTGCAGGTCGGCCAGCGCGTGGCCGCCGGTGCGCCGCTGATGGCCGTCGTGCCGCTGGACCAGGTCTGGGTCGACGCCAACTTCAAGGAAGTGCAGATCACGCATATGCGTATCGGCCAGCCCGTGACGCTTGAAGCCGACGTCTATGGCTCGAAGGTCAAGTACACCGGCAAGGTAGAGGGCTTCTCGGCCGGTACCGGCTCCGCGTTCTCGCTGCTGCCGGCGCAGAACGCCACCGGCAACTGGATCAAGGTGGTGCAGCGCCTGCCGGTGCGCATTGCGCTTGACCCGCAGCAGCTCAAGGACCACCCGCTGCGCGTCGGCCTGTCGATGAACGTGACGGTCGACGTACGCAAGGAAGAAGGCGCCGCCCTGGTCAGCGCCACTGCTGCCAAGCCGATGCAGACGGACGTCTATGACAAGGTCGCGCAGGACGCCGACCAGCTGATCGCGCGCATCATCGCCGCGAACAACGGCGGCCGCCAGGTGGCGCCGGCAATCGGTGTACCGGCCAAGGGTGCACCGGTCAACAATGTTCCGGCCGACGACGCGGCGGCCAGCGCCGCCGTGGCACGGCCCTCCAACCGCGGCTGACCATGGCAGACACACTGGCCGTGGGTGAACGCGCCGGCGCCGCACCAAAGCCGCCGGCACGCCCGGTGCAGCCGCAGCCGCTCAGCGGCGGCAAGCTGGTGGTCGGCACCATCGCGCTGTCGCTGGCCACGTTCATGAACGTGCTGGATTCGTCGATCGCCAACGTATCGATTCCAGCCATCTCCGGCGACCTTGGCGTAGCGCCGAACCAGGGCACCTGGGTCATCACGTCGTTCGCGGTGGCCAACGCCATTTCCGTGCCGCTGACGGGCTGGCTCACCACGCGCTTCGGCGCGGTGCGCCTGTTCATCACGTCGATCCTGCTGTTCGTGCTGTCGTCCTGGCTGTGCGGCGTGGCGCCCAACCTGGAAACGCTGCTGGCAGCGCGTGTCCTGCAGGGCGCGGTGGCCGGACCGATGATCCCGCTGTCGCAGTCCCTGCTGTTGTCGAGCTACCCGCCGCAGAAGAGCACGATGGCGCTCGCGCTGTGGGGCATGACCACGCTGGTGGCGCCCATCATGGGCCCGCTGCTCGGTGGCTGGATCTCGGACAACATGACATGGCCGTGGATCTTCTACATCAACGTGCCGGTAGGCCTGCTCACCGCGTACGCCACGTGGGCCATCTACAAGGACCGCGAAACCCCGACCAAGGTGCTGCCGATCGACCGCATCGGGCTGTCGCTGCTGGTGATCTGGGTGGGCTCGATGCAGCTCATGCTCGACAAGGGCAAGGAGCTCGACTGGTTCCACTCGCCCGAGATCGTGGTGCTCGCGCTGGTGGCCGTGCTCGGCTTCCTGTTCTTCCTGGTGTGGGAGACCTACGAGAAGCATCCGATCGTCGACATCACGCTGTTCAAGGGCCGGAACTTCAGCTCGGGCGTGGTGGCGATCTCGGTGGCTTACGGGCTGTTCTTCGGCAACCTGGTGATCCTGCCGCTGTGGCTGCAGACCATCGTGGGCTACACGGCCACGGATGCCGGCATCGTGATGGCGCCGGTCGGAATCTTCGCGATCCTGCTGTCGCCGTTGATCGGGCGCAACCTGCCCAGGATGGATGCCCGCTGGGTCGCCACGGCCGCATTCGTCACGTTCGGTATCGTGAGCCTGATGCGGGCGGGCTTCACCACGCAGGTAGATACCCGCACGCTGATGATCCCCACGCTGATCCAGGGTGCGGCCATGGCGATGTTCTTCATCCCGCTTACCTCGATCATCCTGTCCGGCCAGCCGCCGGAGAAGATCCCCGCCGCATCGGGCTTGTCGAATTTCGTGCGGATCACGTTTGGCGGCATCGGCGCGTCGATCTCCACCACCGTGTGGGAAAATCGCACCGCCCTGCACCACGCCCAACTGGTGGAGAAGGTCAATCCCTACAATCCGGCCTACTCGGACCAGCTTCATCACCTGATGCAGATGGGCATGAGCCAGGCCCAGGCGGTAGGCGTAATGGAGCGCAACATCAGCCAGCAGGCGGCGATGCTTGGCGCCAATGACATCTTCTGGATCTCGGGCGTCCTGTTCTTCGTGCTGATCGGCTTTGTCTGGCTCACCAAGCCGGCCAAGGGCGGTGCCGGGGCTGATGCAGCAGCCGGCGCACATTAACGGAAACGGTCACCGACAGTGCGCTCCATGCAAAAAGGCCACGTGCCCCGGTCAGACCCGGAAGCGCGTGGCCTTTTTTCTCAGGGCCTGCCCCGCCTCGGGCCGGCCCCTGCTCGTCGCCGCTAACTTGCCCCGGTCTGCCCGGCCTCCAGCCGGGCCCGGACTGCGGCGATATGCTCTCCCGCCACGTCCACGGCCTCCTCCAGGGCGCTCTCGGTACACCCCAACTCACGGCACCAGTACTGCACCTCAATCGGGTCCATCAGGTTGATGCGGCCCGGATCCAGGGGCCGGAACTGGTTAATCTGTTCGCTCATGCTGCCTCCTGTTACCTCTGGCCTTCACACGGCTCTTGCATTGTAGGCGAGCGATCGCCCGCCGCCGGGAATCTGCCCGCTTGAATTCGCACTCCCATCGGACTACCATTTCAGAACCGTTTGTGGAACCATGGTTCCACAAAATGGAACCCAAAAGTTTGGGAGCGCTGCAGTGAGCATTCTGGAAGGCGTGGAAAGCGTGCTTGGCATGTTCGGCGAAGGCCGCCACGAAATCAGTTTCAACGACGTCATGGACGAGTTCGGCCTGGCCAAGAGTTCGGCCTCGCGGCTGCTCGCGCAGATGGTCCGCTACCGGCTGCTGGACCTGCATCCCGCCACGCGTCGCTACCGGCCCGGCATGCTGCTGATTCGCGCGGCCCAGGCGGCCACGCAAGCACATCCGCTCGACCAACAATGCCGCGAGATCCTGGCCACGCTGTCCGACTCGACCGGGTTCACCGCCTACCTGTCGATGCTCGATGGTACGGACACCGTGGTGCTGCAGCGCCTGAACGGGAGCAACCCGGTGCAGGTACTGTCACCGCCCGGCGCGCGCCGCCCTGCCTTCACCACCGCAATGGGCCGCGTGCTCCTGTCTCGCCTGACGGAAGCGGAGTTCCACGCGCGCTATGGTGTCGCGGGCGACACCAGCCTGCCGCAAGCCCCCGCAGGCTGCCCCGCCACGGTCGGCGAGTTGCGCGAACGCGTGGCGACGGCGCTCCACGAGCGCAGCGCCGTGGCCATCAACGAAGGCATGCCGGGCATTGGCGCCGTGGCCACGACGCTGGCGGACCCCGTCTCCGGCGACGTGCGCGGCCTGTGCCTGTCGTTCACCGCCATGCAGGTCAGCCAGGCGCAGGCCGCGACACTGCGCGACACACTCGTGCGCGCCGTGGCATCGGTCGGGCAGCGCATCGGCGATCCACTCTGGCGGGCCGCCGGCAACGCGATCTCGCGATAACGCACCGCATCGATACTCATGGACCTCCTCCTGCTGAGCAACTCCACCGGCGACGCCGGCTACCTCGCGCACGCTCGCGATGCCATCACCGAACTGGCCGTGGGCTGCAAGACCGCATGTTTCGTGCCGTTCGCCGGCGTGACGCGCGACTGGGATACCTATGAAGCGCTGGTCAGGGATGCCTTGTCACCCATGGGCATCCAAGTACGGTCACTGCATCACGCAGCCGATGCGGAAGCGGCGCGCCAGGTCATCGACATGGCGAAGCTGATCGTTGTCGGCGGCGGCAATACCTTCCGGCTACTGCAATGCCTGCGCGAGCGCGACCTGCTTGCCCCTATCGCCGCAAGGATTCGCTCGGGCGGTGCACGCTATGTCGGCTGGAGCGCCGGCGCCAACCTTGCCTGCCCCACGATCTGCACGACCAACGATATGCCGGTCGCCAATCCGGGCGGACTCGATGCGCTTGGATTAGTGGAATTCCAGATCAACCCGCACTACTTCAACGTGGTGCTACCTGGCTTTTGCGGCGAAACGCGCGATCAGCGGCTGGCCGAGTTCACCACGCTGCATCCCAAGGTGCCCGTACTGGGCCTGCCGGAAGGCAACTGGATCCGCGTTCGCAGCGCGCGCATGGACCTGGGAGGAGCGCATACGTCGCGCTGGTTCCTGGGCGCCCGGATCCAGGACGTGCAACCTGGCCCCTTGTCACTGCCGCTCTGAAACCCCTCGCGGAAACGGAATCCCGAATGTCCATCAAGCAGGTGATTGAGTCGATCGAACTGCTGTCGGCGGGCAACGTCGACGGCGAGCGCGTGGCCGCGCTGCTGCGCGCGCGCGGCGTTGGCGACGTTACCGTGACACGGGTCGAGGAAAACGGCCTGTACACCGACTTCCTTGCGTGCACGCTGCCGGGTCTCGACCCCGACCTGCCCGCGCTTGGCGTGGTGGGCCGGCTAGGTGGCGTGGGCGCGCGCCCGGCCGTGACCGGACTCGTGTCGGATGCCGATGGCGCCATCGTCGCCGTGGCCTGCGCGCTGAAGCTGGCCGACATGGCGGCCACCGGCGATATTCTGCCCGGGCCCGTGCGCATCCACACGCATATCTGCCCGCACGCCGCCACGCGGCCGCACCAGCCGGTGCCGATGATGAAATCGCCGTTCGCCATGCGCACGATGATGTCGCACGAAGTGCATCCACGCATGGCGGCGATCCTGTCGGTCGACGCCACGCGCGGTAACCGTCTCGTCAACCGGCGTGGTGTCGCGTTGACACCGGTCGCGAAGCAAGGCTGGCTGCTGCGGCTGCCCGAGCGGATGCTGGACCTGATGGGCTGGGTCAGCGGCGAACTGCCGCTGGTGCTGCCACTGACTACGCAGGACATCACGCCGTATGAAAACGGCCTGTGGCACATCAACTCCATCATGCAGCCCGCCATCGCCACCTCTGCGCCGGTGGTCGGGGTGGCCCTGACGGCGCAGACGACGGTGCCTGGCTGTGCCACGGGTGCGACCAATGCCTTCGACCTCGACGTGGCCACGCGCTTCTGCATCGAGGTAGCCAAGCTGTTCGGCTCCGGGCAATGCGCCTTCTACGACGATGCCGAATGGGCCGAACTGCAGCGGCGCTACGGTTCGCTGGCCCACCTGCAGACCGTGGGACACGCGCCATGAATACATCGGCCGCCCTTTTTTTGCCTCGCGTAGCGTTCGTCACCATCGGAACCTGCCCAAGCCGGTTGTGGCCCGCTATAACCAGGCCCTGGTAAGGGCGCTGGCCAATCCGGAGGTAAGGAGGAAGATGGCCGAGTTCGGATCGGAGCCCGTCGGCGAGGCGCCCGAGCATTTCACGAGCTTCCTCGTGCAGGACCGGAAGATGTGGGCCGACGTCATCCAGTCGGCCAGGATCACACTGGAGTGAGGTTGCGGCAAGGCGCTCAGAGGCGCACCAGCCGCTCGGGCCGCAAGGCACCTTCGCGCATGCGCGCCACGCCCAGCAGGCGCGACGGCTCGCCGCCATAGACGCGGGCCAGCGTGCCCTCTTGCGGCGCGCTGCCTGCCGGCAGGTCCCGCTGCGCAATGCGCTGGCCCTGCAGGAACCGTGCGCTCGCTTCGGCATCAAGCGTGACGGACGGGCAACGTTGCAGCAGGGCGTCGACGGGCGCGAGCATAGTCGGTCGCGCCTCGTCCGGCTGTGCGTCGATCTGTTCCAGGGTCACGGCGCCATCCAGCGTCAGGTCACCGACCGCGATGCGGCGCAGGCCGGTCAGGTGCGCGCCGCATCCCAGTGCCTCGCCAATGTCCTCGGCGAGGGTACGGATGTATGTGCCCTTGCTGCATTTCACGCGCATCGTGAAGGCCGGCGCCTGCGGCAACGCGCAGTCGAGGATGTCGATCGCATGAATCGTGACGCGCCGGGCCGGGCGCTCCACTGTCTGTCCGGCGCGCGCGTATTCGTACAGCGGACGCCCGTCCTTCTTGAGCGCCGAATGCATCGGGGGAATCTGGTCAATCTCGCCCATGAAGCGGGCGATCGCTGCATCGAGCGCGGCGCGGTCGCAAGTGACCGGACGTTCCGCCAGTACCTCGCCTTCGGCGTCGCCCGTCGTCGTCTTCTGCCCGAGCCGGACGACCGCCTCGTAGGTCTTGTCGGCCTCCAGCAGGTCCTGCGAGAACTTGGTCGCCTCGCCGAAGCAAAGCGGAAGCAGGCCGGTGGCGAGCGGGTCGAGCGTGCCGGTGTGGCCGGCCTTGAGCGCTCGCAGCAGCCGCTTGGCGCGCACCAGCGCATCGTTTGAGGACAGCCCGAGCGGCTTGTCGAGCAGCAGCACGCCGTGCACCTCGCGGCGCGGCAGCCGGGGCGGACGGTTATTGGCGGAATCGGTCATGGGAACAATGCAGGGCGGCGGGCGTGTTGCCCGCGCCGGGACTGTGCTTTCCGGCGCGGCCGGAATCAGTATCAGTCGTCGTTGGAACGCGTGGCGTTCGCTTCGTTGATCAGCTTGGACATCTCGATCGCATGTTCGACCGATGTGTCGTGATAGAACCGCAGCGTCGGCACGGTATGGATATGCAGGCGCTTGTAGAGCAACGAGTGCAGGTAGCCCGCCTTCTCGTTCAGGATCGCGGCCGCTTCAACGGCATCGGCGCCGAGCACCGTGAAGTAGACCTTGGCGTGCGCATAGTCCGGCGTGAGCGTCACGGACTGCAGCGTGATCAGTCCGAGGCGCGGATCGCGCAGCTCGCGCTGGATCATCTCGGCCAGGTCCTTCTGGATCTGGTCGGAGATGCGCAGGTTACGGGAGGAAATACTGCCTTTCTTGGCCATTCAATACCGTCTTATCGAGACGACAGCGGCGGGCCGAAGCCCGCCGCTGTTGCGCCGCCTTACAGCGTGCGCGCCACCTCGGTGATTTCGTACACTTCGAGCTGGTCGCCTTCCTGAACATCGTTGAAGTTCTTGATCGACAGACCGCACTCGAAGCCTTGCTTGACTTCCTTGACGTCGTCCTTGAATCGCTTGAGCGAGTCGAGTTCGCCGCTGTGGATGACCACGTTGTTGCGCAGCACGCGCACCAGCGAGGTCCGCTTGACCAGACCGTCGGTGACCATACAGCCAGCCACTGCGCCAATCTTCGGCACGCGGAACACCTGGCGCACCTCGACCTGGCCGATCGTGGTCTCGCGCTTCTCCGGTGCCAGCATGCCCGACATGGCCGCCTTGATCTCGTCTACCGCATCGTAAATGATGTTGTAGTAACGGATGTCGATACCATGGTTCTCGGCCAGCTTGCGCGCACCAGCGTCGGCACGCACGTTGAAGCCGATGATGACAGCCTTGGAAGCAGTCGCCAGGTTGACGTCCGATTCCGAGATGCCACCCACGCCGGCATGCACCATCTGCACGCGTACTTCCTCGGTCGACAGCTTGAGCAGCGACTGCACCAGCGCTTCCTGCGAACCCTGCACGTCGGCCTTCACGATCAACGGCAGCATCTGGACGTCGCCTTCGCTCATCTGCTCCAGCATCGTTTCCAGCTTGGCCGCCTGCTGCTTGGCCAGCTTCACGTCGCGGAACTTGCCCTGGCGGAACAGCGCGATTTCGCGCGCCTTGCGCTCGTCCGGCAGCACCAGCACTTCTTCACCGGCAGCCGGGACTTCCGACAGACCCTGGATTTCCACCGGGATCGACGGGCCGGCTTCCTTGGTCGGCTTGCCGTTTTCGTCCAGCATGGCACGCACGCGGCCATAAGCACTACCGGCCAGCACCACATCGCCACGCTTGAGCGTGCCGCTGCTTACCAGGATCGTCGCGATCGGGCCCTTGCCCTTGTCGAGCTGGGCTTCCACCACCAGACCCTTGGCCGGCGCGTCGACCGGTGCCTTCAGCTCCAGGACTTCGGCCTGCAGCGACACCTGCTCCAGCAGGTCGTCGATGCCGGCACCGGTCTTGGCCGACACCGGCACGAACGGCGAATCACCACCGTACTCTTCTGGCAACACCTGCTCGGCCACCAACTCCTGCTTGACACGGTCGGGGTTGGCATCCGGCTTGTCCATCTTGTTGATCGCCACGACGATCGGCACCCCGGCAGCCTTGGCATGCGCAATGGCTTCCTTGGTCTGCGGCATCACGCCGTCGTCGGCCGCGACCACCAGGATCACGATGTCGGTGGCCTTGGCACCGCGGGCACGCATGGCCGTGAAGGCCTCGTGACCCGGGGTATCCAGGAACGTAATCACGCCACGGTCGGTTTCCACATGGTAGGCACCGATGTGCTGCGTAATGCCGCCGGCTTCGCCCGCGGCAACCTTGGTGCGGCGGATGTAATCCAGCAGCGAGGTCTTGCCGTGGTCGACGTGACCCATTACGGTCACCACCGGCGGACGCGGCAATTGCTCGGCATCCGTGTGTTCTTCACCGTCCACCACCAGCAGCGCTTCCGGATCGTCCAGCTTGGCGGCGAACGCCTTGTGGCCCATTTCTTCCACCACGATCATGGCGGTTTCCTGGTCCAGCACCTGGTTGATCGTCACCATCTGGCCGAGCTTCATCATCTGCTTGATGACCTCGGATGCCTTCACGGCCATCTTGTGGGCGAGATCCGCCACCGAGACGGTTTCCGGCACGTGCACTTCGCGCACCACGGGTTCGGTCGGCGCCTGGAAGTTACTGCGACCGTCATCGTCACGCTGATGACGACCACCGCGGCCACGCGGACCACCGCGCCAGCCGCCCACGCCACCCGACGAATCGCCGCGTGTCTTCAGGCCGCCCTTCTTGCCGCGCGCGCCTTCATCCTTCCATCCTGGAGCACCAGGCTTGCCGGTCTTCTTGTCGACCGTCGTGCTGGGTGCTGCAGCGGTGACTGGTTTCTTGTCGTCCTTCTTGGCTTCGGCCGGGGCGCCCGCCGGCTTGACCGGCTTGTGCAGCGTACCGGTCTGCTCGGCCTTCTTCTCCTCGGCCTTGCGCTCGGACGGTGCCTTGAGCACACGCGCCGGTGCATTCAGCATCTGCTGGATGGCACGGGCTTCGGCTTCAGCAGCCTCACGGCGCTTGCGTGCGGCGTCCTGCTGTTCCACCCGCGCCTTGTCGGCGGCAGCCTTCGCATCGTCGGCAGCCTTCTGCGCGACCGCGCGCTCGGCGGCAACGCGTGCCTGCTCGCCCTCGGCCTTCTTGCGTGAAGCGTCTTCGGCGGCCTCGTTCACGGCACGCGCGGCAGCAGCTTCCTCCTCGGCCTTTTTGGCGAGCAGATCATTCTGGCGCTGCTGTTCGGCTTCCAGTGCCTCCTGCTTCGCACGGCGCTCGGCTTCCTCGCGCTCGGCCGCCTCGCGGGCCGCCTTCGCTTCGGCTTCCTGGCGTGCCAGAAGTTCGGCCTGATGGCGCGCCTCTTCCTCGCGGCGCGCCTGTTCGGCGGCGTCGGCCACCGCAGATTGCGGCTCCGTCTCGTCGTGATGGTCGGGCGCCGCTTCGTCGCGCTTGACCAGCACGCGCTTCTTGCGCACCTCGACCTGGACGGTGCGCGTCTTGCCGGTGGAGTCGGCCTGACGGATTTCGGAAGTTTCGCGCTTGGTCAGCGTGATCTTCTTGCGCGCGCTGTCATCGGCCTGGCCGTGCGAGCGCTTCAGATAGTCCAGCAGGCTGGTCTTATCCGATTCCGTAACAATATCTTCTGGCGTCGCCTTGGCCACCCCAGCCGCCTGCAATTGTTCCAGCAGGGCAGCTGCGCTGCGACTCAGTTCTGCGGCCAGTTGGGCAACTGTTGTGCTTGCCATTCAAACCCTTTCAATGCTTGGTTTCTTCGTCGGGACAAATCGTATGTGGAAAGCGCGTCCGGTAATGTAGTCACATGCCCGGACGTGTCCCTCAGTTAAACCAATGTTCCCGTGCCTTCATGATCAGCGCCTTGGCTTCTTCCTCGCTGACGCCTGTCATCTCGACCAGTTCGTCGACGGCCAGTTCTGCCAGGTCGTCACGCGTATGGATATCGCCTTCGGCCAGTTTGCCGATCAGTTCCGGGTTGAGGCCGTCGAGCGAGCGCAGGTCTTGCGACACCTCTTCCACCTTTTCTTCCCGGGCCAGTTCCATCGTCAGGAGCGCATCACGTGCGCGGTTGCGCAGCTCGTTGACGGTGTCTTCATCAAACGCCTCGATTTCCATCATTTCACTGATGGGAACGTAGGCCACTTCTTCCAGCGTGGAGAATCCTTCGTCAATCAGGATGTCCGCCACTTCCTCGTCCACGTCCAGCTTGGCCATGAACAGCTTGCGCACGACATCGCTTTCCTCAGCCTGCTTGGCCGCCGACTCTTCCTGCGTCATGATGTTGATCTGCCAGCCGGTCAGTTCGGACGCCAGGCGCACGTTCTGACCACTGCGACCAATGGCCACGGCGAGATTTTCCTCGTCGACGACCACATCCATGCTGTGCTTTTCCTCATCCACGACGATCGACTGCACCTGCGCCGGCGCCAGCGCGCCGATCACGAACTGCGCCGGATCTTCCGACCACAGCACGATGTCCACGGCTTCGCCGCCGATCTCGTTGCGAACGGCCGTCACGCGCGTGCCGCGCACGCCCACGCAGGTACCGATCGGATCGATACGCTTGTCATGCGCCACTACGGCGATCTTGGCACGCACACCCGGGTCGCGGGCTGCCG
This sequence comes from Cupriavidus yeoncheonensis, assembly GCF_905397275.1. Classification (GTDB taxonomy): domain Bacteria; phylum Pseudomonadota; class Gammaproteobacteria; order Burkholderiales; family Burkholderiaceae; genus Cupriavidus; species Cupriavidus yeoncheonensis. The sequence goes on along the minus strand of NZ_CAJPUY010000001.1, from coordinate 180,687 downwards.
CCTTGATCTCTAGCAGGCCTTCTTCCATTTCGGGCACTTCGTTCTCGAAGAGCTTGATCAGGAACTCGGGCGCGGTGCGCGACAGCTCGATCTGCGGGCCACGCGCCGCGCGATCCACGTTCAGGATATACGCACGGACACGGTCGCCGGTGCGCAGATTTTCCTTCGGGATGATCTGGTCACGTGCCAGCAGCGCCTCCACGCGACCGGATTCGACGATCAGGCCCTTCTTGTCGGCACGCTTGACCGTGCCGGTCATGATCTTCTCGCCGCGATCGAGATAATCGTTCAGGATCTGCTCGCGCTCGGCGTCGCGGATGCGCTGCAGGATCACCTGCTTTGCTGCCTGCGCGCCGATGCGGCCGAATTCGACCGATTCGATCTGCTGCTCGACGTAGTCGTCCAGCTCGACGCTCGGGTTGTCATCGCGCGCCTCGAACAGCAGGATCTCCTTGTCCGGCTCCTGCAGGCCCTGATCGTCAGGGACGACAAGCCAGCGGCGGAATGTCTCATGCTCGCCCGTTTCGCGGTCGATCGCGACACGGATATCCACGTCTTCCTCGAAACGCTTCTTGGTCGCCGAGGCCAGTGCAGCCTCCAGCGCGCCGAATACCACATCCTTGTCGACGTTCTTTTCACGCGCAAGCGCATCGACGAGCAACAGAACTTCGCGGCTCATTGCTTGTTCCCTTTTCTTTGATTTCCTTTGAAGTCGATCACCGGCACCAGACGTGCCTTGTCGACATCAGATACAGTGAACTCCAGCAGCGCCGGACCGTCCTTGCCCTCGAACTCCAGGCCAACCTTCTCTGCGCCGTCATCACCAGTCGGTGCGCGCAGAATGCCCGTGAAGTTCTTTTGCCCATTGACAGGCAGGCGCAGCGTCACGCGCGCTTCCGCCCCGGCGAAGCGGGCATAGTCGGCCAGCTTCTTCAGCGGCCGGTCCAACCCCGGCGAGGAGACTTCTAGCCGTTCGTAATCGACGTTTTCGACGGTCAACACGTGCGTCAACTGCCGGCTCACCTTCTCGCAATCCTCGATGACGATGCCGGTTTCAGGCTGATCGATATAGACACGCAACAGTCCGGCCGGAGCACGTTCGAGCTCAACCAGCTCATATCCCATGCCGTTAAGGGTGGTTTCGATCAAATCTGCCAGATGCACTGTATTCCCAAGTAATGGCCATCGACTTCAGGGCAGGCTGGCTTGCCTGCCCCGCCTGGGACGACATGGGCACAGCCACCTGCCAGTCAGCCTCCGGCGCACATGCGTCAAACGGGCGAACCAAAAAAAAATGGGCACAATGCCCATCATTCGCCCACCCTCCAGGAGGATGACTTTTTGAATAGACTTTAATTATACGCAGATTATGTCCAAAAGGCAAAAGGGCATGTATCGACGCCTCACTAAGCCCCGGCAACTGGTGGCCGCCGGGGTTTCCGCTTAGCGGTTTCCCCCTCGGTTTCCGCCTCGGTTCCCGCCGCGGTTGCCACCGCCAGCGCCCCCTGTGCCGCCGCCCTTCCCTCGGCCCGGGCGATTACCACCGCCGCCCTTTCCAGCCCCCGGCATCACATTGCCGTTGACTTCACCACCGCGACGTTGCGGCCGGCCTTGACCACCGGCACCTGCGGCCGCACCGCCGCGTCCCGCACCTCCGGCGCGTCCGCCACCCTGTCCGCGTGCGCCACCCAGATTCGCTGCGTGCGACGTCAGCACCGTCGGGCCATGGGTGATGTAGCCCATTGACGTCCGCATCGGATCAGGCTGGCCGCGGCCCGCGCCGCCCTTGTCGACACGCGGCAGGCCGTCCATGCCGGTATGCATGGGCATGCCCGCGATCGCCGCCTCGGTGCGCGCCTTGCGTCCACCGACCTTGGTCACGCCCTTGCCACCCTGCTCGCCCTTGCCCGGCACCTTCAGGCCGACGGCAGCCATCATGGTCCTGACTTCCGTTGCCTCCAGCTCCTGCCAACGGCCGCGCTTCAGTCCGCGCGGCAGCAGGAACTGTCCGTAACGGGTGCGGATCAGGCGCGACACCGTCAGGCCGACCGCCTCGAACATGCGACGCACCTCACGGTTACGCCCCTCGGTCAGCGCCACGTGATACCACTGGTTCACGCCTTCGCCACCGCCATCCGCAATGCGCAGGAAGTTGGCCTCGCCGTCATCGAGCTTGATGCCATGGAGCAGGCGCTGGCGATCGGCCTCGGCCAGTTCGCCCAGCGTACGCACCGCGTACTCGCGCTCCACGCCATAGCGCGGATGCATGAAACGATTGGCAATGTCGCCCGAAGTCGTAAAGATCAGCAGGCCTTCGGTATTGAAATCCAGGCGGCCTACCGCGACCCACTTGCCGGTCTTCATGCGCGGCAGGTTGTCGAACACGGTCGGACGGCCTTCGGGATCCGACTGGCTGACGATCTCTCCGGCCGGCTTGTGATACAGCAGCACACGCGGAGGCTTGGAAGAAATCCTGCGATGGATCAGCTTGCCGTTCACCCGTACCTGATCGGCCGGCAGGATCCGCTGGCCGATATGCGCGGGCAATCCGTTGACGGAAACACGGCCCTGCAGGATCAGCTCTTCCATTTCCCGGCGCGAGCCCAGGCCACCTTCGGCCAGGACCTTGTGCAGCTTCGGCGCATCGTCGTCCGCCGACAGTTCGCGCACCGGCTTGGCCTTGGTGCGGGGGATGACGGTGTCTTCGTCGTCGTACTGATCCGAGATAACGAAGCGGAACAGGTCTTCGCTGCCCGCGGCCGCCTTGTCGACGCCGGCCGGTCCCTTCCGTTGCGGCTGACCACCCTTGCGCGGGCCCTGCTGCCGGCCTGCGGACTGGACCTCGCCTTCCGGTGTGGCCCTGGCAGTACGCTGGCCCTGCGGCTTGCGCTTGCGCCCCGCCGGCTCTGCCTTCTCGCCGCGCTCCTGTCCGGCCTGACCGGCTTCCCGGGCCGGTGCATTTTCCGCCTTGGCCGGCTTGCGCTTGCCGCGGCCACGCGGAGCGGCACGCCCGCCGGGTTCGCCGGCAGCCTTGCTCTCGCCCGCATCGCCCTGGGCGCCAGACTCGGCTCCCTCGGCACGATTGCCGTCTCGATCCTGCCCGCCCTGCCGGCGCGAAGCCACGAGGTTGCGCAAGCCGCGCCTCAGCCCCTTCCGGCGCGGCGCCGTATCGGTGCCTGACCCGGGTTCTGCTGCGCCATCGGCAGCCGGTGTCCCGGTTGCCCGGGAGTCTTGTTCAACGGAATCAGACAAAGTATTCACTATCGGATGTTGCATATTGTTCAGTTGGGCACGCGCTCATCGTGCTCGCTCGCGTGCGGCGGCGCAGTATCGTCGCCGGATGAATTGCCGCCGTCGTGGTTGCCCGGCGCGCTTTCGGCATGGAAGCCATTTGCCTCGGTCACGGCCGACGCGAGATCCGCCACTTGCATGGCGTCGGCGCTGGCCTGCTCTACGGCCCCGGCTTCGTCAGCCGGCTCCTCGCCAGCAACCGGAGGCACTCCGGTGCCCTCGGCAACATCGGTCGCTTCGCCGGCCGGCGAAACGGCCTTCGGTTCAGGGAAGGCCTCCTCGTCGCCAGCCACCGGCTGCGCCGCTGCCATCTCTTCAAAATCAATCGCCTGCTGGTCCAGCAGCGTGACCTGCGCCTGCGCCTGGGCGTCCTCGAGCGGAGGCAGCTCATCGAGCGTGCGCAGACCAAGGTCGTCGAGGAATGCCTTGGTGGTCGCATAGAGCGCCGGCCGGCCTGGCACATCGCGGTGGCCGATGACCTCGATCCAGCCGCGGTCTTCCAGCTTCTTGACCACCTCAGTGCTGACCGTCACACCTCGGATTTCCTCGATGTCGCCACGCGTCACCGGCTGACGGTAGGCAATAATCGCCAGCGTCTCCATGACGGCCCGGGAGTACTTGGGCGGCTTCTCAGGATTGAGGCGATCAAGGTATTCCCGCATCTCCGGCCGGCTCTGGAAACGCCAGCCACTGGCCAGCGCCACCAACTCGACCCCGCGCTGGCGCCAGTCCTGGCGCAGTTCATCGAGCAGGACCCGGACAGTGTCCGCGCCGACATCGTCGGCAAACAGCCGACGCAGGTCACCTATGCGCAAGGGCTCCTGCGCACAGATCAGCGCAGTCTCGAGGACGATTTTCGCCTCTTGGGTATTCATGTTGGGTGTGCAGCCTGTCTTTGCACCTGCTCCCGGACGAACCCGGAGCCCTGGACATTGTGGATTCAGCGGTGCGATTGCCACCGCCATCTCATCGCGCAGCAAACCCGAAAGCTCTTCGCTTCGAGGCCGTGCACCTTCTTTTGCATCGATTTGCCGGGTGTGTTCCGGCAGGAGATTGCCCGGCACCGGCAACTACCAGTGCACGAACCTCTTGCATGCGCCCACATGGGCGGACATGGCTTCTGGCGAACGTCCGCCTCGGCCGCAAGAAAAACGAATATCGGGAGCAGGGCCAGCACCACGGTCGCAGAGCCAGCCGGACTTTGAACAGATATTATGAACCGGATGGACTGCGGAAGGGTTCGGCGCCGAAATGTCGGCTCATTGCCCGAAACCCTGGACTCGCCCCTTTTTTGGAAGGGCCGCCAGGCGCCGCTCGGAAACACGCCGCGCGATACCGCAATGTAGGCGATTGTATGGCATTCCCGCATGCGCCTGCAACCACCGCACAGTGCCGCGCGTCCACGATGGCTTCAAAACACCAGGCAGAACCCATGCTCTGCCAGCGAATGTGGCAACAACACCGCTCTACCGATCCCCAGGCCGCCGAACGCCATGACAGCCAATCCGGCCCCCATCCTCACCCAACGGCGGCGCGACCAAGTGCGCAGCAGCCCCAGCAAGCTGGATAGCGCCAGCAAATTCGGTAAGGTGCCGAGACCAAATGCTCCCATGACGAGTGCCCCCGAAGGCGCGTTGCCGGCCAGAAGTGCGAGGGCCAGTGCACCATAGACCATGCCACAGGGTACGAGCCCCCAAGCCAATCCCATCCCGTAGCGACGCGCCAGACCTCCTCGCCGTCCTATGACCGCCGGCGTCTTACGGCCAAGACGAGCCAGGCCGCCGGCAATAGCGCCGCCCGCACGTGCCGCTAGCCGCTCCAGCCACAAGATGGAAAACGCTTCGCCACGTATCAGGCGCCAGCCAGACACCAGCAGCATGGCGCTTCCCGCGCCGAACAGCCAGCGCTGGACGGGGAGGTAATCCTGGCGCCAGGCCGTCGCCCCCACCGCGCCAAGCAGCGCGCCAAGCAGCATGTAGGAAGAAATCCGCCCCACATGCATGACAAGCAACTCCACGAGCCAGTCGTGTGGGCGCCGCACCACGGCAATGGGTACGCCAGCAGCGCGTTGCTCGATTGCCAGCGCAACGCCACCGCACATGGCAGCGCAGTGGAAGCCCCCCAGCAAGGCAAGCATGAAAACACTGAGAAGCACACCAAATGTCAATTGCAACTCCCTACCGCGTCACACCGCGCGTTAAAATGCATGTATTGCGCCCTCGCCGCCCATTACTTGCAGGTTCCAATTGTTAACATCCATCCCCGTCACTGAGATGTCGCCCCGTTGCTCCACTTGCGGCATGGGGCAACTGTGCCTGCCGGTGGGCATGAGCCAGCAGGATCTGCAGAAGATGGACACCCTGGTGCAAGAGCGCGTCCGCGTCCACAAGGGCGAAACCCTGTATCGCATGGGCGACCCCCTGACCGCGGTCTATGCCATTCGCTTCGGTACCCTGAAGACGCATGTCACCACGGAAGACGGCCGCTCGCAAATCACTGGTTTCCATTTGCCAGGCGAAGTGGTCGGCCTCGACGGCCTGGGTGAAATGCAGCACGCCTCGGATGCCACCGCGCTCGAAGACACGGAAGTATGCGTAGTACGCATGGCCGATCTTCAGGCACTGTCCATCGATCTGCCATCGTTGCAGCAACAGTTCCTGCGCTTGATGGGCAAGGAAATATCGCATGACCAACTCATGCTCGTCACGCTGGGTTCCATGCGTGCGGAAGAGCGCCTTGCTGCGTTCCTGATCAATCTGTCGGAACGCCTGTCCGCGCGCGGGTATTCGTCGACCGAGTTCGTCATGCGCATGAGCCGGGAAGAAATCGGCAGCTATCTCGGGCTGAAGCTCGAAACGGTCAGCCGCCTGTTCTCGCGATTCGCCGAGGCAGGCCTAATCCAGATCCGTCAACGCCACGTCAAGCTCGTCGACATGGCAGGCATCAAGCAAGTCTACAGCCGCTCCTGCTGAAGCCGTCTGACCGCCTTGCCAGGCAAGGCGGTCAGCTGCGGCCTTTTCACTCCAGTTCGTCCGTTTCGCTGAGCTTCGTCGGCATGGTGTACAGCGTCAGGCCGCTGGACAGCGCGCAGAATACCCACGCCAGCAAGAACCCGATCGTATAGACTGCCTCGCGCGAGGCCTCGATCGGCTGCCCGAAGAAATTCAGGTCTCCCGGGTCCACCACGGAAAACACCGTTGCCGTGGCAACTCCGGCCATCAGGAACGCCGGCCACAGCACCCACATCAGCCAGCGCAGCCTCATGGCTGCCTCGCTTGCGGTGCCTTGGCGCTGCCCGGAGCCCCTTCCGCCTTCTCAACAACCAAGCCATGCCTGGCCACGCCTTCGACCACCGGCCGGTCAGGATGGGTGGAAGCCAGCCAGATGGTTACGCCGCAAGCCACCATGGCCAGCAACGGGCCGCTCATCAGCAGCCACGGCCACGGCTCCTTCCACCACGGATTGCTTTCTTGCATCGTCTTGCCCCCTTCGTCGGCGCCTCGTCGAGTCGCTCGCGGTTGGTACGGCGCAGCGCCGATGCACTGCACCGCCCTTAGCATCACAAATTGCGCGGCACGATGAAACTGGTAGATTGCCTGATTTGCGCACTACCTTGCCCCGTACCTTCGCTGGTCACAGTCACACTGATCTTGTGGGTACCTTGCGCGGCATCGTCGATCGGCACGCGAATCCGGATCGGCACCAGCTTGTTCGACGTCGGCGCCAGGGCCTTCGCGTCCGGATCGTACTCGACCGTCAGATTCTTCAGTTCGTCGCTTTCGGCCCGCACGCTGATGCGCATGGGCGCCTCGGTGGTGTTGATGAGTTGCAGTCGATAGACGTTCTCGATCCAGCGCCCATCCACCTCGCGCCCAAGCGCCCCACGGTCGCGGATGATATCCACCTTCAACGGCGTGCGCAGCGCTAGTGAAGCCACAAAACCCGCAACCAACACCAGCCAGATGACCGAGTAGATGATGGTCCGTGGGCGCACCAGCCGCTTGCGCGCCACCGCGGCCGACAGCGCCTTGCGCATGGCGTTCTCGGACGTGTAGCGGATCAGCCCGCGCGGGTAGTCCATCTTGTCCATGACCTGGTTGCAGGCATCGATGCAGGCGCCGCAACCGATGCACTCGTACTGCAGCCCTTCACGGATATCAATGCCGGTCGGACACACCTGCACGCAGATGCTGCAGTTGACGCAGTCGCCAAGCCCGGCCTGATGATGATCCACCTTGCGCGACCGGCTGCCGCGCGGCTCGCCGCGCCCGATGTCATAGGTCACTACATAGGTGTCGCGATCGACCATCACGCTCTGGAACCGCGCATACGGGCACATGTACTTGCAGACCTGCTCGCGCATGAACCCTGCATTGCCCCATGTCGCGAAGGCGTAGAAGAGCATCCAGAACGCCTGCCACGGCCCCAGCGAGAAGCTCAGCACCTGGCCGCCAAGCTCACGGATCGGCGCGAAGTATCCAATGAATGTGAAGCCCGTCCACAGCGCGACCAATACCCACAGCGAGTGCTTGGTGGCCTTCAGGCGGAACTTTCGTAGGCTCCATGGATCGCCGTCCAGGCGGATCCGCGCGAAGCGGTCGCCTTCGACATGCCGCTCGATCCACATGAATATTTCGGTGTAGACCGTCTGCGGACACGCGTAGCCGCAGAAGAGCCGCCCGGCAATAGCCGTGAACAGAAACAGCGCCAGCGCGGAGATCACCAGCAGAACCGCGAGATAGATGACATCCTGCGGCCAGAGCACCAGTCCGAAGATATAGAACTTGCGCGCGCCAAGGTCGAACAGCACGGCCTGCCTGCCATTCCATTGCAGCCAGGGCGTGCCGTAGTAGATGAACTGGGTCAGGAGCACCATCCAGACCCGCCAACTTGAGAACGCGCCCGTCACCGAGCGCGGGTATATCTTGCGTCGAACCTCGTAGAGCGTTTCGTCGGAGGTTTCGACAGGCGACGACGCCGGCCCTTGCGGGCCGGCCGAGCGGGCCAGTGATTCTGTCCCGGGTGCGTTCATGGGTGCGCTCCTTCAAGCGCCATAGCGCACCCCGGTCCTGAGTCGGTGGTCATTGCCCGGAGCCTCCGGTATTGGAAAGCCCCCAGACGTAGCCGGTCAGCATGCGGATGCGCTCCGGAGTCAGGATCTCTTCGTGCGCCGGCATGTGGTTGTTGTGGCCCTTCAGGATGGCTTCGACAATGCTGCCCTCCGAACTGCCGTACAGCCACACGTTGTCGGACAGGTTCGGCGCGCCGAGCGCCTGGTTGCCCTTGCCGGTCGCACCATGGCATGCCGCACAGGTGGACTTGAACGTGCTCTCGCCGCGCGATGCACGGATCGGGTCAGACGACAGGCCCGACAGTGACCGCACATACTGGGCCACATCCGCTGCAAGCTTGCCGTCGATGGTCGAGGCAAACGGCGGCATCACGCCATTGCGGCCCTTGGTGATGGTCTGCTGGATCGTCTCGGGTTCTCCGCCATAGAGCCAGTCATGGTCCGTCAGGTTGGGAAAGCCGCGGCTGCCGCGTGCGTCCGAGCCATGGCATTGCGCGCAGTAGTTCAGGAACAGGCGCTGGCCGATCTCGCGGGCCTGCGGGTCTGCCGCCACCTGCTTGATATCCATGCTCAGGTACTTGGCGTAGATATCGTGCTGCAGCTTCTCCTGCGCCTGCTGATGCGCGGCCAGCTCCCCTTGCGTGGAGAACTTCAGCACACCGGCATAGGAACCCAGCCCCGGGTAGAGGACCAGGTAAGCCAGGCCAAAGATGCAGGCCAGCAGGAACATCCACATCCACCAGCGTGGCAGCGGGTTGTTCAGCTCGCGCAGATCCCCGTCCCAGACATGGCCGGTGTCATCGCTGGCGTTGGCGACCTTCGTGACCTTGCGTTGGGAAAACAGCAGCCACACGCACCAGACGATGCCGACGAGCGCGATGGCAGCGATGTAGTAGCTCCAGAAATCGGAAAAGAAATCGCTCATGACTAGGTATTCCGGCTCGATGTTGTGTGGGTCTCGTCAGGCAGTGCGAACGGCAGCATGGCGGACTCCTGGTTGGCGGCCTGCCGGCCATTCGACCAGGCCCACCAGCAGATCCCGAGGAATACGACCATCGACACGACCGTGGCAAAGGCAGTCAGCATCGCCATGACTTACTCCTTCGCAGGCGCGGCTGCGGCCGCGTCCACACGCACATTGCGACGGTTGGTGCCGAGCTCCTGCAGGTAGGCGACCAGCGCGTCCTCTTCGCTCTTGCCCTTGAGTTCTTCAGGCGCCTTGGCGATCTCCGCCTCGGTGTATGGCACGCCCAGTCGCACCAGCGCGCGCATGCGGGCCTGGACGTCGTTGGTCGGCAGTTGGGCCTTTTCGAGCCATGGATACGACGGCATCACCGATTCCGGCACGACATCGCGCGGATTGCGCAGGTGAATGCGTTGCCAGTCGTCGGAGTAGCGGCCGCCAACGCGCGCCAGGTCGGGCCCGGTACGCTTGGAGCCCCACAGGAACGGATGGTCGTAGACCGATTCACCCGCTGTCGAGAAATGGCCATAGCGTTCGGTCTCGGCCTGAAGCGTACGGACCTGCTGCGAATGGCAACCGACACAGCCTTCGCGGATGTAGATATCGCGGCCCATCAGCCGGAGCGGCGAATACGGCTTGATCCCTACATCGGGCTTGGTGGTGGAATGCTGGAAGAACAACGGCACGATCTGCACCAGGCCGGCAATGCTGACCACCAGGATCGTGCAGATGATCAGCCAGCCGATGTTCTTCTCCAGCGTTTCGTGGGAAAAGAAGCTTTGTTTTTCGGACATCGTTTCTATCCTGATGGATCAATGGGCGGAGGCAGGAATGCTGGCCGGGATCGGTGCATCCACCGCGCGCTTGCCGATGATGGTCTTCGCGACGTTGTAGGCCATCAGCAGCATGCCGGACAGGAAGCAGATGCCGCCAAGCAGACGGATCAGGTAGAACGGATACTTGGCCTTGACCGCTTCAACGAAGGCGTAGGTCAGCGTGCCGTCCGGCTGCGTAGCGCGCCACATCAGCCCTTCCATCACACCGGCGATCCACATCGAGGCGATATAGAGCACCACGCCGATGGTGGCGATCCAGAAATGCCACTCGATCAGCCGCACGCTGTACATCTGCTTCTCGCCGAACAGGCGCGGAATCAGGTAATAAAGCGAGCCGATGGAAATCATCGCCACCCAGCCAAGGGCACCCGAGTGCACGTGGCCGATGGTCCAGTCCGTGTAGTGCGAGAGCGCGTTGACGGTCTTGATCGACATCATCGAGCCTTCGAATGTGGCCATGCCGTAGAACGACAGTGCCACCACCAGGAACTTCAGGATCGGGTCGGTGCGCAGCTTGTGCCAGGCGCCAGACAGCGTCATGATGCCGTTGATCATGCCGCCCCAGGACGGCGCCAGCAGGATCAGCGAGAACACCATGCCCAGCGACTGCGCCCAGTCAGGCAGCGCTGTGTACTGCAGGTGGTGCGGGCCCGCCCACATGTACGTGAAGTTCAGCGCCCAGAAGTGGACGATCGACAGGCGATACGAATAGATGGGCCGTTCCGCCTGCTTGGGGATGAAGTAATACATCATGCCCAGGAAGCTGGTGGTCAGGAAGAAGCCCACGGCGTTATGGCCGTACCACCACTGGATCATGGCGTCCTGCACGCCGGCATAGGCGGAATAGGACTTCCACATCGACACCGGCATTTCAATGTTGTTGACGATGTGCAGGATGGCGATGGTCAGGATGTACGCGCCGAAGAACCAGTTGGCAACATAGATGTGCCGGGTCTTGCGTTTGACGATCGTGCCGAAGAAGACCACCGCATAGGCCACCCAGACGGCGGTGATCAACAGGTCGATCGGCCATTCCAGTTCGGCGTATTCCTTCGAACTGGTGATGCCAAGTGGCAGCGTGATGGCAGCCGCGACAATCACCAGTTGCCAGCCCCAGAACGTAAAGGCTGCGAGCGGGCCGCAGAACAGGCGGGCCTGGCAGGTGCGCTGGACCACGTAGTACGAGGTTGCGAACAGCGCACTGCCGCCGAACGCAAAGATCACCGCATTGGTATGCAGCGGACGCAAGCGGCCGAACGACAGCCACGGTGTGTTGAAGTTGAGTTCAGGCCAGATCAGCTGTGCTGCCAGTAGCACGCCGACGGCCATGCCGACGATCCCCCAGACTACCGTCATGACAGCGAACTGCCTTACGACGCCGTAATTGAAGGTGTCGACGCGTGAAGACGCGGCTGAGACATCCATTCAGACCCCCACAGAAAAAAGATAAACCGATTGACGTTGTGACTTTATGAAACCAGCGCGCTTGGTGCGTTGATCTTTATCAAGTTGCACAAAAGCCCTATGAACTGATCTTCGCATCACAAGTCGAGGACGACCTTTCAGGGCTTGTCGTTGTCCAGCAGGATGGCCTCTCCTGGTCGGTCGAGATCGTCGTACTGCCCGGCATGCAGCGCCCACCAGAGGGCACCGGCGATGACGACGACAAGTACCAGGCTCATGGGCACCAGCAGGTACAGCGTTTCCATTCCTAGACTCCGTTTCTGCCTGCACGCAGCAAGCGCCAGGCGTTCGCCACCACCAGCAGCGAGGACACCGACATGCCGATGCCGGCCATCCATGCCGTGACAAAGCCCGTGGCTGCCAGCGGGATGGCAACCACGTTGTAGAAGAAGGCCCAGCCAAGGTTCTGCCGCACCACGCGGCGGGTCTGCCGCGCCAGCGCGATTGCCTGGGCGATCTCCGCTACATTTCCGTGCGTCAGGACAGCGTCGGCCCCCGCTTGCGCAAGCGGGGCGCCGCTGCCGATGGCAACGGATACCTGCGCCTGCGCCAGCACCGGCGCGTCGTTGATGCCATCCCCCACGGCCAGCACCACGGCGCCTTCACGCTGGAGCTGCGCGACATATTCGCGCTTGCCTTCGGGGGATACGGCGCCGCGGGCGCGCTCCATGCCAAAGTGCGAAGCCCACCACTGCACGGTCTCGACGCTGTCGCCGCTGACCAAATGGCAACGCGCACCATGCCGGCGCAGCGCTTCAAGCAGCTGCGGCGTCGATTCACGGGCCTGGTCGGACAGTTCGAACACGGCCAGCACGCCGTCTTCCGAACCGAGCCAGACTTGCGTGGCGCCAGGAATTCGAGCGGCGTCCGCGTCCCGTGCCGACGCCTTGACACATGACTTGCCGATCTCGGCCACAAAGGCGGCACGCCCCAGGCGGAATCGCTTGCCCCCAATTTCGGCCCGTACGCCCCGCCCCGGCACATTGACCACGGCGGCCACCGGCTGGCCGCCTCCAACGACACCCGCCTCCGCGGCCGCGCCGACCAGCGCCCTTCCGATCGGATGTTCGCTACCCGCTTCCAGGGCCGCCGCCAGTGCCAGGCATTGGCCGGCTGGCATGACGCCGAGCGTCTGCTGTCCGGTCAGGACAAAACAGCCTTCGGTCAGGGTGCCGGTCTTGTCCAACACGACATCGGTCACGCGCGCGAGCGTCTCCAGCGCATGCGACCGCGTCAGCAGCAGGCCGCGCCGCGACAGCGCCGCGCCCGCCGCGGCCAACGCCGCCGGCGTGGCAAGCGAGAGCGCGCACGGGCAGCTGACGACAAGTACCGCGACTGTGACCAGCAGGGCCCGTGACGGATCGATCCAGAGCGCCCACACCGTGCCAGTCAATGCCGCCAGCGCCAGCAGCGTCGCGACAAACCATCCCGCAACGCGGTCAGCCAGTGCCGCCAGCCGCGGCTTTTCCGCCAGTGCGCGGTCCAGCACCGCGACGATTTCGGCCAGGCGCGTGCCCGCGCCCACGCGGTCCACGGCGATTTCAAGCGGGCTGGAAGTGTTGTAGCAGCCGGCCAGCGCCGCATGCCCCACGCTGCGGTGTACGGGCCGGCTTTCACCGGTCAGCATGGATTCATCGAGTTCGCTGGCACCTGCAACGATGGTGCCATCCGCCGGGATGATCTCGCCCGCCCTGACGCGGATACGGTCTCCCTGCCGCAGACGCGCGACCGGTACGCGTTCCGTGGCCAAATCGTCCGCGCCAAGCCGCTCACATGTAGCCGGCAACTGCCGCGCCAGCATTTCCGCGCCGCTGCGCGAGGCTTGCCGCACACGCAGCTCGAGATAGCGGGCAGCCAGCAGGAAGGCGACGAACATCGTCACCGAGTCGAAGTACACCTCCCCGACTCCGCGGACCGTCGCCACCGTGCTGGCGATAAACCCTGCGGCGACGCCGAGCGCCACCGGCACATCCATGCCCATGTGCCGCTGGCGCAGGCTGCGCCAGGCACCGGAGAAAATCGGCGACGCGGAATAGAAGACCACCGGCAGCGTCAGGGCCAGGCTGGCCCAGCGCATCAACTGCAACTGACCGGGGTCGATGGTGGCCTCATGGGTGTAGATGGGCCACGCGTACATCATCACCTGCATCATGCCGAGCATGGCCACGGCCATGCGCATCAGCAGGCTGCGCCGGGCGCGGCGGTCGGCCTGGTCGCTGCGGGAGACTTCGAATGGCCAGGCCACGTAACCGATATCGGCAAGCGCGGCGAGCAGGCCGGAAACCGTCTGGTCCGCCTCGCGCCAGCGCACCACGACGCGGCGCGTCGCCACATTCGCGATCGTGGAATCCACGCCAGGCAGGCGGCCCAGGTGCTGCTCGATCAGCCAGGCACACGCCGCGCAGCGGATATTCTCAGGCGCCAGCGTGATCTCGGCACGACCGCCGTCGAGCGGCCGCACGAACTGGCTGCGCAACTCCGGGGTATCGTAGGCCGCCCATACGGGCTCCGATTCCCGCCTTTCGGCGTCGTCGATAGGCCTGGCAAAGCGCGCCTCGTCACCGTAGAGGTGGGCAAAGCCAGCCGAGTGCAACGTGCGTGCCAGCGTCTGGCAACCACCACAGCAGAAGGCGCGCCGATGGCCGTCCATCTCCTCGGACAGTTCCTGGCCGTCAGTCACGGGTTGGCCGCAATGGAAACATGCCGGCTGCGCGGCATGCTGCGCCATCACAGGCGCTGTGCGACTGGCGGGAGCTGGCTGGAATGCGGACGACGGGGCGTCGGCAAGAAGGCTGGCGTGGGGGGCGGGCATGGAGATCTTTTTTTACCCGTTGGAGGGTATATGGCGATCCCCATATCGGCCTTGATATAGGTCAATAGCGGCCGGGCCGGTTTCCCAAAACGGGCACGCAGCGCTCAGGTAAGCGAGGTGTCCGCGGTCCGGCGCTCGGCTTCCAGGTACTCCCGGGACTGCATCTCGATGATGCGCGACACCGTGCGGTGGAATTCATTGGCCATCTGGCCCTCGACGTAAAGCTCATCCGCCGGGACTTCGGCCGACATCAGCAGCTTGACCTTGTGGTCGTAGAACACATCGATCAGCCACGTGAAACGGCGCGCTTCCGACGACATTCTCGGCGTCATGCGAGGAACATCGGACAAGATCACCGTATGAAACTGGGAGGCCAGCTCCAGGTAGTCATTCTGCGAGCGCGGGCCGCCGCACAACGTGGCAAAGTCGAACCAGACCACGCCATTGGCCTTGCGAAGTGCGCGCAGTTCGCGGTGCTCGATATGCAGGAGCGGCGACTCGTCCGCTACGCCGGCGATGGTGGTAAAGGCATCGCGGAGCGCCGAATTGGCCTTGGCGTCGAGCGGCGTGTGGTACGCCTCCACCTGTTCCAGCGCGCGCTTGCGATAGTCGATCCCGGCATCGACATTGAGCACGTCGAGCTTCTGCTGGAGCAACGCGATCGCGGGCAGCACACGGTCGCGGTGCAAGCCGTCCGGGTAAAGCAGGTCGGGCCGGTAGTTGGACGTCATCACAAACTGCACGCCGTTCTCGAACAGCTGTTGCAGCAGCCGGTGCAGCATCATGGCGTCAGCGACGTCATTGACGTGGAACTCATCGAAGCAGATCAGGCGGTAGCGCCGGGCAATCCGCTTGGCCAGTTCATCCAGTGGATCGGGGCGTCCGCGCAGTTCTTCCAGCTGGCGATGCACTTCGCGCATGAACTCGTGGAAGTGCAGGCGCGTCTTGCGCACCACCGGGACGCACGTATAGAAGCTGTCCATCAGGAAGGACTTCCCGCGCCCCACCCCGCCCCACAAGTACACGCCCTTGGGCACCTCCGGGTGCACCAGCAGCTTGCGGATGGCATTGCTGCGGCGGCTCTTGTAGGCCACCCACTCGTCGTAGCATTGCTGCAGGCGAGCCACGGCGCGCAGTTGCGCCTCGTCGGAATGGTAGCCGCGTTCCTTCAGTTCCTTCTCGTAGTACTCGCTGACGTTCATGCTGGCTGTTTCGTTCTGGACTGCGCGCGGAAAGTGCGGCCGCACCCTCCTCGGCCATGCCCGGAATCGATTGGATCCGGCATGGTTTGCAAGTGAAAACGGCGCGCCGCTGTTGCGGCGCGCCGGTGCTCAGGCAAATGCGGACAGATGCCTTACATGTTGAGCTGACGCTTGTCGACGGCCAGCGCGGCTTCGCGCATGACTTCCGACATCGACGGGTGCGGATGGCAGACACGGCCGATATCTTCGCTCGCGGCCTTGAACTCCATCGCCACGACGGCTTCGGCAATCAGGTCCGATGCATTGGCAGCCACGATGTGCACGCCCAGGATCTCGTCGGTCTTGGCGTCGGCCAGCATCTTGACGAAGCCTTCCGGATGGCCCATGCCCAGCGCACGGCCGTTGGCCATGAACGGGAACTGGCCGGCCTTGAACTCGCGGCCTTCGGCCTTGAGCTGGGCTTCGGTCTTGCCGACCCATGCGATTTCCGGGAAGGTGTAGATCACCCACGGAACGCAGTTGTAGTCGATGTGCGGCTTCTGGCCGGCGATGCGCTCGGCCACGGCCACGCCTTCGTCCTCGGCCTTGTGCGCGAGCATCGGGCCGCGCACCACGTCGCCGATCGCCCACAGGCCAGGCACCTTGGTGGCGCAGTGGTCGTCCACCTCGATGAAGCCGCGCTGGTCGGCGGCCAGGCCGACAGCGTCAAGGCCCAGGTTGTCGGTGTTGGGCACGCGGCCGACCGACACGATCAGGCGGTCGACTTCCAGGGTCTGGGCAGCGCCGTCCTTGTCGGTGTACTTGACGGTCACGCCGTTCTTGCCGGTCGTGACTTCGTTCACGTTCACGCCCAGGCTGAACTTCAGGCCCTGCTTGGTCAGCTGCTTCTGGGCTTCCTTGGCCACGCCTTCGTCGGCGGCGCCCAGGAAAGCGGGCAGCGCTTCCAGCACGGTCACCTCGGCACCGAGGCGGCGCCATACCGAGCCCAGCTCGAGGCCGATCACGCCGGCACCGATCACGCCCAGCTTCTTCGGCACGGTGGGGAACTTGAGCGCACCCTCGTTATCGCTGACGAGGTCGTTGTCGACCTTGATGCCCGGCAGGTGGCGAGCCTTGGAACCGGTAGCGATGATGACCTGCTTGGCGGTCACGACTTCACCGGCGATCTCGACCTGGAAGCCCTCGGCGGTCTTGCCGACGAACTTGCCGTAGCCCTTGAGCAGCGTGACCTTGTTCTTGCGGAACAGGAACTCGATGCCCTTGGTCATCTTGCCGACGATATCGTCCTTGCGCTTGAGCATCTTGGCAACGTCGACCTTGACGTCGCCCACGGTGATGCCGTGGTCGGCCAGGTGATGCTGGACGTTCTCGAATTCTTCCGAGGAGGCCAGCAGCGCCTTCGAGGGAATGCAACCCACGTTCAGGCAGGTGCCGCCCAGGCGCGTTTCGTTCTTGGGGTCGTCGTAGGCGTTGCCTTCGCAGCAGGCCACGTTCAGGCCGAGCTGACCAGCGCGGATGGCGGCGATATAGCCGCCGGGGCCGGCGCCGATCACCAGCACGTCGAATTGTTTGCTCATGGAAATTCCTTTGTGGGCGCCGGCGGCAGCATGTGCCGGGCGCGCCGTCAACACGGGGAGCGCACCCCGCGCGCCAGGCGCGCGGGGGGACCGGTTCTTACAGGTCCAGCAGCAGGCGGGCCGGATCTTCCAGCGCGTCCTTCATGGCGACCAGGCCCAGCACGGCTTCGCGGCCGTCGATGATGCGGTGGTCGTAGGACATGGCCAGGTAGTTCATCGGGCGGATCACGATCTGGCCGTCTTCCACCACCGGGCGGTCCTTGGTCGCGTGCACGCCCAGGATGGCCGATTGCGGCGGGTTGATGATCGGGGTCGACAGCATCGAGCCGAACACGCCGCCGTTCGAGATCGAGAAGGTACCGCCGGTGAGTTCTTCCAGCGACAGCTTGCCGTCACGGGCCTTGACGCCGAACTCGGCAATCTTCTTCTCGATGTCGGCCAGGGTCATCTGGTCGGCATTGCGCAGGATGGGCACCACCAGGCCACGCGGCGAGCCCACGGCGATGCCGATGTCGAAGTAGCCGTGGTAGACGATGTCGTTGCCGTCGATCGAGGCGTTGATCAGCGGGAACTTCTTCAGCGCGTGGACCGCGGCCTTGACGAAGAACGACATGAAGCCCAGCTTCACGCCGTGTTCCTTCTCGAAGCGGTCCTTGTACTTGTTGCGCAGGTCCATCACCGGCTTCATGTTCACTTCATTGAACGTGGTGAGGATGGCGTTGGTGGCTTGCGACTGCAGCAGGCGCTCGGCGATACGTGCGCGCAGGCGGCTCATCGGCACGCGTTCTTCCGGGCGGTCGCCCAGTGTGGCGAAGTCCACGTTGGCGGCGACTTGCTGCAGGGCCGGCTTGGCGGCGGCAGCGGGAGCCGGGGCAGCCTTGGCGGCCGGCGCGGGCGCAGCGGCGGCACCCAGCACGTCGCCCTTGGTGATGCGGCCATCCTTGCCGGTACCGGCAACCTGGCTGGCCGACAGGCCGCCTTCGGCCATCAGCTTTGCAGCCGAAGGCATGGCGACGGCGCCGGGGTTGGCCGTTGCGGCGGCGGCTGCAGGAGCCGGTGCGGCCGCGGCAGGCGCCGGAGCGGCGGCTGCGGGAGCCGTCGCGCCAGCAGTGGCTTCGGTATCGATCTTGGCGATGATCTCTTCGGCCACGACGGTGTCGCCGTCGTTCTTGATGATCTGCGACAGCACGCCGGCGGACGGGGCCGGCACTTCGAGCACGACCTTGTCGGTCTCGATCTCGATCAGGATCTCGTCCTGAGCGACAGCTTCGCCAGGCTTCTTCTTCCAGTTCAGCATGGTCGCTTCGGCGACCGATTCGGACAGTTGCGGAACCTTGACGTCAACAATAGCCATGGTTGTGAATTCCTCGATGTATGCGTTTTGTTCTTCAGGCAGGAAAGACACGGCGGTCACCTGCGAGCGCCGCCGTGCTGCCACAATTACTTGGTCAGGACAAAGCCCTTGAGCTTGGCGAAAGCAGCGTCCAGCAGCGCCTTCTGTTGCTCGTTGTGCTTTGCGTAGTAGCCCACTGCCGGCGAAGCGGAAGCGGGACGACCGGCATAACCGAGCTTCTGGCCATCCGTCATGTTTTCCATGATGTAGTGCTGCACGAAGAACCAGGCCCCCTGGTTCTGCGGCTCGTCCTGGCACCACACGATTTCGGTGGCGTTCGGGTACTTCTTGAGTTCCGCAGCAACTGCCTTGTGCGGGAA
Source organism: Cupriavidus yeoncheonensis (assembly GCF_905397275.1). GTDB lineage: Bacteria > Pseudomonadota > Gammaproteobacteria > Burkholderiales > Burkholderiaceae > Cupriavidus > Cupriavidus yeoncheonensis. The sequence goes on along the minus strand of NZ_CAJPUY010000001.1, from coordinate 161,757 downwards.
CGGATACAGCTGCTCCAGGCGGATGACGGCGGCGTCATTCGCCTCGCGTTCCTTGCGCGTGTTGACCAGGTCGTAGTAGACCTTGCCCGAGCACATGATCACGCGCTTGACCTTGCTGGCGTTCAGTTCTTCGTGGTCGGGGATGACCGTTTCGAAGTGACCCTTGGCCAGGTCGGACAGCGGCGAGACGGCTTCCTTGTTACGCAGCAGCGACTTCGGCGTCATGATCACCAGCGGCTTGCGGAACAGACGGATCATCTGGCGGCGCAGCAGGTGGAAGATCTGTGCCGGCGTGGTCGGCTGGCAGACCTGCATATTGTGGTCCGCGCAGAGCTGCAGGAAACGCTCGATACGGGCCGAGCTGTGTTCCGGACCCTGGCCTTCGTAGCCGTGCGGCAGCATCAGGGTCAGGCCCGAGGCACGGCCCCACTTCACTTCACCCGACGAGATGAACTGGTCGATCACCACCTGGGCGCCGTTGACGAAGTCGCCGAACTGGGCTTCCCAGATCACCATCGCGTTTGGCTCTGCGGCCGAGTAGCCGTATTCGAAGCCGAGCACGGCTTCTTCCGACAGCACCGAGTCGATCACCGTGAACGGTGCCTGGTTTTCGGACACGTTCTGCAGCGGCACATACGAGCCGGCGTCCCAGCGTTCACGGGCCTGGTCGTGCAGCACGGCGTGACGGTGGGTGAAGGTGCCGCGACCGGCGTCCTGGCCGGTGATACGCACCGGATAGCCCGACGACACCAGCGAAGCGAAGGCCAGGTGCTCACCCATGCCCCAGTCCAGCGGCTGTTCGCCCCGACCCATATTGGCGCGGTCCTTGACGACCTTCTCCACCAACGGGTGCAGCTTCAGCGTTTCAGGCGTGGTGGTGATGCGTTCGGCCAGGCGCTTCAGTTCAGTCACCGGCACGGCAGTGTCGGCGGCGTCGGTCCACTTGCGGTTCAGGAACGGCATCCAGTCGACGGCGAACTTGTTCTTGAAGTTCGACAGGACCGGGTCGGCGGTGTGCTTGCCGGCGTCCATTGCGGCGCGGTATTCCTTGACCTTCTCGTCGCCGAACTCGGCCGGGACCAGGTTCTGCGCAACCAGCTTGTCGGCGTACAGCTTGCGCGTGCCCGGATGCTGGCCGATCTTCTTGTACATCAGCGGCTGCGTGACAGCCGGAGTGTCCTGCTCGTTGTGGCCCAGCTTGCGGAAGCAGATGATGTCGACCACGACATCCTTGTTGAACTCCATGCGGAAGTCCACAGCCAGCTGCATGGCGTACACCACGGCTTCGGGATCGTCGCCGTTCACGTGCAGCACCGGCGCCTCGATCATCTTGACCACGTCCGTGCAGTACAGCGTCGAACGGGCGTCGCGCGGATCGGAAGTGGTGAAGCCGATCTGGTTGTTGATCACGATGTGCATCGAGCCGCCCGTGCCGTAGCCGCGGGTCTGCGCGAGGTTCAGCGTTTCCATGACCACGCCCTGGCCGGCAAAGGCCGCGTCGCCGTGCACCTGCACCGGCAGCACTTCCTTGTGGCCGGCGTCGCCGCGGCGTTCCTGGCGCGCCTTGGACGAGCCTTCCACCACCGGGTTGACGATTTCCAGGTGCGACGGGTTGAATGCGAGCGACAGGTGAACCGGGCCGCCGGGGGTCGAGACATCGCTCGAGAAGCCCTTGTGGTACTTGACGTCACCGGCCGGCAGGTCATCGACGTGCTTGCCTTCGAATTCGGCGAACAGGTCAGCCGGCATCTTGCCCAGCGTATTGACCAGCACGTTCAGGCGGCCGCGGTGGGCCATGCCGATCACGATTTCCTGCACACCCTTGCTGCCCGCTTCCTGGATCAGCTCGTCCATCGCGGCGATGAAGCTTTCGCCACCTTCCAGCGAGAAGCGCTTCTGGCCAACGTACTTGGTGTGGAGGAAGCGCTCCAGGCCTTCGGCCGCCGTCAGGCGGTCGAGGATGTGCTTCTTCTTTTCCAGCGTGAAGACCGGCTTGGAACGCGTGGATTCCAGGCGCTCCTGCCACCAGCGCTTCTGCGCCTGGTCGCTCACGTACATGAATTCGGCGCCGATGGTGCCGCAGTAGGTTTCGCGCAGGTTGTTCAGCAACTCGCGCAGGCTCATCGACTCCTTGCCAAAATAGGTGTTGCTGGCATTGAAGACGATGTCGAGATCAGCTTCGGAGAAGCCGTAGAAAGCCGGGTCCAGATCCGGCAGGGGCGGACGCTCCTGGCGCTTGAGCGGGTCCAGGTCGGCCCAATGGGTACCGATGTTGCGGTAGGCGGCGATCAGCTGGGTGGCAGCGACGCGCTTGCGGCCCATGTCGGAATCGGCCGAGGCAACAATGGTCTTGATGGGGCCAGCTTTGGCGCGCTCGGCAAACGAGGCGACGATGGGAGCGTGCGGAACGTCACGCGAATTGGAACCGTCCACGGCGGGGACATTCTGCATCGCGTCGAAATACGCGCGCCAGTTGTCGGGAACCGAAGTCGGGTTCTGGAGATAGGCTTCGTACAGCTCTTCAACGTACGGGGCGTTGCCGCCGAAGAGATACGAATTGCTCTGATACTGTTGCATCATGGGACGCTCACTATTCTCCGGGAATGCCGGAGTTCAGCGGGTTATTCAACCTTCCGCGACACGGCTTGACCGGTTAGCGGATTGCAAACAACTCTTGGGAGCCCAACGGACGGCCCTTGGACAAACGGCACCACGAGGGCGCCGGAGTGAAAGTGCCGTCACAAGGCCCGAAAGGGCAAGTTGTGCGGGGAAGGACCTAAGTCTTCACGGGCGTAAGAATAGCATGTTTGCTTATACGCAATGTGGACTTTTCGCGATGCGGAATTGCGCAATGCATCAATTCGCTTCGCAAACAACATATCCGCAATAATCATTCGACCGGCGCGATGACATCGATACCGTCCGTGATCAGTCCATCCAGCCCCCACCCGAGCAGTTGTGCGGCACGTTCGGGATCATTGACCGTGTAGCTCAGGACCCTCAGTCCGGCGGCATGCGCCGCGGCGATAAGCTGCGCGTCCAGGACGCGGTAATTGGCGTCCAGCGCCACGCAGCCGAGCGCCCGGGCACGCTCAAGCCAGTCAACCGGCAACGCGTCAACCAGCAGCGCGCGCGGCAGGTCGGGAACGGCCTGGCGCGCCGCGGCCAGAGCCTCCTCAGAGAATGACGAGAGCAGCGGCGGTACCGCGGCATCGCGCCACAGGACCTGAGCATCCAGCGCGACCGCGGCGCCGGTCTGCGCTTCCCGCCCCGGCACCGGCTTGATCTCGATATTGCTGTGCAACCCGTTGGCTTGCGTATAGCGCGCAATGGCGGCCAGCGTCGCAACCGCCTCGCCGGCGTAGCCCGGGCTGTGCCAGGCACCGGCGTCGAGCTGCGCCAGCTCGCCCAAGGTCAGCCCGTCGACGCGGCCGGCACCGGAGGTCGTCCGGTCCAGCGTGGCATCGTGCATCAGGATCGGCTTGCCGTCCGCACTGAGCTTCACATCGAACTCGAACATGCGGTAGCCGAACGATGCTCCGAGGCGAAATGCCGCCAGTGTATTTTCCGGCGCGAGCTTGCCGGCGCCACGATGGGCGATGAAGCGCGGGTATGGCCAGTTGGCCGCCGTGACTGCTGGAGATTTGGGTGCGTTCATGCTCAGGCCTCGATGCGCTTGCCCGACTGCGAGTCGAAGAAATGCAGATGGTCTGCCGACGACGTCACCGGCAGCTTGTCACCGGCGCGCACCCGCGCATGGCTGTCCAGACGCACGACGATGGGCTGGCCGCCCAGCGAGCCATAAGCAAAGGAGTCGGCGCCCAGCGCCTCGACCACGCGCACGTCCACTTCGGCAATCGCCTCATGCACGGCACAGGGCTCGATGTGCTCGGGCCGCAGGCCCAGCAGCGCCTCCGCAGGCAGATGCAGCCCCATGGGCAGGTGACCCAGTGTTGCGCCGCTGGCATTGCCCTCCTTGCCGACGACCCGCATCTGCGCCCCGTCCGCACCGCCGGCCTCGCCGTTGCGCACGACCGGAACCAGGTTCATCGGCGGCGAACCGATGAAGCCGGCCACGAAGGTGCTCGCCGGGCGGGTATAGACCTCGAGCGGCGTGCCGATCTGCTCCACGCGGCCGCCGTTGAGCACCATCATGCGGTCCGCCAGCGTCATGGCCTCCACCTGGTCATGCGTCACGTACAGGCTGGTGGTTCCCAGGCGCCGATGCAGCTCCTTGAGCTCCAGGCGCATCTGCACGCGCAGCTTGGCATCGAGGTTCGACAGCGGCTCGTCGAACAGGAACACCGATGGCTCGCGCACGATGGCACGCCCCATCGCCACGCGCTGCCGCTGTCCGCCGGACAGCTGCCGGGGCCTGCGCTCCAGCAGCGGCGCCAGCTCCAGGATGCCCGCCGCGTGCCTGACGCGCTGCTCGATCTCGGCCCTGGCCATGCCGCGTATCTTCAGCCCGTATGCCATGTTGTCGTACACGGTCATATGCGGGTACAGCGCGTAGTTCTGGAACACCATGGCGATATCCCGCTCCGCCGGCTCCAGCTGGTTGACGATCCTGTCACCGATATGGATGTCGCCACCGGTAATGGTCTCCAGCCCCGCCACCATGCGCAGCAGCGTCGACTTGCCACAGCCGGACGGCCCCACGATGACGATGAACTCGCCATCGGCGATCTCCATGTCGATACCGTGCACGACCTTGACGTTGCCGGCATAGGTCTTCTGAACATTGCGAAGCGACAGTTTTGCCATTGTCCTGTTCCTGTACAGCTTGCGTGACCCGGTCACGCGCTCACTTCTCGGTTTCGACCAGTCCCTTCACGAACCACTTCTGCATCAGCACCACCACCACGGCGGGCGGGATCATGGCCAGCATCACGGTAGCCATCACCAGGTTCCAGTCCGTCGCGGCATCGCCCGAGCGCGAAATCATCTGCGTCACGCCTACGACCACCGGCGTCATCGACTTCTGCGTGGTGATCAGCAGTGGCCAGAGGTATTGATTCCAGCCATAGATGAACTGGATCACAAACAGCGCCGCGATGCTCGTGCGCGACAGCGGCAGCACTACGTCCCAGAAAAAGCGCAACGGTCCGGCCCCGTCGATGCGCGCGGCCTCGGCCAACTCATCGGGAATGGTCAGGAAGAATTGCCGGAACAGGAAGGTGGCCGTGGCCGAGGCGATGATAGGAATCGTCAGGCCGAAGTATGTGTCCAGCATGCCGAGGTCGGACACCACCTTGTAGGTCGGCAGGATGCGGACCTCCACCGGCAGCATCAGCGTGATGAAGATCAGCCAGAAGAACGTCTTGCGCAGCGGGAAACGGAAATAGACGATGGCAAACGCGGAAATGATCGAGATTGCGATCTTGCCCAGCGCGATGCCCAGCGCCATGATGAGACTGTTCTTCATCATCGTGGACACGGGCGACGCCGCATTGCCGACACCATCCGCCAGGACCGTCCTGTAGTTTTCCAGCAAGTGGCCACCGGGCAGCAACGTCATGGGCGCCTGCAACACTTCATCCGCCGTCAGCGTCGAAGCGACAAAGGTCACATAGACCGGAAAGGCCACGATGCCCACGCCAAGGAGCAGCATCAAATGCGACAGTACATCGAGCAAAGGTCGTCGTTCCACCATCTTGCAGCCCGCCTCCTAGTATTGCACCTTGCGTTCCACGTACTGGAACTGCACGACCGTCAGCGCGATCACGATCCCCATCAGCACCACTGACTGCGCTGCCGAGCCGCCGATATCCAGTCCGCGGAATCCGTCGTGGTAGACCTTGTACACCAGCGTATTGGTGGCATTGACCGGCCCGCCATGCGTCACTGCGTCGATGATCGCAAAGGTGTCGAAAAAGGCGTACACCACATTGACCACCATCAGGAAGAAAGTGGTCGGCGACAGCAGCGGAAAGACGATCGACCAGAAGCGCCTCCAGGGTCCGGCGCCATCGATCGCCGCCGCCTCGATCAGCGACTTGGGAATGCTCTGCAAGCCCGCCAGGAAGAACAGGAAGTTGTAGCTGATCTGCTTCCACGCGGCGATGATGACCACCAGCACCATGGCCTGGTTGGCATTGAGCAGGAAGTTCCAGTTCACGCCGGCAGCATGCAGCGCGTAGGACACGACGCCCAGCGTAGGATTGAAGAGGAACATCCACAGCACGCCTGCCACGGCCGGCGCCACAGCATAAGGCCAGATCAGCAGCGTCTTGTACCCCGTCGCGCCGCGCACGACGCGGTCGGCGAAGTAGGCCAGCAGCAATGAGACGGACAAACCCAGCAGCGTCACGCCCACCGCAAACACTGCGGTGACCTGCAACGAGTGCAGGTATTCGCCGTCATTTGCCAGCGCCCGGAAATTATCCAGCCCGACGAATTGCAGATCGATGCCGAATGCGTCTTGCTGGAACACCGACTGGTACAGCGCTTGCCCGGCAGGCAGGAAGAAAAAGATCAGCGTGACCGCCATCTGCGGCAACACCAGCAGATAGGGCAGCCAGGATGAACGGAAGACAACGCGTTTTTCCATAAGGCATCTCGTGCCGCGGCGGCCACGGCGCCGCCTTGCATGAACAACGGGCAAAGGCCGGGCAGCCGCGGTTGCGGCCGCCGTAGCCTTGCCCCGCCACACGAACCGGCGAAGATTACTCGCGCACGGTCTTCTGGAAACGCTCCAGAAGTTCGTTGCCACGCGCCACGGCGGCATCAAGCGCCTCCTTGGGCTGCTTCTTGCCCGACCAGACTGCCTCGAGCTCTTCGTCGATCACGCTGCGGATCTGCGGGAAGTTGCCCAGGCGGATACCGCGCGACTTCTCCGTGGTCTTGACGATCATCTGCTTGACCGCCACGTCCGCACCCGGGTTCTTGTCGTAGTAGCCGGACTTCTTGGTGAGTTCATAGGCGGCCACCGTCACCGGCAGGTAGCCCGTCGACTGATGCCAGTCCGCCTGGACGTCCGGGCGCGACAGGTACGAGAAGAACTTGGCCACACCCTTGTACTCCTCGGGCTTGCGGCCACCCATCACCCACAGCGATGCACCGCCGATAATCGTGTTCTGCGGTGCGCCTGGCACGCCCTGCTCGTACGGCAGCGGCGCCACCGTGAAATCGAACTTGGCATTCTTGCGGATATTGGCAAGCGCCGCCGACGAGCCTGTCAGCATCGCGCATTGCCCGGCGATGAACTTGGCCTTCGGCTCGTCCTTGCGACCGCCGTAGACGAAGTAGCCCTTCTGCGACATGTCGAGCAGATTGGCGATGTGCTTGACGTGCAGCGGCGAGTTGAACACCAGGCGTGCGCCCGGTCCGCCGAAGCCATTGTTCTCCGTGGCGAAGAGCGTGTTGTGCCAGGCAGAGAAGCTCTCGAGGTGCACCCACGATTGCCAGTCAGTGGTATAGCCGCACGAAACGCCGGCTGCCTTCAGCTTGGCCGAGTCGGTCGCCACCTCCTGCCACGTTGCAGGCGGCTTGTTGGGATCGAGCCCGGCCTTCTTGAATGCATCCTTGTTGTAGTACATCACCGTGGTCGAGCTGTTGAACGGGAACGACATCATCTCGCCCTTGTTCGACGTGTAGTAGCCAGCCACAGCGGGAATATACGCCTTGGGGTCGAACTTCTCGCCCGCCTCCTTCATGACCGTAGCTACGGGCTTGATGGCGCCCTTGGCATTCATCATGGTGGCCGTGCCCACTTCGAATACCTGCAGGATGGCTGGCGCGTTGCCTGAGCGGAACGCCGCGATACCGGCCGCCAGCGACTCGTCATACTGGCCCTTGTAGACGGGCACGATCTTGTAGTCGGACTGGCTGGCATTGAACTGGCCGGCAATGGCATTCACCTTGTCGTTCAAGGCGCCTTCCATGGAATGCCACCACTGGATCTCGACCGCTGCCTGGGCGCTGCCGGACCCTGCAAGGGCGGCCAGCGCGGCGATCTTCAGCACACTACGGGAAAAGGACATGGGTGAGTCTCTCCTGAGTCGGTTTTGTCCGCTGGATCGGGAATCGAGCGAATCTATGTGCTTTTTGTGACAGCGGCATGTTACGCCTGTCGCACCTAGAGGATCAATTCAGCAAAACCACGAGTTCGCAACATGCTGCAATGCAACGTCAGCAGGCTGGGCCACGCCGTCAGTAGAATGCAAAGCCATGCAACCGCTGCGAAACCTCCCCGCCCCTGCCCTGCGCCGCGTGCGCGGCATCCTGACCGATATCGACGGCACCCTTACCACGGGCGGCAGGCTGCCCGCGCGCGCGGTACTGGCCCTCGAACAGCTCACGCAGGCCGGCCTGCATGTCATCCCGGTCACCGGGCGCTGCATCGCCTGGGCCGAGATCCTGGTCCGGCTCTGGCCTGTGGACGCCATCATCGGCGAGAACGGTGCGTTCTATTCCCATCTGCGCCATGGCCGGCTGCTGACCCGCTTCCTCGATGATGCCCCGACTCGCGCGCGCAACCTGGAGCGCATCCGCGCCCTGGGCGAGCGCATCCGGCGCGAGGTGCCCGGCAGCGCGCTCGCTTCCGACCAGGCCTGGCATGCGGCCGACCTGGCCATCGACCATGCGGAAGACGTCACGCCGCTGCCAGCCGATGCCGTGGTCCACATCGTCCGGCTCATGCAGGATGCCGGAATGACCGCCACCGTCAGCTCCATTCACGTCAACGGCTGGTTCGGCCGGCACGACAAGCTGAGCATGAGCCGGTTGTGCGTGACCGAACTGCTTGGCGAAGACCTCGACGCGCGGCGCGACGAATGGCTGTTCATCGGCGACTCCGCAAACGATGCCAGCATGTTCGCGCATTTCCCGCTGTCGGTCGGGGTGGCCAACGTACGCGAGATCCTGCCACAGCTGCCAGTCGCGCCGGCCTATGTGACCGAGGCCAGCGGTGGCGAAGGATTTGCGGAAATGGCCGGACAACTGCTTGCGGCGCGCGGCCAACAATAGGAAAGGCCGGGGCAAACCCGGCCTTTTCTATTTTCACTGAACGTCGCGGTCGGGCTCAGTCGAATCCCAGCTCCTGCAGCTTGCGCGTAATGGTATTGCGCCCGATACCCAGCCGCGTGGCGGCTTCCACGCGACGGCCACGCGTGACGCCCAGCGCCGCTTCGAGCACGGCCTTTTCAAAGCGCCGGGTCAGCACGTCCATCACTTCGGTCTGCCCGGATTCCAGCATCGCACGCGCCTCGCCGGCGAGCAGGTTTTCCCATCCGGCCGTCGACGATGCCAGCGCGGAGGCTGCCGATGCGGTGACAGGCCGCACCGCCGTCATGGTCTCCGACTCGGCAACCGGCATGGCCAGGCCGCCGTAGTCCGACAGGTCATGGCCGCCGGCGATCTCGGCGGATGGCAGGCGCGGCTCGGCGGCACGATGCACGGCCGGCGCGCCTTCGGCACTGCCGGTCCCGATCATTTCGCGCGGCAGGTCCTTGACCTCGATGGTCTGGGCCGGGGCCATCACGGTCAGCCAATTGCAGAGGTTCTCGAGCTGTCGCACATTGCCCGGGAACGGCAAGGTGCTGACATAGGTCAGCGCCTCGTCGGACATGCGCTTGGGCTCCACGCCCAGCTCCTTCGCGCTCTTCTGCAGGAAATGCCGGGCCAGCAGCGTGATGTCTTCCGGCCGTTCGCGCAGCGGCGGCAGCCGCAGGCGGATCACGTTCAGGCGATGAAACAAGTCCTCGCGGAACAGGCCTTCCTTGACGCGCACCTCCAGGTTCTGGTGCGTGGCCGCAATGACCCGCACATTGGCGCGCAGCGGATTGTGTCCGCCCACGCGATAGAAGTTGCCATCGGACAGCACGCGCAACAACCGGGTCTGCAGGTCGAACGGCATGTCGCCGATTTCGTCAAGGAACAGCGTGCCTCCCTCAGCCTGCTCGAAGCGACCGCGGCGCATGGTTTGCGCGCCCGTGAAGGCCCCGCGTTCGTGCCCGAACAGCTCGGATTCGAGCAGATCCTTCGGAATGGCGGCCGTGTTGAGCGCGATGAACGGGCCGTTGGCGCGGGGGCTGTGCTTGTGCAGGGCGCGCGCGACCAGTTCCTTGCCGGTGCCGGATTCGCCGGTGATCATCACCGTGACGTTGGACTGCGACAGCCTTCCGATGGCGCGGAAGACATCCTGCATCGCGGGCGCCTGGCCCAGGATCTCGGGCGCATCGACCAGCCGGTCATCCATCTCCTCCTCGCGCAGGCTCTCCTCCAGCGCACGGCGGATCAGCTCGACGGCCTTGTCGACATCGAACGGCTTGGCCAGGTATTCGAAGGCCCCGCCCTGGAACGCCGCGACCGCGCTGTCGAGGTCCGAGTAGGCCGTCATGATGATGACGGGCAGGCCCGGGTGCTTGGCCTTGATGGCCTGCAGCAGGTCCAGGCCCGATCCTCCGGGCATGCGGATATCCGATATCAGGACTTGCGGGACATCGTCTTCCAATGCCGCGAGCACGTCGCGGACGTTGGTAAAGCTGCGGGAGAGCAGGCTTTCACGGGCCAGGGCCTTTTCAAGTACCCAGCGGATTGATTGATCGTCGTCGACTATCCAGATCGGCTTCATGTGCGTCGCTTGTCTGCTCGGTGTCATTTGGTCTTCCGCATGCCCGCCTGGCGACAGTGCAACGATCGATCGCGGATGCCGGCGGGACAGCTAGTGCAGCGGCAGCAGGATGCGGAAGTCGGTACAACCCGGCCTGCTCTCGCATTCGATCAAGCCCTCGTGCTGCTGCACGAAGGTTTGAGCGAGTGTGAGACCGAGACCGCTGCCGCCATCCCTGCCCGAAACCAGCGGATAGAAGATGCGTTCGCGGATGTCCTCGGGAATTCCCGGGCCGTTGTCGATCACATGCAAGTCCAATGCCAGCTTGAACAGACGCTTGGCGATCGTGACCTGGCGCGCGACCCGGGTCCGCAAGACGATCTGCGCATCGCCACGCGCCATGCGTTCGGCCAGAGCCTGCGCGGCGTTGTGGACGATATTCAGAACCGCCTGGATCAGTTGTTCCATATCGCCGTGCAACTCGGGCAGGCTGGCATCGTAGTCGCGCACGATGTCCAGGCCGTTGGGGAACTCGGCCAGCACGACCGAGCGCACGCGCTCCAGCACTTCGTGGATATTCAGGCTCGACACGATATGCGGGTGGCGGTGCGGCTCCAGCAGCCGATCCACCAGCGTCTGCAGCCGGTCCGATTCCTTGATGATGACCTGGGTGTACTCGCGCAGCGAGCGCTCGGGCAGTTCGAATTCCAGCAACTGCGCCGCGCCGCGGATGCCGCCCAGCGGATTCTTGATCTCGTGCGCCAGATTGCGGATCAGTTCCTTGTTGGCGGCAGTCAGGTCCAGGATGCGCTCCTCCCGTTCGCTGCGGACCTTCTGCTCGTTGAGCAGGATCTCCACCAGCACGGTATCGCCGAACGCCTCCAGCGCGCCGATGACCACATGCGCATGGATCGGCTCCTGCAACGGCGGACGCAGCACCAGGTCCTGGCGTCGTACGTCGAACTGGCGCGTGACCACCGTATCGATCATGCCCTGCAGCTCTTCCGACTGTCCGAACAGGTCCGGCAGAGACAGTTCCACCATGGCCTTGCGCGACACCGCGAAAGTCGATTCGGCAGCCGGATTGGCATAGGCCACGCGCAGACCCGGCTGCCTGACCAGCAGGACGGGATTGGCCACGACATCCAGGCCCGAATGCAGCACAACCGCCCCAAGCGGCGACACCTGACCGCTGTCCGGACCATTGACCGGTTGAGTCTGGCCGGCAGTGTCGCCACGGGCGCCGTCGGCGCCGCCGCCCCTGCGCGACACACTGCGAATCAGGCGACGCATAAGACTAGTCCTTCAGGTTGGAAAGCTCGCGGCGCAGCGACGCCGCATTGGCCTCGCTGCGGCCGATGTCATCGCGCAGCCCTGCCGTACGATCCAGGTACCTCTGATAATTGCGTTCATTGCCCTGCCGCTCGGGCTGGCCGTTGTTGTACTCGGCACGCAGCGCCGCCAGCTTGGCGTCCTCGGCCTGCAGCTCCTGCTCCAGCACGGTGCGCCGCTCGCTGTCGCGGCTCTTCTGCGTGGCGCTGTCCACGCGCGGAAAACCGCTGGTGGCCGCTGTCCCGCCTGCTGTGCCGCCTGCTGTGCCGCCTGAAGTCCCCGCGGCCTTGGCCGGCGCCGCGGTACGTCCGCCCTGCACCGTGACCACATCGGGCAGGTTCAGTCGCTTGCACCCTTTGCCCGCGCTACCGTTGCGATACTCCGGCACCCCATTGGGCCCGACACAGACATAGACGTCAGAAGACTGCGCCTGGGCCGACTGGCTCAACGCGGAGGCCACCAGCAATGCGGCAGACACCAGAATGGGGAGTCGTACACGGAACAGGTGCAACGACTTGGCCGGCCTGGCCATGGGCGGGAACGCGTTCATGAACATCAGCGAGAGGGTTGAACGGAAAGCCCCATTCTAGCCATCAAAAGAAAAAGGGGCAGCCAAAGCCGCCCCTTGCTGGTGCAACTGTTGCCCGACCACAACCTGACGTCATCGCCGGGCAACATCCCGCTTACAGCGAGTAATACATTTCGAACTCAACCGGATGAGTGGTCATGCGGAAGCGGGTGACTTCTTCCATCTTCAGCTCGATGTAGGCGTCGAGCATGGAGTTGGAGAACACGCCGCCGCGGGTCAGGAACTCACGGTCGTTGTCGAGGTATTCCAGGGCCTGGTCGAGGCTGTTGCAGACGGTCGGGATCTTTGCATCCTCTTCCGGCGGCAGGTCGTACAGGTTCTTGTCGGCAGCTTCGCCCGGGTGGATCTTGTTCATCACGCCGTCCAGGCCGGCCATCATCAGCGCCGAGAAGCCCAGGTACGGGTTCATCAGCGGATCCGGGAAGCGGGTCTCGATACGGCGGCCCTTCGGGTTGGCCACGTACGGAATGCGGATCGAGGCCGAACGGTTACGGGCCGAGTAGGCCAGCTTCACCGGGGCTTCGAAGCCCGGCACCAGGCGCTTGTACGAGTTCGTGCCCGGGTTGGTGATGGCGTTCAGCGCGCGAGCGTGCTTGATGATGCCGCCGATGTAGTACAGGGCGAATTCCGACAGGCCGGCGTAGCCGTTGCCCGCGAACAGGTTCTGGCCATCCTTCCAGATCGACTGGTGCACGTGCATGCCCGAGCCGTTGTCGCCGACGATGGGCTTCGGCATGAACGTGGCGGTCTTGCCGTAGGTGTGGGCGACGTTCTGGATCACGTACTTCTGCAGCTGGGTCCAGTCGGCGCGCTGCACCAGCGTGCTGAAGCGGGTGCCGATTTCGTTCTGGCCCTGGCCAGCCACTTCATGGTGGTGCACTTCAACCGGAATGCCCAGCGATTCCAGGATCAGGCACATTTCCGAACGCATGTCCTGGAACGTGTCGATCGGGGCGACCGGGAAGTAGCCGCCCTTCTTGCCCGGACGGTGGCCCGAATTGCCGTGCTCGAATTCCTTGCCCGACGACCACGGGGCTTCTTCGGAATGAATCTTCACGAAGCAGCCTTGCATGTCGACGTTCCAGGTCACGCCGTCGAAGATGAAGAATTCGGGTTCCGGACCGAAGAAGGCGGTGTCGCCCAGGCCCGTGCTCTTCAGGTAGGCTTCAGCGCGCTTGGCGATCGAACGCGGGTCACGATCATAGCCCTTGCCGTCCGACGGTTCGACCACGTCGCAGGTCAGGACCAGCGTCGGCTCTTCGTAGAACGGGTCGATGATCGCGGTGTTCGGATCCGGCATCAGCAGCATGTCCGAAGCCTCGATACCCTTCCAGCCAGCGATGGACGAGCCGTCGAAGGCGTGGCCGCTTTCGAACTTGTCATCGTCGAAGTGCGACGTCGGAACCGAAACGTGCTGCTCCTTGCCTTTGGTATCCGTGAAGCGGAAATCGACGAACTTGACGTCGTTTTCTTTCACAAGCTTCATCACATCTGCAACGCTTTGGGCCATGCCAATCTCCTGGAAATTCGGCTGAAGTCTAGAAAGCCATTCGTGGGCCGGTCATCGCGCCGGTGCGAAGTGCGGTGGTCCCGAGCCACTGCGCCCGCGCGATTCCTTGCCCTTAAAAAGGGACGAGGAATGTTAGCAGAAAGCATGCCAAGTTAACTCCGGCCCCATCCCCACCGTCCCGAAAAAAGTGGCCAGCCAAGGCCGGCGCACCATACCGGGGTTCACCCGCCAGACGGCCGAACTAGCTGCCGTCAGCACGTGACGCCAACGCTACAAGGCGGCCGGCGAACGCCCCATCCATGAAACACCATAACGGTGCACGCATCAAGTTGTGGCACCGCATTAGTGCCTATGCACCAAATCGGATATGCCTGCACTGCAATCGCCCAGAATCCTCTCCTGACCGGCGAGGAATGATGGTCATTGCCGGGGCGCGCTATAGAATAGCGGACTGGCATCCGCTATTCCATCTATCAATCTTGTCACCCAGATGACTACCCGAGACGAACTCCTCAAGGCTGCGCAAGTGCGCCAGCAACAGAACCAGCTTCCCTATTTCGGCGCCCTGTCGCCCGTGGAAGCCTTCGCGCTGCTGCAGGGCGATCCGTCTGCCGTGCTGGTGGACGTGCGCACGCAGGCCGAACTCGACTGGGTGGGCGGCGTCGACCTGCCCGACGCCCAGTTCGCCCACGTCGAATGGATGTCCTATCCCGGCGGCGCGCAGAACCCGCGCTTCCTCGAAGAACTGAAGGCCCGCGTGCCGGCCGACGCGCCGGTTCTGTTCCTGTGCCGCAGCGCTGCGCGCTCCAAGCACGCTGCCCGCGTGGCCACCGAAGCCGGCTACCAGTTCGCCATGGACGTGCTGGAAGGCTTCGAAGGCAACCGCGACGATAACCACCACCGCAAGACTGTGGAAGGCTGGTGTGTGCGCGGCCTGCCGTGGCACGGCGCCTGACACCGCGGCACGCAAAAGAAACAGGGGCCTGACCGGCCCCTGTTTCTTTTCGGCCCGACTCAGCCGGCAGCCCCCGAGGCCGCCTGCTCCATCGTTTCGAAGCCCATGCCGCGCACGCCTTCGAGCAGCATCGCATAGGCCGGCCCGACCTGCTCCGCCGGGCCTTTCACGCCCAGGTCGATATGGCGCCGCGCAAGCTGGTCGCCGCGCTGCGCGTCCCCCACGGATGGCAGGCTGAACACCCGAATGCCCGGGTAGGCCGCCTCGACTCGCTCCATCAGCGGCGTCAACGTCGATTCCGGCGCCTCGAACACGTAGAACGCTCGTTCCTGCTGACCAGCCTGGTGGAACAGGTGGGCATAGTCGTGATCCAGCACCCATTCCATCATCGGCCACGCCATGACGGGAAACCCGGGCATGAAATGGTGGTCAGCCACCGAGAAACCGGGAATCCGGTTGTAGCTGTTCGGGATGATGCGCGCGCCTTGCGGAAATTCCCCCATCTTGAAGCGATGCTGGTTCTCGGGCAGGTTGAGGTCGCCCTTGACCGGATCTCCTTGCGCCGTTTCCGCGATCCGCAGCGCGATCTGCTCGCGCGCCTCGGGATGCAGCACCAGCGGCACGCCGAGCGCGGCGGCTGCACACTGGCGCGTGTGGTCGTCCGGCGTCGCGCCGATGCCGCCCGTGCAAAACACGATGTCCGTGCCCGCCAGCGTGCGGCGCAGCGTTGCCGTGATGCTGTCGCGGTCATCGCCGACATACTGGGCCCAGTCCAGCTTCAGCCCACGCGCGCCCAGCAGTTCGATGGCGCGGCGCAGGTGCTTGTCTTCTCGCCGCCCGGAAAGTATTTCGTCGCCAATGACGATCAGGCCGAAACCCATGATGCCCCCGCTTCAGGAATGTTCAATGCGGCGCACGTCCGACGGCGCCAGATCAATCACGTCACCGGCCGGCGCCGATGGCGGCGGCGCGGCCGAGGCCCGCTCGGCACGCAGTTGCGCCAGCGCGCGCAGGCAGAAGTGTCCGAACCACAGCGCCGAGAAAATGAAGATCAGCACATAGAGCCACAGCATGCCCGCCAGCACGAATGGAAACAGGAAAATGACCGCAGCCGACGACACCCACAGCAGCGTCGGCGCCGAACCGAGCAGTCCCACGACGACACCCATCGTCAGCAGCGGGACACGATGGCGCCGCATCAGGGTCTTGCGCTCCTCGGCGGATGCGTGGTCGGCCAGCGCGTCATAGGTCATCACGCGGTAGGTCAGCCAGCCCCACAGGACGGGCGGGACCAATGCAAAGAACAGCGGCAGCAGCCACAGCGGCAACGTCACCAGCACCAGCACCAGGAACACCACCGTACTGCCGAGCGACTGGAACACGCTGCCGACGATGCTGCCACCGCGTTCCTTGGCCAGGTCCGGGTAGCTGCGCTCAAGATGGCGTACCACCGCGGGCACCGAAAACAGGCTGATGAACAGCAGCATCGAGGCAATGACCAGCGGCACCGCCAGCGCGGCCACGAACAGTGGCGCGACCACGGCTCGCATCGACTGCAGGCCGAACCAGTCCAGCGCGCTGTAGATCCAGCTGGTCAGGACCGAAGCCTCCAGGAAAGACCGCATCGCGCCCATGATCGGGTCCCAGCCCCACCAGAACAGGCCTCCCCAGAGTGCCGTGGCAAGGACGAAAGGCAGGACCGTCAACATCAGCATGCGCGGATGCAACTGGCTCACGAGCGCTCGGCCAAACGAGCGAAAAATGTCGTTCATGCAGGATGTCAGAATGGAACAGTGCAATGCGCCGGTAAATGCACGCGCACCGAAACACTAGCATACGCCGCCAGATCGCGACGTGTCGGTTCAGCCGAGGCGCAGCAGGCGCTTGATGCCGTACCACTGCTGGGCCAGCAGTCCCGCGCCATAGTCGCGGCCCTTGCCCGCCGGCGGCGGCATCTGGTCGCGGATGCCGGTGGGATGGTAGGCCGGCGTGAAGACCGCCGTGCCGAACAGCATGTCCCACCACGGGAAGATCACGCCATAGTTGCAACCACCGAGGCGCGCCGGCACGCCAGCCGCTTCATGCCCGAGCCCGACGGCGTGGTGCGTGCGGTGGAATCGCGGGGAGATCAGCAGGCGTTCGCCGATCGCGCCGAAATGCAGCCGCAGGTTAGCGTGCTGCAGGCTTTGCAGCAACTGCGACAGCGCGACCAGCAGCACGTACTGGGACGGCTCCACCCCGACGGCAATGGCGGCGACGGCAAACACGAGGTCGCGCAGCATGTCGTCGAGCAGGTGATTGCGGTTGTCGCTCCACAGCGTCATCTGGCGCTGGCTGTGGTGCACTGAATGCAGGCTCCACCACCAGCGGTAGGTGTGCGACAGGCGGTGGTACCAGTAGTCGAGCAGGTCGAACAACAGCAGGTACAGGAAGAAGCTGACCAGCGGGATCGACGTCACGGCCGGCCACCAGTCTTCCACGTTCACGCGCTGCCAGCCGAACATCCGCAGGTGCCCTTCCAGCGCATCGGTCAGCGGCGCCAGCACGAAGAACATCGCCAGCCGGAACAGTCCGAGCCGATGGATCAGGGTATAGAAGATGTCCGTGCGGACACCGGCGCGATCCGTGACCGGCTCGACCGGGCGCAGCTTTTCCAGCGGCCCCAGGATCAGCACCATCACGGCAATCTGCACCAGGCCCACCAGCAGCCACTCGGTGCCGGTGAACGCGTCTTCCGCGTAGCCGCCGAAGCCCAGGTTGTAGACCGCCGGCAGGACCACGTCCTGGAACAGCGTGCCTTCCAACTGTGCAATCCAGCCGTTGAGCGTCTCAAGCATCAGCGCTTGCCCTCCTTGCGCTGCCCGGCCGTCGCGATCCAGTCCCGGTAAGCCGGATGTTCGCGCAGCGTGGCAAAGCAGAAGCCCTTGCGCTCCAGCCCGGAAATCAGCGGCTCCAGCACGCCGGGCGCCCATGGGTCCTTGCGCGACCAGATGCCGAGATGCGCCATAGCGATGTCGCCATCGTGCAGGTCACGCAGCGCGCGGGCCAGCAGCGCCTGGTTCGGGTAACGCTCCGACGACAACTCGTCGCCCAGGAATCCGGCCGGCGCCCAGCCTACATGCCGGAAACCGCATTGCTCGGCCCACTGCAGCGTTTGCGCAGCGGTGCGCCCGCCCGGCGCGCGCCACAGCGGCACCATGTCGACGCCAGTCATGCCGCGCAGCGCCTGCGCGCTGCGTTGCAGTTCGCGGCAAAAGCCGTCGGCGTCCATGCTCACGTCCTTGCCGGCCTGCGCCCCGAATTGCGGGCGCATGGTCACCTTGCCGTCGCGTACGCTGCGCAGGTAGACGTGGTCGTAGGTATGCGTGCCAAAGGCATGGCCGTCCGCCGCCAGCAACTTCCAATATGGTGCCCAGCCGGGCTCGAGCGAGCTGTCCTTGTTGACGGTCGGCTCGTTGGCCAGGAAGAACGTGGCCTTGATATGGTGGCGGCGCAGTGTATCGGCGATCAGCTGGGCCTGGCTCATGCTGCCCGTATCGAATGTGAGATACAGCGTTCCCGCCGGGCAGGCCTTTCCGGCCGGCGCAGCCGCGTCAGCCGCGTGCAGCCCCGTCAGTGGCGCGACCGTGGCAGCCAGGGCGGCCAGCAGCGATTTCAAGCGAGGCGCGACGGATTTGCGCATGATCCTTCCCTGCCCTGTCGACGTCAGTAAAGCGGCGCCCGGGTGCGGAAATAGATTCCGTGGGGCGAACGGCCTACACGGATGGTCTTGACCAGCTTGCGATTGGCCACGTCGATCAGGCCGACCGCACGTGCCCAGCGGAACGTCACCCACAGCGTCTTGCCATCGGCGGTCAGCTCCATATCGTCCGGACCCGGCGGCAGGCCGGTAATGTCGCCCACCTTGGTCAGGGTCTGCTGGTCGATGATGCTGATGCTGCCGGTCACGCGGTTGCTCAGGAACAGGTGGCGCTTGTCGCCCACCGCGCGGAAATTGTGCGCGCCCTTGCCGGTCTGGATCTGCTTCACTATGGTACGGGTGCGCCAGTCGATCACGGCCACGTAGTCGGCGCCCGTCATGCCGACCAGCAGGTAGCGCTGGTCAGGCGTGACCCAGATACCCGCCGGTGCCGAGCCCGCGTCCATGCGCCACATCACGTTCTGCGTGGCCAGGTCGATGGCCACCACCTCATTGGAATCCTGCAGCGTAATGAATGCAATACGGCTGTCGGCGGTGTAGGCGATATGGCTGGGCGTCTTGGCCAGCGGAAACTGCTTGGCCATCTTCAGAGCCTTGCCGTCCCAGCGGTAGAGGTCGACACGGTCGAGCCGGTTGCCGGTGGTGATGAACCACTTTTGGTCCGGCGAAAAACCGACCTGGTAGGGATCGTCGATGCCGGGCACGCGCTGCTGGACCTTGCCGGTCACCGGGTCGAGGAAGACCAGGTCATTGCCCACGGCATTCGCCACGATCAGCGACTTTTCGTCCGGCGTGGCGATCAGGTGATGGGGCTCCTTGCCGACCGGGAAGGTTTCCAGCACCTTCTGTGTGTCCTTGTCGATCAGCGTGACGGTTGCATCACCCGAATTAAGCACCACCACGACTTCCGCCGAGGCCGGCGACGCCATCAGCCCCAGGGCGAGAGAGCCGACCGTCAACACACCAGCAACAACACGACGCAACACGAGCATAAGTCCAGTCAATCAAAGGGCGGAATCGCACATTCTAACGTTTCGCAGGGGCGCCAAGATGACCGCCCAACTGATCGCGGACAAGACTTTCACAATTGGTTACACATCTCTGGCGCTTTCGGTCTCAATCGCCCGGCAAGGCCGCCATTTATCGCTGCATGGCTTCCCAGACCTTCTGCAGGCGCTTGATGGACATCGGCACCGGCGTGCGAAGTTCCTGGGCAAATAGTGCGATGCGCAATTCTTCTAGCATCCATCGGAACTCATCCAGCCTGGCGTCCGCCGCCCCCTTGCCCTGCGTCCGCAGTTGCTTCTCCGCGCGCTGCCACTGCTGCAGCAGCGGCGCCATCTCCTGCATGCGCTGCGTATCGCGCGCCGGGTCGCCCTTGAGCTTGTCCACGCGCATGGCGATGCCCTTCAGGTAGCGCGGGAAATGCACGAGTTGGGCGTACGGCGTATCGATGAGAAACTGCTTGCCCACCAGCCGGCCCAGTTGCCCTTCCATATCGGCATAGGCCGTGCCGAAAGATTTCGCCTGCAGCAGCTTGCGCGGCAGACCCGCGTACTCGGCCAGGATGGTGCCCGCCAGCCGCGCGATCTCCTGCGCCAGCAGCGACAGCCTGGCCCGCCCCTCGTCCTTGCGGACGCTGAACTCGGCGTCGTTGCGCGGCAGCGGCGCCTGCAGGCAGGCACGCTCGAGCGCCAGCAACACGATCTGCTCGCGCAGCATCTCCTGCGTGCCCAGGGTCATGTACTGCATGGCCATCTGCTGCAGGCCAGGGATGTTCTTCTCGATGAACTTGACCGGTTCGCGCAACTGCAGCGCGAACAGCCGGCGCAGGCCCGCATGGTGGATGCGCTCGGCCTCCTGCGGATCGTCGAAGACTTCCACGTCGCAATGCGTGCCCTTGTCGACCAGTGCCGGGTAGCCGAACAGCGTCTGGCTGCCCTTGCGGATTTCCAGCAGATCGGGCAGTTCACCGAATGACCAGGACGTCAAACCCTCATACTGGCCCGCCTCGGCTGCCGGCACGTCGCGCGCCGCAATGTTCTGGAACGACTGCTGCGCCTGGCCGCCGAGTTCCGCGCGCAACTGCGCCAGGTTGCGCCCCATGTCGAGCTGGCGGCCGTGTTCGTCGACCACCTTGAAATTCATGAAGTGGTGCGCGGACAGCGTTTCCGGCTTGAAATCGGCACGCCTCACCACCGTACCGGTCTGTTCGCGGATGTCCGCGATCAGTACGTCGATCAGTTCGCCTTCGCCAAACGGATGCCGCATCACGAAGCTGGCAGCATAGTCCGGCAGCGGCACGCAGTGGCGGCGCAGCTTCTGCGGCAGCGACTTGAGCAGCAGGTGGACCTTTTCCTTGATCATGCCCGGCACCAGCCACTCCGCCCGCTCCGGGCGCAACTGGTTGAGCGCGTAGAGCGGCACGGCCAGCGTGACGCCGTCGCGGTGGCTGCCGGGTTCGAAATGATAGGTCAGGCCCATGTCGACGCCGGCCACGGACAGGGTCTTGGGGAACAGGTCCGTGGTGATGCCGGCCGCCTCGTGCCGCATCAGCTCCTCGCGGTTGAGGTAGAGCAGCTTGCGGTCCTTTGCGCTGTCGGCCTGGTACCACTGCTCGAATGTCGTCTGCTGGCAGATATCGGCCGGAATTGCGCGGTCATAGAACGCGTAGATCAGCTCGTCATCGACCAGTACGTCCTGGCGGCGGGACTTGTGTTCGAGGTTCTCGATCTCGCGCACGAGCCGCTGGTTGTGCGCATAGAACGGCAGTCGCGTGTCGAACTCGCCCTCGACCAGGCCGCGGCGGATAAATATCTCGCGCGCTTCCTTGGGGTTCATCGGCCCGTAGTGCACGCGGCGGTGCTGGTACACCACCAGCCCGTACAGCGTGGCGCGCTCCAGCGCCAGCACCTGCCCGGCTTTCTTTTCCCAGTGCGGGTCGCTCCAGCTCACCTTGAGCAAGTGGCGCCCGACCTGTTCCAGCCACTCCGGCTCGATGCGCGCGAGCGTGCGCGCGAACAGCCGGCTGGTCTCGACCAGTTCGGCCGCCATGACCCAGCGGCCCACCTTGCGCGCAATCAGCGAACCCGGCCACAGGTGGAACTTGATGCCGCGTGCGCCAAGGTACTCGCGCCCCTTGCCGTCGCTATCCTCGATCCGGCAGCCGACGTTGCCGAGCAGGCCGGTCAGCAACGCCTTGTGCAGCTGTTCATAGGTCGGCTCGCTGTCGTTCAGGCGCCAGCCTTGCTCGGTCACCGTGGTCAGCAACTGCGAATGCACGTCGCGCCACTCGCGCAACCGCACATGCGACAGGAAGCTCGCGCGGCACAGGTCCTGCAGCTGCCGGTTGGATTTCTTGTGCGCCACGGCCTCTTCGAACCATTTCCACAGCCGGACCCAGCCCAGGAACTCGGACTTCTCGTCCATGAACTTGCGGTGGGCCTGGTCGGCCGCCTCCTGCGCTTCCTGCGGACGCTCGCGCGGGTCCTGCACCGACAGCGCGCTGGCAATGACCAGCACCTCGCGCAGGCAGTGCTGCTCGCGCGCGGCCAGGATCATGCGCGCCACGCGCGGGTCCAGCGGCAACTTGGCGAGCTGGCGCCCGGTCCCGGTGAGCTGGTTGGCATCGTCCACCGCGCCGAGTTCCTGCAGCAACTGGTAGCCGTCGGCGACAGCCCGGCCCAGCGGCGGCTCGATGAACGGGAACGCTTCGATATCCGTCAGCCGCAGCGCCTTCATGCGCAGGATCACCGCGGCCAGCGAGGAACGCAGGATCTCCGGATCCGTGAAGCGCACGCGGCCGACGAAATCCGATTCCTCATAGAGCCGGATGCAAACCCCATCGGCCACGCGACCGCAGCGGCCGGCGCGCTGGTTGGCGGCAGCCTGCGAAATCGACTCGATCTGAAGCTGTTCGACCTTGTTGCGATAGGAATAGCGCTTGACGCGCGCGAGCCCCGTATCCACCACGTAGCGGATGCCCGGCACCGTCAGCGACGTCTCCGCGACGTTGGTCGCCAGCACGATGCGGCGCGCATTGGACGGCTTGAACACGCGCTCCTGCTCCTGCACCGACAGGCGCGCGAACAGCGGCAGGATTTCCGTGTGCGGCGGATGATGCTTGCGCAGCGCCTCGGCGGCCTCGCGGATCTCGCGCTCGCCCGGCAGGAACACCAGCACGTCGCCGGGGCCCAGGCGGGACAGCTCGTCTACCGCATCGACGATGCCGTCGTACAGGTCGCGCTCGCGGGCCTGGGCGCTCTTCGGCGGGCTGTCGGCAGGTGCATCCTGCCGGATCGGCCGGTAGCGGATTTCCACCGGGTACAGCCGCCCGCTTACCTCGATGACGGGGGCCGGCTTGCCATTGACCGAAAAATGCGTCGCGAAGCGCTGCGCGTCGATGGTCGCCGACGTGATGATGACCTTGAGATCGGGGCGCTTCGGCAGGATCTGCCTCAGGTAGCCGATCAGGAAGTCGATGTTCAGGCTGCGTTCGTGCGCCTCGTCGATGATGATGGTGTCGTACGCGCGCAGCAGCGGATCATTCTGCGTTTCGGCCAGCAAGATGCCGTCGGTCATCAGCTTGACCGAGGCGCCTGCCGAGAGCGCGTCATTGAAGCGCACCTGGTAGCCCACGTGCTCGCCCACCGGCGAACCCAGCTCCTGCGCAATGCGCTTGGCCGTCGAAGTGGCGGCAATGCGCCGCGGCTGGGTGTGGCCGATCAGGCCGCCGCCTTCGCGCCCGGGCCCGCGCCCGATCGACAGGCAGATCTTGGGCAGCTGCGTGGTCTTGCCCGAACCCGTCTCGCCGGACACGATGACGACCTGATTGGCCTGCAGCGCGGCCGCGATCTCGTCGCGGCGGGCCGAGACGGGCAGCGCTTCGGGAAACGTGATGGGCGGCAGCGGGTTGGCCTGGCGCGGCGCTCGGGGCGTACCGGGCGCGCGCCGGCGCCCGGCCTGCGCCTCGCCGCCGGACGCGGTCTCGGGCCGCGGGCCGGGGCGGGATGGCGGGCGCTGCTCGGGGCGGCCGTCGGTTCGGAGGGCTGGCCGGGCGCCAGCGGCTGGCTGGCGTGGCGAAGAAGGCTTGGCGGGACGTTGTTCTGACATTGGCCGGGATTATAATCCGCGGCATGAATGCCAGAACCGACACGCCACCGCAGGCACCGGCTCCTTCCGAGCCGGCCGAGCCCCAGCCTGCCACCGAATCGCAGCCCGCCACGGGCGCGCCCCAGACCGAGGCCGTCGAGCGCGGCGCGCCGGACCACCAGCAGTTCGTCGACTGGCTGCGCACGGTCGCGCCCTACATCCACGCGTTCCGCGGCAAGACCTTCGTGATCGCCTTCGGTGGCGAACTGGTCAAGGCTGGCGTGCTCAACGCGCTGGTCAACGATGTGGCACTGCTGCATGCCATGGGCATGCAGATCGTGCTGGTACACGGCTCGCGCCCGCAGGTGGAAGAGCAGCTGGGGCTGCGCCATGTGGAGTCCCAGTTCGCCGATGGCGTGCGCATCACCGACAACGCCGCGCTGGAATGCGCCAAGGAAGCCTCGGGCGAACTGCGCCTGGATATCGAGGCGGCCTTCAGCCAGGGGCTGCCGAACACGCCGATGGCGGGCGCCCAGCTGTCGGTGATCTCGGGCAACTTCGTCACGGCCCGGCCGGTGGGCATCGTCAACGGCGTGGACTACCAGCACACCGGCCTGGTGCGCAAGATCGACGGCGAATCGGTGCGCATGTCGCTGTCGCACGGCAAGATCGTGTTGTTCTCGCCGCTGGGTTTCTCGCCGACGGGCCAGGCTTTCAACCTGTCCATGGAAGACGTGGCCAGCGCCACGGCCACCGCGCTGAAGGCCGACAAGCTCGTCTTCATCACCGAAGTGCCGGGCGTGCTCGACCCGGTCGGCAAGCTGATGAAGGAGATGTCGCTGCGCACCGCCGTGGAGCGCCTGCAGAACAACCACCTGCCGCCCGACATCGGCTACTACCTGCAGCACCTGGTCAAGGCGCTCAAGGGCGGCGTGCCGCGCGCGCACCTGATCCCCTATTCGCTGGACGGTTCGGTGCTGCTGGAGCTGTTCCTGCACGACGGCGTCGGCACCATGATCTCCGACACGGACCTGGAAAGCCTGCGTGAAGCCACGCTGGATGATGTCGGCGGCATCCTGCAGCTGATCGCTCCGCTCGAGCAGGACGGCACATTGGTTCCGCGCGGCCGGCACCTGATCGAGCGCGACATCGCCAACTTCTCGGTGATCGAGCACGATGGCGTGCTGTTCGGTTGCGCCGCGCTGTACGACTACCCGCGCGAGAACATGGGCGAGATGGCCTGCCTGACGGTATCGTCCGAAGCACAAGGTACCGGCGACGGCGAGCGCCTGCTCAAGCGCATCGAACGGCGCGCACGCTCGCTGGGCCTGGAGCGGCTGTTCGTGCTCACCACGCGCACGGAACACTGGTTCCTCAAGCGCGGCTTCGTCCACGCCACGGTGGATGACCTGCCCGAAGACAAGCGCAAGCTCTACAACTGGCAGCGCAAGTCGATGGTGCTCATGAAAAAGCTGTAGTCACCGTAGGGGCAATGCCGCCAGGCGGCGGCGCCACGCCCTGCTTGGCTACAATAGCGCACCAGCCGTCCACTGAATCACACAATCGGGAGCGCACGGCGCGCGGCATGGCTTTGTGCCGCCCCGCTCCCGCCAACATACACAAGGAGTTCCCATGGCCCGCATGGTCCACTGCATCAAGCTGAACAAGGAAGCCGAAGGGCTCGATCTCCCGCCCCTGCCCGGCGAACTCGGCAAGAAGATCTGGCAGAGCGTCTCGAAGGAAGCCTGGGCCGGCTGGCTCAAGCACCAGACCATGCTGATCAATGAGAACCGCCTGAACATGGCTGACGCGCGCGCGCGTCAGTACCTGCTCAAGCAGACGGAGAAGTACTTCTTCGGCGAAGGCGCGGACCAGGCTCAGGGCTACGTTCCGCCGCAGGCCTGAGTTCCACGGCCAGCAAAATGAAAAGGGGTGCCGGCGGCACCCCTTTTTGCCATGGCGCATCCCGCGCCGGTGGCTCAGTAGTCGGTGCGCCGGACGCCATCCCCCGTGCCGAGCAGCAGCACGTTCGCGCCACGCAGGGCAAACAGACCTACCGTCACAACGCCGGGGATCTGGTTGACGGACTGTTCCAGCCCGCGCGGGTCGCTGATCTTCAGACCGGCCACATCCAGGATCACATTGCCGTTGTCGGTCTTGTAGATGCCACCGTCCTTGTTCATGCGCAGGCGCGGCTGGCCACCGAGCGCGGCCAGCTGGCGCGCCACCGCGGCGCGTGCCATCGGAATCACTTCGACGGGCAACGGGAAGGCGCCCATGGTTTCCACCAGCTTGCTGCCATCCGCGATGCACACGAAACGGCCCGCGACCGATGCCACGATCTTCTCGCGCGTCAGCGCGCCGCCGCCGCCCTTGATCATGGCACCGCTGGCGTCAACCTCATCGGCACCGTCGACATAAACGGGGATATCGTCGACTTCGTTCAGGTCGAGCACCTTGAAACCATGCTGCTGCAGCCGACGCGTGGAGGCCTCTGAGCTGGATACCGCACCCGCGAAGCGTTCCTTGAACGCCGCCACGGCGTCAATGAAAAGATTGGCAGTGGAACCGGTACCGACGCCAAGCACCGCGCCCTCCGGGACTTCCTGCTTCACGTAGTCGGCCGCGGCTTGCGCCACCAGCGCCTTGAGTTCATCCTGAGTCATGACAACAGCCAGATGGCTTGGGGAAGAAAACGCGTAGTGTAGCGGATTGCGACGGCCCGGCCTGCGCGCGACGGTACAATGAGCCGCAAGGCACGCACGGCCCTGCCGAACGGCCGCCCTCCCCGCCTCAACATGACGACTGCAACGACATACCGATCATGAACCAGCTCGAACAACTCAAGCAGTTCACCACGGTCGTGGCCGATACCGGCGACTTCCAGCTGATGAAGCAGTACACCCCCCAGGACGCCACCACCAATCCGTCGCTGATCCTCAAGGCGGTGCAGAAGCCCGAGTACCGCGGGCTGCTGGAAAAGGCGGTGTACGATTATCACGATGAAGGCGGTGTCGATGCCGTGATGGACGGCGTGCTGATCGCGTTCGGCTGCGAGATCCTTGCCATCGTGCCAGGGCGCGTGTCGACCGAAGTCGATGCCCGCTTGTCGTTCGACACCGACGCGACCATCGAGAAAGCCCGGCACCTGATCCGCCTGTACGAGCAGCGCGGCGTGGCCCGCGAGCGCGTGCTGATCAAGATTGCATCGACGTGGGAAGGCATCCGTGCGGCGGAGGTCCTGCAGCGCGAAGGCATCCGCTGCAATATGACGCTGCTGTTCTCCTTGGTGCAGGCCGTCGCCTGTGCCGAGGCCGGCGCGCAACTGATCTCGCCGTTTGTCGGCCGAATTCTCGACTGGTACAAGAAGCAGGCCGGCGACCAGTGGGACGCGGCGGCCAATGCCGGCGACAACGATCCCGGCGTGCGTTCGGTGCGCCAGATCTACGACTACTACAAGAAGTTCGGCTACTCCACCGAAGTGATGGGCGCGAGCTTCCGCAGCCCCGCGCAGATCGTCGCCCTGGCCGGCAGCGACCTGCTCACCATCAGCCCCGACCTGCTCGAGCAGCTGGCCAGCGCGGAAGGCACGTTGGAACGCAAGCTGTCGGTCGACCTGGCGCAGGCCGGAAACATCGCGCGCATCCCCGCGGACGAGCCTGCTTTCCGCTGGCAGCTGAACGAAGATGCCATGGCCACCGAGAAGCTGGCCGAAGGCATCCGCCAGTTTGCCGCGGACGCGATCAAGCTGGAAAAGCTGGTCGCGGAAATCGCCGGCTGAAGCCCCTCGTCTAGTCCGGCTCCGTCTCGGTGCCGGATTGCGGCCATAGCAGCGGCAGGCATGCACCCGCCGCTGCGGGCAGCACCACGTCGGCGGTCTGGTCCAGCGCCGAAGGCTGCGGATTCACCACGACGACCCGTGCGCCATGATCCCTCGCCAGGCCAGGCAGCCCGGCCGCCGGATACACCAGCCCCGACGTCCCCACGACCAGGCACAGGTCGGCAGTCTCGGCCGCATGCTCGGCACGGAAGCGCGCCACGCGCGGCAGGTCCTCTCCGAACCACACCACACCGGGCCGCATCAGCGCGCCGCACAGGCTGCAGCACGGCGGATCGCCGGGAATGGCTGTGGCCTCGTCACAGCGCCCGCACCCGTTCAGCCATTTGTTGGCAAACAGGTTTCCGTGCAGTTCGATGACATGCTCGCTGCCTGCGCGCTGGTGCAGGCCGTCGACGTTCTGCGTAACCAGCGTCACCGGCTTCTGTGCGGCCAGCGCAGCCAGCGCGTAGTGCGCCGGATTCGGACGGGCGGCCGCGACCAGTGCGCGCCGGTGCTGATACCACTCCCACACGAGTGCGGGCTGGCGGCGGTAGGCATCCTCGCTTGCCAGTTCTTCCGGATCGAACTGCGCCCAAAGCCCGGTCAGCGCATCGCGAAACGTCGGCACACCCGATTCGGCGGAAATGCCCGCGCCGGTCAGCACGAACACGCTGCGCGCTTGCGCGATCAGGTCCCGGGCTTCTTCCAGGCCGGGCCATGGCGACGACGTGGGGATCAGGGGATCATTGCTCATGCTGTCAGCGCTGCGCAAGGCTGGTGCAATGGTTCATTCCCCACACGCCGGCTGGGCTTGCGGGACAACGGCAGGGCACTGACATGGCAACCTTTATCAAGAATTCGGACACGGACGGCTCGGCCACGACGGCTGGCGCTTGCACGCGCTGCCGGCGCAGCCGGGCGTCACGCTTGACGCAGATTCTAGCCCCTTACCGGAACCTCACACCACGTAGCACCAGGGCGTCGCCACCGAGCGTGCCTCGTCCCCCTCTGCCGCGCTGATCAACCTCTAGACTGGAGAGCAAGCAACGCGACGAGCCAGGCCGCCGTCGCACCTGTGCCGCTCTGGCGCACTCGTGCCCCGCAAAGGAGACCGATCATGCTGACGCAGAAGACGAAGGACATCGTGAAAGCCACCGCGCCCGTGCTGGCCGAACACGGCTATGACATCATCAAGTGCTTTTACAAGCGCATGTTCGAAGCCCACCCGGAGTTGAAGAACATCTTCAACATGGCTCACCAGGAACAGGGGCAGCAGCAACAGGCACTGGCGCGCGCGGTCTACGCCTATGCCGAGAATATCGAAGACCCGGGCAGTCTGATGGCCGTATTGAAGAACATTGCCAACAAGCACGCGAGTCTCGGCGTGCGCGCCGAGCAATACCCGATCGTCGAAGAACACCTGCTGGGCGCCATCAAGGAAGTCCTGGGCGCCGCCGCTACCGACGACATCATTTCTGCCTGGGCGCAGGCGTACGGAAATCTGGCCGACGTCCTCATGGGCATGGAAAGCGAACTGTACGAGCGCTCCGCCGCACAACCGGGCGGCTGGTCCGGCTGGCGCAGCTTTGTCGTCCGCGAGAAGACGCCGGAGAGCAGTGTGATCACATCGTTCGTCCTTGAGCCGGCCGATGGCGACGCGGTGATGAATTTCGAACCGGGCCAGTACATCAGCATCGCCGTCGAGGTGCCGGCACTGGGCCTGCAACAGATCCGCCAGTACAGCCTGTCGGACATGCCGAACGGGCACAGCTACCGCATCTCCGTGAAGCGCGAAGACGGCGGCCCGCAGCCGGCCGGCTACGTCTCAAGCCTGCTGCATGAGCATGTCAATGTCGGGGACACCGTCAGGCTGGCGGCACCCTATGGCAGTTTCCATATTGACGTCAACGCGAAGACGCCCATTATCCTGATCAGCGGCGGCGTCGGGCTGACCCCGATGATCAGTATGCTCAAGCGGGCCATACAAGATCCACAGCGGCAAGTTGTCTTCATCCACGGCGCACGCAACGGCGCTGTCCACGCGATGCGCGACCGGCTGCGTGAAGCCGCCCGGATGTATGCCAATTTCAGCCTGATGGTTTTCTACGATGACCCGCTGCCGCAGGATGTCGCGGGCAGGGACTATGATCGCGCCGGGCTCGTCGACGTCAGGTCGATCAAGGACACTGTCCTGCTGCCGGATGCCGACTACTATATCTGCGGGCCGATTCCGTTCATGCGCATCCAGCATGACGCACTGAAGGATCTCGGCGTCCGTGAGGCGCGTATCCACTATGAGGTGTTTGGCCCGGACTTGTTTGCAGAGTAGCGGCAGGCGGCGGAATCGACGCCGCCTGCCGAACGGTGCGCGCCGCGTTATAGCGGCGCGTTGGTTTCTGAAGCTTACTTCACGCGCCGCTGTCGCACGGCCTCGTACAGACAGACACCGCTGGCCACCGACACATTGAGGCTCTCGACGCCGCCAAGCATCGGGATGCCGACCAGTTCGTCGCAGGTCTCGCGCGTGAGGCGTCGCATGCCCTCGCCTTCGGCGCCCATCACGATGGCCATCGGACCCTTCAGGTCAATGTCGTAGAGCGTCTTCTCGGTGTCGTCGGCGGTACCGACCACCCAGATGCCGCGTTCCTGCAGTTCGCGCAGGGTGCGGGCAAGATTGGTCACGGTGATATAGGGCACGGTCTCGGCCGCACCGCTGGCCACCTTCGCCACCGTGGTGTTCAGCCCGACGCTGCGGTCCTTGGGCGCGATCACGGCGTGCGCACCGGCGCCGTCCGCCACGCGCAGGCAGGCGCCTAGGTTATGAGGATCGGTCACGCCATCGAGCACCAGCAGCAGCGGGGTGCCTTCAATGCCATCGAGCAATTCGTCGAGGTTCAGCGCCAGCGCCACGTCTTCGGCGCGCGCCACCACGCCCTGGTGACGATCGGTACCGGCCATGCCGCGCAGACGCTCGGCGTCCACGGGGTGCAGGCGCACGCCCAGGCCTTCGGCCAGGCGGATGAAGTCCTGCATGCGACGGTCGCGGCGCGAAGCCTCGACATAGACATCGGTGACGCCCTTGGCGTCCTGGCGCAAGCGCGCGGTCACGGCGTGAAAGCCGATCAGAAGTTTTTGTTTAGCCATGGCGCGATTGTACTCGCCCTGCCCGGCCCGCCAGCGCGCTTCGTGCGCGCCATCCGGGAACGCCCATGCCGCGGCGCCCCGGAAAGCCCCGGCTTAATGCTTGCGCGGGGGGCGCGACGTCTTGCCAGCGGTCTTGGCCGCGTGCGTCTTCGAAGCCGGCTTGCGCGGCTTGTCCAGATGGCTCGGCTTGGGCTTGGCAGCGTGCTTGGCCGGCTTGCCACCGGTCTTGACGTGCGGCCGCAGCGGCGTGATCACCGCCTCGAACACTGGCTGCTCTTCGATCACGCGATCCAGCGTCTCGTCGAACGACTCCTCCGGCTTGGAGGTACCGCCCAGCAGGGCCGCCAGTTGCCGCCCCTTCTGGCGTGCCGGCACCGCATGCGCGGCCGGCACGCGCGGCGGTTCGCTCACGCCGGCGCGAGCGCGCAGGGTCTTGGCCGACGGCTCCTGCACCAGGCGGAAGTCGATCTTGCGCGCGTCGAGATCCACGCGTGAAACTTGCACACGCACGCGGTCAGTCAGGCGATAGCGGATGCCGGTACGTTCGCCACGCAGTTCGTTGCGGGCTTCGTCGTACTGGAAGTAGTCGCTGCCGAGTTCGGTGACGTGCACCAGGCCCTCCACGTACAACTCGTCCAACTGCACGAAGATGCCGAACGACGTCACGGCGCTGATGGTGCCGGCGAAGTCGCTGCCCAGCTTGTCGCGCATGAAATAGCACTTGAGCCAGGCTTCGACATCACGCGAGGCCTCGTCGGCGCGGCGCTCATTGGCCGAGCAATGCAGCCCCAGCTCGTCCCAGATGGCTTCATTGCGCCGCGCACGTGCCGCGGTCAGCTCGGCCTTCTGCTCGGCGTCCTTGGCCTGCAGGCGCCGCGCCTTGGGCGAAACCGCGGTATTGAACTCGGTGCCGTGCGCGAAGGCCGGCTGATACTTGGTATGCGCCAGGATTGCCTTGATCGCGCGGTGCACCAGCAAGTCCGGATAGCGGCGGATCGGGCTGGTGAAATGCGCGTAGGCCTCGTAGGCCAGACCGAAGTGGCCGATATTGTCGGGGCTGTAGACCGCCTGCTGCATGGAGCGCAGCAGCATGGTCTGCAGCATCGGCGCGTCGGGCCGCGACTTGATCTTGTCCATCACCTCGGCGTAATCGGACGCCTGCGGCTTGTCCCCGCCACCCAGCGACAGCCCCGAGGTCCTCAGGAACTCGCGCAGGTTCTTCAGCTTTTCCTCGCTCGGGCCCGCGTGGATCCGATATAGCGCCGGGTGCTTGAAGCGCTCGATGAAATCGGCCGCGCAGACGTTGGCCGTCAGCATGCACTCCTCGATCAGGCGGTGCGCGTCGTTGCGCGTGCGCGGCAGGATCTGCTCGATCTTGCCCTGCGCATTGCAGACGATATACGTCTCGGTGGTATCGAAGTCGATCGCGCCGCGCGCACGCCGCGCCTTGAGCAAGACCTGGAACAGCTCATACAGGTTCTGCAGGTGGGGCACGAGATCAGCACGCTTGTGCGCTTCCGGCCCCTTGGTGTTCGACAGGATCGACCAGACCTCGTTGTAGGTCAGCCGTGCCGCCGAGTGCATGACGGCCGGATAGAACTGGTAACCCTTCAGTTCGCCCTTGGCCGTAAGCACCGCGTCGCACACCATGCACAGGCGGTCCACCTGCGGGTTGAGCGAGCACAGGCCGTTGGACAGCTTCTCCGGCAGCATCGGGATCACCCGGCGCGGGAAATACACGGAGGTGGCACGGTCGAGCGCATCGGCATCCAGCGGCGTGCCGGGCCGCACGTAGTGCGATACGTCGGCAATGGCCACGACCAGGCGCCAGCCCTTGGTGCGGCCGATCTTCACGGGCTCGCAGTACACGGCATCGTCAAAGTCGCGCGCGTCCTCGCCGTCGATCGTGACAAGCGCCACATCGCGCAGGTCGATGCGGTGGTCCAGGTCGGCCTGCCGCACTTCATCGGGCAGCGCCGAGGCTTCCTTGGCAGCCGCTTCCGAGAAAGCATGCGGCACACCGTACTTGCGCACGGCGATCTCGATTTCCATGCCGGGATCATCGATATCGCCCAGCACTTCCACCACGCGACCGACCGGCTGCACATAGCGGTCCGGATATTCGATCAGTTCGACGCTGACCACCTGCCCCACGCGCGCCTTGCCCTGCGCCTTCGGCGGAATCAGGATGTCCTGGCTGATGCGCTTGTCCTCGGGCGCCACGACCAGCACGCCGCCCTCGTTGAGCAGGCGGCCGATCACGTAACGGTTGGCCCGCTCGATGATCTCCACGATCTGCCCTTCCGGGCGGCCGCGCCGGTCGTAGCCGATCACGCGCACCTGCGCGCGGTCATTGTGCATGGCCTTCTGCAGCTCGCGTTCCGGCAGGAAGATGTCGTCCTCGCCGTCGTCGCGAATCAGGAAGCCAAAGCCGTCGCGGTGTCCCTGCACACGGCCGATAACGAAATTGGGTTGATGGGCCAGTTCATAGCGGCCCTTGCGGTTCAGTTCGATCTGCCCGTCGCGTTCCATCGCGGCCAGGCGTTTCTGGAATCCGTCATGCTCCTTGCGCGTGACGGACAGGGCCTTGGCAATATCGCCGGCCGACTGGGGCGACCCCGAGGTTCTCAGTACGCCAAGGATTTCTTCCCGGCTGGGGATCGGATAGTTGTTTTGATTCAATTTTTTCTGAAAACTATTTGACAAAAAATCCGCGCTCTCTATAATGAGCGCTTCGGTTGTTTCGACGCCTGCCCAGGTGGCGGAATTGGTAGACGCACTAGGTTCAGGTCCTAGCGGTGGCAACACTGTGGAGGTTCGAGTCCTCTCCTGGGCACCAGATCAGCGAGAAACCCGCAGCGCTTTTGAAGCCTGCGGGTTTTTTGTTTTCCGCCCTCGCCTCGCACATCTGATCCGGCAACTTGCACTCCTCGCTTCGCGGTCGGATTCGACCGCATTCCATTTATTGATCTGCGGCAGCCAAACGGCCGCACTGCAGACGAGTGTATCAGTTTCAGTGGCGATTCCGGCATTCTCCCGCCACCCTTACGACACAAAACGCGACAGTCGTCGTGTCGTCACGCCCCGACAACTGAGATCCCCCTGACGGATTGACAAGCTGCTCGATCTGTAACTATCATGGTTTCACATTAAGGTTTCGCCATGAGCACAAGCAGCCGGTTCGCCGTCGCCGTCCATATCCTGACCTTGCTGGCCAGCGCCAGCGAGCCGTTGCCGTCGTCGCTGATCGCCGGCAGCGTCGGCACCAACCCGGCACTGATCCGGCGGCTGATCGGACAACTGGCCGAAGCCGGCCTGGTCACCAGCACCATGGGCAGCACCGGCGGCTCGGCGCTGGCGCGCCCCGCTGAACGGATTACCTTGCTCGACGTATTCCGGGCAGTCGAGACCACGGCACTGATTGCCCTGCACCAGAGCGCACCCAATCCGGCCTGCATGGTAGGCAGGGAGATCACCGGCGCCCTGCGGCTGGTGGCGGACCGGGCTCAGTCCGCCATGGACATTACCCTAGCGGAGATCACCATTGCCGGCATGCTCGCCGATGTCGAACATGCCGCCCAGCGCCGCAAGCGCTGAATTTTTTTGCCCTGATGTGTAACCGCATCAGTTTCATATCAAGCGCCGCCGCGCTGGACGTGGCATTTGCCTGACCGACCTTTACCCCTTTACCCTGACAAAGAAGGACCAACCATGAATATTGCCATCATCGGCGCCACCGGCCGCGTGGGAACCCGCCTGATCGACGAAGCACTGCGCCGCGGTCATCGCGTCACCGCCCTGGCCCGCACGGCCAGCAGCCTGCCTGCCCGCGAAGGCCTGATCACGCGGGACGTTGACGCGACCGACAGCCAGGCACTGGCGGCCGCACTGGCAGGCCACGATGCGGCCATCAGCACGGCGCGGTTCGAGCAATTGAAGGCACCGCAAGTCGTCGGGCCGGTCAAGGCAGCCGGCGTAGCGCGCCTGCTCGTGGTCGGCGGCGCAGGCAGCCTGTTCGTGGCGCCTGGCACGCAACTCGTCGATACGCCGGGATTCCCGGCCGCCTACAAGGGCGAAGCGCTGGCCGGACGCGACTTTCTCGATGCCTTGCGCGGGGAGTCGGATCTGGACTGGACGTTCCTGTCGCCCTCGGCCCTGTTCGAGCCGGGCGAGCGCACCGGCAGGTACCGTGCGGGCCAGGATGCGTTGCTGGCGGATGCTGCCGGCAAGAGCTGGATCTCGATGGAAGACTACGCGATCGCAATGCTCGACGAGATCGAGAAGCCAGCGCATCCGCGCCAGCGCTTCACGGTCGGTTACTGAAGCCTGAGTTGCGCGGCCCCGGGGCGGGGCCGGCAGTTCTACGACAGCGCCTCAGCCTTGCACGCCGTCTTCCTGCGCGCGCTTGCCGCGCTTGAGCCAGGCCGCAAGGTTGTGCGGGCGCAGCGTGTCGTATTCTTCGAACGGCTGGTGGATCCAGGGATTCGACGGCAGGAAGGTCTCGTGATAGTCCGGCTTGACCTTGGAGCAGGCCTTGTACCAGAGCACCGCGGACCGGACCTCCGTCACGGCGGGATAGCGCTCTTTCAGATGCCGCCCCACGCGCTCCAGGGTCACCCCGGAATCGACCAGATCATCCACCAGCAGGATCTTGCCGGTGAGCTCGCCACGCGTCATGGTGATGTACTGGGCGATATCGAGATCGCCCTGCTGCGTGCCCGCGGCTTCGCGGTAACTGCTGGTGGCCAGGATGGCCAGCGGCACGTCGAAGATGCGCGACATCTGGTCGCCCACGCGCAGGCCACCGCGCGCCAGGCACAGGATCTTGTCGAACTTCCAGCCCGACTCATGCACGTTCAGCGACAGACGCGCGATCTGGCGATGGTACTCATCCCAGGACACCCACAGGTTCTCATCGTCGTTCGTTGGCTGGTTCATGATTTGCTCTTTCTTTCTTCTG
This sequence comes from Cupriavidus yeoncheonensis, assembly GCF_905397275.1. Classification (GTDB taxonomy): domain Bacteria; phylum Pseudomonadota; class Gammaproteobacteria; order Burkholderiales; family Burkholderiaceae; genus Cupriavidus; species Cupriavidus yeoncheonensis. The sequence goes on along the minus strand of NZ_CAJPUY010000001.1, from coordinate 126,101 downwards.
GTCGGTTGACCGATATGGCTCGGCCCGCTTGCGCGGGCCGTTTTGTTCTTGCGGGGCCGCCGCGCTTGTGGCGCGCGGCCTTTGCAATCTGTGTACCGGATCAGGCCAGGTACGGGTGACGCAGCAGGATTGTCTCGTCGCGATCCGGGCCGGTCGAAATCATGTCGATCGGAATGCCGACCACTTCTTCCACGCGCTTGAGGTAGGTGCGCGCGGCTTCCGGCAGCGCGTCCCACGACTTTACGCCGAACGTCGACTCGTTCCAGCCGGGGAATTCCTCGTAGACCGGCTCGCAGCGCGCCACGGCATCCGAACCGCGCGGCAGGATGTCCACGGTCTTGCCGTCCAGTTTGTAGCCAACGCACAGGCTGATGCTTTCCAGGCCGTCGAGCACGTCGAGCTTGGTCAGGCACAGGCCCGACACGCCGTTGATCTGCACCGAGCGCTTGAGCGCAGCGGCATCCAGCCAGCCGGTGCGGCGCGGACGACCGGTCACCGAGCCGAACTCCTTGCCGACATTGGCCAGCCGCACGCCGACGGGATCCTGGCGAGCGGGATTGTCGTTGTCGTACAGTTCGCTCGGGAACGGACCGGCACCAACGCGCGTGCAGTAGGCCTTGGTGATGCCCAGGATGTAGTTCAGGCGACCCGGACCCACGCCGGCACCTGCGGCAGCCGCACCGGCCACGCAGTTGCTGGAGGTCACGAACGGGTACGTGCCGTGGTCCACGTCGAGCAGCGTGCCTTGCGCGCCTTCGAACATCAGGTTGCCGCCGGCGGCATTGACCGCGTAGAGCTCGGCCGACACGTCCGCGACCATCGGCGCCAGGCGCGGCGCAAAGGCCAGCGCGTCATCCAGCGTCTGCTGATAGTCCACGGCTTCGGCGCCGAGGTACTGGGTCAGCATGAAGTTGTGGAGGTCCAGGTTCTCGCGCAGGCGCTCGGCGAATTGCTTCGGGTCGAACAGATCCTGCACGCGCAGCGCGCGGCGAGCCACCTTGTCTTCGTAGGCCGGCCCGATGCCGCGGCCGGTCGTGCCGATCTTGGCAGCGCCGCGGCGCGCTTCGCGGGCCTTGTCGATGGCCACGTGGTACGGCAGGATCAGCGTCGCGGCTTCCGAGATGCGCAGGCGTTTCTGCACTTCCAGGCCAGCCGATTCAAGTTCTTCGATTTCACGGAACAGGGCTTCGGGCGACAGCACCACACCGTTTCCGATGTAGCAGACCGTGCCTTCACGCATGATTCCCGACGGGATCAGTCGCAGGATGGTCTTCTTGCCGCCGATGATCAGGGTATGGCCAGCGTTGTGGCCGCCCTGGAACCGCACCACGCCCTTTGCATGGTCGGTAAGCCAATCGACGATTTTTCCCTTGCCTTCGTCACCCCATTGGGTGCCGATCACGACGACATTGCGCCCCTGGCCTACTGCGGATGCGGACATATTGCTTTGGTCAATAGGTTAAAAACGTATTCTACTCTCGTTGCCGGTCGATTCCTGCTTTTTGGGCAAATGACCGGTATCAAGGCTCATCGCGGCACAACAACCCAGCCAGCTTCCTGGCGCACGAGTTGCCGGTCGCAGTTGAACTCATCGAGTTCATTGGTATGCCCGGGCAGCGACTGGATCACGATCTCCCCCGCAGCCCGCAGCGCCACGATGGCGGCACGAAGCGCCGGATCGGCATCCCAGGGTGCGAAAACGGCCTGGGCGCGCACTTCGATCGGTGACAGTGCCGCCACCTCACGCAGATCCAGCGAGAAACCGGTGGCCGGACGCGCGCGGCCAAAGGCCTCGCCAACCTTGTCATACCGACCCCCGCGCGCCACGTAGTTCGGCAGCCCCGCCACATACGCCGTAAACATCACACCGCTGTGATAATGGTAGCCGCGCAGATCGGACAGGTCGATATTGACGCTCGCGCCGCGCACCTGCGTCGCCAGTGCCGCGAGTTCATCCAGTGCGCGCCCGATCGCCGGGCTGGCGGGCAGCGTGGCACGCGCGCGGTCGAGAACCTCGACTCCGCCGTACAGCGTCGGCAGCGCCAGCAGGGCTTCGCGCTCGGTCTGAGGCATGCCTTGCGTGATCTCGCGCAGTGCAGAGCTATCCTTGGTTTCCAGGGCCGCGAACAGGGCCTCTTCGATCCGGCGGATCGACGGCAGGCCTTCCAGCAACGCCTCGAGGATGCCGGCATGGCACAGGTCGATGCGGATATCCGACAGGCCCGCCGCCTGCAGCGCGGCCAGCATCAGTTCCTGGATCTCGACGTCGGCCTCCAGGCCTGCATGGCCATAGATTTCGGTACCGACCTGAATCGGCTCGCGGGTGGCGTGGAACCCGGCCGGGCGCGCGTGCAGGACGTTGCCCGCATAGCACAGGCGCGTCACGCCGGGACGGTTCAGCAGATGGGCATCGATGCGCGCCACCTGCGGCGTGATATCGGCGCGCAGGCCCATCGTGCGGCCGGACAACTGGTCCACCAGCTTGAGCGTGCGCAGGTCCAGGTCATGCCCGGTTCCGGTCAGCAGCGACTCCAGGTATTCCAGCATCGGCGGCATGACCAGCTCATAACCGTAGGTGCGGAACAGGTCCAGCATGCGGCGGCGCAATTCCTCGATCTTGCGGGCCTCCGACGGCAGGACGTCGGCAATGTTTTCTGGCAGCAGCCAATGGTTGGACATGATGAATCTCTTCTCTGTATGACACGTTTGCGGGCAGGCACCAGCCTGCACACCCGGCGAATCGGATACGGCCGGCGCGCGTCCGCGCCGTCACTTCAGGCGCCGAGCCCCAGCCGGACAAAACCCCGGCAAGCCGGGGTTTTGTCACCTCGCCACAAATTCAGCGGTCTCGCTAGCGCCGTCCTCCGGACGCGCCGCCCGTCGCCGGAGCCGCGGCACCGCCGCTGGAGCGCATATACCGGAAGAAGTCCGAATTCGGTTCCAGCACCATGATGTCGCGCTTGTCGCGGAAGGTATTGCGATAGGCTTCCATGCTGCGCCAGAACTGCGCGAACTGCGGATCCCTGCCAAAGGCATCAGCATAGATCTGCGACGACTTGGCATCGCCCTCACCCTTGATCACCTGCGCATCGCGATAGGCTTCCGCCAGCACCACCTCACGCTGGCGGTCGGCATCGGCGCGGATCTTCTCGCCCTCGGCAGCACCGGTCGAACGCAGCTCGTTGGCCACGCGCTTGCGCTCGGCTTCCATGCGGCGGTACACCGACTCGCTGATGGCCGGCAGCAGGTCCACGCGCTTGAGCCGCACGTCGAGGATCTCGACGCCGACCGACTGCGCGTACTCCGCCATGCCGGCGCGAATGTTCTGCATGACCTTCTCGCGCTCGCCGGCGACAACGTCGGCCACGGTGCGCTTGCCGAATTCCTCGCGCGCCACGGCATCGATACGCTGGGTCATGCGGTCCTGGGCTCCGCGCACATTACCGCCAAAGGCCACGTAGAACTTGCGCGGCTCCGTAATGCGCCATTTGACGAACCAGTCCACCACCATGCTCTTCTTCTCGGCAGTCAGGAAGCGCTCGCTGGCGGCAACGTCAATGGTCTGCAGGCGACGGTCCATGAACACCACGTTCTGCAGCGGCGGCGGCAGCTTGAAGTGCAGGCCGGGCTCGCGCACGATCTGCTTGATCTCGCCAAATGCGAACACCACGGCGTACTGGCGCTGGTCCACCACGAACATCATCGAAGATGCCACGGCCAGCAGGATGAAAGCGCCGATCGCGAAGGAAATCAGTCGGTTCATGACGGTCTCCTCAGCGCGAATCGCGGTCACGGTTGCGCAGGGATTCGCGCGACCGGATATCGGCGGCCGAATCCTGCGCCGGTGCCTGCGTGCCGGCACCGCTGGCCGGCTGGGATGGCGACGGTGTGCCGCGGCCATCGGCCTGGGCCTGGGCCTGCGCCATCAGCTTGTCGAGCGGGAGATACAGAAGGTTGCTGCCCTGGCGCGCATCCACGAGCACCTTGGTCGAATTGGCGTAGATCTGCTGCATGGTCTCGATATAGATGCGGTCGCGCGTCACCTGCGGTGCCTTGGCATATTCGCCCTGCACCGAACGGAACCGCGAAGCATCACCCTCGGCCTGTGCCACCACGCGGGCGCGGTAGGCTTCGGATTCCTCCTTCAGCCGCGCGGCCGTACCCTTGGCGCGCGGAATCACGTCGTTTGCATAGGCCTGGCCTTCGCTGATCGCACGCTCGCGATCCTGGCTGGCCTTGTTCACGTCATCGAACGCGGCCTGCACCTGCTCGGGCGGCTGCACGCTCTGCACGTTGACCGAGATGACGCGGATGCCGGTCTTGTATGCGGTCAGGATCGACTGGATCGACTTGGCCAGCCCCTGCGCGATCTGCTCGCGGTTCTCGTACAGCACCGCGTCCATCTTGTTGCGGCCGACGATCTCGCGCACCGAGGTTTCGGCGGCCTGCGTCACGAGTTCCTCGTCGCCGCCACGATCGGTCTTGTTGAAGAACAGGAATTCGCTGGCGTCCTGGATGTCGTACTGGACCGTGAAGCGGACGTCGATGATGTTCTCGTCCTGCGTCAGCATCGACGAGTCCTTCAGGTTGCTGTCCTTGATCGACGTGGAGCGCCCCACTTCCACCGATCGCACGCCCGACAGGTTGACGACCTCGGCCGATTGAATCGGCCAGGGCAGGCGCCAGTTGATACCAGGGCCCGTCGAGTACTTGAACTTGCCGAACTGCAGGATCACCGCGGTCTGGCCTTCCTGCACCATGAAAAAACCGCTGGCCAGCCAGATGGCGACCACTGCGGCCACCACCACGCCAAGACCCACGCCGGAGCCCTTGCCGGGCACGCGCGGCCCGCCGAGGCCCTGGTTGCCGCCGCCACCGTTCTCCTTGCGTCCGAGCAGTCCGTTCAGCCGCCGGTTGAAGTCGCGCCAGAGTTCGTCGAGATCGGGCGGACCGTCCTGCGGCCGCTGGTTCTGCTGACGGTTCCCGTCACGATCGTTCGCGCGGCTGTCCTTGTCATCCTCATCCTGGCCGTCGCGTCCCCAGCGAGGATCGTTCAGCGAGAAGATTGCGCGCAGGCGCTGCCATCCCGCACGCAGCGGAAATCGGCCGCCCGGGGTCAGGCTCGATTCAGGATTCCGGGAGAACTGGGGCATGAAGTGCACGGGTCCGGGGAAGTTTGTAACAGGGGGATTCTAGCAGTCATCTGCGCCACTTTTGGCCAAATCGCGGAATCCGGCCGCGAATCCCGCCGATATGGATCAGGACGGGACGCGATCATCCGGATCGCGCCGCTCGTCCCAGTCGATTCCGTCATCGTCCGCGCGCGGGCCCTGCTCCGACAGCCGCAGATCGAACGGCGCGGGCTCGGGCGGCAGGTTTGCCAGCCACTGCGCGACTTCAACGATGGACTCCCGCAGTGCATCCAGGCCTACGCCCTCGCGGGCGCTCAGAAATACGCGCGTCGGAACGCCGCTTTCGTCGCGTTCGACACGGGCGCCCTGCTCCTGCAATTCCGGCGCGGCATCGATCTTGTTCATCACAACGATCTGCGGAATGCCGGAGGCTTCGATTTCCGCCAGCACCCGGTTCACCTGCTCGATCTGTTCATGACGCACCGGGCTCGAGGCGTCCACGACATGCAGCAGCAAGTCGGCATGCACGGTTTCGTCGAGCGTCGCGCGGAACGCCTCGACGAGCTGCGTAGGCAGGTCGCGGATAAAGCCGACCGTATCCGAAAGCACCACGTTGCCGAGCCCGTCCAGGAACATCCGGCGCGACGTGGTATCCAGCGTCGCGAAGAGCTGGTCGGCCGCATAGGCGCCGGCCTTGGTCAATGCATTGAACAGCGTCGACTTGCCGGCGTTGGTATAGCCAACCAGCGAAATGCTCAAGGTCTCGTTGCGCGCGCGGGCACGCCGCTGCGTGCTGTGCTGCCGCTGCAGGCGGGCAAGGTCGGTCTTCAGCCGCTTGGCCCTGGTATCGAGCATCCGACGGTCCAGTTCCAGCTGGCGCTCGCCCGGGCCGCCCCGCATGCCGATACCCCCCTTCTGCCGCTCCAGGTGGCTCCACGCACGAACCAGGCGCGACGCCTGGTACTGGACCTGCGCCAGCTCCACCTGCACCTTGCCCACATGGCTCTGCGCGCGCTGCGCGAAGATATCCAGGATCAGGCCGGTACGGTCGATCACATGGCGCTGGAGAAAGCGTTCCAGGTTACGTTGCTGTGCCGGGCTCAAGGCATGGTTGAACACCACGATGTCGGCATCGAGCGCATCCGCGGCCTCCTTCAGCTCCTCGGCCTTGCCCGAGCCGATGAACAGCGCAGGGTCCGGCCGCGAGCGCTTGCCGGTCAGCGTATGCACGGGCATGGAGCCCGCGGTGGTGGTCAACAGGGCAAGTTCGCTCAGGCTTTCCTGAAAGTCGTGCTTGCCGAAATCCACGCCGACGAGAATGGCACGTGACGGTTCGGTGTTGGAAGTAGCTCTGGGATCCAAGCGGGGGGCGCTACGCGCGAAGAAAAACGGTTTTGGGGAGACGACCGGAACTGGCCGGAATCAGGGACGGGAGCGGGCCGGCAGAGGCACGCGCTCCCTTGCGCGATCGAGACACCGGCACGGCTGGCAGCCAGTCCGGTTCACCGCAGGCCGGCCGCATGCGCGAGCCGGAGGCCGGCACCGCCGCAACGCCGGGTGGCGTGTGCTCGATGCCAGCTGGCAAGGGCCGCAAGCTGTTGCGGCCCTCCAGAAGATCAGGCCTCGGTGGATTCATCCACGCGGAAATTGACCGCGCGAGCCGGGACGACAGTGGAAATCGCATGCTTGTAGACCATCTGCGTCACGGTGTTACGCAGCAGCACGACATACTGATCGAACGATTCGATGTTGCCTTGCAGCTTGATGCCATTGACGAGATAGATGGAAACCGGCACGTGCTCTTTGCGCAGCGCGTTCAGGAACGGGTCTTGTAGCAGTTGCCCTTTGTTGCTCATGGCACACTCCAAATTTATAGGTTTAGTGGTGAATAATGGGGACGAAAGTCCCCGGTTCAAGTCAAGCGGCGCAAGCTCGCGCCAGAAAAAAGATCAAAAACGGTACCAAAGCGGCATCAGCGCGCAGAGAACCCCTGCTACCGCAAATTTAGCCGCAGTTCCAAACGAACGCAAACGAAAACTTGCCTCGCCATGCACCCGCCGGGAACTCAGTCTTTCGAGTCCGCATACGGGTTTTTGTTCGTGCGAAATTCAATGCGAAGAGGGGTGCCCTTCAACTTGAATGCCGCCCGGTAGCGGTTTTCCAGGTAGCGCCGGTAGGTCTCGGAAACGCTCGACAAAGCGTTGCCGTGGATCACGATGATCGGCGGGTTGGATCCACCCTGGTGCGCGTAGCGCAGCTTCGGCCGCGATACGCCGGCGCGCTTCGGCTGCTGGAACTCCACCGCTTCCTGCAGCACCCGCGTGAGCTGCGGTGTGGGCAGTTTAACCATGGCCGCGGCAAACGCGTCGTCGACCGAACGCATCAGCGCGCCAATGCCTGTGCGTTCCCGCGCAGACACGAAGTGGAAATTGGCGAAGCTCAGGAATTGCAGCTTGCGCTCGAGGTCATGCTTGATGCGATCGCGGGTATGGCCATCAAGGCCATCCCACTTGTTGACGCCGACCACGAGAGCCCGGCCGGACTCAACGATAAAGCCCGCGATATGGGCATCCTGCTCGGAAATATCCTGCTGCGCGTCGAGCAGCAGGATCACGACGTTGGCGTCGGCGATCGATTGCAGCGTCTTGACCACCGAGAACTTCTCGATCGCTTCGAATACCTTGCCCCGACGCCGCAGACCCGCCGTGTCGATCAGCGTGTAGGGCTTGCCGCCGCGCTCGAACTCCACGTAGATGGCGTCGCGGGTGGTGCCGGGCATGTCGAACGCAATCACGCGCTCCTCGCCGATCAGCGAATTCACGAGCGTCGACTTCCCGACGTTCGGGCGCCCGACGATGGCGATCTTCACGCCTTTGCCGTTGTCGGCCTCTTCCTCGGCCAGCTCCGGACGCTCCTGCACAGCCAGTTCCAGCGCTTCGTCCACGAGTTCGCGAACGCCATCGCCGTGCGCCGCCGAAATCGCGTACGGATCGCCCATGCCGAGTTCATAGAAGTCGGCGGCGACCGAGGTGTACTTCATGCCCTCGGCCTTGTTGACGGCCAGCATCACACGCCGGCCGGTCTTGCGCAGGTAGTCGGCAATGGCGCGGTCCTGCGGCGCCAGGCCCAGCCTGCCGTCGACAATGAAGATGACCACGTCCGCCTCGACCACGGCCTGCTTGGTCTGCTTGGCCATCTCGGCGACGATGCCTTCCTTGACCACCGGCTCGAAGCCGCCGGTATCGATGGCAATGAAGGGCCGCTCGCCAATACGCCCTTCGCCGTAGTGGCGGTCGCGCGTCAGGCCTGGCAGGTCGGCGACAAGGGCGTCGCGCGACCGCGTCATGCGGTTGAATAGCGTCGACTTCCCGACGTTCGGGCGGCCGACAAGTGCAATAACTGGTTTCATGCAATAAACGGAAACGGGGGCCGGCACCTGCCGTCCCCCTGGAACTCCGGAGTCAGTTGATCCGACGGCGCCTCATGCAAAATATGCATGGCCAGCCGCTTCTCCTGTCGGGTGGAGCGTGGCACCAGGGCCCGCTCCGCATTTCGCCGCACGACCAGGGATCATGCTACCGGAATTGGCGCTGCCCGTACCGACAGGTGTACGGGCGGCGCTGCCATCAGGGCTCAGTCCGGCACGTAGCCGTAGACGTCGCCGTCGCGGGTCTGGACGACCAGGGTCTGTCCCGCCACCACCGGCGCGGCGCTGATGGCACTGCCATCGGTCTTCATGCGCGCCAGCACGGTGCCATCGTCCCGCGAGAGGAAGTGCACATAGCCTTCGAAATCGCCCATCACCACCGAGCGGCCCAGCACCAGCGGCGCGCCCAGGCGGCGATAGCGCAGTTCGTTGTTCTTCCAGCGCTCGTTGCCATTCTGGCGGTCGAACGCGAACACCACGGACTGTTCGTCGCTGGCATAGATGGCTATGTCATCCTGCGCCGGGCCGGTCGGCGACGAGAAGTCCTTGCCCCATTGCGGCTGGCCATTGGCCAGTTCCAGGCAGGCGATACGGCCCTGGAAGGTCGTGGCGCAAACCTGGCGGCCACTGACCATGGGCTGGCCGGTGACATCGTTCAGGCGCTCGATCTCCGAAACACCCTTGGGATACGAAACCGCGCTCTCCCAGCGAAGCACGCCGTTGCCCGGCGTCAGGACCCCCAGCTTGCCGCCGGGGAAACCCATCACGATGCCGTCACCGGCGAACACCATGCCCAGGGCGGCGCGCAGGTTCAGCGGCGTCTGTGAACGCTGGTAGATCCAGCGCCGTTCACCGGTCTGGGCGTCCAGCGCGAGCACCCGGGTATCGGTGGTGCGCACGACCACCAGGCCGTTGCCGACCAGAGGCGCCGACAGGACTTCGCCATTGACCTGCTTTTTCCAGATCTGCTTGCCGCTGGTATCGAAGGCGTACACCGCGCCCTTCTCGCCCGCCACCGCCGTCACGGAGCCGTCACTGCCCGGGCCGGTTGTAATGTCGACATCGGTCTTGGCCTTCCACAGCGTCCGCCCGGTGGCCCCGTCGAGCGCCATGATGTTGCCATTGTTGGCCGACACGTACACATTGCTGCCGGCCGCGGCCGGCTTCAGCGCATACGGCCCGCTCTTGCCCACGTCCGCCTTCCAGGCCTGACGCACGGACAGCGTCGCCGACACCGGCTTCAGTTCGGCCGGCGGATGCTTGTTCTCCTTGCTGAACAGCGAGCAACCGCCCAGCGCCACAAGGCAGGCGCCGGCGACGAGCGCACGGGCAATCTTGCGGCGCGACTCGCCTTGTTGTTCGGCACCGGAAAGCATTGACGTCATAGGGTTCGGATCCTGGATTGGGTTATGGCGGATGTCCTTCACGTATCGCGGCGCAAGCTCAGGCCGTGCCAAGCGCGTCGAGCTTGAACTGGATGATCTGGCGCGACTGATCGTCGGCACCCAGCTTGTCCAGCGCCTTGCGGTAGGCAGCGCGCGCCTCGTCGCGCTTGTCCTGCGCGGCCAGCAGATCGCCCTTGCGGTCGGCATACAGGGCAACGAACGGCGCCGGCGGCTCGTCCTTGAGCAGCGCCAGGCCCTGGTCGTAGGCCTTTTCGTCGAGCAGCACGCCGGCAAGGCGCACACGGGCGATCAGCGAGTACTCGCCGTCGCCATGATCAATGGCCCACTGCAACTGCGCCTTGGCAGTCGCGAGGTCGCCCGCATCGTACAGCACCTTGGCGGCCACGAGGGCACTCATCGGACCATAAGCGGTCTTGCCGAACTTGTCTTCGAGGTCGCCGGCGGCGCGCTTGACGCGCTCGGCATCGCGGCCTTCGGCGGCCTTGACCACCTGGTCGTACAGCACGGCCGCCTCGGAGGCCTGCTTGCGTTCCCAGTACTTCCAGCCGCTCCAGGCGGCGAACGCCAGCAGGGCGGCAATCAGGAGCCACGTCAGGGCATTGCCGTACTGACGCCACCAGGCCTTCAGGTTTTCAAGCTGTTCCTGCTCTTCCAGATCGTATGCCATGTCGAGGCAGTCTCTTGCGTTTGGGTTGGGGTCAAAGGCCGCCCGGGCGGCCTCCGTTTCCTGCTCGGCAGATGTCGCGGGCCGCGGCTCGCGGCGTTACTCGCTGGCGCCGACCATCGCGTCGATGAGGTAGTCGACCAGGCCGTCGGCAGGCACCTGTGCCTGCTGGCCACCGCCTTCGGCCTGCGCGCCCTGGCGAAGTTCCTTCACCTGCACCACACCGGCCGCGACCTCATCGTCGCCGATGATCACGGCATACGCCGCGCCGCTCGAGTCAGCACGCTTCATCTGCGACTTGAAGCTGCCGCTCTTGCCATCGGTCGTGGCATGCACCACCACGTCCAGCCCGGCATCGCGCAGGCGCTCGGCGGCGACCATAGCCTGCTGGGCCGCGGCCTCGCCCTGGTGCACGAGGTAGACATCGCAGCCCACCGCATCCGGCACCACGCCTTCTTCACGGATCAGCTCGATGATGCGCTCGATACCCATGGCCCAGCCGCAGGCCGGCGCCGGCTTGCCGCCCATCTGCGCGATCAGCGGATCGTAGCGGCCGCCGCCGGCAATGGTGCCCTGCGCGCCCAGCTTGTCGGTGATCCACTCGAACACCGTCAGGTTGTAGTAGTCCAGCCCACGCACCAGCCGCGGGTTGATCTTGTACGGAATGTTGTTGGCCTTGAGCAGGCGCTGCACGCCCTCGAAGTGGGCAAGCGATTCCTCGCCCAGGAAGTCGATCAGCTTGGGCGCGTTGGCCGCCATCTCCTGCAGCGCGGGGTTCTTAGTATCCAGCACGCGCAGCGGATTGGTGTACAGGCGGCGCTTGCCGTCTTCGTCCAGGATGTCCTTGAACCTTTCCAGGTACTTGATCAGCTCTTCGCGGTGCGCGGCACGCTCATGGGCCTGGCCCAGCGAATTGATCTCCAGGCGCACGCCCACCAGGCCCAGGTCATCCCACAGGCGCTGGCACATCAGGATGATTTCGGCATCCACGTCCGGCCCGGCAAAACCCAGCGCCTCGGCGCCGAGCTGGTGGAACTGGCGATAGCGGCCGCGCTGCGGACGCTCGTGGCGGAACATCGGGCCGGTGTACCACAGGCGCTTGGGGCCGTCGTACAGCAGGTTGTGCTCGATGGTGGCGCGCACGGCAGCGGCGGTGCCTTCCGGGCGCAGCGTCAGCTGCTCGCCGTTGAGCGAATCGGTGAAGGAATACATTTCCTTCTCGACAATGTCCGTCACCTCGCCGATGCCACGCACGAACAGCTGGGTATGCTCGACGATCGGCGTGCGGACCTGCTGGTAGCCATAGGCCCGCAGCATCGCGCGCGCGGCGTTCTCGAAATGCTCCCACAGCGGGGCATCGGCAGGCAGCATGTCGTTCATGCCCTTCACGCCCTGCAATGCCTTGGCGGGGCGTGCCTTGTCTTCTGCCTTGTCTTCTGCCTTGGCGCCGCTTTGCGCGGACGGATTCTCGTTTTGCGTCATTCTGTAGTTATCTTGCTGGGGTGAGCCGGTTCCATACCGGCTCAGGCCGCCGCTTCCTTCTCTGCCCGTGCTGCGCCCGGGCCGTAATGCGTGCGAACGTACTCGTCGACGATCGCCTGGAATTCTTCCGAGATGCGCTCGCCGCGCAGCGTCTTCACCTTGACGCCATCCACGAACACCGGCGCCGCCGGCGATTCGCCCGAGCCCGGCAGCGAGATGCCGATGTTGGCGTGCTTGCTCTCGCCCGGACCGTTGACGATGCAGCCCATCACGGCCACGTCCATCTCTTCGACGCCGGGATAGGCCGTCTTCCAGTGTGGCATCTGCTCGCGCAGGTACGTCTGGATGCTTGCCGCCAGCTCCTGGAATACGGTGCTGGTGGTACGGCCGCAACCCGGGCAGGCAATGACCATCGGCGTGAAATTGCGCATGCCCATGGTCTGCAGGATCTCCTGCCCGACATAGACTTCCTTCTCGCGCGGCGCGCCTGGTTCCGGCGTCAGCGAGATGCGGATGGTATCGCCGATGCCTTCCTGCAGCAGCACCGACAGTGCGGCCGTCGAGGCCACGATGCCCTTGCTGCCCATGCCCGCCTCGGTCAGCCCGAGATGCAGCGCATAGTCGCAGCGGCGCGCCAGCTCGCGGTACACCGCGATCAGCTCCTGCACCTGCGACACCTTGCACGACAGGATGATCTGGTTGCCAGGCAGGCCGATTTCCTCGGCCTTCTTCGCCGAGTCGATCGCCGAGGTGATCAGCGCCTCGATCATCACGCTCTGCGCAGGCCAGGGCTCGGCACGGCCGGCGTTCTCGTCCATGACGCGCGCGAGCAGGTCCTGGTCCAGGCTGCCCCAGTTGACGCCGATGCGCACCGGCTTGTTGAACCGGCAGGCCATCTCGATCATCTGGGCGAACTGCGTATCGCGCTTGGCACCCTGACCGACATTGCCCGGGTTGATGCGGTACTTCGACAGCGCCTCGGCACAAGCCGGATGATCCTGCAGCAGCTTGTGGCCGTTGTAGTGGAAGTCGCCCACCAGCGGCACGTTGACGCCCATGCGGTCGAGCTGCTCGCGGATGTGCGGCACGGCCGCGGCCGCTTCGGGCGTATTGACGGTGATGCGCACGATCTCGGACCCCGCGCGCGCCAGCTCCTTGACCTGGATAGCCGTGCCGATGGCATCGACGGTGTCCGTATTGGTCATCGACTGCACACGCACCGGCGCCCCGCCGCCAATGGTGACGATGTTGCCGCTCCACTCGATACGCGCCTGGCGCGTCTCGCGGCGCGGCAGCGGGCCCGGCAGGACCGGAAGACAAAGCTGTTCGTTCATAGCGTTACCACCTCGCAATGATGCACGGTGCCGGGCCGGCGTCAGGGCAGCGTCAGCCGCGCGACGTTGTTGCGGTTCGCCGCCTTCAGGTCGACCGGCGTGCCGTTGCGGCTCATCGATTCCACACCCTTCACGTTGCCGATGATCACCTTGTACGGTGCCGCGCCGCCACCCGAGACTTCCTGGCCGCCCTTGGCGGTCCCGCCCAGCACGACCTTGCCGTTGCGGTCGCGGATCTCGTACCACGTGTCGGACGCGAACTTGATCTGCAGCTCGCCCTGTGCCGAGCCTGCCACGGCGGGCGCCGCCGGGGCCGTGGCCACCGCGGGCGCCACCGGGGCCGTGACCGTGGCCGTGACCGTGGCCGCAATCGGGGCCGCCGCCGCAGCCGGTACGGGCACGGCCGCGTCGCTGGCGGATGCAGCCGGCGCGCTCGCAGGCAATGCCTCGGACGGAGCCGGGGAGTCGGCGCCGGCCATGACCGGCGGCAGAGCCGCCGTCACGGTGCCGGAGTCGGATGCCTGAGCCGGCTGCTCCTGCGCTTCGGCTTGCGTGACCTGAGCAGTGCTGTTGCGCGCTTCCAGCCATTGCTTCATGTGGTCGAGCCCGAACCAGCCGCCCGCCGCCACGCCGGCCGCCACCAGCGCCAGCCAGACCCAGCGCCCGCCGGCACCCGCGCCGCTGCGGGTGCCGAAGCGCCGGCGGTCGTCGAACGTCTGGTTGATGCCGCCTTCGCGCTGGCGCGCCATCTCCGTCACCTGCACCGGCCGCGGCTGGAAGCGCGCAAGCAAGGCGTCCACATCCACGTGCAAGATGCGCGCGTAGGCGCGCATCACGCCCTTGGCAAAGGTGACGTCGGGCAGCGCGTCGAGGTGACCGGTTTCGACTGCGGCCAGTTTCGGCGCGGCGACCTTCAGCCGGGCACTCACGTCCTCGATGGACAGCCGTTGCGATTGCCGGGCCTGCGCCAGCAGCGCGCCGATCTCGCGCGCTACGGCTTCACGTTCCGAATCTGTCGCGCCACCGCCGACGTGTCCCGTCGATGCGGCCTGGCCTGCGGCGCGCTCTTGCTCACTCATCCCATGCTCCTTGTTCGTAGGCGCTTAGTTCGCGCGAGTCCGGAAAACGCTGGCGCAGCTGCGCCACCAGGGCACTCTGCGCAGCCGCGTCGCCCTGACGACGCGCAATGCGCGCACCCAGCCAGAGGGATTGCGCGCTTGCGAATTTACCGCTGTTGACACGCTCCACGTACTGCTGAGCCTGCCTGAGATCGCCGCGCCGGTAGTAGACCAGCGCGAGATTGGTGTTGGCGACCGGGTTGTTCCGATCGTAGCCAAGCGCAGCCTTGAGGTTCTTCTCGGCGTCCGCGCCAGCGCCATTGCGAATCTGACAAGCCCCGAGGCTGATCAGCGGCTTGGCCGGCCCGCCGGCCGAGGGGGCGGACAGCGCGCGCTCCAGCACCGGGACTGCCTCGCCATACCGTCCTTCCTGGCACAGGAACCAGCCATAGTTGTTGAGCAGGTCGCCATCGTTGCCACGCATCGAAACCGCGGTGCGGAAGCTGTCATCGGCCAGCGCCTTCTCGTTCATGGCCATGTAGGCCAGCGCCCGCACATGGTAGGCATCGGCCATGGTCGGGTCGGCGGCGATCGCCTGCTTCACCTCATCGAGTGCCACGCTGTTCTGGCCGGCCTCAAGATAATTCGTGGCCAGCTGCAGCCGGATGCTGGCACGGCGCCGTGCATCGGGCTGGTCGGAAGTGCTCTGGAGATCCTGCGAGGGCGCGTGCGGCAACTGGCACGCGGACAACATCAGCAGCCCCAGCAGGGCTGCAGCGATCAGACGGATCATGCGGGGCGAGCCTCCCCAGCCTGGCCAGTCGCGGCGACCGGCACCAAGGGCGTGATCTTGCCGAACTTGCCGCGCTCGGCAAGCCGGGTGCGATCCTTGACTTCCCCGGCAAGCTGGCCGCACGCCGCGTCGATATCGTCGCCACGCGTCTTGCGGATCGTGGTCACGATGCCGGCGTCCATCAACACCTGCGCAAAGCGCCGGATCTGTTCGTTGTTGGAACGCTTGAGGCCCGATTCGGGGAAGGGATTGAACGGGATCAGGTTGAACTTGCATGGCACGTCGGCCACCAGCTTCAACAGCTCCCGCGCATGCTCGACGCCGTCATTGACGCCATCCAGCATGCAGTATTCGAAGGTAATGAAGTCGCGCGGCGCGAACTCCAGGTAACGGCGGCATGCCGCCATCAACTCGGCCAGCGGGTACTTCTTGTTCAGCGGCACGAGCATGTCGCGCAGGCCGTCATTGGACGCATGCAGCGACACCGCAAGGGCCACCGGCAGGTCTTTCGACAGACGGTCCATCATCGGCACCACGCCGGAGGTGGACAGCGTCACGCGCCGGCGCGACAGGCCATACGCGTTGTCGTCCAGCATCAGCCGCATGGCCGGGACCACCTGATCGTAGTTCAGCAGCGGCTCGCCCATGCCCATCATCACCACGTTGGAGATGACGCGGTCATCCTTGGGACCACGGCCCAGTTGCTCGCGCATGGCGAACTCCGCCATCCACAGCTGGCCGATGATCTCGCCCGTGGTCAGGTTGCGCGAGAAACCCTGCTTGCCGGTCGAGCAGAACCGGCAGTTGACGGCGCACCCGGCCTGCGAGGAGACGCACAGCGTGCCGCGCGTTTCCTCGGGGATGTACACCGTCTCCACCGCGTTGCCGTTGCCGACATCGAGCAGCCACTTGCGCGTGCCGTCACCCGACAAGTGGTCGGTGATGACGGCCGGCGAACGGATCTCGGCACGCGTGGCGAGCTTTTCGCGCAGCGACTTGGCGAGATCCGACATGGCGTCGAAACGGCTGGCACCGAACTGGTGGATCCAGCGTTGCAGCTGCCGCGCACGAAACGGCTTCTCGCCGAGCTCTCCGCAATAGGCGGTGAGCGCGTCCGCATCCAGGTCGAGCAGGTTGACGAGATCGTTCATGACGGCAAACTCAACTTCCGTGTCAGTCTAGTCTTGTGAAAAACCAGACAATCAGCGGCTGTAAACGTTCATGCCCGGGAAGAAGAAGGCAACTTCCACAGCGGCGGTTTCAGCAGCGTCCGAGCCGTGCACGGCGTTGGCATCGATGCTGTCGGCGAAGTCGGCGCGGATGGTGCCCTTTTCGGCCTTTTTCGGGTCGGTGGCGCCCATCAGCTCACGGTTCTTGGCGATGGCGTTCTCGCCTTCCAGAGCCTGGATCATGACCGGGCCCGAAACCATGAAGTCGACCAGATCCTTGAAGAACGGGCGTTCCTTGTGGACAGCGTAGAACTGCTCGGCTTCGCCGCGCGACAGGTGTGCCATCTTGGCAGCGATGACCTTCAGGCCAGCAGCTTCGAAACGGGCGTAGATCTGGCCGATAACGTTCTTGGCCACGGCATCCGGCTTGATAATCGACAGGGTGCGTTCGATCGCCATGAAAAACTCCGAAAAATGAAGGGGTTACAAATGGATTAAACGTGCAATTCTAGCACGAGACGATGACGGTTTCGAGCGCGCACCCCCTTGGCCAGCGCCACGGCAGCGAGATGCGGCGCTGCAACATACGATGAGGCACATTCTCCATATTCTTGCACCGGGCCATGCACGGAACGCAATACATGCAAAACCGTCAAACGTGAGCAACAAAGCAGACCGCAATTCCACATAAGTGCCCGATATGACACTTTAATCCACTTGCAATTCCGCAAAGGCGATGCCACATTGGCGATGCGTCGGCACCGGGTTGCCCCGGCGCCTCACCGTTAAGAAACAGGAGTCACCATGGATAACAAGCTGAACACCTACGGTTTCGGCAATGCGTCGACGGTCAGTGATGTCGTCGTGCGCAACCGGGTCTTGCGCAACACCTACTGGCTGCTGGCCATCTCGATGATCCCCACCGTGCTCGGCGCGTGGATCGGCGTGGCGACCGGCTTCAGCTTCATGGCGGGCAGCCCCGGCCTCTCGCTGATCCTCTTCCTCGGCATCGCGTTCGCGTTCTTCTTCGGGATCGAGAAGACCAAGAACAGCAGCATGGGCGTGGTCCTGCTGCTGGCCTTCACGTTCTTCATGGGACTGATGCTGTCGCGCCTGATCGGCGCGGTGCTGCAGTTCTCGAACGGACCGGCACTGATCATGTATGCCTTTGGCGGCACCGCGGCGGTATTCGGCGCCATGGCCACCATCGCCACGGTCAGCAAGCGTGATTTCTCGGGCCTGAGCAAGTTCCTGTTCGTCGGCGTGATCCTGCTGATCCTGGCAAGCGTGGCCAATATCTGGCTGCAACTGCCGTCGCTGATGATCACGGTGTCGGTCATCGCCATCGGCATTTTCTCGGCCTACATCCTGTTCGATGTGCAGCGCGTGGTGAACGGCGGTGAAACCAACTACATCACCGCCACGCTGGCGATCTACCTCGACGTCTACAACGTGTTCGCGAACCTGCTGGCCCTGCTGGGCATTTTCGGCGGCAGCCGGGACTGACGCAGCCACAGGCAAGATAAAAAAACGCCGGCCATCTGGCCGGCGTTTTTCATTGGGCGGCGATTTCAGGCCGCCCCAGCCTGCCCACGCTCGAACACGGCAATCGACTCGACGTGCGAGGTATGCGGGAACATGTTGACGACGCCTGCGCCCACCAGCCGGTAGCCGGCCTCGTGCACCAGCAGGCCGGCATCGCGGGCCAGCGTCGAGGGGCTGCACGATACGTAGACGATCCGGCTCGGGAGCACGTCGCTGCCTTGCTGCGCCAGCTCGCCCAGCGCCTTGCACACGGCCAGCGCACCTTCGCGCGGGGGATCGACCAGCCAGCGGTCGAAGCGGCCCAGCGCGGCGATGTCCTCGGCGGTGACTTCAAACAGATTGCGGCAGGCGAATTCCGTCTTGTGCGCCAACCCGTTGTGGCCGGCATTGGCCAGCGCCCGGGTTGTCAGGGCTTCGCTGCCTTCGATACCCATGACCGAGCGGCCCTGCGTGGCCAGCGGGAGCGTGAAGTTGCCGATGCCGCAGAACAGGTCGAGCAGGCGGTCTTGCGGCTGGGCGTCCAGCAGGCGCAACGCACGGCCGATCAGCACGCGGTTGATCTGGTGGTTGACCTGCGTGAAATCCGTCGGCTTGAACGGCATGCGGATGCCGAACTCGGGCAGCGTGTAGGCCAGCTCCCGGTCAAGCGGATAGAACGGCGCAACGGTGTCCGGCCCCTTGGGCTGGAGCCAGAACTGGACATTGTGCTGATCGGCGAAAGTGCGCAGCAGATCCTTGTCCGCATCCGTGAGCGGTTCCAGGATACGCAGCACCAGCGCCGTGACCTCGTGGCCGACCGCCAGCTCGATCTGCGGCATGCGATCGAGGATCGAGAGACTCCCCACCAGTTCGCGCAACGGCACCAGCATCGCGGAGATATGTGGCGGAAGAATCTCGCAGGTCTTCATGTCCGCCACATAGCTGCTCTTGCGCTCGTGGAAGCCGACCAGCACCCCGCCCTTCTTGGCGACGTGCCGCACGGTCAGGCGCGCGCGATAGCGATAGCCCCAGTCCGGACCGGCAATGGGCCGGAACATCACTTCCGGCCGGACTTTCGACAAATGCCAGAGGTTGTCTTCGAGCACACGCTGCTTGATGGCGAGTTGCGCGCGCGAATCCAGGTGCTGCATGGAGCAGCCGCCGCAGACGCCGAAATACTGGCAGCCCGGCTTGACCCGCATCACCGATTCACTCCGGATTTCGAGCAGGTGGGCCTGCTCGTAGCTCGGCTTGCGCCGGTAGCTCTTGTAGCTGACGGTCTCGCCGGGCAGCGCACCCTCGACGAAGATCACCTTGCCGGGCGTACCGTCCTCATTGACCAGGCGGCCGACGCCGCGGGCCTCCATGTCGAGGCTGTCAATGGAAACCACGGGATCGGCACCGGGCGCGGCGGCAGCGGGAGCGGCAGATGCCGCACGCGGCGTTGCCGGCATTTCTTGCGGAGAGGACACGACTTGGGACACCAGACGAAACCTGACGTATTGTTTTGCGAAAGCGCGATTGTAGTCCAGTCACGCCGCGCGAAACCTGTGCAACGGCCGCGCAACGCGAAAGGAGCGATGCGATGGAACTGATTTCATGGAATATCCAGTGGGGCCGGGGCGCCGACGGACAGGTCGACCTGTCGCGCGGCGTGGCCACCATGCGCGCGATGGCCGATGCCGACGTCATCTGTCTGCAGGAGGTCACGCGCGGCTTCGGCGACTTGCGCGGGGCACCGGGTGCCGACCAGGTGGCTGAGCTGGCAGCGTTGCTACCTGGCTATCGGGTGATGTTCGCCCCGGGCGTCGACCGCTTCGGCGGCGACGGCAGTCCGCGCCAGTTCGGCAACCTGATCGCCACGCGACTACCGGTGCATGAGGTATTCCGCCACGCCCTGCCCTGGCCTCCGGATCCCGACGTGGCCTCGATGCCGCGCGTGGCACTGGAGGCCACGGTGCAATCGGGCAGCAAGCGGCTGCGCGTCATCTGCACGCACCTGGAATACTATTCGGCGAACCAGCGCGCGGCCCAGGCCGACGCCTTGCGCAACTGGCACGCCGAGGCCTGCGGCCAGGCGCGCCGGCCCGGCCGCAGCGAATCGACGCCGGGACCGTTCACGCCTGAAGCCCGGCCATCGGAAGCCGTCCTGTGCGGCGACTTCAACAGCAAACCCTCGGACATTGCGTACCGACGCATGCTGGAGCCCTTCGACGACGGCACCACGCCGTGGCGCGACGCCTGGTTGCTCAGGCATCCGGGCCAGCCGCACGCCCCCACCTGCGCCATGTATGACAAGGAGCAATGGCCCGAGCCGCCCTTCGCGTGCGATTTCGTCTTCGTTACGGAAAATCTTGCCGGCCAGGTCAGCCGATGCGAGGTCAATGCCGCGACCAAGGACTCGGATCACCAGCCCATCGTGCTGTCACTGGATATCTGAGGAAGGCCCGCGCCACCGGCCGGCCCGCCGGTGGCTCAGTCGAGCTGTTCGTCTTCGGGCGTCAGTCGCTTCAGGCGGAACGCCTGGAGGTATTCCATCCATTGTTCGCCAGGCAGCTCTGCCAGCGACTCCTGCACCAGTTCCATCTCCTGGTCGAACTCGCGCGGCGTCACGCCACCCCGCATCAGCTGGAAGCGGCAGTACATCAGGTACGTGTTGACGACGTCGGTCTCGCAGTAAGCACGGATCGCCTCCAGCTGGCCATCCTGGAACGCGCGCCATACCTTGCTGCCATCCATGCCCATCTTGCCCGGGAAGCCGCACAGCTTGGCCAGATCATCCAGCGGAGCGCTAGCGCGAGGCTGGTACATGGCAAGCAGGTCCATCAGGTCCAGATGCCGCATGTGGTAGCGGCTGATGTAGTTGTTCCACTTGAAGTCGCGGCTGTCGTCGTCGCGGCCCTCGCCCATTTCCCAGTAGCGCGGCGCGGCCACGCCGTGGACCAGGCCGCGGTAGTGCAGCACGGGCAAGTCGAATCCACCGCCATTCCACGACACCAGCTGCGGGCTGTAACGCGCAATCAGTTCGTAGAATTTCTGGATCAGCGTCGCTTCGCCATCCTCGAGGGTTCCCAGCGAGCCGACATGGAAGACGGCCGACCCGTCGCGCTGCGTACGGCGCAACACGCAGGAGATCGCTGCCACACGCTGCAGATAGTGCGGCAGAAAATCGCTTCCGGTCTTTTCGCGGCGGGCTGAGAACGCATGCTCGGCGACTTCGTCGTCGCTCATCGATGCGGGATGGTCATGCAAACGGCGCAGGCCGTCGACATCGGGAATGGTCTCGATGTCGAATACCAGCACAGGAGTCATAGAACAGCGTCCTTCCTGACACCTTGCGAAGCGAAATGCCGCTTGAGCTTGACCAGGGCTTCCTGCTGGATCTGGCGCACGCGCTCGCGCGTCAGGCCCATTTCCTCGGCCAGCTCTTCAAGCGTGGCCGGTTCGATGTGGTTGAGCCCGAAGCGGCGCTCCACCACATAGCGGTGCTTTTCCGACAGGCGGGCCAGCCACAGCTTCATCAGCCCTTCGAGCTCGCGGTGCGCGACCTCCTGGTCCGGCGCGGCGTTGTGCTCGTCGGAAAGGAAGTCCAGCAGGCTGGAGCCCGGGTCCAGGTCAAACGGCGTATCGAGCGAGGTGGTATGTTCGTTAAGCGCCAGCACGTCCTGCACCTCGTCAGGCGTCTTGCCCAGCAGGTGGGCAATGTCTTCGAGGCTGGCGTCGCGGCCGTCGGTGCCGCCTTTTTCAAGGTGCCGCTTGGCACGCAGCACCTGGTTGAGTTCACGGATCACGTGGACCGGCAAGCGTACCGTGCGCGCCTGGTTCATGATGGCGCGCTCGATGCTCTGGCGGATCCACCAGGTCGCGTAAGTGGAAAAGCGAAAGCCGCGCGACGGATCGAATTTCTCGATCGCGTGCATCAGGCCGAGATTACCTTCCTCGATCAGGTCCAGCAGCGGCACGCCGCGGTTGAGATACCCCTTGGCGATGCTCACGACCAAGCGCAGGTTACGCTCGATCATGACCTGCCGCGCGGAGAAATCGCCGTCCTTGGCGAGCGTCGAGAAATGCAGCTCCTCGGGCGCGGAAAGCAGCGGCTTGATGCTGATGCGGTTCAGGTAGTGCTGAACCGTATCGGCGGCCAGCTCCGTGTGGAGGACGGTGCGGAAGTCATCGTGCTCCGGCGCGGCGGCCTCGGTGCCATTCTCGCCTTCACTTTCCTCGTCCTCTTCTGCCTCATCCTCGTCGTCATCGCGCAGCTGTCGATCGTTGTCGTCGCTGAGCAGGTCCGCTTCGCGCAGACCGACCGCTGCAGTGGTCGCGATCGGCTCATCGGTGACGGGGAGCAGGTCAGCACCGACATCCTTGTCGAATGCGTCCAGATCAACGCGATCGTCGGCTTGGGCCACACCAGCCTTCACTTCCGGCTGCTTGGGACGGCGAGCCCTGCTGGCGGTTCCGGAGGAGACAGTTTTCTGGCGTGGCATGAACCCTCACTGTGGCGGCAGATACCGCATCGGATCAACCGGTTTTCCGTTCTTGCGGACTTCGAAGTGAAGCTTTACCCGGTCGGTATCACTGTTGCCCATCTCCGCAATCTTCTGCCCCTTTCGGACCGTTGACTGCTCTGCTACGAGCACCTTGTCATTGTGGCCGTAGGCTGTAAGAAATGTCTCATTGTGTTTGATGATGACAAGATTCCCGTAGCCGCGCAAGGGGCCAACGTGAATCACCCGACCGTCGTCGGCAGCCAGGACGGCATCGCCTTTCTTGCCCGCAATATCGATCCCTTTATTACTCTTGTCATCAAATTTACCGAGCAGTTGGCCGGTTGCCGGCCACGCCAGTTTCATGGCCCCGTCGGCCACCGGCGCGGATGTGCCGGCGGACGCTGCGGCACCTGCCGGGGGCGTGTTGGCGGCCGCCGCAGGCGGCACCGGCGTGCCAGCCGGCCGCGCCTGGTCGAGCGGCTGCCCCTGGATCGAACCCGGTGCCACCGGCGTGGTGGTCACGCCCTGGCCGGCATTGACGTCGGCGCCCGGCGGGACGACACGCAACAACTGGCCCACCTCGATCTGGTTGGCGTTGACGATATTGTTCCAGGCCGCGACATCGCGATACGACTGGCCGTTCTCCAGCGCGATACGGTAAAGGGTATCGCCTCGCTTGACCCGATAGTATCCGGGAGGTGCCGGTTCCAGCGGCGCCGCGGCAGTGCCGGCGGTCGAGGTGCGGTCCACCACGGGTGCCGGCATGGGCGAGTTGGCGCAGGCGGCCAGCAGCGCCGCCAGCGTGGAAGCCGCCACAAGCTGGCCAGCGCGTGTGAAATGATGCGAATTCACGATCTTGTGCATAGTTCGACTCAGATGGTGCCCGATTTTAAGGGCACAAAGAAAACGGCTTCAAGCGCGGTCCGGTGAAAGCGATGCCGATTGAGCCGCTCGATCAGCAGGAGCTGCTGCGTGACCGTCTGGCCCGGCGCTCCCGGTGGCGGCATCAGCGCCACTGGCGCAATCAGCCGGCCGCCAATGGCAAGCTGCTCGAGCAGGGCCTGTGGCACGTCCATGCCGGCCGCGGCAAGGATAATGGCCGAGAACGGCGCCGCCTGCGGCAGGCCAAGCATGCCATCGCCATAATGCAGCCGCAGGTTCGGCACGCGCAGCGGCCGCAGGTTCGCCTTCGCCTGTTCATGCAGCGGACGGATGCGCTCGATGGAAAAGACATCACGCGCGACCAGGCTCAGCACCGCGGCCTGGTAGCCGCAGCCGGTGCCGATCTCGAGCACGCGTTCCAATGGTGTGGCCGCCGGCAGGCCTTCACGCAGCAGTTCGATCATGCGAGCGACCACCGACGGCTTTGAGATGGTCTGCTGATGACCAATGGGCAACGCAGCATCCTCATAGGCCTGCGATGCCAGCCCCGGCTCGACGAACAGATGGCGCGGCACGGTGCCAATGGCGGCCAGCACGCGTTCGTCACGGATGCCCGCGGCACGCAGCCGCGCCGCCAGCGCGCCGCGCGCGCGGTCCGACGCCATGCCGCCCCCGCCCGCCGTCGCGGCCGAGGCGCGTGCCTCCACGGCACTCGCCGCGGGCGTCGGCGCGGATGGCTGCTTGTCGCGGACCTTGGCCGGCACCCGCGCCGGACGTGGCGCGCCAACCGCCGGCATGCCGGCGGTACGTGCCGGTTCCGGCTTGCGCTGCACGACCGCGTCCAGCGGCAGGGGAAACTTGCTGCGAGGGGGCGTTGGACTCATCGGGGGCGAGGCACTGCGGCGGGAATGGCTAGTCCAGCCACTGGGCAAGCGCCTCGAGCTGGCCGCGATGCGTCAGGTCGAGCTGCAACGGCGTCAGCGAAACATAGCCCTCGCCCGTCGCGTGGAAATCGGTGCCCTCGCTCGCATCGCGTGCGTCGCCAGCCGCGCCGATCCAGTAGTTGAGATCGCCGCGCGGGTTGACCTGCGCAATCACGGGCTGCGACGGATGCCGCTTGCCCAGCCGCGTAGCGCGGTAGCCCTTGATATGTTCGAAAGGCAGGTTCGGAATATTGACGTTCAGCAGGAACGGCTCGACCGGCGGCGTGGCAATCGCGCGCTCGACCACGGCACGCGCCACGCGTGCGGCAGCGTCAAGATGCTCCCAGCCCTTGTGCACCTGCGAGAATGCAATGGAAGGGATCCCCAGCAGGTAGCCTTCGATGGCGGCCGCGACCGTGCCGGAATACAGCACGTCCTCGCCCATGTTCTGCCCCTGGTTGATGCCGGACACCACCAGGTCAGGTTTCTCGTCGAGCAGGCCGGTCAGTGCGATATGCACGCAATCGGTCGGCGTGCCATTGACGAAGCGGAATCCCTTCTGCACGCCTTCACGCGCCTCGTAGATCGACAGGGGCCGCTGCAGGGTCAGCGAGTTCGAAGCCCCGCTGTGGTTCTGCTCAGGCGCAATCACCGTTATGCGCCCCAGGGGAGCGAGCGCGGCGTGCAAGACGGCGAGTCCTGGCGCGAGATAACCGTCGTCGTTGGCTAGAAGGATGTGCATCCCGCGATTGTACCTGACGAAGCCTGCACAAGCGGCCTCTCAAGGCACCGCGAAAGCCGCCGCCCGGCGCCAGCATTCGCCATCGCAAACGGGTGAAAGCGAGGAACAGAACGATCGTGCTATTTGCGCTACACTTAGCTTTGCCGCCTGCCCGCTGCCAGCGGGCAGACGCCAGGATTTAACACCCATACCTATCACCGGAGACAAGATGAAAGCCGTTCTGTGCAAAGCCTGGGGGCCGCCCGATTCCCTGACCGTCGAAACCCTGCCGGATCCGGTCCCGGATCAGGGCGAAGTGCTCATCGAGGTAAAGGCCGCCGGCGTGAATTTCCCGGATGTGCTCATCATCCAGAACAAATACCAGGCCAAGCCGGAACTGCCGTTCACACCAGGCTCTGAACTGGCCGGCATCGTCACCGCGGTCGGCGCCGGCGTGAGCCACGTCAAGCCTGGCGACCACGTGATTGCCTATCTCGGCAATGGCGCCTTCGCCTCGCACGTGAAGGCTCCCGCCAACAAGGTCATGCCGATGCCACCGGGCATCGATTTCGACACCGCGGCAGCCTTCACCCTGACCTACGGCACCTCGCACCATGCCGTGGTGGACCGCGGCGAACTCAAGGCTGGCCAGACCATGCTGGTACTGGGCGCCGCCGGCGGCGTCGGCCTCGCTGCGATCGAGATCGGCAAGGCCATCGGCGCACGCGTCATCGCAGCGGCCTCCACCGATGAAAAGCTCGCGGTCTGCAAGGAGCACGGCGCCGACGCGCTGATCAACTACAGCACCGAGGACTTGCGCGAACGCGTCAAGGCACTGACCGATGGCAACGGTCCGGACGTCATCTACGATCCCGTGGGCGGCATCTATGCCGAGCCGGCGTTCCGCTCCATCGCCTGGCGCGGCCGCTATCTGGTGGTGGGCTTCGCCAACGGCGAGATCCCGAAGATCCCGCTCAACCTGGCGCTGCTCAAGGGCGCATCGCTGGTGGGGGTGTTCTGGGGAGAATTCGTGCGGCGCGAACCGCGTGCCAACCAGGCCAATATGGCGCAAATGCTGGGCTGGGTGAAGGAGGGCAAACTGCGCCCGCACATTTCCGCGCGCTACTCGCTGGAACAGGCTCCGCAGGCGCTCAAGGACATGGAAGCGCGCAAGGTGACCGGCAAGGTCGTGATCGTTCCCTGAGACGAAAGCGGTCAAAAAATAAGGGCGCAGTGCGTGCGGCAACACGCTGCGCCCTCCGATGGGGCAATTCGCCCCAAGCTGTCTTCCACCTGAATGCACACCCCTACTGGCAGCGGAAGACAGTTCCCAAAATCAGCAATCAGCGGATTGCTGCATCGACATGAACCCGGCGCGTCAGAAGCGGTGCTGCAGGCCAGCCATCACGCCGGTCTGGCTGTTGGCAAAGCCGACGAAATCGCGCGACAGGCTGACGTTCTGGCCGTTGCGGGCCTTGGCGTAACCGGCCGACAGATAGGCCAGCGTGCGCTTCGAGAACGCGTACTGCGCGCGCAGCGAGAACAGGATCGGATCGGCGTCGGTGCCACCCTTGATGTTCTGCTTGTAGACCGCGCCATACAGCGTGAAAGCCGGCGTGAAGTCGTAGCTGGCGCCACCCCAGTACATGTCGCTGCGCTCCGAAGCCGCGCCGGTGGTCAGCGTGCGCTTGTAGTTGCGGTAGCCCGCGAACAGCGACAGGCTGCCGAAGTCATAGCTGGCACCGGCGTGAATGCCCTGGATGTAGTCGGTGGCATCGGCGGGCGTGGTGCTGCTGCCAGCGCCGTTCTGGCGGTCCCAGGTCGCCGCGGCGGCGAACTTGCCAGCGTTGTAGCCGACGCCGAGGGCATACTTGGACGCCGTCTTGAAATCACCGGCCACTTCGCCCATGGCCGCGGTCGCGCCCAGCTTGAGGCCGCCGAACACGCCGTCATAGCGGATGGCATTCGACGCGCGCGAAAACAGCCCGTCCTTGCGGCCGCCGGTGGCGGTCGAAGACGTCGCCCACGAATAATTCGGCGCGTAGCCCATCGGATCGAAAGGCAGCATGAAATCGTAGGTCGTGGTGAAGGTGCGGCCCATCACCACCTGGCCATAGCTGCTGCTCAGGCCCACCGTCGCGCGGCGATCGAACAGCGTGCCGCTGGTATCGAGGTTGCCGGTGTCGATGGCGATGCCGCTTTCCAGATTGAAGAGCGCCTTCAGGCCACCGCCCAGGTCCTCGGTACCCCGGATGCCCCAGCGCGAGGTATTGCGGCCGCCCGAAGTCAGCTTGACCACGGAGCCATTCGGCCCGGCATGGTTGACATACTCGACCCCCGCATCCACCAGGCCATACATCGTCACGCTCGACTGCGCGAAGGCCGAACCGGTACCCGTCAGACCGATGCAGGCCAGTGCCAGTGCCGTACGTTTCATTCTTTCTCTCCTTGATTTGCTTGTTGTGGTGATGCCAGTCGCTCGCGCCGGAGGATCTTGTCCGCCGGGCAAGCCGGCGGCGCATTGCGTTGGAGTCGTGGCCGCCCCGCGCCGGCCCCGGTGCCGGCAACCGTCTGCCGGCACATCCATCACAACTGTCCCCTGGTCGTTATGGCGTTCCATCCGGCAAGCGGTGGAACGCTGGAATGGCGGCATCGTATGGGAACGGCACTTTCAGTTCGCTTTCGGGCGAAAGCGCTTTGGCGCGTGTTGCACCAATACGGGGTTGGGAGTTTCCCTAGCTTCAAAGTTTGGGCACTTCGCGGTATGAGTCTGGGCCACTCCACTGACTGAATTGCCCCAAGGCTGTGCGCCGTGACGGGTCACGGACATGCACACCCGGCTTGTGCAGCGAGCGCCGCCCGTCCGTGCCACCGCGTTGCCTGCCTTGCCGCTTTGAATTCCCCCTGATGCGTATCCTGCTTGCCGAAGACAACGTGATGCTGGCCAACTCCCTGACGCAGGCCATGACCCAGGCCGGCTTCGCGGTCGACTGCATGCACGACGGCCGCAGCGCCGACCACCTGCTGGCCACGCAGGACTATGCGCTGCTGATCCTGGACCTGGGCCTGCCGCGGCTCGACGGCCTTGAAGTGCTGCGCCGGCTGCGCCAGCGCCGCAACCGGATGCCCGTGCTGATCCTGACCGCCCATGGCTCGGTCGAAGACCGCGTGCGCGGCCTGGACCTGGGCGCGGACGACTACCTGGCCAAGCCCTTCGACCTGTCGGAACTCGAAGCGCGCGCGCGTGCGCTGATCCGCCGCAGCCACGGGCACGAATCCACGCAGCTCGATTGCGGCCCGCTGCACTACGACACGATTAGCCACGCTTTCACGATCGACGGTGAACTGCTGCAGCTCACGCGGCGCGAGCGGTCGGTGCTGGAGGTGCTGATGCTGCGCGATGGCAAGGCCGTGAACAAGTCGGCCCTGTCCGAGAAGATCTTCGGCATCGACGAGTCGGTCAACCCGGATGCGATCGAGATCTACATCCACCGCCTGCGCAAGAAGCTCGATGGCAGCGGCGTGGCCATCGTCACCTTGCGGGGCCTCGGCTACCTGCTCGAAGCGCGGCCAGATCCCGCGCCATGAGCATCCTGGGCAGGACGCCGAGCCTGCGCCTGCAACTGTCGCTGTGGCTGCTGCTGCCGCTGCTGGGACTGCTGGCGCTGGATGCCTGGCTGACGTACGAGCGCGCCATGTCGGCGGCGCACACGGCCTTCGACCGCACGCTCGAAGCGTCGCTGCGCGCCATGCGCGAGGGCATCGCCCTGCGCGATGGCCGGCTGGAGATCGACGTGCCGAACCTCGCCCTGGAGCTGTTCGACGACAAGGCCGGCCCGCACGTCTTCTACCAGGTGCGCGACGACCATGGGGAAACGGTCACCGGCTACAACCTGCCGGGGCCGCCTGGCGCGCGCCCGCCGCTGTACCGGACCGTGTTCTACGACACCGTTTTCCACGAACAGCCAGTGCGCATGGCGGCGCAGGCACTGCCGATCCATGACGTCGGCTCGGCGCGCAGCCAGCTGGTATGGATCGTGATCGGCGAAACCATCGAGCCGCGCCAGGCGCTGGCCCGCGAGATCCTGGTCGGCTCGCTGCTGCAGGAGCTCGTGCTCGTGGCGCTGGCGCTGGGCATCGTCTGGCTCGGCGTGCGCCGCGGGCTGCGGCCCCTGCACCGCCTGTCCGATACCGTGGCCGCGCGCAGCGCCAGCCAGCTCGACCCGATCGAGCACCGCGACCTGCCCTCCGAAATGAAGCCGCTGGTGCGCGCGCTCAACCAGTACGTCGATCGCCTGCACCGCATGCTGCAGGCGCGCAAGCGCTTCCTTGCCGATGCCGCGCACCAGCTCAAGACGCCGCTGGCCGTGATCCAGGCCGAGTCCGAACTGGCGCTGCGCGAGCCCGATGGCGAGCGCGTGCGCGCACACATGCGCGTGCTGCACGGCACCGTGCGCCATGCCGCCAAGGGCGTGCAGCAACTGCTGTCGCTGTCGCGGCTCGACCCCGAAAGCGGTTACGCGCCCACGCTGCGCGAGGTCCCGCTCGATGGCGCGGCACGCGCGGTTGCGCTCGAATGGGCGCCGGTCGCGCGCCGGCTGGGCATCGATCTCGGATTCGAGGGAGATGGCCCGGTGACAGTGCGCGGGCAAATGGAACTGCTGCAGGAACTGACCGCCAACCTCATCGACAATGCCATCCGCTATGCGGGCGATGGCTCCGCTGTCACGGTCAGGGTCGCGCAGGAAGCGGACGGCGCCGCCCTGCTGCAGGTGATCGACAATGGCCCCGGCATTGCCCCGGCCGAGCGCGAAGACGTGTTCCGGCGCTTCTACCGCGGCGAAAGCGGCCAGGGCGTGGAAGGCACCGGGCTTGGGCTGCCCATCGTCAGGGAGATCGCCCGGCTGCATGAGGCCGCCGCCGGCCTGGAAGAGACCCCCGGCGGCGGCCTGACCGTCACGGTCCGCTTTCCGGCACCGGGCGGCCAGCCGCTTGCCTAGCTTCTGTTCAGAGCTTTTCGGTCTCGCCGGTCTTCGGCTGCCACTTCATCAGCCGCTTTTCGCCGGTTCCGACCATCCAGTCCAGCACCAGTGCGAACGCCGTCAGGACCACGATGCCAGCGAACACGGTGTTGATGTCGAACGTGCCCTCCGCCTGCAGGATCAGGTAGCCCACGCCGCGCGCGGAGCCGAGGTATTCGCCCACCACCGCGCCGACGAAGGCCAGGCCCACCGACGTGTGCAATGACGAAAACACCCAGCTCGTCGCGCTCGGCAGGTACACATGGCGCAGCAGCTGCTGGCGGTTGGCGCCGAGCATGCGCGCATTGGCCAGCACCACCGGGCTGACTTCCTTCACGCCCTGGTAGACGTTGAAGAACACGATGAAGAACACCAGCGTCACGGCCAGCGCCACCTTGGACCAGATGCCCAGGCCGAACCACACCGCGAAGATCGGCGCCAGGATCACGCGCGGCATCGAGTTCATCGCCTTTACGTACGGATCGAGGATCGCAGAGGTCAGCGGGCTCAGCGCCAGCCACAGGCCCACGCCCAGGCCGGCCACGGTGCCAATGCCGAAGGCCAGCACCGTTTCGAGCAGCGTCACGCCGAGATGCAGGTAGATATCGCGCTCGACGATAAACCAGTTCCAGATGCGCTGCGCCACCATCAGCGGCTCGCCAAAGAAGAAGGCGATCTCTTGCGAGCGCGTGGCGAAGTGCCACACGCCGAGGATCACCACCAGGACCAGCAGCTGCCAGACGCGCAGCATGCCCTTGGAGTCAGGACGGAATGCCATGGGAATTCGGATTCGGTGTCAGGTTGGCGTGGGGTTCAGGCGGCGTTGCGCTGCTGGGCATAGCCCTTGAGGACCTCTTCGCGCAGCACGTCCCAGATCGCGGCGTGCAGCTCGACAAAGCGCGGATGATTGCGGATCTCCGCCACGTCGCGCGGACGCGGCAGGTCGATGGCGAACTCGCCGATCGGATGCGTGCCGGGTCCGGCGGACAGCACCACCACGCGGTCGCTCATGGCAATCGCCTCGTCGAGGTCGTGCGTGATGAACAGCACCGCCTTGCGCTTGGCCGCCCACAGGTCCAGCACCTCGTTCTCCATCAGCTGGCGCGTCTGGATATCGAGCGCGGAGAACGGTTCGTCCATCAGGATGATGTCCGGGTCCAGCACCAGCGTCTGCGCCAGGCTGACACGCTTGCGCATGCCGCCCGAGAGCTGGTGCGGATAGCGGTCGCCGAAGCCGCCCAGGCCCACGCGGCGCAGCCATTCCTCGCCCTGCTTCACCGCTTCGGCACGCGGCACGCCGCGGAACGCCAGGCCGGCCACCACGTTGTCGAGCGCGCTGCGCCATGGCATCAGCGCCTCGGCCTGGAACATGTAGCCGGCGCGCCGGTTGATGCCGCGCAGCGTCTCGCCAAATACCGTGACTTCGCCGCTGGACGGCTCCAGCAGGCCGGCGCCGACATTGAGCAGCGTGGATTTGCCGCAGCCGGTCGGGCCGACCACGGAGACGAACTCGCCCGGCTGGATCGCCAGGGTAACGTCTTTGACCGCCGTATAGCGCTGGCTGCGGTCTTCGCGCGAGACAAAGGTGCAGGTGACCTTGTCGAGGGAAAGTGCGGGAGTGCTCATGGGAAACCGTCTGGTTCGCCTTGCCGGAAGTGCCGGTAAGTGCCGGCCCGGATCGAGTGAGTGAATGGCCACCGCCGCCCAAAGCAAAGGCCCGCTGCGCACAGCGGGCCGGCAGCGGAGGTGGCGCGGGCTTACTTGTACTTGGCGTTGGCCTTCTGCACGAACGCGTTGGTGTACGTGTCTTCCAGCCTGATGGTCTTGCCCTTCAGTTCGGCATCGAACTGCTGCAGCATGTTCTGCGCGGTGCGCGGACCGTCAGCCGGCATCATGCCGTCCGGCGAGATGGCTTCCTTGACCTTGTCCCAGGCCGCCAGGTACAGCGCGCGGTCGCCCAGCAGGTAGCTCTCCGGCACGGTCTTGACGATGTCGGACGGGCCGGCCTTCTGCAGCCACTTCAGCGCGCGCACCATGGCATTGGTCAGCGCCTGCGTGGTGTTCGGATTCTGCTGGATGAACGCCGCCGACGCATACAGGCAGCCCGACGGCATGTTGCCGCCGAACACCGCTTGCGTGTCCTTGAGCGTGCGGGTATCCGACGCGATGCGGACCTCGTTCTTCTGCGTCAGCATCGAAATCACGGGGTCCAGGTTGGCCATGGCGTCGATCTGGCCCGAACGCATCGCGGCCACCGCGCCGGCGCTGGCGCCCACGCCGATGAACGACACGTCCGACGGCTTGAGGCCGGCCTTGGCCAGCACGAAGTTCGCCATCATGTTGGTCGACGAGCCCGGCGCGGTCACGCCGATCTTCTTGCCCTTCAGGTCGGCGATCGACTTGAAGCCCGGCATGGTCTTGTTCGACACCACCAGCACGATCTGCGGCGCGCGGCCCTGCAGCACGAACTCCTGGTAGCGCTGGCCCTTGGCCTGCAGGCCGATGGTGTGCTCGAACGCGCCGGACACCACGTCCGCGCTGCCGCCGACGACGGCCTGCAGCGCCTTGGCGCCGCCGGCGAAGTCGACGATCTCGACGTCCAGCCCTTCTTCCTTGAAGTAGCCAAGCCGCTCCGCGATGGTCAGCGGCAGGTAATAGAACAGGTTCTTGCCGCCGACGGCGATCGTCACCTTGGTCTTTTCCGGCTTGCCCTGTGCCTGCGCCTGGCCGAAGGTGAACCACCCTGCCAGGAACAACGCCAGCGCGATCAGCAACTGTTTCCAGAATTTCTTGTTATACATTCGATTCTCCTGCCCGTTGGGGTCTGCAAACGGCGTGCCGCGCGGCGGCCCAATGCGATGCTAGCGGACGCTTCGCCGAACCGCATCGGGGCGAACACCTAAGGCCGGCCGAATGGCAGCCGGCGCCAGCATACCCCCCTTTGCTTTCGATCGGCTTGCCACCCGCGCTTACTCGGCGTGGATATCGGCGGACTTGATTACCTTGGCCCAGCGCGCCAGTTCCGCGCGCTGGTACTGCGCGAGTTGCTGCGGACCCATGAAGGCGGCTTCCGCGCCGAGTTCCTCGGCCTTCTTGCGGAAAGCGTCGGTGCGCATGATCTTTTCGATATCGCCGGCCAGCTTGTCGATCACGGGCTTGGGCGTGCCCGCCGGTGCGTACATGGCGAACCACGACGACACCTCCAGATCGGGGTAGCCCGCTTCCGGCGCCGACGGCACGTCCTTCAGGCTGGGCAGGCGGGTCTTGCTGGTCACCACGAGCGGGCGCAGCTTGCCCGCGGCGATATGGCCCATCAGCGGCGGCGGCGTGGTCATGGTCATGTCCACGTTGCCGCCGAGCAGGTCCGTCATCGCCGGACCGGTGCCTTTGTACGGCACGTGGGTGATGTGGATCCCCGCCATCTGGTTCAGCAACTCGGTCGAGACGTGCTGCAGCGAGCCGTTGCCCGACGATGCATAGTTCAGCTTGTCCGGATGGCTCTTGGCATAGGCCACCAGCTCCTTGAGCGACTTGACCGGCAACCCCTGGCGCACCACCAGCACCTGCGGCGCCGACAGCAGGTTGGCCACCGGCGCGAAATCCTTGACCGGGTCCCACGGCAGGTTCTTCACCAGCAGCGGCGTGATGACATGGAAGCCCGAGTACTGCACCAGCAGCGTGTAGCCGTCAGGCTTGGCCCGTGCCACCACCTGCGCGGCGATGCTGCCGTTGCCGCCCGGGCGGTTGTCCACCACCACGGCCTGGCCCAGGGCCCTGGCCAGCGGCTCGGAAATCATGCGGGCCGCGAGGTCGGTGGTACCGCCGGCCGCAGCCGAAACCACCAGGGTGACGGGGCGGCTCGGGTAGCTGCCGTCCTGGGCAAAGGCGCGCGGCGTCGTTGCCGCAATGGCGCCGCCAACGGCGAGCATGGCTGCCGCCATCAGCTTGCGGCGCGCGGGCAGGAAGAAGAAGGCTTGCTTCATGGAATGTCTCCGGTATCGGTATTGACTGATTTTTTTATCGTGACGCGCGCCTTCCGGCAGCGCGCTTGCCGCAGGAAGCTAGTCCTGGCCGACGAAGTGTTCTGCCAGCCAGGCTGGCGGCTGATGCGTGCGCAGGCGCGGACCGGCGCGCAGCAACTGGCTGCCGATGTCGCGGTCCACCAGCGCCGGAATGCCGGCCACGACGTCAAGCAGCGCCGGCAGGTCCACGCCGGTCTGCACGCCCATGCAGGCGAACATGTGCACGAGTTCCTCGGTGCCGACGTTGCCACTGGCGCCAGGCGCATAGGGACAACCGCCCAGGCCGCCGGCAGCGGCATCGAAGCGCGTGACGCCGCTTTCCCATGCCGCCACTGCATTGGCCAGCCCCATGCCGCGTGTGTTGTGCAGATGGATGGTCAGCCCCGCATTCGGCAGGCGCTGCCGGAACTGCGCGCACGTCTGCGCCACCTGGTTCGGATAGGCCATGCCGGTGGTGTCGCACAGCGTGATGCCTTGCGCGCCGGCTTGCGCGAAGGTCTCGGCCAGCACCATCACCGCGTTGCTGTCCACCTCGCCCTCGAACGGGCAGCCGAACACCGTCGACAACGACACGTTGACCGGCACGCCGGCGGCGCGCGCCTGCGCGATCATCGCCAGCAACTGCGCCTGCGACTGCTGGCGCGTCATGCGCAGGTTGGCGCGGTTGTGGGTTTCGCTGACCGACATCACCAGGTTGACCTCGTCCGGCCGGCACGAGAGCGCACGCTCGAGGCCGCGCAGGTTGGGCACCAGCGCGGTGTAGCGCACGCCGGGCTGGCGGTGCATGCGGTGCATCAGGGCCTCGGCATCGGCCAGCGCCGGGATGGCTCTGGCGGACGTGAAAGACGTCGCTTCGATACGCGCGAAGCCGCAAGCGGACAGCGCGTCGAGAAAGGCCACCTTGGCATCGGTCGGCACCACCACCGGCTCGATCTGCAGGCCGTCGCGCGGCGCCACTTCATTGATCTCGATGCGGGCCGGACCGCGCAGGGCCACTGCGGACATTGCGGCGGCGCTCATGCGATCACCTTGCGGGCACGCAGGTCGGCAATCGCCGCGGCGTCAAACCCGGCCTGGGCCAGCACGGCATCGGTATGCTCGCCCAGCGTCGGCGCGCGGTCATGGATACCGCCGGGACTGCCCGAGAG
Source organism: Cupriavidus yeoncheonensis (assembly GCF_905397275.1). GTDB lineage: Bacteria > Pseudomonadota > Gammaproteobacteria > Burkholderiales > Burkholderiaceae > Cupriavidus > Cupriavidus yeoncheonensis. The sequence continues at coordinate 90,905 of NZ_CAJPUY010000001.1, read as the reverse complement.
CTTCGGCACGATGCCAGGGACTTCCACGGTCAGGCCGCCGGCCGACGTGACCGACTCGATCACGCCGCGTGCACGGTAGTGCGGGTCTTCGGCGATGTCCTTCACGGTGTAGATGCGCCCCGATGGCACCTCGGCCTCGCGCAGCACGGCCAGCACCGGTTCCACGCCTTGCGTGCGGGTCCAGGCGGCAATGGCGGCGTCGATCTCCTCGACGCGCTTCACGCGGCCGTCGTTCTGCGCAAGCGCCGGATCCTCCGCCAGGTCGGCGCGGCCAATCGCGTGCATCAGGCGCTTGAAGATGGCATCGCCATTGGCCGCCACCAGCACGTATTCGCCGCTCGCGCAGGGATAGGCGTTCGATGGCGCAATGCCCGGCAGCGCGCCGCCCGCGGGCTGGCGCACCGCGCCGAATGCCGAGTACTCCGGCAGCAGGCTTTCGCTCAGGTTGAACAGCGACTCGTACAGCGCCACGTCGATGACCTGCCCTTCGCCGCCGCGCGCGTCGCGCTGGTAGAGCGCCAGCAGCACGCCCATCGCCCCGTGCAACCCGGCGATCGTATCGCCGAGCGACAGGCCCGCGCGCACCGGCGCACGCCCCGGCTCGCCGGTCAGGTGGCGCAGGCCGGCCATGGCCTCGGCCACGGCGGCAAAGCCGGGCTCATCCCTCTTGGGACCGGTCTGGCCATAGCCCGACACGCGCAGCATGATCAGGCGCGGATTGTCGGCATGCAGCACGTCCCAGCCCAGGCCCCACTTCTCCATGGTGCCGGGGCGGAAATTCTCGATCAGCACGTCGGCTTCGGCTGCCAGCTTGCGCACCAGCGCCTGGCCTTCCGGCTGGCGCAGGTCGATGCAGATCGACTCCTTGTTGCGCGATTGCGCCTCCCACCAGACCGAGGTGCCTTCATGCAGCATGCGCCATTTGCGCAGCGGGTCGCCCTGCCCGGGCGGTTCCACCTTGACCACGTGGGCACCGAAGTCGGCCAGGGTCTTGGCGGCGAAAGGACCGGCAATCAGTTGCCCGAGTTCGAGGACGCGGATGCCCTCAAGAATCTGTTGCGCCATGGATGTCTCCGTACCGTGCGGCCTGCCGGCGGTTGCGGCGGCCGCGATTGCGTTTCGACGGAGTGTGCATCAGCGGCCCGCTGGCCGGAATCGGCAATCGGTGAAGCGGGCTTTCTCGGAATGCGAAAGGCTCGAACAGCCAGGGGGGTGCTCAGAACGGCGCGCGATCGCCGCAAAGGTGCGTAATCAGCAACCGGGCCGAGACCGTCAGGCCGGCCGGGTCGCGCATGCCGATCAGCAGCGAGCGCTTGGCCCAGGCATCCTGCAGCGTCACCAGCGACAGCCCCATGGACTTCACATGCGGCTCGGCGGCGATGCGCGGCAACACGCCCACGCCCAGCCCGGCCATCACCATGCGGCACATGGCGTCGAAGCTGCGCACCTGGATGCGCAGCCGGAACGGGCGGTCCAGCCGGCTGCTTTCCTCGAGCAGGCGCGCGGCCAGCGAGGTCACCTGCGGCAGACTGACGAAGTCGTATTCGAGCGTATCGGCGTAGCGCACCGGCCCGCGCTCAGAAAGCGGGTGGCCGGGCGGCGTGACCATGACCAGCTCGTCCTGGCGGTACTCCACGGTCACCAGGCCCGCGCTCGGCGTACGGTCGGCAAAGATGCCGACGTCGGCGCGGTTCTCGACCAGCGCCGCGACAATGTCGCTGCTGTTCTGCTCTTCCAGCTCGATGCGGATGGTCGGGTGCAGTCGCATGAAGGACGCCAGGTCATCGGGCAGGAACTGCGTGATAGCCGAGGTGTTGGAGCAGACGCGCACCTGTCCGCGCACGCCGCTCGCATAGTCCGACATCACGCCGGCCATGCGCTCGACGTCCTGCAGGATGGTCAGCGCGTGGTGGAAGCAGGCCTGCCCGGCCTCGGTAAGCTGCACCCCTGCGGCGTGGCGGAAGAACAGCGGCGCGCCCACGGCCGCTTCCAGGTCCGAGATGCGCTTGCTGGCAGCGGCCACGGCCAGGTGCGACTGCCTGGCCCCCGCCGAAATGCTGCCCTGCCGGACCACGGCCACAAACAGGCCGAGCGTGACAAGATCGAAGCGGGCCAGGTTCATTGCGGGCGTTGCCGGTGTCGGTTGGCGGAAGAAAGTCCAGGTCGGGCCATGGTGCCGGATGCGCCAGGGCTCAGAGATTGCGCCGGTCCATCACCGCACGGGCAATGGTGCCGGCGTCGACGTACTCGAGTTCACCGCCCACCGGCACGCCGCGCGCCAGGCGCGACACCTTGAGCCCGCGTGCCTTGAGCATTTCGCCGATGTAGTGCGCCGTGGCTTCGCCTTCGCTGGTGAAGTTGGTGGCGACGATGACTTCGCTCACCGGACCGCCCATGTCCGGATCGGTGGCACGTGCCAGCAGGCGGTCCAGATGGATTTCCTTGGGGCCGATGCCGTCGAGCGGCGACAGCCGGCCCATCAGCACGAAATACTTGCCGCGATAGGTCAGGGTCTGCTCGATCATGATCTGGTCGGCGGGCGTTTCCACCACGCACAGGATCGAGCCGTCGCGCCGGTCATCCAGGCAGGTCTCGCAGATCTCCTGCTCGGTGAAGGTATTGCAGCGCGCGCAATGGCGGATGTGGTCCGCCGCGCCGCGCAAGGCGTCGCCAAGCTTGCGCGCGCCTTCGCGGTCGTGCTGCAGCAGGTGGTAGGCCATGCGCTGGGCGGACTTCGGCCCCACGCCGGGCAGCACCCGCAGCGCCTCGATCAGCGCCTGCAGCGAGGTCGGCGGCGCAGCCTTCACGGCCGCCCTCCCATCGTCGACATGGACCTTGCGCGCATCATGATCGTGCCGGTGGCGTGGCTCAGAACGGCAGCTTGAAGCCCGGCGGCAGCGGCAACCCCGAGGTCATCGAGCCCATCTTTTCCTGCGTGGTCGCCTCGGCCTTGCGCACGGCGTCGTTGAACGCGGCGGCCACCAGGTCTTCCAGCAGTTCCTTGTCGTCGGCCAGCAGGCTCGGATCGATGGTGACGCGCTTCACGTCGTTCTTGCAGGTCATGACCACCTTCACGAGGCCGGCGCCGGACTGGCCCTCGACCTCGATCAGGGCCAGTTGCTCCTGCATCTTCTTCATGTTTTCCTGCATTTGCTGGGCTTGCTTCATCAGCCCGGCCAGTTGACCCTTCATCATGATGGAATGCTCCTGGATTCGATAGTAAGCGGATGGAAGGCCGCGCCCCGCGCGGCCCGGAAAATCAGGCTACGCGCGGCTGGATCGAGCCCGGCACGATCTGCCCGCCGAAATCGCGCAGCAGGCCTTGCACGAACGGATCGGCCTCGATATTGGCCTCGGCCTCGCGCTGGCGCTCGGCGCGGGCCTGGGCATCGGCCGCGGCGGCCGTTTCGGAGACCGCGCCGATTTCGCACAGGACACGCACTTCCACGCCGAAATGGTCGGACAGCACCTGCTGCAGGCGCTCCGCGACACCATTCTCGCCGATGGCCGCGACCGGGATACGCAGGTGGAAGGTACGCCCCACCACCTGGGTCAGTTCGCTCTGGTACGCCAGCTGTTGCGCCAGGCCCTTGAGCGACAGACTGGCAGCCAGTGCAGGCCACGCGCCGGTGAATACCGGCGGCGTGCCGTCTTCCGCCGCGGCTGGCGGCCGCGGCGCGACCGCTGCAGCGACGGGCCGCGCGCGGGGCGCCTCGGGCGCGGGGGCATCGGGCGCATCGGGCGCATTGGGCTTTGACGCGCGCACGGGTGCCGCCGCCTTCGGCGGCAGGCTCGCGGGCTCGCTGTCATACGGACCAAAGACCGGCAGGTCGGGCGGCAGGTCTTCCCACGGCGGGATGTCGCTGCCACCGGACGCTTCCCACGGCGGCACGCTTTCCGGTTCCGGCGCGGGCCTGCGGGCCGGTGCCGGCGCTGCGGCCGGCGGCGCGGGCCTTGCGGCGGGCGCCGGAGCGGGACGTGATACCGCGGTGGGTGCCGGCGCGCGCAGCGGCTGGGCCGGCTGACGTGCAGCGCCACCTGTCGGCGTCGACACCGGCGCCGCGACCGGCGCACGGCCTGCACCGCCGCGCGCAGCGGACGCCTGGCGTGCTGCCGCCAGGGCCGCCCGGGCTGGCGACATCGGTGCGTCGCCGCTGGCTTCCGGCCTGGCCGGCGCCGCAACTGCCGGAGGCTGCGCCACTGGCGCGGCCGCTGGCGGCGCGGCGGCCACTACTGGCCGGGACACCGGTTGGGCGGCGACGACCGGCGCCGCAATCGGCGCCGCACCCGATGCAGCAACCTGCGCGGCAGCCGCTGTACGCACGCGCGGCGTGGCACCACCGCCCTGCCCCGGTGCCGTCGCAGGCAGGGGCTCCGCACTGGACGACGGGCGGAAGGCCAGCATGCGCAGCAGCGTCATGGTGAAGCCAGCGTACTCGTCGGGCGCCAGCGCCAGTTCGCTACGGCCAAGGTTGGCAATCTGGTAGAACAGCTGGACTTCCTGGGCATCGAACACGCCGGCCAGCCGGCGCACGTCGCCGGCTTCCGGCCACTCTTCCTGCACCGATGCCGGCACGGCCTGCGCCAGTGCGATCTTGTGCAGCAGGGAACCGAGATCCTGCAAGGCACCCGCGAACGAGAGGCTGCGGTCGGCCATGGCATCGGCGATACCGATCAGCGCTGCGCCGTCTTCGGCCGCCAGCGCATCGAGAAGCTGCACCAGGTAACCCTGGTCGATCGCGCCGAGCATGCCGCGCACGGCTTCCTCGGAAACCTGGCCGGCGCTGTAGGCAATGGCCTGGTCGGTCAGCGACAGCGCGTCGCGCATCGAGCCGTGGGCGGCCTGGGCCAGCAGCCGCAGCGCATTGCCGTCGTGGCCGATGCCTTCCTGCGCCAGGATATTGTCCAGGTGGGACACGATCTGTCCCGGCGGCATCTGCTTGAGGTTGAACTGCAGGCAGCGCGACAGCACCGTGACCGGGATCTTCTGCGGGTCGGTGGTGGCCAGGATGAACTTGACGTGGCCGGGCGGCTCCTCCAGCGTCTTCAGCATGGCGTTGAAGGCGTGGTTGGTCAGCATGTGCACTTCGTCGATCATGTAGACCTTGAAGCGCCCCGCCGTCGGCGCGTACACCGCCTTGTCCAGCAGCTGCGCCATTTCGTCGACGCCGCGGTTGGACGCCGCGTCCATCTCGATATAGTCGACGAAGCGGCCGCTGTCGATTTCCGTGCAGGCCTTGCACTGGCCGCATGGCTGCGCCGTGATGCCGCCGTTGCCGTCAGGGCCGGTACAGTTCAGGGCCTTGGCCAGGATCCGTGACAGCGTGGTCTTGCCGACGCCGCGCGTGCCGGTGAACAGGTAGGCGTGGTGCAGCCGTTGCTGTTCCAGCGCGTGCGTGAGCGCGCGGACCACGTGCTCCTGGCCGACCAGCGTGGTGAAATCCCTGGGGCGCCATTTGCGCGCTAGAACTTGATAACTCATGGCGGCGATTGTAGCAAAAGGCGGCGCCGCGCCGGCGGCCGCCGCGGCAACCCGCCCGCCCGCCAGGCCTGGCGCCGCCTGGGCTCGCGCGGGGCCCGCTCAGCCGCACTCCCCCACGTATCCGCAGTTGGCGCACTTGGCGCAGCCGTCCACCTTGTGCAGGGCGTGCGCGCCGCACTCCGGGCAAGGTTTTCCCGTACCGAGGGCCGGATTGACCGGCGCAGCGGCAGCGGCGCCCTGGCCGTTCTCCGCCGCGGCGGCCCCGCCCTCGCGCCGGGCCAGGCGCGCCGCCAGCCCGGCCACCGGCACCTGGCCACCTTCGGCGTCCAGGAAGCCGCGCTTGATCAGGATGCGCTGCAGCGCATACCCGATCGCCGCCACCTCCGAATCATGGAAGCGCGGCACCTCCGTGCCGTCCTGCCGGACCAGGGTGCCGTAGCGCACCGTGCCCTTGTCCCACACGACATTGCGCATGTCCGCGAGCGCCTTGGCCACCGAGCCGCCCGAGCGCGCCACCATCGACAGCAGGCGCATGGTGGATGTGATCCACTGCTGCCCCTCGCTGCGCTGGCCGGCCGGCATGAAGAACTCGATCGGCCGCTCGATCTCGACCGGCTTGCCATCCAGCACGCCACTGGCCCGCAGGAAGTTCACGGTCAGGTAGACGGTCTTGTGGCCCTCGTAGGTCATGTAGTCGAGCTTGGAGGTCACACCCTCCAGGTCACCGACCGGGCGGCTGCCGAACGGGCGAACCAGCGGATTGTCCGCCGCGGGCGCGGCGACCGGGGCCACCGGCGTGCCGACCGACAGCACGGCACCGAGCACGCTGTTGGGCCGGTACGTCGCCAGCCCCTTCAGCCCCGCCTTCCAGGCCTCGAAGTACAGGTTGCGGAACGCCTCGTACGGATAGTCCTCCGGCACATTGACGGTCTTGCTGATGCTGGTATCGATATAGGGCTGCACGGCCTGCAGCATGCGCATATGGTCCAGCGCCGACATCTGCAGCGCCGTCACAAACGCGTCGGGCAACTGCTCCATGTCCGCACCCGTGTGACGGTAGAGCCGCCATGCGTGGTCGGCCACCTCGTAGGCGCGGTAGCTGTTGTCCGGCATGCGCTTGCGGCGGTTGTAGGTCCACGAGAACGCCGGCTCGATGCCGTTCGACGCGTTGTCGGCGAACGCCAGCGTGATCGTCCCCGTCGGCGCGATCGACAGCAGGTGCGAGTTGCGCAGCCCGTTGCGCTCGATCGCCTCGCGCACGGGCCCGGGCAGCCGGCTTGCGAAGCCGCTCTGCAGGTAGGCCTCGGCATCGAACAACGGGAACGCGCCCTTCTCCGCAGCCAGCTCCGCCGATGCCAGGTAGGCTTCGTCGCGCATGCGCTCGGAGATGCGGGCGGCAAGCTCGCGCGCCGGCTCGCTGTCATAGCGCAGGCCGAGCATCACCAGCGCGCTGCCCAGGCCCAGGAAACCCAGGCCCACGCGGCGCTTGGCCTGCGCCTCGGCCCGCTGCTCGGGCAAGGGCCAGAACGTCGCGTCGAGCACGTTGTCCAGCATGCGCGTGGACACGCGGACGACCCCGGCAAAGGCATCGAAGTCAAACTCGCTTTCGGGCGTGAATGGCCTGCGCACGAAGCCCGTCAGGTTGATCGAGCCCAGGCAGCAGCAGCCGTACGACGGCAGCGGCTGTTCGGCGCACGGGTTGGTCGCCTCGATGGTCTCGCAGTAATAGAGATTGTTGTCGGCATTGATGCGCGACAGGAACAGGATGCCGGGCTCGGCGTGATCGTAGGTCGCGTGCATGACCTGGTCCCACAGCAGGCGCGCGGGCATGCGGCGGTAGACCCACTGGCCGTCATCGCGCCGGTAGGCGCCGCTGGCAATCAGGTCGACGCCGGGCTCGGCCTCGTGCACCAGCTCCACTTCCTGGTCGCCCTCGACCGCGCGCATGAATGCGTCGGTGACCCCGATCGAGATATTGAAGTTGCTGAGTTCGCCCTTGTCCTTGGCGTGGATGAAGCTCTCGATATCCGGATGGTCGCAGCGCAGCACGCCCATCTGCGCACCCCGGCGCGCGCCGGCAGACTCGACCGTCGCGCATGACGCGTCGAACACCTTCATGAAGGACACCGGCCCCGATGCGCGCGAATGCGTGGCGCGCACCAGCGCGCCGGCCGGGCGGATGGCCGAGAAGTCATAGCCGACGCCGCCGCCGCGCCGCATGGTTTCGGCAGCCTGCGCGACCGCCGTGTAGATACTGGGCCGGCCATCGCGCGGCTCCGACACCGAATCCCCCACGGGCTGCACGAAGCAGTTGATCAGCGTGGCCTGGATGCCGGTGCCCGCGGCGGAATTGATCCGCCCGGCCGGCACGAAGCCGTTCTCCTGCGCCCACAGGAAACGCGCCGCCCAGGCTTCGCGCTGGTCTTCGGCCTCCACCTGCGCCAGTGCGCGCGCCACGCGCTCGCGCACGTCCGTGACGCTCTGCTCTTCGCCCTTGGCGTATTTCTCCAGCAGGACTTCGGTCGAGATTTCCTGCGGCGCCAGCGCGCCGCGGAGGATCTGGTCGTTTGCGTTCATGTCTTGGCTCACCATTCGTGTCCGGATTGGGCAGCCGGTATGCTCCGGCCACGGCGGGCGACATCGCCTGCGCAAGATCAATCGGATGCAATTTCGACGCAGTGCGCCACTCTGGGTTACAATGGCGACCGGACGGGCCTCCTCGCATGGTGGCGCGGTCAACCTGGTCAGGTCGGGAACGAAGCAGCCATAGCCGTTTTCCACCAGTGCCGAGGGCCAGGCTCGTCCACCTCATTCCTTCCCGCGTTACCTCCGTTACCTCCCGCTGTACCGCCCACTTTACCGCCCGCCATCCGTCTGGAACTTGCGGGCCGTCCGGCAAAAATCCCCTAAGCATTCCCAGGCTTTTCCGGCACCTCGTCGCGCCGGACCGCGCCGCGCATTCCGTCACTTTAGTACAGCAAGCCTCCGGGCGCCGCCTCCTGCATTCTGCGCCGATTCGGGCGAGACAGCAGGACGCGGCCCGTCCGGCATTCAGAACAATGAGCCCTTCTATGAGGGTGAGGGTGTCAACCCCCTCCAATATTGGATTTCAGCATCGAGGATGTCTGACGCGATACTCTCTCCTTGCAAGCCATTTCTTTTCGGTGACGGAAACTGAAGCGGCGTGAAATCGAGGTCGGGGGTTCGGGTCAATGCCGGGCTTGCTGCCCCGGGCTACCTTCTATCCGTGCCCGGCGAGGCCGGGCACCACATACCACATACGCAAAGCGCTGGAACTACCCTGTTACCCGCGCGCCCCATCTGCACGGACGGCTACCCGAGGGGGGTAGCCCGGCTCATTGTCGGGCGCGCTGACCTGCTTTCGTTACCGCTTCACTTTTCCACGTTTAGATCTGCATCACGTCGCTACTGGTTTAAGGTTTGCGCCAGTGGGAATCTCGCCGTCCTCGAGATAGCGCCACAGGGCAATGGCTAATCGCCGGGCAAGTGCGACAATGCCGACGCGACGCGTGCGCTTGCTGCCTGGCGCGAAGCGCGCATTGAACCATTGCGTGAGCTGACTGGTTGGCTGGTGGCGTAGCCAGCCCCATGCCAGTTCAATCATCAACGAGCGCGCTCGTTTGTTGCCCGCCTTACTGATGCCTTGTTCGACCTCACTTTCACCACTGCTATAGGGGGTCGGTGCCAGTCCCAGGCAACCTGCGACTTCGCGCCGATTGTGAAAACGGCGCCAGCCAAACAGTTCCTTAACCAGAAGCCAAGAGCTGCCCACGCCGATCCCGCTGAGCCGGGCGAGCAAGGCGATGGCTGGCTGCGTGCCAGCCTTCACGGCCTTGCACTGCTGGGCTTCGATGGTCTTGATCTGCGCTTTGACCAGCGCCAGTCGCATGACTTCACGTTCGACCTCGGCACCCAAGCCAGCAGGCAGTTGCGAGCCATGAGCGTTCCACCATTGCTTCCACGAGCGGTCACCAATGTGGGCGACCCGCAGATTGTGCAATACCAGCAGCGAGCGAACACGGTTGCTGTGGGCGGTGCGTTCCTGTTTGAGTCGGCCGAGCTCGCGGTGCAAACGCCGCTCATCTTCCTGCTCTTCAGTTGGTACCCGTGCGACTGCCCACACCCGCCGCTCGCCGGCGTGGTAGCGCATCAACATCGACAGTAGCTTGTCACAATCGAGGCGGTCGCTCTTGGCGTGCCTTGCGCGGCGGTTGACTTCGATACTGGCCGAATCCACCACGAGGTTATGGATTCCTTGCTCGGCCAACCAGCGATGCAGCCAGAAGCCGTCGCGCCCAGCTTCGTAGCAACTGCGCACCGGAGCTTGCGGCGGCAGAGCGAAGCGTGCCTTGGCTTTGGCGATGGCTTGCAGGACTGCATTCAGATCGCTAGCTGCCAGCGTATGCCGGCTCGGTCCATGCACGCCGTCCCCCAGCGACAGCTTCCAGCTCTTGTCGCCCAGTTCGAAGGCTATGTACAGCCAGCCGGTGATCGGCGTATTCTGCCCATGAAGGGCTGTGTCAGGCGCGTCCATTTGCGTGCTCCTTTTCGGAAAACGAGACTCCGAATCCTCGTTTTACTCCAGGGGGCTTGCCTCCGCAGCCCTTCATAGTATCTGCACCGGTTCCACAGCCGGCGCCGACAGCGCCCCGACCGGAATCCACTCGCCGTCCGACGTGGCCACGCCGGCCTCCACCCGCTTGCCGGGGAACATCGGCGCCACCGCAGCCACATAGCGCATGAGCTGGGCACGATAGCTTGCATGTTCCTGGGGCAGCAGGCGCAGCTTGTAGTCGATGACGACGACCCGGTCGTCGAACTCCACCAGGCGGTCGATACGCAGCAGCCGGCCCCGTGCGTCATAGAGTTCGACCTCATTGCGCGCGGACATCGCATCAAAGGGCTGCAACAGCGGCGACAGCGCCGGGGCCGAGAGCATCGCCTGCACTGCGCCGACCGCCTCTTCCACCTGAGTCTGCCAGGCTTGCCGCGCGCCTGGCGAGCCGGCGCCCGCCAGCGGGAACCAGCGCAGCACGGTCGACACGTCCGGCACGGCATCGAACGCATCGGGATAGCGCGTGATCCGCTCCAGCAGCGCATGGATCAGTTCGCCATGGCGCGCCGCGGCGGCATTGAAGACGATGCCTTCGGATTCATCCCCGGACGCTTCAAGCAGCGGCTCGCCCATGTCGCCGGGATCGTCGGCAAACGCCATCACATCCGCCGCATCCGCCGCATCGCGGTAGCGCAGCCGGAAATCCGTGAAACGCACGGGCTCGCTCAGGCGCGATGCCGCGGGCAGCTTGTCCGCCAGCGTGGGCGGACGCTCTGCCACGGCGTCGGCCACGCCGACCGCCTGCAGGCGCACATACCAGCTGCCCGCGATCTCGCTGTCCGCTTCGGATTCGGCGTTGCGGCTCGCCCGGCCCCTGACGCCGCTGACCAGCAAGCCCTGTTGCGCACGCGTCATCGCTACGTACAGCAGGTTCCAGTTCTCGCGCTCGCCCAGCGCGGCTTCGGCCTCGAACAGCGGCGCGCGGGCCAGCCCGCGCTCGCTGCGCTTGCCATAGGCGGAGAAATGCCGCGGCACGCGCGACTCCGGCGACCAGTCGATCAGGATCCCGCCACGGTCCGGCGCCGGATCGCTGTGGTTCGCATCCAGCAGCACGACGAACGGCGCCTCCAGCCCCTTGGCCGCGTGGACGGTCAGGATATGCACGGCATCCAGCCCCGCTTGCGCAGGGTCCTCGTCAGCGGGTTCCGTGTCCTCTGCCATGCCACCCTCGTCTGGGCTTTCCTGTTCGTCGCCACGCCGGATTTCCTGCAGTTCGTCGATGAACTTCGGCAGGCTGGGATAGCGGCCGCCGTCAAGGTCCAGCGACAGTTTCAGGAACGCGTCGAGATTGGCCAGCACCTGCTCGCGGATATCCGGCGGCGCGGCTTCGGCGTAGCGCCGCCGCACTTCGCCGCCGTGGAAGATCTGGTCAATCAGGTCATGCACGGGCTGGTGCGGCGCCAGCCGCAACCAGTGCCGCAGCCGTGCCACGCCTTCGCGGACGGCGTCGGAACATGGTTGCGGCACGCCGCCCGCCTCGATGCGCGCCCACCAGCCGCCCTTGCCCTCTGCCTGCGACAGCGCCATCAGGTCGTCGTCGGTGGCGCCCACCAGCGGGCTCTTGAGCACGTGGGCCAGGTCCAGGTCGGATTCAGGCGTCATCAGGAACGCCAGCAAGGCAGACAGGTCCAGCGCCTCGAGCGTGGCCAGCAGGCCACCGCGGCGCGGGCTCAGGCACGGGATGCCGGCCTCGCGCAGGGCACGCTCGTAGTCGGCCAGATGGGTCTTGCGCCGCACCAGCAGGTGCATATCGCTCCAGCGCGCCGGCCTCTGCTCGCCGCCCTCATGAACCGGGACCGTGTCGTGGATATGGCGCAGCCATGCCGCCACGCGCCGCCCCTCTTCCAGGCGCAGCGAGTCGCCTTCCTGACGCCGCGGCTGCAGCAGCGTGTCGCGATGGCCGGTTTCGGGTGCCGCGTCCGAAGGCATGCCAGGCTCTTCGGCCGGCGCATCGGCTGATCCGCTGTCCTCGGGCTCCACCAGCGGCAGCAGCCAGACCGGGCCGCCCCCCTCCGGCAGCGCGGTGGTCTGCGTTTCGTAGAGCGGATAGCGGCCTTCGCCTCGCGCGGCATCGAACACGGCGTTGACCCACGCCAGCACTTCCGTGCGGTTGCGGCGGGTGCGGTTGGTGCGCAGCACCGTGGCCTCGAACTCCGCCTGCAGCATGGCACTCGCGGCGCCGAACAGGCGTGCGTCGGCGCGGCGGAAGCGGTAGATGGACTGCTTGGGATCGCCGACCAGGAACACGGTCGGGCGTTCGCCAAGGCCCCCGTAACCGGCCAGCCAGCCTTGCAGGATGCGCCACTGGAGCGGGTTGGTGTCCTGGAATTCGTCGAGCAGCAGGTGGCGGTAGCGCGCGTCGAGGCGCACCTGCAGATAGGTGGCGGTTTCCTCCTCGGCCATCAGGCAGGCGGCCTGCCACTCCAGGTCGGCGAAGTCCATCGCGCGCTGCTCGCTCTTGTACTGCTGGTATCGCTCCAGCAGTGCGCCGCCGAGGCGGTAGAGCGCCAGATTGACGGCGAGCACCGCGGCCTCGCAGCGGCGGGCACTGATCTCATCGAGCATCGCGCACAGCTCGCCGTGCTGCGCCAGCAGCGCATCCGCCTGCGCTTCCCCGCCGGCCGACTTGACCAGCGCGCTGGTCCGGCGCAGCGACCGCGGACTGCCCGCCGCGGTGAAGAATGCCGTGCGCAGCAGCGCGAACGCGTGCTCGGCCGGCTTGCCGGCGGCCGCCCCGTCTTCGCGCCAGGCGCCGATGGCAATCAGCGCGTCCTGGATGCGGCCCGCATGCGTTTGTTCGGTCTTGCCGCCGGCACCGAGCCGCGATGCCAGCGACTGGCACATCTCGAGCCACGCTTCATCACTCAGCACCGGCACCAGCACGTCGCCCTGCGCATCTTCGCCAAGGCAATCGGCCAGCGCCTGGGCCGGGTCACCGCCTTCTCGCATGGCCCACCACTCGCTGCGTGCGTGGAACATGGCGTCGAGCAGGCCACGCGCCGGGAACTCGCCGACGGCATCGACCAGCGTCTCGTACGCCTGCCGCAGCTCCGCATAGCGCGGCGCCGCCAGCGAGCGCCAGACCGGCGCCCACGCTTCGCGCTTCATGCGCAGAGAGTCCTCACGCAAGGACGCGCCCGGCACGACACCGGACGCAAGCGGCGCGCCGCGCAGCAGCGTGCCGAACCAGCCGTGAAACGTGTCGATGGCCATGCGGCCGGGCGCCGCCAGCACCTGTGCATGCAGGCGCCGCGCGCGCGGCAGCGCTTCGCGCGCAGCCTGCGGCGTCATGCCGCGCATGACCAGCGCCTCGACCACCGCCTCATCGCTGTCACGCGCCATCTGCGCGAGCACTTCCAGCAAGCGCTCGCGCATTTCCTCGGCTGCCTTGCGCGTGAACGTGATGGCAAGAACTTCGTGCGGAGCGGCGCCGGCCAGCAGCAGGCGCACCAGGCGCGCCACCAGCAGCCAGGTCTTGCCGCTGCCGGCGCAGGCCTCGACCACCACGGAGCTGGCGGGATCGCAGGCGGCGCGTGTGAAATCGGCCTCGCTCACGGGCTGGCCGTCGCGCAGGTAGGCGTGGACTGTCATGATGTCAGCACCGGCACGGCGGTGGATTCCCAGAAACCCTTGCGGCACAGGCCGCGGGCACTGCAATAGGTACAGGCCGACGCGTCGCCGAACGCCGGCAGCCGTGCGCCTTCGCGCAGGCGCATGACGTCGTCGCGCATCTGCCGCTCCAGCCAGGCCACCGCAGCGTCGAAATCAGGCAGGTCGACTTCGCGTTGCGGGGCGGCGGCGCCTTCGCGCGCACCCTCCAGCGCCACCCAGCTCCCGCCGACCGCGTCGGCACGCAGCAGGCCATAGAACGGCAACTGGCAATCCTCCTCGACCTCGCTGGTCTTGCGCTTGAGGCGCGTGGCGCTCTGCGTCTTGTAGTCGAGCACGGCATGCGCGCCATCGGGCCCCTGGTCGAGCCGGTCGATGCGGCCGCTCAGCCGGATCGGCTTGCCGTCGGGCATGGGCAGATCCACGCCGGCGTCGACCTCCCCGCCGCGCCAGAACCATCCCTGCGCTTCGCGCTCGGTCTGCCAGGACACATAGGACGGCAGCACTTCGCACCAGCGTCGGTAGTAGCCGATCGCGTTGCCGTCCTCGGCCATCAGCGCGCCGAAGACGTCGTCCGAGATTTCGCGCAGCCGCTCGAGCCGCGCCGCTTCCGGCACCACGTCGCCGCGTTCGCGCCGCGCCAGCAGTTCGCGGTGGTAGCGCAACAGCACACGGTGCAGCAACTCGCCGATGTCGCGCTTCTCCAGGTCGTCGCTGACGACTTCGAGCCCTGCCAGCCCCAGCATGCGGCCTGCAAAGAACTGGTAGGGGCAGCGACGCAGCATGTTGTAGGCCTGCGCGCTCCAGCGGGCCGGCACCAGCTCCGGTGCCGCCGGCGCGGGCATGCCGCGGGTATCGGCGAACGTCTGGTGGATGAGCGGTGTCATGCTCGCTTCGATCATCACGCCCGCACGCGCGCAGCACGCGGACAGGCGCTCGATCCAGCCGGACACGTGCTTGGGCTCGCCGCGCCCGCCCAGGCGCTGCCAGGTCAGCACCACGTCGTCGTTGTTCAGCAGGACTTCCGCCAGGTCGCGGGCCTGCTGCGCAAAACGGGCTTCGCGGTCTTCCAGTTCCAGTTCGCGGCGCATCTGGTTGGAGAAGAACATCAGCTCCGCGGCGCTCGACGGCAGTTGTGCGTCGTCGCACCCCACCACCACGACCCCTTCGAACCGCCGCATGCGCGCGCCGTTCAGCGGCAGGATGGTGATCCGCGCCGCGCTGCTGGCCGATGGCTCCTTGTACGCCACCGACTCCAGCAACGCCGATAGCATCGAGCGGAATTCCGCCTGGGACAGCGTGGCGTGCGAACCGGTTTCGTCCGAGGGCAGCTCCTGCAGCCGCGCCAGCGCGTCAAGCATCTGACGGCCCGCCTCGTCCGCGGCAAGCGCGGCGCGCATGCCGAGCGCGTCGAGCGTTCCGTCCAGGCAGCCCAGCCACACCGACAGCGGATGCTGCGCAATGCCGCGCGGCCAGCGCCCGGCCTCATCGGCGAGCACAAGGAGCAGGTTACCCGCGCTGCGACGCACCGCTTGCGCACGCTCGACATCCGCATCTTCGGCTTCCGCCGACCCGGAAGGCAGGCCCCCCGACAGGTGGCGCAGCCGGTCCCATCCGCCGCTGATACTGTCGCGCCGGACCTGACGCTCGATCAGCGCGATGGCGGCGCCGCGGTCCAGGAATCCTGGCAAGCAGAACGGACTCTTCAGCAAATCGAGCAGCGCGGCGGTGTCGCCGTCGCGCACCAGCAGGTCGAACCAGCGCATCAGTGCCGCGGCCGCGCGCGTGGTGGAGAGCTTCCAGCCCGTTTCATCGCGCACGGGCGCACCGGCGCGCGCGAGCAACGCCCGCACGCGCCTTGCCACGACGCGATCGTGCGCGACCAGCGCGATATTGCGGCGTCCCGCATTGAGCCATTGCACGAGCTGATCGGCCGCGGCGGCCGCTTCATCCTCGAAACGGGCGGCGCCGATGACGCGGATCGATGGCCGCGCTTCCGGCAGCACTGGCAGGGCCTGCGCGAATGGCGGCGTATCGTCGTCGGTAGCGATACGCGCCTCGGGCCACAGGGCTACCATCGTTTCGTACCATCCGGCGGCTTCGTTGTCTTCGGCTTCGTTATCTTCGGCCTCGGTGGCGCCGGACCAGTCGTAGCCCACCGCAAGCACCGGCACCAGCTCGGCGGCATCGCTCAGGAACGCTGTCTCGATGGGCGTCGGCGGTGTCGGGGCGATCCACACGACCGGCCCGCAGAGTTGCTGGGCGAGCTGCCGCAACGCGCGCCGGCGCGATGGCATCGGATCGTCCGGACCGGACAGTGCCTGCCAGAACGCCAGCACGATGCGTGCCTCCTCGCCGAGCAGCCGCTCGCTCAGATGCGCATAGGTGCGTTCCAGCGCGCCCTGCAGCAGCGATGCGCGATCCGTGCCGTCCATGGCTTCGCCGTCGCTGACGGCGACGTCCTCGAGCCAGCGCGTATTGAGTTCGTCGCAGATCGACAGCAGCGTCTGCGCCAGGCCCCACGCCGCGGATTCCGTCTGCGCGCCGAACGAGCGCCTCAGCCAGTCCTGCCCGCGCACGGCCTGCTGCACGGCCAGCAGGCGCGCGGCGTGGCTGCGCACCGGCGTGCCATCGGGCGGCAGGTCGAGCAGCCAGTGGCCGAGCGTCACGACGCGCGGCAGCAGCCGCGGCCGGCCGGCCGCGCGCGCCACGGCATCGAGGGCCATGCGCACGCCGGGAATCTGGGCCGCGGTTGGGACGACCACGTGCGCGGCGGCTTCCGGCACGCCGCAGTGGTCAAGGAAATGCCAGGCAGCCGCAGCCGCCTGGTCGAGGAAATCCGGGCCTGGACGAAAGCGGAGTGGCGTCATTGGCGCGCGCGCCGCGGGTTACGCGGACTGCGGGAGGCAAAGGGTGGAAACAATGGGCGGAAACAACGGCAATTGCGGGAACAACGAAGGCCCGCTTCCCGCGCGCTGCGGCACGCAGCGCGCGGTTCGGGCACGAACGGCGGATGCGGGGGACTCCGCGCCGGATCAGTCCGAACCACCCTCCAGCCGCGCCCGGATCTCGCGCGCGGTTTCGAGCAGGCCTTCGTAGCCCGAGCGCGCGTGCTCAGGCAAGTCCGGGTCGCCAACCAGCGTGCCCAGGGTCTCGATGATGCTGTACACCAGCCCCTTGGCCGCGCCGCTGGCAATACTTTCAGTCTCGACCGCGCTGCTGATGTGATCCAGCGCGTCGCTCAGGTGTTCCACATCCGGAGACGTCGGCTCGGCGTCGGGCTGCGTAGGCTTGCGGGAATCGGGAGTCATGTCGATGGCCTTGTCAATGGCGCATGGCGCGCAGGAAGTGCTGCCCCTCTATGCTGCCCTTCTATTCTACGCGTCCGGCGGGCGCATCCGGCACACGTGCGGTCAAATCCGGGCCGCATGGCAATGCCGCTGAAGTGCTGCTTGTCCCACATAGTCCGATTGCCAGAATCTCTTGGCGCCATTGAAACAACCATTCATGCGCCCGGGAAATCCAAGGCAGAATATCTGCACCGCCGGCGATTATCCGGACCGCCCAATGGGTCGCCGAACGGGCCGTTTTGGGGGGCGTCTTGAAAATCCGCAAACTGGTAACATATCGACCAAACCGGGGCGCGATAGCGGCCGCCGCGGCGAATCTTCCGCCAGGTGCCGTCAGGCGAATCCGGGGATTCTCGTGTAAGGTAGCAGTTCGGCCATTCCCAGCCATTGACATAAACTGAGCGAAACCAGAGGTTTTCCGCCATGAGTGAACAAATCAAGTATGTGAGCGACGCCTCGTTCGACGCCGACGTCCTCCAGTCCGACAAGCCTGTCCTGCTCGACTTCTGGGCGGAATGGTGCGGCCCTTGCAAGATGATCGCCCCGATCCTGGACGAAGTGGCCAAGGACTACGGCGACAAGCTGCAGATCGCCAAGATCAACGTCGATGAGAACCAGCAAGTGCCGGCCAAGTTCGGCATCCGCGGCATCCCGACGCTGATCCTGTTCAAGAATGGTGCAGTCGCGGCCCAGAAGGTCGGCGCGCTGTCCAAGTCGCAGCTCACGGCGTTCCTCGACGGCAACCTGTAAGCGCTTGCCTGCCGGAGCCCTGGCACGGGCTCCGGGTTTCCCACAATCCGATGTGCGTGCGCCACGCCCTGGCGCGCCGGTCGGATTGTGCTAAGATGCCACCAACAACTTCCCCGAGCGTTCGCTCATTTCTTTCCCCCTTCCTCTAGGTCTCGCCCGTCCGGGCCTTCTGTACCCCTTGTCTATGCACCTGACAGAACTCAAATCGCTTCACGTGTCTGCGCTTCTCGAAATGGCGGCAACGCTCGAGATCGACAACGCACAACGGATGCGCAAACAGGAACTGATGTTTGCGATCCTGAAGAAGCGCGCCAAGATGGGCGAAACCATCTACGGAGACGGCACCCTGGAAGTTCTGCCGGATGGCTTCGGTTTCCTGCGCTCGCCGGAAACCTCGTACCTGGCCAGCACGGATGACATCTACATCAGCCCGTCGCAGATCCGCCGCTTCAACCTGCATACCGGTGATTCGATCGAAGGCGAAGTGCGCACGCCCAAGGACGGCGAACGCTACTTTGCGCTGGTCAAGGTCGACAAGGTCAACGGCCAGGCGCCCGAGGCGGTGAAGAACCGCATCATGTTCGAGAACCTGACGCCGCTGCATCCGAACCGGCCGCTCCAGCTCGAACGCGACATCAAGGCCGAAGAGAACATCACCGGCCGCATCATCGACATGATCGCGCCGATCGGCCGCGGCCAGCGCGCGCTGCTGGTGGCCTCGCCGAAATCCGGCAAGACCGTGATGCTGCAGCATATCGCGCATGCGATTGCCAACAATCATCCGGAAGCCGACTTGTTCGTGCTGCTGATCGACGAACGCCCGGAAGAAGTGACCGAGATGATGCGCTCGGTGCGCGGCGAAGTGGTCGCGTCAACCTTCGACGAACCGGCCATCCGCCACGTGCAGGTCGCCGAAATGGTGATCGAGAAGGCCAAGCGCCTGGTCGAACTGAAGCGCGACGTGGTAATCCTGCTGGATTCGATTACCCGCCTGGCACGCGCCTACAACACCGTGGTGCCGGCTTCGGGCAAGGTGCTGACCGGTGGTGTGGATGCCAACGCGCTGCAACGTCCGAAGCGCTTCTTCGGCGCCGCACGTAATCTGGAAGAAGGCGGTTCGCTGACCATCATCGCCACGGCGCTGATCGAAACCGGCAGCCGCATGGACGACGTGATCTACGAAGAATTCAAGGGCACCGGCAACATGGAAGTGCACCTGGAGCGCCGCCTTGCCGAAAAGCGCGTCTATCCGTCGATCAACCTGAACAAATCGGGCACGCGTCGCGAGGAACTGCTGATCAAGCCGGACATCCTCCAGAAGATCTGGATCCTGCGCAAGTTCATCTCAGACATGGACGAAGTGCAGGCCATGGAATTCATCATGGACAAGATGAAGGCGACGAAGAACAACGCAGAGTTTTTCGATATGATGCGCAGAGGCGGCTAAGCCTCCGGCATCTTCGCCCAGCGAACAAAAGGCGTGCCGTGGCACGCCTTTTTGCTTTGTCGCATTGCCAGGGCCGGCCCCGGCTTTCAGCCCCCAACGCATCATGCTCGGCAAACTGACCCAATTCCTGCGCACCCGCTCGAAAGCCCGCAAGCTCGAGCACTACGCCATCCCCGATGCGCTGTGGGAACGCACCGTGTCGGCACTGCCATTCGTGCAGCGCTACGCCGAGGACGACCGGCGCGCGCTGCGCGAACTGGCCACGCTCTTCATCGCCGAGAAGGAATACTCCACCGCGCATGATCTGCCGCTGACCGACGACATGGTGGTCAGCGTCGCGGTACAGGCCTGCGTGCCCATCCTGCGGCTTGGCATCGAGTGGTATCGCGGCTGGCACGGCATCGTGCTGTACCCCGGCGAATTCGTCATCCGGCGTACGGTGCAGGACGAAATCGGGCTGGTGCATGGCGTCGTCGAGGAGGCCAGCGGAGAAGCCTGGGAACATGGCCCGGTCATCCTGTCCTGGCCCGATGTCGAGATGCCGGGCGGCGGCCTCGATACCAGGCACGATGTACCGGCCGACACTTACAACGTGGTGGTCCATGAATTTGCCCACAAGCTGGACATGCTCGACGGCGAACCCGACGGCGTTCCGCCCTTCTCCCGGCTGCTGCACCCCGGCGTCGACGCCGAGGCCTGGGCCGAGACCTTCCTGACCGAGTACGACCGCTTCGCCGAAATCTGGGACCGGCATCCTGCCGAAGCCTGGGAACACCCGGAGCGGCTGCCACCGGCCTTGCGCGTGATTGACCCTTATGGCTGCGAGGCGCCGAGCGAATTCTTTGCAGTGACGGCCGAAGCATTTTTTGTGGAACCGACGGGCCTGAAACGTCACTGGCCCGTGGTGTATCAATGCCTGGCAACATTCTTCCTGCAGGACCCGGCCGGCACGTCGGCGTAAGCCGTCAAATCCGCCGTTCGCCGGTCCCGCGGGAATTGCGGCCGCGCTTCCCCAAGCCATTGTTTTTCTGCCATAATCCCGGTTTGCCCGTAATCGGCAAGTGGTTCGTCTCGCGCCGCGGCAATGTGCCGGCAGCGCGCAACGGACTGGCTACCCAACCAGAAAGGAATCACCATGAAAGAAGGCATCCACCCGAATTACCGCGAAGTCGTGTTCCAGGACATGTCGAGCGACTTCAGCTTCATCACGCGTTCGACCATCCAGACCAGGGACACGGTCGTGAAGGACGGCAAGGAATACCCGCTGGCCAAGATCGAAGTCTCGTCGGAATCGCACCCGTTCTACACCGGCACCCAGAAGATCATGGACACCGCCGGCCGCGTCGAGAAGTTCCGCCAGAAGTTCGGCAGCAAGCTGGGCAAGGCTGCGAAGTAATCGCTCCTGCGAACACCCGTTTGCGTGGCGCCAGCGGACAGATGTTCCGGCGCCGTGCAGACCCGCAAAGAGGCAGCAGCGGCTGCCTCTTTGCATTTGTGCCCTCCTTACCGTTCCGGCCCTGGGCGCCGCCACTCGCTTGCGGCAGCCGGGCCGGTACCGCGCTGCTGACCCGATCCGCCGATGCGTGAAGCCAAGACTTCCCCCGTTCAGTTGACCGCCGCCGCAACGGGCGCGTTGCCGCGCGCCCTGCTGCTGGCGATCTGCATCATCTACGGGCTGACCGGCCTGTTCCACCGCGATCCGTGGAAGAACGAGGATGCCGCCGGTTTCGGCGTGATGTGGCAACTGGCGACCGGTGGCGTGCATGACTGGCTGATGCCCAACATCGCCGGGCGCCCGTTCACCGACGATGGTCCGCTGGTCTTCTGGATCGGCGCGACCATGATTCGCCTGTTCGGAAATTGGCTTGGCGCTCCCGATGCATCGCGCCTGGCCACGGCGCTGTGCTTCTTCGGCACCTGCGCCTTCATCTGGTACACCACCTACCTGCTCGGACGCCGTGACGAGGTCCAGCCGTTTGCCTACGCCTTTGGCGGCCAGCCCAGCGCGCGCGACTATGGCCGCACGCTGGCTGACGGCGCCCTGCTTGTGTTCCTGGCCTGCGTGGGGCTGGCCGTCCGGGGCCACGAAACGACCGCGCAGGTCGGCCAGGTTGCGCTGATCGCCATGATCCTGTACGGGCTGGTGCGCAGCCTCGACAAGCCCGTGCACGGCAGCCTGGTGTTCGGGCTCGGCCTGGGTGCGCTGACCCTGGCCAGCGGGCCGATCCTGCCACTTGCCTTACTGGTTGCCGCCGCGATCTGCGCCGCCGTCTGCGCCCCGATGCCCGGCCGACGCCTGGCGGCTATCGGCGTGCCGCTGGCGCTGCTGATCGTCGCGGCGTGGCTGGCCGCCGCATATTTCAGCACGGCGGACCGGCAGGAGGCCGTGACCTTCATCCGCGAATGGGCCCGCTATGACCGCCGCAGCTACGGCGCGCCGAACATGCAGACGTTCGGCTTCAACATGCGCAACCTGTTCCTGTACGCGTGGCCGGTCTGGCCGATCGCGGCCTGGGCCTGGGTTGCGTGGGCCGGCATGCGCCGCGCCCCGCATGTCGCGCTTCCCCTTGCGCTGCTGCTGCCGACACTGGTGCTGCTGTTCCTGCAGACCAATGCCAGCGATGCGCAGTTCATCCTGCTGCTGCCGCCGATGGCAATCCTTGGCGCGTTCGCGTTGCCTACGCTCGCGCGCGGCGTGATCAATGCGATCGACTGGTTCGCCCTGCTGTTCTTCACCATCTTCGGCAGCACGGTGTGGTTTCTGTGGGTCGCCAAGACCACGGGATGGCCGCCGCGCATCGCGGGCAACGTCTTCCGGCAGTTGCCCGGCTACCAGCACCACTTCAGACTCTCCTCGGTCATCTTCGCATTGCTGGTAACGGTGGCCTGGGTGCTGGTCGTACGCTGGCGGCTGTCGCGGGCGCCCAAGCAGATCTGGCGCCCGGTGGTGATCTCCGCCGCCGGCACCACGCTGATGTGGGTGATGGCCATGACGCTGTGGCTGCCGTCGATCAACTACGGCAAGACCTACCGCGACGTGGTCGAGGCTGCCGCCATGGCGCTGCCGCCTGCGTACCAGTGCGTGCAACCGATTCGCATGGGCAATGCCCAGCTGGCGTCATTCGCCTACTTTGGCCATTTCCGCTTCGGCGGTCCCGAAGACGATTGCGACATCCTGCTGCGGCACGATGGCGCTGACTACGGCGATCCGAGCAAGATCTCCCATTTCGAATGGCGGCTGATCTGGGAAGGCCGCCGGCCCGCCGACCGGGACGAGCGTTTCCGCATGTATCGCCTGGTCGATACCTCGCGCGCCACGCACGCACGACCCGAACTGCCCCGGCACCGCCTGCCCCAGTAATCCTCAACCGTCCTGCCGGCGGCATGGCTGGCGGCCGCGCCGCCGCCGGCTGACTCTCTGGCGCATGGAAGCGCCTGCGCGAAACCGGCATGAACCTGCTTCACGATCTGCGGCGTATCGCCCATCTTGCCGCGCCAGTACTGGTCGGCCAGCTCGCCGTCATCGCCTTCGGCGTCATGGATACGATCATGGCCGGGCGCGCCTCGGCAGGCGACCTTGCCGCAGTTGGCCTCGGCGGTTCGATCTACGTGACGGTCTATATCAGCCTGATGGGCGTGCTGCAGGCACTCGCACCGGTCGCAGGCCAGCTCTACGGCGCAGGACGCAGCGAACAGATCGGCAGCGAAGTCAGGCAAGCTGCCTGGCTCGGGCTGGCGCTGTCCGTTCCCGGCGTGATGCTGCTCATGTTTCCGGAGCCGCTGCTCGCCTTTGCCAAGGCGCCGCCCGAACTGGTCGACAAGGCCAGCCAGTATCTGCACATTGGCGCATTCGGCCTGCCCGCGGCGCTGGGTTTTCGCATCTATTCCGCGCTCAATAACGCGCTGTCGCGCCCGGTCATGGTGACGGTGCTGCAGATCGTCGGCCTGGGCATGAAGGTGCCGCTCAACGCGTGGTTCATCCACGGGGGGCTTGGCATGCCCGCCATGGGCGGACCTGGCTGCGCGCTGGCGTCGACACTGATCAGCTGGGGCTGGTGCGTTGCCGGCCTGCTGATCCTTTGCCATAGCGCGATCTATCATCCCCTGAAGATCTTCTCCGCCTGGAGCTGGCCGGTGCCGGCTCAGTTGAGGGCATTGCTGCGCCTGGGCGTACCGATGGGGCTCACTTACCTGATCGAGATCACCTCCTTCACGCTGATGTCGATCTTCATCACGCGCATGGGCACGGTCACCCTTGCCGGGCACCAGATCATTGCCAACCTCGGCGCGGTGGCCTACATGCTGCCGCTGTCGCTGGCCATTGCCACGTCGACGCTGGTGGCACAGTCGATCGGCGCGCGAGACATGGCAGGCGCCAGCCGGCTTGCATGGCGCGGCATCTGCCTGGCAGCCTCCCTGGCCTTGCTGACGGGTTGCATGCTGTGGCTGCTGAGGGGGCCCGTGCTGCACGCCTACACCAAGGATGCCGCTGTCGTGGCCGCCGCGTTGCCGCTGGTATTGTTCATCGCCTTCTACCAGGCCTTTGATGCCGTCCAGATCATGACAGCCTTTATCCTGCGCGCCTACAAGATCGCGTTGATCCCGACGCTGATCTACGCCGGTTCGCTATGGGGCATTGGCATTGGCGGGGGCTATGTACTGGGTTTCGGCCTGATCGAGGCGCTGCCCGCATTCACGCGCGGCGCCTCCGGTTTCTGGATCGCCAACAGCGTGAGCCTGGCCATCGCCGGCTTCCTGCTGGTGCGTTACTTCATGCGCATCAGCGCTGCGCAAGGGCAGTGACGCGCGTGCACCTGCCTGGGTCCGTGTGGACCGGGCAGGTGCAACGCAGCAGCATTGAGGTTTGACCTGAAGTGCAAAAGAAAAAACCCACATGGCATGAACCATGTGGGTTTAGTTTTGGCGGAGTGGACGGGACTCGAACCCGCGACCCCCGGCGTGACAGGCCGGTATTCTAACCGACTGAACTACCACTCCTTAGTCGGCTGCCACATTGAGCTTCGCTCGATGCAGCAATTCAGGCATTTGATTACGCCCGATGTTATGGCGTCCCCTAGGGGATTCGAACCCCTGTACTCACCGTGAAAGGGTGATGTCCTAGGCCTCTAGACGAAGGGGACAGAAACTTGTCTTTCAACACGTTCCGTCTCGCGTTGAGCAGTCCGTTATTCTAACAAACTTTTCTTCGCTTTGGAAGCATCTTTTAACTACGATGCATCCCGAATCCTGGTGGAGCTAAGCGGGATCGAACCGCTGACCTCTTGCATGCCATGCAAGCGCTCTCCCAGCTGAGCTATAGCCCCATATTACTGCATTTACTACGGCACTACTTATTTACCGCCTCCGCATTACTGAAAATGCTTCGGCGAGTGAAAGGATTATATACAGCCTTGATATAAACCGCAACAGTTATTTACTGCCGCGTTGATTATCAGATAATCCTCTCACTTATAAGAAAAAACCCACATGGTATTAACCATGTGGGTTTAGTTTGGCGGAGTGGACGGGGCTCGAACCCGCGACCCCCGGCGTGACAGGCCGGTATTCTAACCAACTGAACTACCACTCCGTAATCCGTCGCCACATCGAGCTTCGCTCGCCGCGGCAATTCAGGCATTTGATTACGCCCGATATTATGGCGTCCCCTAGGGGATTCGAACCCCTGTACTCACCGTGAAAGGGTGATGTCCTAGGCCTCTAGACGAAGGGGACAGAAACTTGTCTTTCAACGCGTTCCGTCTGGAATCATCCCGAACTGCAGATAACCCCGGTGTCTTGGTGGAGCTAAGCGGGATCGAACCGCTGACCTCTTGCATGCCATGCAAGCGCTCTCCCAGCTGAGCTATAGCCCCATGGTACTTCTACTACTGCTTGCTTATTCGCCCCACGGGAAAACTTACCGTTTCAAGCGAAGCCGAGATTATATATCAACCTCGATTTTTTGCAAGCCCCTGAGCTGTCT
The DNA here is from genome assembly GCF_905397275.1 of Cupriavidus yeoncheonensis. Lineage (GTDB taxonomy): Bacteria > Pseudomonadota > Gammaproteobacteria > Burkholderiales > Burkholderiaceae > Cupriavidus > Cupriavidus yeoncheonensis. Next base: position 65,648 of record NZ_CAJPUY010000001.1, on the reverse strand, counting down.
TTTCCTCTCGCCCTGCTTTCGCAGATTCTGGCCTGACGGCCACGAGATTCTTTCCAGATTGCCCGCTTGACCTTGATTACTGATCGCGCTGCAGGGAGAAAGAGATTATGGCGAAATCCTGAGCGGAGCGCAAGCCCCCGCCAGGATTTTTCGCATCTTTTTTATGCGCTCAAGCCAGCAGCAAGGCGGCGCAGCACGGCATCGCGGCCGAACAGTTCCAGCACGGCGTCAATGGCGGGCGTCTGGAGCTGGCCGGCAACCAGCAGGCGTACCGGCATGGCAAGCTTGGGCATCTTCAGCCCGTACTCCGCCAGCACCGCCTTGAACGTGGCACTGATAGCTTCCCGCTTCCATTCGGGCAGTGCACCGAGCTGGGCCGCCAGCGCCTTCAGTGCCGGCTGGATTTCAGGCGTCAGGTGCTCGGCCTTCAGTGCCGCATCGGCTTGCGGCTCGCCACGATAGAAAAGCAGCGCCGTCTGTGCGACTTCCTTGAGCGTGTTGGCCCGGTCCTTGACCAGGGCGATCACGCCTACCAGGTCCGCCCCCTCCACCTTGCCGCCAAGCGCTTCGATGAACGGACGCGTCAGTTCGGCCAGGCGCGCGTTGTCGCCCGCTTTGATGTAGTGGTTGTTCAGCCAGGCCAGCTTTTCGGCGTTGTACTGCGCCGGCGACTTGCCCAGATGCTCGAGGTCGAACCATTCGACAAACTGCTCGCGAGTGAAGATCTCCGCGTCGCCGTGCGCCCAGCCCAGGCGGGCCAGGTAGTTCACCACGGCCTCGGGCAGATAGCCTTCGTCGCGATAGCCGGTCACGCTCATGGCCCCGTGGCGCTTGCTCATCTTCTCGCCGTTCTCATTGAGCACGGTCGGCAGGTGCGCGTAGACCGGCGTCGTGCCGCCCAGCGCACGGATGATATTGATTTGCCGCGGCGTGTTGTTGACATGGTCGTCGCCACGGATCACATGCGTGATCTTCATGTCGAGATCGTCCACCACGACGCAGAAGTTGTAGGTCGGCGTGCCGTCCGGGCGCGCGATGACGAGGTCATCCAGCTCCTCGTTCGAGATTTCGATGCGGCCCTTCACTGCGTCGTCCCACACCACGCTGCCGTCGAGCGGATTGCGGAAGCGCAGCACCGGCTTCACGCCAGCTGGCGGCTGCGGCAGGACCTTGCCCGGCTCCGGGCGCCAGAAGCCGTTGTAGCGCGGCTTTTCGCCGCGCTCGCGCTGGGCTTCACGCAGGGCGTCCAGCTCTTCCGTGCTCATGTAGCACGGATAGGCCAGCCCGCTGTCGACCATCTGGGCCAGTACCTCGCGGTAGCGGTCCATGCGCTGCATCTGGTAGAACGGGCCTTCGTCGATATCCAGGCCGAGCCATTCCATGCCTTCGAGGATCACATCGACGGCTTCCTGCGAAGAACGCTCGACATCGGTATCTTCGATGCGCAGCACGAAATCGCCCTTCATGCGGCGGGCAAACGCCCACGGATAAAGCGCGGATCGGATATTGCCGAGATGGATGAAGCCGGTCGGGCTCGGCGCAAAGCGGGTGCGGACGCGTTGGGTCATGGCGGTCGGGAACAAACAAAAAAGCCCGCGCGGACGCGCGCAGGCTGGAATATGTCGGTCCTGCATTATAGCAAGCGAAGCAGGGAGCCCTGCCGGCCAATGGACCTCGCCCGCCCGGCATCGCCACCGTCCCCAGCGGAATCATTTATGCTTCACGGAGTCACAGGAACGGCCAGTACGAAGAAATATCATCCTCGCGCCGATCCAGTCACATATTGGTTTCCGCCCGCCTCCGCCCATCCACTGGCACCCCGATTCATGCAACGACGTCACTTCCTCGGCGCCTCCGCAGCCGCCCTGCTTTCCGCCTGCTCGTTCGGCCCGCGCCCTGCTGCGCCGGCAAACCCGGTGGCCATGCAGCCGGCACCGCGCCCCATCAAGATCGGCCTGGCGCTGGGCGGGGGCGCCGCACGCGGCTTTGCCCATATCGGCGTGATCAAGGCACTGGAAGCCCAGGGCATCCACCCTGACCTGGTCACCGGCACCAGCGCCGGGGCGGTGGTCGCAGCGCTCTATGCCACCGGCATGAGCGGCTTCGAGCTCAACAAGCTCGCGCTGACCATGGACGAGGCAGCCATCGCCGACTGGGCGCTGCCCTTCGGCAGCCGTTTTGGCGGCTGGCTCAAGGGCGAGGCGCTGCAGAACTATGTGAACCGCCTGGTTTCGAACCGCCCGATCGAGGCCATGAAACTGCCGCTTGGCATTGTGGCCACCGACCTCAAGACCGGCGAGCGCATCCTGTTCCGGCGCGGCAATACGGGACAGGCTGTACGCGCGTCCAGCAGCGTGCCGGGAGTGTTCCAGCCGGTCTCCATCCAGGGCCGGGACTATGTGGATGGGGGACTGGTCGAGCCGGTTCCCGTGGATTCGGCACGCAGCATGGGCGCCGACTTCGTCATTGCCGTTAACATCTCGGCGGACCCGTCCAGCCAGAAGAATGGCGGCCAGAGCGGCGTGCTCCTGCAGACGACGACGATCATGGGCCAGTCGATCAACAAGATGGCACTCGCGCGCGCGGACGTGGTGATCCGCCCCGAACTGCCCGACATGGGCGGCAGCGATTTCAATGCACGCAACCGCGCGGTACTGGCCGGCGAACAGGCCACTGCCGCGATGATGGCCACGTTGCGCCAGCGGCTCGAGCAGGCCCGCTTGCGGCCGGCCGGCACCGTGGCAGCGCAATAACCGGGCGATCCCGACAAACAAAAAGGACTGCCGAAGCAGTCCTTCCTTGTTGCCTGCAGGCCTGTTTCAGCCGCCGTACAGCGTACGCGCAGTGGCGTTCGGGTCGAATCGCTTGAGCGTCTCGACCATGTTCCCGAGGTTGTCGCCGCGGTTCGAAGACTGGCCGTCCTCGATACGGCGGGCACCGTTGTAGCGCGTCACCCAATAGGCGGCGCGCATGTCGTCGACGCGGATCTTGCTGCCCGTGGACGGCGCATGGACGAACTTGTTGTCGCCAATATAGATGCCAACGTGCGAGAAGGTCTGACGCATGGTGTTGAAGAACACCAGATCGCCCGGGCGCAGGTCATTGACAGCCACATTGGTGCCAACCTGGCTGATTTCGACGGAACGGCGCGGCAGCATGAAGCCGAAGGTGTCATGGAACACGTAGCGGACAAAGCCGCTGCAGTCCAGGCCGGATTCCGGGCTGTTGCCGCCGAAGCGGTAACGCACGCCAATCAGGCCAAGCGCGTTCATGACCAGGTCGCCAGCCTTGCTGGCGACGTTGCTGGTGGAATTCACGACCGACGACAGCAAGCCGCGCTTGCCTTCCACATGCGTGTCCGCGCCCATTTGGGCCGAAGCATCGATGCGGGCATCGGGGTCCTTGAAAACCGTATCCGCCAGCACTCCATTCGACACAGTCGCACCGCAGGCAATGGCAATCCCGGCGGCAACGCGTGCCAGGGAATGAAGTACCGATCGCTGCATTGGTTCTCCTGATGAATCGTTCGAATCATCCCCATCACGCCGCACGAATAACGCCGGCGAGGATGGTGATGCCTGAATCATTGCGGGGATGACCATACGCAAGAAGCGCGCCGGTCACAAAAGGCACACAGCCGTGCATGGCTCGTCCTAAAGCGGACGAGCGACCACCCCAAAAATAGTCCTCGCGGGATGGTATAGGCTTGGCACACCGCTGTCAAAGTTCGTTACAAATTTGACGGAAAGGGCTTTCCAATCAAAGACCTACTTCAGTTTCCGCATCTGGAATGTCGCTTTCCGCATGACAGTCGCGTGACACCGCCCGAAGGCGGTGCGCTTACTGCACGGCAATGGTGTCAGGCGGCACCAACCTGGGCAGCCGCCATCAGCTTGCGCGTATACGGATGTTGCGGCGCGCCGAGAACCGACTCGGTTTCCCCCGCCTCCACCACCTCGCCCGCCTTCATCACGATGACCCGGTGCGCCATGGCGCGTATCACCGCGAGATCGTGGCTGATAAACAGGTAGCTAAGGTTGTACTTGTGCTGCAACTGGGAGAGCAGCCCGAGCACCTGCTGCTGGATCGAGACATCGAGCGCCGAAGTGGGCTCGTCGAGCACAAGCACCTGCGGCTTGAGGATCAGCACCCGGGCGATGGCGATGCGCTGGCGCTGCCCGCCCGAGAATTCATGCGGGTAGCGGCCAAGCGCCGTCCGGTCGAGCCCGACTTCACGCAGCGCCTCGATGACCTGCTGGCGCATGGCCTCGCGAGACAGGCCCGGCTGGTGCAGCCCCAGCCCCTCGCCGACGATCTGCTCGATCGTCATGCGCGGCGACAGCGACCCGAACGGATCCTGGAACACCACCTGCATGCGCGAACGCAGGTCGCAGCGGTCCTTGCGCGTGGCGCCGTCGAAGCTGCGCCCAAGGAAATGGATGGTGCCCGCGCTCTTGCCCTGCAGCGCCAGCACCGTATGGGCCAGCGTGGTCTTGCCCGAGCCCGATTCCCCGACGATGCCGATGGTCTCGCCCTCGCGCAACTGGAAATCGACGTCCTTGACGGCCGCGAACTGGTCCTTGCCGAACCACCCCGCCATCCCCTTGCGCTTGCGCGAGTAATTGACGCAGAGCCCGCGCGCCTCCAGCAGAGTCGGCGCCAGCGGCACGAGAGGCAGCACCTCGCGGCGCGGCCGGCTGTCGATCAGCTTGCGCGTATAGGGATGCTGCGGCGAGGCAAACACCTGCGCGGTCTCGCCGGTCTCGACCATCACGCCCTTCTCCATGACCCCGACTCGCTGGGCAAAGGAGCGCACAAGGTTCAGGTCATGGGTGATCAGCATCACCGCCATGCCGAATTCGGTCTGCAGGTCGCGCAGCAGGTCCATGATCTGCGCACGGATGGTGACGTCGAGCGCCGTGGTCGGCTCATCGGCCAGCAGCAGCTTGGGGCGACAGGCCAGTGCCATGGCGATCATGGCGCGCTGGCGCTGGCCGCCGGAAAGCTGGTGCGGAAAACTGTCGAAGCGATGGGCCGCGTCGCTGATGCCGGTGCGCTCCAGCAAGGCAATGGCGCGCTCGCGCGCCGCGCGCCGATCGAGCCCTTCATGCAGCGCCAGCGTCTCGACGATCTGGTTGCCGATCGTGTAGAGCGGATTGAGCGCGGTCATCGGCTCCTGGAAGATCATGGCGATCTCCGCGCCGCGGATGGCGCGCATTTCCCGTTCCGAGACGTCGAGCAGGTTGCGGTCCTGGAAACGGATCGCCCCATGGTAGTGGGCGTCCTCCACGAGGCGCAGCATGGCCAGCGCGGTAACCGTCTTGCCGGAGCCTGACTCGCCCACCAGCGCATAGCGCTCGCCGGCGCGCAGGTCGAAGCTGACTTCGCGCACTGCGCGCGTGGCATCGTCACCATGGCCGAATGTGACCGAGAGCTTGTCCACGCGGATCAGCGTGTCACCCGTCGACGGAGATGGCGACGGATCGGCCGGCATGGCGTCCGTTTCGCGGAGCTTGGGCACCACGTTCATGGCGTTGCCCCCGCGGGCGCACCGGCCGGCACCTTGGGCGCCACGCGGCCGCGCAGCGCGGCCAGGCCCAGGCGCGTGTCGAACGCATCGCGCAGCGCGTCACCCATGAACGTCAGCAGCAGCAAGGTCACCACCAGCACGGTGAAGGTCGACAGCGAGATCCACCAGGCGTCCAGGTTGCCCTTGCCCTGCGCCAGCAACTCGCCCAGGCTGGGTGTGGTGGGCGGCACGCCCAGGCCCAGGAAGTCCAGGCTGGTGAGCGCCAGGATCGCCGCGCTCATGCGGAACGGCAGGAAGGTGATTACCGGCGTCAGGCTGTTGGGCAGGATATGGCGCCACATGATCTGCACATTGGACAGGCCCAGCGCGCGCGCCGCCTTGACATAGTCGAGCGAGCGGTTGCGGTAGAACTCCGCGCGAACGTAGTCCGATAGCCCCATCCAGCCGAACAGCGACAGCAGGATGATCAGCAGCGCAAGGCTGGGCTCGAAGATCGACGCGAAGATGATCAACAGGTACAGCTCCGGCATGGAACTCCAGATTTCGATGGCCCGCTGCGAAAACAGATCGAAGCGCCCCCCAAAGAAGCCCATCAGCGCGCCGGTCAGGGTACCGATCAGCACGCCGAGCACCGTCAGCGCCATTCCGAACAGCACCGACACGCGGAAGCCATAGAGCAGGCGCGCCAGGATGTCGCGCCCACGGTCATCCGTGCCAAGCCAGTTCTCGGCTGACGGCGGCGCCGGGTTGGGCTCCTTGGCGAAGTAATTGAGCGAGTCGTACGAATAGTGGTTCAGCGGGAACACCGCCAGATTGCCATTCGAGGTGATGCGGTCGCGGATATAGGGATCGAGGTAGTCCGCCGGCGTGGCGAAATCGCCATCGAACGTGGTTTCAGGATAGACCTTGACGATCGGGAAATACCAATCGCCCTTGTAGCGCACCACCAGCGGCCGGTTGCTTGACAGGACCTCCGCGCACAGGCTCAGCACGAAGATCGCCACGAACAGGATCAGGCTCCAGTAGCCCAGGCGATTGCGCCGGAAGCGCTGCCAGGCCCGCTGGCGCGGCGACAGCGAGTGCGGCAAGCCGTTCGGCACCGCTTGCGGGAATAATTTCATCGGTGCAGGGCCTCGAAATGGATGCGCGGGTCGACCAGCACGTAGCAGACATCGGAAATCAGCCGGGTGACCAGGCCGATTAGGGTGAAGAGGTAGAGCGTACCCAGCACCACCGGATAGTCGCGCCGAAGCACGGCCTCATACGACAGCAGGCCGAGCCCATCGAGCGAAAACAGCGTTTCGATCAGCAGCGATCCGGTGAAGAACGCGCCGATGAACGCGGCCGGAAACCCGGTCACCAGCGGGATCAAGGCATTGCGGAACACATGCTTCCAGAGCACACGGTGCTCCGACAAACCCTTGGCCCGCGCGGTCAGCACGTACTGCCGGCGGATCTCGTCCAGGAAGGCGTTCTTGGTCAGCATGGTCACCACGGCAAAGCTGCCCACCACCGACGCGGTAATCGGCAGCACCAGATGCCACAGATAGTCCATGACCTTGCCCATCAGCGACAACTGGTCCCAGTTGTCGGAAGTCAGCCCGCGCAGCGGGAACCACTGGACGAAGGTGCCGCCGCCGAACAGCACCAGCAGCAGCACGCCCAGCACGAAGCCCGGGATGGCGTAGCCAACCAGCACGATCATGCTGGTCACCACGTCGAACCGGCTGCCGGCGCGGATCGCCTTGGAAATCCCCAGTGGCACCGATATCAGGTAAGTCAGGAAGAAGGTCCACAGTCCGAGGCTCACCGAAACCGGCAGCTTGGACTTGACCAACTCCCACACGCTGCGGTGCTGGAAGTAGCTTTGGCCGAGGTCAAACTGCGCAAAGCGCTTGAGCATCAGGAAGTAGCGCTCGATCGGCGGCTTGTCGAAGCCGTAAAGGGCCTGGATTTCCTTGATTTTCTCTGGATCCACGCCGCGGCGGCCGCGGTACTCGGCACCGCCGCCGCTGGCTTCGCCGCCACCGCCGCCGCGCCCCTTGAGTTCCAGCATCATCTGTTCGACGGGCCCGCCCGGCACGAACTGGATGACGGCGAAGGTCAGCGTAATGACCCCGATCAGCGTCGGGATCATCAGCAGGACGCGCTTGAACAGATAGGCAAGCATCGGCTGTCCCCTTTCTTCAGCGAGCCGCGGATGACGCGACCGTATCGGTGCGCCACCAGTTGCTCAGAATCCAGCCTTCTGCCGTGTAGTAGTAAGGCAGGCGGTCCCTGGGGTAGCCCAGCTCCTTGCGGTAAGCCACCCGATGCGAGGCACTGTACCAGTTCGGCACGATGTAATAGCCATGCATCAGCACCCGGTCCAGCGCCCGACCCGCAGTGACGAGTTCATCACGCGTATTGGCGTGCAGGACATTGTCCACGAGCTGGTCAACCTGCGGCGACTTCAACCCGAACAGGTTGTCCGATCCCGGCGTATCGGCCGCCTCGCTCGAGAACCGGTCGCGCAGTTCGTTGCCTGGGCTCTGCGAATCGGGGTAGCGGATCGATACCATGTCGAAGTCGAAATCCTCGAGCCGCTTCTGGTACAACGCGTAGTCGGTGGTGCGCTGGTGGACCTGGATGCCGAGCTTCTCGAGATTGCGGACATAGGTCGTGATCACCCGGCTCATGGCGCCGCCGTCATCGAGGAATTCGAACACCATCGGCTCGCCCTTGGCGTTGCGCAAGGCGTCATCCGTGTACGTCCAGCCGGCCTGCGCCAGCAGCCGGCGTGCCTCGCGCAGATTGTCCCGCAGCGAGCGCGGCGCATTGGTGGTTGGCTGCACGACATCGGGACCAAAGACCTCCGACGGCAGTTTTGCCTGCATCGGATCCAGCAGCTTCAGTTCGCCCGGCCCGGGCTTGCCGTCAAAGGTCGCGCTGGCCGCCAGTTCGCTGTTGGAGAACCAGCTATCCAGCCGCTTGTACGCGCCGTAGAAGAGCTGGCGGTTGAGCCATTCGAAATCCAGCGCGAGGATCAGCGCCTGCCTGACCCGCACGTCCTTGAAGATGGGCTTGCGCATATTCATGACGAAGCCCTGCATGCCCGCGCCGTTGCGGTGCGGGAACTCCGTCTTGATCAGCTCGCCCTTGCTGAAGCGGGTGCCCTGGTAGCTCTTGGCCCAGTTCTTGGCACGATATTCGACGATCGCGTCGAACTCGCCGGCCTTAAAGGCTTCGAGCTTGGCGGTTTCGTCCTTGTAGAGCCGGTACACCACGCGCTCGAAGTTGAAGGTGCCGCGCCGCACCGCCAGCTTCTTACCCCAGTAGTTCGGGTCGCGCTTGAAGATGATGCCGCGGCCCGCATCATAGCGGTCGATGATGTACGGGCCGCTGGCCACCGGTTCTTCAAAGGTCAGCTTTTCGAACGAGACCGTCTGGGTCCACTTCTTCGAAAACACTGGCAGCGACCCGACGATCAGCGGCAATTCGCGGTTGCGCTGCTTGAAATCGAAACGCACGCTGCGCTCGCCCGTGACCACCACGGACTTCACGTCCGTGCACATGCTGCGGTAGCCCGGACTGGACGCCTTGCTCATCAGCATGTCGTAGGAATACTTCACGTCCGAAGCCAGGACCGGGTCCCCGTTGGAGAAGCGCGCCTCGGGACGGATATGGAAGACAACCGACAGTTCGTCCGGCGCCACCGTGATGTCGTCGGCGAGCAGGCCGTAAGAGCTGGCGGTTTCATCGGCGCTGCTGATCAGCAGCGACTCGAACATCAAGGCGTTGAGCCCCGGCGCGGCAGTTCCCTTCAGGGTGAACGGATTGAATTTGTCGAAGCTCGTGCGGCGGTCCGGATTGGCGAGCGTCAGGGTGCCGCCTGTCGGGGCATCCGGATTGACATAATCAAAATGCTTGAAATCGGCGGGATATTTGAGATCCCCGTGCAAGGCAAAGCCATGCTCCGCATTCGCCGTTGCGGGAACCCCCGCCGCCAGCGCCAGCGCCAGCCCGACCCGCAGTACCGCATCCCGACGGAAGCACTGCCATGCCGCCTGAAGCGGCCAACGTGCTTGAATAGGCATCCCGCTGGATTCCTCCAATATGACCTCTGGGGTCCGGCGTTCTGCGGCCGGGCCAAGTTGTGAGACAATTTTACATGCGTTCGGGTAGGCTCCAGCCATCCGGACATTCCCTCTACACGGCGCAATAAAATGGCCGTCTGACACCGAGGGCATGCCCCCGGCCGCAGGGCCGACGCAGAAAGCGTGCCCCATACACCACCTTGACCACCTAGGAGAATTCATGGGATTTCTGGCAGGAAAGCGGATCCTCATCACCGGCTTGCTCTCGAACCGTTCGATCGCCTATGGCATCGCATCGGCCTGCAAACGCGAAGGCGCCGAACTCGCCTTCACCTACGTCGGTGAACGGTTCAAGGACCGGATCAGCGACTTTGCCAAGGAATTCGGCACTGACCTCGTCTTCGAATGCGACGTCGCCAGCGACGAGCAGATCGCCGCGACCTTCGCCGGCCTGGGCCAGCGCTGGGAAAAGCTCGACGGTCTGGTGCACTCGATCGGCTTCGCCCCGCGTGAAGCCATTGCCGGCGATTTCCTGGACGGCCTGTCGCGCGAAGGCTTCCGCATCGCGCACGACATCTCCGCCTACAGCTTCCCCGCGCTGGCCAAGGCTGCGCTGCCGATGCTGGCGGACAATGCCTCGCTGCTGACGATGACCTACCTCGGTGCCGAGCGCGTGGTCCCCAACTACAACACCATGGGCCTGGCCAAGGCCGCGCTGGAAGCGAGCGTGCGCTACCTGGCGGCCTCGGTCGGTCCGCGCGGCATCCGTGCCAACGGCATCTCGGCTGGCCCGATCAAGACGCTGGCCGCATCCGGCATCAAGGACTTCGGCAAGCTGCTCAGCGCCTTCGAGAACACGGCCCCGCTGCGTCGCAACGTGACCATCGAGGAAGTCGGCAATGTCGCAGCGTTCCTGCTGTCGGACCTTGCCAGCGGCGTGACTGGTGAAATCACTTATGTCGATGCCGGCTTCAATGTCGTCGGCGCGATGCCGGCCGACGCGTAAGCGGCGGCCCGCCTACCGGCCCTGAAGGGGTGCCAGCGCTTGCTGGCGCCCCTTTTTCATTGGCAGCGGCTGCGGGCAACCGCTTCACCGGCCCATGCGCTGGTCGTAGCGACTGGAGATACGTCCCAGCAGGCCCGGATCCCGCGAATCGCTCGAATCGAACTGCACCCGCACCGAGCCGTCGGCCTGCCGCAATACGCTGGCCCGGATCACCGTGTTGCCGAAATTGCCCGCAATCGATCCGCTTGCACGATCCTGCACGCTGACTGCCACGCCCTCATCCCGCATGGCGCCCGCCGCGGCATCGAACGAGCGATCGAAACTCGCCGGCGCCATCGCCGGCGCGCCATAGTAGGTGCATCCGCTCTGCAGGGCCATCAGGACGGCGGCGAGCACCGCGAGGAGGATGCGGTTCATGGCGCCACCTTGGTCCAGCCGGATCCCGGATCGAATGAGGTCGTCGCTGCCGCCTTGGTTGCGGTATCGCTGCCGAGGTCACGCTCGAAGACTTCGCCCGAATGGCTGACCATGAAGGTCTTCACCCCGGTCTGGCCATAGCGGACCGGCCAGGCGATCACGGCGAATCCGCCGAACAGCTTGCCGCGCACCTGATAGTCGAAGGCCCCGCCCGGGGCACTCGCGCCCTGCTTCGTGAGCAGCTTGTAGTGGTAGCCGTAGTAGCCTTCCGCCCCGGGGGTGCGCTTGCCGGCGGTCAGGAACGCCTCGCCCAGCGGACTCGGCTTCTCTCCCGGATGGGTGGGCCAGTACAGGCCGTCCTGCTTGCCGGGCGAGCTGGCCAGCTTCGAGGCGTAGGCGAGCACGCCGCTGCCGTCGTGATCGACCTGCGCATACTCGGACTGGGCATCATGGATGGCCAGCAAGGTCTGCATGACGGACAGTTCATTGCGCCCGATCTGGCGCGCCCGCATTTCCTCGAGGCCGGCGGCCGTGTCGAAGCGCCAGCCCTGCGCGGTCTTGATCAGCGGGACCGGCAGCGTCCATCCATCCGTGCCGACGGCAATCCGCGCGTGCTGGTCATCGACGGCCTGCACCGCGTGGGACGCACCCCACGCGGTCAGGAACCGGGTACGGATATCGGCTCCGACAGGTGGAATCAGCTTCTGGAACCTTTCACCGAAGATCTTCTTCATGGCCGCGTCGTCGCTGCTTTCGACCGCAGCCCCAAAGGCGGCCATCGCTTCATCGGCCGTCGCGAAGTTTTGCTGCGCGTGCGCGAACCCTGCAGTACCGGCCACCAGGGCCAGCGCGACGGCAATCCGGCGGCACCGGGCCGCAAACGACATACCGGAAAAGACAAGTGGCTTCATCATGGCCGTTCTCCCCGTTCAGCGCCTGCCACCACCACCGCCGCGACCGCCGCCACCACCGCCGCGACCGCCACCGCCTCCGCCACTGAATCCTCCGCCCCCGCGTCCACCGCCGCCTCCGCCACTGAATCCTCCGCCCCCGCGGTTCGCCGGCGACGATTGCAGGCTGCTGCGGCCGCGATCGAAATCACGCTGCGACGCGCCGCCGCTGCCAACGCCCTGGAAGGCGCTATCGCGACCGCCGCCCCGATTCGCGGTCGATGCGCGGTTTCCGGCACCGGCCGTGGCGCCGCGATTCCCGGTGCCGGCGCGGTCCGAAACACCGGCACGATCGCCGGCTCCACCGCGGTCACCCGCGCCACCGCGGTCACCCGCGCCACCGCGATCACCCACGCCGCCGCGGTCACCCACGCCGCCGCGGTCACCCACGCCGCCGCGATCGCCGACACCACCCCGATCGCCCACGCCGCCGCGATCGCCGACACCACCGCGGTCACCTACGCCGCCGCGATCAGCGACCCGCTGCCGGTCTCCGGCACCCTCACGCCCGCGGAAGTCATTGCGCCGATCGGCACCGGGCACATTGCGGCCGAATTTCTCGCGCGAGGCATTGTCCCGGTAGGCCACGCCCTTGCGGTGGCCAGCGTCGTGCTGCCACTTGCCGCCCTGTACCTTGGTCCGGTCGAAGTTGCGGTCGATATTGGTAGCGCGATTGACGTTGACATTGACGTCTCCACCACCCCAGTTGCAGCCGCCGAAGATCGCCCCCGCCGCCGCGAGGCCGACGCCCCATGCGAACCCGGTGGCCAGCGCGGCGCCCGGATAGTACGCCGGATACGGCGGCCAGTACGTCGGCGGATAGGCCGGGTATCCCCATGACCCATACACCACGGCCGGGTTGTAGGACGGCACGTAGATGACTTCCGGATTGGCCGGTTCGATCTTGACGATGGTCTGCCCCGGCTGCCCGGATACCGCGACGGTCACCTGCTGCTGCTCGTTCGACTTCAGGTTGCCAGTCTGCTGCGCCTTCCCGCGCAGCCGCTGCACCGCAGCCAGCACGTCCGCTTCCTGCGCCAGGAAGGCATCCCCGAGCTTCTGGGTCCAGTCGAGCTTGTCGTTCATCGGCTCCAGCGCCTGCGGGAATGCGACCAGCGACTTGACGCTGACATCCCACGGCTGGTCGGCCACGGCCTTGACCGCATCATCGCCCTTGACCTTGGGGTTGGCCTTGACCCAGCGTGCCGCCTGCACGATTTCCAGCGGATAGGTGGATGCCATCAGCACCTGCGAAAGCACCGAATCCGGGTACAGCGCAATGGGCGCAACCAGCGCCTCCAGTTCCTCGGGCTTGAACGTGGGCGCCTGCGCTTGCGCCTGGGCAGGCGCCGGCGCAGGCGCCTGTTGCTGCTGCGCGACGGCCTCGCCCGCGCCAGACACCAGGCAGGCAACAAGCACGCCCCAGACCGCTGGGACCCGGCCCTTTCCCCGAATACTCATGGCGACTCTCCCCCGGCTGAAATCAGCGCAATGCAAGAGGCACGTTGATCGTGCTGTTGCGGACCGTCAGGGCAGCACGAGTGACGGTCACGATACGACGATAGTGCGTCGCGGCCACGTTTGCAATTTCTACGTCAACAAGTCAGCGCGCTTCCCACTCCACTCCGGCGCCGCTCTCTGCGCGCCAGCGTGCGATGGCGCTCACGGAATGCCCCGGAAGGATGACAGATGCACCGGTGGAACCCCGCGGCCCGCCAGCCATCCGGCCAAGCGTCCGACGCCTGCCTAATATGGGGTGAACACCGGACCCTTTGCAGTGCCGCCAGCCTCGACGGAATGCCTTTTTTCGCACAAAAGGGACGGTCCTGGCGGTCGTTCTACGCGTTTTCCCCGACTGTCCCGAGATGCAAACAGGTTGTCCCGCATAGTCAAACCGCGACCTGCCAATCCCCGATACTTCGCCAGTCGCGACCGGAGCCGTTCAAGTGCCCCGGGCAACCAGCGGCGGCGCCGTGCGGCCACTGCCGCAAGCGATCGAGTCTTACAGAAAGAAGAGAGGCATCCATGCTTGGACAACATTCCACCCACCCCACCATGCTGACCGGCAAGCCGGCCGCGACCGCGTCGCGCCTATATCCGTGGCTGGTGTTCGCGCTGAGCTTTGGCCTGCTGCTGTCGGACTACATGTCGCGCCAGGTGCTCAACGCCGTGTTCCCGCTGCTGAAGGCAGAATGGGCCCTGACCGATACCGAGCTGGGCGCACTGGGCGGCATCGTCGCACTGATGGTCGGCCTGCTCACTTTTCCGCTGTCGATCCTTGCCGACCGCTGGGGTCGCGTCAAGAGCCTGACGCTGATGGCCGCGCTCTGGAGCCTGGCCACGCTGGGCTGCGCGCTGGCCAACAATTTCGGCGAAATGTTCATCGCCCGCCTGTGTGTCGGCATCGGTGAAGCCGCCTACGGCAGCGTGGGCATCGCCGTGGTGCTGTCGGTATTCCCGCGTCACCTGCGCGCCAGCCTGAGTTCCGCATTCATCGCCGGCGGCGCCTTCGGTTCGGTGCTGGGCATGGCAGCCGGCGGCACCCTGTCGGCCCATTTCGGCTGGCGCTGGGCATTCGCTGGCATGGCGATCTTCGGTCTGGTGCTGGTGGTCATCTATCGCGCTCTCATCACCGAGCCGCGCCTGAAGGCTCAACGCCTCGCGCTCGGCGAGGACGCGCCCACCGAGTCGCACCGCGAGAGCCTGGCCCTGCGCCCGCTGCTGTCCGCCCTGTTCTCGGCACGATCCATCCTCTGTGCTTACGTTGGCAGCGCGCTGCAACTGCTCGTCATGGGCGCCCTGCTTGCGTGGATGCCCAGCTACCTGTCGCGCTACTACGGCATGGCGACCGATCGTGCAGGCATGACCGCTGCCGCCTTTGTCCTGGCAGCCGGCGTCGGCATGGTTGCATGCGGCGCGCTGACCGACTGGGTCGCCCGCCGTTCCCCTGCCCGCAAATGGCTGATGGCGATTGCCTATAGCCTCGCCTGCTGCGCGCTGCTGGCCGTGGCGTTCCGGCTGCCCGCCGGCGCCGCCCAGCTTGCGCTGATCGCAGCCGGCATGGTGCTGGTCGGCGGCACGGCTGGCCCCGCCAGCGCCGTGGTGGCCAACCTGACCCATCCGGCCATCCACGCCACCGCATTCGCCACGCTCACGCTGGCCAACAACCTGCTGGGCCTGGCGCCGGGCCCCTTCGTCACCGGTGTGCTCGCCGACCGCATCGGCCTGCTCGGCGCGCTCCAGTGGATTCCGCTGACGGGCCTGCTCGCCGCGGCGTGCTTCATCGCCGGCCGCCGCTACTACACCGCTGACCTGCAGCGCCTGGAACACCAGCGCAACGCCCAGCAAGCCGCCAACTGATACCTATTGGATTATCTGGAATTCCGATGAGCCTTACCCCCGACACCACCGTCCTGCTGGTTCCCGGTCTGCGCGACCACGTGGCCGAACACTGGCAGACCCTGCTCCAGGCGCAACTGCCGAATGCCCGCTCCGTGACGCCGCTGGAACACGACAAGCTGAGCCGCGCCGCCCGCGTCGCCGCGCTGGACGCCGCGCTGGCGCAGATCGACGGCCCCGTGGTGCTGGTCGCCCACAGCGCCGGCGTGATGATCAGCGTGCACTGGGCCGCGCAGCACCACCGCAAGATCCGCGGCGCCCTGCTGGTGACACCGGCCGATCTCGAAACGCCGATGCCGGCCAGCTATCCGCAAAAGGAAGCGCTGGCCGAGCATGGCTGGCTGCCCGTGCCGCGCAAGCCGCTGCCCTTCCCCAGCATCCTGGCCGCGAGCCGCAATGACCCGCTGGCGACGTACGAACGCGCCACGCAGATGGCAAGCGACTGGGGCAGCCAACTGGTCGACCTCGGCGAGGTCGGCCACCTCAACCCGGCAGCCGGTTACGGCCCGTGGCCGCGTGCCACGGAGCTGATCGACCAGTTGCTCCGCATGTGCTGACGGCGAAGACAAGAAGCCGGTAGCGGACCGCACGGTCCCGCGCCGGCCACCCCCGATGCAGTACCCCGCAGTACCCATTCCGACGGGAATACCCGCATTACAACCAAAGGAAGAAACGGAGAATTGCCTCATGAAACTCAGGAGCATGGCCCTGGCCACTTTGCTTGCCTGTTCGGGAAGCGCTTTTGCGCAATCCAACGTCACGCTGTACGGCGTCGCTGACATCAACATCGAATACGCCAACCACGTCGGCGCCATCCCCCAGGCTGCCAACCAGTTCAACTCCGGCCCGGCCCACAACGTCTACCGCATGAATTCGGGTGGCGTCTCCGGGTCCCGCTGGGGTCTGCGCGGCACCGAGGATCTCGGCAACGGACTGAAGGCACTGTTCGTGCTCGAAAACGGCTTCAGCCTGGATTCCGGCACGCTGCAGCAAAGCAGCCGCCTGTTCGGTCGCCAGGCGTACGTCGGCGTGCAGAGCGCCACCCTCGGCCAGGTCACGCTCGGCCGCCAGTACACCTCGATGTTTGAAGCGCTCGCCAATTTCGTGCCGGGTGCCTATGCCACGCAGTACGAGCCGGCGGCGCTTCTGACCGGCGCGAACTTCCGCGAAGACAACACGATCAAGTACACGGGTCAGTTCGGCCCGGTAACCGCACTGGCCCACTGGTCGTTCGGCACCGGCCTGGCCCTGCCGGCCTTCATCGGCGTGGCAACGCCGATCGGCGGCAACGGCGAAGTCCCGGGTCAGTTCCGGCGCGACAGCGCCTATGGTGCGGCCCTGGCCTACTCGGCAGGCCCGTTCGGCGTGACCGCCGGCTACGACCAGTGGAATCCGACCATTGGCACGGGCAACGGCACGGCCAAGAAGGCTGTGATCGCTGCAAGCTATAGCTACGGGCCGGCCAAGGTCATGGGCGGCTATCGCTGGGGCCAGAACAAGAATGCGGCGGACGTGCTGATCCAGCGCGACGACTTCTACTGGATTGGCGCCGCCTACCAGGTGACGCCTGCCGTCGCACTGTCCCTCGAGTACGACTACGACAACCTGAAGAACAGTTTCGGCAATACCGGCCTCGCCAACCCCTGGCAGGTCGCGTTCATTGCGAACTACGCGTTCTCCAAGCGTACCGATGTGTACCTGAGCACGGCTTACGCCAAGCACGCCGGCCTGGCAATGGATTCGGTATCCAACTTCTTCGCCACCGGCCTTTCCACGGGCAACAGCTACGCGCTGGCCAATGGCCAGAACTCGATGCTGGGTGTGGCCCTGGGTATTCGCCACAAGTTCTAAGCCGACTCAAGAAAGCATGCTCGTTGCGGCTGTGTCGGGGAGCGATCCCCGCGCAGCCGTTTTTTTATGGCCCGGGCCCGCAGCAAAAGGAATCGCCAGGCCAATGGCCGTGTGTCCGCAACCCTGCAAAGAAAGAGCCAGCGCCCGCTTGCCGGCAACCCGCCGACCGCCAGCCCTCTACCGAGGTGTGAGCGAGGCGTGAATGGCCAAAGGCCGATCTATAATGGGCGCCACCATACAGGCCGGGCGACGTACGATGCCCCTCGGGCCAGCCGCGACCCATGCCTTCCTACCCTCTAGTCCTTTGCCTGACCATTGCCGTAGTCGGTGCCGTGGGCATGATCCTCACTGCCCTGCCGCGGCGCGATGATCCCACTGTCAGGGCATTCCTGACGCTGGCGGCCGGCGTGACAATCTGGAGTGGCGGGCGCTTGCTGGAAGTCAGCTCGCCGGAACTGGACTGGCGCATCCTCTGGGCGAAGATCCAGTACTTCGGCATTGTTGCGGTACCGATCGGCTGGCTTGTGGCCATGGTGCACCTGAGCCGGCCGCGCTACGTGGTGCCGTGGTCGATCCTGTCGCTGCCGTTGCTGGCGGCAGTCCTGACGCTCGCGCTGGTCTTTACCAACGAATACCACCACTGGATCTGGACACGCATCACGCTTTCGCCGCCCGGCGTTGCGCCGGGGGCGGTGTTCGAGCACAGCCTGGGCTATGGCCTGGTTGCGGCCTGGACCTACGGACTTCTGGCGCTCAGCCTGTACTTCCTGCTTACCGCGGAAGTGCCGAACGACGCGCTGTCGCGACGGGGCCGCAATATCCTTGCCGGCGCCCTGCTGCTGCCCCTGACGGTGCATGTGGCCTACCTTCTGCGCTGGACCGGCCCGCTGGGCGGCGACCTGACGCCCGCCACCTTCTCGCTGATGGCCGTGCTGGTGTGGTTCTGCGCCCTGCGCACGCATCTTGGCGACATCGGCCACTACGCGCGGCTGCGCGTGTTCGACGCCCTCGGCGAAGGCTGCGTGATCCTGAGCCCGGAAGGCATGGTGGTGGATTTCAATCCGGCGGGCGCGCGGCTGCTGCCGGAGATCGCGCGGAACCGGCCAGCGCCCTCGGCGCTGGCAGGCGTTCTGCATGAGACTGCCGGCAGCGCGGGGCCGGTCGTGCCGCCCGGCATGCCGTTCGAACTGTGCGCCGAAGCGGTCCGGCGCATGGACGGCAAGCGCATCGGCACCCTGGTCTTCCTGCGTGACATCACCCGCTACCGCGAGCGCGAACTTGCGCTGACCCAGCGGCTCGGCCAGACCCAGGCCCAGCTTTCGCGCATCCAGGCAGACCTGGACGTCGACGCGCTGACCGGCAGCCCCAACCGCCGTTATTTCCAGCGCGAAGCGCACGCCGCCGCCGAGCGCGCGTTTGCACACGGCAGCCCGTTGGGCCTGATGATCCTCGATATCGACCGGTTCAAGCAGTTCAACGATCTCTATGGCCATCCGGTGGGCGACCAATGCCTGCGGCAGGTGGCAGGAGCCCTGATGAATGAACTGGCCGCTGGCCAGTTCTGTGCGCGCCTGGGCGGAGAAGAATTTGCGGTGGTGTTGCCCGAAGCCAGCCCGCAGGAAACGCACGCGGTGGCGCAGCGGCTGGTCGCGGCCGTGCGCCGCCTGGGCATCCCGCACCACGGCACGCCGACCCAGCCGATCGTTACGATCAGCCTGGGCGCGGTCTGCGCGGTTCCCGAGATGCCGGGGATCGACACTCTCCTGAACCGCGCCGACAGCGCCATGTACCAGGCCAAGCGCACCGGCCGTGACCGCTTGGTGCAGGAGCAGGCTCCCGGCGTACCGAGTTCCTGAGGCTCCTGCGTACGATCGTCAGTTCCTGCCCCCGTACAGGAACTCCGCCACCACGCGCGCCGTTTCACCGGCCGCGGTCAGCAGGAAAAGATGACCGTCGTCGTCGAAGACATGGAGCGTGGCGTTCGGAATGCAGCGTGCCAGGATCCTGGCATTCACCAGCGGCACGATCGGATCGTCGCTGCCATGCAGCACCAGCGCGCGCTGGTTCAACGCGCCGAGCCACGGCAGGCTGCTCCAGCCCCACGCGGCCATCAGCTGGTAGAGGTAGCCGCGTCCGCGCGGCGGATGCATATGGCGGCCGTGCTCATCGAGCAACGACGGGTCGTCGCGGAAGGCCCCGCCGTAAAGCTCGGCTCCCACGCGCTGCAGGTACTTCGGATCGGAGTAACGCCGCACCCCGATCATCTTCGAGAGCACGGACGGACTGCCCGGCACCATCAGGACCCCGGGCGACGTGGCGGCCAGCACCAGCCGGCGGCAACGCCGCGGATAGAGCCGCGCGAACTCCTGCGCGAGCGCCCCGCCCCACGAGACCCCGAGCGTATCGACGGGTCCCGCATAGCCAAGGCGCGACAGCAGCTTGTCGGCCATCACGCACAGGTTGGAGAAACGATAGGGAAGCAGTGGCGCCGGAGAGCCCCCTGCGCCGGGGATGTCGAAGATGATTACTTCCACATCCTCGAGTGCATCGACGAAGGGTTCGACGAGTTCGAGGTTGGCGCCGATGCCATTGAAGATGAGCAGCGGCGGATGCGCGCGGCTGCCGGGCCGGATGCCGACCCTGAGCAACTGCCCGTCGAGGTCCACCGTACGGGTCTGCATGATCTGTCCAGCTTCGATGCTGGCGTTGTTTGTTGTCATCAAGTCGTCCCGGAGAGGTTGGCGGCGAAGCATGGCCGGGGGCGGCCATGCTTCCATGCGCTTACTGCCTGGGGCGCAGGATGCCCTTCACCTCTTCGACGTTTTCCGCCAGGCGCTTGCCGACCGTGGCAACGCTGTCGGCCTGGGCCTTGTACACGGTATCGGTCACGGCGCGCAGGCCGGCCACGGCCTTCTGCAGCGAGCGCGGCAGCACTTCCGAGACCTTGGCAGCCTCGCCGTCGGCCGCCTGGCCACGGCGCGCGAGCGACTGCAGCTCGGCGGCGGTGTCCGTCAGGAACTCGGCCTGCTGGCGCACCAGCGATTGCAGGCCGGCCAGCAGCGTGGTGTTCACGCTGGCGATCGCCTCGATGTCCTTGCGGCGCGATTCCAGGATCGCCGCCGGGTCCAGGCGGTTTTGCTTGACGAAATCAAGCAGCTTCTTGTGCACGGCGGTGCCGGCGGTATTGGTGGTTTCCATCTTCAACTCTCCTTACGGGTTACATCACAGAAATCGACGGGCCGGGATCAGGCCTCGGTCACATAGCGTCCGGGCGCTTCGCCCAGCGACGCGTGGCGCTTGCTGCCCAGGCTGGACGGTGCGGCGTGCTTTGCGCCAGAGCGCGTCTTCAGCCATTCGCCCCAGTGCTCCCACCAGGACCCCTGGTTGGCCGTGGCGCCTTCGAGCCACGCTTCGGCATCCGCTGCCTGCGCGTCGTTCAGGAAGTACTTCGCCTTGGCATTTCCCGGCGGATTGATCAGGCTCTGCACATGGCCGCTGGAGCTGAGCACGAACTCGGTCTGCCCGCCAAAGGCGCGCACCGAACTGAACACGCCCTTCCACGGCGTGATGTGGTCGGTCATGCCGGCCAGCACGTACTTGTCGCAGTCCACCGCCGCCAGGTCGATCGGCTCGCCCAGAATGCGCAGCGCGCCCGGCGTCGCCAGCTGGTTCAGCGTCAGCATGTCCAGCAGCTGGCCATGCAGGCCGGCCGGCAGGCGCGTGGTGTCGTTGTTCCAGAAGAGGATGTCGAACGCCGGCGGCGCCTTGCCGAGCAGGTAGTTGTTGACCCAGTAGTTCCACACCAGGTCGTTCGGCCGCATCCACGCGAACACGCGCCCGAGTTCCTCGCCGTCGAGCACGCCGCGGGCCTGGCTGCCCTGCCGCGCGGCATCGATGGCTTCCGGCGTCGCGAACAGGCCCAGCTGCGATTGCGAATCCAGGCCGAACACGGACACCATCAGCGTGGCCGAGTGCACGAGCTTTTCGCCGCGCGCCGCGCAGTAGCCCATCAGCGCCGACATCGTCATCGCGCCGGAGCACGCGCCATGCAGGTTCACGTCGGGGCTGCCCGTGATCTCGCGGATCGCATGGATGGCTTCGACCAGCGACCCCACGTAGGTGTCGAGGTTCCAGTCCCGGTGCGCCGCGGTCGGGTTGCGCCAGCTCACCATGAACACCTGCAGCTCGTTGCGCAGCAGGTGTTCGACCAGGCTCTTGCCCGGTGCAAGGTCGAACACATAGAACTTGTTCACCTGCGGCGGCACGATCAGCTGGGGCCGGGCGTGAACGTCCGCGGTGGTCGGCGTGTACTGGATCAGTTCCAGCACCTCGTTGCGGAACACGACCGCGCCAGGCGTGGCGGCAAGGTTCTTGCCGACGCGGAATGCGCCCTTGTCCACCTGCGACGGCATGCCCTGGTTGGTCATCGTATCGGTCAGCAGGTTGACCAGGCCACTGACCAGGTTCAGGCCACCGGTTTCGAACGTCTTGCGCAGCGCGGCGGGATTGCCCAGCAGCGTGTTGGTCGGCGCCACCGCATCCATCAGCAGGTCGGTGAAATACTGCGCGCGCTCCTTGCTGCGCCCGTCCATCACCGAGCGGGTGACGAAGCCGGTCAGCGCATCGCGCCACGCCTGGTATCCCTGCAGGGCCATGCGGTAGACCGGGTTGTCCTGCCAGGCGGGATCGCCAAAGCGGCGGTCGCGCGTAGCAGGCGCGGGCGCCGAGCCGTCCACGACGGCCATCAGGTCCTGCGCCAGCCGCGTCTGTTGCTGCAGCAGCAGCGTCGGTTCCTGCACGCACTGCGCGCCAATCTGCTGAGCGGTGCTGACCAGGTCCTGGGGACGCATGCCCACGAAGGGATTCGGTCCCGTCACGGCCGGCGCGCGGTCAACGATCGCCGCCGGAACGGCTGCTATCGCTGCGGTCTTCTTTGCCTTCTTCGCCGGCGCTTTCGTACTCACGGCTGTTGTCATGCTGCCACTCCTCGTCCTGCCTTGTTCATACCTGTTCTTGCCTTGCCCATGCCTCAGGCGACCAGCAGCGCCAGCGCCTCGGCCACCAGCGCGGGCTTGCCCTCGCCTTCGATCTCCACCGTGTTCTCGGTCCTGAGCAGCACGCGGCCATCGCCCTTGCGGTCCGCGGCAAGCAGGTTCACGCGGTTGCGCACGCGCGCCCCGGCCTTCACCGGCGTCAGGAAACGCGTCTTCTCCAGGCCGTAGTTCACCGCGGCGCTCGCGTCGTGCGGCACCACGCCCCTCTCGGTCAGCTGGCTCGCCACGAGCGAGAGCGTCAGGTAGCCGTGGGCGATCGTGCCGCCGAACGGGCTTTCCCGCTTGGCGCGGTCCACGTCGACGTGAATCCACTGGTGGTCGCCCGTGCATTGCGCGAACGCGTCGATGCGCGCCTGGTCCACTTCCACCCACTCGGACACGCCGAGTTCCTTGCCGACGAACGCGTCGAGCGTCGCCATGCTGTAGCCTTCGATTGCCATATTCTTTCCTTCCTTGTCTTGTATTCCGGTCCGCTGCGTCAGAAGCAGGCTTCGTCCAGCGCCAGGAAACCGTCCTGGCCTGTCGTGCTGATGACGGCTGCCTCGAACGCGGAAGCGCGCGGCAGGATATGGTTGGCGAAGTACTCCGCGGTCGCGATCTTGGCGCCGTAGAAGGCTTCGTCCTCGTCGCGCTTCTGCGTCGCCACGATCAGCGCCCGGGCCATCTGCCAGCCCGTCAGCACGATGCCGGTCAGCTTCAGATAGGCGACGCTGGTACCGAACACCGCATTCGGGTCCTTGCGCGTGTTCTCCACCACGTGGTCGACCGCATTGCCCAGGGCCAGCCGCGCAACGCCAAGGCGCATCAGCATGGCGCTGCATGCCGCGTTCCGGCAGCCGTCGGCATATTCCTTCAGTGCCTCCAGCGTCTGGTCGATCTCCGCGAGGATGCCGCGCGCCGCCGCGCCGCCATCGCGCGCGGTCTTGCGGCCGATGAGGTCATTGGCCTGGATCGCCGTGGTGCCTTCGTAGATCGGCAGGATGCGTGCGTCGCGGTAGTGCTGCGCCGCGCCGGTCTCTTCGATGAAGCCCATGCCGCCATGCACCTGCACGCCCAGGCTGGTCACTTCCAGCGACATCTCGGTGCTCCAGCCCTTGATGACGGGCACCAGGTATTCGTAGGCCGCGCCAAAGCGGGCACGCGTCTCGGCGTCCGGCGACTGGTGCGCGAGGTCGGAATAGCCTGCGGCCACGAGCGCCAGCGCACGGGCGCCTTCGGTCAGCGCGCGCATTTCGGTCAGCATGCGGCGCACGTCGGGATGGTGGATGATCGACACGGCCTCCTTGGCGGAGCCATCGACCGGGCGGCTCTGCACACGGTCCTTCGCATAGCCCACGGCCTGCTGGTAGGCGCGGTCGGAGATGGCGATGCCCTGCACGCCCACGCCGAAGCGCGCGGCGTTCATCATCACGAACATGTACTCCAGGCCGCGGTTCTCTTCACCGATCAGGTAGCCGACGGCACCGCCGTTGTCGCCGAACTGCAGCACCGCGGTCGGGCTCGCCTTGATGCCGAGCTTGTGCTCGATCGACACGCACTCCACGTCGTTGCGCGCGCCCAGCGAACCATCGTCGTTGACCAGGAACTTCGGCACCAGGAACAGCGAGATGCCCTTCACGCCTTCGGGCGCGTCCGGCGTGCGCGCCAGCACCAGGTGCACGATGTTCTCGGCCATGTCGTGCTCACCGTAGGTGATGAAGATCTTGGTGCCGGACACCTTGTAGGTACCGTCCGCCTGCCGGTCGGCGCGGGTGCGCACGAGGGCCAGGTCCGAACCGGCCTGCGGCTCGGTCAGGTTCATGGTGCCCGTCCACTCGCCGGCAATCAGGCGCGGCAGGTAGCGTTGCTTGAGTGCGTCCGAACCGGCCGTGAGCAGCGCCTCGATGGCGCCGTCGGTCAGCAGCGGGCACAGCGCGAACGACATGTTGGCCGCGTTCATCATCTCGATGCACGGCGCGGCTACCAGCTTGGGCAGGCCCTGGCCGCCGAACTCGGCCGGATGCACGATCCCCTGCCAGCCGCCCTCGCCGAACTGGCGGAAGGCCTCGCGGAAACCCTCGGTGGTCGTGACCTGGCCGTCGTTCCAGCTGCTCGGCTGGCGGTCGCCGGCGGCGTTCAGCGGGGCCAGCACTTCGCCGTGGAACTTCGCGGCTTCCTCCAGCACCGCCTCGACCGTTTCCGGCGTGGCATCTTCGTAGCCCGGCAGCGTGGCAATCTTTGTCAGTCCGGCCAGTTCGCGCATGGCGAACAGCATGTCCTTGGTGGGCGCGGTATAGCTCATCTCATTCCTCTCGCGGCGATGCAGCGCCGGCTCAGGGACAAGGCCCCGCGGTGCTGCGACATCATTGATGGCCCTGATCGTAAGGGTCATCCACGCGAAAGCGATTACCTAAACCCGCCCTTTGAATGACAAATCCTGCCGCATTGCACCATGCCATGGGCGGCGCACGCGGCGTGCGGCGTCAGAGGCGCCCGATGTGGCAGGATTTGTCAGTCGACGGCTGGCCTTGCCAGCCGCCCCGCGCGCTCAGGGGGCGCGACGGTAGGCGTTGGGCGTGCTGCCCGTCCAGTGACGGAAGGCGCGATGAAAGGCGGTGGGGTTGTCAAAGCCCACATCGAAGGCGATGGCCGCGATGGGATCTTCGGAGCGCGTGAGCCGCCGGATCGCAATATCGCGCCGCACCTCGTCCTTGATGGCCTGGAACGTGGTGCCTTCTGCCGACAGCCGCCGGCACAGCGTACGCACCGAATGGTGCAGCGCCTGCGCCACCTCGTCTATGGTCGGCGACGCCGGCAGGCAGTCGGCCACATGCTGCCGCACCCGGTGGCAGGTCATCTCCTCGGCGAACGAGACGAAGATCCAGTCCTCCGGCGCACGCGCGAGGAACTTCTCGAGATCGGGCTTGCGTTGCCGCACGGGCAGGTCGAGGTACGCGGCATCGAACACCAGCCGCGTGTGCGGGCGATCGAAATGCACGGGGCCGGGAAACAGGTAGAGATGGTCAGTCGCGAGTGCCGGCCGTGTATCGGGCAGCTCCACCGCCAGCAGCGGTATGCGCTGGCGTATCAGCCAGGACGCCACGCCATGCACGAGCTTGAGCATCAGCTCGCGCCCCAGCATGCTCGCGGCCGGGCCGGCCGCGTTGTCCGCCAGTTCGACGATGCCGCTCGAATCCTCGCGCCGGGACTGCATGCGGAAGTCGTCCAGAATCAGGTGGAAAAACTGCCCGAAGCGACGCAGCGCGACTTCCAGCCGTGGCGCATCGAGCAGGCTCAGGCAAAGGTACTTGAGCGTGCCGTTGCGCAATGGCCGGCTGAAGATGCCGGGCATTTCGTCGTCCAGCTCCTTCGCCAGCAGCCGGTACAGCGTCGAGAACTGTTCCTGCGTGACCCGTGCGGCAGGCTCGGCCAGCAGCTCGGAGGCAATGCCGGAGCACTCGGCCAGCCGTGCCATCGCCGCGGGATCGGCGCCGGACAGGAAGCCGTTGACGACGGAGATGGGGACGGTGGCGGAGAAGTCGTTCACGTCGTTCACGCGGGACGCTGGCAAGGCGTGCAATGGAAAGGTGGCGGCTGGTGCATTCTGTCACAGCCGCCACGTGGCGAGAACCGGTCGGCTACATGTTGTTCCGCGCTTCGTCCTGCTGCATGCGCCATTTCGACACGCTGCAGCCGAACTGGCCGCCGAACCAGCGCGAAAACGCGCTCAGCGACGAGAAGCCCAGCAACGTGGCCACCTCGGACAGCGGCCGCTCGCGGTTGTCGATATAACGCACCACCAGGCTCGCGCGGGCTTCATTGACGATATCCGAATAGCTCGTGCTCTCCTGCGCCAGCCGCCGGTGCACCGTGCGGCGGTCCACACCGAGGTGCTGCGCCACGCGATCGACCGAGCACATGCCGGACGGCAACAGCACGTGGACGAGCTCGCGCACCTTGTCGGGCAACGTGGTGTTGGCCTGGGCCAGCAAGGTGCCGAGGTAGCGCTTTACCTGATGCGCCATGACCGGGTCATACGAAGGCAGTGGCGCTTCGAGGTCGGCGGCGACGCAGACGATGCCGTCGAAGTCCTGGTTGAACACGCACGGCATGCCGAACACGCGCAGGAAGGTGGCCTGGCTGGCGGGCGCCGCGTGCGTGAAGCAGATGCTGCGCGGCCGCCACGACGGCCCCAGGCACACGCTCAGCAAGCGGTAGATCACGCCGACCGCAAGGTCTGTGGCCTGGCGCAGCGTACCCGGCTCGTCGCTGAGGATGTGCAGGCGGATCATCAGAAGGCCCTCGGACTCTTCCATGCGCATCGCCAGCGCTTCATTCTGCACGCCCATGTACCGCACCATCGACTCCAGCGCCCGCCGCAACGTAGGCTGCTCGCGCACGACGAAGGCGAGCGGGCCAAGGTTGGCGACCTGGCGCAGTTCTGCCATGCGCACGCCGAAGTCGTCCACCTTCGCGTCACGTGCGGAGTCGTCGAGCAGGCGGCCGACCTTCTTCGCCGGTATGCGGATATCCGCATCGAGCAGCACATCGCGGCTGATCTTTGCCGCGCGCAGATAGTGATGCGGATCCAGCCCGACGGCGCGGGCCACTTCCACATAATTGGTAAGGCTGGCACTACGAAGGTAGTAGGACATCGCGCTTTCCTCGCGTTTTCCCTGACTGTCCCGAAATGTAAATCGATCGTCCCGGATCGTCAAATTGCTCCGCACCATTCACCGATACTTCGGTCACCGGAACGACAGTTCCCAGAACAAGGCAAGACGGCGGCACGCAGCGCCGGCAGCCACGCACACTCAGGAGCAACGCAATGCAATTCCTCGACGATTCCCTGCACCCCGAGAACCAGGACAAAGTGGTCATCACCGTGGCCCCGTACGGCCCGGAATGGATGCCCCAGGACTTCCCGGAAGACATCCCGGTGACCATGGAAGAGCAGGTTCAGAAGGCCGTGGATTGCTACAACGCCGGCGCCACCGTGCTGCACCTGCACGTTCGCGAACTGGACGGCAAGGGCTCCAAGCGCCTGTCCAAGTTCAACGAGCTGATCGCCGGCGTGCGCGCCGCGGTGCCGGACATGATCATCCAGGTTGGCGGTTCGATCTCGTTCGCTCCGGAAGATGACGGCCAGGCCGCCAAGTGGCTGTCGGACGATACGCGCCACATGCTGGCCGACCTGGACCCGAAGCCGGACCAGGTCACGGTGGCCATCAACACCACCCAGATGAACATCATGGAACTGCTGTACCCCGAATACCTCGAGGGTACGTCGCTGTCCAACCCGGCGTTCATCGAAGCCTATCGCGAAATGACCGTGCCGGCAGGCCCGGGCTGGGTGGAAGAGCACCTGCGCCGCCTGAGCAACGCCGGCATCCAGCCGCACTTCCAGCTGACCGGCATCCATGCCATGGAAACGCTGGAGCGCATGGTGCGCGCCGGCCTCTACAAGGGCCCGCTGAACCTGACGTGGATCGGCATCGGCGGCGGCTTCGACGGCCCCAACCCGTTCAACTTCTTCAACTTCGTGCATCGCGCGCCGGACGGCTGCACGCTGACCGCCGAGTCGCTGCTGAAGAACGTGCTGCCGTTCAACATGATGGCGATGTCGATTGGCCTGCACCCGCGCTGCGGCATCGAAGACACCATCATCGACCAGCACGGCAACCGCATGACATCGGTGCAGCAGATCGAGCAGTGCGTGCGCGTGGCGAAGGAACTGGGCCGCGAGATCGCCTCGGGCAAGGAAGCGCGCGAGATCTACCGCATCGGCACCTGGTACGACAGCGCCGACGAGACGCTCGAAGCCCACGGCATGGCGCCGAACCGCAAGGCCGGCCAGAAGAACCTGCCACTGCGCAAGTCAGCCTGATGGACTGCCGGCCGGCCAGGGCGCGTGCCCTGTGCCGGCCGGCATGCCAATCCCGCCACCGCAAGTGAACGAAGCCATGAACCCGTCCATTTCCGTCGCGAATCCCTGCATCAACATCTGCCGCATGGACCAGGCGGGCAAGTATTGTCAGGGCTGCGGCAGGACCCTCGTGGAAATCGGCCGCTGGGAACAGATGACCGATGAGCAGCGCGCCGAAGTGACGGCGTTGCTGCCCGCGCGCCGCCCGAATCGCGGCACGCAGGCGCCGCGCGCCTGAGCGCGTCGCGCACAATCCCCCCGCGCCTTTCCGCAGCAGCCATGACCCCAACCAACACTCTGTCGGTCGAAGCGTACTTCGACCTGATCTGTCCGTGGTGCCTGATCGGCAAACGGCATCTTGAAACCGCCATCGACCAGCTCGCACGCGAGCGCCCGGACGTTACCGTGCAGGTCGAATGGCGCTCGTATCCGCTCATTCCCGCCACGCCGCCCGATGGCATCCCCTATCGCGACTTCTACGTAGCGCGGCTGGGCAGCCTGCAGGCCGTGGCCGTGCGCCAGGCACAGGTATACAGTGCGGCGCGCGAAGCCGGCCTGACGCTGGCGCTCGACCGCATCGAAACCTTCCCGAACACGCTGCTGGCGCATCGGGTGGTGCGCTTGGTCCGCCAGCGGGAAGGTGCCCAGGCCGCCACGGCGCTGGTCGACAACCTCTTCACGCGCTACTTCATCCGCGGCCAGAACATTGGCGACGGGCAAGTGCTGAACGACGCGCTGGCCGAGTGCGGCATTGACGTGCCCGAGCTTGCGGGCACGCCAGTGCGGCACGACCTGGAATGGCTGCCGCCACTGAGTGGCCCCGATGACGCGCCGCCGCGCACCGGGCTCGGCGTGCCCCACTTCATCTTCAACGGCACGCACAGCGTGTCGGGGTCGCGCCCGCCGGCCGCGCTGCTGGAAGCCATGCTGCGCGCACTGGCGCGGGCAAAGCAGATCGCCACCCGCGCTGCCGCCTGAAGCGCTGTCCCTCCTGAACAGGGCGAAGTCCGTCCTGTATCGACCGCATCCGCTGTACCTGCAATACCCCGTGCCCGTCCCGTCAAACGGCGGGCACGGGCGCCGTCGCACGTCCCATACCCATAACGGAGACAACACAATATGAAGAATCGCCCAACCCTGCTTCGCATGCGCCGAGCCGCACTCGCCACCGTCATGGCCCTGTCCATGCCGGCGGCCATGGCGTGGACCAGCAAGCCGGTGCGCATGCTGGTACCGGCGCCGGCCGGCGGCACCATGGACGTCATGGCCCGCCTGCTGGCCGACCAGCTTTCCGCCGACCTGGGCCAGCCCGTCATCGTCGACAACAAGCCGGGGGCCGGCGGCGGCATCGCCATCAACACGCTGCTGGCGGCGCCGGCGGATGGCCAGACCATCATGGTGACGGCCACCAATGTGCTGACCGAAGTGCCGCACGTCCTGAAGACGTCTTTCGACACCATGAAGGACATCCGCCCCCTGGCCGCGGTAGCGCGGTCGCGCATGGTGCTGGTCGGTGCGCCGACGCTGCCCGCCAAGGACCTGCCGTCGCTCGTCAGCTACGTCAAGGCCAATCCTGGCAAGCTGAGCTTCGCGTCCTACAGCTCGGGCACGGCGTCGCACTATGCCGGCATGATCATGAACCAGAAGGCCGGTATGGACCTGCAGCATGTGCCGTTCGCCGGCTCGGGGCCAGCGCTGACCCAGGTCATGGGCGGACAGATCGCGGTCATGTACGACGGCATGGTGACCTCGCTGCCGATGATCAAGGCCGGCAAGGTGCAGGCGTTCGCCGTGGCTTCCAAGAATCGCTCGCCGCTGCTGCCGCAGGTGCCGACGTTTGCGGAACTCGGGTACGCGGATGTCGAGTTCAGCAACTGGATCGGCGTGATCGCCTCCGCGCAGGTTCCGGCCGAACTGGCGCAGAAGATCCAGGCCGCCGCCTACAAGGCCGCTGCCACGCCCAAGGTGCATGACCGGATGGAAGCGCTTGGCTATGAGCCGATGGCGGCCCAGACGCTGCCGCAGCTTAGCCAGTCGCTGCGGGCGGAGTATGAGCGGAACGGGCAGATCGTCAAGGCGTTCAATATTCAGCCTTGAATTCTTATTGGTGCGTGATTCGGGATCGCCCTCCATTGGAGGGCGTTTTTTATGGCACGTGCGCCAGGGACATCGCGGCCAGGTCGCGGTTCGAAGGTGTCAGGAATTTCGTGTGCTGAGGTCGGTTAAGAATCTCAGCTCATGGCGGAGGTGAATCGCTCGCCAAACAGAATGGCTAACTGATTGGCTGCTTGCCGCCAACCACTCTTCACCACCTTCAAAGCTTGACGTTGCTCCCCTCGGTCACGATTTCCTGAGTCGTATATCTGACCAGCCCACTGACCTGCCCAACGCTTGCCTTGGTGAAATCGATCTTGCGCACGATGCCTGTGCCATTGAGCGTCAGCGTACCGATCGTGCTTTCTGAGAAATCTGCGGTCTGCGCATCCACGTTCTGCAGCGCGACGTTGAGCGCATTGACGGCCTGCAGTTCAATTTCAGGTATCGCGCACTCGCGCAGGATTATCTGCGGCACGGCGGTTTGCGTCGGATCCAGCTTTTCGCGCACGCCCGCGCCACTAAGCGCAATGGAGGCCTTGCTCATCCTGCATTTCACACGTTCCAGCAGGATGGCGTCAGCACGCATGCGCCCGGCATCCATCACAGTATCCCCCAAAGCGACGAGGCCATCTCCGGTTAGAACCACGTCGATCATCGTGAAACTTGCTGCATCGATTCCGTTGGCCGCGATGCCACTGGCGGTGACATTGTCGAATCGGACAGCGCCAGTGGCCTTGAACTGGGCCATGTCAAGCAAGGTAAAGGCGCTGTTGCGCACAGTGAGCGACGATACTCGCTGGCCCAGTCTCAACCTCCCATCGCTCTTGACGTTGTCGAGCAACATCCGGCCTGGATACGTGGTGCCGGTCTTGTAGTCATAGTCTCCCCCGCTTAAATCAATGCTACCGAATCGACAATCCTTGTATGAGATCGCATCTCTACCGAACACATTTGTGAACTTGCCGGTGCAGTTTTCAAACGAAACCTCACCCGCCCATGTACCCACCGCGCCCCAGTGATTGGGATCCTCCTTGGTCCCGCCGAAATCGCACTCGACGAAGCGGACCGCCTTGCTCTCGTCTCCCCCCATGAGATTGACCTCACCAAGCGTATCGCACCGCACGAACAGCACGTTGTCCCAGCCGTACCCTTGGAAGTTCGATCCAGGGAACTGGCAGCGCTCAAAGACGCAATTCTTCAGCAGGCTCAGCCGGGTCATCCCGTAGAAAATGCAGTCGTAGAAGTGCACGTTCTCCCACGTGGCTTCGTAGAACGCTTCGAGGGTAATGAAGTCAGCCCCACTGATCTTGAGTGGTTGTTCACCCAGGGTCTTTCTGCGAAGCTCGGCGTCGGTCAGCATCGCAAATTCATGGGGCATCTGGTCAATGTTCTTGGCGGTCATCCGTTTGCATCCAGTGAGGGTCAGTACAGCGGCAGTGAGCGTTCGAAGAAAATGCCGGCGCGAGATCATTTGCGATGCACCTTTGTGATTTTCCCCTTCGGCGGGTAGCGATCGGGATTGAGGGTCAGACTCAACCATTTCCAATCCGGCACCTCCCCCTGCTCCCCCAGCCGCCGAGCGATCAGCCCATACTGATAGTCAACCGGAAACACCCAGGAACTCGCCACATCGAACGTGCCCTTGAGCTTCTCCGAGCCCTTGGGCCAGATCGGCTCCTTCAGGAGCACCTCGCAGAACATGCGGCACGTCGACGAATCGAAGCGCGCCAGCAGCGGCTGCAGGGGCGCCGCCATGACGTAGCTGCCGGGACGGGGCTGCGCCCGCCAGTCCGTCGCGGGGTTCAGCAGGGCGTCAACCTGGTTCCATCCGGCGGGGGCATTTTTCGTTGCAGCCATGAAGACCCAGAATCTCACCTTGTCGATGCATTGCAGGGCATCGGTCAATGGGCCGACCTGCATGGTCCAGGAGGTCGGCGGGAGCGGGCCGCTGGCGGGCGGCAGCCACACCAGCGGCGTCTCCACCTTGTCGATGTGCAGATAATCGAGCGCCACCGCCAGGCGCGGCCTGCCATTGCCCGCCTCGGTCCTGACCTGCCGGATGGGCGTGGCGTCGGCTTCGTTCAGCAGCGTGCCGGACGGCGCCGTCAGCAACCATTGCTTCAGTTCGCCGTTCAGGTTCTGCGTGCCAAGCGGGCCGCCCGATGAACTCACGATCAGCTTGGTGGGGCCGCCGTGCTGGTTGGTACTCTGCGTGGCGGACAGCCCAGGGTCGAAGGCGCTGCGCACCTGGACCCGCTTCCCGCCGTCCCGCAGTCCAACCGTGTACACACCGGCGCGATGGGAGTGCCCGCTCAGGTGATAGTCCACCTTGTCCTGATTGGGCTGGTCGTGGCCGGCGACACATTCCCGGAAATACCAGTCCACGTTGCGCTCGCAGGTCCCCAGGTTATTCAGGTTCCAGCCCCCGGCGTTGTCCTCGAAGCGCATCGTCTTCCGCGTATTGGGACTCTCTTGGGGTTCAATCTGGCGATCTGGCTTCGAGAACGCAATCGTGCCGTCATAGCTCACGATGGTGAAGTGCGAGAACACGGTCAGGCTGCCACCGACCTTGCGCTTGCGGCGCTGCCCGCCTTGCAGGAGGACTTTCTGCTCATCGGAGATCGATTGCGTTGCCCGGGGCAGGATGCCAAATCCCTGCTTGTCCGCTCGGCTGGGCAAATGCTCGGCTACCCAGCGGGTCTTGTCGCCAACCTTGGGGATCTTGTCGAGTCCTCCCAGCGGATTGAGGTAGTTTTCGCCACTGCCCCAGTCCAGGCCCAGCAATGTCTGGCTTGAACCATAGTCCAGGCGCCAATCCGAAAGCGGCGTGATGAGGGTAAAGAACCAGTCGAAGTTCGCGGGCGTGAAGTTCTTCGAGGTGATGCTTTGCGCATAGGTGGGGCCATACGCCAGGCAGATTTCGTAGACGGTGAGGTTGTGGTCCGCCCCGATACCGGCGTTTGCCTTGTCCTCGGCCCAGTCGCTGGCGCGATCGAAATCCTGATAGATTTCGGCGGCCTTGTCAGCCGCCTTGCTGCCGACGAGTTTGCCCAGCGCGCCGCCGGCCAAACTGCCAAGCGGGCCGCCAAGGGCACCTGCCCCTGCGCCGACCACCTTTCCAAGATCCTCGATCTTGGTGGGGTCGATCGTTCTAGGCCCGTGCGCTCCCTTGAGCGCTCCAACATGCTCCAGCCCGCCGGTCGCCACGACCCACTGGTTGGGGCGTGGCGAGACCCCGTACGGCACGGCGTACGCCTCATGGTTGCCGGTTGTCAGGAATACCGGCAATTTCAGTTCCCGATACGCGTGGCGCAACAGCGAATAGACCAGCATGTCGTCCGCACCGCGCTGGTAGAGCTTCCCATTGCGGATCTGGTTGAGGACATTGAACTCGCTCCATTGCTCGGCAATGGTATTGCCCGTCTCGCCTGGCACTATGTTGCGGTTGAAGTCGATCAGATCGCCGGTGATCACCAGCGCGTCAGCGCTGCCTTTCCCGCCGAACTGTTCAATCAGATCACGTAACGCCAGGAAACTATTGCATAGATGGGACGCGCGTGGAGTCTGGGGTGTCCCCGGCATCGGCGTGCCATCGGTCGCTTCGATCAGACACGCCGGGGACTTCTGCAGGGCCAAATGGCGAACGTCAACATGGACATCCGACAGGTGTCCGAGCTTCAAGGTCTTGTTCTGCTTCTGGATGACCGGGTGCCATGCCATCAGGCGGTGCGCGGTATCGGTCTTCAGCGGCGGCAAAGCAAAAGTCGTAGCCTTGGTCACATCGTATTCGTAGAAGCGCGGAGAATGGTTCTGACCATTCTGCTCCTCGGATTTCGCCTGCGCGTCCAGGAAATCCAGAATCACCTGATCCTGATACTCCCAGGTTTGTACCCCCTTGACCTCCGGACGTTGCGCATACCTGGACGGCACCGGGACCATCCACGCGAAGGTGTGCATGACCGTGGGTTCAGGCTTGCCTGGCAACGTCGCAAGATCGATCTCGATCTCGTAGACATGCGTCATGTCCTTGTACAGCCCGACCGTCTCCGGGCGGATGATGGCCACCGGCTCGCCGCGGTGATTGACCATCAGCCCGCCGCGAAATTGCCCAACCTGCCAGACCTTGACGACCTCCATCGCCCTTGATGCGGCCTTGCCATCCCGAAACAGCATCGTGTCCTTGGGCTCGGCTGCGGTCTCTTTGCCCTGGATCGGATACACGCGCAGATGGCGATCCACAAAGACCGGGCCGTACTTGGCCTCGATGATCTTGCGGCCGTAGTACTCGACGGGCATCACGGGATTGCCCACTCCGAAGTAATGCTCAGCCATTGCCTCGGCCGCGATGAAAAGGGTGCACCGGGTCTGCCCTGGCGGCAGGACCAGAGGCGTGCCCAGACTTGGGCTGAGGATGATGGCACGGATGGGCGCTTTTTCCTCGCAGTCCACGCAGCCCGCGAGTTTGGGCTCGTAGGTCACGGTGGTGCGGGCGATGCGAACTATCTCGGCTGGGGTGAGTTCCGGGGGACTCATGATGGGCAATGGTCGTTGGCTGGGTATCGGTGATGCACGGTCGCATCGCTGTGACATACCAGCCCACGAACGATGCGGGGTAGCCTTAGGCTACCCCGTAAGATTCCCAACTTATATCGGATGATTCTTAAAATTGCCACAATCTTTAAACCAGTTCGCGCTGGGAAAGTGCTGATTTAATCAGCACGCCAGTCATCGTTGAGTGGCGTGTAAGCGTTGTCGAGTCGGATGTATCGCAGGCTCATGCCTTGCTACATGGTCTGATGCGACAAGGTTGACGCGATAACCCCGTCATCGCCCCCAAAATAAAAAAAAGCGCTGGTCCCCCTTCAAGAACCAGCGCCCAACTTCTCCCTTTCCTACCCTTCAGACTGCCTTTTCACGCAGTTGCTTCTTATTGATCTTTCCGACGCTGGTCTTCGGAATCTCAGCCACGAACGCGATCCGTTCCGCCTCGGGCACCGCGTACTTGCTGATGCGTTGCGTATCCACGTGTCCGAGCAGTTGCTCGCGGATGGCATCCGCACCGACTTCCGCTCCGGCCTTGCGCACGACAAACGCCATCGGACGCTCACCCCACTTGGCATCGGGCACGCCGATCACTGCGCATTCCTGCACGCCGGGCACTTCGGTGATCAGGTTCTCGACCTCGATCGACGACACCCATTCACCACCGGTCTTGATGACGTCCTTGATGCGATCGACGATCTGGACGAAACCGTCCTGCCCCATGACCGCGACGTCCTGGGTATGCAGGTAGCCGCCCGACCACAGGTCTTCGGAAGCCGCCGGCTTCTTGAAGTACGACTGCGTCAGGTACGGCGCGCGCAGCACGATCTCGCCGCGGCTCGCACTGTCGCGCGGCAGGTCCTGCATGTCTTCGCTGACAATGCGGAAGTCCACCATCACCACCGGACGCCCGGTGGAGCAGCGCATGCGCACTTCGTCGGCACGGTCCTTCGGCGTCACGCGCGGCGGCAACTGCGCCAGCGAGACGATCGGGCCGGTTTCCGACATGCCATATCCGGCAAAGATGTCGATGCCGCGCGAGAGCGCCGCCTCGCACAGTGCCGGCGGCAGGGCCGAGCCGCCGATGATGATCTTCCAGCCCGACAGGTCCTGCGCACTGTCCTGCGAGGACTGCAGCAGCATCTGCAGGATGGTCGGCACGCAATGCGAGAACGTGACCTTCTCCTGCTCGCGCAGCTTCAGCAGCATGTCCGGCGCATAGCGGCCAGGCAGCACGGTGCGCAGGCCCAGCATGACGGCCACGTACGGGATGCCCCACGCCA
Source organism: Cupriavidus yeoncheonensis (assembly GCF_905397275.1). Lineage (GTDB taxonomy): Bacteria > Pseudomonadota > Gammaproteobacteria > Burkholderiales > Burkholderiaceae > Cupriavidus > Cupriavidus yeoncheonensis. The sequence continues at coordinate 29,538 of NZ_CAJPUY010000001.1, read as the reverse complement.
GCACGTGGAACATCGGCGTGATCGGCATGTACACGTCTTCGCGGTGCATGCGCTGCCCTTCGCGCGGCGAGCACAGGCTGGCGGACGTCGTCAGCGTGTGCAGCACGATGTCGCGATGGCTGTAGCACACGCCCTTGGGATCACCGGTGGTGCCGGTGGTGTAGAACGTGGCGGCCTTGGTGTTCTCGTCGAACTCGGGAAACTCGAAGTCCGGCGACGCATCGGCCAGCAATGCCTCGTACTCGCCGGCCAGCGGCAACTGGGTCTGCGGCGCGGCCTGGCCGTCGGCCAGCAGCACGAAGCGCGGGTTGCACGTCAGCTCGCCGCGAATCTGGTCCAGCACCGGCACGAAGTCGGGATGGACCAGCACGATGTCCGCGGCGGCGTCGTTGAGCGTGTACAGGATCTGCTGCGGCGACAGGCGCACGTTCACGGTGAACAGCGTCGCGCCCATCATCGGCACGCCGAAGTAGCACTCCAGGTAGCGGTGGCTGTCCCAGTCCATCACCGCCACGGTGGAGCCGTGCTTGGCACCCAGCGCGGTCAGCGTCGAAGCGAGCTGGCCCACGCGGCGGCGGAAGTCGCGGTAGGTGTAGCGCATTTCGCCGCGGTAGCTGATCTCCTGGTCGCCGTAGAGGCTCAGCGAGTGGGTCAGCAGTTGCTTGACCAGCAGCGGATAGGAGTACGCCGACGGCGTGGATACGATCAGGTTGTTTTGCATGGGGTCTTCCTCCGGCAGGTGTTCAGTACGGCTTGCTGCCGATGATGCCGGCGCGTTCCATCTTGCGGTGGCAAGGCGGGTAATCCATCACGGCATAGTGCTGCGTGGCGGTGTTGTCCCAGATCGCGACACTGTTGGGTTCCCAGCGCCAGCGCACCTGGTACTCGGGGATATAAGCCTGGCTGATCAGGTAGCGCAGCAGGTCGGGCGCGCCCGGATTCGCGTCCTGGCCGAAGCGCACGCGTTCCGGCGTATGGAAGTTGGTGAAGTGGGTCGCGAACGCGTTCACGTACAGGATCTTCTCGCCGGTATCCGGGTGCGTACGCACCACGGGATGCTCGGCGTCGGGAAACTGCGCCTTGAGCGCCAGGCGCTTTTCGATCGGCATGGCCGCGCCGAAGCTCGCCTCGATGCTGTGGCGCGCGCGCAGGCCGGCGATCTGCGTCTTGATGTGTTCGGGCAGGCGCTCATAGGCCAGCGCCATGTTCGCCCACATGGTGTCGCCGCCGACCGGCGGGCATTCCACGCAGCGCAGCACGGCACCGAACTGCGGCGCTTCGCGCCACGTGGTGTCCGAATGCCACGCGTTCTCGTAGCGGTCGTTGGGCTGTTCCGGCGTCTTGTAGATGCGGACCAGGCCCGCATGCTCCGGATCGCTGCCGGCAACGGGGTGATCTTCCAGTTCGCCGAAGCGGCGCGCGAACGCGACGTGCTCGGCGCGGCTGATGTCCTGGTTGCGCAGGAACAGCACGCGGTGCTTCAGCAGCTGTGCGCGAATCTCCGCGAACAGGCCGTCATCACGAACGGCATCGCCGAGATTCACGCCAACCAGTTCCGCGCCCAGCGAGCAGGTGAGTTGCTTGACTTGCATGGCTCAGCTCCCTCAGATGACAAAAATCGACGAACCGGTGGTCTTGCGCGACTCCAGGTCCCGATGGGCTTGCACCGCGTCTTCGAGTGCATAGCGCTGGTTGATCTCGATCTTGATCCGGCCCGCGCCGACATGACCGAAGATTTCACCGGCCAGTTCGGCCTTCTCGGCAGGATCGGCAATGTAGTCGGCCAGGGCCGGACGCGTCAGGAACAGCGAGCCCTTCATCGCCAGCAGCACGGGATCGAACGGCGGGATCGGGCCCGACGCGGTACCCACGCACACCATGGTGCCGCGACGCTTGAGCGAATCCAGCGAAGCCATGAAGGTGTTCTTGCCCACGCTGTCGAAGACCACCGACACGCCAACGCCGTCGGTCAGTTCGCGCACGCGCTTGGCCACGTCCTCGTGGCTGTAGTTGATGATGTGGTCGCAGCCATGGGCGCGCGCCACTTCGGCCTTGGCCTCGCTCGATACCGTGCCGATCACCGTCAGGCCGAGCAGCTTCGCCCATTGCGACACGATCAGGCCGACGCCGCCCGCTGCCGCATGCAGCAGGATGGTGTCGCCTTCCTTGAAGTTGTGGATGCGGCGCATCAGGTATGCCGAGGTCAGACCGCGCATGGTCATGGCGGCGGCCGTCTCGAAGCCGATGGTTTCGGGCAGCTTGATCAGCGGCGCGGCCGGCACGAGGCGCTCGGTGCTGTATGCGCCCAGCGTGTTGATGAAGCCGGTATAGGTCACGCGGTCGCCCACGGCAACGTTGGTGACACCGGGACCAACCGCCTGCACCACGCCAGAGGCTTCCACGCCCATGCCGGCGGGCATCGGCACCGGGTAGGTGCCATTGCGGAAGTACGTATCGGCGTAGTTCAGGCCCACCGCCACGTGGCGGATGCGTACCTGGCCCGGACCCGGGTCGCCGACTTCCATCTCTTCAACGCGAAGCACTTCCGGTCCACCGGCCTCATACATGCGTACGACTTTTGCCATTTGCTCGTCTCCTTGGATCTGCGTCGGCGCAAGGGGCGCCGCTCATGCCCTGAAATTTAGGACTTGCCGGCGCGCGCCGCTTTGCATTGGCCTCCGCCGACTTTGCATTTCATGCCAGCGCCGCCTATCATGCCGCTGCGAAGGCAACACAAGACAGCGCGGACGCCGCCGCACGGCGCGAACCGCAGAGATAACAAGATTGGGAGACAAGCTTTGGACACGCTGGTACGCGCGGGCGCAGTGACCAATTTCTTCGAGGTTGCCGAGGGGCTGGGCCTCAACCCGCAACCGCTGTTGCGTGAGGCCCGGCTGAGCCGCGCGCTGCTATGCGACCCCGACCAGCGGGTTTCGGTCAATGCCTGCGCCAGGCTGCTGGAACAGGCGGCGCAGGCGGCGCACTGCGAGACCTTCGGCCTGCGCATGGCCGAGTCGCGCCAGTTGTCCGACTTCGGCGTGATGAGCCTGCTGATCAGCCAGCAGCCCACGCTGCGCGATGCGCTGGCCACGATCATCCGCTACCGGCATCTGGTCAACGAGTCGCTTGCGATCCTGCTCGAGGAAGCGGGAAAGGTTGCCATCATCCGGCAGGAGGTGGTGCTCGATACACCCTCCCGGCAGGCCAGCGAGTTGGCGGTAGGCGTAACGTTTCGCTTGTGCCGGGCGCTGCTTGGGCCGCACTGGCATCCGCTCAATGTCAATTTCACGCACGCCGCTCCGGCCGACCTGCAGGTCCACCGACGCCTGTTCGGCTGCCCGCTGGAGTTCGACTGCGAGTTCAACGGGATCACGTGTCTGGCGGGCGACCTCGATGCGCCCATCCCGACCGCGGACCCGGGCATGGCGCGCTATGCGCAGCGTTTCGTCGATACGCTGCCGCGCGTCAATGCACCGTCGATCGGACGCGACGTGCGCAGCGCCGTGTACCTGATGCTGCCGATGGGCCGCGCCACTTGCGAAGGCGTGGCGCAGGGACTCGGCATGAGCCTGCGTACCATGCAGCGCCAGCTTGATGAAGCCGGCGAAACGTTCACCGACATCCTGAACGAGGTGCGCCGCGAACTGGCGCGGCGCTATGTGGAGAATCCGCAGTACTCGCTGCTGCGCGTGGCCGAATTGCTGGGCTACGGCTCGGCGAGTTCATTCACGCGCTGGTTCTCCACCCAGTTCGGCGAGGCCCCGGTGACGTGGCGGCGCCGGCACGGCGCGCACGCGCCGCAGCATGCCCAGGGCAATCCGTAGCCCGCTGGCGGGCGCTCATTCCCGCCCGGACTTACGGCGCTCGGCGAAGCACGCCACCGCCTGCTCCAGGCTGAAGAACATCCGCTCCGTGCCGAGCCGCGGCCCCAGCTCCGAGCGGCGGATGATCTCGAACACGTTCGGCGTCAGGCCCACCAGCCATAGTTCGCGCCCCTCGCCGCGCAGCCGCACTTCGCCGTCCACCAGCATCCGCAGCGCGGTGTATTCGATATCGAACACCGCGCGCAGGTCCAGCACGATGACCGCGGGATCGTAGGCGCGCACGAAGGCTTGCATCTTCTCGCCCATGTGCCTGGCATTGAGGAAGAAGACCCGGCCTTCGGGCCGCAGCAACAGCAGGCCCGGAAAGGTCTCGTCCTCCTCATGCGACGGCGACAGTGGCCGGAACACCGCCGTGCCCGGCTTGCGCCCGATCACATGCACCGGCGGGTCCGCCACCTGCCGCGCCAGCGCGACGAGCGACACGCCGATGGCCACGACGATGCCCTGCAGCGTGCCCAGCACCACCACCCCCGCCATGGCGACGAGCGCCCAGATGAACTCGGTACGGCGAATCGCCAGGATCGCGCGGAACTCGGCGAGATCGATCAGGCCGACCGAGTACACGATCACGATCGCCGCGAGCGTGGCGTGCGGCATCTTGCCGATCAGCGGGCCCAGCAGCAGCATGGCGGCCAGCGCCAGCGCCGCCGATACCAGGCCCGCCAGCTGCGAGCGCGCCCCGGCCAGCCGGTTGACGGCGGTTTGCGAGGTGCCGCCGCCGGAAGCCATGGCCCCGAGGAAGGCCCCGCAGACATTGGCAACGCCCGACGCGAACAACTCGCGGTTGGCGGGCGCGGGCGCTTCGCCGCGGTCGGCAAATGCCCGCCCGGCAGCGATGGATTCCGTGAAGCTCATCAAGGCAATGCCAAGCGCAGCGGGCCACAGGACGGCAAGCGCCGACAGCTCCGGCACGGTGAGCGCGGGCGGCCCGGCCGGCACATGGCCGACGGTTTCCACGCCGGCCGCGCGCAACGCCGGGATGGCCACGGCGGCAATGCCGGCCGCCACGGCGATCAGCGGCGCCGGCGCGCGCGGCCAGAGCCGCTCGATCACCACGATCAGGACCATGGTGGCGATCCCGAGCCCGAGCGTTGCCGGCAACGCGTGCGGCAGGCCCTGGACGGTCGCCACCAGGTTGTGCAGCGGGGAGCCCTTGTCGAAATGGATGCCGAGCAGCTTGGGCGCCTGGTCGATCAGGATCACCACCGCGATCCCGGCCTTGAAACCTGTCAGCACCGGGTCGGAGATAAAGTTGGCGACAAAGCCGAAGCGCAGCAACGCGCCGGCCAGCAGGATGCCGCCCACCAGCAGCGTGAGCGCCGCGGACGCGGCCATCGCGGCAGCCGCGTCGCCCGACGGATTGATGCGTGCCAGCGCCCCGCCGACCAGGATCGCAAGCGTTGCCGTGGTGCTGAAGCTGAGCCGCCGCGATGCCCCGACGAAGGCATAGACGGCCATCGGCACGCATGCCGTGTACAAACCCGCCTGCACCGGCAGTTGCGCGATCGTCGCATAGGCGAGCGCCTTCGGTATGACCACGGCGCCCGTGGTCAGCCCGGCAATGACATCAGGCCCGATATCCTCCTTGCGGCAGGTGCGCAGCCATTCGGGCAGCCAGCGCGGACGCCGGGGCGCCGGGCCCGCGTCGTCGCGCATGGCGTGCTCCGGTCCTGCGCGCTCAGTGACCGCCCTTGGGCGTCACCGAAACGGCCAACGCCTCCGTGTACACGGCCTGCACCTGATCGCCCTTGCGGATGCCCTTCAGTTGCTGGGGATCCTCGACATGAATGTCCACCATCTTGCCCTTCGGCCCCTTCAGGGTCACCTTGCCGGTCTTGGTGTTCACGGCGACGACGTCGGCCGTCACCGTCACCTCGCGCCCGACCACGCCGCCTGGCTTGGCACCGGGCGCGGACCTCTCCTCGATCGCGCGTTCGGTGCTGGAGCGCATGCCGCTCTGCTTGCTCAGGTTGACCGACAGCGCCTCCTTGTATTCCGCCGTGACCGTATCACCCACCCGGAGCTGGTCGAAGTTGCGCACCTCGTCGCCGACCTGCAGGTCGGTGACCTTGCCCTGCTTGTTCTTCAGCGAGACGGTCCGCGTGGCGGCATCGATCGCGGTGATCGTCGCCGTGGACTTGACCGTGCCGGTCACCATGGCGGCTCCCACGCCGGAAGCCGCTTCCACGCGGGTCTCCGGCTGGGCCACGGCCAGGTGGGATGCCGCGGCCAGGGCGGCTGCTACCAGTACCTTGCTGGGGTTCATGCTTGGCTCCTTGCGCCAGTTTGGAAAGATTGGGCGGCGGTTCCACCCGCGGGCTACAACATGCGTGCTGCCTCGTCCAGCAGCGTGGCCTGCGACAGTATGTCGGCCCGCGCATACCGCACGATCGAAAACCACCGCACGAGCGGCGGATCGCCGGGCACGTGCGCGCAAAGCAGTTCGAGGTCGACGCCGGGCGCGGTGCTGTCCGCGGGCAGCATCACATTCACCTGGCTCAGCCGGATCTGGCGCATTTCGACATGCATGCGGTTGGCGGCGTCGCCCAGGACTTCGCCCAGGCACTCGAGCTGCCGCTCGAGCGTGTCGCCAGCGTGGCCCAGTGCGGCCAGCTCGCTGTCGTTTTGCGCGATCTCGTCCCTGACGGACTGGACCGCCGCCGCGTCGGCCGTCTCACCGCCCACCATCGAGCGCAGGCCCATGCCTTGCCGTTCATAGAGCTTGAGCTGCGCCTTGAGCAGAGCCAGTTCGCGCTCCAGCGTGTCGCGCCGGCCCTTGCCCGCCGCGAACTGCGCCATCGCCTCGATGGCCAGCTGGTCCAGCATGCGCAGCAGGATCTCCGCGCGCAGCGCGGCCTCGGATTCGGCGCAGATCCTCAACTGATAGTCGCTGAAAGACACCAGTGTCTGGGGCACGTCCGTGTGCATGACGTCGCCTTCCAGCGCCACGCCGAGCGTGCGGCGTTCGTTCATGGCCATCCCGAGCACGGCATAGGCGTGTTCCGCGAACGGCGTACGGTCGAAGAATTCACGCAGGTCCGGCGACCGGCTGAAGGCGCGGACGACATCCGCCGCCGTGCCGAAGTACGCATGGATATGAGGATCGCTGTCCCAGGCGGCCTCGCTTGCCTCGCGCGGGGCGGGCAGGCCATCCACGGTCGCGCGGATGGCCTCCAGCGCCGTGGCGAGCCGGGGCGCCAGCCGCTTCTCGTAGTGCGGGACCAGGCGCAGGCGTGGGTTCAGCGCCGTCACGCGCGCGGTCATCGCGACGAGTTCCTTGTCGTCGCGGCGCTGCGGCTTACGGCCCTGCCGCTGGATCCACCGCAGAATGCCCATGGTGGCGCTTGTCGGTGAGCAGCCTACGTCACCTGTAACGCTCGGCCATCACCAGTGCGTTGATCTTGTGGCCCTTCCAGAACATGCCATGGATGCGCGGTTGCAGCTTGCGCAGTGCTTCGGGGTCAATTTCATTGAAGACCAGCGTCACGCCTGGATGGGTGCCGTCGCCTTGCACATGCTCGATCTCGTCGTAGGGCGGCAAGCCGTACTTGATCAGGAAATCCCGAACTTCCTCGTCGGTGACACCGGCGTCGACGTTCCCCAGAAACAGCACGGCCATGATCAGTTCCCCCGTTCGCGGCCACAAATGTGGCCGCATCCCTGTATGTTCTAGATCATCTTTGGTGAAGTACAAGGCGGTTGGCATGCACAAAGCGACTCAGCGCTTCGCGGTTTGCCGCTTCCAGTCCCCGTCGGGCGTCTGGCAGAACCATCCCGCCCAACGCTCCTTGCGGCCCGCCTGCGCGAGGTCCGAGCGCACGCGGCGGCACTTGTGGCCCTGCTCCATCCGGCTGCGCTCCAGCGTCAGGGTGCCCGTGATGGCCGGGCGCCGGTCGACGGCGGGGAACTGCACGGGCACCGTGCCACCGTCAGGCACGTTGGCGAGCGCGTCCTTGTACAGATGGATGTACTGCGGAACCTCGTCCTTTCGAAGGGTCCCGATGACGGTGCCGTTCAGGAAATAGTCAAAATAGGCATGCGCCGGCGCCGTCGCCATGACGAGCACCAGCAGGGCAACCCGCGCATGGCGGGAACGGATCTGACGCATGGAGGCCCCCCTCTCGAATCCCGCCCGGAGCGTGCCGCTTTGACATACAGAGCCCGGCATCGCTACCCTTAGTCTAGTCCGCCGGACTGGCCAGCGGCATTCCCTTCCTCGGGAGACCCTATGCACAAGCCCCTTCCGCTGTTCCTGACCGGCCTGATGGTGCTGGGCCTTGCCTCCACGGCCCTGGCGCAGACCGCGCCGGGCCAGGGCGCGGCCAACGCGATATCCGATGCTGTCCAGGAAGGCAGCAACCCGTATCGCCCGCCTTCAGGCGGCAGCACCGATCCCGAGGAAGCCAGGCGCGCCAAGTGCGAAGCGCTGAAGGATGAGTTCAACGCGACCTCGAAACAGCGGACCTACCAGTCGTCGGGTACCGCCACGCACAACGCGCAGGGGCGCCCCGTCCCGAAGATCGAACGGGACAAGAGCCGCAAGGCATTGCAGGAGACATACCGCGCCAATTGCACGTGAGATTGCAGGGCGTGCCGGGAATCCCCAGGGGCCCTCTTCTCCCTTCTCAGCGGCTGGGCTCCAGCCTTCTGTACTGGTGATAGTGGCGGATGGCCCGCTGATTGTCCCCCAACGCTTCATGCAGTCTTGCCGCGTTGTAGTGCGCATCGGCGAAACCGGGAGCCAGGTCAATGCAGGCATGGTATTCAGCCAGCGCCGCCGCGGCATCTCCGCTGTCTTCCAACGCCACCGCCAGGTTGAAGCGAATCAGCGGCGCGTCCGTGCCCTGGGTCAGCGCGGTTCGATAAAGCGCGATGGCCTCCTCGAACGCGGATCTCTCGCACAACAGGTACCCGAGATTCACGTAGGCATCGACCAGGGCTGGCTCCGCAGCGATTGCCTGGCGGTAGACTGCTTCAGCCTCGGCAGATCCTCCGCGCTCAAGTTCCTGCGCCATCTCGAATAGCGTATTGCCATCCATGGTTGCCGCCGGCTCCGGCGGAACGTTGATCGTCACCACGCGGGCAGGACGCTCACGCGTGTCGAAGTCGATGAGCCGCTGGCCAGTCTCGACCTGCCATTGGCCATAGGCGTCCTTCGCGGCGACCGTGCCGCCAAGCGCCGTCACGCGGACTCCGGTCAGAGGCCGACCCGCTTCGAGGCTCTCCAGCTTCTTGAGTGACCGCACGACACGCCGCGTCGGCACATCAGCCGCGCGCAAGGAGTGGGCGGTACGGAACAACAGCAGGTCCTGAAAGGAAAAGCGGTACTCGTTGCCGCGGCCACGCCCGGGCGTCACCACTCCGGCAGTCAGCATGGCATTGACCACAGACCGCGAAATGCCAACCAGGGCCAGCACGTCGCTCAATGTGTAAGACTGCATGCTCACGCCTTCTTCGCCGCGCGCTTGGGAATCGCCGCCACGGTGGATGCGGTCCGCTTGGCACTCTTGCGTGGTGCGGGCGATTCTCCGGCAGCAGCCTTGACGGCGGCGGTCTTGGCAGCCGGCGCTGTTCTCTTGCCGGCGGACAGGCTCTTCTTCAGGGCCTCCACCAGGTCAATGACCTGGCCAGAGGGAGAGATTTCAACCGGTTCAGGCGAGACAATCTGCTTGCCGGCGATCTTTGCATCGATGGCCGACAGAACCCGTTGCCTTTCTTCATCGCGATACTGGCTTGCGTCGTAGTGATCCTCCGACGCCTGCTCGATCAGTTGGATGGCGAGCTTCAGCTCCGCGTCCGACACCGCGACTTCCTCGACATGCAGGTCGACAATCGATCGGACTTCATCGGCAAACAGCAACTGCTGGAAGACGAGACCGCCCTCGATCGGCCGGATCTGGACCATGTGCGACTTGCCCTTCGCGGCCCACTTCGCGATTGCGCACTGCCCGGTTTTGGCCATGGCGGCACGTAGCAGGCTGTACGGCTTGCCGCCGCGCTTGTCCGGTGCGATGTAGTAGGTCTTGTCGTAATAGATCGGGTCCACGCCCTTCTCCGGCACAAACGCGACGATCTCCACGATGTGGCTCGCCCCTTCTTCCAGCGCCTTGAGTTCATCGGCGCTGAAGATCACGAACTGATCCTTCTCGAACTCGTAGCCCTTGACCATCTCTTCCCGCGGGACCACTTCCCGCGTCTGCTCCGACACATACTGTTGCTTGAGCCGGGAGCCTTCCTTGCTGAGCAGATTGAAGCGCACCGCGCTGTCGGAATCTGTCGCCGTGTACAGCTTGACGGGAATCGACACGAGGCCGAAGGAAAGGGAGAGGGATGCAAGTGATCGCGCAGCCATAATGCTATCTCCACGTCACGGATGAAAAAACATGCGCTGTCAGCCCAGGTGCTCGATCGCGCCAGTCAGCGTCTGCGCCGACGACCAGAAGCCACTCCACGGGTCGGTCGTCCTGAAGCTGAGGTATTCCCGGGCGTTCCCGACGTTCCATTGATCGGCGCTTTTGAGCTGCAACAACTGGTCCCATGATACTGGCATCGACACCCCCATGCCGGGCCGTGCGCGCGCTGAAAACGCAGCGGCCGTGGTCTGGGCGGTGCCGTTGCGCAGGTAATCGACAAACACCCTCCCCTTGCGATTGCCCGGGCCTGATTTCGCCACGAACCGCTGCGGGATGGCCCGCGCCAGGTGCTGTACGGCCGCGCGCGAGAAGGCCTTCACGGTATCGTAGTCAAGCTCCGGGGCGAGCGGCACGACGACGTGCAAACCCTTTCCGCCACTGGTCTTCAGCCACGCGGCCAGGCCCAGCTCGCCCAACAAGGTCTGCACCAGCAATGCGGCCTCCTGGACGTGCTGCCAGGACACGCCCTCTCCGGGGTCCAGGTCGAAGATGACGCGATCCGGTTGGAGAAGGTCTTCGACCGTCGAGTTCCACGTGTGGAACTCGACCACGTTAAGCTGGGCAGCGGCGACCAGCGCGTCGGCCGAGTCGACCGTCAGCAAGCGGCCGTGCCCGGGCCACAGTGCGGCAGGATGTTCGGCCAGGCCAGGCAGCTTCGTGGTCTCGGCGTGCTTCTGAAAGAAGACTTCCCCGCCGATGCCGTCCGGTGCGCGCAGCAGGGCCACGGGGCGCGCCGCGAGGTGCGGAAGCATCCAGTCCGCCACGCTTTCGTAGTAGCGCACCAGGTCGAGCTTGGTGATGCCGGTCGTGGCATCGATCACGCGCTCGGGGTTGGTGACCTTCACGGTGATGCGCGATGCCTTGGGATCGACCAGTACGGCCTCGCGGTGAACGTCGCTCGCCGGCGTTTCGCTGCGCAGCGCCTTGAACGATGCCTGGCGCACCAGTCCCGATGCTGTCCACTCCGCAAACTCGACCTCTGCCACAAGCGATGGCTTCACCCACTGCGGGGCACTGGTCCGGGCCGGCCCCCACCGGCTGCCCCGCATGTTGGCCAAGGGAAACGGGGCCGCTTCGGTCGCGAGCTTTGCGAGCTTGTTCCGCAGCATCGCGGCTGTCTTGCTGTCCCACCCTGTGCCGACGTTGCCGGCATAGCGCAGTTGACCGTCCTCATTCACGCCAAGCAGCAAGCTGCCGATTTCGCCCGGGGCGCCCTCTCGGTCCGCGAAGCCGCAGACGACAAACTCCTGACGCAGCCGGCATTTGGCCTTGATCCAGTCCGCATTGCGGGACGAGCTATAGACGGAATCGGCCCGCTTCAGCATGAGGCCTTCCAAGCCGAGCTCGGCCGCTGCCAGGAAAACCTGTGCCGCCGGCGCGTCAAAGCTCTCGCTGAAACGCACCCGGTCCGAGTGGTCGCCGATCAGCCGCGCCAGGTGCGCCCGGCGCTCGCGCAAGGGCACGCGGCGAAGGTCCCGCCCTTCCCAGTACGGCACATCGAAGAGGAAGTAAAGGATCGCGTCGTTCTGATGCCCATCGATCGCGTTCTGCAGCGCATTGAAGTCTGGCAAACCATCGCGCAGCACAACGATCTCGCCATCGAGCCAGCCCTCGGAAATATCCAGCGTCTCGACTTCCTTGGCGAGGCTGGCCAGCTTGCGGGTCCAGTCGTGACCGTTACGCGTGATCAGATGCGCTTTGGCGTCGACGATCCGTGCGAGGAGCCGGTAACCATCGAACTTCGTTTCAATGATCCACCCGTCGCCTTGCGGCAGTCTGGCCGTCGGCGTTGCGAGCTGCGGTGCGAGTCGCGCCGGCAGCGGCGCCTTCACGGCGGCGGAAAGGTCTGGTTCGCTGGCCTCCTTCACGCCGCGGCTGTTCTCACGCTGCTCGATCGATCCCAGGGGATGCGCGACGACGCTGTCGGGCAAGGCCGTGATGACGTCGAACTCTTCATGAGGCCGTGCCCACTGGTCTCGCTTCTTGAACAGCATCCACTGGTCGTCCGCATCGCCGGGTTTCGAGATCCTGACCAGTTCCCAGCGGCCAGCCAGCTTTTGTCCATGCAGTGCGAACTCGAGCTTGCCTTTCGCCATGCCGGCCTGGGCATCTCCGACCGGCTCCCACGTGCCGTTGTCCCAGACGATGACGGAACCGGCCCCGTATTGCTTGGGCGGAATGGTCCCTTCGAAGTCGGCATAGTCGACCGGATGATCCTCGACGTGGATCGCAATGCGCTTGTCGGAGGGATCAAAGCTGGGACCTTTGGGCACCGCCCAACTCAGCAGCACGCCATCGAGTTCAAGGCGGAAGTCATAGTGCAGGCGCCTGGCCCAGTGCTTCTGGATGACGAAGCGCAGCGGCTTCGTCGTGGCGCGACGGGTACGCGTGCGCGCGCCAGGCTCCCCCGTGATCCGGAAATCACGTTTGTCGCGGTATCGGGCAAGGGAATCGTGCGCCATGTGAACAGCATAGGCGTGCGCATCGCGGTGGCGCGGGCGGCGTTTTTCCACGCGCTGCGCACATCATGGCCGGATCTCCGGTTGCGCGGTTTCCATGATTCGAATATAGTCGAATCATGGAAACCGATAACGCCCTCGAAGCGCTTGCCGCGCTCGCCCACGCCATTCGCCTGGCCGTATTCCGTCTGCTGGTGCAAGCCGGGCCCGAAGGCCTGCCGGCTGGCCGTATTGCAGAGCTGATGGAGATGCCAGCGTCGTCGCTGTCGTTCCATCTCAAGGAATTGCACCGCGCCGGACTCCTTGGGAGCCGCCAGGAAGGCCGGTCGATCCTCTATATGGCTCGCTTCGAGACCATGAATGCGCTGCTGGGCTACCTCACCGAAAACTGTTGCGGCGGTGCGCCGTGTTCACCGGTGTCCGCCTGTTCCGTCGCCACGGAGTCCGGAGAATGAGCACGGCACAACGGGTCGCCGGGGCAGCGCAACCCAGCGCCATCGGTTTCTTCGAGCGCTACCTGAGCGTCTGGGTGGCACTCTGCATCGTCGCCGGCATCCTGCTCGGCCAATGGCTGCCGGCGGTGTTTCAGGCCATTGGCGCCAGCGAAGTCGCGCAGGTGAACCTGCCGGTCGGCGTGCTGATCTGGATCATGATCATTCCGATGCTGATCAAGATCGACTTTGGCGCGATGGGTCAGGTCGCCGGGCACTGGCGCGGCATCGGCGTGACGCTCTTCGTGAACTGGCTCGTCAAGCCGTTCTCCATGGCGCTGCTGGGCTGGATCTTCGTGCGCCACCTGTTCTCGGGCTGGTTGCCGGCAGACCAGCTCGACAGCTACATCGCCGGCCTGATCCTGCTGGCTGCCGCGCCTTGCACGGCGATGGTGTTCGTCTGGTCCCAGCTCTGCAAGGGCGATCCGTATTTCACCCTGTCGCAGGTGGCGCTCAACGACGCCATCATGGTCGTGGCCTTTGCGCCTGTCGTCGCACTGCTGCTGGGCCTGTCGTCGATCACCGTGCCATGGGATACGCTCATCACCTCGGTCGCGCTCTATATCGTCGTTCCCGTACTGATTGCACAGGTCATCCGCAAGATGCTGCTCGCGCGTGGCGAAGCGACATACAAGCGCGTCGTCGGCGCCCTTGGCCCCTACTCGATCACCGCACTGCTCGCCACGCTCGTGCTGCTGTTCGGCTTTCAGGGCAATGCGATCGTGGACCAGCCCCTGATCATCCTGTTGCTGGCCGTGCCGATCCTGATCCAGGTCCTGGCGAACTCCGGCCTGGCCTACCTGCTGAACCGCAAGCTCGGCGTCGCGCACTGTGTGGCCGGCCCGTCGGCGCTCATCGGCGCGAGCAACTTCTTCGAGCTGGCCGTGGCGACTGCCATCAGCCTGTTCGGATTTCAGTCCGGCGCGGCGCTCGCCACCGTCGTGGGCGTGCTGATCGAAGTGCCCGTGATGCTGTTCGTTGTGGGCGTGGTCAATCGCTCGCAGCGCTGGTACGAATCACACTGAAGCACTGAGGCACTGAGGCACTGAGGAATCTCCATGTCCGTCACCATCTATCACAACCCCGCCTGCGGCACGTCGCGCAATACGTTGGCCATGATCCGCAATGCGGGCATCGAACCGAACGTCATCGAATACCTGAACACGCCGCCCGACCGGCAAACGTTGCAGGCGATGATCCTCGCTTCCGGACTCGCGGTGCGCGAAGCGATTCGCGAGAAGGGCACGCCCTACGCGGAGCTTGGGCTCGCCGATCCGGGGCTGACCGATGACCAGTTGCTTGATGCCATGCTGGCCCACCCGATCCTGATCAACCGGCCCTTCGTCGTCACCGAACTTGGCGTGCGGTTGTGCAGGCCGTCGGAACTCGTCCTGGATATCCTGCCCGCGCCGCAGCAAGGTGCGTTCATCAAGGAGGACGGCGAGGTCGTCATCGACGCGCAAGGCCGGAGAGTCAAATGACCACGGACCTGCCCAACGTCGTCCCCGCGGTGCTCGATACGCCGGATCTGCGCAAGCTGGAACCCGCATGCGTCAGCACCCACCCACCGCGCATCCTGCTGCTCTATGGTTCGCTGCGCGCGACGTCGTACAGCCGGCTGCTCGTGCAGGAAGCCGAAGGGATTCTGCAGCATTTCGGGGCGGAGACCCGCGTATTCGATCCGCGCGAACTGCCGATGGCGGACAGCGCACCCGCCGATCACCCGAAGGTGGTCGAGTTGCGCAAGCTCTCCGAGTGGTCGGAAGGCCAGGTGTGGTGCAGCCCCGAACGTCACGGCACGCTGACGGCCGTCTTCAAGAACCAGATCGACTGGCTGCCACTGGAGATCGGCGGGATTCGCCCGACACAGGGCCGCACGCTGGCCGTGATGCAGGTCAGCGGCGGCTCGCAGTCATTCAACGCCGTCAACGCGCTGCGCGTGCTGGGGCGCTGGATGCGCATGGTGACGATCCCGAACCAGTCGTCCGTCGCCAAGGCCTATCAGGAGTTTGACGCCAACGGGCGCATGAAGCCGTCCTCGTACTACGACCGGGTGGTCGATGTCATGGAAGAGCTCTACAAGTTCACGCTGATGGTGCGCGATCGCAGCGACTACCTGACCGACCGCTATAGCGAACGCAAGGACGCTGCGCCGGCACACGCCACAGCGCTGGCGGCGGCAGCCATGCACGAGAACGACGCCCAGATCGGCGACACCGATAGCGGTGAAGTCGAATAACAAGGAACGTCGCCTGCGCGCACCGCGCAACCAACCGACTTCCGTTGCAGCGTATGAAAGCATTCTGGAGGGCCGGGACCTCAGCCCATCGCGGGCTGGCCGCCGGGCCCCGGCAAATTTGCCGTCAGTCCGGACAATTTCCTGGCGCGTCCTGGAGGACTCGCACCTCTGACCTCCTGGGCATCCCTGGCGCGCCCGAGGTCAGGCCAGCGTCAACCCGCCGTCGACGAGCAGGGTCTCGCCAACCATATAAGAGGCCAGGGGTGAGGCCAGGAAAACGGCTACCCCGGCTACCCCGGCTATCTCGTGCGGCAAGCCCATGCGGCCGAGGGGCACGCGCGAAAGCGTTGCATCAAGCCGCGCCGGCGAAGCCGTGGTCACCTTGGTGAGCTTGGTATCCACCAGCCCCGGGGCAATGCCGTTGACGCGGATACCATCAGCCGCCCAGGCTTCCCCCAGCGTGCGGGTCAGGCCCACCACGCCTGACTTGGATGCGGCTTAGGCCGGGTTTCCCCGCACGGACCGGAAGCCAGCGATCGAACTCAGCGTAATCAGCGAACCCTGGCGCTCACGGAGCATAGGCCGGAACTTGACCGCGCAGGCCATCACGCTGGACAGGTTAAGGCGCAGGACCCTGTCGAAGGCTTCCATCACTACGGCAATATCGTCATCCTCAAGCATCCTGACGGCTACTCGACTTACTATGCGCACCTGTCGGGCTTCGCTGGCATCCAGCCCGGCCAGCGCATCACGCAGGGACAACTGATCGCGTACGTCGGCCAGACCGGCTGGGCGACCGGACCGCATCTGCACTACGAGCTCCGCTTCAACGACGTGCCGCAGAACCCGCTGAGCGTCATGCTGATGGAACCCGTCACGCTGACGGGGCGGGCACGCCAGGAGTTCCTGAGCCATGCCGGCGACATGTTGAACCGAATCCACGCCTGCGCGGCATTGATGTGGCATCCAGCATCGGCTGATCCGCCTCGAGTGGTGCAAGACAGACTTCCGATCCAGGCGCGGCCTTCCCGTGCGTGATGGTTTGCACCGGCGGCGGCTGCGCGTATTCTGATTGCGGGTTTCTCATTTACGCCGATTTCGGCTGGCCTGACATCGGTTCTCGCACACCGACGCCAGATCGCCGACTGCGGGGCAGATCATGCGCAAGCCGCCTCATGACGGATCGGGAAAGGATCATCCTTCCGCCCTCGACTTCAGGCAGGGCGAGCCGCACTTCAGGCTGCTCGCCGACGGCATCCCTCATATGGTCATGACCGGCGACTCGCATGGCCACATCGATTACTGCAACCGACGGTGGACGAGCTATACCGGCCTCAGTCTCGAGCAAACCCGGTCCGGCGCCTGGAAATCGGCCGTCCACCCCGAGGACTTCGCGCGCAATATCGCCCACTGGGCGGACGCGGTGGCGAGAGGCTGCGAGTACGAAATCGAATATCGCCTGAAACGGGCATCCGATGGCGCCTACCGATGGCACCTCGAACGCGGGTCGCCATTGAAGGACGCTGACGGCAACATCGTAAAGTGGCTGGCCTCCAGCACCGACATCGAAGCGCTGAAGCAGGCCCAGGCCTCTGCCGAGATTGCCAACCATGCGAAGTCGGAGTTCCTGTCGAGCATGAGCCATGAGTTGCGCAATCCGCTGAACGCCATCCTCGGCTTTGCGCAACTGATGGCCTCCGAGTCTCCGCCTCCGACTGCGTCGCAGCAGGCCAGCATCGACCAGATCCTGAAAGCGGGCTGGCATTTGCTGGAACTCATCAACGAAGTTCTTGACCTGGCCAGGATAGAAGCTGGTCACGCGTCGCTGTCGCCCGAACCGGTATCGGTCATCGACACCCTGCGCGAGTGCCACGCAATGCTTGAGCAGCAGGCACTGAAACGCACGGTCCGCATGTGTTTCCCCGCGGGCGAAGCACCCTGCTTCGTCCGTGCCGACCGAACCCGCCTGAAGCAGATCTTCCTCAACCTGCTTTCCAATGCCATCAAGTACAACCGGGACCAGGGCTCAGTCGATGTGCAGGTGACGACGACGGAGCATCGCGTATGCGTCAGCGTGCGCGACACCGGTGCAGGGTTGACACCGGAACGGCTGGCCCAGCTATTCCAGCCGTTCAACCGGCTGGGGCACGAGGCCGGCCCCGTGGAAGGCACCGGCATTGGCCTCGTGGTGGCCAAGCGGCTGGCCGAGTTGATGGGTGGAACCATCGACGCCGAAAGCACGCCTGGCGTCGGCAGCACGTTCCGGGTCGAACTGCCTGCTGCCGCGCCTCCCGCCATGGCTGGCGACAGCGCGGAGGCCGCCGCACCTGTCCGGTCGCCAATCGAAGCCTCGTCCACGATGCACACCTTGCTGTACGTGGAAGACAACCCCGCCAACCTCAAACTCCTGGAGCAACTCCTCGCCCGGCGTGCAGACGTCCATTTGTTGTCCGCGGCCACCGGGACTCTCGGCGTCGAACTCGCGCGCGCTTCCCTGCCCGATGCGATCGTGATGGATATCCATCTGCCGGACATCAATGGCATCGAAGCACTGGGACGCCTGCGCGAAGACCCGATGACCATGCATATTCCGGTCATCGCGCTCAGTGCCAATGCCATGCCACGCGACATCGAGCGAGGCATGAAGGCAGGTTTCTTCCGGTACCTGACCAAGCCCATCAGGATCCATGAATTCATGGATGCACTGAACGCCGCACTGGAACGGCCGCGAGGATTCATTGCGCAGGGCTAGCACCCAGTCCCGCGAACTGGCTTGCCATGATCCACCCATCGGACATCCTGGCTGCAAGAATCCTGGTCGTTGACGATCTGGAAGCCAACGTCCTGCTGCTCGAACGGATGCTGAACGCGGCCGGATATACCAGCGTCGAATCAACCACCGATCCGCGCATGGTTTCCGGGCTTCACGGCAGGAACCACTATGACCTGATCTTGCTGGATCTCCAGATGCCAGGGATGGACGGGTTCGAGGTCATGGAGCACCTCAAGTCCGTCCAGCCGGACAGTTACCTACCCGTGATCGTCATCACCGCCCAGCCCGATCACAAACTGCGCGCACTGCGGGCCGGAGCGAAAGACTTCGTCAGCAAGCCGTTCGATCTCGGCGAAGTGCTGATGCGGGTGCGGAACATGCTGGAAGTGCGCCTGCTGCACAGCGAGTCCTTGCAGTACGGCAAAGCGCTCGAGCGCAAGGTATGTGAACTGGAAGCCAGCAGGGAAACCATCGTTCGCCAGAGCGATGAACTCAGGCACCTCTACGAGAAGCTTGTTCGCGAGCAACAGGTCACCGAACGGCTGCTCCTCAATGTACTGCCGTCTCCTATTGCCGAACGCTTGAAGCTGCGAGCCGACCTTATCGCCAGCGGCCCACCGGAAATCATCGCCGACAGGTTCGAAGAAGTCTCGGTGCTGTTTGCCGACCTTGTTCAGTTCACCCGCTTCTCGCCTGCCCTGAGCCCCGAACGACTGGTGGCCATACTCAATGAGATCTTCGCCGACTTTGACGATATCGCCGACAACCGTGGGCTGGAGAAAATCAAGACGATTGGCGACGCATATATGGCCGCCGCTGGTCTGCCCTTCCCTGCTGCCGACCACGCAGCCCGGGCCGCCCATATGGCCCTGGACATGATGGAATTACTGAACCGGTTCAACGAGCGTAGCGGCTACGACTTGCAGTTGCGGGTTGGCATCCACAGCGGCGCAGTCATTGCCGGTGTGATCGGCCGACGAAAGTTCATCTACGACTTGTGGGGCGAAACGGTCAATATTGCGAGCCGGATGGAATCCCACGGTGTGGCCGGCCGCGTTCAGATAACGGAAGCCACTCGGCAACGGCTTGGCAAGCCATTCCTGCTGGAAGCGCGCGGAACCATCAACGCGAAGGGCATCGGCGAACTGCGTACATGGCTTGTGGCTGGACGAACCACGGACGCCTCCCGGTAATCGCATGCTGGCTGCGATGCGGTGTTGGCCGGGTGGCCGAGATCGGGCGGGAAGTGCCGCCGGCGGTTCCTGACCACAGTGGGACACTCGACCGTGTCTCGCGCGAATGGCCGCTCGGGTGCGAAGGACGCGTAGACTACCTGTGCTTCAATTCACTGGATTTGCTGGACTACGGTTCGCGGACTACGCTCAAGTGACCCTGTATTCCGGATTCGGAGGCTCGGGCATGAGACTTTCAGACTTTATCCTGCGGGATTTGGAGCCGATTGCGAAGCAATGGGAGGCCTTCGCCGTCACTTTGCTGCCAGCAGCGGGACATCTGGAATCGTTGGAACTGCGCGAGCATGTAAAGGAAATACTGCAGGACGTGGCGATGGACCTGCAAGCCCCGCAATCTCGGGAAGCTCAACGCGAAAAGTCGATGGGACGAGGCGCCGGCACGGTCGATCCGGCAGCAAACGTGGCTGCGCAGAAGCATGGCGTTCTGCGAGCAAAAGCCGGCTTCAACTTTAACCAGCTCGTCGCCGAATATCGCGCCCTGCGCGCTAGCGTGCTTCGCCTATGGATGGATGATTGCCAGCCCGACGTGCCGGATCTGAACGACCTTGTTCGCTTCAACGAAGCCATCGATCACGCCGTTGCAGGCTCGGTCTGTTCCTTCAATGCGCAGATCGAGCAGAATCGGAATCTTCTGCTTGGAATGCTTGGGCACGACATGCGAAGCCCTCTGCAGGCGATTCAGGTCACCGCATCACATCTGGCGATACTCAATGCCGGCGAACAGATATCGAAGGCCGCGGATCGCCTGATACGCAGCGGTGCCAGGATGCAGGCGTTACTGGATGACCTGACCGACTTCAACCGAACCAAGCTTGGCTTGGGCATCAACGTAATACCTGCGAATGTCGATCTGGCGGACGTGCTTGCCGACGAGGTGGATGAGTTGCGCGCCATTCATCCTGACAGGCAAATTGATTGGAACGTGAGTGGTGACTCGCAGGGGTACTGGGATGGTCCGCGTCTGCAGCAATTGCTTGGCAATCTTGTTCTCAATGCCATCAAATATGGGTCACAGGACGCTCCCATTCGCGTGACGTTGACCGGCGATGCTACGCGTGTGCGCATCGATGTCTGCAATCGCGGCGTGGCAATCGGAGCGGAAATGCTGGCCCGCGTCTTTGACCCTCTGACGCGAGGGGCGAACCAGCAGAGAGACGAAGAGCGAATCGGCAGCCTCGGATTAGGGCTGTATATTGCGAGCGAAATCGCCAAGGCCCACCAGGGTACGATCGAAATTCGGTCCGACGATGCGGAGACAACCTTCTCAGTCTTACTGCCGCGCGCGTCGGGAGCATAAAAGGTTCTGACTTTCATCGCAGCGAGGAAGAGATTCGATGAAAGCGGTGATTCGTCTACAGAGTCCCTGGCGTTGAAGGACAGTGGTGGAATGCCGGAGCACCGGCTTCAAGACTCCCTGCAACGAACGCGAGGCGGCTCGTCAGCATCCGCAGTGTCCGCGGAACTGTACCGGTTGTGGAGGCGGTCATGCATCGTCTCGCAGTGAATCAATATCTTGCTCGCAGGCTCCTGATCAGCGTCGACTGTGCCCGCTTCCGCGGCATTGTGCAGATATACTTGCCGGGAGAGCATGGCGACGATCACGATGATGGCACCGACGCAGCAGGCCCGGGCCACAAATTGAAGGTATCGTGCCATGGAAATCGCACCGGATAGCAGGAGGTAATGGTTGGCGAGACTACACGAAGCTGCCACAAGACGGTGCTACGCCGTTGTGGGATTGACACCACCTCCGTTTCGTCATGGCGGGGTCGGAACTGCGCCTTGCGTCACTCCACACCGGGCCAGATGAGGATGCCAACGACTATCGCGCCCCTGCCGAGCGGCCACTACTGGGCCACGCCCCACGCGCCCTTCCTGCTGGACGGTCCAAACGGCCATGACGAAGTGTTCCCCGGCGCCCACTGCGCCAGCGACGGCAAATGGGTCACCTTCTACAAGGGCGGCGAAGAGGTCTGGGCATGCAATGCCATGTATGCCGCGGCCCATTTCGAGTTTGCAGCCGTTTCGAGCGCCTGCGCACCGACGGCCGACTGAGGGGCTGTCAGATCAGGCCCCTGCCGATACCCGCCTCGGACGCCGGTTCGAGTTTCCACCCAGCACCTTCGTTCGAAGGAACAGGCAGTGACCCGATCACCCCCGCCCGTGCATTCCGATGCCTCCGGAGATAAACATCATCAACGTATCGTGGATGCCATTCATGACCATGGCTGGTCGGAACAGGACAATTTTCTTCCACCTGATCTGACGCTCGCGCTGGCGTTGGAATGCGCCGCGCTTGCGGCGGACGGGACGCTCGCAATGGCGCGTGTCGGCCATGGCACGGCGCGTTCGCTGCAGCGCGATGTGCGCGGCGACCGGATTCAGTGGTTGGAGGCGGGCCAGTCCGAAGCCCGAGACCGGTATCTGGCGATCATGGAAATGCTGCGTATTGCGCTGAATCGCAGGCTCTTCCTGGGGCTCGAAGAATACGAAAGCCACTTCGCATACTATGCCCCGGGCGCTTCGTATCTGCGACACCGCGATCAGTTTCGCGATGACGACAGCCGCACGGTGTCCATCGTCGTCTATCTGAATGCGGACTGGCTGCCCGAGCACGGCGGTGCATTGCGGCTACATCCAGAGGGCTTGAGCACGCAGGACATCTCGCCAGTCGGCAGCCGGATCGCAGTGTTTCTGTCCGCCGACATGCTGCACGAAGTATTGCCTGCGACGCGCGACCGCATGTCGCTCACGGGATGGTTCAGACGCCGTTCAGGATCTCACAGGCCGTTCCCGGAGCCTGATCGGCTCGGCGCTTGACGCCGGTCGCGCAAATTCAATGAATTGGCATACACCCGGCTGGCCCGACTCGCTATGACTCGAGCCTCATCGAGACTGGCGCGTCCTAGAGGACTCGAACCTCTGACCGCTCGCTTAGAAGGCAGGAGCACTTGCTTACCATGCAATGGGACGTTTGTCCACCATCGTCTGGCGCACTCCGTCGTGGTCGCGGAATCCCAATAGTTCTGGGGCTTGGCGGGTAATTCCGTGCGCCGATGATTCCAGCCTTGTCTGCCGAAGACCTGACCGATCGCGGGCGGATTTTGCCCTCAGATTGCCCGGCATCCTATGGTGAAGGTGCCGATGGGGCAAATGACTTGGAGATCAGACATGGCCAAGACACGCACATATATCGATCGGGATTTTTGTCGGTCCCTGAAAGCGACAGGCGTCGAGCAAAACTACGCAGACAGCAAACTGCGCGGCTTTGCCGTCAGAGTGTCCGCCGAGGGCACCATCTCATTTATTCAGCACTATCTGAAGCCCGGCAAGACGGTCAAGGGCAAGCAGCAGCAAGGCAAACTGACCGTTGGGCACTTCCCGGCCATCGAGGCAGAGGCGGCACGAGTGAAGGCGCTCGACGATCTAAAGGAGGCCATCACCAAACGCGACCCCGTCACCGTCCAGCAGGAAAAGCAAGCCAAGCGTGACGCCGAAGCCCTCGCCACCAGCACCCGGACCATTGGCTGGTTTATCGACAAGCATTTCGAAACGTGGGAATGTGCGCATGCCAAAACGGGCAAAGACCGCGTCCAAACACTGCGAGCCAGCTTTAAGCCCTATCTCGACATGCCGCTGGTGGAATTTAATGTTGGCCACGCCGAAGACTGGATTACTACTATGCACTCCGTGGTGGTTCGACACGGAAAACGAAAGGGACTGATCGGCCTGGCCAACGGCACCATCAACCGAAATCTCGGCATTTTGTCTTGCATGTTTACTCTGGCATGGAAGAAGAAATTTATCGCGGTCCATCCTCTGTATCGAGCAGGACTGCACAAACCCGAGCCGCTGAGGAAGCGGGTCCTGACCTTGGAAGAAGTGCAGCGGCTGTTTGATGCCCTGTATCGGGCCGAGGAAGCCGCACGCGCCAAGCGCGACCGCGGCAACGCGAGAAACCTGGCGCGTGGCTATCCGCTGCTCCCGGATCTTCGCCTCGTGCCTTACACCAGCCCGATGATCCCGATGGTCATCTGGGCACGGGAAACCGGCGAGCGTCAGCAGGAGATGCGACTGACCAAGTGGAGCGCTGTCTTTTTGGAGGCGCCTCGTCCCTTCGTCATTGTGGAAGCGGAGACCTGCAAGACGGAAAAGGAACGTATCGTGTACCTGTCAGCCGAGGCCATTCACGTCCTCACGCTCTGGCGCACGCAGTCCACCGGCGAGTATGTGTTCCCGAACCGCGCCGGCACCGGCCCCATCGGCACCATCCGGAAAGCCTGGAAAACCATCCTGGCCGACGCCGGCGTCGCCGATTTCGACTGGCGCGATTTCAGGCATGATTTCGCCTCGCAAATGGTGATGCGGGGCGTCCCGTTGAAGGCGGTCGGCGACCTGTTGGGCCACGAGGATCCGAAGATGACCCAACGCTACGCCACGTTCGCGCCGGACCATCTTGCGGACACGGTCGCGCGGCTGGATGCTGGCCGCACCGTATCGGAACGCACTCGTCTTCCCCTGCCGCTCGACCTGTTGGGCCACGAGGAGCCGAAGGTAACCCAACGCTACGCCACGTTCGCGCCGGACCACCTTGCGGACACGCTCGAGCGCCTGGATGCTGGCCGCGCCGTATCGGAGCGCACTCGTCGTTCCCTGCCGCCACAGTAGGCGGCCCAGCATGAAGACCCGGCTGGGGACTCGCCAGCCGGGCCGCGCCCTGTCCTTTCCAACGGCTCATCGCTACTCAGGAATCCTTGTTGAAGGCCTGCGCGCTCGTTCGGCCTGCGGCGCGGGCAGCGGCGCGGTGAAGCTGGCCAAGCAGGAAATCGTGTGGCGGCACCTCCGGCACTCGGCACGGCCATTGCGACCGCCTCGGCATAGTCGTCGTCCTTCGGCAGCAACCTGATGTTTACCACCCATCCCAGCAATTCACGCCTCGCCACCCCTTGCCCTCCAGGCTGCGAGCGTGCAGTGAACTGCCGTCGGACCCGATGAACCATTGCACGGATACCTCACGACACCATCGGCAGCGGTGTCGATGACGTCAAATCGCTTGAGGCTGTTGACGGCGACTTTCTGAAGCGCCTTTGCTAGGTTCAATGCGAGGAACTTGGGGCCCCCTTGCCGTTCGCCATTGTGAGGCAAACATCGATCGCATAACGGATGGCCCGGCCAACTCGATCACGGAGTTCCACGAATATCGCCGGTATCGCACGTCAGCGCGCTAGAAGGACCCGGTACGACCAAGCGCATTGCGCTCGCAGAATCGTCACCATCACTCTCATGCAACAAACACGGTACATCAACCTCACGGTCGGCGAGCTCCTGAAGCGCTATGGGGAGCTGATTTTCGGGCGACGGAAAGACACGACCGAGGTGATCCAACGATGCTTCGTCGGACTCGCCCTGCTCCTCGACGTGCCCGTATCCGAGCTGGATGGCCGACGAATTGCAGCGTGGCGCGAGCACAGACAAGTCGACCGTGAAGTCTCGACCATTATCAACTATACCGCGTTGCTTAGGCAGATTCTCGCCTTCGCCTGGGGCTTCGATTTCCTCGCGCAAATTTCCCCGGCCGAACTGCCCACTCTGCCCCCGAGTCCGCCGCGCCAATTCTTGAAGCTGACCAGCGAGGATCATTGCGCCATCCTCCATGAACTGAACGTGCGCACGGAAGCCCTCCGCCGGAGGCGGGACCAAGGCAACGCCAATCTGGCTCTGAGGCATCGCCCCGCATTACCCGATCTCCGGCAACAGGTCTTCGTCGATCATCTCCTTGTCATCTATCTATTCCTGCGGGAAGTCGGCGCAGGATATGGCCTCGCCGTTCGTGTGCCGTGGTCGGATGTCGATCTCGACGAGAAAGAGTGGACCCAAACGTCACGTGATGGCACCCGCTGGCGTTTGCCACTATCCGACCTGGCTTGGGAAACCTTAGGCCAATGGCGCCAACAATGCCCAGGCAACGCGCTGGTCTTCCCTGGGCAAAACCCTGACGGGCAGCCACTGAGTATCGAATCCGCGTGGCTTCATCTCCTCCGCCATGGAGGGCTACCTATCGTCACGCTAGAGAACCTTAGGCGCGACTTCATCAAACGCATCGCCGAACAAGGCGCAACGTCTCAGCAGCAGTTTTACCTGACCGGCCGGTATCCTCGCCGGGTATTCGGGAAGCCCGGGCCGGCGCTAGAAATTGAACAACTTCGACAAATCGTGAACAAGGCCAGCCGGGCGCTCCTTCAGAACTAGCCTAGCTCGGATCGACCTAGCACCTCCTCGCCGGAGGCCAATGTCTACCAGGGCGGTTGACCGACCTTCGGTTTCCTGCCCCATGGTGACCCGTCCCCTGGAAGTGTTGACGGGGCCGGAGCGCACGCGGCGCTGGACGCTGAGAAGCTGTCCATGGTGCGCGAGAGCTGCGAGCCGGGCAATACGGTGTCGATGGTGGCCCGCCAGCACTGCGTGATTCCGAACCAGCGATTCCAATGGCGCAAGCTGTACCAGGACGGCAGCCTGTCGGCGGTCAGCGCTGGCGAGGAAGTGGTTCCCGCCTCCGAACTGAGTGATGCGCTCAAGCAAATGCGTGAACTGCAGTGGCTGCTCGGCAAGAAGACCACGGAGAACGAGATTCTTCGTGAGGCGGTGGAGGTAATGAAGTCGCGAAAATGGATTGCGCGCACGAATACTGGCAGGAAATCCGCAGTTGCTGTCCTACACCACACCGTCGATGTACGACGGACTCCGGGCGCGATTCCGGTGTTTGGGATTGCCCCAATGAAAGGGCGCCTCTGTCCACCCAAGGCACCTCATGGGGCACCGCGATCCGAAGATGACCCAACGGTACGCGACCGTCGCGCCCGATCATCTGGCGGATTCCGTCGAACGCCTCGACTCTGGGCGTGTGGTCTCAGAGATTCATCGGCTGCCGCCGCCCCTGCACTAGCCCTTGCCGCACCATGACACGACCGACCGCCCACACAACGACCGGCCGTATCGCGCCCCCTATCAGTGGTCCGACCCGGTTCGAGGCGTGGATGACTGCCTCGGCTTCCCCCCGTGATGCCTGTCGCCGAACCGATCGTTCACTCTAAAGACGGCAACGGATTTGCCTGGTCGACACGACGACCGCAAGAACGCCTCTCGCCCTGGACTGCAGTTGCCCTCACCGCCGGAACGCGCCCGCCAGCCGACACCTGACTCTTGCCGTCTTCCGGCGGTTTTGCCTTTCGCCCAACACCTCCTCCTCCCGGATGAGCGCCAATGGGACTCAGAACCATGCCTTGTGCCCACCTAACTGAGACACATCGGCCAATGTGACCAATGGCCGACGACAAATAGCGGGACCCAGTTGTCGTCGATCTTCCGAAGCGCATTCACTAAGGTCGATGAGAGCGTCGATCCGACGACTTGCGACAGGCAATATTCTGGAGCACTCCATGGATCTCGATGACACAGAGGATGGACCGGCGTTCACGGTCAAACAGCTTTGTCAGCACTATCACATCTCCCCGACTCTCTACTATGAATTGCGCAAGCAAGGGAAAGGTCCGCGTGAGGCGCATTTTGGCCGATGCGTGCGGATTCTTCATCAGGCGCGCAAGGAGTGGGAGTGCAAGTGCTGCGGCGAACTTGCGCAGCTCTTGACCATCGCGCCACGTTTGTTGCCGGCCAACGATAACGGCGATCAAGATACCGCCACCCCTCGTCCAGGCGACTGAACGGGCAAACCGTCCGCCGTCGTCACGATCGCATTCGATGTCGCTCACTCTCGGTAGCCAGCTCACAGTCGGCGAAATACTAGCGCGCCATGGCGAGACAATCTTCGCTCGGCGGCAAGACAAGGCAAGCATGCTCAAAAAATGTGGGCGTGGACTCTCACCACTCCTCGACGTGCCAGTTTGCGAACTCGATGCCAATCGCATCGCAGAATGGGATAAGCAAGCCCGCCTCAGCTATGAAGACTCTACAGTCACCAGTCTTCGAGCGATGCTCAAGCAGATTCTGGACTTCGCCTGTCGCCTCGATCTCCTCGCGCAATTTCCCACAGACGCGCTGCCCCGGCTCCCACTAAAGCCGCCGCGCCAGTTCATGGAACTCACCCGCCATGACCATTGGGCCATTCTCCAAGAATTGAACACAAGCGCCGCTGCCATGCGCGCTGCGCGGGACCGGCACAACCTCGATCAGGTCGCGCACCATCGGGTGCAGTTGCCCAGTCTGTGGGAACAAACGTTCGTGGACCACCTCCCCGTCATCTACATCTTCCTGCGAGAGACAGGCGCGGGATATAGCCAAAGCATGCATATGCCCTGGAGCGATGTCGATCTGCCACCGAAAGAATGGTCAGTGACGTCGCGCAGCGGTTGTCGCTGGAACCTGCCGCTCTCCGATCTCGCCTGGGAAACCATGTCTCGCTGGCGCGAGCAGTGCCCTGGCCTACTGGTGTTTCCTGGGAAAAGCCCCGGCGGTCAGGCTTTGAATATCAGGCCGAGATGGCTACACCTCTTGGAACGTGCAGGGTTGCCCCTCATCACCCTCGAAAATCTAAGGCGCGATTTCATCGAGCGCATCGCCGATGCAGGGTGCCACCTGCCAACAGCAGTTTTATCTGACCGGCCGCTACCCCCGCCGAGTCTTCGGTAAAGCCCGGCCCGCTCTTGACATGGAACAACTTCGACTGATTGTCAACAAGGCAAGTCTCGCACTTTTGCAGAATCCTATGTCGTGCCGATGAGTCGTTAATTACACGGCGAAACACCCATTAAACGCCAAACTGCACCGGAGTCACGCCATGCAAGCCCAGCCCGATCGGAGGATTGCCTACCAACACTTGCCGGAGCTATGGCTACCTGGCAATTACGTCTTGCTGTCAACGGACTACAGGCCCCTGCGTTTGCCCGGCGGATTCGTGCATCAGCTAATCGAGGTGGCAAACGGCCGTTGCCGACGGACGGACATTGACGGCGCACCGCTCGGGCGACGCACTCCGGCATAGCTGGATCGTGCCCTCTCGCGAGAGGAGGTCATCAAGGGACTCTACACGGCCACCGACTCAGCCCTTGACCTTGGGGCGCTCTCGTCCTGGGCCGCTGCGCATGGGACTCACGTTGTCGTGAGCCGATACTGTGTCGCGCATCCCCATGTCTTCGCCGTCATCGAGTCGTTTGTATTAGATTGCCTCGTCACCGCCAGTGGCCAGGGCGCCTGCTCCCTCGCCGACTGGCGCGCGGCAATCCAAGACTGGCAATTCAGCTACAACGCACAAGTGCTCCAGCGCGCGCGCCATCTGCATTAGCCCCATGATGGCCTGGGCCCGTTCGGTGACAGCCGCCCAGCATGTGCTTCCGTGTCGGATCGTCCCAGGGCACTGCTTTGCGCACCAGAGCCTACGCGCCTAAACCCAAGGCCCCCGACTGGTTGAAGCGAGTAGCGTGTCGAGGAACGGCCGCAGTCGGTGCCGCCACCGCCGGCGAACTATGATTCAGATCATCCCGATGGTGAGCTCGTAGGAGGCCATGATGTCAAAAAAGCGACCGATAATCCCGCCCGCTTGGTGGGAACCTTCTATTCCTATCCCTCCGCTCGATAAGACGGCACACTGGGAAGCGAGCGACTTCGAGCGCGCTATCCGTTACGCGCGGGCAGCTTACTACCGAGATCCGTATTTCGACGGGGCTCCCTACACCGTCGTGCTGGCAAAGTACATCAGGTACTGCCTCGATCACGGCAAGCGCTTTCCCTACCTTGCGGAACTCTTTACGGTCCACTTTATTCCTTATCTTGAAGCCGAAGTGTGCAGGCACCTGACGCGGTCGCAACAGCGACATCGCGAAACGTTACGACGTTACTTCTTCCTCGCCGAAGCGATCGCTGCACTCGAGGACACTTCACCTTGGCCGCGTGGTACACCGTTACTGTGGTGGTCTAATTTCCTCGGACAGGTCGATAGGAGGACAATCCGGAATCGACGAGGAAGAAAGATAGATGACAAGAAGGCGCCGACAATTTGACGCCAGCTTCAAGCTG